>CAWIOI010000001.1:0-305288 GCA_963837575.1 uncultured Actinomycetota bacterium
CCTGCGTGGACGACGGCGGCTGCCCCTGCACCGAGGGTCCGGCCGAGCGCGTAGCGGCCTGCGATGGGTGTGCCGCCTGCGGGGAGCTGTGCGTTCGCAGCAGCCGTGTTCCCGATCTCCCGCCCGGTTATTCCGGCTCGTTGCCTGCGGGTCCGCCGACCACCGCGTCCTGGGTGACGCCCGCGGTGCCGTCCATGGCGCCATGCCGGTCATCCCGCCCATCGCCATGGTCCCGGCGGGCGCGGGGCCGCCGCCGGTGTCGACGTAGCCCATGTCCATCACGGAGCAGCGCGACGGCAGCAGGCTCAGCCCGCGGCGGAGGCGGCGGTCCGGTCGCCGACCGGGGCGACGCCGCGCGCGGCCATCGCGGCCATCACCGCGACACCGAAGATCAGTAGGGCGTTGATGCCGTGCAGAGCGCCGAGGAACGGCACGACCTGGCCGAGGTAAACCCAGCAGCACCTGCAGGACGACCAGGCCGAGGGTGATCCCGGCCCACATGACGCCGCGGGGGACCTTCGCGAAGAACGAGAGGACGAGCAGCACGATAACCAGGACCGGGATGACCATCTCGCCGTTGATGCCGTGCAGCGGGAACCCGCCGTCGCCCGCGAACAGCGGCGGACTCGCTCTCCATCGTGGCCTTGTCGATGACGCTGCCGCCTTCGATCCACAGGCCGAGGCCGAAGAGGGCGTAGGCGATAGCGGCTGCCTGGATCGCGACCTCGGCCGCGATGACGAAGGCGAGCACACGATAGGCCGTTCTCATAGGTCCACCTTCCTGAGGGTTCGTGCGTCGGGCACAACATGTCGCGCTCGCTGGACTGAACTCGACGAATGCCACCCAGTCGTTATCAGATCAGCCCGGGTGAGGTGGGGCCGCAGCACCCCGATCAGCTCCCTCTGCGCCGGGGTGAGGGAGCCGTCGTGGGTGACGATCCGCCGGTCGGGTGCGCCCTTCTGCGACACGGTCAGCTCGTACTCCATGCCGTCGAACACCGGGCCCCGGGCTGGAGCAGGTTTCGGCTGCTCGGCCAAAACCTGCTCCACCAGCCCCGGGTGCGGTCGGCCTCGGCCGCGGACAGATCCGCCAGATGCACCGTGGCCGACATGTCCAGCCCGGCGATGCCGCCCGACTGCACCAGCCCGACCGCGAAGTCCGACGGGCTCAGAGCACCTTCACCGTGTGCCATGCGGCTGTCACTGCCTTCGTCGCGTCGCCGTCGGGCCCCGAGATCGTCGTCGCCGCCCGGACTGTGGCTTGGGCGAACGCCGAGAATCGCGAGTTCGGGCGCAGTCTGGCATCGTTCATCGCGGCGTACCAGATGCGCCCCGCCTCTTCCCACGCAAGGCCGCCGAGCGCGTGGCCGTGAGGAAGAAGGCCCGGTTCGGGATGCCGGAGTTGGTGTGGACGCCGCCGTTGTCGCGGGTGGTCGTGACGTAGCCGTTCATGTCGGCAGGCTGCGTGTCGTACTTGTTCGCCGTGCCCGGCGCCTTCATCGAGCGCAGCGCGGGCGCGAGCTCCGGCCCGACGACGTCCGGCCCGATCAGCCAGTCGGCCTGGTCGGCGGTCTGGTTGAGCGCGTACTGCTTGACCAGCGATCCGAACACGTCCGACAGCGACTCGTTCAGCGCCCCGGACTGCCCGCTGTAGGCGAGGTTGGCCGTGTACTGCGTGACGCCGTGGGTGAGCTCGTGCCCGATCACGTCGAGGCTCTTGGTGAAGTCGAAGAACAGCTTGCCGTCGCCGTCGCCGAACCACATGTGGCCCTCGCCGTCCCAGAACGCGTTGTTGTACGCGGTGTCGAAGTGCACCATGCCGTGGATCGGCATGCCCTGGTCGTCGATCGAGTCGCGGTGCAGCACCTCCCAGTAGAACTTGTAGGTGTCGCCGAAGCCGTCGTAGGCCTGGTTGACCGTCGCGTCCTCGACCGCGGTCCTGCCCCTCGGACCGGACGACGGGGCCCGGGGTCATGTCCCCGCTGTTCTTCTGGTCGTGGATGTAGCGCTGCGGCACGCCGCTGCCTGCGTTGGCCCGCATGGGCGGCGCGAGCGTGCGTGCGGCGCTCTCGGCGCGCCGCGTGCGGATGGCGGCGTCGATGGCCAGTGCGTCCAGCGCCGAACGACGGCTCGCTCGTTGCTGGTGCGGGCGAGCTCGTGCAGCAGGTCGGGGGGCACGAAGCAGGAGCGAGCTGTGGCGGGACATGGTTCCTCCAGTAGGGCGGCGGTACATCCAAGGAGGCTCCTCCCGGGCCGTTGATACTTTACGGCCGATGTCGACCGAGACGATCGAGTTTCAAGCAGAGGCTCGTCAGCTGCTGCAGCTGATGATTCACTCGATCTACTCGACCAAGGACGTCTTCCTGCGGGAGCTGATCTCCAATGCCTCCGACGCGCTGGACAAGCTGCGTCTGGACGCCGATCGGGACAAGGATCTCGCGGTCGACACGTCCGATCTGCACATCGCGCTGGAGACCGACCCGGTGGAGCGCACCCTGACCGTCCGTGACAACGGCATCGGGATGAGCAGGGACGAGGTGGTCGACCTGATCGGCACCATCGCGAAGTCCGGCACCGCAGAACTGCTCACGAAGCTGCGGCAGGCCCGCGAGGCCGGGGCCGGGGCGGAGCAGGCGGCTGAGCTGATCGGCCAGTTCGGCGTCGGCTTCTACGCGAGCTTCATGGTCGCCGACCGGGTCGAGCTGGTCACCCGCAGGGCGGGAAGCGCCACCGGCGTGCGCTGGGCGTCCACGGGCGCCGCCACCTACACCGTCACCGACGCACCCGACGCGCCGCAGGGCACCGCGGTCACGCTGCACCTCAAGCCCGAGGACACCGACGACGCGCTGCACGACTACGCCAACCCCGCCACGGTCCGCGGCATCGTCAAGCGCTACTCCGACTTCATCACCTGGCCGATCCGGATGCCGGGGACGAGGGGCCGGTGCTCAACTCCCGCAAGGCGCTGTGGGCGCGGCCCAGAAGGACGTGTCCGACGAGGAGTACGCCGAGTTCTACCGGCACGTGAGCCACGACTGGCGCGAGCCGCTGGAGACCATCCGCCTCTCCGCGGAAGGCACCTTCGAGTACCAGGCCCTGCTGTTCCTGCCCAGCCACGCGCCGATGGACCTGTTCCTGCGCGACGGCAAGCGCGGCGTTCAGCTGTACGTGCGGCGCGTCTTCATCATGGACGACTGTGAGGCGCTCGTCCCGGAGTACCTCCGCTTCGTCAAGGGTGTTGTCGACGCGGCCGACCTTTCGCTCAACATCTCCCGGGAGATCCTCCAACAGGACCGGCAGATCCAGCTGATCCGCAAGCGCCTGGTCAAGAAGGTGCTCTCGACGGTGAAGACGATGCTCACCGACGAGCCGGAGAAGTACGCCACCTTCTGGTCGGAGATCGGGCGTGCGGTCAAGGAAGGCCTGATCTCCGACTACGACAACCGCGAAGCCATCCTCGAGATCTGTTCCTTCGCCTCGACACACGATGCCGAGCAGCCGACCACGCTGCGCGACTACCTCGCCCGCATGCCGGAGGGCCAGGACTCGATCTACTACGCGACCGGGCCGTCGCGGTCGGCGCTGGAGAACTCCCGCACCTGGAGGCGTTCCGCGCCAAGGGCTACGAGGTGCTTCTGCTCGACCGACCCGGTGGACGAGGTGTGGGTCGACGCGGTGCCCGCGTTCGAGGGGAAGTCGTTCGTCTCGATCGCCAAGGGCGAGGTGGACCTCGGCGGTGACGAAGTCGATGACGACGCGAAGGAGGGCTTCGCCGAGCCTGCTCTCGTGGATGGGCACGGCGCTGGCCGAGGACGTCAAGGAGGTGCGGCTGTCTCACCGGCTCACCGACTCCGCGGCGTGCCTGGTCGGCGAGCCCGGCGACCTCACCCCGACGCTGGAGAAGATGTACCGGGCGATGGGCCAGGAGCCGCCGAAGGTCAAGCGGATCCTGGAGCTGAACCCGCGGCACGCGCTGGTCACCGGCCTGCGCGACGCGCAAGGCCGCCAGCCCGGACGACGCCGGCGCTTGCCGACACGGCCCAGCTGCTCTACGGCATGGCGCTGCTCGCCGAAGGCGGAGAGCTGGCCGAGCCCGCCGCGTTCGTGGCGCTCCTGTCCCGGCAGCTGGAGCAGACGCTCCCGCCGCCGGACTGACCCTTCCGTGCGCTCCCACGCGGCCGGCACGATGCGGCGGGTGAGTCGAGCGGACCCGATGGGCCTGCATCGTCCGCGACCCCGTGCACGGACCGTTGCCGGGCTTGCTGTTCGTGCTCACCGCCGTCACCGGGGTGATCGACGCGGTGAGCCTGCTGGCGTTGGGCCGGGTGTTCGTCGCCAACATCACCGGCACCGTCGTGGCGCTCGGGCTGTCGCTGGCGGGCGCCCCCGGCGTCGTGCGCGAGACGGCGATCGTCGCGCTCGTCGTGTTCGTGCTCGGGGCGTACAGCGGCGGGAAGATGATCGCCCGGTTCGGGGGCCACCGCGGGCAGCTGCTGGCGTGCGCGGTGGCGGTGGAGCTGATCTTCGTGTTGGCCGCGATCCCGGTGGCGGTCCCGCTGGTCGTGTCGGTCACGCCGGTGTCGTCGGTGAGCGCGGTCGTGGCGGCGGCGCTGCTGGCGTTCGGCATGGGGATCCAGAACGCGGCGGTCCGGCGGCTGAAGGTCCCGGACATCACCACGACCGTCGTCACGATGGCGGTCACCGGGCTGGCCGCCGACGAGCACGGCGGCGGCCGCCAGTCCATCGTCCGCCGCGGGACCGCGGTCCTGGTGCTGCTCGCGGCGCGGCCCTCGGTGCGCTGCTCGTGCTGATGGCGGGGCCCGCCTGGGCGCTGGTCGCCGCGGCGCTCCTGATCGTCGCCGTGCTGGTGGTGGCCGTGCTGACCAGCCGCGCGCCGCAGGCCTGGCACGCCCCGCGCTGACGGTGCACCCCCTCGGTGGCACCGCGCACCCCTCGGTGGCACCGCGCACCCCATCGGTGGGGTGCGCCGTCGGACGGTGGGGTGCGCCGTCGGGGTTTCGGCGCACCTACCGGCGCGAGCTCGTCAGCCCGTGATCCGCTTCTCGGCCTGCGCCCACGACTTGCGTCATCTCCTCGAGCGGCTCCAGCATCTGCTCCATGACGGCGAGCTGCTGCTCGTAGGCGTCGAGGTTGGCGCGCATCGTCGCGATCCCGCTGCGCTGGGCGCGGATCGCGCCCGACGATCGCGGCGATCTGCGCCGGCGGCCAGTCCGCCGGGCATCGGCACGGTGGGCAACCCCATCATCTTCGCGGTCACCCCGGGCACCTGGCCCGCGGCCGCGCCGAGGCGCTCCATCGTGCTCCAGAGCTGGTTGAGCAGGTCCTGGGACGGGTCGGGTGGTCCTGTCGGCCATTCGCCCATCTTCGTCTGACGGCGGCATGCGCAGAGGCTAGACCCGTGCTCGCCCGCGTCAGCGACGACCATGGACGTGCTGTGCGCCGGTCAGGCGGATGCGGTTGAGGCGGCGCAGCGTCAGCCACATCAACCCGCCGACCGGGATCGGGCAGCCAGTAGTTGACCAGCCGCCAGGCCAGCACACCCACCAGCGCGAGGTGGGCGGGCACGCCCGCGGCGACGAGCGACGAGCCGAGCACGGCCTCGACCACACCGACGCCGCCCGGCGTGATGGGCAGCAACCCCAGCACGTTCGCCACGGCGTAGGCGATGAACAGCACGAGCGGATCGACGGTATGGCCAAGGGCGGCCAGGACCATCCAGAGCACCGTGGCGTCGAGCAGCCAGTTCGCCGCGCCCCACGCGATCGCGGCGGCCAGCCGGGGCGGGTCGGCGGCCAGCGCGCGCAAGTGATGGCTCTCCCGGCGCAGCGCCGCGGCCGCGCGGTCGGCGTCCATGCGGGGCACCCAGCGGGCGAGCCGGTCGATCAGCCGCCGCAGGCCGGGCCCGTCCCGGGCCACGACGACGATCAGTGCGAACGCCGCCGCCACCAGCGCGATGCCCGCGGCGGCCGTGAGGATCTGCTTCGGGTCGACGCCGTGCACGGGCAGGGAGATGATCAGCGCCGCGCCGAGCATCACGTAGAGCAGCAGGGCCGAGCCGGTGCCCTCGATCGTCGCCAGGAACACCGCGTCCGGGTGGGTGACCCCCGCCGCGGTCAACAGCCGCAGGCGCAGCGCCCGCCGGTGGCCGCGGCCGCGGGGAGCACCCGGCTGAGCCCGTAGACGGCGAGGTCGATGCGCAGGAGCGTGCCGAACCGCGGGCGCCGGGCCCGGCCGAGGAGCGAGACCGTCAGCCCGGAGAAGCAGGCCAGCGACGCCAGCTCCAGCGCGGCAGCGCCGAGCATCACCGCGGGCGCGATCCCCGCCACGCCCACCAGGGCCGTGCGGACGGCGGGCAACAGCGCGGGCAGGCCGTACGCCGCCACGAGCACGACCGCGAGGAGCACGGCCCGCCGCAGCCACCGGGCCCGGTGGGTGGGCGCCCGCTTCGTGGTCACACCCTGCAGCGTCGGTGGTCGCCGCACGGTCTGTCCAGACGGCAAATCCGCGCGACCGACGGCCGCTCGCTCGCTACCGTCGCCGTCCATGCTCACCGGTCAGGCCGCCGACTTCCCCCGCTGGTACCAGGACGTGCTCGCCACGGCCGAGCTGGCCGAGAACGGGCCTGCGCGCGGCTCCATGGTGATCCTCCCGTACGGCTACGCGATCTGGGAGCACATGCAGGCCGACCTCGACCGCCGGATCAAAGCGGCGGGCGCGGAGAACGCGTACTTCCCCTTGCTCATCCCCGAGCACTACCTCGCCCGCGAGGCCGCGCACGTCGAGGGGTTCAGCCCCGAGCTCGCGGTGGTGACGCACGGCGGCGGCAAGCCGCTGGAGGAGCCCCTCGTCGTGCGGCCCACCAGCGAGACCGTCATCGGCGAGTACATGGCGAAGTGGGTGCAGAGCTACCGGGACCTGCCGCTGTTGCTCAACCAGTGGGCCAACGTCGTGCGGTGGGAGCTGCGGCCGCGGTTGTTCCTGCGCACCAGCGAGTTCCTCTGGCAGGAGGGGCACACCGCGCACCGGACCCGCGCCGACGCGGCCGCCTACGCCCGCCGGATCCACCTGGAGGTCTACCGCGACTTCCTGGTCGACCGGCTGGCCATCCCCGTGCTGGTCGGGCTGAAGACCGAGCGGGAGCGGTTCGCGGGCGCGGTCAACACCCTGACCTGCGAGGCCATGATGGGCGACGGCAAAGCCCTGCAGATGGCCACCAGCCACGAGCTGGGGCAGAACTTCGCGCGCGCGTTCGGCGTCGACTTCCTGGGCCCGGACGGTGAACGGGCACTCGCGTGGACGACGTCATGGGGCACGTCCACGCGGGTGGTCGGCGGGCTCGTCATGGCGCACGGCGACGACGCGGGCCTGCAGATGCCGCCCGGGGTCGCGCCCGCGCAGGTGGTGGTGCTGCCCGTGCGCGAGGACGCCGAGCTCTTGCGGGTGGCCGAGGCGGTGGCCGCCGCCTTGTCCGGACGCCGGGCGTGCGGGTGCGCGTCGACGCGCGCGCGGGCCGGTCGTTCGGGCGCCGCGTGACCGAGTGGGAGATCAAGGGCGCGCCGCTGCGCGTCGAGCTCGGGGCGCGGGACCTCGCGGAGGGAAAGGTCACGCTGGCCCGCCGGGACACCGGGGAGAAGACGGCCACGCCGCTCGCCGGGCTCGCCGCCGCCGTCCCGGGCCTGCTCGCGACCGTGCAGGCCGACATGCTGGCGGCCGCGACCCGCCGCCGCGACGACCGCACGCACGACGTCGCCACGCTCGCCGAGGCGGCCGAGGCCGCGAGCACCGGGTTCGCGCGCCTGCCGTGGGCGGCGCT
The DNA here is from genome assembly GCA_963837575.1 of uncultured Actinomycetota bacterium. Classification (GTDB taxonomy): domain Bacteria; phylum Actinomycetota; class Actinomycetes; order Mycobacteriales; family Pseudonocardiaceae; genus Pseudonocardia. The sequence goes on from CAWIOI010000001.1 coordinate 7,835, forward strand.
CGGCGTCGCGGGGGAGACCCGGCTCGCCCGGGACGGGATCACCGTCCGCGGCCTGCAGCGGCCCGACGGCTCCCTTCCCGACGATCCAGGCGAACCGGACCTGGTCGCCGTCGTCGCGCGGGCGTACTGACGGCGTACCCTGCGGCCGCATGGCGAGCGATGCCGACCGGGTCTGGGTGGACGCCATGCCCGCGGCCTACGACCGGTGGCTCGTGCCCGCGGTGTTCCGTCCGTTCGCCGTAGACCTGGCCCGGCGGGCGGCGGCGCGGCCCGGCGGCGAGGCGCTGGAGCTGGCCGCGGGCACCGGCGTGCTCACCCGCGAGCTGTCGGCGATCGCCGGGGCCGTCACCGCCACCGACCTGAACGCCGCCATGGTCGAGCTGGGCACCCGCCGGGTCCCCGCGGCGCGGTGGCGGCAGGCCGACGCCGCCCGGCTGCCGTTCGACGACGCCGCGTTCGACCTCGTGGCCTGCCAGTTCGGCGTGATGTTCTTCCCGGACCGGCCCGCGGCGTTCGCCGAGGCGGCGCCGCGTGCTCGCGCCCGGCGGCCGGGTGCTGGTGAACACGTGGGCCGCGCTCGACACCCACGTCTTCCAGGCCGCGCTGGTCGCCGCGCTGGAGCGGGTGTTCCCCGACGACCCGCCGACGTTCATGGCCGCGGTGCCGCACGGCTACGCCGACGTGGACGTCCTGACCGCCGACGTGGCGGCGGGCGGGCTGCGCTGCGGGTCGGTCGAGGCGGTGACGCTCGACGGTCACGCCGCCTCCGCCGCCGACCTCGCGGCGGGCTACTGCGCGGGCACCCCGCTGCGGGCCGAGATCACGGCCCGCGGCGACCTCGCGACGGCGACCGCCGCCGTCGCGGACGAGATGACCGCCTTGCTGGGCACCGGGCCTGTGACCGGCGCCATGACGGCCTACGTGGTGGAGGCCGTACGGCCCTGAGGCGTCAGCGCAGCACCCAGGAGTACCAGTCGCGGCTGGACGGGCTGAGGTAGTGGGTGGGGCCGACCTTCTCCGCGGGGAACAGGGCGAAGCGGTGGGGGCGCCGACCGGGTGGTCGTGGAAGTAGGCGCCGGTGACCCAGCCCGGGTTGATGTCGAGCTCCATGCCGCGCACGACGCCCGCGTCGGCCAGGATCCGGCCCAGCGTGCAGACCGACAGCGCCGGTCCGCCGACGTACACCTCGGCGCCGCCCGCCGTGACGCCGAACCCGGAGCGGTGGATGTACGCGGCCTGGCCGATGGTGCTGCCCCACTCCTTCGTGCCGCCGGTGGCGCAGGTGGGGTTGACCCGGCCGCCGTCGACGAGCATCTGCAGGTTCTGCCGGACGCTCGCCACCTGCGGGCCCATGCGCTCCTCGCCGTTCCAGGTGCCGACGTCGGCCGTGCCGTCGGTGCGCAGGACGAGGCTGGCGGCGCCGTCGCGGAGCGGGGCGACCGTGCGGCCCTCGCTGAAGTAGCCGTTGTGGCTCGGGTCGTTCAGCCGGAAGCCGCCGTTGAACGCCGCCGCGACCACCCGCTGGTCGGCCGGGTGAGCCCGAACGACGCCTTCCACGTGCCGCCCGGGTCGCGGGTGCCGGGGTGCAGCTGGCCGCGTACGAGTGTCGGGTCCATGCGGAGCACTCCGACGACGTAGGAGGTGTGCCGGCCGTCGGGGCGCAGGGCCGCCACCTGGACGGCCGGGCGTCCGTGTGCGGTGACGACGGTCTGCCAGCGCCCCTCGCCGGGCAGCGGCGGGCCGCTGGCGACCGGGGAGCGGGGTGTCCCCGCCGCCGAAGGTCCGTCCGGGTGCGGGCTTCTCGGCGCCGCTCGCCGTCGGGATCCCGCCTGCCGGGGCGCCGCCGACGACGGGCTGGTCGGCGGCGTACCGCACGCCCTTCCAACCAGGTGACGAGGCCGCCGAGGCCGTTGTCGCGGGCCCATTCGGCGAGCTTCGCGGGCGCCGGGTCGTTGCCGGGAGCGGACAGCGCCTGCTCGACGGCCAGGCCGACCGCGCTCGGCACCAGCACGAGCACGACGATGCCCACGCGCAGCACCGTGCGGCGCCCGCGCCGCGGGGCAGGGGCGATGGGCTGCGTTTCGTCGACCGTCACCACGGCGTCCAGGCTAGGGGGGAGGGGAGCCCTTGACCGATCCGCGCGCTAGCGCTTTGCTCGCGGCGCAGCGCGCGGTACTCCCGCACGACGAGGGCGATCACCACGACGTCCACGATCGCGAGCACCGGCAGGAGCAGCGAGCCGGTCTGGGTCGCCCGGTAGAGCTCGTAGACCACGAACAGCCCGAGCACGACGATGGCCACCGGGTAGGCGGGCAGCCAGTGCCGCAGCAGCGCGACGACCAGCGCGACCTTGAGCATGCCGTGCAGGAGCAGGTAGACGACCGCGAACGTGCGGTTGCCCGAGGCGAACTCGGCGGTGCCCGCGACGAAGTGGCGGGTGAGCGAGCCGTCCGGCGGGCCGAGCAGGTCGCGCGTGACGACGGCCGCGATCACCTTCTGCACCTCGGCCTGCGACACGAGCAGCAGCGTGATGCCGCCGATCAGCTCGATCAGCCCGTCGAGGCCCTTGACCGCCATCGCGATGCGGAACAGCAGCTCGGTACGGGGGCGGACCACGTGTGGAGGCTAACTGTCGGTGCCGCGTGCTTTCATGGGCCTATGGCGTTCGTGCGTGGGCACTGGCGGGCCCTGGGCTGGGTGCGCTCGCACCGGCGCAGCCCCGATCGCCCGTCGGCGGGCCAGCTCGCCCTGCCGCAGGCGCCGCCGGTGGTCATCCCGGCCCAGCGGGCGTCCGGTCGAGCTCCGTGCGGGGGCGCGTCGCTGAGCGTCCCGGGCGAGGCGATCAGGTCGTCGAGGAAGTCGCGCAGCACCTGGAGCTCGGCGGTGTCGCGACGGGCGAGCACGGCGTCGGTGTACGCCCCGTGGTCGCTGTAGTGCGGCGGCGAGGCGGGCCACGCCTTCGGGCACCGGCGTCACCACCACCTTGCGCCGGTCGGCCGCGTCGCGCTCGCGGCGCACGAAGCCGCCGCGCTCCAGCCGGTCGAGCACGCCGGTCACCGTGCCGGTCGTGAGCCCGGTCAGCTCGGCGAGCCTGCCGGGCGTGAGCGGGCCGTCGAGGCGGAGCAGCCCGAGGAACTGCGAGTCGCTCGGGCCCAGGCCGACCTGGCGGGCCACCTCGTTGCTGTGCAGCACCACGCCCGCGATGAACCGCAGCAGCAGGTCGGTGATCTCGGCGCGCAGCGCGTCGTCGTCCACGGAAGCTCCTTGACATTATCTCGTCGAGACCAAGATACTCGTTTGTACGAGATACTTGTCTCGACGAGTGAAGTCTAGCGGGGGATGGCGATGCAGAACGGCAGTGGTGATCGGGGCGGGCGTGGCGGGACCGGTGGTGGCGATGGCGCTGCAGAAGGCCGGGGATCCACGCGGAGGTGTTCGAGGCGCACCCGACCGGCGCCGACGAGGTCGGGTCGTGGCTCACGCTGCAGGCCAACGGGATCGACGCGCTGCGGGCGGTGGAGGCGCACCGACTCGTCGGCCGAGCTGGGGTACCCGACGCGGTCGATGCGCTTCCTCAACGGCAAGGGCAAGGTGCTGGGCCGCATGAGCAACGGCCCGGTGCTTCCCGACGGCACCGGCAGCCAGATGCTGCGCCGCAGCGACCTGTACGCGGGCCTGCGGGACGAGGCCGTCGCGCGCGGGGCGTCGGTTCAGTACGGCAAGCGCCTGGTCGGGGCGCAGTCCGACGGCGGAAGGGTGGCCGTGACGTTCGCCGACGGCAGCACCGCCGAGGGCGACGTGCTGATCGGCTGCGACGGCATCCGCTCACGGGTACGGGAGATCATCGACCCGGCCGCCGCGCAGGCGCGCTACGTGCCCGTGCTCAACATCGGCGGCTACATCCGGGACTTCCCGCTGGACACGCCGGCGGACGAGTTCCAGATGATGTTCGGCACGCGCTGCTTCTTCGGCTGGACGGCGGCGCCCGACGGCAGCGCGGGCTGGTTCGCGAACCCGCCGCACCCGCGCGAACCCGCGCCCGGCGAGCTGGAGGCGATGACCGACGCGGACTGGCGCACCTGGCTGCTTTCGCTGTGGGCACCGACCACGGGCCGATGCGGGAGCTGATCGCCGCCGCGCCGGGGCCGTTGACCGGCTGGGCGACCTACGACCTGCCGCGCGTCCGGCGATGGCACCGGGACAACATGATCATCATCGGGGACGCTGCGCACGCGACGTCGCCCGCGGCGGGCCAGGGTGCCGCCATGGCGCTGGAGGACGCGGTGGTGTTGGCCCAGTGCCTGCGCGACGTGCCGGACGTGGCCGCGGCGTTCGCCACGTTCGAGGGCCTGCGCCGGGACCGGGTCGAGCGGGTGGTGAAGGCGGGGGCGCGATCGAGCAACGCCAAGGCGGCCGGGCCGGTCGGCCGGGTGATCCGCGACGCGCTCCTGCCGATCATCTTCCGGCGGGCGGAGAAGAGCGTCGGGTCGTCGCTGACGTGGATGCACGGCCACCACATCGAATGGGACACCCCGGCGCGCCTGTGAGCGGAAACGAGTGCTCCAGCACTCGTTTCCGCTCACGGGGTCAGAACGTCGGGCGCACCTCGCCCACCGGCTCGGCGGCGCCGAGCACCGGGTCGGGGGCGGGGGCGTCGACGCCGAGGGCGCGCAGCAGCGCCGCGACCAGGGCGGGCAATGCCCGCGGAGAGCCGTCGAGGATCTTGACGGCCAGCGCGCGGCCGTCCGGCAGCGCCGCGGCGAAGCCGCCCTCGGCGCCGTTCTTCGCCATCAGCCCGGGCACGGCGAGCCCGAGCCGCGTGACCAGCGTGCCGGTGCCGCCGACGTACCACGGGTGCTCGCGCATGGCCGTCGCGACCCGGTGCTCGGCGGTGCCCGCGGGCGTGGTCGCGATCCGGGCGTAGGCGCGGGCCACCCCGGTGACCGTGGCCGAGAACGCGGGCGCGCCGCACCCGTCGACGACCACGGGCAGCGGCTCGTCGCCGGTGAGCTCGGCGATCATCGCCTGTACCCGGGCCTGCAGCGGATGCGCGGGATCGCGGTAGGACGCCGGGTCCCAGCCGTTGACGACGCACGTGGCGAGCATCGCCGCGTGCTTGCCCGAGCACATGTGGGCGATCGGCTCGGGCCCGCGGCCCGCGCGGCGCCAGGCGAACGCGGCGTCCGGCTCGTTCGGGAGCGTCGGCGGGGTCTGCAGGTGCGCCGGGGTGAGCCCGGCCTTCTCGAGGATCGCGTGCACGCCCTCGACGTGGGCGGGCTCGCCCTCGTGGCTCGCGCACGCGAGGGCGAGCCCCGGCCCGTCGAGCTCCAGCCCGGCCCGCAGCATCGCGACGGCCTGCAGGGGCTTGAGCGACGAGCGCGGCAGGAACGGGCCGTCGGGGCGGCCCGCGCGCACCCGCACCGCCCCGTCGGCGCCGAGCGCGACCGCGTGCCCCGCGTGCAGCGCCTCCACCACCCCGCCCCGGTCCACCCGGGCGAGCACCTCGGCCCCGTCGTCGATCACGCGCGGGACGCTACCGCCCCCGCGGTCAGGCGAGGAGGTGGAACGGGGCGCCCTGGTCGTCCACGCAAGGGGCGCCGCCGCGCGGGCGGAACTCCCCGGCCTCCCCGCCCGCGGCCCGAACGGCGGCGAGCGCGGGGGCGACGTCGGGCACCCGGAACGTCGGCACCACCCGCGCCTGCGCCGCGCCGCCGACGAGCCCGGTCACAGGCGCGGTGAACTCGCCCTCCGGGCTCTGGGGGTGCCAGTAACCCGGCTCGCTCCCCGGTTGGAACCCCCAGCCCAGCACGGTGCCGTAGAACGCGCGCGCCCGCCCCTCGTCGGGCACCCGCAACTCCACGTAGGCCAGCGGCCCTGCCAGCGGCGGCGTGGCGGGCCCGGTGTGCAGCGCGAACGGAATGCCCTGGTCGTCGACGCAGTCCACGGTGCGCCCGTGCGGCTCGTCGCGCGGCTCGCCTGCCGCGCCGCCCGCGGCCCGGACGAGCGCGACGGCCACGTCGACGTCGGACACCTCGTAGGCGCACATCAGCGTCGCGCCGGGCGCGGCGGCGGTGCCGAGCCTGCCGAGGTCGCCGAGGACGCCGCCGAAGAACCGGCGGGCGCGCTCCGGGTCCGGCGCCCACAGCGACGCGTAGACCACGTCGCCCGGCCGCGCCCGGGGCACGCCGCGGGCCACGATCCACCGGTGCCCGTCGGCGTCCACGACCACGCCACCTCGGCCGTAGGGCTCATCGGTGACCGGCCGGTCCAACCGGGCACCCGCCGCCACCGCGGCGGCGACCACGCCGTCCGGATCGGCCGTCTCCAGCCGCAGCGACAGGCTCGGGCCGCCCCGGCGCACCGGCGCCAGCAGCCCCTCCTCCGGCCACTCCTCGGTGATCATCACGACGCTGTCGCCCAGCGCGACCTCGACGTGCCCGATCCGCCCGTCCGGCCCCACCACGGGCTCGGTGCGCCGGATGGCGCCGAACGCGGTGACGCAGAACTCGACGGCCCTGCGGGCGTCGACGACGGTGAGGCGGGGGGTGAGCGTGTGCAGCCGGACGGCGGTGCTCCGCGTAGCGAGTGTGCTGGTCATCGGCTCCTCCACAGGGTTGAGCAGGGCGCGCTCCACACGGGCGCGCAGGGTGGCCGCGAACGCCGGGTCGGGATCGACGGGCCCGTCGCCCAGCCGCAGCGCGTCGAGCGGATCAGTCACCGGGTCCTCCCCTCGTAGGTCCGGCGGAACGCGGTGCGGGCGCGCACGAGCAACGCCTCGGTGGCGCGGCGGGTGCGACCGAGGACCCGCGCCACCTCGCCGACGGGCAGGCCGTCGAGGTAGCGCAGGGTCAGCACGGCGCGGTGCAGGCCCGACTGCTCGGCCAGCACCTCCTGCGCCAGCAACGCGTCCAGGTGCGCATCCCAGGGGTCGGACACGTCCTCGTCGGCGACGGCGGAAAGCCCGCGGGCCTCCCGCTCGGCGGCCCTGAAGTGGTCGACCAGCTTGTGCCGGGCAATGCCGACCAGCCAGCCGACGCTGGGCACCGGCGGTGGCTCGCGCCGACACGCCGCGACGGCGGCGAGGAACGTCTCGGCCGTCAGGTCCTCGGCGAGGGCCCGACGCCCGCAGCGCGCCAACAGGTAGCCGTAGACCTGGGGGAGCGCCGCGTCGTACAGCTCGAGCAGCGCGGCTCCCGGGTCGGGTCGGACCTTCCCGCTGGCGTGCACATCCCTCCATCGGTCGGCGACGACGTCCTCCGACGGTCGTTCACCCGATCGTCGCAAGGAAGTCCTGGAAGATCGCCAGCCACCGGGGCGCCGCGTCCAGGTGCGGGCCGTGGCCCGCGCCGTCGATGATCTCGGTGCGCACCGACCCGCCCGCCGCGGCGTAGCGCTCCAACACGTCGCGGATCTGGGTCACCATCGGCTGCGGCGGGTAGACCTCCGCGCCCGGCCAGCCCGGCACCGCTCCCGAAGCGCCGAGGGTCCCCAGCTCCAGCGGCGAGCCGTCGGCGACCACCAGGTCCGCGCCGCCGTGCGTCCACAGCACCGGCGGCTTGGGGTCGAGGTCGACGATCTCGGCCCAGCGGCAGTACCGCGGCGAGAGCGCGTTGAGGATGCCGCGACGTGCCGGGCGCGAACCCCGGCCAGTTGTCGGAGGTGGTGGCGTCGCCGGGGTAGTTCGTCGTCGCCGACGACGGGTCTTGAGGATCTCGGCGACGTAGAGGTCCTCGCGCGGCTCGACGTACCCGGGCGCGACGTAGAACGCCCGGAACACGCTGCGCGGGGAGAACGGGCTGTCGGCGGACGTGTCGCCCGCCCGCAGCCGCGCGACCGACCTCGGGGTTGATCCCCCCGCCGCCGGATCCGGCGCCGTCGGGGAAGCAGAGGGTGCCGTCGGCGTGGGTGCCGCCGAAGCCGTAGGGCGAGACGGGGTCGAGGAACGTCAGCGACGCCACCGGCCGGTCCTGAGCGCGTACCGGGCGATCGCCGCGCCGCCGGTCGACCAGCCGACGAGGTGCGGCGGCGCCTGCGACACCGAGCGCGCGCAGCAGGGCGGCTGTGTCGTCGGCCCAGTCGGCGAGCCCGCGGGTGGCGTCGAGCGGGACGGGGTCGGAGTCGCCGAAGCCGCGCATGTCCGGGGCGATCACCCGGTAGCGGCGGCGGCAGCTCGGGCATGAGGTGCTCGAAGAAGCGCGACGTCGAGAGGTTGCCGTGCACGAACACGACGGGCTCGCCGTCGGCCGGACCCGCTTCGAGCACGCGCATCCGGATCCGGTCGGTGGCGACGAGGGACGAGCGCACGCCCGGAAGAAGATCCACGTTCCTCAGCCTCTCCCGGGCAGCGGCCGGGAGCAAGCACCGACGGTGATCGGCGACCCCCCGTCGGGGTGTTGTCACCCGCTGCACCCGATGGCACTCTCGCTCTCCGTCCACATCGGGGGAGTGGGGGAAAAGTGCGCCGCACCGTGATGTCCGCGCTCGCCACCGTGGTCGCCTTCGGGCTCGCGGTGCTCGGCGCGCCGGGGGCGCAGGCCGCGCCCACCCCCGACTACCGGCCGCCGCCCGTGGCGTGGGGCCCGTGCACCAGCCCGCCCCTGCAGGCCAAGGCCGAGTGCGGGTTCGTCGACCGCCCCGCTGGACTACGCCCGGCCCGACGGCGAGAAGATCAAGATCGCGGTGTCGCGGGTGCAAGCACACGGTCGCCGACGCCAAGGCGCAGGGGCCGATGCTGGTCAACCCGGGTGGGCCGGGCGGGTCGGGGCTCGCGCTCTCGCTGCTCGGTGCGACGGTGCCCGGGCACGCGGGCGACGCCTACGACTGGATCGGCTTCGACCCCCGCGGCGTCGGCGCCAGCACCCCCGCGCTGTCCTGCATCTCCGACTACGGCGGCTACAACCGTCCCGAGTACGACCCGACGAAGGCGCCCGGCGTGATCTCGGCGTGGCAGGCCCGGGCCGAGCAGCTACGCGGCGGCGTGCGCGACCAAGGGCGGCGCGCTGCTCAGCCACCTGACCACCGAGGACGCCGCCAGGGACCTGGACACGCATCCGCAAGGCCCTGGGCGCCAAGCAGATCAACTTCTACGGCTTCTCCTACGGCACCTACCTCGGCCAGGTCTACGCCACGCTCTTCCCGCAGAACCTGCGGCGCGCGGTGTTCGACGGCGTCGTCGACCACCGCGGCGTGTGGTACGAGGACAACCTCGACCAGGACGTCGCGTTCGAGAAGACGATCAAGGTGTACTTCGACTGGATCGCGAAGAACGACGCGGTCTACCACCTCGGCAACTCCGGCGAGGACGTCGAGAAGCTGTACTACGCCGAGCGCGACCAGCTGCGCGCCGAGCCCGCGGGCGGCAAGATCGGCCCTCGGAGTGGACCGACATCTTCCTGCAGGCCGGCTACTACGTCTCCGGCTGGGAGAAGATCGCCTCGACGTTCGCGAAGTGGGTGCACAACCGCGACGCCGCCGCGCTGAAGGCGCTCTACGACGACACGGCCTCGGTCGACGACGACAACGGCTACGCGATCTACCTGGGCGTCCAGTGCACCGACACGCCGTGGCCGCAGCCGTTCGCCCGGGTGCTCGCCGACAACGTACGGGTGGCGCGCACGGCGCCGTTCGAGACCTGGGGCAACGCCTGGTACAACGCCCCGTGCCAGACGTGGAAGGCGCCCGCGCGCACGCCGGTGGCGATCTCGGGTGGCGGCCGCGCCGCCGCTCCTGCTGATCAGCGAGACCCTCGACGCCGCCACGCCGTACTCGGGTGCGCTGGAGGCCCGCAGGCTGTTCGGCCGCTCGGTGCTCGTCGAGGGCGTCGGCGGCACGACCCACGCGGGCTCGCTGTCCGGCGTGGCGTGCACGGACGACACCATCGCCGCCTATCTGGCCGACGGCGCGCTGCCCGCGCGGGTGGCGGGCGACCGGTCGGACAAGCAGTGCCCGGCGGTGCCGCAGCCCACCCCGAAGGCGCCCTAGATCAGCTCGCCCGGTCGCGCTAGGCGGCCAGGAAGACACGCAGGTCAGCCGTGCCTGTCGAGGCGATGGCGTGCACGCGCTGCAGGTCGAGATCGGCATAGGCGTGGACGATCAGGTTGCGGAACCCGCGGCCGCCCCGAGCCTGGCGGCGAGCTCCTCGTCGAGCACGCCGGCCGCGGCGAGCCGCCGGAAAGCATCGCCGTAGGTCGGCGGGCTTCCGAGACCGAGCCGGACGCAGGTGGACACCGCGAGGTCGATCACCACCTGCACGGCCTGCCACAGGTGGAGCACGACGGTGTCGGTGGCCGCGCTCAGCGGTGTGAGATCGGCGGGGTCGGTGGGCAGATGGGCGGCGACGCCGGTCGAGGTGGCGTAGGACCGAGGCGGTGCGCTCGGCCAGCAGCTCGCGATCGACGCCGGTCATCCCGAGCTCCGCCAGGACGTCGTCCTGTGCCGCCCGGATGACCGGGCCCGCGTCGCACCAGAACCGCACCGCCTCGAGCTGGAACAGCTCGAACGCACCGCGGGGCGCTCCAGCAGGAGGACGCCGTCGCGCGCGGCGCGGAACCGGAGGAGGGCGCTCGCCGTCCGGAGGTCGACGACGTCGACCGCGTCGGTGCCGAGGATCGCGGTCAGCTCGGCAACGAGGCAGGTCGGTGGCGGCGTCGGCCGAGGACGCCGATGTCCCAGTCGGCGTCCGGCCGCGCCGTCGCCGCGGGCGCGCGAGCCGTGCAGCACGGCCAGCGTCAGCGCCCGGCCGCGGAAGATCGCGTCAGCGCAGCCGGGCCGCCAGCTCGTCGGGGGTCACGGCGCAAAGCCTAGACGGCCGGCGCGACGAAGGTCGGCGCACCGGGGCGCGCGAGCCGCGCCGGTCGCGTCCGCGTCCCGCCAGGCGCGGATCACCGCGCTCGTCGGCCACGCGCGGGCGCGACCAGGTCAGCCGGGCGCTCGGCCGGCGCGTCCGGGCGTGCGGATGCCGCGGCGCCGGGGGGAGCGGTCAGACTGCGTGGCCCGCGCCGGCTCCTGGGTGAGGCGGGCGATGGAGGCCAGCGGGATCGGCGCCCAGGTCGGGCGGCTGCGGGTCTCGTACAGCAGCTCGTAGACGGCCTTGTCCAGCTCGAACGCCCAGCAGGAGCGCGCTGGTCGCGGGGGTCGGTGCCGGCGCGCAGCGCGTAGCCCTCGCAGAACGCCGACCGGTTGCGCTCGGCCCACTCGTTGGCCCGCCAGGCGAGCTGCGAGTCGTGGTCGGCGTCGTCGAACGCCGAGGGCTCGCGCTGGCCAGGATCTGGTGGAACGCCGCGTAGTCGAACGAGCGCAGCATGCCCGCCGACGTCGCGCAGCGCCGAGTCGGGCCGCACCCGCTCGGCCAGCGGCGCGGCGGGCTCGCCCTCGAAGTCGATCAGCAGCCAGCCGCGCGGGGTGCGCAGGGTCTGGCCGAGGTGCAGGTCGCCGTGCACGCGCTGGGTCGGCAGCCGGCGCCGCAGGCCCGCCACCGCGTCGTAGGTGTCGCGGATGGCGTCGACGTGCGGGGCGAGCGCGGGCACCTCCGCCACGGTGCCGCCCAGCCGCTGGTGCCAGACGGCGGCGAGCTCGCGGGCGTCGCGCGAGGTCTCGCCCAGCGCCCGACGGAGCTCGTCGTGGACGACGGCGACGGTCTCGCCCAGCCGCGAGGCCTCGCCCGCGAAGTCGCCGCCGACCTCGTCGGCGCGCAGGTCGGCCTCGGCCAACAGGTCGCGCACGCTGGCCAGGGCCATGGACCAGCCGTCGGCCGAGTTGGCCGCGAAGTCCTGCAGCATCGCGAGCGTGAGCGGCTCGCCGTCGAGCACGCCCTCGATCGCACCCTGCAGCGCCGCGACCTCGTTGCTGTCCACCGACCGCAGCGCGCGGTGCAGCTTCCAGGTCCGGGTTGAGGCCGGGCAGGACGCGGCGGAACAGCTTGAGGATCGAGCGCTCGCCCCACGACACCGACGTGTTGGACTGCTCGACGCCCAGCACCCGCCCCGCGACGCCTTCGGCGATCTTCGCGCCCGGCTCGGGGACGAACCGCAGGTCGCCGATCACGGCGCCCTCGCGGATGGGCGTCCAGCAGCCACTCGGTGATCCGCAGGTCCCACAGCCCGTCGTAGGCGACCAGCCCGTCGACCGCGCCGAACGTGACGTGCTCCAGCTCGCCGCGGGGAATGGCGCTGCGGCCGACGAGCAGCTGGTAGAGCTGCTGCCGCCCCTGACTCGTCGTCGAACGAGACCCGTAGGAGGACGTGGTCGAGGAGCGGATCGCCGTCGGTGACGAGCGGCGTGACGGCGGCCACCGCTACCGAGCGGACCGGCCTGCCCTTCGCGGCGAACCAGCGCTGGCGCGTCAGCCACGCCGGCAGCAGGGCGGGGAGCTCCTCGACCAGTCGATTCACGAATTGTCCTCCGGCGGGGTGATCGAGAACCAGTAGAACCCGTGGCCGGGCAATGTCAAGAGGTACGGCAGCTCGCCGATCTTCGGGAACGGCACGCCGCCCGTCAGCTCGTGCGGGTGGCTGCCCCGCCACGCCGACAGGTCCAGCTCCACGGGCTGCGGGAAGCGGGACATGTTGTTGACGCAGAGGACGGTGGACGTCGCCGTTGGCTGCGCACGTACGCCAGCACCGACGGGTTGGAGCCGCCCAGCTCGTGGTACTCGCCAAGGCCGAACGCCGAGTGCCGCTTGCGGATCTCGATCATGTGCCGGTTCCAGTGCAGCAGCGACGTGGTGGAGTTCAGCTGCGCCTCGACGTTCACCGCCTGGTAGCCGTAGAGCGGGTCCATGATCGGCGGCAGGTACACCCGGCCGGGGTCGCTGGTGGAGAAGCCCGCGTTGCGGTCGGGCGTCCACTGCATCGGGCTGCGGACGGCGTCGCGGTCGCCCAGCCAGATGTTGTCGCCCATGCCGATCTCGTCACCGTAGTACAGAACGGGCGAGCCGGGCAGCGACAGCAGCAGCGCCGTGAACAGCTCCAGCTGGTTGCGGTCGTTCTCCAGCAGCGGCGCGAGGCGGCGGCGGATGCCGATGTTGGCCTTCATCCGCGGGTCCTTGGCGTACTCCGCGTACATGTAGTCGCGCTCTTCGTCGGTGACCATCTCGAGCGTCAGCTCGTCGTGGTTGCGCAGGAAGATGCCCCACTGCGCGCCGGACGGGATCGCGGGCGTCTGCGCCAGGATCTCCGAGATCGGGAAGCGGTTCTCCCGCCGCACCGCCATGAAGATGCGCGGCATCAGCGGGAAGTGGAACGCCATGTGGCACTCGTCGCCGCCGACCTCCGCGTCGCCGAAGTACTCCACGACGTCCGAGGGCCACTGGTTGGCCTCGGCGAGCATCACCCGGCCCGGGTACTCGTCCTCCATGCACCTTCCGGCAGCGCTTGAGGAACGCGTGGGTCTCGGGGAGGTTCTCGCAGTTCGTGCCGTCGCGGGCGAAGAGGTAGGGCACGGCGTCCAGCCGGAACCCGTCGATGCCGAGGTCCAGCCAGAACCGCAGGACGTCGAGCATCGCCTCCTGCACGGCCGGGCAGTCGTAGTTGAGGTCGGGCTGGTGGGAGAAGAAGCGGTGCCAGTAGAACTGGCCGCGCACCGGGTCGTAGGTCCAGTTGGACGGCTCGGTGTCGACGAAGATGATGCGCGCCTCCGGGTAGCGGGAGTCGTCGTCCTCCCACATGTAGAAGTCGCCGTAGGGGCCGTCGGGGTGGCGGCGCGACTCCTCGAACCACGGGTGGGTGTCGGAGGTGTGGTTCATGACGAGGTCGGTGATCACGCGGATGCCGCGCTTGTGGGCCTCGTCGAGCAGCGTGACGAAGTCGTCGACCGTGCCGAACTCCGGCAGCACCGTGCGGAAGTCGCGGATGTCGTAGCCGCCGTCGCGCAGCGGGGAGTCGTAGAACGGCGGCAGCCACAGGCAGTCGACGCCCAGCCACTGCAGGTAGTCCAGCTTCTCCGTCAGCCCGCGCAGGTCGCCCGTGCCGTCGCGGTTGGAGTCGTTGAACGCGCGGACGAGCACCTCGTAGAACACCGCGCGCTTGAACCAGTCGTGGTCGACGTCGAGGGTGCGGGCGTGGCCGAAGTCGTCGGCGCTGGCCTCTTCGACGGGGTCTTCGGGGCTGGTCGCGGGCGTGCCCGCGGTGGTGTCGGTCGACATCGGCGAATCGCGTTCCTACCGGGCGATGGGGACGGGCGGAGGGCGCACCCACCAGTCCTACCTTGCTCTTCGCATGAGCGCAGGACGTGGTTGAGGGGACGGCGGAAGCGTAAGTCCCCCGCGTGACGTGCGACACGCGGGGTGGATGCTCACCCCGGCCCTCGGATGATCACCGTAAGCGGTCTGACCGGCGCAGATGGGCACTTCGCGGCCGCTGCGGGTCGATGTTGGACGGGTGGCGGACCCGGCGGGCGCCGTCACGCGCTGATCATGGGTCGCCGGTCGGGGTCGCAGGTGGTCGCTCGATCGGTCGACGCGCCGTCGGCCGCCTCGCGAACTTGATCGATAACGCTGTTCAGCGGTTCTCGGCCGTTCGCCTCGCGCGGGTGAAAACGGACGCCGCGCCGACCCATCGTGGGTTGGCGCGGCGGCCGGTCGTTCGGCGACGCTCAGAACTGGACGACCTGGGCGACCCCGCTCAGCTCGTGCAGCTGGTAGATCTGCAGCGGTGCGTTCCGCGTCGCGGTAGGCGAACGGCGGCTTGCCGGGCGCCGGACGGAAATACCGCAATCCACCCTCGCGGGGTGGTCGTACCGACGGTGCTACCAGCTCACGGCACGACGCGGAAGATGTGGGCCACGTGGTGCCAGGGCTCCAGCCGCACGTAGTTGTACTGCCCCCACTGCCACGTGCCGCCGGTGATCTCGTCGTGCACCGTGAAGCTGTCGCCCCAGTTCAGGCCGAGCGCGGGCAGGTCGAGCGCGGTGGTGCCCTCCTGGGCGTTCCACGGGTCGAGCGTGATCACCACGAGCACGGTGTCGCCGGTGGCCGGGTCGGTCTTGGAGTAGGCGATGATCTGGTCGTTGTTGACCTGGTGGAACGCGATGTTGCGCAGCTGCTGCAGCGCCGGGTGGGCGCGGCGGATCTCGTTGAGCCGGGTGATGTAGGGCTCCAGCGAGTTGCCCGTGGCCGCGGCGGCCGCGAAGTCGCGCGGGCGCAGCTCGTACTTCTCCGAGTTCATGTACTCCTCGGAGCCCGCCTTGACGGCCTCGCCCTCGTACAGCTCGAAGCCCGAGTACATGCCCCAGGTGGGCGCCATCGTGGACGCCAGCGCCGCCCGGATCGCGAACATGCCGCGCCCGCCGTGCTGCAGCGACTCGTGGAGGATGTCCGGGGTGTTGACGAACAGGTTCGGCCGGGCCTCGTCGCACCGCTCGGCGTGCATGAGCGCGAACTCCGTGAGCTCCGCCTTGGCCGTGCGCCAGGTGAAGTAGGTGTAGCTCTGGGTGAAGCCGATGCGGGCCAGCCCGAACAGCCGCGCGGGGCGGGTGAACGCCTCGGCGAGGAACAGCACGTCCGGGTAGCGGGCCTTGACCTGCCAGATCAGCCAGTGCCAGAAGTTCGGCGGCTTGGTGTGCGGGTTGTCGACGCGGAAGATCCGCACGCCGTGCTCGACCCACAGCAGCACGACCCGCAGCGCTTCCTGGTAGATGCCCTCGGGGTCGTTGTCGAAGTTGACCGGGAAGATGTCCTGGTACTTCTTCGGCGGGTTCTCCGCGTAGGCGATGGTGCCGTCGGGGCGCACCGTGAACCACTCCGGGTGCTCCTTGACCCACGGGTGGTCGGGCGCGCACTGCAGCGCGAAGTCGAGCGCGACCTCCATGCCGAGGTCCTGCGTGCGGGCGACGAACGCGTCGAAATCGTCCATCGTGCCCAGCTCGGGGTCGATCGCGTCGTGCCCGCCCGCGTCCGACCCGATGGCCCACGGCGAGCCGACGTCGCCCGGCCCGGCGTGCACGGAGTTGTTGCGGCCCTTGCGGTGCGCGGTGCCGATGGGGTGGATCGGGGGCAGGTAGACGACGTCGAAGCCCATCGCCGCCACCCGGTCCAGCTCCTTGGCCGCGGTGACGAACGTGCCGTGCACCGCGCGGCCGGTCTCGTCGCGCCCGCCCGTGGAACGCGGGAAGAACTCATACCAGGAGCCGAACTGGGCGCGGACCCGGTCGACGTAGACCTGCAGCGACCGGCCGCGCGTGATCAGCTCACGGACCGGGCGCTCCGTCATGATCGCCTGCACGGCGGGGAACAGCGCGGGCGCGACCCGGGCGCGCAGCGGCATGGCGGTGTCGCGCAGGGCGTTGGCCGCGCCGAAGAGCAGGTCGCGGTGCGGGCGCTCGGCGGGGCGGCGCCCCACGCGCTGCAGCAGCCGCGCGCCGATCTCCAGGTCGTTGGCCAGCTCCTCGGGGGACTGCCCGGCGTCGAGCTTCTTCGTGACGGCGTTGCGCCACGTGGCCCAGGGGTCGCTCCACGCGTCGACCCGGAACGTCCAGAGGCCCGGTTCGTCGGCGGCCACGACGGCTTCGAAGCGGTCGGTGCCGAGCCCGGTCTGCTCCATCCGGACGTGGTGGGCGGCGCCGCGGCTGCCGACCTTGCGCCACACGACGTTGGCGGCGACGGCGTCGTGCCCCTCGCGCCAGACCGTGGCCCCGATCGGGATGACCTCGCCGACGACGGCCTTGGCCGGATGGCGCCCGTCACCTACGGTCGGCGTGACGTCGTCGATACCCAGCCGACCGGTCATCGGCGCACCCCCGTCTGACACATCCGTCGCGTGAGTCACAAACGTACCTACCCGGCTTTACCCCGATCGGAACGGGTCTCCGCAGATCTCCGCCCGGATCCGGCCCGAACTCAGCGGAGTCAAGCGTGCCCGCCCCGACGTGGCGAGTCCAGTCCCGACGCGCCGCATCTTGACCGATCACGCCATCGATTCATCTACCCTTGTCCCCCGTGAGAGCTCTTCGCCGTTTCACCGTCCGGGCGCAACTGCCGCCCGCGCTCGCGCCGCTGCAGACGCTGGCCACCAACCTGCGGTGGAGCTGGCACCCGCCGACGCTGGACCTGTTCGGCACGCTCGACCCCGAGGCATGGGAGCGCGCGGGCCACGATCCGGTGCGGCTGCTGGGGGAGATTCCCACGGCCAAGCTCGCCGAGCTGGCCGCCGACGCCGAGACCGTCGTGACCATCCGCGAGCTCGCCGACGACCTCGCCGAGTACCTCGCCGAGCCGCGCTGGTACCAGGGCGAGCGCGAGGACGACCCGACGCTGCCCGCCGCGATCGGCTACTTCTCGATGGAGTTCGGCGTCTCCGAGGTGCTGCCCAACTACTCGGGCGGCCTCGGCGTGCTCGCGGGCGATCACCTCAAGGCGTCGTCGGACCTCGGCCTGCCGTTGATCGGGGTCGGGCTGCTGTACCGGTCGGGCTACTTCCGGCAGTCGCTGTCGCTGGACGGCTGGCAGCTGGAGACCTACCCGGTGCTCGACCCCCAGGGCCTGCCGTTGCAGCTGCTCGTCGACGAGGCGGGCGAGCAGGTGCTCGTCGAGATCGCCATGCCCGGCAAGCCGCTCAAGGCGCGGGTCTGGCAGGCCGCGGTCGGGCGCGTGCCGCTGCTGCTGCTCGACTCCGACATCGAGGAGAACGACCCGGACCTGCGCGGCGTCACCGACCGGCTCTACGGCGGCGACCAGGACCAGCGCATCCGGCAGGAGATCCTCGTCGGGATCGGCGGGGTGCGGGCCGTCCGCGCCTACTGCGCGATCACCGGCCACCCGCAGCCCGAGATCTTCCACACCAACGAGGGCCACGCGGGCTACCTGGGCCTGGAGCGGATCCGGGAGCTGTGCGCGAGCCCGGGCCTCTCGTTCGACGAGGCGCTGGCCACGGTGCGCGCGGGCACCGTGTTCACCACGCACACGCCGGTGCCCGCGGGCATCGACCGCTTCCCGGTCGACATGGTGCGCCACTACTTCCACGCGGACCTGCTGCCCGGCGTGCCGACCGACCGGGTCCTGGCGCTCGGCGCCGAGGACAACCCGAACATGTTCAACATGGCGCACATGGGCCTGCGCCTGGCCCAGCGCGCCAACGGCGTGTCGAAGCTGCACGGCGCGGTGTCGCGCGGCATGTTCGGCGGCCTCTGGGAGGGATTCGACGCCGACGAGGTGCCGATCGGCTCGGTCACGAACGGCGTGCACGGCAGCACCTGGGAGGCGCGCGAGGTCGCCAACCTGCTCGGCGAGCCCGAGCACCCGCGTGCCGAGGTCGCCGACAGCGAGCTCTGGTCGCTGCGCAATTCCCTGCGGGCGCGGCTCGTGGGGGAGGTGCGCCGCCGGGTGCGGGAGGCGTGGCTGCAGCGCGGCGCGTCGCAGCCCGAGCTGGGCTGGACCGAGCACGTGTTCGACCCGAACGTGCTCACCGTCGGGTTCGCCCGCCGCGTGCCGACCTACAAGCGGCTCACGCTCATGCTGCGCGACAAGGACCGCCTGCGCGACCTGCTGCTGGACCCGGAGCGGCCCGTGCAGCTCGTCGTCGCGGGCAAGTCCCACCCCGCCGACGACGGCGGCAAGGCGCTCATCCAGGAGATCGTCCGCTTCGCCGACGACGCGGAGGTGCGGCACCGGATCGTGTTCCTCCCCGACTACGACATGTCGATGGCCCGCTACCTCTACTGGGGCTGCGACGTCTGGCTGAACAACCCGCTGCGGCCCCTGGAGGCGTGCGGGACGTCGGGGATGAAGTCGGCGCTCAACGGCGGCCTCAACCTGTCGATCCGCGACGGCTGGTGGGACGAGCTGTACGACGGCCGCAACGGCTGGGCCATCCCCACCGCCGACGGCATCGCCGACCCGACGCGGCGCGACGACCTGGAGGCCAACGCGTTCTACGAGCTGCTCGGCACCCAGGTGGCGCCCACCTTCTACGAACGCACCGAAGGCGTGCCGCAGCGGTGGGTGGCGCTGGTGCGCCACACGCTCGGCGCGCTGCGCCCGCAGGTGCAGGCCACGCGGATGGTGCGCGAGTACGCGGACGGGCTGTACGCGCCCGCGGCGCGGGCGGCGGCGGCGGTCGCCGCCGACGGGTACGCGGGCGCGAAGGAGATGGCCGAGTTCCGGGCGCGGCTGGGCGCGTCGTGGACGCGCGTCGAGGTGACCGGCGTCGACGCGTCGGGGCTGCCGGACACCCCGGTCGTGGGGGCGCCGATGACGGTGCGGGCGGCCGTGCGGCTCGCCGGGCTGGACCCGTCGGACGTGGTGGTGCAGGCCGTCGTCGGGCAGGTGGACGAGACCGACGACATGCGGGGCGCGCGGGCGGTGCCGATGGAGCACGTCGGGCCTGCCGACGGGCCGGGGCAGGAGCGGTTCGAGGCCGTCGTCGCGCTGCCGTTCGCGGGGCTGACGGGCTACACGGTCCGCGTGCTGCCCAACCATCCCCTGCTCGCCTCGAACGCGGAGCTGGGCAAGGTCGTGCTCGCCTGACGCCTGTGAGTGGAAACGAGTGCTCCAGCACTCGTTTCCACTCACAGCCGGGTCAGGCCTGCTCGTAGCTGTTCGGCGACCAGAGAACGCTGCCGTCGCCGTTGTAGAGCACGACGTTGCGGTCGTCCTGGATCTTGACGTAGGCGTTCTGGCCGGAGGTGTTGCTGGCCCACGCCACGCCGCCGTCGGTCTTGTACAGCACCAGGTTGCCGTCCCCCTGCATGTCCAGGCGGGCGCCGGGGGCGTCGTGGATGCCCAGGTCCCAGACCGCCCCCTGCTCGGCGCCGACCGCGACGTTGCCGTCGGACAGCACGCCGAACGTGAAGCGGCCGTTGGCGGACGTGATGCGCTCGTCGCCGGAAAGGCTCTGGTTCACCGCGAGCGTGTCGCTCATGTCATCCCCCTCGGAGAGTTCCGCCGGACACTCACCGAGCCACGATCAGGCCCGACCGTTCCGGCGCCCCGGAGGATAGGGGCCCGCGCCCCGCTCCCGACAAGGGGCTCAGCCGCAGCCGCAGCCCCCACCGCAGCAGCCGCCCCCGCCGCGGCCCGCGGCCACCGGTGCCGCGCCGCGGCCGCCTCCGAGCCCGCCGACGGCGACCGTCGGCAGCATCTTGACGGTGTCGGCGTGGCCCGCCGGGCAGGTGGCGGGCTCGCCGGAAGCGCTCATCGGGCGCGTGACCTCGAAGGTCTCCGCGCATACGCGGCAGCGGAAGTCGTAGCGCGGCATCCAGCGAGGATACCCCGGGCCCTGCGCCCCACTCGCCGTGGTGAAACGGCCAACTCGCCGTGGCGAAACGCGGGACTCACCATAAGGGGGGCGCGCTCGGCGTGGCGAAACGCGCGACTCGCCGTGGCGAGATGCGGGACTCACCGTCAGGGGGTGCGCAGGAGCAGCAGCGAGCGGGCGGGCAGGAGCAGCGTCGCGCCGCCGTCGAGCGGGGTCGGGTCGGCGGGCGTCCCGTCCGGGCTGGCGCTGTCGAGCTCCGGGACGAAGGGACCGTCGGGTGGCAGCACGTACCCCACCGCGTCGGTGCCCGCGTGCAGCACCAGCAGCCATTCGCCGCGCAGCAGCCCGAGGGTGCGCAGGTCGCCGTCGTGCCAGTCGTGACCCGCGATCCGCCGCCCGGCCGGGTGCCACCACAGCACCTCGCCGTCGCGGTAGAAGCGGTCGCGGTGCAGGTCGGGCGAGCGGCGGCGGATCGCGGTCAGCCGCGCCACGAACGCCGTGAGCGACTCCGCCTCCGGCAGCTCCGCCCAGTCCACCCAGGACGTGCCGTCGTCGCGGCAGTAGGCGTTGTTGTTGCCGCCCTGCGTGCGCCACCGCTCGTCGCCGCCCAGCAACATCGGCGTGCCCGTCGAGAGCAGCACCGTGCCCAGCAGCGCACGGGCCGTGCCGAGGCGGGCGTTCTCGACGTCCGCCGACGCCGTGTCGCCCTCCACCCCGAAGTTCTGCGAGCGGTTGTCGTCGGTGCCGTCGCGGTTGTCCTCGCCGTTGGCCTCGTTGTGCTTGCGCTCGTAGGAGACGAGATCGCGCAGCGTGAACCCGTCGTGGGCGGTGACGAAGTTGACCGACGCCCACGGCCGCCGTCCGGACGTGGCGTAGAGGTCGGAGCTGCCGGTCAGCCGCGACGCGACCTCGCCGATGCCGCCGTGGCCGCGCCAGAAGTCCCGCACGGCGTCGCGGAAGCGCCCGTTCCACTCCGACCACGCCACCCCGAACCCGCCGACCCGGTAGCCCTCGCCGGTCGCGTCCCACGGCTCGGCGATGAGCTTCACCCGGCTGAGCACGGGATCGACGGCGATCGCGGTGAGCATCGGCGACTGCGGGTCGAACGAGCGGGAGTGCGGACGCCCCAGCACGCTCGCGAGGTCGATGCGGAACCCGTCGACGCCGTACACGTTGACCCAGTGCCGCATCGCGTCGCAGACCAGCCGGATCACCGTCGGGGAGCCGGAGTCGAGCGTGTTGCCGCAGCCGGTGATGTCGGCGTCGTGGCCGTTGCCGCCCAGCGAGTAGTAGGACGGCGCGTCGAGGCCGCGGTAGCAGATCGTGGTGCCGCCGACGCCGCCCTCCGCGGTGTGGTTGGGCACCAGGTCGAGGATCACCTCGATGCCCGCGGCGTGCAGTGCGGCCACCATCGCGGCGAACTCGATGGTCTCCGCGCCCGGCACGCTGGCGTACCCCGCGTGCGGGGCGAGGAAGCCCAGCGTGGCGTAGCCCCAATAGTTGGTCAACCCGCGCGAAACCAGCGGCGGCTCGTCGGCGATCGAGGTGACGGGCAGCAGCTCGACCGCGGTCACGCCGATCCGCTGCAGGTGCTCGATCACGGCCGGGTGCGCCATGCCGAGGTACGTGCCGCGGTGCTCGGCGGGCACGTCCGGGTGCAGCTTCGTCCAGCCGCGCACGTGCAGCTCGAGGATCACCGTCTCGGACCAGGGCACGTCGGGGCCTGCCCCGGCCGCGTGGACGTCCGGCGGGGTGACCAGCGACAACGGCACGTGCCCGAGCGAGTCCACGGTGCTGTCGACGCCGATCATCGGGTCGTCCACCCAGCCGCGGGCCGCCTCCAGGTCGGTGACGCGCCCGACGATCTGCCGGGCGTACGGGTCGACCAGGATCTTGGCCGGGTTGGCGCGCACGCCCGCCCACGGCCGGTAGGGCCCGTGCACCCGGTAGCCGTAGCGCTGGCCTGGGCGGACGCCCGGGATGTGGCCGTGCCAGACCCCGAAGGTCTGCTCGGTCAGCGCGACCCGGCGCTCCTGGAGATCGCCGTCGTCGCCGTCGACGAGGCAGACCTCGACGGCGTCGGCACTCGTAGAGGCGACCGCGAACCGGACCCCTCCGTCCTCGACATGGGCACCCAAGGGAAAGACCGGCACGATCGGCCAGGATAGAGGGCGTGGCCGCACCAGACGCTCGCCCCGACCTGACCGACTTGGTGATCCGCATGGCAGGCGTCGGGGTACGGCGCGGCCGCTCCACGCTGCTCGCCGACGTCGACTGGGCCGTCGAGCTGGACGAACGGTGGGTCGTGCTCGGCCCCAACGGCGCGGGCAAGACCACGCTCCTGCGCCTCGCGGGGGCGGAGATGCACCCGACGGTGGGCACGGTCGAGGTGCTGGGCGAGCGGATCGGCCGGGTCAACCTCGTGGAGCTGCGCACCCGGATCGGGCTGTCGTCGGCGAACCTGGGCCTGCGGGTGCCGGACGACGAGGTCGTGGCCGACGTCGTCGTCAGCGCGGGGTACGGCGTGCTCGGCCGCTGGCGCGAGCGCTACGAGGCCACCGACACCGACCGCGCGGGCAGGCTGCTCGACGCGCTGGGCATGCACGGGCTCGCCGCCCGCACGTTCGGCACGCTGTCCGAAGGCGAGCGCAAGCGCACGCTGATCGCCCGCGCGCTGATGACCGACCCCGAGCTGCTGCTGCTCGACGAGCCCGCCGCGGGCCTCGACCTCGGCGGCCGCGAGGAGCTGGTGAGCCGCCTCTCCGGCCTCGCGCTCGACCCGGATGCGCCCGCGTCGGTGCTGGTCACCCACCACGTCGAGGAGATCCCGGTGGGGTACACGCACGGGCTGCTGCTGCGCGAGGGCCGGGTCGTCGCGTCCGGGCTGCTCGACGACGTGCTCACCGACGAGGCGCTGTCCGAGACGTTCGGGCTGCCGCTCGCCGTTGCGAAACGCCGGGGCCGCTACACGGCCTGGGCCCGTTAAGGTGCCATTCATGGCGGAGTTCGTACGGCTCGAGGTCGAGGGCGGGATCGGGGTCATCCGGCTGGACCGACCCCCGATGAATGCGATCAGCAGGCAGGTGCAGGAGGAGCTGGTCGTGGCGGCGGCCGAGGCCGCGACCCGCGCCGACGTGCGCGCGGTGGTGGTCTACGGCGGGGAGAAGGTGCTGGCCGCGGGCGCGGACGTCAAGGAGATGGCGGCCATGTCCTACGCCGAGATGGCGCCGCTCGCCCGGCGGGTGTCGGCCGGGTTGGGGGCGATGGCGACCATCCCGAAGCCCACGGTGGCCGCGATCACCGGCTACGCGCTGGGCGGCGGGCTGGAGCTGGCGCTGGGCTGCGACCGGCGCATCGCGGGTGACAACGCCAAGTTCGGCCAGCCCGAGATCCTGCTCGGCATCATCCCGGGCGGCGGCGGCACCCAGCGGCTCGCCCGGCTGATCGGCCCGTCACGGGCGAAGGACCTCATCCTGACCGGCCGGATGGTGGCGGCCGACGAGGCGCTCGCCATCGGCCTCGTCGACGAGCTCGTGCCCGCCGACGCCGTGTTCTCGCGCGCGATGGAGTACGCGGGGCAGTTCGCGCGTGGGCCTGCCGCCGCCTACTCCGCGGCGAAGCGGGCCATCGACGGCGGGCTGGACACCGACCTGCGCAGCGGCCTCGACCTGGAGTCCGACGTGTTCGCGGCCCTCTTCGCCACCGACGACCAGCGCATCGGCATGACGTCGTTCATCGAGAACGGCCCGGGCAAGGCGGAGTTCACGGGCCGGTAGGGCTCAGCGGTGCCTGCGCAGGATGCCGTAGCGCGGCCGCTCCACCGGGCGGTCGCGCAGCTCCTCGCAGAGCAGGCAGGGCTCGCCGTCCGGCTCGGTCATCGGGGCCGCGGCGACGAGGTGGCCGCACAGCGCGTTGTACCGCCCGCTCTCCAGGGCGGTGGCCAGTTGGGTGTCGTGGACGGCGTGGGCGCGGCTGTCCTGCGTGCAGGTGACGATGATCGTCTGGACGCGCGACGGTTCGCATTTGCCCGACTCGATCATCCCGCTCATCGCCTCACGGTGGGTGTCGAAACTGCGCGTAGTTGCGCGACCATCGTGCGTCAGCGCCGTGTCCTGTGCAACAGTCCGACCGCCGCTCGTGTCCAAGCGCACCGGATCGGGCGATTCGGAATGCGCGCCCTACCCTGCCTTTCCGTGAGCCCGGATCCGCTGCCCCGCCCGCACGCCACGGCGGAGGAGGTGGCGGCCGCCAGGCACGACCGCAAGCTCGCCAACGTGCTCTACCACGACTGGGAGGCGGCGAGCTACGACGACAAGTGGTCCATCTCCTACGACGAACGCTGCATCGCCTACGCCGCCGACCGCTTCCGGCACGCCGCGGGAAATGCCCGCTGGCCCTACGGCCGTGCGCTGGAACTGGGCTGCGGCACCGGGTTCTTCCTGCTCAACCTCATGCAGGCGGGCCTGACCGCGCGGGGGAGCGTCACGGACCTCTCGCCCGGCATGGTCGCGGCCGCGCTGCGCAACGCCGAGCGCCTCGGCCTCGACGTCGACGGGCGGGTCGCCGACGCCGAGCAGATCCCCTACGACGACGCGACGTTCGACGTCGTCGTCGGCCACGCCGTGCTGCACCACATCCCCGACCTCGATGCGGCGTTCCGCGAGGTCCTGCGCGTGCTCAAGCCGGGCGGCCGGTTCGTGTTCGCGGGCGAGCCGACCCGGATCGGCGACCGCTACGCCCGCTTCCTCGGCGGCCTCACGTGGAAGGCCACCACCGCGGTCACCCGGCTGCCCGCGCTGGCGTCGTGGCGGCGCCCGCAGGCCGAGCTCGACGAGTCGTCGCGGGCGGCGGCGCTGGAGGCGATCGTCGACGTCCACACGTTCGATCCCGCCGCGCTGGAGGCCCTGGCCAGGGGGGCGGGCGCGGCCGACGTGCGCGTGGTCACCGAGGAGTTCACGGCCGCGATGCTCGGGTGGCCGGTGCGGACGTTCGAGGCCGCGGTGCCCCCCGGGCGGCTCGGCCTGGGCTGGGCGATGTTCGCCTACCGCAGCTGGCTGCGGCTGTCCTGGCTGGACGCGCGCGTCCTGGCCCGGGTGGTGCCGCGGGCCTGGTTCTACAACGCGCTCGTCACGGGCACGCGGCCCGCGTAGTCCTACGGAGTCGCCGTCGGGCGCGGCGCGCGAGGATGGCGGCGTGACCTCGCCGACCACCATCACGGCCCCGGTCCGAGCCGCGA
The DNA here is from genome assembly GCA_963837575.1 of uncultured Actinomycetota bacterium. Taxonomy (GTDB): domain Bacteria; phylum Actinomycetota; class Actinomycetes; order Mycobacteriales; family Pseudonocardiaceae; genus Pseudonocardia. Next base: position 33,257 of record CAWIOI010000001.1, read on the forward strand.
GCCCGGCCGAGGAGCACTCGTCATGAGCGACGTGTGGATCGGCGCCGTCGACCGGCCGCTGGAGCCGCTGTGGCGCGGCCTGCTCGGCTACCGCGGCCTCACCCTGGTCAGCGCGATCGCGGTGGCGCTCTACCGGCTCGCGCGACTACGCGCATCCGGTCGGGGTCATCGTCGTCCTCGGCGTGATGACGGTCTGGACCGCCGCCACGGCGTACCTCTACCTGGTCGCCGCCGCCCGCCGGATCGCCGCGGCGGTCGACCTCGCGGTCACGGTCGCGGTGATGGCGACGACGCCGTGCTGCAGACCCCCGCCCAGATCGCCGCGGACGCGCCGGTGATGGGCTCGATCTGGACGCCGGGCGCCGCGGTGGCGTGCGCGCTCGCGTTCGGTGTGCGCGGCGGGCTGGTGGGCGGGTGGCGCTGGCCGCGGCCGACCTCGCCGTGTCCGCGCAGGTGGCGACCGAGCTGAACGACGTCGAGCTGATCTTGCTGGTCAGCCTGACGGTCGGGTTCGCCTCGACGGTGCTGCGCCGCTCGGCCGAGCGCACCCGGCGCGCGATCGCGTCCGAGGCGGCGATGCGCGAGCGGGAGCGGCTGGCCCGCGCGGTGCACGACGGCGTGCTGCAGGTGCTCGGCTTCGTCCGCCGCCGGGGCGCCGAGCTGGGCGGCCCCGCAGGGGAGCTGGGGGCGCTCGCCGGGGAGCAGGAGTACGCGCTGCGCACGCTGCTCACGACGGGCCCGGCCGCGGTCGACGCCGACGGCAGGCGCGACCTGGCCGCGGCCCTGCGGGTGCTGGGCACGTCCCGGGTGTCGGTCGCGACGCCCGCGCATCCCGTCGAGCTGGCCGCGCACACGGTCGACGAGCTGGTCGCGGCGGTGCGGGCGGCGCTTGCGAACGTCGACGTGCACGTCGGCGCGGACGCGCCCGCCTGGGTGCTGCTGGAGGACGTCGACGGCGCCGTGGAGATCAGCGTGCGGGACGAGGGCCCCGGCATCCCGGACGGGCGGCTCGCCGAGGCCGCCGCCGACGGCAGGCTGGGGGTGGCGCGGTCGCTGCGCGGTCGCGTCGCCGACCTCGGAGGCACGATCATGTGCGACACCGGCCCGGACCGGGGCACCGAGTGGATCATCAGGTTGGAGCGGTGATGAGCGAGATCACGGTGATGGTCGTCGACGACCACCCGATCTGGCGCGAGGGCGTGGCGCGCGACCTCACCGAGCGGGGCCTTCGGTCGTCGCCACCGCCCCGGACGCCGACGCCGCCGTCCGCATCGCGCACGCCACCCGTCCGCAGGTGGTGCTCATGGACCTCAACCTGGGCGCGACGTCCGGGGTCACCGCCATCGAGGGCATCCTCGCCCGGCATCCGGACACGCGGATCCTGGTGCTGTCGGCCAGCGGCGAGCACGCCGACGTCCTCGCCGCCGTCAAGGCCGGGGCCAGCGGCTACCTGGTGAAGTCGGCGGGCGCGGAGGAGCTGCTCGCGGCCGTGCGGCGCACCGCGGACGGCTTCCCGGTGTTCACGCCGGGCCTGGCCGGGCTGGTGCTGGGCGAGTACCGGCGGATCGCCGAGGAGCCCGCCGCGCCCGCGCTCACCGACCGCGAGACCGACGTGCTGCGGCTCGTGGCCAAGGGGATGACGGCGAAGCAGATCGGCGCGCGGCTGGGACTTTCGCACCGCACGGTGGAGACGCACGTGCAGAACACCCTGCGCAAGCTGCAGCTGCACAACCGCTCGCAGCTCGTGCGGTACGCGATCGAAAAAGGCTTGTGAGTGGATAACGTTGCTCTAGCCACTCATTTCCACTCACGACCAGTTCCGCGGCCGTGGGGAGCGCGGGCTGGGCGCCGGGCCGGGAGACGGCCAGCGCGCCCGCGGCGCAGGCGTAGCGCAGCGCGTCCTCGTCGGACGCGACCGGCCAGCAGCGCGACCGTGAGCGCCGCGGTGAAGCAGTCGCCCGCGCCCGTGCCGTCGACGACCGTGGTGGGCGGCGGCGTGGCCCGGGCCACCACCGCGCCGCCGCGGCGCAGCTCGGCCCCCTCGCCGCCGAGCGTGACGGCCACCGCCCGCGGCCGCGTCGAGGCCGTCGAGCGCGGCGAACTCGGCGCGGTTGACCACGACCAGGTCGGCCCGCCGCAGCACGTCCGGCGCCACCGGCCGGGCGGGCGCGGCGTTGAGCACGAACATCCCCGTGGCCCGGGCCGCCGCGGCGGCGACGGCGAGGTCGGGCACCTCCAGCACGGTGAGCACGGCGTCGGCGTGCCCCAGCTCGCCCGCCGCGACCACGTCGTTGGCGCCCGCGGCGACGACGATCGTGGTCTCGCCGTCGTCGTCGACCGTCACGAGGGCATGCCCGGTGGGCAGCTCGGGGTGCGCGGTGACGCCCGAGAGGTCGACGCCCTCGTCGCGCAGCAGTGCGAGGGCCTCGTCGGCGGCGGGGTCGGCGCCCACCGCGGCGACGAGCGCGACGTCCGCCCCGAGCCGTCGGGCCGCCAGCGCCTGGTTGGCCCCCTTGCCGCCGGGCACCCGGCGCAGCTCGTGCGCGGCGAGCGTCTCGCCGGGCTGCGGCAGCCGCGGCACGCGCGCGACCAGGTCGAGGTTGACGCTCCCGACGACGACGATGCGAGCCACGGCCGGGAAGCTAGGCCAGGACGCGGTCGAAGCGACGCCGCGCCCGTCCACTGCGGCTACGAGCGCGGCTAGGGTGCCGTGACGAGCATGTGGGGCGCGCCCCTGCGCGACCGCTGGCGGGGCGGCCGGGACCCCCGCCAGGCGCGCTTCCTCACCCTCGCCTCCCTGCGGTGGGTGATCCGCCACCGGGCCTACACGCCGTGGTACCTCGTGCGCTACGCCCGGCTGCTGCGCTTCCGCCTGGCCAACCCGCACGTCGTGCTGCGCGGCATGGTGTTCCTCGGCAAGCGGGTGGAGCTGCACGCCCGGCCGGGCTACGGGCGGCTGGAGATCGGCGCTGTGGGTGCACATCGGCGACGGCAACTCGATCCGCTGCCACGAGGGCTCGCTGCGGATCGGCGACAAGGTCGTCTTCGGCAAGGACAACACCGTCAACTGCTACCTCGACGTCGAGATCGGCGCGGCCACGATCGTCGCCGACTGGGTGTACATCACCGACTTCGACCACCGCATCGACGACGTCCACGTGCCGATCAAGGACCAGGGCATCGTCAAGACGCCGGTGCGGATCGGGCCGGACTGCTGGCTCGGCGCGAAGGTCTCGGTGCTGCGCGGCACCCGGATCGGGCGCGGGTCGGTGCTGGGCGCGCACGCCGTGGCCCGCGGCGACATCCCCGAGTACTCGATCGCGGTCGGGGCGCCCGCGCGCGTGGTGCGCGACCGCATGGCCGACTACCGGGCCGCCGCCGCGCAACGGGCCGCGCTGGCCGACATCGCCCGCAAGACGGCGGCCGCCGTGCAGGCGCGGCTCGGCGCTTCTGAATCGATGTGACCTGCATCAACTCGGCTAACGAAGCGACCTTCGGGCACGTTCTACACAGTGTAGTACGCGATCACCCCGAGAGGAGTTCACCCATGACCGACGAGACAGTCCGCCGCTTGCAGGCACTCGACGAGGAGTACACCGCTGCGGTGAACACGCCATCGCGGAGGACCGTATGGATCTCGTCCAGCACCTCGCCGACGAGTACCCCGACGCCGCAGCCGAGGTGATGGAAGCCGCCTGAGCGACGCACACCCGCCGCGCGCGGGCCCCGGTCACAGCAGGGTGCACCCTGCTCCGACTCAATCGGAGGAAGTGGCACCCTCGCTGCGGCTTCCGGGCGACCGAACACGTTGCCCGTCGGGATCTTCGGGCGGCCCAGCTCCGCCGGGCGCCCGCCGCGGCGCCGCCGCGTACACCGCCGCGGTCTCCGTCGGCGATGCGCGACCAGTCGAAGTCGGTCGCCAGCCGCGCCCGCGCCGCGCGCGCCCGCCGCGCCGCCGCCCGCGGGTCGGCGAGCACCCGCCCGACCGCCGCGGCCAGCGCCGCCACGTCGGCGGGCGGGAACGACACGCCCGTCTCGCCGTCGATCACCAGCTCGCGCCAGCCCGCCCGCCGTCGACGCCACGAGCGGCGCACCGGCCGCCGCCGCCTCCAGCGCGACGATCCCGAACGGCTCGTAGCGGCTGGGCAGCACCACGGCGTCGGCCGCCGCGAGGGTGGCGGCCAGCTCGTCGTCGGGCAGGTGGCCGAGGAACGTCACGCTGCGCCGCACGCGGTGCGTCCGCGCGGTCTCGACGAGCATCGGCGCCGCCGTGCCCGTCCCCGCGACGAGCGAGCCGGGCGCCCGGATGCGCGCGGCGGATCCGGGGGAGCGCCGCGATGAGGTCCTGGATCCCCTTCTCGTACTCCAGCCGCCCGAACGAGAACAGCAGCGGCGTCCCGTGGCGCCGCCGCACCGCCGCCACGCGCGCCCGGCCGACGTGCCACTCCCGCGGCGTGATCCCGTTGTGCGCCACCGTGATCCCCGCCGGGTCCACCTCGAACAGCTCGGCCACCTCGGCGCGCATCGCGCGCCGAGCAGGTGATCAGCGCGTCGGCCCGGTTGGCCAGCCACCACTCCACCGAGTGCACCTGCCGGGACAGCGGCGTCGACAGCCAGCCCGCGTAGCGGCCCGCCTCGGTGGCGTGGAACGTCGCCACGAGCGGCACGTCGAGCGCGTCGGCCAGCGCGATCGCCGGGTGCGCCACCAGCCAGTCGTGGGCGTGCACGACGTCGGGGCGCCAGCCGCCGAGCCGGGTCAGCGCGGCCCGCAGCAGCGCGTGGCCCATGCGCGAGCGTCCACGCCACCAGGTCGCGCTCGAACTCCAGGTGCGCCGGATCCTCGGCGACGGCGAGCACCCGCACCCCTTCGACGACCGTGTCGAGCGTCGGGTGGGTCACCGCGTCCGTGCCCGTCGGCCGCCGCGCGAGCACGACGACCTCGTGGCCCGCCGCGGCGAGCGCGGTCGCCAGCGCGTGCGCGTGCCTGCCGAGCCCGCCGACCACGACCGGCGGGTACTCCCAGGTGAGCATCAGCACCCGCATCGCGGCAGGCTAGCGTGATCGCCGGTGGTCCGCCCCCTCGTGCCCGCGTCGGACGCGTTCCGGGCCTTCTGGACCGAGCGGCACCTCGCCACGCTGGTCACGCTGCGCGCCGACGGCCGCCCGCACGCCGTGCCCGTCGGCGTCACGCTCGACCTCGACGCCGGGATCGCCCGCGTGATCTGCAGCGCGGGCACGCAAAAGGCGCGCAACGTCGCCGAGCGCGGCGTCGCCGTCGTCTCGCAGGTCGACGGGCGGCGCTGGTCCACCCTCGAAGGCGACGCCGTCGTCGTCACCGACCGGGCGGTCGTGGCCGACGCCGAGGCCCGCTACGCCGTCCGCTACCGGGCCCCGCGGGAGAACCCGCGCCGGGTGGTCATCGAGATCACCGTGCAGCGCGTCCTGGGTTCGCTCTAGGGGGTCGCGCCGCCCAGGCCCGCCCACCCCGACAGGGCCCGAAGCGCCAGCGTGCCCGCGACCTCCGCCGCGATGGCGCCCAGCAGGAACAGCCACCCCACCGCAGCAGCCTAGATGCCCGTGCGCGCGATACTGCTGACGTGCGCGATCTCGCCCTGCGGTTCCTCGGCCACTCGACGGTGCGGGTCGAGCTGGGCGGGCGTGTCGTGCTCACCGATCCGCTGCTGACCGGCCGGGTCGGGCCGCTGCGCCGGGTCGGGCCCGCCCCACCCGGGCGGACTGGGCCGACGTCGACCTCGTCGCTCGTCTCCCACCTGCACGGCGACCACCTGCATCTGCCCTCGTTGCGCCTCCTCCCGCCGTCCGCCCGCATCGTGGTGCCCCGCGGCGCCGGTGCCTGGCTGTCGCGCCAAGGGCGTCCACGGGGTGGAGGAGCTGGCGCCCGGCGAGGAGCTCGTCGACGGCGGCCTGCGCGTGCTCGGCGTGCCCGCGGCGCACAGCGGCCACCGCTTCGGCCCGCGCTCGACGGCCGGGCCGCAGGCCCGCGCGATGGGCCACGTCCTGGAGGCGGGCGGCACCCGGGTCTACGCGTCCGGCGACACCGACCTGTTCGACGGCATGGCCGCGCTCGGGCCGCTCGACGTCGCGCTGCTGCCGGTGTGGGGCTGGGGGCCGACGCTCGGGCCCGGCCACCTCGACCCCGCCCGCGCGGCGCGTCGCCGTCGACCGGCTGCGGCCGCGGGTCGTCGTGCCGGTGCACTGGGGGTCGTTCGCGGTCGCCGGGCTCACCGCGGTGCCCGGCGGACCGGGCGCCCGCATGCGCCGCCTGCTGGTGCATCCGCCGCGGGTTTTCGCCGCGACGGTCGCCGCGGGGTCGTCGGGCGCGCACGTCGCCGTCACCGAGCCGGGCGCTGCGGTGCGCCTCCCTGCGACGATCGACGGGCCGCAGTGAACCTGCTCGCCGCTCGACTGGACCGATCCCGCCACGATCGGCTACCCGGCGCTCGGCGTGGGCGTGCTGCTGGGCTCGATCGTGCCCGTGGTGCCGACGGGCGCGGTGGTCGGCGCGGCCGCCGCGATCGCCATGACGACCGGCCGCCTCTGGCTGCCGTCGGTGATCCTGCTGGCCACCGGGGCCGCGCTGGCGGGCGACCTCATCACGTTCGCGGCGGGCCGCGCGGGCAGCGGGCTGGCGCTGCGGCTGGTCGACGCGCGGGCCAGACGCCGGAGCGCCTCGCCGCCATGCGGGAGCGGTTCGCCGCGCAACGGCGGGCAGGCTGGTCGTCGTCGGACGGCTGATCCCCGCGGGCCGCATCCCGGTGCTGCTCGCCGCGGCCGCGCTCGCCTACCCGTGGCGACGGCTCGTGCCCGCCGCGGTCGTCGGCTGCGTGCTGTGGGCGGTGGCGTACGCGGTGCTGGGCGTCGTCAGCGGCGGGATCTTCGACGACCCGGTCGTCGCGACGTTGCTCGCCACCGTGCTCGTGCTCGTCGTCGCGGCGATCTCGGCGCTGGTCGGGCGCCGCCGGAGGCAGCGCACGTGAGAGGGCGGATGGTCCGCGGCGGCCGGGTCGTCGCCCGGCGTGCTGCTGGTCTGGCTGGTGTCGGTGCTCGCGCTGCGGCTGCTCGACGCGTGGCTCCCCGGGTTCGCGATGCCGCAGTGGTGGCAGCCCGACCGCTGATCGCGCTGGCGTTCGGCGTGCTCTCCGCCGTGGCTCTGGCCGCTGATCGTCCGGGTCGACGCTGCCGGTGGCGCGTCTACACGCTGGGCATCGGCTCGTTCCTGCTGATGGGGGCGGCGCTGCTCGCCGTGTCGTTCGTCGATCCCGGGCGTCGTCATCGCGGATCTGGGCACCGCGGTGGTCGTCGCGGTGGCGATGTCCGCGGTCGCCGCGCTCGTGTCGAGCCTCCTCGGCCTCGACGAGGACGAGATCTTCTTCCGCCGCGCCGCCCGCCGCGGCCCCGACGCGCGCTCCCGACGACCGGCCGCCCGGCGTGCTGTTCCTGCAGGTCGACGGCCTCGGCTTCGACACCGTGCGGCGCGCGGTCCGCGACGGCGACATGCCCACGTTCGCCCGCTGGCTCGGCCAGCGGCAGCCACGCGCTCACCGAATGGCACTGCGACTGGAGCTCGCAGACCGGCGCGAGCGTGTGCGGCATCCTGCACGGCCGCAACGACGACATCCTCGGCTTCCGCTGGTACGAGAAGGACCGCGACCACGTCATGGCGTGCGCGCACCCCGAGGACGCGGCCGAGATCGAGCGCCGCCACGCCGACGGCCGCGGCCTCCTGGCGGTCGACGGCGCCTCGCGGGGCAACCTCTTCACCGGCGACGCGCCGCACGTGAGCCTCACGATGAGCGCGGTGCCGCTGCTCGCGGGCAGGGGGCGGCGCGGCCTGCGCCGGGGCCGCGTCGGTGCGGGCTACTACGCGTACTTCGCCAACCCCTACAACGCCGTCCGCACCTTGGGCAGCGGGTTCGCCGACATCGTCCGCGAGATCACGCGCGGCGGTCCGCCAGCGGCGGGCGGGCGTGCGCCCGCGCATCGACCGCGGCGGGCTCTACCCGTTCGCCCGCGCGGGCACCAACGTGATCGCCCGCGACGTCGTCGTCTCGGCGGTCATCGAGGACATGCTCGCGGGCCGGGCCTGCGTCTACGCCGACTTCCTCGGCTACGACGAGGTCGCCCACCACTCCGGCATCGAGCGGTTCGACGCGCTCGCCGTGCTGCGCGAGATCGACCGGCAGATCGGCCGCCTCTACCGGGCCACCGAGCTCGCGCCGCGGCGCTACCTGCTCGTCGCGCTGTCCGACCACGGGCAGACCCAGGGCGAGGCGTTCACCCACCGGTTCGGCGAGTCGGTGGAGGAGCTGGTCGGGCGGCTCTGCGGCGGCGCGCCCGCAGGCCGGGCGGTCCAAGCGCGAGGCGCGCAGGCCCACCGAGACCTGGCAGGTGGGCGCGGTGTTCGCCGAGGCGACGTGCGGCGGTGGCCCGGTCGCGCGGCGGCTGCGCGCCCGGGCGCAGCGCACCCGCCGCGACCTCCCGCGCACGCGCGACCGGCGAGCCCGGCCTGGTCACGCGGGTGGCGCCGGGCGTGGTGGCGGTCTCGTCCGGGCACGTGGCGATGGTGTCGTTCGTCGAGCACCCAGGCCGGGTCGAGCTGGAGACGATCGAGGCGGAGTTCCCCGACCTGCTGCCCGCGCTGGTCGACCACCCCGGCGTCGGGTTCGCGCTGGTGCGCACGGCCGAGCACGGCCCGGTCGTGTTCGGCCGCGACGGCGTGCACCGGCTCGCGACCGGTGAGGTGCTCGGCGAGGACCCGCTCGCCCCGCTACGGCCCGCACGCCGCCGAACTCGTGCGCCGGGTCGACGGCTTCCCGCACTGCCCCGACGTCATGATCAACAGCCGGTACGACCCGATGTCCGACGACGCGTCGCCGTTCGAGGTGCACGTCGGGTCGCACGGCGGGATGGGCGGGCCGCAGTCGCGGGGGTTCCTGCTCTACCCGACCGTGCTCCCCGCGCCTGCCCAGACCGGTGGCGAGATCGTCGGCGCGGAGGCGCTGCACCGGGTGTTCCGGGGCTGGCTGACGTTCCTCGGCCACCCGGCGGCGGATCAGCCCTCGGAGAGGACCGGGTCGGCGGCCGCCTCGGCCTCCTCCTGACGGAACGTGGCCTCCACCCGCGCCTTGGGCAGCGCCATCCGGACGCCCAGGAAGAAGATCGCGAGGCTGAACAGCGCCACGACCAGCAGGTCGATCCCCTCCGGGAGGACGCCGAGGCCGTCGCCGTACTGGCCAAGCAGCGAGATCACCGCGAGCCCGGCGAACCACGGCAGCATCCAGCCGAGCGCGCCGGGTCCAGCGGGGGCTTCTCCATGGGGTGCTTGAACGCGCAGGACAGACCGAAGATCATGTAGCCGGCGAGCACGCCGACCAGCAGCTTCCAGACGGTCGACCAGCCGGTCCAGTAAATGATCAGGTTGGCGGCGATGAAGGCGAGCACCGACAGGAGGGTGGCGCGGGCAGCCGGTAGGGCCGCGGCCGGTCCGGGTCGACGTTGCGCAGCGCGACCAGGGTGATCGGCGCGAACCCGTACATGATCACCGTGGCCGAGGTGACGAGCCCGACGAGGCCCTGCCAGCTCGGGAACGGCAGGAAGCAGATCAGGCCCGACGACGAACGCGAGGATCACCGAGGTCCACGGCACCCCGCGCGCGGAGATCTTGCTGACGCCCTTCGGGATGAATCCCGCGTGCCCGAGCGCGTAGGACAGCCGCGCCGACGTGCCGACGTAGATGAGCCCGGTGCCCGCGGGTGAGATGAACGCGTCGATGTAGAGGATGACGGCGAGCCGGCCCAGCCCGAGCGTCGTGGCGATCGTGGCGTACGGGCCGAAGTCGCCCTCGCCGATCGGGTTCGCCCAGCCCCCGAGCAAGTTGTTCGAGTCGAGCGCGCCGATGAACGCGACCTCGAGCCCGAGGTAGATCAGCGTGCCGATGAGCACGGCGCCGATGACGGCGCGCCCACCCAGCCCGCGGTGAAGCCCGCGATGGAGCCGAACGCCAGGCGTGGGAACCGGGCGGTGCCGCCCGCCCGGCCATGCTGCGCGCGGTGTCCGTGTGCGCCCATCCGCTGACTGAGTGATCACCGGTTGCGACTCGGTAAAAGCTCCTGAGCTGCTGGGATGTTTGTCCGATTGATCCTTCGTCAGCGCACCAGCGGGTCGCGGGGGAGGCCGAGGATGCGCTCGGCCACCTGGTTGCGCGCGATCTCCGAGGTGCCGCCCGCGATCGTCAGGCACCGCGCCCACAGGTACGACCGCGTGACCAGCTCGTTGCGCCCGGTGACCGCCGCGGCGCCCGCGAGCCGCACCGCGAGGCCGGTGAGCCGCTGGGCGTGCTCGCTGGAGAAGAGCTTCGACAGGTTGCCCTCCGGGCCCGGCTCGCTGCCGCCGACCGCGCGCGCCGCCTGGCGCAGCAGCAGGAGCCGCATCGCCAGCTCGTCGACGATGAGCGCGGCCACCTCGTGCTCCGCGACGTGCGGGTCGGGCGCCGCCGCGGCCAGCGGGAGCAGGTGCCTCGCGCGCACCGGCAGCACGCCCGCGCCGCCGCCGCCGATCGACACGCGCTCGTTGCCCAGCGTGGCCCGCGCGACCCGCCAACCCTGCCCGATCTGCGCCGACCACGCACTCGTCGGGCACGAACACGTCGTCGAAGAACACCTCGTTGAACAGCGCCTCGCCGGTGAGCTCGCGCAGCGGCCGCACCTCGACGCCCGCGGCTCGCGAGGTCGATCGCCATCATCGTGACGCCCGCGTGCTTCGGCCACGGTCGGGTCGGTGCGCACGGTGGCGAAGCCCCAGTCGGACTGGTGCGCCCCGGTGGTCCACACCTTCTGCCCGGTCACCCGCCACCCGCCGTCGACCCGCACCCCGCGGGTGGCGATCGCGGCGGCGTCCGACCCGGCCCCGGGCTCGGAGAACAGCTGGCACCACGTGATCTCGCCGCGCAGGGTCGGGCCCGACCCAGCGCTCGGCCTGCGCCGGGCGTGCCGTGCTGGGAGATCGTCTGGATGTTCCAGCCGGTGATGCCCAGGCTCGGCACGCTCGACGCCGCGCAGCTCCTGCTCGATGACGAGCTGCTCGGCGGCGGACGCGTCGCGGCCCCACGGCGGCGGCCAGTGCGGCACGAGGTAGCCGGACTCGACAAGGCGCGCGCGGCGGGCCGGCGGCGTCCAGGCCGTCGAGGGTGGCGACGAACGCCCGCGCCTCGGCCCGGTACCGCTCGGCCTCCTCGGGCAGGTCGAGATCGGGCGTGCGGGCCACGCCGTCGCGCACGAGCCGGGCCGTGTCCGCCGCCGCGTCGCCCGCGCGGTCCACGAACGCGGCGAGTGTGACGGCCCGGCGCAGGTAGAGGTGGCAGTCGTGCTCCCAGGTGAAGCCGATGCCGCCGTGCAGCTGGATGGCCATCTCCGCCGCGCGCACGCCCGGCGGGCACGGCGCGCGCCGCCGCGACGGCCGCCGCCAGATCGGCCGCGGGGGTGCCTGCCGTGGCGCGCTGGGCGTCCCACGCGGCCGCGGTGGCCAGCTCGGCGTCGAGCAGCAGGTTGGCGCAGTGGTGCTTGACGGCCTGGAACGTGCCGACCGTGCGGCCGAACTGCTCGCGCTGCTTGACGTAGGCGACGGCCATCTCCAGGCGACGCAGCCGCCGACCCCGCGGCCTCGGCGGCGGCCAGGGCGCGGGCGAGCCGCCGCGCGACCGCCGCGGCGCCGGGATCCGGGTGCTGCCCTCGGCGGTGACGGTGACGGTGGCGGCGCGCCGGGTCGGGTCGAGCACCCGGTCGTCCGACGGTCGGCCGTGAACTGCTCGCTGACCAGCACGTCGTCGCCGACGACGAGCAGCAGGACGTCCGCGAGCCCGCCGCCGAGCACGAGGTCGTCGGTGCACCCGGCCGTCCGGACTCGACGCCCGCGAGCCCGACCGCGCCGATCCGCGACCCGTCGGCGAGGCCCGGCAGCAGCGCCGCTTGCAGCTCACGCGGGCCCGCCTCGACGAGGATCGCCGACGCGAGCACGGTGGGCAGGAACGGCCCGGGCGCGACCACCCGGCCCAGCTCCTCCAGCACCACGGCCAGCTCGGGCAGGCCCGCGCCCTCGCCGCCGTGCTCCTCGGGGACGTGCAGCCCGAGCCAGCCCAGCCCGGCGATCTCCTTCCAGAACGCGGGCAGCGGCTCGTCGGGCGCGTCCAGCAGCGCCCGCGCGGCCGCGCGCTGACCCGCGAGGAAGGAGCGCGCGACCTCGGCCAGCGCCTGGTGGTCGTCGGTGATCGGCAGCGGCATGGCGGCGCTACTTCCCGGTCCAGACCGGGGGCGCGCTTCTCGGCGAACGCGAGGGCGCCCTCGCGCGCGTCGGCCGAGGTCATGACCGGGCCCATGATCTCCTCCTGGCGCGCCCAGCGCTCCTCGGCGGGCCAGTCGCCGCCGTCGCGGACGATCTGCTTGGTGGCCCGCACGGCCAGCGGCCCGCTCTGGGTGATCTTGCGGGCCAGCTCGAGCGCGCCCGCGAGCGACTCGCCGGGGTCGGTGAGCCGGTTGACCAGGCCCCAGGCGTGGGCGTCCGCGGCGGAGAAGAACTCGCCGGTGAGCGCGTACTCCATGGCGATCGCGCGGGGGATGCGCTGGGGGAGCCGGAACAGCCCGCCCGCGCCCGCGACCAGCGAGCGCTTCGTCTCCGGCAGGCCGAACTTGGCGTCCCGCGCGGCCACGATGAGGTCGCAGGCCAGGGCGATCTCGCAGCCGCCCGCCAGCGCGTAGCCCTCCACGGCGGCGATCACCGGCTTGTCCGGCGGCGCGATCGTGATGCCCGCGAAGCCGCGGTCCTCGACGGTCGGCACCTCGCCCTGCAGGAACGCCTTCAGGTCCATCCCGGAGCAGAACGGAGCCGCCCGCGCCGGTGAGCACGCCGACCGCGAGCTCCGGGTCGCCGTCGAGCTCGTCGAGCCGCCGCCGCCAGGCCACGGGCGAGCGCGCCGTTCACGGCGTTGCGGGCCTTCGGGCGGTTCAGGGTGATCACCAGGATCGCGCCGTCGCGCTCGGTGAGAACTTCGGTGTCGGTCACGAACCTCCCTTGCACTACGAACCTGTGAGCAGGTGACGAGTGCCACGACTCAACGTCAGGAATGTCACCCTGCTGCAAGGGGGGTGCGCGCTAGTTGCCGCCGCCGAACAGGCCGCCGCGGCCGCCGAACGGGTTCTGGCTCTCGCCGCCGGTGCCGGTGGTGGCCGCCTTGTCGGGCTGGCTGCCCAGCGTGACCTGCACGGTCTTCGGGGCGCCGCCGCTCTGCGACGGTGAGCGTGACCTGCTGGCCCGGCGCGTAGGAGCCGATGCGGGCGATGAGGTCGGCGAAGTTCTCGACCTTGGCGTCGCCGACCTTGGTGACGACGTCGCCCGCGGCCAGCCCGGCCTGCTGCGCGGGCGAGCCCGCCTGCACCCCGCCGATCTGGGCGCCGCTTCCGCCCGTGGCGCTGCCGCCGGTCTGCTGCACGCTGCCCGTGACGCCGAGCACCGGCTTGGTGGCGGTGCCGTTCTGCATGATCTCCTGCGCCACGCGGGTGGCCTGGTCGATCGGGATCGCGAAGCCCAGCCCGATGCTGCCGCCCTGGCCCTGGGTGGAGCTGGCGGTGGCGATGGCCGAGTTGATGCCGACGACCTGCCCGTCGAGGTTGACCAGCGGGCCGCCGGAGTTGCCGGGGTTGATCGGCGCGTCGGTCTGCATGCCGTTGTAGACGACCGTGGAGCCGTCCTCGCCCTGCACCGCGACCGTGCGGTTGAACGCGCTCACGATGCCGTTGGTGACGGTGCCGGTGAGGCCCTGCGGCGAGCCGATCGCCACCACCTGCTGGCCCACCTGCAGGTCCGCGCTCTTGCCGAGCGTGGCGGGCGTCAGCCCGGACACGCCCTGGATCTTGATCACGGCGAGGTCGTAGCTCGGCGAGGTGCCGACGACGGTGGCCTGGTGCTCGCTGCCGTCGGCGAGCGTGACGGTGATGGGGCCCTGTGCGCCCGCGACCACGTGGTTGTTGGTGAGCACGTTGCCGTCGGCGGTGAGGATGACGCCGCTGCCCTCGCCGGTGCCGCGGCCCAGGTTCACCGAGATGTCGACGGTGCTGGGCATCGCCTTCGCCGCGGCGGCCGCGATGCTGCCGGACGCGGCGGCCGTGCTGCCCGAGGGCGGCCCGGACTGCGTGAGCTGGGGGCCGATGCCGCCGTCGTTGGCGAGGAGCGCGTAGGTGCCCGCCCCGGCCGCACCGCCGCCGACGAGGCCCGCGATCAGGGCGGCGACGACGATGCCGGTGCGCCCGCGCGGCTTCTCCGGCTTCTCCAGGAGCGCGGTGCCGCCGCCGCTCGGGGGGATGTAGGGGTTCTGGGCCGTCGCGCCGGCCCGGGGGTGCCCCACGGCGACCAGGACGGCTGGCCGGGCGCGAACGGCGCGCGCGGCGGCGCCGACTGGTGCGCGGCGTAGGCCGCGTCCGGGGGCGGGCGCCCCGGCGTAGGACGGAACGGGGTGCTGGTCGGTGGGGGAGGCGGCGGGGGCCTCGTCCCGGCCCTGCTCCCTCTGCTCGTCGCTCATGGGACAAGCGTGCCTGCCGAGTCTGGGAGCCTCCCTGAGGGCACCCTGGGAATGGCCGGGAACGCGCGCCCCCCGTCCCCGGTGCGCGCGTGCCCGGCCCGGCCTTCAGCGTACGAGCTCGACGACCGTCGCGTTGGCCGTGCCGCCGCCTTCGCACATCGTCTGCAGGCCGTAGCGGATGTCGTGGGCGCGCATGTGGTGCACCAGGCGGGTCATCAGCACCGTGCCCGACGCGCCCAGCGGGTGCCCGACGGCGATCGCGCCGCCCAGCGGGTTAGTAGCGCGCGATCGGCGTGAGGCCCAGCTCGGCGGCCCGCCCCGGCGTGGCCATGAGCGCCGCGGAGGCCCCGTCGGAGATCTGCGACGCGTTGCCCGCGTGGATCACGCCGTCCGCGCGGGAGGAGGGCTTGAGCTTCGCCAGGGTCTCGGGTGTGGTGCCGCGGCGCAGGCCCTCGTCGGCCACGAACCCGGGCGCGCCCGGCACGGGGACGAGCTGGTCGGCGAAGTCGCCGCTGGTCAGATCGGCTTGGTAGCGCTCGCGCACGAGCGGGCCGTACTGGCTGCCGAGGTCGCGGCCCGAGCCGAGCGGCACCCGCGTCATCGACTCGACCCCGCCCGCCACCACCAGGTCGTACTGCCCGCTCATCAGCATGCCCGCCTGGCCCGACGGTAAGCCGGGCCCGTCCGGGATGGAATACGGCGACCCCGCTGTTGTGCCGGACATGACGCGCGCGCTCACCGACCTGCAGACCGAATGGGACGCCTGGCACGCGGCCCGGGAGAAGGAGCTGGCGGCGCCGCACGGCTGGCTGTCGCTGCGCTCGTTGGCGTGGCTCACGCCCGAGCCGTCGCCCGTCGAGGGGGTCACCGGGCTGTGGAGCGCCACCGAGGACGGCGTGGTCCTCACCGCCGCGCCCGCCGACGAGCTCGTCGTGCGCTCGGTGCGCGAGCCGCGGCTCGTCGACGGCACCGTCACGCTGCATCCCGTCGACGGCAAGCCGGGCACCCTCATCGAGCACGGCGACATGGTGATCGAGGTGGTGCGGCGCACCGACGCGCACGCGCTGCGGCTGCGCGACCCCGCGGCGCGCACGCGCACGGCGTTCACCGGCGTGCCCGCGTTCCCGGTGGACGAGCGGTGGGTGCTGTACGCGACCTACCAGCCCTACGTCGAGCCGCGCACCATCACGGTCGGCGCGGTCGTCGAGGGGCTCTCGCACTTCCCGACCGCGGTCGGCGACGTCACCTTCTCCGTCGACGGGCAGGAGCAGCGCCTGGTCGCGCTCGCGGGACCCGACGGCGCACTGGCGCTGCACTTCCGGGACGCGACCTCGGGCGTGAGCACCTACGCGGGCGGGCGCATCCTCAAGACCGCGGCGCCGGGCGCCGACGGCGAGCTGACGCTGGACCTCAACCGGGTGGTCAACCTGCCCTGCGCGTTCACCGACTTCGCCACCTGCCCGCTGCCGCCCGCGGGCAACACGCTCACCGTGGCCGTCGAGGCGGGCGAGCGCCTGCCCCGGCGGCCCGTGTTAGGTCCAGGCGCCGCCGGACATCGCGGCCGAACGGGAGCGGAAGCCGACCGTGCCCGCGACGATGTCGCGCCGCACCTCGGCCTTGCTGCGCCCGGTGGCCAGCACGGTGGGGCCCAGTGCGCGCGCGATCTGCTTGAGCACCGACACCGTGAAGCGCGGGTCCTTGAGGTAGTCCTCGACCGCGGTCGGGGTGGGCAGCGCGTTGATGCGCTCGACGGCGGAGGCCACGTCCACCCCGTGATCGCGCGCGGGCACCGGGGTGGCCGGGGCGCGACGCCGCGCGCTGGGCGCCAGGTGGCGAACCTCCAGGCGGGCCTTGCCCGCCGCCACCGCGGCCAGGTCCTCGGGGGAGAGGGTGGCCAGCACCCGCCGCAGGGCGATTTCGGTGAGCTCGGTCATGCTGCGATGCCTTCCAGCTTGGTCGACAGCTCGGAGACCAGGTCGCGCAGCTCGCGCGTGGCGGCGCGGCCGGTGCCGCCGAGGATCACCGGCACGCCGTGCTCGGGAGCGGGGCCGTAGACGGACTTGCTGTCGCGGATCGTCGTCGAGAACGTCGGGACCCGGCGGGCCTCGATGCGGCTGATGACGCTGCGCTGCGCCTCGATCGGCTCGCCCTCGTGGCTCTGCACCATCGTGAACACCACCGCCGCGGGCGGCCGGGCGATCTGGCCTTGGCCGTGATCGTTGAACTCGTCGGTGAAGTCGCGGATCTTCAGGCCGAGCGAGTCGATGCCGTTGGTGGACAGGTAGTCCGGCTTCGTCGGGATGAGCAGCATGTCCGCGGCCGCCACGGCGTTCTTGGCGATCAGCCCGAAGTTGGGCGCGCAGTCGATGAGGACGACGTCGTACTCGGCCAGCGACTTGTGCGTGAGCGCCGTGCGCAGCCTGCTGTGCAACGTGGCGAAGTGCGCGGGCTCGGCGATCAGCTGCGCCGCGAGCGCGGTCTCGACGTCGGCGAGGTCGCGGTGCGCGGCGATGAGGTCGAGGTGGCCGGACCCGCGACGCAGCTTGCCGAGCACCCGCGGCGGGGACGACAGCAGCTCGGTGGGGTCCTCCATGGCGTCACCGGTGCCGAGGCCGTCGTACCAGTGCTTGATCGTCTTGTTCGGCAGCAGCTCGTCGGTCCACTCGTTCTGCGTGAAGAACGAGACGGTGAGGCTGGCCTGCGAGTCGAGATCGATCAGCAGCACCCTCTGGCCCCGCGCGGCGAGGCCCGCGCCCAGGTTGGCGGTGAGGGTGGTCTTGCCGACCCCACCCTTGTGGTTGATGATCGCGACGACCTTCACCCTGCTCCCTCCGCACGCCCCCGGCGGGGTGAAACCCTGCCACAGCCCCGATACGCGGTGACGAACAGGTCGGGCTTTGACGTTTCCGCTGGTCGGCGGGTTTCTCTGAGTAGATGCGCCGACGCGGGGCGAGACTCAGTGCCGCCGTTCGGCCGAGGAGTGACCCCTTTTCGGGTGATGAGTAGTCAGGCCGATGTGGGGATGGACAGCGTGTGATCAACGACTACGTCGGCGAGCCGCGTCGCCGTCGTGTCGCCGACGACGCGACCCAGGCCCGGGATCGGGACCAATCGGGCACGGCCGAGTGCGGCCTCCAGCGCGGCGGCCGCGGGCGGCGGGTTGACCGGATCGGTGGGCGCCTCGACCACCAGCGTGGGCACCGTGACCGACGCCAGCTCGGCGCCGCGCCCGGGCACGGTGAGGTGGGTGTGCGCCGTGACGGGCTCTTCGGTGCCCGCGTGGGCCATCGCGCGCTCGTGGCGGGCCCGGAACCCGGCCGCGTCGAACGGCAGCGCGGTGCCGTGCAGCAGCCGGTCGTGCGCCAGCCGCCACGCCAGCTCGCCCTCGCGGTCGCGGGGGTCGTCCAGCTCCGCCCACAGCCGCCGCAACGCGACGGGCGGCCCGGGCAGTGGGGGCGCGCCGGGCGCGGGGAGCGGCCGGGTGGCCACCAGGGTGGCGGAGGCGAGGCGGTCGGGCGTGGTCGAGGAGCAACAGCTGGGCGACGAGCCCGCCCACGCCCCAGCCGAGCACGTGGGCGCGCGCGACGTCGTAGGCGTCGAGCACGGCCAGCGCGTCGGCGGCGAGCGCGGCGACCCCGTAGGCCACCTCGCCTGCCTCCGCGCTCGTGCGGGAACGGCCGGTGTCGCGGTGGTCGTAGCAGATCACCGGGTGGTGGGCGGCCAACGCCGCGACGAGCGGCTCCGGCCACAGCGCGAGGGACGCGCCCGCATCGGCCACCAGGAACACCGGATCGGTCGCCGGGCCCGGGACGGTCTGCGCCCACAGGGTGACGCCGGGTGCGGCGTGGACGAACCGAGGCACCCGTACAGCGTGCCACCCGCCCGCCGGGACCCGGAGCGGCCGGGCCCCGCGGCGCGGACGGGCGGTTACTTGAGTGCGTCCAGCAGAGCCTGCCGCTGCCGGTCGCCCAGGCCTGCCGCCCGGCGCGAGGCGTCGATGCCGGTCTGCTGAAGCAGGGCGTTGACCTTGGCGGGCCCGTAGCCGGGGAGGCTCTTCAGCAGGTCGGCGACCTTGGTCTTCCCGACGATCTGATCGGACTTCGCCCGGCTGAGCACCGAAGGGATGGTCTCCTCGCCCGCGGCGATCGCGTCGCGCAGCTCCTTGCGAGCGGTGCGGGCGGCCGCGGCCTTCTTGAGAGCCTCGGCGCGCTGCTCGGGGGTGAGCGTGGGCAGTGCCATGGTGGTTCTCCTCTCCGTGCGCGGGTGTTCGCGCAGGTCATCTTCGTGCCCCAGCCTGGCAGAGACCCCCGACAACACGCGGGCACCCCCCGGTTTCCACGCCGGAGGGTGCCTCGTTTCGTCCGGAGATCAGTGCGCCACGGGCTCCGGAGTCCGCTGGGCGGGCACCGCTGCGGGCGTCGTGTCCTGCGGTTCCGCGGTCTCGTGCGCGTCCTCGTCGATCATCGTCGTCTCGTCGAAGGGCAGCTCGCCCGCGAGCACCCGGTTGGCCTGGGTGCGGTCGAGCTCGCCGACCCACTGCCCGATCACCAGCGTCGCGACGGCGTTGCCCGCGAAGTTGGTGACCGCCCGCGCCTCGGACATGAACCGGTCGATGCCGACGATCAGGCCGACGCCGTCGAC
Organism: uncultured Actinomycetota bacterium; assembly: GCA_963837575.1. Classification (GTDB taxonomy): domain Bacteria; phylum Actinomycetota; class Actinomycetes; order Mycobacteriales; family Pseudonocardiaceae; genus Pseudonocardia. The sequence goes on from CAWIOI010000001.1 coordinate 52,485, forward strand.
CAGGTCGGGACGGTGCGAGGCGAGGCCGCCCGCGAGGGTCGCCAGGCCCGCGCCGCTCACGCCCGCCGCGCCCTTCGAGGCGATGACCATGAAGACCAGCAGCGCGATCTGCTCGCCGATCGCGAGCGGCTTGCCCATGGCGTCGGCCACGAACAGGGAGGCCATCGTCAGGTAGATCGCGGTGCCGTCGAGGTTGAACGAGTAGCCGGTGGGCACGGTGATCCCGACGACCGGGCGCGACACGCCCACGTGCTCCATCTTCGCGATCAGCCGCGGCAGCGCCGACTCCGACGACGACGTGGACACGATCAGCAGGAACTCCCGGCCGAGGTAGCGCAGCAGGCGCAGGATGTTGAGGCCGGTGACCAGCCGCAGGATCAGCCCGAGCACGACGAGCACGAACAGCGCGCAGGTGACGTAGAAGCCGAGCATGACCGAGGCGAGCGCGCCGAGCGCGGCCCAGCCCGCGCCGCCGACCACGGCCGCGATCGCGCCGAACGCGCCGATCGGCGCCACCCACATGATCATGGCAAGCACGCGGAACACCAGCTTCTCGGCGTAGCCGACGGCGCGCAGCACCGGTTCGGCGGTGCGGCCCATCGCCTGCAGCGCGAAGCCCACGAGCAGGGCGACGAACAGGGTGGACAGCACGTTGTCGCCGACCAGCGGGGAGAACAGGGTGGTCGGGATGATCCCGAGCAGGAAGTCACCCTCGCCCTTGGCCGCCGGGACCTGGTAGTGCGCGAGCCCCGTGATGTGCAGCCCCGCGCCCGGCTGGATGATGTTGCCGACCAGCAGCCCGATCGCCAGCGCGATCGTGGACATGACCAGGAAGTAGCCCAGCGCGATGGCGCCGACCTTGCCCACCTGCGCGGCCTTGCGGATCTTGCCGATGCCCAGCACGATCGTGCAGAAGATGATCGGCGAGATCATCATCTTGATCAGGGCGATGAACGCCGTGCCGAGCGGTTGGACGGCCTTGCCGACCGAGGGCGCGACCAGTCCGACGACGATGCCGAGCACGACGGCGGCGATCACCGACAGGTACAGGTAGTGGGTGCGATCCGGCTTGGACGCTGATGCAGTCGCCGATGTGGAGGCAGGTGGCATGCGTCTGAGGATGCGGCCCCGTGTGGTGGTGCTCACCGTTTCGTACATTTCGTAGGGTGACCCGCGTGCGCGCATGGAGCCTCGCACGGCAGCTGTTCGTGCTGCAGGCGCTCGTGGTCGCCGTCGTGCTCGCGGGCGTCGGCGTCGCGGCCTACCTGCAGGTCGACCAGCGCGAGCGCGACACCACGGCCGAGCAGATGCTCGCCGTCGCACGCACGTTCGCCGACACGCCCGAGGTGCGCGAGGCGGTGGCGGCCCCCGACCCGTCGGCGGCGCTGCAGCCGCTGGCCGAGCAGGTGCGCCGCGACACGGGCACCGACTTCGTCGTCGTGATGAGCGTCGACGGCATCCGCTTCACCCACCCCGACCCGACCCAGATCGGCAAGCACTTCCTCGGCACGATCGCGCCCGCCGCGCAGGGCGAGGCCGTCACCGAGACCTACGCGGGCACGCTGGGCCCCTCGGTGCGCGCGGTCGTGCCCGTGCGCGACGGCGGCCGGGTGGTCGCGCTGGTCGCGGTCGGGCGCACGGTCGAGGCGGTGAGCCGCGAGCTCACCCCGCAGCTCGCCGTCGTGCTGGTGGCCGTCGCGGTGGCGCTCGCGCTGGCCGCGGCCGGGTCGTTCCTGGTCAGCCGCTGGCTGCGGCGCACCACCCGCGACCTCGGACCCGCCGAGCTCGCCCGGCGCAACGAGTACTACGACGCCGTGCTGCACGCCGTCCGCGAGGGCATGCTGCTGCTCGACCGCGACGGGCGCGTGCAACTCGTCAACGACGAGGCGCGGCGGCTGCTGGACCTGCCCGAGGAGCCGCTCGGCGAGGCCGTCGACGCGTTGGGGCTGCCCCCCGCGCTCGGCGAGGCGCTCGCGTCCGGCGAGGTCCGCGCGGACGAGATCCACCTCACGGCCGATCGCATCGTCGTGGTCAACCAGCAGCAGGCGCGGTGGGACGGGCGGCGGCTCGGCACGGTCGTCACCCTGCGCGACCACACCGAGCTGCGGGCGCTGGTCAGCGAGCTGGCCACCGTGCGCGGGTTCGCCGACTCCCTCAACGCCCAGGCCCACGAGGCCGCCAACCAGCTGCACACCGTGGTCTCGCTGATCGAGCTGGGCCGCGCCGACGAGGCGTTGGAGTTCGCGACCGCCGAGCTCACCGTCGCCCAGCACCTCACCGACGCCGTGCTGGCCGCGATCGGGGTGCCGGAGCTGGCCGCGCTGGTCGTCGCGAAGGTGGCCGAGGCGGGCGAGCTGGGCGTTGACCTACGCCTCGCGCCCGACAGCTGCCTGCCCGACGGGCTCGGCGACGCCCGCGACCTCGTCACGATCGTCGGCAACCTCATCGACAACGCGATCGACGCCGCCCGCGGCCGCGCCCGCGCCCCGCTGGGTGTCGCTCGGCGGGCGGGTCGCGGGTGATCACGCCGTGCTGCGGGTCGCCGACAGCGGGCCCGGCCTCGACCCGGCGACCGCCGAGCGCGCGTTCACCCGGGGCTGGAGCACGAAGGAGGCCCGCGACGGGCGTCCACGCGGGCTGGGGCTCGCGCTCGTCGGGCGGGCGGTGCGCCGGGCGGGCGGCACGGTCGGCGTCGAGCGCGGCGACCCGGGCGCGGTGTTCGTCGTGACCCTGCCGGTGCGGGAGCGGGTGTGACCGGTGTGATCCGCACGCTGGTCGTCGAGGACGACCCCGTGGCCGCGGCGGCGCACGCCGAGTACGTCGGGCGCGTGCGCGGCTTCGAGGTGGTCGCCGGGGCCGCCACCGGGGCCGACGCGCTGCGGGTGCTCGCGCGCGGCGGCGTCGACCTCGTGCTGCTCGACGTCCACCTGCCCGACACCAACGGCCTGGAGGTGCTGCGCCGGATGCGCGCCGCAGGCCACACCACCGACGTGATCATGGTGACGCAGGCGCGGGACCTGTCCGTCGTCCGCGCGGCGATCGCGTTCGGCGCCACGCAGTACCTGGTGAAGCCGTTCACGTCCGGCGCGGTGCGCGCCAAGCTGGAGGGCTACCTGGCCTACCGCGACCGGCTGGCGGCCGGGCGGCCGGTCGCCCAGGACGACGTGGACGGCCTGTTCGACGCCCTGCGCGCGCCCGTCGGGGCGGACGCGCTGCCCAAGACCGTCAGCCGGGAGACGCTCGACGCCGTCGTCACCGCGCTGCGCCCGGGCACGGGCATGACGGCGCAGGAGGTCGGCACGGCGCTGGGCATGTCCCGGGTCACCGCGCGCCGGTACCTGGAGCACCTGGTCGACTCCGGGCTGGCCGTGCGCGAGCCCCGCTACGGCGGCACCGGACGTCCGCAGCTGGAGTACCGCGCCCGCTGAGCACCCCGCCCCACCCCCCTTGATCACCAGTTCGGTGCAGATCCGGCCGGTTTTGGCCGGTTATCGCACCGAACCGGCGATCATCGGGTCTAGGCGCCGCAGGCCAGTTGCGCGGGGGCGGCGGTGGGGGCGACCGTCGGTGTCGGCGTGCCGGTGGCGCGCGCGCGACGAGGTCGGCGCGGGCGTCGTGGTGGCGTCGGGCGGGGCGGGCGCGGTGGCGGCGAACGCGTTCTGCACGACCTGGCGCATGTAGTCGACGTCGACGCGGCTGGTGTTGAACCGGCCGTCGGGCTCGTTGGGGTCGGGCAGGCTGGGGTCGAAGGAGATGCTCTGCAGCGCGAGCGGCTTGTCGCCGGCCAGCGACGACGAGCGCGCCGAGCACCTCCTGCGGGATGTTCGTCGGCGACGCTGTTCGTCGTGGCCGCGGCGATGTCCTGGAAGTGCGTGATGACGTCGGTGGGGCTCTTCTGCTGCAGCAGGCTCTGCAGGAGGCAGCGCTGGCGGCCCATGCGGTTGTAGTCGTCGGAGTCGCGCCGGGAGCGGGCGAACCAGAGCGCCTGGTCGCCGTCGAGGTGCTGCACGCCCGCCGGGACGTAGCCGCTGGGTCGGACGTGGCGGCCGTCGGGGAGGACGCCGCCGATGGGCAGCGGCACCGGCCCGACGTCGACGGTGACGCCGCCGACCGCGTCGATGATCGAGGCGAAGCCCGCCATGTTGACCTCGACGAAGTAGTCGATGTCGACGCCGAGCATGTAGGCGACGCGTCTCGTGCAGCAGGTTGAGCCCCGGGTTCGCGGTGGGTGTGGTCGGCGCGTCCTGGGGATGGTCGAGGCCCCAGGCGTAGACGGCGTTGAGCAGGTAGTCGCCCGACAGCGCGTTGGCCGCGTCGTGGAAGCCCTTGGGGAACTTCGCGGCCATCGGCGCTGTCCGGTGGGAACTGGGCGTAGCCGATGTTGCGGGGGAGGGCGAAGATCGTGGTGCGGCCGGTCGTGGTGTCGATGCTGGCCAGCATCATCGTGTCGGTGCGGGCGCCGGTGCGGTCGGGACCCGCGTCGCTGCCGACCAGCAGCACGTTGAGGCGCGGTTTGCTGATGGCCTCGGCCACCGATGTGCCGCCGCCGCCGCCGAACAGGTTGTTCAGCAGGGAGCGCTGGGAGTTCACCAGCTGCGCGGCGTAGCCGAAGGGGCTGGCGACGAGCAGGCACAGCGCGGCCACGACGATCACGCCGACGACGCGGCGGGCGAGGGTCGAGGCTGCGCGGTCGGGCAAGGGCGTAGGTGCGCACGATCTGGGTCATCCACGCCAGCGCGGCGAGGACGAGCCCGACCATCACCACGAGCAGCACCCGGCTGGACAGCAGGTTCTGCACGAGCGCGGCCTTGCGGGCGGTGAGCCCGATGATGACCAGCGCGACGACGGCGAGCAGGAACACGCCGAGCACGAGCCCGCCCGCGCGCTTGCGCCGGATCATGAGCAGGCCGGTGCCGGGGACGACCGTGCCCGCCAGCGTGGCCGCCATCGCGCGGCCGAACGTGCGTCGGCTGTGCCGCGTGACCTTGGTGCGGCGGGTCACGCTGCGGCGGGGGACCGGCGCGCATCGCCACCCGGGTGGGCGCGTCGTCCGCGGGCCTGCGGCTGCGGGTGCCCGCGGTCGCGGGTGTGCGTCCCCGGGCGGCTGCGGTGTCGGGCCTGCGGCGCGGTGCTTGCGCCGTCGGGTGCGCGTCCCTGAGCGGCGGCCGCATCGGGCCTGCGCGCGCGGGCGCCCGTCTCTCCCGGGCCGCTGCGGCGGGCCGCGGCGTCGGGGATGGCATCGCGTCGGCTGGGGTGTCCGGGTGCGGTTGCGTCCGCTGGGCCGTCGGGGATGCGGTTGCGTCCGCTGGGCGTCGGGGGCGGTTGCGGCCGCTGGGGGCGTCGGGGATGCGGTTGCGTCCGCTGGGGGCGTCGGGGTGCGGTGCGGCCGCTGGGGCGTCGGGGGCGGTTGCGGCCGCTGGGGCGTCGGGGATGCGCTTGCGTCCGCTCGGGACCTCCGGGAGCTGGTCGCGTCCGCTGGGGGCGCCCTGCCGGGATGGCGTGGGTCGCCGTCCGCTCGGCTGCGCGGGCGGGATCGCGCCCTCGGCGCCCGGGGACGGCGACGGCCGTCGCTGCGCGGGCGTCGGCGGGCGTGGCGGAGCACCGGCGGATCGGGCGGCCGGGTCGTCATGGGGCCCGGGGCGGGCCGATCGGCTGCCCGTCGGCGCGCCCGCTGGGAAACCGCCGGTGCCGCGGGGTCGGATCGGCTCGTCGTGGATGTCGGTCGGAGGGCCGTCCGAACCCCGACGACGGAGGGCGCGTGGGGCTGGACCCGCCGGACGGGCCGCCCGCCGATCGGTGGGCGCGGCGTGCCGCCGGTGTCGCCGCTGCGCAGCTCGGCGCCGGGCCCAGGGGGCCGGGCGTGGCCGGTTGGCGTGGGCCGCGCCGGTCCGGGCCGCAGGTCGGGTGGGGTGCCGAACGAGCCGTGAGGAGTGCGGTCGCGGTCGTCCACTGGCCTCACCCCCCACCTCCCCGCCGTCGCGTGGCCGCGCGGGCTGCACGATCACAGGACGGTCTCATGGATGAAGACGATACAAACGGCCCTGCGGTTCGCCGATCCGGGACGGATCGTCCGGTTCCTGTCCACACGGGCCTGCGGGCCGACCGCGCTCGGTGCTCACATGATCGCCCTGAGTGGCGGTCGGCTACCTCTGCGCGTGGGAGGGCCGGGTGGCGGTCCGCGACCGGGCGGTCGGCTCGCTCTGCGCGGTCGCGCGGGCGTGCTGCGCGGTCGTCGAGGCCGGGCGGCGCGCGGTCGGGGTGGAGCGGCCCGCTGTCGGGGTGGGCCGGACGGCGGTTGAGGTGGACCGGGCGGCGGTCGGGGCGGCTGCGCTGGTCTGCGGGGTAGTCCGGCGGTGCTTCGGGGTGGTGCGGCTGTGCTTCGGGGTGGTGCGGCTGGCGGTGGCCGGTGCGGCCGCCGTCGTCGCCGGGTGGGCCGAGGCGGGCCGGGTGGGTCGCACCGGCGGGGACGACGGCGGGGGCGACGGCGGGCGACGCTGGGGTGTGCGGCGTGGTCGGCGGCGGGACGGCGCTGGGGTGTGCGGCGTGGTCGGCGGTTGCGCGGCTTGCCTACGCGGCGTGGTCAGCGGTGGCCGCGCGGTCCCGTGCCCGCGCGGTCCCGGCCCGCGCGGTCCCGGGCAGCGGGGCGACTCGGGGCGGCCGGGCTGTACGGGATGTCGGCGCGACGTTGTGCGGCGCGCTCGTGCTGGGCTCTGGGGTCGCGCTTGGCCGCGCGCTCGTGCCGGGCTCTGGGGTCGCGCTTGGCCGCGCGCTCGTGCCGGGCTCTGAGGTCGTGCTGGGCGGCGCGGTCATGCTGGGCGGTGCGCTCGTCGTGTGCGGCGGACTGGTGGTGTGCGGCGGGCTGGTGCTGAGCGGCGGAGTCGTGCTGGGCGGCGGGGTGCTGGGCGGCGGGGTGCTGGGCGGCGGGGTGGTGGGCGGCGGGGTGGTCGGGCGGGAGACCGCCGTGGGTGTCCCGCCTGCGGGCGTCGGTGGGGGCTCGGTGGCGGGTTCGGGGCCGCGTGTCGGCCGGGCGTGTCGGCGGTGCGCCCGGGCCGGTCCCCGCGGGCGTGGTCGTTGCCGCGAGTTCGGTCGTCCGCCAAGGCCCGGTCGTCGGTGTGGCTCGGTCGTCGGTGTGGCTCGGTCGTCGGTCGCGTCGGTCGTCGTGCGCGTGCCGTCGTCGGTGCGGTCGGTGGCGCCACCTGCTGCCAGGTGGTCGCCGGACTCCGCGCCCGGGAGGCCCGTGCCGCCGCCGGTCGACGCCGCGATGACCTCCCGTACCGACGCGCCCACGCGTCCGCCACTGATCTGCGCGATCTGCAGGTCCGGGGGCGGCTCGAGCGGTGGCGGGCCCGGTGGGACCGGTTCGTCCGACGGAACCCGCGGCGGGCTGCCGCCCGACGTCGGGCCGCTGCCCCGGGTGGGCCCGCTGCCCGGGCCGCCTGCCTGCGGGGGCCCCGAGGTGACGGTCGCGGCCCAGGCACCCGCGAACGCGGCCCCGGCGAGCACGACCAGACCCGACAGCATCAGCAGCCGGGGACGCCGCGGCCTGCGGGCGTGCGCTCCCCGCGGCCCCCGTGCGAGGACGGCGACGACCACCGCGGCGGCCACGATCAACAGCAGCCCCGCGAGGGCAACTCCCCACCGCTGCGACATCTCACCTCCTCGGCCGATCGCCCCATCGTGCGCCGGATCGCGCCGGCCCGCCGGGTTGACCGAGGCGGTGTCACGCGCTGCACTGTGGCCCGTGCGGAGCGCAGCGGCGGCGATCGTGCTCGCGGGGGGCAGCGGGTCCCGGATCGGCGCGGGCCGCAACAAGGTCTACCTACCGCTGGGCGACCGGACGGTGCTCGGCTGGTCGCTGCGGGCGTTCGCGGCACATCCGGCCATCGGGACGGTCGTACTCGTCACGCGGCCCGAGGACGTGGCACAGGCCGAGCACGAGGCCGCGACGCTGGACGGCCCCGTCGAGCTCGTCACCGGCGGTGCGACCCGGCAGGACTCGGAGTGGTGCGGGCTGCGCCGGCTCGCCGACCGCATCACGACGGGCGCGATCGACACCGTGCTCATCCACGACGGCGCGCGGCCCCTGGTGAGCGCCGCGCTCATCGCCGCGGTGCTCGCGGCCGCCCGGGCCGACGGCGGGGCGGTGCCCGGCCTCCTGCGCGACGACCTCGCCGCCGTCACCCCCGACGGCACCGGCCTGCGCTGGCCACCGGGACCGGACGCGCTCGTCGCGGTGCAGACGCCGCAGGGCTTCCGGGCAGGCCCGCTGCTCGCCGCGTACGACCACGCCCGCCGCGCGGGCTTCGTCGGCACCGATACGGCCTCGTGCGTGCAGCGCTTCACGGACCTTCCCGTGCGCTGGGTGCCGGGCGACGAGCGCAACCTAAAGATCACCTATCCGCACGACCTGACGCACGCTGCGCGCCTTGTGTCGTCTGTCACACGATGAGACGATCGGCCGTCCGCGCGGAGGGGGGCTGGACCCGGATGGCCGATCTCGAACCGCGGAACTTCCTGCAGCCCTGCCTCCTGCTGCTGCTCGCCGAACGGGCCGACCACGGCTACGAGCTCGCCACCCGCCTGCGCCCGCTGCACGACGGCGAAGGCGACTCGGGCGGCGTCTACCGGGCCCTGCGGGGGCTGGAGAAGCACGGGCTGGTCCGCTCCGAGTGGCGCACGTCCGACGTCGGGCCCGCCCGCCGCACCTACCACATCACCGCCGCCGGGCTGGCCCTGCTGGCCCACCAGGTGGGCGAGCTGCAGCACGTCCACGAGGTGCTGCACCACTTCCTGGACCGCTACACCGAGGTGGCCGCCGCGAGCCGCCGCGACGCGCTCCCCGCCCGCCGCGTGACGGGCGCCCAGGCCCACGCCCAGGCGCGCCGCGCCTAACCGGCCCGCGTGGCCCGCAGCCAGCCGTACCAGGCCTCCAGGCCGTCGCCGCGGGTCGCCGACAATTCCAGCACCTCGGCCCCGGGCCGGACCCGCCGCACGGCCTCGACGCACGCCGCCACGTCGAAATCCACGTACGGCAGCAGGTCGATCTTGTTGAGCAGCACGAGGTCCGCGGTGCGGAACATGTGCGGGTACTTGAGCGGCTTGTCCGCGCCCTCGGTGACCGACATGACGACCACGCGCGCGGCCTCACCGAGGTCGAACAGCGCGGGGCAGACCAGGTTGCCGACGTTCTCCACCACCATCACCGAGCCCGGCGCGGGCGCGAGCGTCGCCATCGCGCGGGCCAGCATCGTCGCATCGAGGTGACAGCCCGAACCGGTGTTGACCTGCACCACGCGCGCGCCGGTCGCGCCGATCCGCTCCGCGTCGAGCAGCGTCTCCTGGTCGCCCTCGACGACCGTCATCCCCAGCTCGGCGCCCACGTCGGTGAGCGTCCGCACCAGCAGCGTCGTCTTGCCAGAGCCGGGCGAGCTCATGAGGTTCACGGCGAGCACGCCCTGCTCGCCCAGCGCGCGGCGGTTGGCGGCGGCGAGCGCGTCGTTGGCGCCGAGGATGTCCTGTTCGAGGTCGACGACCCGGCCGTGCTCCGTGCCCGTGGTCATGCCCGTGGCCGTGCCCGTGCGCCGCGCCCAGCTCGGTCACGCGCACGTCCGCGCCACCGCAGCCGCATGTCGCGCACATCAGGAGGACACCTCCACCTCTCGTATCCGCAGCTCGCGGCCGCCCTCGACGGCGATGTCGACGCTGCCGCACGCACAGAGCGGCAGCATGTCGTCGGTCTCGAACGCGCTGCCGCACGTGCGGCACCGGGCGTGCGCGCACGGCTCGTCGATCTCCACCAGCGCGCCTTCGCACGTGGTGCCCGCGGCCACCATCTCGAAGCAGAACCGGACGCGCGTCGGGCACCAGCCCCGAGAGCTTGCCGACCTCGAGCCGCACCCGGCGGATCGGCGCGTCGCCCATCCGACGGGTGACGGCGTCGACGACGCTCTGGGTGATCGAGAGCTCGTGCATCACCGCTCGCCGAACGCCCCGTCGCGCCCGGTCACGAAGTCGAGCGACGCCTTCGCGGTCTTCTCCTCCACCCGTTCGAGCGCGAACCCCAGATGCACCAGCACCCAGTCACCCGGGACGAGCCCGTCCAGCAGCCCGATGTTGATCATCCGCTTGGTGCCCGCGACGGCGACGACGGCGAGGTCCTCGTGTTCGCAGAGCTCGATGACCTCACCCGGGATGCCGAGGCACATCGGCTACATCCGGCTCAGGTCGCGGTAGCGCCGGAATCCGCGCGACCGCATGGCCAACGCCGCCGCGACGGCGACCGGCGCGACCAGCACCAACAGCACCGTTTTCATCCCCGTACTCCTTCCGGTAGTTGCGTCACGAGCGTGGTCACGGTGTCGACGGCGGGCCCCACGGCGGCCGCGACGGCGGCCGACAGGCCCATGCCCTCGTCGAGCGAGGCGGGCTCACAGCCCACCACCAGCACCCGGCTCACCGGCCGGGCGATCCCCATCGCGGAGGCCAGGCCGTCGAGCTGTGCGAGCACGGCCGCCGGGTCCATGCCGTGGGGGTCGAAGGCGGCTTCCGTGCGGCGCGTCGAGGTCGTGTTCGAGGACGTACAGCGTGCCCGGGTCGCTGCCGCGGGCCACGGCGTCGACGAGCACGAGCACGTCGTAGCCGTCGAGGAGCTGGTAGGCCAGGTGCATGCCGCGGATGCCGGTGTCGACGAGCTCGACGTGCCGCGGGCAGCGCCCGCTCCCGCAGCCGGGCGATCACCTCGACGCCGAAGCCGTCGTCGGAGAGGAACGTGTTGCCGATGCCCGCCACCAGTACCTTCACGCGCACCTCCAGCTCGTCGGGCCGGAAGTAGCGGAACCGCCCGTGCGCGATCTGCAGCTCGGCGGCCGGGTCGCCGTCCACCGACACCGCGACGTGCACACCGCCGTCCACATCGTGCACCACCGCGTGCACGGTGGCGGAGGCGCCGTCGAGGAACCGGTCCTGCACGTCGCCGCCGGGCCCGGGCCGCAGCACCACGCGGCTGCCCTTGGCGACCGGCGTGCTGCCCACCAGCACCGAGTCGGTGTCCGGGTCGACGCTGTCGTCCTGGCCGGGATCCCACCACGGCAGCCGCTCAGGGGGCCGCTCGGCGGGGCTGTCGGCGCCGACCGGGCGGAGCGACCGGATCGCCCCGTGCAGCCGCTCCAGGATCTCCGGCGGCATCGCGTCGACGGCGTCGATGATCCCGGCGGCGCGGGGGTCGGTGGCGCGCGCCTCGGCCTTCTCCTCGTCGGTCAGCGTGAGCGTGCGCAGGGTGAGGATCTCGTCGTTCTCCAGCCCGTCGAACAGGTTGATCGTGCTCTCCGGGGCGAGCTGCGGGTGGTCGTGCAGGATGATCGGCGACGACAGCAGCAGGTCGGACCGGTCGGCGGGCCCGGCGAGCACCGGCCAGGTGTGCTCGGACGTGCAGTCGTCGACGAAGGGCTGCGCCCACCGCGGCGGGTCGGTCATCGAGACCCACGCGCCCGGCTCGGCGGCGAGCACGGTGTGCGCGGCGATCAGCGACGTGCGCAGCACCTCCTCGCGCGGCGCCCCCGGCGGGCAGACGCCGTCGTTGACGACGTCCAGGCGCAGCCGGTGGACGAGGTAGGGGCCGGGCAGGTCGACCGCCGACACGAGCATCCGCCCGCGCACGGCCCAGCACTCGCGTCGGAACGGGCCCGTCTTCCTCGACGCGACGCGGGCAGCTCGACGGGGATCGTCTGCGCGCAGGTCGTCGAGCGCCACCTCGGCGTCGACCTGGCGGGGCACGCCCTCCTCGAACGGCGAGGTACTGCGGGTCGTCGACCAGCGGGGTGCGCGCCTGCAGCTGCAGGAACCGCAGCCGGATCCGCAGCACGCAGCCCGGCTTGGGCTCCAGCAGCACCTCGGTGCGGCTGCGGGTGGGCTCGGTGCCGTCGTTCTCCGGGGTGAGCACGCCGAACTGCCAGCGCAGCCGGTTCTTCTGCGCCGACGCCCGGTAGGGGTAGAGCAGGTACCCCTCGAACAGCACGGCGTCGGCGACGGCGCCGACCTCGTCGAGGGGGTTCACGGTGCGTCCTTCAGCAGGCGCTCGAACGTCTCGTCCCACGACGTGATCACGTGCTTCGACCGGTAGGCGGCCAGCGCGTCGAGGGTGGCCGTGGACAGCCGCACGTAGGTGGAGCCGGGGTAGTGGTCGTCCATGGCCGCGCGCCAGGTGGCCACCGGCAGCCGGAACGGCGCCTCCTCGCTCCACGGCACCGGCCCGACCTGCACGCCGGTCTCGCCCTGGTAGTAGACGGTGCCCGCGAACAGCAGGAGCAGCGGGATCTCGCCGTCGGCGAGGCCGTGGCAGAACTTGGTGGCGGCGATGTCCAGGTCGTAGGTCAGCGGCACGGTGATGGTGGCGGTGATCTCGTCGGTGAACCCGCCGACCGTGGTGGCGACGGTGGCGAGCTGCAGCGGGTTGAGCGTCTCGCCCCAGCGGGCGGGCTCGCCGAACAGGTCCACCAGCCGCGCCTGCTCCTCCGGCGCGTACGTGCGCTGCCGCGGCTCGATCCGGATCTGGGTGCGCAGGGCGACCGAGTGCACGCGACGGCCCGTCTCGCTCGCGGATGCGCAGGTCGAACAGCAGCGACGGCCCGGCCGCGAAGGGCTCGGGCCGCGCACCGGTGCACGCGAAGCGCAGCATGGTTTAGGAGCCTAGCGGCCGCGCCTCGGCCTGCACCGACGCGAAGTACTCGTCGATCGCCGCCCAGGCCTCGCTGCCGCCGTCGAAGCCGCGCCAGTGCAGCTTGACCAGCCCGACGAGCCGGTAGCAGGCGTCGATCGGCACGAGCAGGCACGGGTGCCCGCGCCGCACGAGCAGCGCCTCGACGTCGGGCTCCAGCTGCTGCGCGAGGCGCCCGGCGCCGATGCCGGTGCGCCAGGACGTCCAGCTCCAGCTCGCTCTCCGTGGCCCCCGCCGGGCTGGGGTAGCAGGCGATGATCCGGTCCTGCGCCGTGTTGTGCAGGAAGAACGCGATGCTGACGGGGATGGCCAGGGCGTCCCACTGGGCGTCGGTGACGGTGAACTCCGGGTCGACGAGGTACCGGTCGGGCACCCGGCGGTAGCTGCCGCCGCCCGCGCCGGGGTTGTCGAACAGGAACCCGCACGGCCCGCAGGCGCAGATCATCCGCCGCTCCGCGACCTGCACGAGGTGCGGGTGCTGCGGCGGCACCGGCGTGGCGCACAGCTCGCACTTCTCCTGCGGCTGCTCCCGGTGGCTCGGCTCCCGCAGGAACCGGCGCAAGGGGGACAGCGACGTCACTTGCGCATCCCGATCTGCAGGAGCGCGGGACCGGCCGGGGCCATGTCGAAGACGACGTCGGCGACGTCGGGCGCCAGCTCGCCGATCGCCGCCCGCGACGACGTCCTTGACCGTGTCGGAGCCGCAGCCGCCGCCTTCGAGCAGGACGTGCACGGCGCCGTCGGCGTCGATCTCGCCGAGGGTGATGCCCGAGCCGTGCGAGCCCAGGCGGCGCCGGGCCGTCGACAGGGCGTGGTCCAGCCGCTCGGCGAGCGGCACCGGGTGCAGGTCGTGCAGCGCCAGCAGGCCCGCCACCAGCGGGTCGGCCGACAGCCGGTGCACCATCGCGTCGCCGCCGCCCGCGCGGACGACCGACACCACCTGCTCGAGGCCCGCGCCGTAGAACCGCATCAGCACCCGCACGAGCTCCTCGGCGGCGTGCGCGACGCCGGGCCCGCCGGACTCGGCGATGCCGTCGAGGAGCTCCTCGATGCGGTTCGCGAGCCCGGCGGCGTCCAGATCCGTGCTCGCCACGCTCAGATCGTGTTGAGCATGCCGGGCGACGTGATCATGTGCAGCGGTTTGCCGTCGCCCTTGTAGATGTGCACGCCGCACGGCAGGCACGGGTCGAAGCTGCGCACCGCGCGCATGATGTCGATGCCCTTGAAGTTCTCGTTGCGGCTCTCCTCGAAGATCGGGGTGTTCTGCACGGCGTCCTCGTACGGGCCGGGCGTGCCGTAGCTGTCGCGCACGCTGCCGTTCCACGGCGTGGGCGGGTACGGGTGGTAGTTCGCGATCTTGCCGCCGCGGATGACCATGTGGTGGGAGAGCACGCCGCGCACGGCCTCGGTGAACCCGACGCTGATCGCCTCGTCGGGCACCGTGAACTTCTCCCAGGTCTTCGAGTTGCCCGCCGCGGACCTCGGCGAGCGCCTTCTCGATGAAGTGCAGCGCGCACCCGGCCGCGTAGGCCTGGAAGTAGGTGCGGGCGCGGTTGCGCTCGATCGCGTTGGAGAGCGGCGCGCCCTTCTTGTCGACCGGGCACTTCCACTCGTAGCTGGCTTCCGGCCTGCAGGATCGTCTTCGGCAGGTTGATCTGCACGGAGCTGCCGGTGGCCTTGACGAACCCGATGTCGACGAGCCCGGCCAGCGCCGTGGCCCACAGGCGGGCGAGCGGGCCGCCGCCGGTGTCGAGCGCGAGGTGGTCCGTGCCGTCGAACCAGCGCGGCGACATCGTCCACGAGTACTTGTCGTCGAAGTCGCGCTTCTGCGGCGCCGGGATCGTGTGCTGGTTCCACGGGTGGCGCCGGTCGACCTTGTTGCCCAACGGATCCGTGTGGGCGAACATCTCCTGGTCTTCCCAGTCGCGGTAGAACGAGTGCCCGAGCAGGATCCGCAGGCCGAGGTTGATCTCGACGAGGTCGTTGGTGACGAGCTTGCCGTCGACGACCACGCCGGGCGTCACGAACATCTTGCGGCCCCAGCCGGTCATCGTGCGGTACTGGAAGTCGCAGTGGTCCGGGTCGTTGAAGGCGCCCCAGCAGCCCAGCAGCACGCGGCGCCGTCCGACCTCCTCGTAGCCGGGCATGGCCTCGTAGATGAAGTCGAAGAGGTCGTCGTGCATCGGCAGGCAGCGCTTCATGAACTCCACGTAGCGCATGAGCCGGGTGTAGTAGTCGGTGAAGAGCTGGATCGTGGCGACCGTGCCGACGCCGCCCGGGTAGAGCGTGGACGGGTGCACGTGGCGCCCCTCCATCAGGCAGAACATCTCGCGCGTGTAGCGGCTGACCTGCAGCGCCTCGCGGTAGAAGTCGCCGGAGAACGGGTTGAGCGCCCGCATGATGTCGCCGATGGTCTTGTAGCCGTGGTCGGCGGCGTGCGGGGCCTCGGTGCGGTTGGCCTGCTCCAGGACGCCCGGGTTGGTCTCCGCGATCATCTTCTCGCAGTAGTCCACCCCGACCAGGTTCTCCTGGAAGATGTTGTGGTCGAACATGTACTCGGCGGCCTCGCCGAGGTTGATGATCCACTCGCCGAGGTGCGGCGGGCGCACCCCGTAGGCCATGTTCTGGTTGTAGACCGAGCAGGTGGCGTGGTTGTCGCCGCAGATCCCGCAGATCCGGCTCGTGATGAAGTGCGCGTCGCGCGGGTCCTTGCCCTTCATGAAGATCGAGTAGCCGCGGAAGATCGACGACGTCGAGTGGCACTCGACGACCTTCTTCTGCGAGAAATCGATCTTCGTGTAGATCCCGAGGCTGCCGACGATGCGGGTGATCGGGTCCCACGCCATCTCGACGAGGCCGGTCTTGTCGGCCGAGACGTCCGCGGGCTTGGGCTGGGTGGTCGTCATGCTGGCCTCACCACACCTTCTGGTAGCCGGTGGTCAGCTCGCTGCCCCGCTTGCGCCACTGCGGCTCCGCGTCGAGCTTCTTCTCGGTGATCTTGCGCAGGCGCCGGATGACGCCGCCCAGCGCCTTGCTGCCCGCGCCCGACACGAGCGAGCCGGGAGGCGCGTCCATGAACGGTTGGAACTTGTCCGGGAAGCCGGGCATCGTGCAGCCGATGCAGATGCCGCCGACGTTGGGGCAGCCGCCCACGCCGTTGATCCAGCCGCGCTTGGGCACGTTGCACTTGACGACCGGACCCCAGCAGCCCGAGCTTGACCAGGCACTCCGGGGTGCCGTACTCGGTGGCGAACTGGCCCTGCTCGTAGTAGCCGCCGCGGTCGCAGCCCTCGTGCACGGTCTGCGCCGAAGAGCCACTTGGGGCGCAGCGCCTCGTCGAGCGGGATCATCGGCGCGGTGCCCGCGGCCTGGTAGAGCAGGTAGAGGATGGTCTCGGAGAGGTTGTCCGGGTGGGTCGGGCAGCCGGGCACGCAGACGATCGGGATGCCCGCCTTGGACTTCCACGACCAGCCGAGGTAGTCCGGCACCCCCATCGCGCCGGTCGGGTTGCCCGCCATGGCGTGGATGCCGCCGTAGGTGGCGCAGGTGCCGACGGCGAGGATCGCGAGGGCCTTGGGCGCCAGGCGGTCGAGCCACTCGCTGGTGGTCATCGGCTGGCCGGTCTCGGGGTTGTTCCCGAAGCCGCACCAGTACCCCTCGGGCTTGATCTTCTCGTTGGGGATCGAGCCCTCGACGACCAGCACGAACGGCTCCAGCTCGCCGCGCTCGGCCTGGAAGAAGTACTCGATGAAGTCGTTGTTGCTGCCGACCGGGCCGTTGTCGAAGTCGATCAGCGGCCAGTGCACGGCGACCTTCGGCAGCCCCGGCAGCGCCCCCAGCGCGATCTCCTCGATGCTGGGCTGGGTGGCCGCGGTGAGGGCGACCGAGTCGCCGTCGCAGCTCAGCCCCGCATTGATCCACAGGATGTGAACGACGGGTTCCTCGGTCGGTGCAGACATGGGGCAGCTCCTCGGCTTCCTCGGCTGTGGTGCCGATCACTCTGGCGCTATGGGCCGGGCGGAGTAAGTGGGCGCAACACCTACCGACGGCGGTGCCCTGCCGGTCATTCGGCCTAGTGTGGCGCGGATCACCGGCTGCGGGAGCGGGGCGCATGGGCACACGGTTGGCGCGGAGGCGGACGAGGTCGTCCGCCGCCGCTACACCGTGACCGGGGTCGTGCAGGGCGTCGGGTTCCGCCCCTTCGTCCACCGCATCGCCGCTGAGCTGGGGCTTTCCGGGTTCGTCGGCAACGCGGCGGGCGAGGTGTTCATCGAGGTGCAGGGCGAGCGCCGCCGCGGTGGCGGCGTTCGCGCGAACGGCTCGTGGCGCAGGCGCCGCCGCTCGCGCGGATCGCGCGCGGTCGCCGAGGAGGCCCGGCCGCCGGACGCCGGTCGCGGGCTTCGCGATCGTGCCCAGCCGCGACGGCGCGGGCGTCACGCCGATCCCGCCGGACGTCGCGCTGTGCGACGACTGCCTGCGCGAGCTGTTCGATCCCGCCGACCGCCGCTTCCGCCACCCGTTCATCACGTGCACCAACTGCGGGCCGCGGTTCACGATCATCACGGGGCTGCCCTACGACCGTCCCGCCACCACGATGGCGGGCTTCCCGATGTGCGCGGCCTGCGCGGCCGAGTACGCCGACCCGGCCGACCGCCGCTTCCACGCCCAGCCGGTGTGCTGCCCGCGACTGCGGGCCCACCCTGACCTTCCGCCGCCCGGTTGCAGCAGGGTACCTGCTGCGACTGAACGCTGAGCACCCGCTGCGACGCCGGGCACGCGGACGCCGCGCTGGCCGCTGCGCGGCCAGGTCGTCGCGATCAAGGGGATCGGCGGCTACCACCTCGCCTGCGACGCCACGTCCGAGGCGGCCGTCGCCACCGTGCGGGCCCGCAAGGCCCGCGGCGGCAAGCCGTTCGCCGTGATGGTGCGCGACCTCGCCGCCGCGCGGGCGCTTGGCCGAGATCGACGACGCCGAGGCCGCGGTGCTCACCTCGCCCGCCCGGCCGGTCGTGCTGCTGCGCCGCCGCCCCGGGGGGCCGCTCGCCGACGCCGTCGCCCCGGACAACCCCTGGCTCGGGGTCCTGCTGCCCTACACCCCGGTGCACCACCTGCTGCTGGAGACGGGCGGCCCGCTCGTCATGACCAGCGCGAACCGCTCCGACGAGCCCATCTGCTTCACCGCCGCCGACGCCGCGGACCGGCTGCCCGCGCTCGCCGACGCCGTGCTCGACCACGACCGGCCGATCCACGTGCCGTGCGACGACTCCGTCGTGCGCGTGGTGGACGGGCACGAGCTGCCGATCCGCCGCTCCCGCGGGTACGCGCCGCTGCCGATCGACCTCGGCGTGCGCGGGCCCGGCGGTGCTGGCGGTCGGCGGCGAGCTGAAGAACACGTTCTGCCTCACCGACGGGGCGCTGGCGCACTGCTCGGCGCACGTCGGCGACATGGGCACCCTGGAGACGCTGCGGGCGTTCGAGCGCGCGACCGGGCAGCTCACGGCCCTGCGCGGCGCGCCGACCCGGCTCGCCGCCGACCTGCACCCGGCCTACCTCACCCGGGCGTGGGCCGAGCGGAACGCCGGGGACCGCCCGCTGGACCTCGTGCAGCACCACCACGCGCACGTCGTCGCCCTGCTCGCCGAGCACGGACGGCTGCGGGAGCCGATCGTCGGCGTCGCGTTCGACGGCACCGGCTACGGCGCGGATGCGACGACCGGGGGCGCCACGATCTGGGGCGGCGAGATCCTGCTGCTCGGGCCCGGACAGCCACCGCTTCACCCGCGCCGCGCACCTGGCCCCGGTGCCGCTGCCCGGCGGCGACGCGGCCGTCCGGCACCCCCGGCGGATGGCGCTGGCGCACCTGCACGCGGCCGGGATCGCGTGGGACGCCGACCTGCCGCCGGTCGCCGCGTGCACCGGACGCGGAACGGCGGCTGCTGGCGTCGCAGCTGGCCACGGGCACGGCCTGCGTGCCGACCACGAGCATGGGCCGCCTCTTCGACGCCGTCGCCAGCCTGCTGGGCATCCGCCACGAGTCCCGCTACGAGGCCGAGGCGGCGATGGCCCTGGAGCACGCGGCCCACCGCGCGCGCCCCGGGTCGCGCCGCGAAGCGCAGCGTCCCGCGCACGTCGGTACCCTGCGCCGCCCCACGCGCCACCGGATTGGAGGAATGTGCCCCTGCTGCGACTGGGTCGCAGCAGGGTCCCCTGCTGCGACGGGGTGGGGGCGGGCCGGGGTTCGCGCTCGGCCCGGACGGCGTGCTCGACCCCGGGCCGGTCCTGCGGGGGCTCGTCGACGGCCTGCGCGCCGGGGTCGACCCGGGGCGCTCGCGTGGCGTTCCACGTCGCCGTGGCCGACGCCGTCGCCGAGGTCGTCGGGCGGGTCGCGGGGCCGGTGCGGCTCGTCGGGCTCACCGGCGGCGTGTTCCAGAACGTCCTCCTGCTGCGCCTCACCCGCGAGCGGCTCACCCGGGAGGGGTTCACGGTGTTGACCCACCGCACCGTCCCGCCGAACGATGGGGGCCTGGCTCTGGGGCAGGCCGCGGTGTCGGTGTTGCGCGCGCTCGACGAGGAGGGCCCGGATCATGGATGAGACCGTGGACCGTTCCGTGGACATGCCGTCCGGGCTGGCCGCCGACCTCGCGAGCACCGCGCTGGCCGCCGCCCGCCGCTTCCACGCGGGCGCCACGATGTGGTGCGTCGCGCCGTCCTGGGAGCCGCACGCCCAGCACGTCGCGGTGGAGTTCGTGCACCCGGTGATCGTCGGCAAGCGCGCGCTGCCCGCGGTCGCGCTCACCGGGCCCGACCTCGTCGCCACCGCCCGGATCTCGGTGCGGCCGGGCGACCTGGTCGTCGCCGTCGCGTCCGCGGCCGACCCGGACGTCCGCTCGATCATGCGCCGGGCCCCGGCGTGGGGCGCCACGACGATCTGGATCGGCAGCGGCCCCCGGCCCGCGGCGGGCGCCGCCGACCACGTGCTGTGGCTCGACGACCCCGACCCGCTCGTGCCCGCCACCGGCCGGTTCGTGCTGCTCTACCACCTGCTGTGGGAGCTCACGCACGTCTGCTTCGAGCACCCCGGCCTGCTGACCGAGCCCGCGGACTGCACGGACGAGGTGTGCATCACCTGCTCCGACGAGGGGCGGCTCGGCGAGGTGGTCGGGCCGGGCCGGGTGCGCACCGCGGCCGGGGTCGAGGACGTGATGACGATGCTGGTCGACCCCGTGGCGCCGGGCGACCTCCTGCTCGTCCACGCGGGCACGGCGATCGGCCGGGTCCCGACGTGACCAACTTCCTCTACCCCTTCCTGGACGCCGAGGAGCGCGACCAGGACGCCCTCCTGCGCGACCTCGCCGCGTCGGCCGCCGCCAAGGCCGCGGAGAGCGCGGCGCTGCGCGCGTCCACCGTGGACGCCAACCGCGAGCTGATCGCGGCGGCCGCCGCCGAGATGGCCCGCCGCTTCGCCGCGGGCGGGCGGATGTTCGCGTTCGGCAACGGCGGCAGCTCCACCGACGTCGCCACGCTCGTCGGCCCTGTTCGCCCGACCCGTCCGTCGGCGCGCCCCCTGCCCGGCGCTGGTCGCTCGCCGCCGACCAGGCGATCCTCACCGCGCTGGGCAACGACGTCGGCTTCGACCTCGTCTTCGCCCGCCAGCTCATCGCCCGCGCCGGGGCGGGCGACATCGCCGTCGCCATGTCCACCAGCGGCAGCTCCCGCGACCTCATGGCCGGGTTCCGCGAGGCCCGCGCCCGCGGGATGTACACGGTCGGGTTCGCGGGCTACGACGGCGGCGAGTTCGCGACGTCGTCCGATGTGGACGTGTGCTTTACCGTGCGCAGCCAGAGCGTCCACCGGATCCAGGAGGCGCAGGCCCTCGTGGGCTACACGCTCTGGGCCGCCGTCCACGACCAGCTGGCGAGAGCCTCATGACGCCCGTCGGACCGATCTTCTCCGAGGAGGAGGTCATCGGCCGGATCGACGCGTTCCGCCGCCGTCGTCCCCGGCTGAAGGACGAGATCATCACGCTCGCGCACGGGGCGGGCGGCAAGTCGTCGGCCGCGCTCGTCGACGCCGTGTTCATCGAGGCGTTCGGCAACGAGCTGGGCGACGGCGCCGTGCTCACCGCGCCGGGCGGGCGGCTCGCGATGTCCACCGACTCGTTCGTCGTGCAGCCCCTGCGCTTCCCCGGCGGCTCGATCGGCCACCTCGCCGTGCACGGCACCGTGAACGACCTCGCGATGGCGGGCGCGGTGCCGCGCTGGCTCTCCGCCGCGTTCGTGCTCGAGGAGGGCTTCCCGATCGCCGACCTGCGGGCGATCGTCGCCGACATGGCGGCCGCCGCCGAGGCCGCGGGCGTGCGGGTGGTCACCGGCGACACGAAGGTCGTGCCCCGCGGCGCCGCCGACGGCCTCTTCGTGACGACGGCGGGCGTCGGCATCATCCCCGACGGCCGGGAGTTCGCGCCGGTGCAGCCCGGCGACCGGGTGCTGCTCTCGGGCACCATGGGCGATCACGGCATGGCCGTCATGCTCGCCCGCGGCGACCTCGCCATCGAGGCCGACATCGCCTCCGACACCGCCGCCGTCGAGCGACATGGTCGAGGCGCTGTGGGCGGCCGCGCCGTCGCTGCGGTTCCTGCGCGACCCCACCCGCGGCGGCGTCGGCACGGTCTGCCAACGAGCTCGCGCAGGAGACCGGGCTCGGCGTCGTGCTGGACGAGCCGTCGCTCCCGGTCGCGCCGATGGTCAACGGCGCCTGCGAGATGCTCGGCATCGACCCGCTCTACGTCGCCAACGAGGGCAAGGTGCTCGCCGTCGTCGCGCCCGAGGAGGCCGCCGCCGGGCTCGCCGCGCTGCGGGCGCACCCGCTGGGCGCGGCGCGCCGTCGACATCGGCGAGATCGTCGCCGAGCCCGCGGCCACCGTCGTGCTGCGCACGGCGTTCGGCGGCACGCGGATCGTGGACATGCTCGTCGGCGACCCCCTGCCCCGGATCTGTTAGGAGAACGTCATGTGCCTGGGGATACCGGGGCGGATCGTGGAGATCACCGACACCGCCAACTGCCTGGCCAAGGTGGACGTCAGCGGCGTGCAGCGCACGATCAGCGTCAAGCTGCTGGAAGACGAGCTGCCCGAGCCCGACGAGTGGGTGCTCGTGCACGTCGGCTTCGCCATGGCCAAGATCGACGAGAAGGAGGCGCTGCTCACGCTGGCCGCCGTGCAGAGGCTCGGCACCGCCTACACCGACGAGATGGACGCCTTCCGGGGGAGCATCACATGACCAAGCCGGCCACCATCACGGCTCCCTCCCTGCCGCGTGCCCGGTCGAGGAGCGCTCGGCATGAAGTTCGTCGACGAGTTCCGCGACCCCGCCGCCGCCCGCGCCCTGCTCGGCGCCATCGGGCGCCTGGTCGAGCCCGACCGGCACTACAAGTTCATGGAGGTGTGCGGCGGCCACACGCACACGATCTACCGGCACGGCATCGAGCACCTGCTGCCGTCGCAGGTGGAGCTGGTGCACGGGCCCGGCTGCCCGGTCTGCGTGATCCCGATGGGCCGCGTGGACGACGCGATGTGGCTCGCCGAGCAACCCGACGTGATCTTCACGTGCTTCGGCGACATGATGCGCGTGCCCGGCTCGAACGGGTCGCTGCTGGACGCCAAGGCGCGCGGCGCGGACGTCCGGTTCGTGTACTCGCCGCTGGACGCGCTGAAGCTCGCCGTGAAGCACCCCGACAAGCAGGTGGTGTTCTTCGCGCTCGGCTTCGAGACCACCGCGCCGTCCACGGCCGTGACGCTCGCCCGCGCCCGCGAGCTCGGGCTGGCGAACTTCAGCGTGTTCTGCAACCACGTCACGATCGTGCCGCCGATCAAGGCCATCCTGGAGTCGCCCGACCTGCGCCTCGACGGCTTCCTCGGCCCCGGGCCACGTCTCGACGGTGGTGGGCAACCGGCCCTACCGGTTCGTGCCGGAGGTCTACGGCAAGCCGATCGTGGTGGCCGGGTTCGAGCCGCTGGACATCCTCGCGTCGGTCGCGATGCTGCTCACCCAGCTGCGCGAGGGCCGCTGCGAGGTGGAGAACCAGTACTCGCGGGTGGTCGCCGAGGAGGGCAACCCCGCCGCGCTCGCGCTGATGGCGCAGGTGTTCGCGCTGCGGCCGCACTTCGAGTGGCGCGGGCTGGGGTTCATCGCGCAGAGCGCGCTCAAGCTGTCGGACGCCTACGCCGAGTTCGACGCCGAGCTGCGCTGGTCGATGCCCGGCGTGCGGGTGGCCGACCCGAAGGCGTGCCAGTGCGGCGAGGTGCTCAAGGGCGTGCTCAAGCCGTGGGAGTGCAAGGTGTTCGGCACCGCGTGCACCCCGGAGACGCCGATCGGCACCTGCATGGTGTCGCCGGAGGGCGCGTGCGCGGCGTACTACAACTTCGGGCGGATGCACCGGGAGGCGGCGCAGCTTGTCGGCCGGTCTGGCACTGAGGGCGAGCCGCCGCTCTTCGCCCGCTTACGCCGACGCGCCCAACGCGCTGGGCTACTGCGGGCCGCCCGGAGGGGATCGGCACGACCGAGGCCGAGATCAGGGCGTCGGCGCGCCGGTTCTCCGGCGTGTGGCCCTACCTGCAGGTGCTCGCCCGGCTCACCGGCACGGACGACCCGCTGGACGCGCGGCTGGTCGAGGCCTACTGGCTGGGCCGCGACCTGGGCGTCGACCGGGAGGCGTTCGGCCGGGAGCTGCTCGCCGTGCTCGGGCCGCGGGCCGGCGCGTACTGGACGCACCTGACGCCCGACCTGCTCGCCGAGGCCGCGCCCGACCACGGGTTCCACGTGTTCGGCGTCTACCCGTGGTCGCGGCTGCTCGGCCGCGGGCCCGCAGCCGCTGTTCGTGCTGGACCGCTGCCGCATCCGCTGGGGCACGGTGGTGGGCCTCGACCCGCTCGACGGTCTCGTCGCCCCGGCTGACCTGGGACGGCGCCGCAGCTCGGCCTGGGCGAACCGACGCCGGGACGGTCGAGGGGGACGGCGTGGCGGCTGGGCGACGCGGTGGCGGTGCACTGGGACCGCCTCGTCGACGTGCTCGCGGCCCGACCAGGCGGAGGTGCTGCGGGTGAGCACGGTGGCGCGGCTGGCGGCCACGAACGCGCGCCTGGCCGCCGCAGCGGCCGCGCGCCGGGGACCGAGGAAAGATGGCTCTCCCAGATCTCGGTGATCACCCCCTCCGGGGTGGCGTCGCTCGCCTCGTCCACGCCGATGCCGGGCCGAGAGCGCCAGCAGCGCCGCGTCCAGCACCACCCGCTCGTAGTCGGGATGGCACCCGAGCTCGCGGCGGCGGTCGACGACGTCACGCGCGATCGCGTCCCGCCGTTCCGCGCCGGCGGTGGGGAACACTTCTGCAGGAACCCCGCGTCGACCGGCAGTGACGTAGCGCGCCTCATCGGAGCACAGGAACGCCATCGCGTTGAGGACGTCGATCGGCTCGCGCTCGGCGGATCACCGGATGAACGCGCGCAGGGTGTGCTCCAGCTCCTCCAGGGGCCGGCCCGGCGGCAGGACCAGC
The DNA here is from genome assembly GCA_963837575.1 of uncultured Actinomycetota bacterium. GTDB lineage: Bacteria > Actinomycetota > Actinomycetes > Mycobacteriales > Pseudonocardiaceae > Pseudonocardia. The sequence continues at coordinate 76,744 of CAWIOI010000001.1, forward strand.
ACCGGCATGTCGGCGCCCGCGGCGTACCAGCGCTCCAGGCCCCCTGTCGTCGCTGAGCAGCAGCTCGTCGACCAGCACCTGCGCCGCGGGCGGCACCGTCGGCGGCACGCCGCGCCCGTTGGCCGCCACCACCGCGTCCACGGCCGTCGCCGAAGCCCCGCTCCCGCAGCGTGGCCGCGTACAGCGGGCCCATGCTGGTCAGGTAGAACACCACCCACCACGCGGCCACCTCGCGGCCGACAGCGCCATCGGGAGGGCGGGCGTGACCCGCGGCCGCGGCCGGCCTGCCCCGCGCGGCGCCCTCCTCCAGCAGGCACATGCCCTGCCTTGAGCCCGGACAGCGGCATGCAGGAACGGACACCAGGCGTCGGCGACCTCGCCCGCCAGGCGCATCGCCGGCGGGCCCGAGCGCGGCCAGGTGGAGCGGCACCGGGACGACGGCGGCACGGCCAGCCGCAGGCCGCGCCCGCCCGCCGACGGCGGTCAGCCGCTCGCCCGTCGAGCAGCCGCGCACCTGCCGGGCCACCGCGCCGAGCCGCGCGCACCGGCGCCCGGAACGGCACGTCGTGCAGGCCTTCGGCGAGCTGCGGGCTGCCCGCGCCGAGGCCGAGCGTGAACCGGCCGCCGGACACCTCCGCGAGCCCCGCCGCCAGCATCGCGATGCTCGCCGGGCTGCGGCCCCACACGTTGAGCACGCCGGTGCCGAGCTCGATCCGCGACGTGCGCGTCGCGATCTCGGCGAGCAGCACGCCCGCGTCGTAGCCCCCAGCCCTCGGCGACGTTGAACGCGGTGTAGCCGAGCTCCTCGGCCAGGGTGGCGAGCCGCAGCACCACCTCGCGGCGGGTCTCCATCGGGGTGACGCCGATCGCCACCGGTCGCGTGCTCATGCCGACTTCTCCTCTTCCTGGCCAGTACGACCTTCGTGGTCTCGGGAACGACCTCCGTGGCGGGCGTGGGCGCGAAGCCCGCCCGCGCCAGCCGCCCGGCCAGCTCGGCGCCGGTGAACGACCACGCGTCCGGCCGCCAGGCCAGGTACTGCAGGAACCACAGCGCGGTGGTGGTCGGGCCGGAGCCGTCGTCGTCGAGCATGAAGTCGTGGACGACCAGCAGCCCGCCGGGGCGCAGGCTCCGCGTGCGCGGCGGCCAGCGCCGCGTCGACCTCGTCCGCGGCCAGCGCGCTGACCAGGTAGGACATCAGCACCACGTCCTGCTCGCCGGGCCACGTCGTGCGCGGTGGCGTCGCCGGGGACGAGCGCGATGCGCTCGGTGAGGCCCGCCGCGTCCCGGTAGGTGCGGGCGACGTCGAGCACCTGCGGGAAGTCCAGCAGCGTGGCCCGCAGGGCGGGGTGGCGTTCGCAGAACGCGATCGCGAACGCCCCGCTGCCCGCGCCGACGTCCAGCAGCGTGCGCGCGTCCGCGAGCGGCAGCCGCTCGGCGAGCCGCCGCGCCGACCTCCAGCGAGCCGGTGTGCTGGCCGACGGTGAACGTCGTCGCCGTCGTCCCGGCGGCCCATCAGCTCGTCGAACCCGGCGAAGGCGACGCCCGCGCCCGCGATCCCGGCGTCGAGGTGGGCCAGCGCCGGGTAGATCTGGCGGCCGATCTGCAGCCGGTAGTACTCGCCGATGTCGCCGGGGGCGCCGCGCACCAGGTGCCGCTGGGCGGCCGGAGCGTTGCGGAACCCCTCGTCGTCCCCGCAACGAGCAGGCCGAGCGCGACCAGCGCCCGCAGCAGCGTGGTGAGCCGGTGCGCGGCCACCCCCGTCGTCGTCGCCAGCTCGGCGGACGTGCGCGGACCGTCGGCGAGCAGCGGAGAACAGGCCGATCTCGAGCGCGGCGAACAGCGCCTTGGACGCCATGAAGCCGTACGCGATGTCGGCGACGTCGCGCCGCCGGGTGGCGAGCATCTGTCCTCCTCCGAGCCGTTTCGCACTACTGTCGACGGCTCGACTTGCATTCCGATTGCAGAGACAGCGTGGAGTTCCGGATCCTCGGCCCGCTCGAGGTCGTCGACCGCGGGGAGCCGGTCCCGGTCGGCGGCCCGAAGCCGCGCGCCCTGCTCGCCGCGCTGCTGCTCGCGGCCGGCGCGGTGCGTGTCGACCGACCGCCTGGTCACCGCGGTGTGGGGCGCGGACCCGCCGCGGGACGCCGTCGGCGCGCTGCGGGCCTACGTGTCGCGGCTGCGGGCGGTGCTGCCGGAACGGCTGCGGTGGCGGGCGCCGGGCTACGCGCTCGACGTCGCCGACGGCGAGCTCGACGCCGCCGAGTTCCGCGCGCCTCGTCGGGCTGGCCCGCGAGCGCGCGGCGGCGGGCGACCACCGCCGCGGCGGTCGACCTCCTCGACACCGCGCTCGGCCTGTGGCGCGGCGAGGCGCTCGACGAGTTCGACCCCGTCGAGATCGACGCGCGACGGCAGGCTCGCGCGCCTGGCCGACCTGCGCCTCGCCGCCGTCGAGGAGCGGGCGGCGGCGCTGCTCGCGCTGGGTCGCGGGCGGGCGGTCGTCGCCGAGCTGGAGGCGCTGGTCGAGCGCCACCCCGACCGCGAGGCCCTGGCCGCCCTGCTCATGCACGCGCTCTACGCGGGCGGACGGCAGGCCGACGCGCTGGCCGTCTACCAGGCGCTGCGCCGCCGCCTCGTCGACGAGCTGGGCGTCGAGCCGTCCGACGCCACCCGCGCGCTTGCACCGCCGGGTGCTGGAGCAGGACCCGGCGCTGGCGCCCGGCCGACGCCGACCGGCCCACCAACCTGCCGCGCCGGGGCAGCGCGCTGGTCGGGCGGGACCCGGCGATCGGCGCGGTCGCGGCCGCGCTGCGGACGGCCCCGCTGGTCACGCTGCGTCGGCGTCGGGGGCGTCGGGAAGACCCGGCTCGCGATCGAGGTGGCGGGCCGCGAGCGCGACCGGTTCGCCGACGGCGCCTGGCTCGCCGAGCTGGCCCCGCTCGGCCGACGGCGGCTCCGTGGCGCACGCCGTCGCGGCCGCGCTGCGGCGTGCAGCAGCGGCACGGCGCGACGATCGAGCAGACGGTCGTCGAGTACCTCGCCGCCCGCTCGCTGCTGCTCGTGCTGGACAACTGCGAGCACGTGCTGGACGCCGCCGCGCGGCTGGCGCAGCGCCTCGTCGCGCAGTGCCCCGGCGTCGTCGTGCTCGCCACGAGCCGGGAGCCGCTCGGCGTCGACGGGCGAGCAGGTGTGGCCGGTGCCGCCGCTGCCGCTCCCGGACGCCGCGGCGCTGTTCGTGCTGCGCGCGCGGGCCACCCGCCCCGACTTCGACCCCGACGAGCGCCGCGGTCGCCGAGATCTGCCGCCGGGTCGACGGCCTGCCGCTCGGGATCGAGCTGGCCGCCGCGCGCACGCGGGCGATGAGCGCCGCCGAGATCGCCGCGCGGCTCGACGACGGTCACCTGCTCGCCCGCGGCGCGCGCACCGCGCAGCCCCGCCACCAGAGCCTCGCCGCCGCGATCGACTGGTCCTACCGGCTGCTCGACGGCCGCCGAGCAGCGGCTGTTCGCGCGGATGTCGGTGTTCGCGGGCGGCGCCGACCTCGCCGCCGTGCACGCCGTCTGCGGCGAGCCGGGCACGTCCCCGGCCGCGTCGCTCGACCACGTGGCCGCGCTCGTGGACAAGTCGATGGTCGTGGCGGTCGAGCACGGCGGGCGTCACCCGCTACCGCATGCTGGAGACCCTGCGGGCCTACGCGCGGGAGCGACTCGCGGCGCGAGGCGATCGCGCCGGCGGCACGCCGAGTACTTCGTCGGCCTCGCCGAGGCGGCCGCCCGCGGCGTGCAGGGCGTCGACGAGCGCGCCTGGATCGAGGCGACGCTGCCGAACGCGGACAACCTCCGGGCCGCGTTCGAGTACGCGCTTCGCCGAGCGCGACGCCGACCTCGCCCTGCGCCTGGTCGCGGCGCTGCCCGAGGTGACGCACGTCCGCGGCATGCTACGAGGCCGACGAGTGGGCCGAGCGCGCGCTCGATCTCGCCGACCCGGGCCATCCGCTGTTCGCGGCGGCCGTCGGCACGGCCGCCCGCGGCGCGTGGGGCGTCGGCGACTTCGCCAGGGCGGACGCGCTCGCGGCCCGGGCGGAAGGGCTGCGTCCTCGGCGCGGGCACCGGCGCGGTCGGGCCATCCCGCCGACGTCGCCGCCGACGTCGCGCTCTACCGCGGCGACGTCGCCGCCGCCGAGGCGCACTACACGGCCGAGGTCGTCCGCGCCCGCCGGGAGCGGCGACCGGATCCGGCTGGTGTGGACGCTGTACTACGTCGCGATCTGCCACGCCGTGCGCCGGGTGCCCGAGCAGGGGGTGCCCGCCGCGCAGGAGGCGCTCGCGGTGGCCCGCGACGACCGGCAACCCGACGCGCGCTGTCGATGGGCCACTACGCGCTGGGGCTGGTGCTCAAGAAGTCCGACCCGAGCAGGCGCTCGCCCTGCTGGACGAGGCGGCGCGGCTCGCGGCGTCGGTGCAGAACTTCTGGTGGGAGGGCATCGCGCTGATGGAGGCCGCCGCGACGCGGGCCGTGCACGGCGACCCCGCCGAGGCCGCGGCCGCGTTCGTCGCCGTGCTCGACCACTGGGACCGGGTCGGCGACTGGACCCAGCAGTGGCTCAACCTGCGCTACGTCGTGCGGCTGCTCGTGCGGCTCGGGCGCCGAACACGGGAGCCGACGTGCTGCACCACTGCCTGCTGGCGGCGGGCAAGCCGTCGCCGCTGAAGGACGCGGGGCCCGGCCTGGCGCTCCCGGCCGCGGAGGCCGTGGCGCTGGCCAGGGAGAGCCTGTCGCGCTACCGCTAGCGGTCCGGCCGCGGCGACCGGGCCCGGGCCCGGCCCGGCGAGGTTGAGCCGGGAGACCGCCTCGCCGACGTCGGCCGCCCCGAACGCACCGCCGGTACTCGGGCGGGCATGTCGCTGTAGTCCTCCGGGCCGTGCAGCACCCGGTCCCCGCCAGCTGAAGCGGGCGGCGGCGGGTGGCCGACCGGCCCGCCGCCACGCCCGACACCCGGCGACGACAGCAGGCACCATGGGGACATGCCCGATGACCCGTTCGGTGACGCGTTCGGCCCGCTGGGGCCGCTGGTCGGCCGGCTGCTGGGCGACCTCGGTTCGCTCGACCTCGGCGACCTGCGGCCGCCGCCGGGCGCCCGCGGCACCCACGGCCTCAACCGGTTCGGCCGCGACCTCACGGCCGACGCCCGCGCGGGCCTGCTCGACCCGGTGATCGGCCGCGACGACGAGATCGACCAGGTCATCGAGGTGCTCGCCCGGCGCACCAAGAACAACCCGGTGCTGCTGGGCGATCCCGGGCGTCGGCAAGACCGCGATCGTCGAGGGCATCGCCCGGCGCATCGCCGACGGCGAGGTGCCCGGCCGCGCTGCGCGAGGTGCGGCTGGTCGCGCTGGACCTCGCGGGCATGGTCGCGGGCACCAAGTACCGCGGCGAGTTCGAGGAGCGGCTCACCGGGCTGATCCGCGAGATCACCGCGGCCGGGCCGTCGCTGATCGTGTTCGTCGACGAGCTGCACCAGGTGGTCGGGGCGGGCAGCGCCGAGGGCGCGCCGATGGACGCGGGCACCATGCTCAAGCCCGCGCTCGCCCGCGGCGAGCTGCGGCTGATCGGCGCCACCACGCTGGAGGAGTACCGCCGCCACATCGAGAAGGACGCCGCGCTGGAGCGCCGGTTCGAGCCGGTCAAGGTGCCCGAGCCGACGGTCGAGCAGACCGTGGAGATCCTGCGCGGCCTGCGCGAGCGCTACGAGACCCACCACGGCGTCACGATCACCGACGCGGCGCTGCAGGCGGCGGCCGAGCTGGCCGACCGCTACGTCCGCGACCGCTTCCTGCCCGACAAGGCCATCGACCTGGTCGACCGGGCCGCCGCCCGCGCGGGGCTGCGCGCGCCGGACGCCGGGGCGTCCCCGGAGGTCGAGCAGCTCACCCGCGCCCGCGACGTGGCCGTCGACGCCGAGGACTACGAGCGCGCGATGGTGCTCACCCGCGAGCTGGAGAAGCTCGAGCGACGGCGCCCCGTCGATGAGCAAGAAGCCGCGGATCACCGCGGACGACATCGCGCAGATCGTGGCGCGGCGCACCGGCATCCCCGTCGCCGAGCTGGGCGCGGCCGAGCGCGACCGGCTGCTGCGCCTGGAGGAGCTGCTGCACCGGCGCATCGTCGGGCAGGACGAGGCCGTCGAGGCCGTCGCCGACGCCGTGCGCAGCGGCCGGGCCGGGCTCGGGCACCCCGGGCGGCCGGTCGGGTCGTTCCTGTTCCTCGGCCCCACCGGCGTGGGCAAGACCGAGCTGGGCCGGGCGCTGGCCGAGGCGCTGTTCGGCTCGCCCGACAAGCTCGTGCGGCTCGACCTCTCCGAGTACACCGACCGCTCGGCCGTCACCCGCATGATCGGCGCCCCGCCCGGCCACATCGGCTACGACGACGCGGGCCAGCTCACCGAGGCCGTGCGCCGCGACCCCTACACCGTCGTGCTGCTCGACGAGATCGAGAAGGCGCACCCCGAGGTCGCCGCGCTCCTGCTGCAGGTGCTCGACGCCGGGCGGCTCACCGACGCGCACGGCCGCACGGTCGACTTCCGGCACGCCATCGTGATCATGACGAGCAACGTGGGCGCCGACCGGATCCTGGCCGCCGAAGAGCTGGAGGACGTGCGCGAGGCCGTCCTCACCGAGGCACGATCGCGGCTGCGGCCCGAGCTGGTGGGCCGGGTCGACGAGGTGGTGCTGTTCGCCCGGCTCACCCGCGCCGAGCTGCGCCGCATCGTCGGCCTGCTGCTCGAGGAGACCCGCGAGCGGCTGCGCGCCCGCGGCGTCGAGCTGGTGGTGGACGACGCGGCCGCCGACCTGCTGGCCGGGCTCGGCGCACGGCCGGAGCTGGGGGCGCGCCCGCTGCGGCGCACGGTCGGCCGCGAGGTGGAGCGGCGCCTGGCCCGGATGCTGCTGTCCGGCGAGATCGGGCCGGGCGCGACGGTGCGGGTGAGCGCGGCGGACGGTGAGCTGGTCGTGCAGTGGATAGCGACTGGTCTAGAGCACACCGTTTCCGCTCACGACCGCGGTTGCTCGGTAGACGCGCCCGCCCCAGACGGCCTGCGCGCCCAGGTCGCCGATCCGGTACACCGTCGCGGCGGTGCCGAGCGGCGAGCACCGCCGTCACCACGGCCAGGCCCAGCGCGAGCACCCGCTGCCGCCCGGCCACGGCCAGCGCCGCGGTGGTGCCGGTCGCCTCCTTCACGCACCGTGCGGTCGGCGCGGCGGTGCAGCAGCACGAACGCCGCCACCGCGATCATCAGCGGCGCCATCCAGAGCTTGAGGTAGTCGCCCGCGGCGGCGTGCAGCTCGATCGCCTCGCTGCGCGGCAGGGCGTGCTCCAAGCCCTCGCCCGTCTGCTCGGCGACGACCGTGCACACCGTCGCCAGCACCGACGTCACCACGACGAGCGAGCCGTAGCGCCGCCGCGCCGCGGGCCACAGCCACGACGACGAGCGCGCCGAGCACGGCGAGCGGCACCAGCACGACCGTCGCGTGGACGACGAGCGGGTGCAGCGGCAGGCCACCGAGGAACGAAGGCATGGGCAGATCTTGGCGGCTCGTCCTGAGGACAAGCTGAGCGGGCAAAGACTCTTACTCAGAGCTATTCTGGTCCGCGTGAGCACCGCCGACGAGCTGATGGGCCTCGCTGCGGGCCTGCGCCGGGTGGTCCGCAGGCGCCTGCGGGCCGAGCTGCCCGGGCCCGCGCTGCGGGGCGCGCAGGTCGAGCTGCTGCAGCTCGTGGAGGCCGAGCCGGGGGTGGGCGTCGCCGCGGCCGCCCGCAGCCTGCACCTCGCGGGCAACACCGTGAGCACGCTGGTCAACCAGCTGGTCGCGGCCGGGATGGTGCACCGCGCGGTCGACCCGGCCGACCGGCGCGCCGCCCACCTCACGCTCACCGACGTCGCGCGCGGCCGCCTCGCCCGGTGGCGGTCGGCGCGCCGCGTGCTCGTCGCCGACGCGTTGGCCCGGCTGCCCGACGGCGACGTCGCCGCGCTGGAGGCCGCCCTGCCCGCGTTGAAGAACCTCATCCGGGAGCTGTGAGACGTGAGCGACACCACGGCCGTGCGCTGCGTCGGGCTGCGTCAGGTCTTCGGGGAGACCGTCGCGGTCGACGGGCTGGACCTGGAGGTCGCGACGGGCGAGGTCTTCGGGCTGCTGGGCCCCAACGGCGCGGGCAAGACCACCACGATCCGGCTCATCACCACCCTGCTGCCCGCCCCGCCCGGCGCGATCACGGTGCTCGGGCTGGACGTCGCGCGGCGCAGGATGGCGGTGCGGCGCCTGCTCGGCTACCTGCCCCAGCAGCTGTCCGCCGACGCCACGCTCACCGGCCGGGAGAACGTGGCGCTCTTCGCCCGCCTCTACGACGTGCCCCGCCGGGAACGGGCCGCCCAGGTGCAGGCCGTGCTCGACGCCGTCGACCTCGCCGACGTCGCCGACCGGCTCGCCAAGACCTACTCCGGCGGCATGGTCCGCCGCCTGGAGCTGGCGCAGGCCCTGGTCAGCGCGCCGCGGGTGTTGATCCTCGACGAGCCGACCGTCGGGCTCGACCCGGTCGCCCGCGACGGCGTGTGGGCGCGCATCCACGAGATCCGCCGGGCCACCGGCATGACCGTGCTCGTCACCACGCACGCCATGCAGGAGGCCGACGAGCACTGCGACCGGATCGCGCTCATGCACCGCGGCCGGATCCGCGCGCTCGGCACCCCGGCCGACCTGAAGGGCGCGATCGGGCCGGACGCCACGCTCGACGACGTCTTCCGCCGCCACACCGGCGACACCCTCGCCGCCGCCGAGAAGGGAGACATGCGCGATGTCCGTGCTGCCCGCCGCACCGCCGGTCGCCTCGGCTGACGCGAGCCCGGCCCGCTCCGGGTCATCGTCACCGGGCTTTCCCGGGTCGGGACGATGTGCCTCGTCGAGCTGCAGAAGCTGCGCCACGACCGCACCGAGCTGGTCACCCGCGCGGTCCAGCCCGCGCTGTGGCTGCTCGTGTTCGGCAACGTCTTCACCCGGCTGCACGCGATCCCGACCGGCGACGTGCCCTACCTCGACTACCTCGCCCCGGGCATCCTCGCCCAGTCCGCCCTGTTCATCGCGATCTTCTACGGCATCCAGATCATCTGGGAGCGCGACGCGGGCGTGCTGGCGAAGCTCCTGGTCACGCCGACGCCGCGGGTCGCGCTCGTCGCGGCGAAGGCGTTCGCGGCGGGCATCCGGGCCGTCGCGCAGGCCGTCATCGTGCTGGTGCTGGCGCTGCTCATGGGCGTCGGGCTGTCGGCCAACCCGCTGCACTGGCTGGGCGTCGTCGTGGCGATGCTGCTCGGCGCGGCGTTCTTCTGCTGCCTGTCGATCTCGATCGCCGGGCTGGTGCTGTCCCGCGACCGGCTGATGGGCATCGGGCAGGCGATCACGATGCCGCTGTTCTTCGCCTCCAACGCGCTCTACCCGGTGGAGCTGATGCCCGGCTGGCTGCAGGTCATCAATCGCATCAACCCGCTGAGCTACGAGGTCGACGCGCTGCGCGGGCTGCTCATCGGCACCCCGGCGCGCCTGTGGCTGGACTTCGCGGTGCTGGTCGGATCGGCCGCGCTGATGATCGCCGGGGCGTCGGCGCTGCTGCCGCGGCTGGTGCGCGGCTGAGCCTGCGCGTAATTTCGGGGCGGTGGCCGTCGAAGCCCTTCGCGTCGTCCGGCGATCTCGCCGCCAAGCAACAGTCCCTCGAGGTGCTCGCCGACGGCGTCTACGCGCTGACCGCAGAGGGCGACCCCAACGTCGGGGCCGTCGAGGGCGAGGACTTCCTCGTCTGCTTCGAGGCGATGGCCACCCCCGTCGCGGCCCGGAAATGGCTCGCCGTCCTCCGCGAGCACACCGACAAGCCGGTGCGCTACCTCGTCCTCTCGCCACTACCACGCCGTGCGCGTGCTGGGCGCCAGCGCGTTCGACGCCGACGTGATCGTCGCGCACGAGAAGACCCGCGAGCTGGTCGCCGAGCGCGGCAAGCAGGACTGGGCGTCGGAGTTCGCGCGAATGCCCCGCCTCGCCGAGCAGGCCGACTCCGTCCCCGGGCTCACCTGGCCCACGCTCACGTTCTCCGACCGTCTGACGATCGATCTCGGCGGCGAGCGCGGCGACCTCGTGCTGCAGTACTGCGGGCGCGGGCACACCGAGGGCGACATCGTCGGCTGGCTGCCGCGGCAGAAGGTGCTCTTCGCGGGCGACCTCGTCGAGGCCGAGGCCGCGCTCTACACCGGCGACGCGTTCCACCGCGAATGGGCGTCGTCCACATTGGACGCCGTCGCCGCGATCGGCGCGGAGGCGCTGGTCGGCGGCCGGGGCGCGGTGAGCCGCGGGCGCGCGGCCGTCGACGCGGCGATCGCGCAGACCCGCCACTTCCTCGACGTCATGATCCGCGAGGTCGGCGCCGTGCAGGCCCGCGGCGGCACGCTGAAGGACGCGTTCGACGCGTGCCACGCCGCCCTTGCCGAGCAGTACGGGCGGTGGCCGATCTTCGAGCACTGCCTGCCGTTCGACGTGTCGCGGCTGTGGGACGAGCTGTCCGGGATCGAACGGCCGGTGATCTGGACGGCCGAGCGGGACCGGGAGGTCTGGGCGCAGCTCCAGACATGACGGGCTGGCCGCACGATCCCGTGCTCGTCGTCGGGGCCGGGCCGGTCGGGCAGACGACGGCGCTGCTGCTCGCGCGCTGGGGGGTGCCCTCGGTCGTGCTGGACCGCCGACCCCATCGGGACCTCGTCGGCTCCAAGGCCATCTGCCAGCAGCGCGACGTGCTCGACATCTGGGCGTCGGTCGGAGCGGGCGAGCAGATCGCGGCCGAGGGCGTCACGTGGACGACGGCGCGCACGTTCCACCGCGACCGCGAGCTGTTCGCGCACACGTTCGCCGACGCGGGCGCTCGCCGTTCCCGCCGTTCGTGAACCTCTCGCAGTCGCGCACCGAGGAGATCCTCGACGCGCGCATCGCCGCCGAGCCGCTGGTCGACGTGCGCTGGGGTTGCGAGGTCACCGACCTCGGCGGCGCACCCGGCCCCGTTCACCGTGCTCTGCACCGGCGCCGCCGGGCGACGTTGCGCGCGCGCACTGGGCGTCACGTTCGACGGGCGTGTCGTTCGACGACCGCTTCCTCATCTGCGACATCCGCACCGACCTGCCCGGCTGGGCGACCGAGCGGCGGTTCTTCTTCGACCCCGACTGGAACCCCGGCCGCCAGGTGCTCGTGCACCCCTGCCCCGACTCGCACGTTCCGCATCGACTGGCAGGTGCCGTCCGACTACGACCTCGACGCCGAGGTCGCCTCCGGCGCGCTCGACCGGCGCATCCGGGCGATCATCGGGGACCGGCGCGTACGAGATCGTCTGGATGTCGGTGTACCGGTTCCACTCCCGCATCGCCGACCGGCTCCGGGTGGGCCGGGTGCTGCTCGCGGGCGACGCGGCGCACCTCGTGTCGCCGTTCGGCGCGCGCGGGCTCAACTCCGGGGTGGCCGACGCGGAGAACGCCGCCTGGAAGATCGCGCACGTCGGCTACGGCTGGGCGCCCGAGGAGCTGCTGGCGAGCTACCACGCCGAGCGGCACGCCGCGGCCGTCGAGAACGTCGCGGTGACGACGGCGACGATGGACTTCCTCGTCCCGCCCGACGCCGAGCGCGCGGCGGTGCGGGCCGACGTGCTGGCCCGCGCCGTCGACGACCCCGCCGCCCGCGCCCTCGTCGACTCCGGCAGGCTCGCCGAGCCGTTCTGGTACACCGAATCCCCGCTGACCACGCCGGACCCGACCCGCCCGTTCGGCGGCCGCCCGCCCCGCGGCGGGGTGCCCGCCCCCGGGCCCGGCGTGCTGGTCCCGGACATGCCCCTGCGCGCGCCGTGCCGCGGGCCGCCGCACCCCGGCCTGCGCGGCACTCGCCCGCGAAGGCTTCCTCGTGCTGCTCGCCGACGGCGCCGACCACCCGGCGGCGGAGGCCGCCGCCCGTGCCGTCGCCGCACCGGTCCGGGTGGCGGCGATGGCCGCGCTCGACCCCGCCCTCGCCGGCGCCCTCGGCGCCCGGCCCGGCGAGGCGTGGGTGCTGCGCCCGGACGCGCACGTCGCCGCGGTCGTCCCCGCCGCGCCGCCCGATCTCGACCACGCGCGCTGCGCCGCGCCCTCGCGCCATCCTCACCGCGAAGGAGAACGACCATGCCGTACTACCGCCGCTGCGGCGACATCCCCCCGAAGCGCCACACCCAGCACCGCCGCCCCGACGGGCGCCTCTACGCCGAGGAGCTGATGGGGGAGGAGGGGTTCTTCTCCGACTCCTCGCTGCTCTACCACCTCGGGCTGCCCTCGGCGGTCGTCGACGCCACCCCGTGGGAGCTGCCCGACCAGGCCACCACCGAGAACCGCCCGCTGCTGCCGCGGCACCTCAAGCTGCACGAGCTCTTCCCCGGCGAGGACTGGAAGGCGCTCGACGCCGTCACCGGACGGCGGCTGGTGCTGGGCAACGGCGACGTGCGGATCTCCTACGTCGTCGCGGGCGAGGCGAGCCCGCTCTACCGCAACGCGATCGGCGACGAGTGCGTCTACGTCGAGGCGGGCACCGCGACCGTCGAGACCGTCTTCGGCACGCTCGCCGCCCGCCAAGGCGACTACGTGCTGCTGCCCCGGGCCACCGCACACCGGTGGGTGCCGCGAGGGCGAGGATCCGCTGCGGCTCTACGTGATCGAGGCGAACTCGCACATCGCCCCGCCGAAGCGCTACCTCTCCCGGTTCGGGCAGTTCCTGGAGCACTCCCCGTACTGCGAACGCGACCTGCACGGTCCGGCGGAACCGCTGCTCGTCGAGGGCGAGGACGTGGAGCTGCTGGTCAAGCACCGGGGCGCGCGGGGCATCACCGGCACCCGCTACGTGCTGCCGACCCACCCGTTCGACGTGGTCGGCTGGGACGGCTGCCTCTACCCGTACACGTTCAACGTGGCCGACTTCGAGCCGATCACCGGCCGGGTGCACCAGCCCCCGCCGGTGCACCAGGTGTTCGAGGGCCAGAACTTCGTGGTCTGCAACTTCGTGCCCCGCAAGGTCGACTACCACCCGCTGGCCATCCCGGTGCCCTACTACCACTCCAATGTGGACTCCGACGAGGTGATGTTCTACTGCGGCGGGAACTACGAGGCGCGCAAGGGCTCGGGCATCGGCCAGGGCTCGATCAGCCTGCACCCCGGCGGCCACACCCACGGCCCGCAGCCGGGCGCGGTCGAGCGGGCGTTGGGCGCGGAGTTCTTCGACGAGCTGGCCGTCATGGTCGACACGTTCCGCCCGCTGGAGATCGGCGAGGGCGGCCGGGCGAGCGAGGACCCCGGCTACGCGTGGACCTGGTCGGGGCGGGGCCCGACCCCTTGATCCGGTTCGCGTGGCTGGTGGCGGCGGTGCTGCTCGCCGGGTGCACCACCGCGGGCACCCCGGCGCCCGCTCCGCCCACCGCCGCCCCGTCGCCGTCCGCCGCGGCGCAGGATCCGCTGGCGTTCTTCCGCGCCCAGGAGGAGTCCTGCAGGCAGCACGCGGCGCAGCTGGGCATCGTCGCGGTGGAGTCCGAGCGGTTCCGCGGCGCGAAGGTCGTGCGCGACCTCGGCGACGGCGGCACCGAGATCGAGGACGGCCGCGGCACCCGGCTCGTCGTCGTCCCCGCTCGGCAGATCGTGCTGCCCGCCTCGGGCCACCCGACCGACGTCATGCCCCCGCCGTACGGCTTCACCTGCTCGGAGAAGGTGTTCGTCGGCGCGGCCGCCGACTGACCGGCGGCTTGCCGTTTAGCCTGGCGGCGTGACCAGCCCCGGACGTGGCGGTGTGATCGGTGTCGGCCTGACGTGGGCCGCCCGCTGGAGTGCCCGCGTGCTGCTCGTCGCGGCCGGGATGTGGCTGCTGGGCTTCCTCGTCGGGCAGCTGTGGACGGTCGTGTTCCCCACGCTGCTCGCCATCGTGCTCGCCACCGTGCTCTGGCCGCCCGCGGCGTGGCTGCGCCGCCACCGCTTCCCGCCCGCGCTCGCCTCGGCCGTCGTCATGATCGTCGGCATCGTCGTGATCGCGGTGCTGGTGGCCCTCGTCGGGTCGGCGGTGTCGGGCAGCCATGCCGCAGATCGTCCGCAGCGTCATCGCCGGTGTTCAGACCGTCCGCGACTGGGTCGCGGGGCCCGCCGCTCAACCTCGCCGCGAGCCAGCTCAACGCGCTCGTCCAGCAGGTGACGACGCGCATCCAGGAAAGCGTGTCGACGATCGCGGCCGGAGTACTCGCGGGCGTCGGCTCGATCGCGTCCGGCGTGATCACGGTCGTGCTGGTGCTCATCCTGACGTTCCTGTTCGTCAAGGACGGTCCGAGGTTCCTGCCGTGGGTGCGCAACGTCGCGGGGTTGAGCGCGGGCGACCACCTCGCGGAGGTGCTTCGCCGGGTGTGGGTCACGGTCGGGTCGTTCATCCGCCAGCAGGCCGTCGTCAGCCTCGTCGACGCCGTGCTCATCGGCCTGGGCCTGGTCATCGTGGGGGTGCCGCTCGCGCTCCCGCTGGCGGTGCTGACGTTCCTCGGCGGCTTCATCCCGATCATCGGGGCGTTCGTGGCGGGCGCGGTCGCGGTGCTGTTCGCCTTGGTGAACAACGGGTTCGCGGCGGGCGTCACCGTGCTGGTGATCGTGGTGGTCGTGCAGCAGATCGAGGGCAACGTGCTGCAGCCGGTGCTGCAGTCGCGCGGGCTCGGGCTGCACGCGGCGGTCGTGCTGCTCGCCATCACCGCGGGCAGCACGCTCTACGGCATCGCGGGCGCGTTCCTCGCCGTTCCGGTGACGGCGGCCGCCGCGGTGGTGTTGCGCTATCTCGGCGAGCAGATCGACGTCCGAACGGTGATTTCGGCCGAGCCCGAGTCCACTGTCGGCGCATGATCCGGAGCTAGGCTCCGCGTCATGAGTGCAGTCGAGGACATCCTGTCGCAGATTCCGCTGGGCCAGCTGGCGAGCCAGCTCGGCGTGAACGAGCAGGAGGCGGAGCAAGCCGCCCGCACGGCGCTGCCCGCGCTGCTGGGCGGCATCCAGGCCAACACCGAGGACCCGGGCGGCGCATCGTCGTTCGTCGAAGCCGTGCAGCAGCACGACCCCTCGCTGGTCGAGGGCGGCGTGGACCTGAACCAGGTCGACCCGAACGACGGGCAGAAGATCGTCAGCCACGTCTTCGGCGCCCAGCAGGACCAGGTCGTCCAGCAGCTCGGCGGCGTCGGCGGCGGCGGTCGGGCCTGATCCAGAAGCTGCTGCCGATCCTCGCCCCGATCGTGATGGCCTACCTGGCCAAGCAGCTCACCGGCGCCACGTCGAACGTCGGCGCGGACGGCGGCCTCGGCGGCCTGCTGGGCGGCCTGCTCGGCGGGATGGTGGGTGGCGGCGGCGCCCCGGCGCAGCAGCAGGGCGGGCCCGACCTCGGCTCGATCCTCGGCGGCCTGCTGGGCGGCGGCACCCGCCACTGACCCCTGTGCGCGGTAACGAGTGCTCGAGCACTCGTTACCGCGCACGGCCTAGACGACCACCCGCATCGGGCGGCCGCGGGCGTCGCGCTCGTCGCCGAGCACCTCGGCCGCCCCGCGCGCCCACCGCGCCGCCGACCACGCGACGGCCAGCGCGTCGAGCACGTCGTCGAGGCGGGCGCCCGCGGGCAGGTCGCCCAGCGCCACGGCCGGGTCCACCCAGCGGGCGAGCGCCGCGATCCGCTGCCCCGCGCCGCGCGCGGACTTCTTCGGCGCGAAGTCCGTCACGGGCGCGAGCGTGCGCAGCGCGAGCTCGGGATGCACCTCGACGACCCGATCGGGCAGCGCGACGGCGTCCCACTCGGCGATCTTCGGCGTGATGTGGAAGGTCTGCAGGCTGATCGCGCGGCCGGTGAGCCTGCGCGCCACCGCGCACGCCTGCGCGTAGTCGGGCGCGGCGAGCACCTCGCGCGGCGGCGCCGGGAACACCGACGAGCGGGCGCGGCCCAGCCGGGCCGCGGTGAGCGTGTCGCAGGCACGGCGGCCGCGGCCCGCGGGCAGCCCGAGCGGGATGTCGACGCCGACCGCGGCGCAGTGCCGCGTCGCCGCGAGCACCGCCGCCGCGTCCGGCTGCACCGACCACCGCACTCCGTCGGGCCGACACGACGGCGATCACCCAGCCGCCCGGCACCCCGTCCACGCCCGCGATAGGGCAGGATGCTTGCGCGTGCGCGTCCACATCGGGTCCGACCACGCAGGCTTCGAGCTGAAGTCCCACCTCATCGGCCATCTGGCCAGTCTGGGCCACGACGTCGTGGACGTCGGCCCCGCCACCTACAACGCGGGTGACGACTACCCGCCCTACTGCATCGCCACCGGCCTCGCGGTGCTCGCCGATCCCGGCAGCCTCGGCATCGTCATCGGCGGCTCGGGCAACGGCGAGCAGATCGCCGCCAACAAGGTGCCCGGCATCCGGGCCGCGCTGGCCTGGAACCTCGAGACGGCGAAGCTGGCTCGCCAGCACAACAACGCGCAGGTCGTCGCGATCGGAGCCCGGGAGCACTCCCTGGAGGACGCCGCGGAGTTCGCCGCGGCGTTCGTCGCCGAGCCGTTCAGCGAGGACCCGCGCCACGAGCGGCGCATCGCCATCCTCGACGAGTACGAGAAGACGCACGAGCCGCCCGCGCTGCCGGATGCCTGAAGGCCACACCCTGCACCGGCTGGCCCGGCGACACCGCACGCGCTTCGCGGGCAAGCAGGTGTCGGTGACCAGCCCGCAGGGCCGGTTCGCCACGAGCGCGGAGATCGTGGACGGGCTGGTGCTGCGCCGCGCGGAGGCGCACGGCAAGCACCTGTTCCACCACTACGGTCCGGACCTCGTCGTGCACGTCCACCTCGGGCTCTACGGGAAGTTCTCCGACGTCGCGCTGCCGCTCGACCCGCCGCGCGGGCTCGTCCGCATGCGGATGGTGGGCCCGACGCACTACGGCGACCTGCGCGGCCCCACCGCCTGTGAGCTGATCACCGACGCCGAGGCCGCGGCCATCCACGCGCGGCTGGGCGCGGACCCGCTGCGTCCCGACGCCGACCCCGAGCGCGCCTGGACGCGGATCTCCCGCTCCCGCGCGCCGCTGGCCACGCTGCTGATGGACCAGACGGTGATCGCGGGCGTCGGCAACGTCTACCGGGCCGAGGTGCTGTTCCGGCACGGGCTCGACCCGCTCCTGCCCGGCCGGGCGCTGCGCCGGGAGCAGTGGGATGCGGTGTGGGCCGACCTCGTGGCGCTCATGCGCGACGGCGTGCGCCGCGGCAAGATCGAGACGTTGCGGGCCGAGCACGCCCCGCCGCCGTGCGGTCCCGGTGAGCGGTGCGCGCGCAAGGTCTACGTCTACCGGCGGGCGGGGGAGCCGTGCGTCGTCTGCGGCACGTCCGTGGCCCGCGAGACCCACCTCGCACGCAACCTCTTCTGGTGCCCGGCCTGCCAGCCCGCCGCGGCCTGAACCGGCTCACCACGTCACCCCCGCCGCCACCGCCCCAGTCGCCGCCCCCGAAGTCGCCGAAGTCCGCGCCGCCGAAGTCGCCGCCGCCCCAGTCGCCGCCCTGGTCGCCGCCCCAGTCGCCGCCCTGGTCGCCGCCCGACGGGTCGCCCTGGTCGCCCCAGCCGTCGGCGGCGATGCCGTCGGCGTACCCGTCGGCGTAGGCCACCCCGGACATCCCGGAGAACAGCGAGCTGAACAGCAGCGCCGACCCGACGCCCCACGCCCCGCCGATCAGCGCGGAGTGCCACCACGGCTCGGAGTACCAGCCGCGCGGAACCGGGCGTCCGGCGACCGTGCCGCCGGGGTAGTAGTGCCGGTTGCGGCCCGACGGGTTCGGGGAGGCGCTGTAGGCGTGCCCGTCGACGTCGACGGCGCGGTCCTCACTCACCGTGCCCGCCTGCCCCTGCCCGGGCAGCGGCGGCAGCTCCGGCCCGGGGTCGAGGCCCATGGTCGTGCGGGCGGCGCGCACGTAGTAGAGGCCCTCGTAGGCGGTCTCGGTGACCTGCCGCGCCTGCGCGACGCTCTGCACCTGGTCCATCTGCGCGCCCGCGGCCGTGTAGCGCTCCGCGGCGTCGGCCAGCGCCTGCTTCGACGCCGGGTCGGTACCGGTGAGCGCGAGCACCTGCCCGCCGAGCCGCTCGACCCAGCGGCGGGCGTCGGCGCGGGCGTCGTCCAGCTCGCGGGCCCTGGTCACCGACCGTTGCCGGATCAGCCACACCGCGCCCGCGATCACGACCAACAGGACGATCAGCGTCGCGACTGTCATGTGCCGAGTGTGCCCCTTCTCGGGCCACCGGTGCCGGGTCCACGCCGGCTGGCACGGCCGGCGTGGACCCGAGGCCGGTCAGGGGAGGGGTTCTGACCGGCCGGGAACGGGCAGACTCCCGGGATTTCCGCGTCGTCGCCCGTTCCCCGGCAATCCACTCGCCCGTCGCTTGCGGATTGTTACCGGCGGGTCGGCGCGCCGTCGCCTGCGCAAAAATGACAGAGCTGTGATTTACCGTGGGGGCATGGAGACGACGAACACCGGTTGGTGGAGCTGTCCTCGGCTGCGGCGTCGACGCGGAGCTGCCGGAGGCGGGGCCCGTGGGCTACGAGGTGCCGTGCCCGGATTGCGCGGAGGCGATGGTGCTCTGGCGCGAAGGGGCGCTCGCGGCGGCGTAGCTGTGGTCACCCGAGGAAACGGGCCATGAACACGTCGTCGACGTACCGGCCGTCGAGCAGGAACTCCGCGCGGAGCACCCCCTCCTCGACGAACCCGCACCGGGCGTAGAGCCGTCGTGCCACGGCGTTGGCGCCGAGCACCCGCAGCGACACCTTGCGCGCTCCGCGCCGCGCCGCCTCCGCGACGGCCGCCTCGACCAGCGCGCGGCCGATGCCCTGTCCCGCGGCTTCGGGGTCGACGGCCAGGCCGTTGATCTCCAGCACGTGGGCGTGCGACGGCACCGGCAGCGCGTTGCGGAGCTTGGCGTAGCCGACGACGACGCCGTCGAGCACGGCGACGAGCGTGTCGGCCGGGTCTTCCTCCGGGCGGAAGAACGGCCTGGCCTCCGTCGGCAGGCCCGCGGGGCTGTTGGCCGTGGTCCAGGTCACCGCGTCGATGGCCGCGAGCGTCGTCGCGTCGTCCGGCCGCGCGGCCCGGATCTCGATCACAGGACAGGTTAGCCGCTCGGGCGTGGAGTCCGGCGTGCGGATTTCCGCTTCTCGTACAACGTCTTCGGCCTCGGCACGCGGACGGAGTTCCTCGACGTCTGCCGCAGCGGCGAGCGCGCGGGCTACGACACGGTGTTCGCCGCCGACCACCTCGGGAACCCGGCGCCCTTCCCCACGCTGGTCGCCGCCGCGGCCGCCACGGAGCGGCTGCGCGTGGGCACCCTCGTGCTGAACGCGCCGTTCTGGAACCCGAGCCTGCTGGCCCGCGAGATCGCCACCACCGACGTGCTCACCGACGGCAGGCTGGAGGTCGGCCTCGGCGCCGGGCACATGAAGTGGGAGTTCGACGAGGCCGGGATCGGGTGGGAGCCGTTCGGGGCCCGGGTCGACGGGTTGCGCGCGATGATCGAGCGGCTGCGCGCCGAGTTCGCGGCCGACGGCTACCCGCAGCAGCGAGCCGCTGCGGGAGCAGTTCGGCGTGGCCCCGCTGCGGCCGGTGCAGCGCGCCGGGTTCGGCGGCCACGGCCCGCCGCTGATCGTCGGCGGCACCGGCGAGCGGGTGCTGCGGGTGGCGGGCGAGTTCGCCGACATCGTCGGCGTCGCGGGCGCGCTCCAGCTGAAGGGCCTGCCGGCGGGCACGATGCGGGTCGCCACCGACGTCGAGACCGACGAGCGGGTGCGCTTCGCCCGCGCGTGCGTCGGCGATCGCGACGTCGAGTGGCACATCCTGGTCCAGGCCGTCGTGCCCGCCGCCGACCGCCAGGCCGCGGCGTCCGGGCTGGCCGAGCGCTTCGGGAACGTCATGTCGGCCGCGGAGGTCCTGGCCACGCCGTTCGTCCTCGTCGGCACCGTCGCGGAGATGGCCGATCAGCTGCGGCGCAACCGTGATCGCTACGGCTTCACCTACTACACCGTCCACGGCCCGTTCCGGGAGGCGTTCGCGCCCGTGATCGAAAGGCTCCGATAGCCGTGTACCGGCAGCGGATCCATGCGCTGGAGGCCGTTGTCCACCTGCTCGCCGACCTCGCCGACCCGGTCGCGTTCGTCGAAGCGAGCCACGGGCCGGGCGGGCGTCGCCCTTGCTGGTCCTGCGGTGAGTGACTAACGTACAACCATGTGGTTGTACGTAGCGCGGACGACCTGTTCCACGCGCTGGCCGACGCCACCCGACGGGACATCGTCGCGGCGGTGCTGGCCGAGGAGCGGTCGGTCTCGGAGCTGGCCCGCCGCTACCCGATGAGCTTCGCCGCCGTGCAGAAGCACGTGGCGGTCCTCGAACGCGCGGGGCTGGTGGTCAAGCGCAGGCACGGCCGTGAGCAGCGGGTGCGGGGCGTCCCCGACGCACTGCGCGAGGTGCACGGCCTGCTCGACCAGCTCGAGATGATCTGGCGGGCGCGTATCGACCGCATCGACGAGATCCTCTCGGAAGGAGACGCACGCATGACCGTCACCGACGTCGTCAAGGACCCCGAGCACCGCACGATGACCATCACCGCCGAGTTCGGCGCCCCCGTCGAACGCGTGTGGCAGATCTGGGCCGACCCGCGCCAGCTGGAGCGCTGGTGGGGGCCGCCGACCTACCCCGCCACCGTCGTCGACCACGATCTCTCCGCGGGCGGCGCGGTCAACTACTTCATGACCGGCCCGGACGGCGACAAGTTCGCGGGCTGGTGGCGGGTGAGCGCCGTCGTGCCCCCGCACCGCCTGGAGTTCGAGGACGGCTTCGCCGACGGCGAGGGCCGCCCGAACCCGGACATGCCGGTCACCGTCATCTGCGTCACCCTCGCCGACCGCGACGGCGGCGGCACCCGCATGGAGATCACCTCGACGTTCGCGACCGTCGAGGCGATGGAACAGCTCCTGGCGATGGGCATGGACGAGGGCATGAAGGCGGCCATGGGGCAGATCGACGACATCCTCGCGAGCTAAGCGGCCACGTCGGCGAACTGGGTGCGGTAGAGCTCGGCGTAGCGGCCCGCCCTGGCCAGCAGCTCCAGGTGGGTGCCGCGCTCGACGACGCGCCCGTCCTCGACGACGAGGATCTGGTCGGCCGCCCGGATCGTCGACAGCCGGTGGGCGATGACGATCGCGGTGCGGCCGGCCAGCGCCTCGCCCAACGCCTCCTGGACGGCGGCCTCGGACGTCGAGTCGAGGTGCGCGGTGGCCTCGTCCAGCACGACGACGCGCGGCCGGGCGAGCAGCAGCCGCGCGATCGTCAGCCGCTGGCGCTCGCCGCCGGAGAGGCGGTAGCCGCGCTCGCCGACCACGGTGTCGAGCCCGTCGGGCAGCGACGCGACGAGGTCGGCCAGCCGGGCGCGGCGCAGCGCGTCCCACAGCTCGGCCTCGTCGGCGTCGGGCCGGGCGAGCAGGAGGTTGGCGCGCAGCGACTCGTGGAACAGGTGCCCGTCCTGCGTGACGAGCCCGAGCGCGCCGCGGATCGTGTCGAACGCGAGGTCGCGGACGTCGACGCCGCCGATGCCGGACCGCGCCCGCGTCGACGTCGTAGAGGCGGGGGAGCAGCGAGGCGATCGTCGACTTGCCCGCGCCCGACGAGCCGACCAGCGCGACCATCTGCCCGGGCTCGGCCCGGAACGACACGTCGTGCAGCACCTCCACGCCGCCGCGGGTGTCGAGGCGCGGCCACCTCCTCCAGCGACGCGAGCGACACCCGGTCGGCCGCGGGGTAGGCGAACCGCACCGCGTCGAGCTCCACCGAGAGCGCGCCCTCGGGCAGCGGCCGGGGCGTCGCGGGCTCGGCGATCAGCGGCGGGAGGTCCAGCACCTCGAAGACCCGCTCGAAGCTCACCAGCGCGCTCATCACCTCGACGCGGGCCGAGGCCAGCGACGTCAGCGGCGCGTAGAGGCGGGTGAGCAGCAGGGCGAGCGCGACGACGTCGCCCGGGTCGAGCGAGCCCGCCAGCGCGAACCAGCCGCCCAGCCCGTAGACCAGCGCCAACGCCAGCGCCGAGACCAGCGTCAGCGCCGACACGAACACCCACTGCACCATCGCGGTGCGCACGCCGATGTCGCGCACCCGGGCGGCGCGGGCGACGAACTCGCGGGTCTCGTCCGCGGGCCGCCCGAACAGCTTGACGAGCGTGGCGCCGGGCGCGGAGAACCGCTCGGTCATCTGGTTGCCCATCGCCGCGTTGTGGTCGGCGGCCTCCCGGTTGAGCGCGGCGAGGCGGCGGCCCATCCGCTTGGCGGGCAGCACGAAGATCGGCAGCAGGAGCAGCGCCAGCACCGTGACCTGCCACGACAGGCCGAGCATGACGACGAGCGTCAGCGCCAGCGTGACGACGTTGCCGACCACGCCCGACAAGCGTGTCGGAGAACGCCCGCTGCGCCCCGATCACGTCGTTGTTGAGGCGGCTGACCAGCGCGCCCGTCCGGGTGCGGGTGAAGAACGCCACCGGCTGGCGCTGCACGTGGTCGAACACGGCGGCGCGCAGATCGAGGATCAGGCCTTCGCCGAGCGTCGAGGAGAGCCAGCGCTGGACGATCCCGACGCCCGCTTCCGCGACCGCGATGCCCGCGATGGCGAGCGCGAGCCCGATCACCACCGACGCGGGGCCACCGCCGACGATCGCGTCGACCACGCGGCCCGCCAGCACCGGCGTCGCCACCGCCAGCCCGGCGCCGATCACGCTGAGCCCGACGAACGCGACGATCCGCCGCCGGTGCGGCCGGGCGAACCGGCCGATCCGGGCCAGCGTGGCCCGCGAGAACGGTCCGCCGCTCGTCGGTGCCGTGCGCCGCCTGGTACATCTGATGCCAGGCGACCATCTCCATGCTCATGAGCGCACGCTAGAACCTGGAGTCGGCTTCAGGTCAAATTCACACGGCGTTGGGCGGCCCCACCACGGTGACCCCGACGTCGGCCAACGCCGTCGTCGCGCGCTCCAGCTCGTCATCGGTCATCGCGCCCGACGGCGGGATCACCGCGTCGGCGGCAGCGGTGCCGGTCTGGAAGAGGCGCTCGAAGCCCGCGGGTGTGGTGAGGACCAGGAACCGGGCCGTCGCCGACGTGACCGTGAACGCGTGCTTGTGCGCGCGGGGGAGCCAGACGAGCTCGCCCGACCCCCGCGTGAACGGCGGCTCGTCGTCGAACCAGAAGCGGATCTCGCCGTCGACGACGAAGAACGCCTCGTCCTCGCGCGAGTGGATGTGCACGGGTGACGCGTGGCCCCTCGGCGCCCAGCTCTCGCTCACCCCGAGCTGGCCGCCGGTGAGCGCCGCGTCCGCGCGGATTCCGACGAGCGAGTCCAGGAACTTGAGCAGTCCGGTCGATCCTGCGACAGGCCGAAGGTCGGTCATCTCTACCCGTCGACGTGAGCCGCAGTGCTGTTACCACCATCACCCCGTGCTGGAGGGGGGAACGCCGCGATCTCGACTACCCGCCGGCCGGGCATCCCCCCGAGCGTCCGGCCGCGGGGGCGTGGGCAGGAAGGAAGCCTGCATCAGCCATCGAACCCCGGCCCGCGCCAGCATCAAGACGAGGATGAGCAGCGTCACCGAGAAGAAGCCACCGAGCCGGACGCTGTCCCGGAAGATCAGATGGATGATCTCCAGCACGACGAACTTGCTGCCGAAGAGCACCAGCCACAGCATGACGCCTGCCACCACCTTGCCGAGTGACGTCGACGCCGCCCGGAACCGGGCTCTCACGCGGTTCTTCGCCGCGACGACGACCTCGAGCACGCCCTTGAGCAGCACCGCGGTGAGCAGGGAGAGCGTGAACGTCTCGCTGAACACCTGGGGGAGGTACTCCACGAAGAGGTTCAGCACGACGACGTAGACGAAGACGTCCACCACGGCCGCCGCGACCCGCGGGTCCACGGGTGTGGCGGCGTCCTCACCTCGGCCGGACACGCGTCGACTGTAGTCGAGACGGCGCCGGGCCGGGGCTCACGAGCTGCGCAGGCCCAGCAGGTCGAAGCGCTGATCGCGCCAGATCTCGCGGGAGCGTTCCTCGGGGTAGGAGACGAGGCGGGGCTCGGGATCGTAGGCACGGGTGAAGCGCTCCCCCACGCGAAAGCGCGGCCAGCCGGGGTCGCCCGTGCGGGCGAAGGTCAGGTGGTCGGCGCGGATGACGTCCGACAGCAGGCGGGCCTCGGTGACGGCGGCGGGGGCCGCCGCGGTGACCTCGCCGTCGACGTCGGTGGTGTCGAACACGAGCAGGGTGTCGAGGCCGTGCGACGCGCCGAGCGGGCCGAACCCCCACCGAAGCTCGTAGAACCAGACCCGGGCACCGCCGCGGTCGGCTGCTTCGGCGAGATGCAGGGCAGGCATCCGGTACAGCCAGTCCGACAACGCGGTCTCGCGCAGTGCGTTCGCGGTGAGCTCGGGGAAGACCTTTCGGTAGCGCTGCGCGCCGGGGGTGGGGACAAGTCCGTCGATCAGCGGGTCCACGTCGGCGTCGACGATGTCGGGAAGCTGGGCGGCGAGCCAACTGCACTCGTCACGGCCGTGCCCGACGAGCAGTTCGACGTCGCGGGCCGCGCCGCTGGCGAGTGCCGTCCACGGCGCGGCGGGGACGATGTCGCCGTCGACCACGGGGGAGAAGGGTGACGGCGTGTACGCCACCGCACCCCACCGGTCGATCCGTTGCGGCAGGCGCCCCGTCACCGTCTGCACTGCGGCAGCGAGATCCTCCGGGGTGACCCCGGCAAGATCGTCGACACGGGGCGTGCGGCCGAGCTCGGCGCAGATCTCGGTGGCGATATCGTCGGCGAGCTCGGGCGCGAAGAAGGTCTCGGGGATGCTCTGCAGGATCGCGCGCCGGATCGCGCCTGCCGCGCTCGGCATGGCCAGCAGCGCCGCGATCGCGCCTGCGCCTGCGGACTGACCGAGCACCGTGACGCAGTCCGGGTCGCCGCCGAACGCCGCGATCGTGGTGTGCACCCAGTCCAGCGCGGCGAGCTGGTCGAGCAGCGCGCGGTTGTCCGGAGCGCCCGTGAGCCGGAGGAAGCCCTCGGCGCCGCTGCGGTAGTGCGCGCTGACGACGACCGCGCCGG
Source organism: uncultured Actinomycetota bacterium (assembly GCA_963837575.1). Lineage (GTDB taxonomy): Bacteria > Actinomycetota > Actinomycetes > Mycobacteriales > Pseudonocardiaceae > Pseudonocardia. The sequence continues at coordinate 101,976 of CAWIOI010000001.1, forward strand.
CCGCGGCGAGCACGTGTCCTGTCAGATGCGGGTCGGCCGAGTCGCACACGAGGTAGCCGCCCCCGCTGATCCACAGCACCACCGGCAGCCCGGCCCGCCCCGGCTCCGGGGTCCACACGGCGAGGTTCAGCCAGTCGTCGCCGCCGGTCGGGGCGCCCGGCCGCGGCGGTGGCGGCCCGAACCGGTAGGCGTCGCGCACCCAGTCCCACGGCGTGACCGGCGCCGGAGCGGCGAACCGGTTCGGGCCGACCGGCGGCGCGCCGAACGGGATGCCGCGGAACACCGCCACCCCGTCCTCCCACCGCCCGCGCACCCGACCGGCAGGCGTCTCCACCTCGACGGTCGTCACTCCGACACCCTTGCACTGAGCCGACGGACGCGTGGCCACGACTGGCCGGGTTGCCCGTTGCTGCACGGTTGCTACACGGCGGCCGTCAGCCGACTCCCCAAGATCGACGATCATGCCGTCTAGCTGGTCGGGGTGACCGGATTTGAACCGGTGGCCCCTCGCTCCCAAAGCGAGTGCGCTACCAAGCTGCGCCACACCCCGTGCCCGGCAGTCTAGGGGGTCGGCCCGACCACGGTCGTGCGGATAGCCACCCGCGCGTCCGCTAGGCTGGCGAGGCCGCCAACGCTGGCGGCATGCGGGCGTAGCTCAGTGGTAGAGCCCTAGTCTTCCAAACTAGCTACGCGGGTTCGATTCCCGTCGCCCGCTCCACGTCCTCCACCAGGGACAACCGTCGTAACTGTACGATCTTGCGTCGGATGCGTGGCGCCGTCGTGCCCCCCGCGTGCCCCTCGTGGGATGCTCGGGCATCGGCCACCATCTGGTCCGATGCCCATGGCGATCTCTTTGTCGCGGTGGTCGCGAGCGTGCAAGTAGATCAACGCGGCTCGGGTCGAGCGATGACCCATGCGGTCCATCAATTCAATCGAAGCGTCGCACCGGTCTCGGCGGCGAGCGTGTTGCCTGTGTGCCGTAGATCGTGCAGATGAGCCCGGGCACCCCGACCGACTTCGGGCCTTGTCCCAGATCCGATGAAGTTCGGCCGCGTCGGCCGTGCCCCTTGGGCCGAGAAGACGTAGGCGTTCGGCGACCGGCCAACATAACGCCGAAGATGGTCCTCCACCTCCGCCGTCATGAAGTCGGGCAGTGTCACCGTCCGGATGCTCCTGGCCTTCGGATCTCCGTCAAATGTTCGACCGTCATTGGTCTGGATCGCCTGTTGCGCCACTCGGACCTTGCCGTCCCTGACAAGCAGGTGTCGGCGCTGTGTAAGCATTCGGTGATCCCGTAGCTGGGATGGCGCCTGGCTCGTCGAGCGACACGCCGTGCGGGTGGTGCTGGACGCGAGCGGCTTGCGGTGATCTTGTTCCGGCGTCATGAACAGCGGTGATCTCGGCGGTGTGGGCGAGGTCGAGTTCTGGCGTGCCGAGGCGAAGCGTTTGGCGGTGGAGAACGTCGTGTTGCAGGCCCGGGTCGATGACCTGGAGGGTCAGGTCGGCGCGCTCGCCGAGAAGGTGTCGGTGCTGGCGAGGCTGGCGTTCGGGACGTCGTCGGAGAAGGCCAAGCAGGCGCCGGACCGGGACGGGGCAACCCGTGAGGCCGGCAATGATCCGGCCGGCGGGCCGGACAAGCGTGGCCGTGGGCAGCGGCGGGGCGGGCGCGGGCACGGCCGCCGCGACTACTCCCATCTGCCGGGCCGCGAGGAGGTCCACGACGTTCCCGAGGCCGAGCGGGGGTGCCCGCGCTGCGGCACGGGGTATGTCCGGTTCGGCGAGGAGAGCTGCGAGCAGATCGACTGGCAGGTCCAGCTGACCCGGATCGTGCACCGCCGCCCGACCTACCGGCGCAGCTGCGGTTGCCCGGTCCGCGGCGTGCTGGTCGCCCCACCGGTGCCCAAGGCCCTCGGCAAGGGCCGGTTCACCACCGGGTTTCTGGCCCGGCTGCTGGTGGAGAAGTTCGTGCTGGGCCGGCCCGCGCACCGGATCGTCGCCGCGCTGGCCCACGACGGGTTCGACCTGGCCGAGGGCACCCTGGCCGGGGTGTTCGCGGCGTGCTCGGACCTGCTGGCCCCACTGGCGCAGTTGATCAGCGACCGCAACGCCGCCGCCGCGCACCTACACATCGACGAGACCAGCTGGAACGTCTACGCCGCGGTCGAGGGCAAAGACAGCCACCGCTGGTGGTGCTGGGTGTTCGTCGGCCCCGACACCACCGTGTTCACGATCGCCCCGGCCCGCTCGACGAAGATCCTGACCGAGCACCTGGGCGTCGACACCGACGACGATGACAAGCTGCCCGACGCCCTGCCCGGGGGTCGTGAACTGCTGCTGTCCTCGGACTTCTACGTGGTCTATCAGATCCTCGGGCGCGTGGACGGGGTCGACAACCTCTGGTGCTGGTCCCACATCCGGCGCTACTTCATCCGCGCCGGGGACGCCCACCCCGAGCTGGCAGCCTGGACCGCCGGCTGGATCGAGCGAATCGCGGAGCTCTACATGGCGCACACCGCGATGGGCGCCGCCGAGCCGGGCAGCACCGCGCACACCTGGGCGGCCGCGCAGTTCTCCGCCGCGCTGAACACCATCGACGCCGAACGCACCGCCCAGATGTCACACGCGGCCCTGTTGCACCCGACCGCAGCGAAGGTGCTGGCCACCCTGGACCGGGAATGGGACGGGCTGGCCCGCCACCGCGAATTCCCCGAACTGGCCCTGGACAACAACACCTCCGAGCGGGCGCTGCGCGGGCCGGTGGTCGGCCGGCAAGAACTACTACGGCTCCGGCTCGGTGGTCTCCGCACAGCTGGCCAGCAGGGTCTTCACGATCACCGCAACCGCCACCCGGGCCGGGCTCAACCCGCTGGGCTACCTGCAGGCCTACCTCGACGAATGCGCCCAGGCCGGGGGCGCCGCCCCCACCGGTCCGGCGCTGACCCGGTTCCTGCCCTGGGCGGTGAGCACCGAGGACCGCACCGCCTGGGCACGCGACCCAGACCCCAACCCGACACCGACAGCGAGCCGCGCGCCGGGCCGACACCTCAACGCCCGACCGACCGCGACGATGGTCTGGACCACGAACGGCACCTCCAGCCCGCCTGACGAGAAGCGGTCGCCCACCCACCACGGCTCTGTCATAGCGGCGTTATGTCCGGGTTTGCATTGGTAGTGAACAGGCCTGTGACGCGTTCGGCTGTGGCGTTGGCGGCCCAGCGCCTGGCTTTGGCGATGTTGGTGGCGCCGGCCAGGCGGAGGGCGGCGATGATGGTGTTGCGGATGACGGCGAGGGTGACGGGCAGGGTGCCGGTTCGGGCGTGGGAGGAGTCTTCGCGGAAGGTCACGTCACGAACATGGTGAAGGGCCTCGACCTGCCAGTGCCCGCGGGCCAGGGCGGACAGGGCCGGTGCCCCGGCTTGGTCGTGGGTCAGGTCGGTGATGGCGTAGACGACGTCCTTGGTGGTGCGCTGGCCGTCGAGTCCGCCGGTGTAGCGCACGATCCGGATGATCTGGGCGGCGCCCGGGAAGTCGATCTGGTCGGTGACGGCCTCGTCGGTTTCGGTGATGGTGCGGGCGGTGAGGATGCGTTCCTCGGTGCGCCCGTGCCCGCGGTTGGTGCTGCTGTGCCGGTCCAGGTCCTTTGGGTCGGCGGTGGAGAGCAGCCCGGCGCAGCGCGTGTACAGCTCGGCCCGGTTCCGTTTGACGATCATAAGGTAGTGCCCGCCAGCGGCGAGGATCTGCCGGGCGGTGTCGCGGACGGTGTGCAGCGCGTCCAGGGTGATCACCGTCGATCCCAGGTCCCACCCGACAGCCTGCAGATCGGCGAGAAGTGTTGCGACACAACGGATTTCGCTGGTCTTGTTCGGGATCTGGCGGTGCGCCACGACCATCGGCTGATGGTGGGTGGCCGCGGCCATGAACATCGGTCTGGACCCGTCGGCGCGCCGCGCGCCGCGCGCGCACCGTGGCCGGTGTCGAGGGTGACGGGTGTGCGGGAGCTTCATGGTCACGAAGGTCTCCCGGCCGCCGCGCAGGGATCCGGCGGTTTCGAAGTGCGCTCCCGCCTCGTCCACGAGGAGGTTGAGTAGTTCGCAGTGTTCCTCGTTCTGCACCACCGTGTAGCCGGAGCCGACAACACCCAACACGTCGGGCCGCCCGGTCACGGGATGGGTGCGGACGGTGGCGTAGTGGTCGGACACCGCAAGTGTGGTGACCCCGTCGTCGGTGAGGTCGGTCGCCGACAGCGGCACGGTGCGCACGTCCCAGCCACCGAGGCGGGCGGTGGTCATGACCTGTCGTGCGGTGAGGCCATCGCGGGTGCCCGCGCCGAGCCGATGCCAGGCGTCTCGCGGGCGGACGACGAAGGGCGCGGTTCCGTTGGCGGAGGTTTCGGTCTCGTGTGACCTGGCAGAAGGTCCTTTCACAGAGTTTCGCTGGATTCGGGCAGGGACGTGCGGATCCGGATCGGGTCGGCCGGTCGGTAGCCGTGAGAACCGATTACCGGGCACAGTTGCGTGCCGTCGAGATGGCTCCAGTCAGGAGCCGGTTGGTCCGCGTAATGCGCGGGGACGAGATCCTCCGGAATGTGCCGTTGGGCAGGTTCCCCGCATTACGGACAGACCATGTCCGCGTCATCGGCGTCGATATCTGTGTCGGAGTTGTCGGCGGGTGTCGGCCGATCGACGTAGGTGGTGATCAAGGCGAGCGCGGCGGTGAACCCGCTGGCCGTGAGCAGCAGCATGAGCAGGAACAGGCTGATGTCGGTGCGGTTGTCCCGCAGCCACGGCACCACATGCACCCCGGCACCGATCCCGGCCGGGGCCACTACGGCGAGCGTGCCGACCAGGATGGCGCGATCGTTGCTGGGCATTTGGGTAGACTCCTTCTCTACGCCGAATAGCCAAGCCATTCGGACGTTAAATAGGTAGGACTTGTTGCTAGGTTTGGTTGCTTACGCTGCGGGCGGGCGGCGGATCTTCAGTGCCAGCGCGATGACCGCACCGATTTGGTCGTCGTCGAGGTAGGCGGCCTTGAACCGGCGGGGAATACCGCCCTCAGCCAGCAGGAACCCGACCCCGCGGTAGTTGTCATCGGGCGGAATGGTAGCTATTCAGCAGGGTGCGGCTGCGGGTGGTAGCCAGGCGCCGGTGGTGAACAGTCGGGTGAGGGCGTCGATGCTGTCGATGCCCCATTTGCGGGCGGTGGACAGGTAGGACTGGACGACGGCGAAGTCGGCCAGGCCTGCGAGGGTGCGCCAGGTGCCGCCGCTGGTGCGTTGTTGGATCTTGACCGGGCGCAGGTCGCGTTCTGCCTGGTTGTTGGTGAAGGGCACGGCGAGGTCGACCACGAAGCGCAGGATCATGTCCTGGTGGTCGCGGAAGCGCCGCGCCAGCGTGGCGGCGTCGCGGGCCAGGGGTCCGGCGCGGTTGTGGTTGTCGCGGATGCCGGCGGTGTAGGCGCCCAGGTAGCGCCGCCGCAGGTCGGTGAGCAGTCTGCTCGTCGAGGTGCGTCGTGCGCCGGCGGCGCGGGCGGCTTGGGCGTGGTGGTGGGCGTCGATGAGCAGGTCGGCCATCGCCTTGGCCCACACCTGCCGGTCGGGGTCGGCGCGGTGGAACGCGGCCAGATCTCGAGCAGGTGGGCGCCGCACCAGGCGTGCAGGGCGTCGGTGAGGTGGGTGTAGCCGGCGTAGCCGTCGCGCACGATCGTGCCGGTGTAGCTCGGGCAGGATCGCGCCGTTGTCGATGTCGGCCTTGGCGCGGCCGCCGGTGTGCATGGCGGTCAGCCACTCGGTCGCGGCGACGTGCACGTAGCTCCAGGCCGCTGTCGGCGCGGGCGGGGGTCTCGTCGACGTGCAGCACCCCCACCCGACCGAGCAGTTCGCGCACCCGGGGCAGGAAATGCCGTTCGAGCAGGCGGGCGGCGCGGCCGCGCACACCGGCGACGAACCCGACCGAGACCGCTATCCCGGCCAGGGTCGCCAACAGCGCGGTCGCCCGACCGACGGGCAGGTAGTGGGCGCAGGTCAGCTCCGCGGCGGTGGCGAGCACCCGGGGCCCGTACTGGGCGCGGGCCGCCACTCCCTGCGGCGCGGGCCCGCCCGTGAGCGCGGCGCAGCAGGGGCAGGTGCGGGTGATGATCCGGTACTCGGTCACATACGGGGGCGGGGGCGGGGCGATGTCGGTGACCTGACGGCGCTCCACCCGCGCCACCGGCGCCCCGGTCAGATCGGCGCCGCAGTCCTCGCAGCGTTCCGCGTCGTGGACGATCGTCTGGTTCGGGTTGTCGACCAGCGGCATCGTCGTCCCGCCGCGTGCCGGGCTGCTTACCGGGCCTGCGCCCGACGGCGGTGCGCGAGGAGCGACCGTTCCGGCTTGCGGTAGGGCGGGTCCGAGGAGGGCGGTTTCGAGGAGTTCGACGAGTCCGAGCCCAGCCGCCGTTCCAACTCGGCGATCCGCGACGCTGCCCGGCCAGTTGCGCCGACAGGGCCTCGATCTGCCCGGTGAGCGTCTCGATCTGCACCGCCTGCGTGTTGATCACCTCACGCAGTGCCGCGTTCGCCCTCCGCAGCCCGGCGTTCGCTCCTGCAGCGTCGGCGATCAGCTCCGCGTCAGACGACGCCTCCGGCCCGGACACCCCGCCATGATCACCGAACCGGCCAGGCGATCAAGCCGACACGCCACACAAGCCCGACCAGGCAAGATCCGATCAAGCCCGAGGGTCCTGAATAGCTACCGCCGGTCGTCTTATGGGCTCCGTCAAGCAAGCTAATTGAATCGCCGTCTTGTCGGCTAGCGAACCGCGAGTACGTCAAGCTCATCGAAGCCGGGCAGGTTCGTATTGTTGGTCGAGAAGATTGGATCCTAAGTCGACCATTTCGAGATAGTCATCGCTGGCCAGGGTCGCGTTGGGTGGCAGAGATCAACGACGCGGTGAAGTCAATCGCACTAGACGACCAAGGTCTTCCCTTGAACGAGCGACGAGTTGCCCTCGCGGAGAGGGAGCGGGGGGATGTGTGGGCGGAAGGCTATATTGCCGACAACCCGCAGGTCGTCGACGATGTAAGCCGGGAATTGCTGGCTGATGACGCGGCGCGACACTTCCCAAAGGGCGTAGTCGAGTATGCGCAAGCCGTGCGCGACAACCCGATTCAGATGGTGACGCGTATTGTCCGTGACGCGTATAATCACGACGCGGCAATTGCTCAATCGGGAACGCTCACCCCGTTTCTATTGAGCCCGCGTGAAAGCCGGTTTCAAGAGCTGCTAGGCGCGATCCGCGCTGCCTCCGATGTGAAGTTTCCGCAAGCTGAAATTGGTATTCAGCGCTCGCCGCGTGAACTTTCCGAGCTCACGCTCGAGGTTATTTCGGTCCTGCGAAGTCTTGAGCGAGCGCGCCTGACGAGCGTGTTGACGTTCGTTAACTCGGGTGGCCATCGTCTGCTCGCCGACTGGATGAAGAGACTCTGTGACTCGTTAATTCGTACCGGCGCAGAAGACTTTCGCGGGGAGATCGTTGCTCGCCTCCAGGAAGAGTTTGATTCATGGCGACTCGAGAATGACTGGAAGAGCATCTTCGGCGGTTCGGAGGCGGTCGTCGGATCAATTGGGACAGTTTCGGGAGTCGCCGATTCGATCGCCTCCGGTAGTCTCACGATACTTGGATCGGTCGGTTTGGCCGCCGGTGCGTACTCGATAAGCCATGGTCTCGCGAAACGCTTTGGTTATGCGGCGGTCGAGTATGATGGGCCGCAGTGGGCTTTTCTCTACTCATTCGGCGGGAAGGCGACGGGGCGGAGACACAGAAGGCTGCGAGCAACATTGGATCTGCTCGGATCGTAAGGGATCAAATTACCTCGCTGTGTATGCCGGCTCGTGCTCGCAGACCTCAGGCGGTCGCGCGGTGGGGGACCGGGATGCCCGTTTCCCAGGGCAGCACCCGGCCGAACTGCACCAGCTCGCCGTAGAACGTCGGGTCGAACCGGTCGCCGAGGGCGAGCTCGACCGGCCAGCGCGCGGCCGCCGCGGGGGTCTGGGCGCCGCTCATGTCGGCGAACCACGGCCGGGACGCTTCGGTGTCGATCAGGCCGGGGCACAGCGCCATGACGAGCCTGCCCGCGGCCCTGTCGGCGTCCCGGCGCTCCCGCGCGATCGCCCGCACGGCCGCCACCTGGGCGACCTTCGACGGGATGTTCAGCCACGTGCCGAAGCCCTCCTCTTCGGCCCGCCCGGCGTGGACGGCGGCGCGCCACTGTGCGACGAGCTCGTCGACGGCGTCGAGGCTCGCGGCGGCGGCCGCGAACCGGGGGCGGACCCGTTCGGTGAGCTTGTCGAGCGTGCCGAGTGCGCTGGCCACGATGATGAGACGACCGCCCGGCCGCAGGCGGGGGGCGAACGCCCGCAGGAAGCGGGTGGTGGCGAGGTTGTTCGTCGTCGCGACGGCATCGACCTGGTCGGCCGGGTCGTCGCCCGGGCTCATCCGCGACGTCGCGTTGGAGAAGACGATGTCGACCGCGCCGAGCTCGTCGGCGAGCGCGGTGATCGCGTCGGGGTCGCGGACGTCGAGCACGCGGGCGTCGACGCGGGCGCGGGTGTCGGAGAGGGTGGCCGCGGCGGTGCGGACGCGTTCCGGGTCACGCCCGGTGAGCAGCACGCGGTCCTTCGGGCCCAGTCCTGCGGCGAGCCCGGCCGCGAGCGCGTAGCCGAGGCCTTGGTTCGCGCCGGTGACGAGGGCGATGCGAGAAGTCATGGCCCGACGCTACGTCCGCGGAAGCCATGCGTGAAACGACTTTCGCGCACATCGGGCATACCATTTCCGCATGTCTGCCGACTTCCCGACGACCGGACTGCGGGTGTTCGTGGAGATCGCCCAATCCGGATCGTTCTCGGCGGCGGGTCGGGCGCTGGGCTACACGCAGTCCGCCGTGTCGCGGCAGGTGGCGGGGCTCGAGGCGGTGGCAGGCCGGGCACTGTTCGAGCGGCGGCGCGACGGCGTCGTCCTGACGCCCGCGGGCGCGCGGCTGCTGCGGCGCGCCGTGCGGGTGCTCGACGAGCTCGACGCGGCCGCCCGCGAGGTCGGCGAGCCGGAGGCGGGCGGACCGGTTCGGCTTGGGGCGTTCGCCACGGCCGTCGCGGGCCTGGTGCCCGCTGCGCTGGGCGCGCTGCCGCCGGAGCTCGTCGTCACGGTGCGGGAGGGGACGACGCCGACGCTCACCCGCGCGCTGCGGGCCGGCACGCTCGACCTCGCGGTCCTCGCCCGGCTCCCGCCCTTCCGCCCACCCGACGCCGAGTCCCCGCCGCTGCACCTCACGCCACTCGCCGAACGCGAGATGGTCGTCGCCGTCGGGGCCCGGCATCCGTTGGCGGGCAGGCGCGCCGTCGAGGTCGACGAGCTCATGGGCCAGACGTGGGTGGCGGGCCGGGCCGAGGCGGGTGACGCGCTGGTGGGGGTGTGGCCCGGGCTCGCCGAGCGCGCCGACGTCCGCTACGTCGTGCGGGACTGGCTGGCGAAGCTCCAGCTCGTCGCCGCCGGTCTCGCGATCACGACCCTGCCGCCGGTGGCCGCGGGCGTGCTGCCCGACGGTGTGCGGACCGTGGCGGTGCGCGGCGAGCCGCAGGAGGCGCGCCGGGTGGTGCTCGCCCGCCTGCCCGGGCCGCTGAGCCCGGCCCAGGCCGCGGTCGCCGACGCGCTGCGGGCCGCCGCGCGCTGAGCCTCAGTCGGGGTGGGCGTCGTGGCGGTGCAGCCACGCCATGGTGTGGGGCAGGGAGTCCTCGTCGCGGCCCTTGGGCACGAGGTCGAGCACCTGGTAGGCGCAGTTGAGCGCGTCGATGCCGCGGGCGTAGACGGAGTACGTGTGTGGACGACGCCGTCGGCGTCCTTCGCGAACACGCTCATGCCCGGCAGCTCCGCCTCGGGATGCTCCACGGGCCGGTAGTCGCAGGTGGCGCCCTCGCGCTGCTCCTGCTCGGTGAACGAGACCAGGTGGTCGTGGTTCCCTGCTCCACCCGCACCCACGGCGGCCGCTACCGCCTCACGATGTGCGGGCCGGACGCCGTCGGGCGCACGGTCGTGGGGGAGTACCTGCAGGTCGACCCGCCGCACCGGCTCGCGTACACGTGGATGTGGGAGCAGTCCGACGGCCCGGCCGTCGGCGTGCGGACGGTGGTCACCGTCGAGTTCCGCGCCGTCGGCGAGGGCACGTCCGTCGTGCTGACCCAGAGCGGCTTCCCCGTCGCGGACCTCCGCGACAGCACGGCGCGGATGGCAGGCCTGCATGGCTGGCCGCGGCGTGAACGCCGCCCGCCGCCGGCCGATCCGCACGCTTGCGACCCCTGGTGACCGGGCGCACACTCAGGCATGGCCGTCCTCAAGCTGAGATCCCAGGCGTCCTACGAGTCCGAGGGCCTTGAGGTCAGAGCCAAGTTCTCGCTCGTCGTCCGCTGGCGGGACGCCTTGCCGCGGAAACGGCTGGCGGCGGAGCTCAGCACCTACACCACGCCGCGCGAGCTGATGGAGCTCGAAGCCATGATGGAGCGCTACGACGACGGCGAGACCGCGGAGATGCGCAACATCCTGGCCGCGCAGGCCGAGACCAGGCGGTTCGCGCAGCGCCGGGGACCGTTCGGCTAGAGCGAGACGGCGACGAACGGCTCGTTCCCCGGTACGAGGGCGACCGGGCCGAGCGGGCCGTAGCGGCTCGCGTACGACAGCGCGGCGGCGAGGTCGATGACGCCGTTGCTGTGCTGTGCGTCGTCGAACTCGGTGGACAGCACGCCGAACGCGGCGCCACCGGCGTCGAGGAAGCCGCTGCCGGAGTCGCCGGGGATGCCCGGGGGCATCGTCTCGACGTAGTGCAGCAGGCCGCCCGCGCCGTCGCCGAGGCTGGTGCCCCTCTTCACCGCCCTCCCGCCGTCGTTGGGCGCGTAGGTGGCGATGGACTCACCTTTGCGCAGGCCGTCGGTGTCGAGGCCGGTCGGGCCGCCGAGCACCGGGACCGTCGGGTTCACGCGGGCCGCGTCGGCCGGGTCCAGTGCGACGAGCGCGAAGTCGTTGTAGGCGCAGCGCTGCGGGTCGCGCTCGCCCCGCTGGCGCATCGTCACCCAGGAGCTGTAGGCGAGACGGGCCTGGCTGGTGCCGCCGTCGCCGCGGCGCACCTGCACGCGCGTCCCGACCGGCAGGGTCGGCTCGGTGCAGCCCGAGCCGGCGGCGCGCGACCCGGTGCCCGCGCAGTGCGCGGCCATCCCCAGGTAGGTGGCGCCGCGCGCGGTGAACACGAAGTCGGCGGTGCAGGCGTTGCCGGAGTGTGCGTCGAGGGGCGTCAGCAGCGCGACGCCGGGCCGGATCGTTGCGGACGTCGCGGACGCCCACCGGGGCGCGGCCGAGGCCGTCACCGGGGCGAGGAGCAGCAGGCTCAGGGTGGACAGAGCCGTCACAGCCACGAGGCGGATCACAGGACGGACGGTAGGCACATCATGATCCCGATAGGCCGAACTCCACCCGAGCGGGGTGGCCCCGTTCGGGGCACCGCGGATACTTCCGGTGTGACCGAACATCGCTGGGTGGCCGAGGTCGGCGAGGACAACGCCCACTGGCTCGCGACGGAGAGCCGCACGGCGCGGCTGGCCCGTGAGTACCGACCGATGGACCTCGGCGGCGGGCGGCTGGCCTTGTCCGCGCGGGCGCTCGGGGCGTCGCGCGAGCTGGGCGAGGAGGAGGACGGCTACATCACCGAGGACGGCGAGGGCCTGCGCATCTGGATGGGCGACGACGCCTACGAGCTGGAGCTGGACGAGTCGTGAGTGGATAACGTTGTTCTAGCCATGTTTGCCACTCACGAGCCGCAGGCGCAGGGCGAGCTGCAGCTCCAGTGCGCGCTCGGGCGTCGACCAGTCGGCGCCCAGCAGCACGCCGATCCGGTCCAGCCGCTGCGCCGACGGTGTTGGCGTGCACGTGCAGGCGCAACGCCGCCTGCCGGGGGCTCGCGCCGCACGCGAAGTACGCGGCTGAGGGTGGCGACGAGATCGGTGCCGCGGGCGGCGTCGTAGTCCAGCGAGCGGGCCGAGCACCCGGGCGAGGTAGGCGTCGACGTCGGGGGGGTCGGCCGCGACGAGCCCGACGAAGCCCAGGTCGGCCAGGGCGGCGCCGTGCCCGGTGCGGCCCAGTGCGACCAGCGTGTCCGCGGCCGTGCGGGCCTCGGCGAGCGCCCGCGGCCACGCCGTCGGCGGGCACGATCGGGCCGGCGGTGCCGACCGTCACCGCGAGCTTCGAACCGGCGGGCGAGCGCCTCGGCGACCGCCGACGGGTCGCGGCCGGGCACCAGCGCCACCACGGCGTCCGCGTGCTCGCCGGACAGCCCGCTGCCCGGTCCCGGCCTGGGACGCGGCCAGCAGCAGCCCGCGCGGCCGCTCGCCCCGGCACACGACGACCACGTGCGGTTCGCGCAGCCGCAGGCCGAGCAGCCGCCCGCGTTCGACGAGCGCGCGGTCGGGGGCCGCTGCTGCGCAGGAGGTCGGCGAGCAGGTCGGCGCGCACCCGGTGGTCGGCCTCGGCGGCGCGGAGCCGGAACAGCAGCACCAGCGCGGTGACCATCGCGGCCCGCTCGACCGTGCGGCCCTGGCCCTCGTCGAGGTCGGCGAGCCCGCCGAGCACGAGCGTGCCCAGCCGCTGGCCGACGGCGGTCACGGCGACCGACCACTGCCCGTCGGCGTGCACGAGCCTGGCCGTCGACCGGGCGCCCGTCGACCGGCGTCCGGGCACGGCGCCGTAGGCGGCCAGGCGGTCGCCGTCGGCGTCCAGCACGGCGACCCAGCACGTCGAGCAGCTCGCCCAGCGCCGCCGCGATGGCGTCGACGCCGCCTCCGCCGAGCACGACCTCGGTGAACCGGTCGTGCGCGGTGGCGGCCTGTGCGATGCCCGCGTGCGCCGTGGAGAGCGCGGCCAGCGCGGCCGCCGTCTCCGCCGTGCGGCGCGTCTGCACCAGCGACACCGCCGCGAGCGCGGCCAGCGAGCCGAGCAGCGCCACCTCGTCGCGGCGGAACGGGCGGCGCGATGCGGTTGGCGGCGAACAGCACCCCGACGAACTCGCCGTCCACCAGCAGCGGCGTGCCGCAGATCGCGACCAGGCCCTCCTCGTCGACGGCGGCGTCGATCTCGGACGTGTGCCGGTAGCGCTCGTCGGCGGGGTAGTCGGCCGTCCAGTAGGGCCGCCGGGTCTGGGCGACGAGCCCGCCGAGCCCGGCTCCGGCGGGCAGCCGCAGCGTCTGGAACCGGGCGGAGACCGAGCCGGCGGTGGCGCGCATGTAGGTGTCGCCGCGCTCCGGATCGGACAGCGTGAGGTAGGCGACGTCGGTGGCCAGCAGCGTGCGGGCCCGGCGCACGATCGCGTCGAGCACGCCCGCCGGGTCGGAGTGCGAGGCGAGGTCGCGGGCGGTGTCGACGAGCGCCGCGAGCTCGGTCTCGCGCCGGCGCCGCGCGTCGATCCCGGCCCGGATGGCCAGGGCGAGCGCGCGGGCGGCGGGCCCGTCGACGCGGATCGGAGGCGACCAGTTTGTCGGCCGCCTCCTCGATCCGATCGACGGGCGCGTCCTGCGCGAGCAGCCGCAGCAGCTCCACCCGTCACGATGGCGCCTCGCGGGAGAAGTACGTCGGCGCCCGATCGTGTCAGACCCGGGTCAGCGCCGGGTCCTCGGCGAGGTCGCGCTTGCTGCGTCTCGGAGTACGTGGCCACGGCCACGCACCGTGATCACGCGCGGCGAGCGCGACGTAGACGGCGATCGCGTAGCCGGTGTGGAACTCGCCGAGCAGCGCCACCGCGATGATCGGCGCGAGGCCGCCCGCGAGGATGGACGCGAGCTGGTAGCCGATCGAGACGCCGGAGTAGCGCACGGTCGTGCCGAAGAGCTCGGAGAGGAACGCCGCCTGCGGGCCGTACATGGCGCCGTGCAGCACCAGCCCGACGACCACCGCGACCGCGGCCAGCGCGAAGTTCTTCGTGTTGAGCAGCGCGAAGAACGCGAACGCCCACACCCCGACGCCGATGGCGCCGATCAGGTACACCGGACGGCGGCCGATGCGGTCCGACAGCGCGCCCCACAGCGGGATCGCCGCGATGTGCACGGCCGCGCCGATCAGCACGGCGCCCAGCGCGAACGAGCTCGACAGCTTGAGCTGCGCCGTCACGTAGGTCGTGATCACGATCGTGAAGATGTAGTAGGAGACGTTCTCGGCGAACCGGGCGCCCATCGCCGTCAGAACCTCGCGCGGGTAGCGGCGCAGCACGGTGAGGATCGGCATCTGGTCGTCGCTCGTCGCTCGAGTCGGCGTGCGCGCGGGCCTGCTTGAAGACCGGCGACTCCTCCACCGACAGCCGCATCCAGAGCCCGATCAGCACGAGCACCGCCGAGAGCAGGAACGGGATCCGCCAGCCCCAGGCGAGGAAGTGCTGCCTCGCTCTGCACGACGGCCATCATGGCGAGCAGGCCGTTGGCGATCAGCTGGCCCGGCGGGCGCCCCCGCCTGCGGCCAGCTGGCCCAGAAGCCGCGCCGGGCCGGGTCGCCGTGCTCGGAGACGATCAGCACCGCGCCGCCCCACTCGCCGCCGAGCGCGAAGCCCTGGATGAGCCGCAGCAGCACCAGCAGGGCGGCGCCAGCACGCCCACCGTCGCGTAGGAGGGCAGCAGCGCCGATCGCGAACGTCGAGAGGCCCATCATCAGCAGGCTGAGCACGAGCAGCTTCTTGCGGCCGATGCGGTCGCCGTAGTGGCCGAACACCAGTCCGCCGACGGGGCGGGCGAGGAAGCCGACCGCGAACGTGCCGAGCGAGGCGAGCGTGGCGGCCGTGGCGTTGCCGGTGGGGAAGAAGACGTGCGGGAAGACGAGCGCGGCGGCGACGCCGTAGAGGAAGAAGTCGTACCACTCGACGGTGGTGCCCGCCATGCTGGCGGCGACCACGCGCACGATGTTGGTGCGGGGTGGTGGGTCTGTTCGGACACGGAACCTCCGGGTTTATCGGGCGGTCCAGCCGCCGTCGACGGACAGGGACGAGCCGGTGATCGACGCGGACGCGGGCCCCCACAGCACCGCGGCGACCTCGGCCACCTCGTGCGGGTCGATCAGCCGCTTGACCGCCTCGGGGGCGAGGAGCACGCGGTCGCGCACCTCGTCCTCGCCGATCCCGTGGGCGCGGGCCTGGTCGGCGATCTGGCGTTCCACCAGCGGCGTGCGGACGTAGCCGGGGCTCACGCAGTTGCTGGTGACGCCGTGCTCGGCGGCTTCGAGCGCGATCACCTTGGACAGGCCTTCGAGGCCGTGCTTGGCGCTGACGTAGGCCGCCTTGAACGGGCTCGCGCGGTGGCCGTGCGCGCTGGAGACGTGCACGAGCCTGCCCCAGCCGCGGTCGTACATGTGGGGGAGGACGCGGCGGGCGAGCCGGAACGGCGCCTCCAGCATCACCCGCAGGATCAGCGAGAAGCGCGCCGGGTCGAACTCCGGCACGGGGGCGACGTGCTGCAGCCCCGCGTTGTTGACGAGCACGTCGACCTCGGCGGGCAGCGCGTCGACCGCGTCGAGGTCGGACAGGTCGCAGACGATCGGCTCGATGCCCGGCACGGCGCCGGCGAGCGCCTTGACGCCTGCCTGGTCGCGGTCGACGGCGTACACGTGCGCGCCGTCGGCGGCGAGCCGGGCGACCATCGCCGCGCCGATCCCGGACGCCGCGCCCGTGACCAGCGCTGTTCGCCCGGTGAGGAGCCCGTCGTCAGTGGACATGCCCGAAGACGGTACGGGCGAAGCCGCTCCGGTGTATGTGACCGCGGACACACAAGTATGACGCGTCCTGAATAGGAAATCGAGAGCACTGCTCTTGACGGCGTCGCCACGTTCGGGTGTTCACTGGTCTCAAGCAAGAGCACTGATCTCAACCGAGGAGAACGCCATGACCGCCGCCGCTCGCTACATCCGCCCCGGCCGCACCACCGCGCTGTTCAACCGGCTCGTCGCCGGGCTCACCCGCGCTGGGCGTGAGCGTCTGGGGCAGCCGGATCCTCGGCGTCCGCGGCCGGACCAGCGGCGAGATGCGCACCACGCCGGTGAACCTGCTGACGGTGGACGGCGAGCGCTACCTGGTCGCCCCGCGTGGCGTCACGCAGTGGGTGCGCAACATCCGGGTCGGCGGGCGAGGCGGAGCTGCGGGTCGGGCGCCGGGTCGAGCCGATCCGCGTCGCCGAGCTGGTCGACGACGAGAAGCCCGCCCTCCTGCGCGCGTACCTGAAGCGGTGGAAGTTCGAGGTGGGCGTCTTCTTCGACGGTGTGGACGCCTCGGCCTCCGACGAGACGCTGCGCCGGATCGCGCCCGGCTACCCGGTGTTCCGGGTGCTCGCGCGCTAGTAGTGGACCGGTGCCGGCGAAGGCTCCCCGTTTTCGTCGGCACCGGTCTAGGAGGATCAACGCGCGTCGGATCGTCCGGATACTGCGCACTACGGCCGGTCCGTCCAACGGGCGAAGTCCGCGATCAAGGCACTGATCTCGGCGGGTCGCTCCTGCTGGGTCCAGTGCCCGCATCCGGGCAGGAGCCGCGCGGCACGCAGGTCCGGCACCCGGCGGCGCAGGGTGGCGACCACGGTGTCGAAGTCCATGCCCGCGATCACCAGGTCGCGCTCGCCCGCCGCGTAGGCCGCGGGCACGCCGACCCGGGCGTCCCGCCAGGCCCGGTGAGCGCCCAGTTGCGGTCGTGGTTGCGGTACCAGTTCAGGCCGCCGGTGAACCCGCGCCCGGCGTACTCGGCGACGTAGGTGTCGAGATCGGCCTCGGTGAGCCAGTCCGGGAGGGTGTCCGGCTCCGGGCAGGCGTCGAGGAAACCGCCGCCGGGCGGCACGGGGAGCGTGGTGGTCGGGCCGCTGCCGCCGGTCGCCGACAGCAGTCTGCGGAACGTCGCGCGCGGGTCCGCGGCCAGTTCCCCGTCGGCGACACCGGGCCGCTGGAAGTACAGCTGGTAGTAGTCGGCGCCGAAGCGGCGGGCCATCGCCGCGGTGGGCGGCCCCGCGCTGCGGGGCAGGAGCGGCACCGACAGCGCGACCACGCCCTGCACGCGGTCGGGCCGCAGGAGCGCGGTGTGCCAGGCGACCGGCGCGCCCCAGTCGTGCCCGACGACGACCGCGCGCTCGTGCGCCCACCGCGTCGAGCACGCCGAGCGCGTCGCCGACGAGGTGCAGGATCGTGTAGTCCGCCACGGCGTCGGGCGCGGCAGAGCGGGCGTAGCCGCGCTGGTCGGGCGCCACGGCGTGGAAGCCCTCGGCGGCCAGTGCGGTGAGCTGGTGGCGCCAGGAGTACCAGCACTCGGGGAAGCCGTGCAGCAGGAGCACGGTCGGGCCGTCGGCGGGCCCCGCCTCGGCGACGTGCAGGTCCAGCCCGTCGACGGTGACGCTGCGGTGGGTGATGGGGTCGGCCACAACGGCGACCGTACGGGATCCGGAGTACGGTTAGATGTCGAAGGGATTGATATCGAGGGACTGGAGGTCGACATGCGCCCGTTCCGCTTCGGCGTGGTCGCCACACCGCAGGAGGGCCCCGAGCGCTGGATCGCCGCCGCGAAGCGCGTCGCAGACCTCGGCTACGCGACGCTGCTCATGCCCGACGGCGTCCAACTGCTCTCGCCGTTCTCGTCGCTGGCGGTGGCCGCCACGGTGGCGCCGCTGCGCGTCGGAACGTTCGTGCTGGCCAGCCCGTTGCGCACGCCCCGACAGGCGGCGTGGGAGGCGCACAGCCTTTCCGTGCTCACCGGGGGCCGCTTCGAGATGGGCATCGGCACGGGGCACGACCGCGTGCCGCAGGGTGCCGCCGAGCTGGGCATGCCCTACGGCACGGCGTCCGAGCGGCGCGACCAGGTGAAGCAGACCGTCGCCCACCTCCGCGAGCTCGACGGCGAGCACCACACGCCGGTGCTCATGGCCGCGTCCGGGCCCAAGGCGCTGGCGTTGGCCGCGGAGATCGCCGACATCGTGACGCTCGCAGGCGGCCCGTTCGCCACCCGCGACGAGGTCGCCGCCATGACCGCGGGCCTGCGCGACAGCGGCGGGCGCGCGGGCCGACGAGATCGAGCTGGCGATGAACATCTTCGTCGTCGGCGACGAGGTGCCGCCGTGGGTGCAGGGCTTCATCGGCGCCGACGCCGAGGCGCTCATCGCGGCCGACTCGCTGACGATGCTCCGCGGCGACGTCGACGCGATGGTCGACGAGCTGCAGCGACGCCGCGACGCGTTCGGCACCAGCTACATCTCGGTGAACGCCGCGTTCTCCGAGCAGCTCGCGCCGGTGGTGGAGCGCCTCACGGCCTGTGAGTGGTAACGAGTGCTCCAGCACTCGTTACCACGCACGGTCAGGTGAGGGGGCGGTCCGTCGGGTTGATCGCGCGCGGGAGCACGGCGCGGCCCGTGAGGTAGGCGTCCACGCCCGCCGCGGCCGACCGGCCCTCCGCGATCGCCCACACGATCAGGCTCTGCCCACGGCCCATGTCGCCCGCGGAGAAGACCCCGTCGACGCTGGTCATGAAGCTCTGGTCGCGCGCGACGTTGCCGCGCTCGTCGAGCTGCACGTCCAGGTCCGACAGCAGCTTGCCCTTCTCCGGCCCGACGAAGCCCATCGCGAGCAGCACGAGCTGCGCGGGCAGCTCCCGCTCGGTGCCCTCGATCGGCACGAACCGGCCCTGCGCGTCCCGTTCGACCTCGACGATGCGGATCGCCGACAGCTTGCCGTCCGCGTCGGCCACGAACTCGGTGGTGTTCACCGAGTACAGCCGCTCGCCGCCCTCCTCGTGCGCCGACGAGACGCGGTAGACCATCGGGTAGGTCGGCCACGGCATGCCCTCGGTGCGGCGCTCCGGCGGCGTCGGCATGATCTCCAGCTGGGTGACCGACGCGGCGCCCTGCCGGTGCGCGGTGCCCAGGCAGTCGGCGCCGGTGTCGCCGCCGCCGATGATGATCACGTGCTTGCCCGCGGCCGTGATCGCGGGCGCGTCGATGTCGCCCTGCTGCACGTGGTTGGCCCACGGCAGGTACTCCATCGCCTGGTGGACGCCCTCGGCCTCGCGGCCCGCGGCGGGCAGGTCGCGCCACGCGGTGGCCCCGCCCGCGAGGACGATCGCGTCGAACTCCTCCCGGAGCTGCTCCGCCGTGACGTCCCGGCCGACGTCGACCGACGCCTTGAAGATCGTGCCCTCTTCCTGCATCTGGGCCAGGCGCCGGTCCAGCCGGGCCTTCTCCATCTTGAACTCGGGAATGCCGTAGCGGAGCAGGCCGCCGATGCGGTCGGCGCGCTCGAACACCACGACGTCGTGCCCGACGCGGGTGAGCTGCTGCGCCGCCGCCAGGCCCGCCGGGCCGGACCCGACGACCGCGACCTTCTTCCCGGTGCGGGTCTCCGGCTTCTGCGGCGGCACCCAGCCCTCGTCCCACGCCCGGTCGATGATCTCGATCTCGACCTGCTTGATCGTGACGGCGTCGGAGTTGATCGCCAGCACGCAGGCGGCCTCGCACGGTGCGGGGCAGAGCGTGCCGGTGAACTCGGGGAAGTTGTTGGTGGCGTGCAACCGCTCCGTGGCCTCGCGCCAGTCGTGGCGGTAGACCAGGTCGTTCCACTCCGGGATGAGGTTGCCCAGCGGGCAGCCCTGGTGGCAGAACGGGATGCCGCAGTTCATGCAGCGGCCCGCCTGAGCCTCCAGGTCGGTGCGCGGGAAGTCCTCGTAGACCTCCCGCCAGTCGCGCAGCCGCAGGTCGACGGGTCGACGCGCGGGCAGCTGCCGGGGGGTGGTGAGGAACCCCTTGGGGTCACCCATGAGCCGCTCCGTCCTTCGTCGCAGCTCCCGAGGTGGCCCGTGCGCCGCCTCTCTCACCCATGTGCGGCCTCCATGATCGCCTCGTTCACGTCGCGGCCGTCCCTTTCCGCCGCCTCGCGGGCCTTGAGCACCCGCTTGAAGTCCTTCGGCATGACCTTCCCGAAGCGGCCGACGACGTCGTCCCACTCGGTGAGCAGGTGTTTCGCCACGGCCGAATCGGTCTCGGCGAAGTGGCGCTCCACGGCGTCGCGCAGGAACCGGCGGTCGTCGTCATCGAGCGGGTCGATGTCGACCATCTCCGGGTTGACCCGACCCTGCGGCAGATCGAGCACGTAGGCGACGCCGCCGGACATGCCCGCCGCGAAGTTGCGCCCGATCCGCCCGAGCACGACGACCTTGCCGCCGGTCATGTACTCGCAGCCGTGGTCGCCGACGCCCTCGACGACGGCCAGCGCGCCCGAGTTGCGCACGCAGAACCGCTCGCCGACGATGCCGCGCACGAAGATCTCGCCGGACGTGGCCCCGTAGAGGATCACGTTGCCCGCGATGATGTTCTCCTCGGCCTTGAACGGCGCCGTCGGGTCGGGGCGCAGGGTGAGCCGCCCGCCGGAGAGGCCCTTGCCGAAGTAGTCGTTCGCGTCGCCGATCAGGCGCAGGGTGATGCCCCTCGGCACGAACGCGCCGAAGCTCTGCCCGGCCGAGCCGGTGAGCGTGACGTCGATCGTGTCGTCGGGCAGCCCTTCACCGCCCCACGCCTTGGTCAGCTCGTAGCCCAGCATGGTGCCCACCGTGCGGTTGACGTTGCGCACCGGCAGGTCCAGCCGCACCTTGTCGCCCGAGCGCAGCGCGCCCTCGCACAGCTGGATCAGCGTGTTGTCCAGCGCCTTCTCCAGGCCGTGGTCCTGCGGCTTGGTGCGGTGCCGCGCGGTGCCCGGCGGGAGCTGCGGCATCGCGAAGATCGGCGAGAGGTCCATGCCCGCGGTCTTCCAGTGCCGCACGGCGTCGTCGACGTCGAGCACCTCCGCGTGCCCGACCGCCTCGGCCAGCGTGCGGAAGCCCAGCTCGGCCAGGTACTCGCGCACCTCCTGCGCCATGAAGCGCATGAAGTTGACGACGTACTCGGGGCGCCCGTCGAAGCGCTTGCGCAGCTCCGGGTTCTGCGTGGCGACCCCGACCGGACAGGTGTCGAGGTGGCAGACGCGCATCATGATGCAGCCGCTCACCACGAGCGGGGCGGTGGCGAACCCGAACTCCTCGGCGCCCAGCAGCGCGGCGATGACGACGTCGCGGCCGGTCTTGAGCTGCCCGTCGGTCTGCACCACGATCCGGTCGCGCAAGCCGTTGCGCAGCAGGGTCTGCTGGGTCTCGGCCAGCCCCAGCTCCCACGGGCCGCCCGCGTGCTTGATCGAGGACAGCGGCGACGCGCCGGTGCCGCCGTCGTGCCCGGAGATGAGCACGACGTCGGAGTAGGCCTTCGCCACGCCCGCGGCCACGGTGCCGACGCCCACCTGGCTCACGAGCTTGACGTGCACGCGCGCCGCCGGGTTGGCGTTCTTGAGGTCGTGGATGAGCTGCTTGATGTCCTCGATGGAGTAGATGTCGTGGTGCGGCGGGGGTGAGATCAGCCCGACGCCCGGCGTCGAGTACCGCGTGCTCGCGATCCACGGGTAGACCTTGGCGCCGGGCAGCTGCCCGCCCTCGCCCGGCTTGGCGCCCTGGCTGATCTTGATCTGCAGGTCGTCGGCGTTGACGAGGTACTCGCTGGTGACGCCGAACCGGCCGGAGGCGACCTGCTTGATCGCGCTGCGGCGGTTGTCGCCGTTGGGATCGGGGGTGTAGCGGTCGGCGTCCTCGCCGCCCTCGCCGGTGTTGGACTTGCCGCCGAGGCGGTTCATCGCGATCGCGAGGGTCTCGTGCATCTCCTTGGAGATCGAGCCGTAGGAGATCGCCCCCGTCGCGAACCGCTTGACGATCTCGTCGACCGGCTCCACCTCGTCGATGTCGACCGCAGGCCGGACACCGCCCTTGAACCGGAAGAGCCCGCGCAGGGTCATGAGCCGGTGGGCCTGCTCGTCGACCGCGCGCGTGTACTCCTTGAAGATCTCGTACCGGCCCTGCCGGGTGGAGTGCTGGAGCTTGAACACGGTGGTCGGGTTGAACAGGTGCAGCTCGCCCTCGCGCCGCCACTGGTACTCGCCGCCGACGTCGAGCGCGCGGTGCGCCGGGCGGATCCCGTCGGACGGGAACGCCCGGCGGTGGCGGGTGAGCACCTCCTCGGCGAGCACGTCGAAGCCGACGCCGCCCAGCCGCGACGTGGTGCCGGTGAAGCAGGTGTCGATCACCTCGGCGCCGAGGCCGACCGCCTCGAAGATCTGCGCGCCGGTGTAGGACGCCACCGTGGAGACGCCCATCTTCGACATGGTCTTGCGCACGCCCTTGGCCAGCGCCTTGACCAGGTTCTTCGCCGCGGTCTCGCAGTCGATCCCGGCGATGTCGCCGCGCATCGCGAGATCCTCGACGGTGGCCATGGCGAGGTACGGGTTGACCGCCGCGGCCCCGTAGCCGATGAGCAGCGCGATGTGGTGCACCTCGCGCGCGTCGCCCGCCTCGACGACCAGCCCGACGCGGGTGCGGGTGCGTTCGCGGACCAGGTACTGGTGGACGGCCCCGGTGAGCAGCAGCGACGGGATCGGCGCGAAGTCCTTCGTGACACCCCGCTGGGACAGCACGATCAGCCGCGCGCCGTCTTCGATGGCCTCCGACACCTGGGTGCAGATCTGGCGGAGCCGCTCCTCGAGCCCGGCCCCGCCCTCGGCCGTGCGGAAGGTGCCGCGCACCGTGACGGACATGAAGCCGGGGTAGTCGCCGTCGTCGTTGATGTGCACGATCCGGGCGAGGTCGTCGTTGGTGAGCACCGGCTCCGGCAGCATGATCGTGCGACAGTGCGCCGCCGAGGCCTCCAGGAGGTTCTGCTCGGGGCCGAGCTGGCTGCCGAGCGAGGTCACCAGCTCCTCGCGGATCGCGTCCAGGGGAGGGTTCGTGACCTGGGCGAACAGCTGGTTGAAGTAGTCGAACAGCTGCCGGGGCCGCGCCGAGATGGCGGCGAGCGGCGCGTCGTTGCCCATCGAGCCGATCGGCTCCGCCCCGGTGGCGGCCATCGGCTTGAGCAGGACGTTCAGCTCCTCCTCGGTGTAGCCGTGCGACTGCTGGCGCAGGGTGAGCGCGGCGTGCGTGGGCACCTCGCGCTCGCGGTCGGCGAGGTCGGCGAGGTGGATCAGGCCCGAGTGCAGCCACTCCTCGTAGGGGTGCTCGGCGGCCAGCGCGCCCTTGATCTCCGCGTCGTCGACGAGCTTGCCCGCGGCCGTGTCGACCAGGAACATGCGGCCCGGCTCGAGGCGGCCCTTGCGCACGACCTCCGACGGCTCGACGTCGAGCACGCCGACCTCGGACGCGAGCGCGACCAGGCCGTCCTCGGTGACCCAGTAGCGCGCGGGGCGCAGGCCGTTGCGGTCGAGCACCGCGCCCGCGACGGTGCCGTCGGTGAACGCGATGAGCGCGGGGCCGTCCCACGGCTCCATGAGCGTGGCGTGGAACTCGTAGAAGGCGCGGCGGGCGGGATCCATCTCGGCGTGGTTCTCCCACGCCTCCGGGATCATCATCAGCACCGCGTGCGGCAGGGAGCGGCCGCCGAGGTGCAGCAGCTCGAGGACCTCGTCGAACGTGGCGGAGTCGCTCGCGTCCGGGGTGACGATCGGGGAGAGGCGCGCGAGGTCGCCGGGGATCAGGTCGCTCGACAGCAGCGCCTCGCGGGCGGCCATCCAGTTGCGGTTGCCGCGCAACGTGTTGATCTCGCCGTTGTGCGCGACGTAGCGGTAGGGGTGCGCGAGCGGCCACGCCGGGAACGTGTTGGTGGAGAACCGGGAGTGCACCAGCGCCAGCGCGCTGACGACGCGCTCGTCGGCGAGGTCCGGGTAGAACGCCTCGACCTGGGGCTCGGACAGCATGCCCTTGTAGACGATCGTGCGCGGCGACAGCGAGGGGAAGTAGACGTCGGTGGCGTGCTCGGCGCGCTTGCGCAGGCAGAAGGTGCGGCGCTCGAGGTCGATGCCGGTCTCGCCCGCCTCGCCCGCGACGAACAGCTGGCGGATCGCGGGCATCACGCTGCGCGCGGTGGGCCCGAGGTCGGCGCCGTCGGGGTCGGTGGGCGGCTCGCGCCAGCCGAGCACCCGCAGGCCCTCCGCGGCCGCGATCGCGTCGATCTCGGCCATCACCTCGGCGGACCGGTCGGTGGGCAGGAAGGCGAGGCCCGCGGCGTAGGCGCCCTCGGGTGGCAGGTCGAACGGGACGACCGCGCGGTAGAACGCGTCCGGGATCTGCAGCAGGATGCCCGCGCCGTCACCCGTGTTGACCTCGGACCCGCGGGCGCCGCGGTGTTCGAGGCGCAGGAGCGCGGTGAGCGCCCGGCGCACGATGCCGTGGTCGCGACGGCCCTTGAGGTCGGCGACCATCGCGACGCCGCAGGCGTCGTGCTCGAACTCCGGGACGTACAGGTCCAGCCAGGCGGCTCAGCTGCACAGTGTTCAGCCAAGGTGGGCCTCCTGTCGTCTCGGTGCACCCCGACAGCTCGCATCGGGACGACGTGATGGGTTCGAAGTATGCGGAATGGACCGTCCGGGTGCCGAACGGACGGCCCATTCGGGCGTCTTGCGCACACAACGGCGGGTGCGATCGCGAGCACAGCGTCGCACGAGGCACCGACGATAACCAAGGACGAGCAGCGTGACCATGGCGACCAGGGCAAACCTGTAACCAACAGGTTACGGTGGGTGGGTCCGTCAGGTCAGGAGCACCTCGGCCACCGTCACCTGCGCGTGCACCGTCTGCCCGGCCGATTCGTCCGCCGTCCGGGTGACGGCGCGCTGCACGGCCTCGGCGACGTCGCGGCAGTTGTCGCCCAGTCGGGTCACGATCCGCACCCGTACGAGGTCGCCGACCAGGTCGGCGCGCGCCGCGACCACGCCGGGCACCGCCCGGGCCGCGGCCACGGTCAGCGACGCGAGTGCGGCGTCGGCCACATGCAGCCTCACGTCCCCCACAGGTCCACCACCTCGATGTCGACGCGCCGCAGCGGCACCCCCAGCGCCTGCTCGCTCGCCGCGAACACCATCCGGCGGACGCGCGCGGTCGCCGCGGCCAGGTCGATGCCGAACCGGGCCGCCACCGTCAGCGCGACGTCTGCGGTGGCCCCCGGGCCGGGCTGCTCGATGCGGCAGCTGCGGGCGCGCATCCCGTCCATGGCGTCGACGGCGGCGCGCAGCACGGCCGCCGCGGCCGCGCGGGCCAGGCGGTTGGGCCCGAGCGGCGAATCCAGCACCAGCGCCTCCTCGGGCCGCAGCACGGTGCGCACCGCGCCCATCGCCGCCGCGAGCACCGACGGCGGCGGCTCCACCGGCTCCACCGCCATGCGGTGCACCGCCGCGTCGAGCCGCCGGGCGTCGGCGTAGACGGCCGAGCAGTGCGGGCAGACCTGCTCGTGCGCGTCGAGCGGTCGGCCGTCCTCGGCGCGGTCCCACACCAGCGCGGCGTCCCGGCCGCAGGCCAGCAGCTCGGCGAAGCCCTCTACTGCCATTCCCGCATCACCCCCGCCAGCCGCACGCGCGCGCGGTAGATGCGGCCGCGCACGGCCGTCTCCCCCGCGCCGGTGATCTCCGCGATGTCGCCGTAGCCCAGTCCTTCCAGTTCCCGCAGCACCCAGCACACCCGCAGGTCGTCCGGGAGATCCTGCACCGCGCGGCCCAGCGCGGCCAGCTCGAGGTCGAGCAGGGCCGCCCGCTCGGGGGAGTCGGGCGCGGCGACGTCGCGCGCCCGCGTCCGGCGGCGGGCACCGCGCGGCGGCGGCGCAGCGCCACGACGCACCGGTTCGTGACCAGCCGGTACATCCACGTCGAGAACGCTGGCGTCGCCCCGGAACCGGTCGAGGTGGCGCCAGGCGTCCAGCAGCGCCTCCTGCAGGGCGTCCTCGGCCTCGGCGGGGTCGCCGGTCACGCGCACCGCGGTGCGGTAGAGCGCGGCCTGGTGGCGACGGGCGAGCGCCTCGAACGCCCGCACGTCGCCCTCCTGGGCGCGCACCACCAGCGTGAGGTCGTCCAGCGACACAGCGCCAACGTAGCGGCGGCGGATACCGTGGGCGCGTGGCCCAGGACCCAGCCCTCGCCGAGGCCGTCGCCGCGGCCGTGCTCGCCCACCCCGGCGTCGCGGCGCTGTCGGGCGGGCCCTTCGGCACCGTCGCCTCCTACCTCCCGCGGCGCCGGGTGGTCGGGGTGCGGCTGCCGCTGCGGGAGACCGATCCCGTCGAGATCGCGGTGGTCGCGCGGATGGGCGTGCCGCTGCCCCGCCTCGCCGACGAGCTGGGCGCGGCGGTCGTCGCCGTGGTCGGACCGGTCGCCGTGGACGTGACCGTGACCGACGTCGAAACCCCGGGCCCGGGATCAGCCGAGGTCGCCGTCGGCGGGGGCGCGGGTCTCGCCTAGACTCGGACGACGTCGTGGAGCCGGGCGCCCGGGTGGGCGCAGCCGGCGTGTGAGCCGATCGAGGAGTACCGAGAAGTGAAGAGCACCGTCGAGCGGCTCAGCCCGACCAGGGTCCGGATCAACGTCGAGGTGCCCTTCGACGAGCTGAAGCCCGATTTCGACCGCGCGTACAAGAAGATCGCCCAGCAGGTCAACGTGCCCGGCTTCCGCAAGGGCAAGGTGCCCGCCCGCATCATCGAGGCCCGCCTCGGCCGCGGGGTGGTGCTGGAGCAGGTCGTCAACGACGCCATCCCCACGAAGTACTCCGAGGCCGTCACGTCGGCCGAGGACGTCACGCCGCTGGGGCAGCCGGAGATCGAGGTCACCGAGATCGCCGACAACGAGCGTCTCGCGTTCACCGCCGAGGTCGACGTGCGCCCGGCAGATCACGCTGCCCGAGCTCGCCTCGCTCGCGGTGCAGGTGGACGACGCCGCGGTCACCGACGCCGACGTCGACGAGGCGCTGGAGAACCTGCGCGCCCGGTTCGCCACCCTCACCGGGGTCGAGCGCCCGGCCGCGAAGGACGACTTCGTGCAGATCGACCTGTCGGCCACCGTGGACGGCGAGGCCGTCGAGGAGGCCCAGACCAGCGGCTTCTCCTACCAGGTCGGCCAGGGCGGGCTGATCGACGGCATCGACGACGCGATCACCGGGCTGTCCGCGGGCGAGTCGGCCACGTTCCCCACCACGCTGGTGGCGGGCGAGTACCAGGACCGCGAGGCGCAGGTCACGGTCACCGTCACCGCGGTCAAGGAGCGGCAGCTCCCCGAGGCCGACGACGAGTTCGCCCAGCTGGCCAGCGAGTTCGACACGCTCGACGAGCTGACCGCCGACCTGCGCACCCGGCTCGGTCGGGTGCGGCAGATGGAGCAGCTCTCGGCGGCCCGCGACAAGGTGCTGGACGCGCTCGTCGACGCCACCGACGTGCCGCTGCCCGAGGGCATCGTCAAGTCGGAGGTCGACGCGCGGGTGCACGACGCGATCCACCCGTTCGACCACGACGAGGAGAAGTTCGCCGAGTTCCTCGGGGAGAACGGCAAGACCCGCGAGGAGTTCGACACCGAGTCCCGCGAGGACGCCGAGAAGTCGGTGCGCGTGCGGCTCGTGCTCGACGAGCTGGCCGACGACCAGGAGGTCACGGTCAGACCAGGACGAGCTGACCGAGCGGATCGTCTTCCAGGCGCAGCAGTACCAGATGCCGCCGGAGGAGTTCGTCCGGCGCATCCAGGAGGCGGGCCAGCTGGGCGCCATCTACGCCGACGTCCGCCGCAGCAAGGCGCTCATCGCGGCCGTCCGCGCGGCCACGGTCACCGACGCGTCCGGCACCCCGCTGGACATGGCGGAGCTGCTCGGCGACGAGGACGCAGGACGGCGACGGCGACGGCGACGACGCGGAGGAGTGCTCCGACGAGACACGGGTGCGCAGGACGACGAGAAGACTGTGGACGCCTGAGCGCACGCCCACAGCGAACACGGCGGCCGACACAGCCGGCGGAGAGCTTCCGCCGCGTAGGGTCGAGCCGTACCGATCGAATCGGGCAATACCGAGCAGACACGAGCCAGAGGCAGGGTGAAGTGACGACCCAGGACCGTCTCATCGGAGCGGCCATGCGGCGGGGCGGTTCGCCGACGTCGATGACGTTGTCGGACTCGGTGTACGAGCGGCTGCTGCAGCAGCGGATCATCGTGCTCGGCCAGCAGGTCGACGACGACATCGCCAACCGGATCGCCGCGCAGATGCTGCTGCTCGCCGCGGAGGACCCGGCGGCCGACATCGCTCTCTACATCAACTCGCCGGGCGGTTCCGTCACGGCGGGCATGGCCATCTTCGACACGATGGAGTTCATCCCGTGCGACGTGGCCACCTACGCCATGGGGCTGGCCGCCTCGATGGGCCAGTTCCTGCTGTCGGCGGGCACGCGCGGCAAGCGCTACGCCCTGCCGCACTGCCAGATCCTCATGCACCAGCCGTCGGCCGGGGTCGGCGGCACGGAGTCCGACATCGCCATCCAGGCGGAGCTGTTCCGCCGCCACAAGCAGGAGATGGCGCAGCTGATCTCCGGCGCACACCGGCCAGACCGTCGAGAGGATCATCGACCGACTTCGACCGCGACCGCTGGTTCTCCGCGCGGAGGCGCTGGAGTACGGCTTCGTCGACCACGTCATCTCGCGCGCGGGGCAGCTGCCCGGCGACGCCGCGAGCCAGAGCCAGAACGGGAACGGGAGCGCCCGATGAGTTACCAGATGCCGCAGTCGCGGTACGTGCTGCCGTCCTTCGTGGAGCGCACGAGCTACGGGGTCAAGGAGTCCAACCCGTACAACAAGCTGTTCGAGGAGCGCATCATCTTCCTCGGCGTGCAGATCGACGACGCGTCGGCCAACGACGTCATGGCGCAGCTGCTGTGCCTGGAGTCGGCCGACCCGGACCGCGAGATCAGCATGTACATCAACTCGCCCGGCGGCTCGTTCACGTCGCTGATGGCGATCTACGACACGATGCAGTTCATCCGGCCCGACATCCAGACCGTCTGCCTCGGCCAGGCCGCTTCGGCCGCCGCGGTGCTGCTGGCGGCGGGCACCCCCGGCCGTCGGCTCGCGGTGCAGAACGCGCGCATCCTCATCCACCAGCCCGCGGTGGAGGGGATCTACGGGCAGGTGTCGGACCTGGAGATCCAGGCGGCCGAGATCTCCCGCATGCGCAAGCTGCTGGAGGCACACGCTGGCCAAGCACTCCGGCCGGAGCGCGGAGCAGGTGCGGCTCGACATCGAGCGCGACAAGATCCTCACCGCCGAGGAGGCCAAGGAGTACGGCATCGTCGACGAGATCATCCAGAGTCGCAAGCTCTCGGCCGTCTAGATATCTGCCGTCCGCCGACACCGCCGAAGTCGGGGAGCCTGATGCTCCCCGAGGAGCGGGTCGAGCGGGTACCGTCACGAGGGCGCGCACCCCTGCGCGCCGGATGGGACTGGGGTCTGCACTCATGGCACGCATCGGCGATGGCGGTGATCTGCTCAAGTGCTCGTTCTGCGGAAAGAGTCAGAAGCAGGTCAAGAAACTGATCGCCGGTCCAGGCGTCTACATCTGCGACGAGTGCATCGATCTCTGCAACGAGATCATCGAGGAGGAGCTGGCCGAGGCCGGTGAGGTCAAGCTCGACGAGCTGCCCAAGCCGCCGGAGATCCACGACTTCCTCGACCAGTACGTGGTGGGCCAGAACCAGACCAAGCGCACGCTCTCGGTCGCGGTCTACAACCACTACAAGCGCATCCAGGCGGGCGACAAGGGCCGCGCGGGCGACAGCGACGGCATCGAGATCGCCAAGTCCAACATCCTCATGCTCGGCCCCACCGGCTGCGGCAAGACCTACCTGGCGCAGACCCTGGCCAAGCTGCTGAACGTGCCGTTCGCCATCGCCGACGCCACGGCGCTCACCGAGGCGGGCTACGTCGGCGAGGACGTCGAGAACATCCTGCTGAAGCTCATCCAGGCGGCCGACTACGACGTCAAGCGGGCCGAGACGGGCATCATCTACATCGACGAGGTCGACAAGATCGCCCGCAAGTCGGAGAACCCGTCGATCACCCGCGACGTGTCCGGCGAGGGCGTGCAGCAGGCGCTGCTGAAGATCCTGGAGGGCACCACGGCGTCGGTGCCGCCGCAGGGCGGGCGCAAGCACCCGCACCAGGAGTTCATCCAGATCGACACCACGAACGTGCTGTTCATCGTGGCGGGCGCGTTCGCGGGGCTGGAGAAGATCATCGGCGACCGCGTGGGCAAGCGCGGGCTGGGCTTCGGCGCCGAGATCCGGTCGAAGCGCGACCTGGACACCTCCGAGAGCTTCTCCGAGACGCTGCCCGAGGACCTCATCAAGTTCGGGCTGATCCCGGAGTTCATCGGGCGGCTGCCGATCGTCGCGTCGGTCACGTCGCTGGACAAGGACGCCCTCGTCAAGATCCTCACCGAGCCGCGCAACGCGCTGGTGAAGCAGTACCGCAAGCTGTTCGAGATGGACGGCGTGGAGCTGGAGTTCACCGAGGACGCGCTGGAGGCGGTGGCCGACCAGGCCATCCTGCGCGGCACCGGCGCCCGCGGTCTGCGCGCCATCATGGAGGAGGTGCTCCTCCCCGTGATGTACGACATCCCGAGCCGCGACGACGTGGCCAAGGTCGTGGTCACCGAGCAGACCGTGCGCGAGAACGTCAACCCGACGATCGTGCCCCGCGTCCCCACCGCCCGCCGCGAGCGCCGGGAGCGCTCTGCTTGAGGTTGCAAGGATGACGATCCGGTCTTAACGTGCGAACGCCAACGGGGGCGGCTGCTCACGGCATGGTCCGTCGCGGGCGTGCTCGGCCCGCTGATCGTCAACGCGATCGCCGACGCGCAGATCGCGGCCAAGGTTTCGGGCCCGGCGCGGTACACGACGTCGTTCATCATCATGATCGTGCTGCTGGTCATCGGGTTCATCTGCAACGAGCTGATCAAGCCGGTGGCCGACCGCTTCCACGAGGAGCGGTCCACCGCGACCCCGACGGGAGCGCAGGCATGACGACGCCCGAGACGACCCACGAGGAGGAGGAGAAGGCCGGGGGCAGCACCCTGCTCATCGGCATCGTCGCCTGGCTGTGGGTGCTGATCCCGTTCGCGTACGGCGTCTACCAGCTCGTCATCAAGATCCCGGCGCTCTTCGGCGGCTAGGCCGTCCTAACCGATCGCGTCGAGCTCGGCGGCCACGGCGTCGATGTCGAGCTCGGCGGCGGCGACGTTCTCCCGCAGGTGGTCCACCGACGAGGTGCCGGGGATCAGCAGGACGTTGGGCGAGCGGCGCAGCAGCCAGGCCAGCGCGACCGCCAGCCGGGTGGCGCCGAGCCGGTCGGCGACCGCGGCCAGGGCATCGGACTGCAGCGGGTTGAAGCCGCCGAGCGGGAAGTAGGGCACGAACGCGATGCCCTCGCGCGCGGTCCGGTCGACGAGCGCGTCGTCCGCGCGGCGGGCGATGTTGTAGCTGTTCTGCACGCACACCACCGGCGCGATCGACTGCGCCTCGGCGAGCTGCTCGGCGTTGACCGTGCTCAGGCCGAGGTGGCGGATCAGCCCCTGCTGCCGCAGCTCGGCCAGGGCCGTGAACTGCTCCGCGATCGACCCGGGCTCGGGGTCCTCGAAGCCGCCGACGCGCAGGTTGACCACGTCGAGGACGTCCAGCCCGAGGTGCCGCAGGTTGTCGTGGACCTGCTCGCGCAGCTCCGCGGGCGTGCGCGCGTGCGGCCAGCCGCCCTGCTCGTCGCGGCGGGCCCCGACCTTGGTGACGATGTGCAGGTCGTCCGGATACGGGGCGAGCGCCTCCCGGATGAGCTCGTTCGTCACGTACGGTCCGTAGAAGTCGGCGGTGTCGATGTGGTTGATGCCGAGGTCGACGGCGGCGCGCAGCACCGCGATCGCGGCGTCGTGGTCCTTCGGCGGCCCGAAGACGCCGGGCCCCGCGAGCTGCATGGCGCCGTACCCGACACGGGTGAGATCGAGGTCGCCGACCCGGTAGCGGCTCTGCGCCGCGATGGAAGTCATGCCTCGACAATGCGCCCTGCCGGGGGCATGTGGCATGTCCTGGCGATCCTGGGAGCGCGGGTACCAGGATCGCCGCTCGGCGTCAGCCGGTGATGTCCATGTCGGCCACCACCTTCGTCGGCCGCAGCTTCACGAGCAGCTCACCGGGTACGGCGTTGCGGCGGCCGAACTCCGCGCCGCGCTCGGCGCCCATGTACCGGGTGCCGATCAGGATCGCCGACGCGACCAGCTCCTCCGGGTCCTCCGTCACCGCCGCCACCCCCTGGACCTGGACGAACGCATACGGCGGGGCCTGCATGTCGACGCAGAGCACCAGGCGCGGATCGCGGGCGATCGCCTTGCCCTTCGCGGTGGTGCGGCCGGTGTTGAACCACAGCTCGTCGCCGCGCACATCGTCGCGGTGCACGACGAACCAGACCGGCGCCACGAGCGGACGGCCGTCCGCGGCGACGAACCCCAGCTTGCCGGTGCGGGTGCCCTGGGCGAGGAAGTCGCGGATTTCGGGAGTCAGCACGGGGGAAGCGTAGGGACCCGGATGGGGTTGGACGCGACATGAGCCCCGGAGGGAGCGCAGTGGCCGCGGCGCAAACCCGGGTGCCCCGCGTGGTGGCGGTGCTCGCCTTGGCCATCTTCGTGTTGGGCACGAGCGAGTTCATGATCACGGGCCTGCTGCCCGAGATGGCGCGGGACCTCGCGGTCGGCATCCCGGCGACGGGCTACCTCATCTCGGCGTTCGCCGTGGGCATGATCGTGGGGGCGCCGGTGATGGCGGTGGTGACGCTCGCGCTGCCGCGCCGCACCACCCTCGTGGCGTCCCTGCTCGTGTTCGTGGTCGGGCACGTGCTGGCCGCGCTGGCGTCGGACTACGCGGTGGTGCTCGTCGCCCGCGTGGTGACGGCGTTGGCGACGGCCACGTTCTGGGTGGTCGCGGCGGTCGTCACCGTGTCGGTGGTGGGGGCGCACCTGCGGGCCCGTGCGCTGGCCGTGCTGCTGTCCGGGCTCACGGTCGCCACCGTCCTCGGGATCCCGCTGGGCACGGTCATCGGACAGCAGCTGGGCTGGCGGGCGACGTTCTGGTCGGTCGCGGGCCTGGCGCTGGTCGCGCTGGTCGGCGTGCTCGCCACGGTGCCGCGGCGCGCGGAGGGCGCCCCGCGGCCGGTGCTGCACGACGAGCTGGCGGTGTTCGGCCGGGGACGGCTGTGGCTCGCACTGGGCACCACCGCGCTGTACCAGGCGGGTGCGGTGAGCGTGTTCGCGTACGTGGCGCCGCTGCTCATCGCGGTGACCGGCATCCCGGAGCCCGCGGTGCCGCTGGTGCTGCTCGGCTACGGGCTGGGGGCGCTGGCGGGCATCACCGTCGGCGGGCGGCTCGCCGACGCCCACCCGTGGGCGACGCTCTTCGTCGCGCTCGGCGCCGGTGCCGTCACCTTCGTGGCGCTCGGCCTGTTCGCCGCGGTGGCCGCCATCGCCGTGGCGCTGATCGTGCTGCTCGGCGGGGTGGCGTTCCTCGTGGCGGCGCCGCTGAACGCGCGGGTGTTCCAGCTCGCCGGGGCGGCGCCCACACTGGCGAGCGCGGCCAACACGGCGGCGTTCAACGTGGGCAACACGCTCGGGCCGATCGCGGGCGGCCTCGTGATCAGCGCCGGGTACGGGTACGCCGCGCCGTCGTGGGTCGCGCTGGTGCTGGTGATCGGGTCGATCCTGCTGGGCGTGGCCGGGTGGTGGAAGGATTCGTCCTCGTGAGAACGCTGCTCGGCTGGGGTCGGTGGGCGCAGCGGCGGCTGGGTCGCGGCCCGGGGCCCGTGGTGCCGGTGGCCGCCGTCCGGCCGTTGGCGGGCGGCCGCGCGCCGCTGATCATCGACCGGCTCGGCCTGCAGACCCGCGGCGGCGCCAAGCTCGACCAGGTCGACGGCACCACGTGCGGCAGCGCCGTGCTCGTCGCGCTCGCCGCCTGGGCCGACCCGACCGAGACGCGGCGCCTCGACGGGCCGGGCGGCGGCGCCGCCGCGGTGGGGTCGCCCGGCATCGCGGTCGGGTTCGGCGGCCGCTACGACTCACGCCAGCGCCAGGTGCACAAGGAGTCCACGAAGTTCTGGCCGCAGGCGCTGGGCACCTCCCCGTGGGGGATGGTGGCGTGGCTGCGGCGCCACGCGCCGGGGGCGGGCCCGTACCGGGTGCGGATGGTCGACGACCGCTCACCGGCCGACGTGGAAACCGTCATCGACGCGACGGCCGCGGCGCTCGCCGTCGGGCGGCCGGTGCCGCTGCTGATCGGCGCGATCGTGCCGCGGCACTACTGCCTCGCCCTGTCCCAGGACGGCGATCTCTGGCACGTCTACGAGCCCACGAGCGGCGAGGTCCGGGAAGTGCCGCTCGAGCACGTGCGCCGCAGCGCCCTCGCCGACCGGCTCGGCTTCGATCGGCTGTCGGCCGTGCTGCTGCCGTCCTGAAATCCTGTCGGTGGCCACTCGTAAACTGGACGGGTGACCGAAACCCTCCCACCGCGCAGCGCCGAACTCCCCGCCCAGTGGACGCCGGGCGCGGTAGAGGCGGGCATGTACGACCGGTGGGTCGATGCGGGCTACTTCACCGCCGACAACACGTCGGACAAGCCGCCGTTCTGCATCGTGATCCCGCCGCCCAACGTCACGGGCAGCCTGCACATCGGCCACGCCTTCGAGCACACGCTGATCGACATCCTGGTCCGCCGCCGCCGCATGCAGGGCTACGACACGCTCTGGCTGCCGGGCATGGACCACGCCTCGATCGCGGTCCACGCGCTGGTCGAGCGCGCGCTGGAGGCCGAGGGCACCAGCCGTCGCGAGCTGGGCCGGGCGGCGTTCCTCGATCGCACCTGGGAGTGGAAGGCCGAGCACGGCGGCGCGATCCTGGCCCAGATGCGCCGCCTCGGCGAAAGCGTCGACTGGAGTCGCGAGCGCTTCACCATGGACGAGGGCAGCAACCGCGCCGTCGTCACCATGTTCAAGCGGCTCTACGACGACGGGCTGATCTACCGCGCGGAGCGGATGGTCAACTGGTCGCCGGAGATGCGCAGCGTGCTCTCCGACGTCGAGGTCGACCACAAGGAGGTCGACGGCGAGCTCATCTCGATCCGCTACGGCTCCCTCGACGAGGGGGCGGACAACAGCGTCGTCGTCGCCACCACGCGGGTGGAGACGATGCTGGGCGACACGGCCGTCGCCGTCCACCCCGACGACGAGCGCTACCGGCACCTGATCGGCCGGGAGATCGCGCTGCCGCTGGTCGGGCGGATGATCCCGGTCATCGCCGACGAGCACGTCGACCCCGCGTTCGGCACCGGCGCACTCAAGATCACCCCGGCGCACGACCCCGACGACTTCGAGATCGGGCGGCGCCACCACCTGCCGATGCCGACGATCATGGACGAGACCGGGCACATCGCGAACACCGGCACGGAGTTCGACGGGTTGGATCGGTTCGCGGCGCGCACCGCGGTCACCGAGGCCCTGCGCGCCCAGGGCCGGATCGTCGCGGAGAAGCGGCCCTACCGGCACACGGTCGGGCACGCCTCGCGCGGCAAGTTCGAGCCGATCGAGCCGCGGCTGTCGCTGCAGTGGTTCGTCAAGGTCGGGCCGCTGGCCACGGCGGCGGGCGACGCGGTGCGCCGCGGCGACGTCGTCGTCCACCCCAAGGAGTTGGAGCCGCGCTGGTTCGACTGGGTGGACAACATGTACGACTGGTGCATCTCCCGCCAGCTGTGGTGGGGGCACCGGATCCCGGTCTGGTACGGGCCGTCCGGCGAGGTCGTCTGCTGCGGGCCGGGCGACGAGCCGCCCGCGGGTTACGTCCAGGACGAGGACGTGCTCGACACCTGGTTCTCCTCGGGGCTGTGGCCGTTCTCCACGTTGGGCTGGCCGGAGCACACCGCGGACCTCGCGAAGTTCTATCCGACGTCCGTGCTGGTCACCGGCTACGACATCCTGTTCTTCTGGGTCGCCCGGATGATGATGTTCGGGCTGTACGCGATGGACGGCGTCCGCCCGTTCGACACGATCGCCCTGCACGGCATGGTCCGCGACCAGCACGGCAAGAAGATGTCGAAGACGGTCGGCAACACGGTCGATCCCAACGAGTGGATGGACGTCTACGGCGCCGACGCCACCCGGTTCGCGCTCGCCCGCGTCGCCAATCCCGGGATCGACGCGCCGATCGGCGACGACAACGTGGCGGCCGCGCGCAACTTCGGCACCAAGCTGTGGAACGCCGCGCGTTTCGCCCTGGCCAACGGGGCCTCGCCCGCGCTGCCGCTGCCCACGGCACCGACCGACGCCGACATCTGGATCCTCGGGCGGCTGCGCGAGGTCACCGCACAGGTCGACGCGCTGCTCGAGGACTTCCAGTTCGCCAAGGCCACCGAGGCGCTCTACCACTTCACGTGGGACGAGCTGTGCGACTGGTACCTGGAGCTGGCCAAGCCGCAGCTCGCCGGGGTCGATTCCGGGGCCGCCACCGCCGACGGCACCCGCGCGGTGCTGGGCCACGTCCTCGACGTGCTGGTCCGGCTGCTGCACCCGATCTCGCCGTTCCTCACCGAGGCGCTCTACCAGGCGCTCACCGGGGCAGAGTCGGTCGTCATCGCGTCCTGGCCCACGGAGGTGGGCATCCCGGTGGACGCCGGGGCGGCGGGCCGGCTCGCCGACCTGCAGACGCTCGTCACCGACATCCGCCGCTTCCGCACCGAGCAGCGGGTGCCCGACAAGCGGCGCGTCACGGCCCGGCTCACCGGGCTCGACGAGGCAGGCCTCGCGGCACACCGGGGGGCGCTCGCCGCGCTCGTGCGGCTGGACGAGCCGGGGGCGCAGTTCGCGCCCACGGCCACGGTCGAGGTCGCGCTGTCCGGTGGGCGCACGGTCGTCGTCGAGCTGGACACGTCGGGGGCGATCGACGTCGCCGCCGAGCGGGCCCGGCTGAGCCGCGATCTCGCCGCCGCGCAGAAGGAGCTCGACCAGGCGGAGAAGAAGCTGGGCAACCCGGCGTTCGTGGCGAAGGCGCCCGAGCGCGTCGTCGACGACATCCGGGGCAGGCAGGCGAAGGCGGCCGCGGACCTGGAGCGGATCACGGCGCGGTTGGCGGCGCTTCCGGCATGACGGGACCTGAAGGCGAGGGCGAGATCCCCGAGCCCGAGGACGCCTTGGTCGCGCACGTGCTGGACGCGATCCGGGGCGGCGAGACACCCGACGTCGTCCCGGAGACCTCCAGCGTCGTCAGCTTCGCGGAGTTCCTCGCCGTCGAGGCCGCGCTGGACCGGCGCTGGCCCGAGACGGTCATGCAGCCCTCCACGGAGCGCATCGCCGCGCTGGTGGACGCGCTCGGCGAACCCCAGCGCAGCTACCCGGTGATCCACCTCACGGGCACCAACGGCAAGACGTCCACCGCCCGCATGATCGACGCGCTGCTCACCGAGATCGGGCTGCGCACCGGCCGCTACACCAGCCCACACCTGCAGCGCGCCACCGAGCGGATCAACGTGGACAACCGGCCGATCACGCCGGAGCGCTACGTGGAGCTCTACCGCGAGGTGGAGCCGTTCGTGGACATCGTCGACGCGAGCCACGGCACGCTGTCGAAGTTCGAGGTGCTCACCGCGATGGGCTTCGCCGCGTTCGCCGACGCCCCCGTGGAGGCGGCCGTGATCGAGGTCGGGCTCGGCGGCCGGTGGGACGCCACCAACGTCGCCGACGGCACGGTCGCGGTGATCACCCCGATCGGGCTGGACCACGCCGAGTTCCTGGGCACCGACGTGGTGGGCATCGCGCGGGAGAAGTCCGGCATCATCAAGCCGGGAGCGGTGGCCGTGATGGCCGCGCAGGACCCGGCCGTCGCGCAGGTGCTGCTGGAGCGGTGCGTCGAGGTCGACGCGCAGGTGGCGCGGGAGGGCGCCGAGTTCGGCGTGGTCGAGCGGGAAATCGCGGTGGGCGGCCAGCGGCTGCACCTGCGCGGTCTGTCCGGCGCCGTCGACGAGATCTTCCTCCCGCTGCACGGCGAACACCAGGCGGGCAACGCGGCGCTGGCGCTGGCCGCGGTCGAGGCGTTGATCGGGGCCGGGCCGCAGCAGCCCGTCGACCCCGACGTCGTGCGCGCGGGCTTCGCCGCGGTGCGCTCGCCCGGCCGGTTGGAACGGGTCGCGTCCGGGGCCGCGACGACGGCGTCGGTGTTCGTCGACGCCGCCCACAACCCGCACGGCGCCCGCGCGCTCGCCGCCACGCTCGCCGCCGAGTTCCGGTTCAGCCGCCTCGTCGGCGTGCTCGGCGTGATGCGCGACAAAGACGCCCACGGAATCCTCACCGAGCTCGAGCCGGTGCTGGCCGAAATCGTCGTCACGGCCTCGCACTCGCCGCGCGCGATGGATCCCGACGCGCTCGGCGCCGTCGCCACCGAGATCTTCGGGGCCGACCGGGTGAGCGTCGCGCCCTCGCTGGAACGGGCCGTCGAGGAGGCGCGGGAGCTGGCGGAGGAGAACGGCGACGCGGGGGCGGGCGTGGTCGTCACCGGCTCCGTCTACACGGCGGGGGAGACGCGCACGCTGTTCGGCCTGGAACCGGCGTGAGCGAACCGGCGGGCGAACCGGCGGGCGAACCGGCGAGCGCGAATCGTCAGTGCCGAGCGCGCCCGACCCGATGAAGGGCATCCGCGGGGTGTTCGCGGCGGTGCTCGTGCTCGAGGCCATCGTGGTGCTGCTCGCGCTGCTCGTGTTCGCCCGGTTCGGCAACGGGCCCGCCGCGGTGGGCGTGACCGTGATCGTCGGGCTGGCCGTGCTGATGGTGGTCGGGTCCGGCCTGCAGCGGCGGCCGTGGGGGCTCGGGTTCGCGCTGGTGCTGCAGCTCGCCACGATCGTGGCCGGATTCGTGCTGGTCACGCCGCTGGGCGTGGTCGGGGTCGTGTTCGCGCTGGTGTGGGCCGGGCTGCTCCTGATGCGCCGCGAGGTCGCCCGCCGGATGGCCCGCGGCGAGCTGCCCGGGCAGCGCCCGGTGTAACGCCGTCGCCTGCTCGCGACACTTGTCCGGCATGGCTACCACCGCGCGTCGGCGCAAGCTGCTCTGGTCCGCGCTCGGCGTCGGCGTCGTGCTCGTCGTCGTCGCCGCGCTGGTCTTCGAGCCGTGGAAGGCGTTCATCGACCGGCGGGTGGACGAGGCGCCGCCGCTCGCCGCCCCCGCCGCCGGGGCCGCCCCCGCGATCATCGCCCGCGGCACGCTGGTCGCGCACGAGCACGCCAGCAGCGGCACGGTCGAGGTCGTGCGCTTGCCCGACGGCGCACGCGTGCTCCGCCTGCAGGACCTGCGGACCAGCGACGGCCCGAAGCTGCAGGTCTGGCTGGCCGACGCGCCGGTGCTGCCCGGCAGCGACGGCTGGTTCGTGTTCGACGACGGACGCCACGTCGACCTCGGCCCGCTCAAGGGCAACATCGGCAGCTCCAACTACCCCATCCCGGCCGACGTCGATCTGACCGCGCTGCACAGCGTCACGATCTGGTGCGACCGGTTCAACGTCTCGTTCGCCGCTGCCGCCCTCAGCCCGACCGCGTGACGTTGCGCCGATAGGCTGCACAACCGTGACCGAACGCACTCTCGTCCTCGTCAAGCCCGACGGTGTGGGCCGCAAGCTCATCGGCGAGGTCCTCTCCCGCATCGAGCGCAAGGGGCTCGACATCGTCGCGATGGACCTCCGCACCGTCGACCGCGAGCTGGCCAGCCAGCACTACGCGGAGCACGACGGCAAGCCGTTCTTCGAGAGCCTGCTGGAGTTCATCACGTCCGGCCCGGTGGTCGCGGCCGTCGTCGAGGGCCCGCGCGCGATCGCGGCGTGGCGGCAGGTCGCGGGCGGCACCGACCCGGTCGAGAAGGCCGCGCCCGGCTCGATCCGCGGCGACTTCGCCCTGGAGACCCAGAACAACCTCGTCCACGGCTCCGACTCGCCCGAGAGCGCCGAACGCGAGATCAAGCTCTGGTTCCCATCGCTCTAGTCCACGCGCGGGGGCTGCGCAAGCGCTTCGGGACGTTCGAGGCCGTGCGCGGCATCGACGTCGACGTCGCGCGCGGCGAGGTGTTCGGCTTCCTCGGGCCCAACGGCGCGGGGAAGTCGTCCACGATGCGGATGGTGGCGTGCGTGTCGCCGCGCTCCGGCGGCACCCTCACCGTGCTCGGGCGCGATCCCGACACCGACGGCCCGGCCATCCGCGCCCGCATCGGCGTCGTCCCGCAGCTGGACAACCTCGACACCGAGCTCACCGTCCGGCAGAACCTGCAGGTCTACGGGCGCTACTTCGGCCTCGGCCGCGCGCACGTGCGCGCGAAGGCCACCGAGCTGCTCGCCTTCGCGCAGCTCACCGATCGGGCCGACGAGCCGGTCGAGCCGCTGTCGGGCGGCATGAAGCGGCGGCTCACCATCGCCAGGGCGCTGGTCAACGACCCCGAGCTGCTGCTGCTCGACGAGCCGACGACGGGGCTCGACCCGCAGGCCCGGCACCTGCTGTGGGAGCGGCTGTACCGGCTCAAGCGCGAAGGCGTCACCCAGATCATCACCACGCACTACATGGACGAGGCCGAGCAGCTGTGCGACCGGCTCGTCGTCATGGACGCCGGGGTGATCGTCGCGGAGGGCTCGCCCGCCGAGCTGATCGGGCGCTACTCCACCCGCGAGGTGCTGGAGCTGCGGTTCGCCCCCGAGGAGCGGCCGGAGCCCGCGCTGCTGGAGCCGCTCGCGGAGCGCGTGGAGGAGCTGCCCGACCGGCTGCTGCTCTACGCGGGCGACGGCGAGCACGTCCACGCGCTGGTGCTCGAGAAGGGGCTCCGGCCGCTCTCGGCCCTCGTCCGGCGTTCCACGCTGGAGGACGTGTTCCTCCGGCTCACGGGGCGGACCCTGGTCGAATGATCGAAGCCCCGGGCCGGGTGCGCGGCGTGCTGCTCGTCGTCGAGCACTTCTGGACGTGGTACCGGCGCAACTGGCGGGCCACGGCGGTGTCGTCGGTGCTGCAGCCGGTGCTCTTCCTCGTGGCGTTCGGCGTGGGGTTCGGTTCGCTGGTCGCGGGGCGGCCGGGGGTCGGCGCCGCCACCGGCGGGGTGCCCTACCTCGTGTGGCTCGCGCCCGCGCTGCTGGCCGTCTCGGCCGTGCAGAGCGGCGCGTTCGAGTCCTCCTACCCGGTGCTGTCGGGCTTCAAGTGGCAGCGCATCTACCACGCGATGACCGCCGGGCCGATCACCCCGGCCCAGGTGGCGATCGCGCACGTGGCCTGGGTGGCGATCAAGCTGACGCTCACCGGGGCGGTGTTCGTCGTGGTTGCGGCACTGGTGGGTGGGGTGGTCGGGCCGGGGATTCTCGGCGCGTTGGCGGTCGCCGTGCTCACCGGCACCGGCGTCACCGCGCTCGTCACGGCGTACGCGGCCACCGTCGAGCTCGACCAGGGCTTCAACGTGATCTTCCGGCTGATCGTCGTGCCGATCACGCTGTTCTCGGGCACGTTCTTCCCGGTCGAGCAGCTGCCCGCGCTCGTGCGGCCGCTGGCGTGGATCTCGCCGCTCTGGCACGGCACCGAGCTGGCCCGGGCCGCGGCGTTGAACCGCTGGCAGCTGCTCCCCGCGCTCGGCCACCTGGCCTACCTCATCGTCTTGCTGCTGCTCGGGCTCGTGCTGTCGGCCCGATTCTTCGCCCGACGGCTCGCGCTGTGATCGTCCTCGGGGTCGCCTACGCGGGGCGTTCCCGCATGCTGCTGCTGCGATCGGCCACCGCGTCGCGGCGCACCTGGGTGGCGTTCGTCTCCGGGTTCTTCGAGCCCGTGTTCTACCTGCTGGCGCTCGGGCAGGGCCTCGGGTCACTGGTCGGGCCGGTCGAAGGCCCGGGCGGCGCGCCGATCGGCTACGCGGCGTTCATCGCGCCGGGTCTGCTGGCGGCGTCGGCCATGAACGGCGCCGTGTTCGACTCCACGTTCAACG
The DNA here is from genome assembly GCA_963837575.1 of uncultured Actinomycetota bacterium. Classification (GTDB taxonomy): domain Bacteria; phylum Actinomycetota; class Actinomycetes; order Mycobacteriales; family Pseudonocardiaceae; genus Pseudonocardia. The sequence goes on from CAWIOI010000001.1 coordinate 143,896, forward strand.
TGTTCTTCAAGCTCAAGTACGCGCGCCTGTACGACGCGCTGCTGGCGACGCCGCTCGGCCCGATCGACATCGCGCTGGGCGAGATCGGCTGGGCGCTCATCCGCGGTGGGATCTACGCGCTCGGGTTCCTCACCGTGCTCGCCGGTTTCGGGCTGCTGGTCTCACCGTGGGCGCTGCTGGCGCTGCCCGCGGCGCTCGTGGTGGCGTTCGCGTTCGCGGCGGTCGGCATGGCCGCCACGTCCTACATGCGCTCGTGGCAGGACTTCGACCTCGTCACGCTGGTGATCTTGCCGATGTTCCTGTTCTCGACCACGTTCTACCCGATCACCGTCTACCCGCGGTGGCTGCAGGTGATCGTCGAGTGCCTCCCGCTCTACCACGCGGTGGCGCTGATGCGGGGGCTCACGACCGGCGTCGTCGGGCCCGCGCTGCTGGGCCATCTGGCGTACTTCGCGGTGATGATCGTGATCGGGGTGACGCTCGCCGCGCGCCGCCTCGGCGCCTTGCTGCTCAGCTGAGAGCGGCTCAGGGCGGGTGGGGTGGCCGGGTCACGCGGCGGGGTCGATGATTGACGGTATGTCGGTCCTCTCCCAGCGCTCGGCCCGTGTGGACCTCGTCCGCAGCGCCACGGTGGCGGTGCTCGCGATCGTTCAGATCCTGGTGTCGGTGTTGGCGGGTGGATCGGTCGGAGCGGTCGCGGAGTGGCTGCGCACCCCGCTGCTCGCGGCGGGCTGGGCGTTCACGATCTGGGCGCCGATCTACATCGGATTCCTGGTCTACGCGGGCTACCAGCTGCTCCCCGCCCAGCGCGGGCGCGAGATCCACCGGCGCACCGGCTGGTGGACCGCCGCGTCCGCCGTGCTCAACCCGCTGTGGATCGTGACGTTCTCCGGGCGGGTGATCCTGCTGGCCGAGCTACTGCTCGTCGCGCTGCTGGTCGTGCTGGCCATCGTGTTCGGACGGCTGTCGCGCGAGCCCGCCACCGACCGGGTCGAGCGCGCCACGTTCCGCGGGCCGATCGCGCTCTACACCGGCTGGGTGTCGATGGCCACCGTGCTCGGCACCGCCGCCACCGGGGTCTGGGTGGGCCTGCCGGGCGCCAACGCGCTGGCCGCCATCGCCGCCGTCGTCGTGCTGCTGGCCGCGACCGGGATCGTCGCGTGGGTGGTGCTGTCCGGCACCGCGGTCGTGCCCTACACGGCCGCCGTCGTGTGGGCGCTGATCGGGATCGCGCTGAACACGCCGCCCGTGGCCGTCGTCGGCACCTGCGCGATCGCCATCGTGATCGTGCTCGCCACCGCGCTGCGGCGGGTCACCGCCGCGGGCAGCCGGGTGCGCGCCGCCTGGGGCTAGGGGAGATCCACCCGCAGCAGCGCGCCGTCGTCGCCGCGCTGCACGAGGCCGCCCTCGACGGTGATCGGCGTGGTCAGCCGGGGATCCTGCGCGACGGGGCGCACCGCGCCGTCCACCGTGATCGCGAGGACCACGCCGTCGGCGAGCACCACCGCGCGACCCCGTGCGTCGAGCCCGAGGGCGGCGTCGCCCAGCGCGAGCCGGGTGGCAGGCACGTTGCGGGCGAGCTGGACGGGTACCGGTGCGGCGGGGGCGTCGCCGTCGATCACCGGCCCCAGCACCCGGCCGTCGGACAGGGCGAGCACCCGGCCCCCGACCAGCAGCCAGCCCCGCCCGTCGGGCCGAACGACGCCGCCGGTCACCGGCCCCTCGACCACCAGGGTGCCGTCGAGCCGGTAGGCGCCCGTGGGGGTGGCGACGAGCGGTGGCCTGCCGCCGAGGTCGGGAACCAACGTCAGATGCTCGGCGGGCAGCGCCACCGGCGGCAGCCGGGTCTCCGGTCCGCCCGGCCGGGCGTGGACCGGCGTCGTCCCCTCCAGCCACCAGACGCCGCCCGACCCGTCCGGCCAGACCGGGCCGAGCGCGCCGTCCTGCCGGGTGCCGAGCGGGGTGGCTGTGCGGCCGTCGGCGGAGACGGCGGCGATCTGCCCGTCGCGCGTGCCGCTCGCCCAGCGGCCGTCGACGCCCAGCGGAATGCCCAGCCGGTCGGTGCCCGTGTTCGCGATCGGCACCAGCGCGGCAGGCGGCCCGGCGGCCGGCGGGTCGGGCACGCAGTCCGACCGGGTCGGTGGCAGGTCCTCCAGGGGGCGCGGTCGGCGGCAGCGCCCACAGCGCACCCTGCCGCGTCGCGACGAGGAGGGTGCCGTCCGGGCCGGTGCCGAGCGCGACGGCCGGGCCCGGGCAGCGGGGCGCGGACGGCCCGCAGCACACCATCCGTGCCCACGTGCAGGAGCCGTCCGTTCGCCGCGACCCAGGCGCCGCCGTCCGCGGCGGGCGCGAAGGGGCCGCGCGCGCCGAGCGCCGCCGAGCGGGCCACGGCGGTCAGCCCGCAGGCGGGGTCGAGGCCACCGGCGACCGGGGTGACGACGACGCGGCCCGGCGCGGCCGTCACCCGCTCCAGCCTGCTCGCGGTGCGGCGCAGCGCGCCGCCGGGCACCGGCAGCAGATCGGATGAGGTGAGCGGGGCGGCGCCGACCGGCGCGTCGATCGTGACGACGGGCAGCACGGTGACGTCGAGCGTGGTCGCGCCGTCGTAGGCGGCGAGGTCGAGGCTGCGGACGGTGGCGGTGGGCTCGCCGTACCCGCGCAGCCAGACGGTGCCGTCCGCCCCGACCGGGCTCGCCTCGGCCACCCCCATGACGCGGACCGCCGTCGGGTCGCCTGCGCGCAGGCCGGTCACCAGCAGCACACCCGGGGCGGCGAAGCGCGCGACCCGGCCGCCCGCCACGCCGAGGATCCCGCCCGCGTGTCGGACCCGGGCGTCGGCGGGCACGCGGGCCAGCACGCTGACGCGGCCGTGTGCGGCCGTCGCGATGCCGTCGTCGGTGACGGCGGCCGGGGCCCCGTCGATGATCGTCAGCCGCAGGCCCGACCCGACGGGCAGCGGGGTCACCCCGCTGCGCAGCTCGCCCGTGTCGGCGAGGTCGGCGAGCCGCACGAAGGGCCCGTCGGCGGCCGCGGTGTCGGCGGGCCGGATCCCCGTGACCAGGGCGCCCACCAGCGCCGCGGCGAGCACCGGTGCCGCCCGGGCCCGGGGATGCCCGGGGGAGCCCGGCGCGGCTCGGCCCCGAGGACGCGCGGGGGAGCCCGGCGCTGCCGCGGGCCGGGGAGGCGCGGGGGAGCCCGGCGCTGGCCGGGCGGGGGAGGCGCGGGGGAGCCCGGCGCTGGCCGGGCCGGGGGAGGCGCGGGGGAGCCCGGCGCTGGCCGGGCGGGGGACACGCGGGATAGCCCGGCTCCGTTCGGGCCGGGGGAGGCGCGGGGGAGCCCGGCACCGTTCGGGCCCAGGGAAGCCGGATCCCGACGGCGACCACGACCGCCGCCATCCCGAGCGCCGCCGCGGCCCACGCGCCCGGCGCGGGGCTCGGGCCCCACGTGGCGAGCACCCGGCCCGCGCCTACCGCCGTGGCGGACCCGACCAGCGCTGCCACCGCACACCGCGCACCCCTTCCGGTCACCGCGCACCTCACCGATGAGGTGCGCCGTGCAGCCGAGGGGTGCGCGGTCGCCTCTGCGGGCCCGCCTTCCGCCCGCTCGGCCGCCCCGCCTTCCGCCGGCTCGGCCGCCCCGCCTTCCGCCGGCTCGGCCGCCCCGCCTTCCGCCGGCTCGGCCGCCCGGCCTCCAGCGGGCCGGGCGGCCGCGCCCAGTGCGAGCGCGGCCAGCACGGCGAGCCCGACCGCGAGCGGCGTTCCGAGCAGCTCGACGCCCGTCCAGCTGTCTGCGGCGAGGGGCTGCGGCGGCCCGTCCACGAGCAGCACCGGCGCCACGGCGGCCCGCCACCACGGCAGCACCACGCAGGCGGCACCCAACGCGGCGAGCCCGGCCGCGGCCGGGGGGCCGAGTTCGCCGTATCGACGCGGCAGGCCCATCGCACCCTCCCCGCGTGAACCGTACGCTGGGTCCCGGCGAGTGGAGGTCATCATGATCACTGGCAGCATCGTCGCGCTGGTCACTCCGATGCGGGCGGACGGCGCCGTGGACCACGAGGCCCTCGCGAAGGCCGTCGACCGCGTGATCGAGGCGGGCTCGGCGGCGATCGTGTCGGTCGGCACCACCGGCGAATCGGCCACGCTCGACGTCGACGAGCACACCGACGTCATCCGCCGCACCATCGACGTCGCCGCGGGCCGCGTGCCGATCATCGCGGGCACCGGGGCCAACTCGACCGCCGAGGCCATCCACCTCACCGAGGCCGCGAAGACGGCGGGCGCCGACGCGGCCCTGCTCGTCACGCCGTACTACAACAAGCCACCGCAAGAGGGCCTCTACCGGCACTTCAAGGCGGTCGCCGAGGCCGTCGACCTCCCGCAGATCCTCTACAACGTGCCGGGCCGCACGGCCGTCGACATGCTGCCGAGCACCGTCGAGCGGCTGGCCGACGAGCCGAACATCATCGGGATCAAGGAGGCGAAGGGGGACCTCGACCGCGTGCGCGAGCTGGTGGCGCTCGGCCTGCCCGACTTCGCCCTCTACTCCGGCGACGACGCCACCGCCCGCGCCAGCATCCTGCTGGGGTTCCACGGCGACATCTCCGTCACCGCCAACGTGGCGCCCGAGGGCATGGCCCGCATGTGCGCGGCGGCGCTCGCGGGCGAGGCGGAAACCGCCGCCGCCATCGACGCCGACCTCGCGGGCCTGCACCGCGCGCTGTTCGTCGAGCCCAACCCGATCCCCGTCAAGTGGGCGCTGCGCGAGCTCGGCCTGATCGACGAGGGCATTCGGCTCCCGCTCGTGCCGCTGGACCCGGCGTTTCACGACGACGTCCGTGCCGCGCTGGCCGCCGCCGGGTTGATCTGAGGCCGTCGTCCGTCTGGGCTACCCTGGTTCGGCGTGACACCCTCCGTGTTTCCGGCCCTGGAAGCGCTCCTTCCGCGCGTCGCCAAGCCGGTGCAGTACGTCGGCGGAGAGCTGAACGCGCTCACGAAGGACTGGGATGCCGCCGCCGTCCGCTGGGCGCTGCTCTACCCCGACGCCTACGAGGTCGGACTGCCCAACCAGGGCGTCCAGATCCTGTACGAGCTGCTCAACGAGCGGCCCGACGCGTTGGCCGAGCGCTGCTACGCCGTCTGGCCCGACCTCGAGGCGCTGATGCGCGAGCACGGCGTGCCCGCCTTCACCGTGGACGGCCACCGCGCGATCGCGGCGTTCGACGTGCTCGGCGTCAGCTTCGCCACCGAGCTCGGCTACACCAACCTGCTCACCACCCTCGACCTAGCGGGCGTGCCGCTGCACGCCGACCGGCGCACCGAGGAGCACCCGATCGTCCTCGCGGGCGGCCACGCCGCGTTCAACCCGGAGCCGATCGCGACGTTCGTCGACGCGGTGGCGATCGGCGACGGCGAGGAGATCGTCGGCGACATCACCGACGTCGTGCGGGACTGGAAGGCTGGCGGCCGCCCCGGCGGCCGCGCCGAGCTACTGCTGCGGCTCGCGGGCGTCGAGGGCTGCTACGTGCCGTCGCTCTACGGGGTCACCTACGGCGACGACGGGGCCCTGGCCGCGGTCACGCCGGTCCACGAACGCGCCCCCCGCCGCGTCACCAAGCGCACCACCGTCGACCTCGACGCGTGGCCCTACCCGAAGGCCCCGCTCGTACCGCTCGCCGAGACCGTGCACGAGCGCGCCAGCGTCGAGATCTTCCGCGGGTGCACGCGCGGCTGCCGGTTCTGCCAGGCCGGGATGATCACGAGGCCGGTGCGGGAGCGCTCGCTGGCCGGGATCGGCGCGATGGTCGACCAGGCCGTGCGCGCCTCCGGGTTCGACGAGGTGGGCCTGCTGTCGCTCTCCAGCGCCGACCACACCGAGATCGCCGAGATCACCAAGGGCCTCGCCGACCGCTACGAGGGCACCCACACCTCGCTGTCGCTGCCCTCCACCCGCGTCGACGCCTTCAACATCGACCTCGCCAACGAGATCAGCCGCAACGGGCGCCGCTCCGGGCTCACCTTCGCGCCGGAGGGCGGCTCCGAGCGGATCCGCCGCGTGATCAACAAGATGGTGTCGGAGGACGACCTCATCCGCACCGTTTCCGAGGCGTTCGGGCAGGGCTGGCGGCAGGTCAAGCTGTACTTCATGTGCGGGCTGCCCACCGAGGAGGACGCGGACGTCGTCCAGATCGCGGACATGGCGCACAACGTGATCAGGGCGGGGCGCGAAGCGGCGGGCCGCAACGACGTGCGCTGCACGATCTCGATCGGTGGGTTCGTGCCGAAGCCGCACACGCCGTTCCAGTGGGCCGCGCAGGCGCACCCGGACGTCGTCGACGCACGGCTGCGCAAGCTCCGCGCCGCCGTCAACGCCGACCGCAAGCTCGGCCGCAACGTCGGCATGCGCTACCACGACGGGCAGCCCGCGCTGATCGAGGGCCTGCTCGCACGGGGCGACCGGCGGGTCGGCGCGGTGATCGAGCGGGTCTGGCGCGACGGCGGCCGGTTCGACGGGTGGAGCGAGCACTTCTCCTACGAGCGGTGGACGGGCGCGGCCGCCGAGGAGCTGTCGGGCGTCACCCTGGAGTGGTTCACGACGCGCGAGCGCGGCCGGGACGAGGTGCTCCCGTGGGACCACCTCGACTCCGGCCTGGAGCGCGACTGGCTGTGGGCCGACTGGCAGGACGCCCTGGCCGGGCGGGAGCAGGACGACTGCCGCTGGACGCCCTGCTTCGACTGCGGGGTGTGCCCGTCCACCGGCACGGAGATCGAGGTCGGCCCGAGCGGCACCACGCTCCTGCCGCTCACCCCGGTCAGCCGTGGCTGACGGGCGGGATTTCACCGTCCGCGTCGCGGACGAGCGGGACATGCCCGCACTGGCCCGCCTCCGCCGCTCGTGGCTCGAGGAGCGCGCCGGGCATCCCGTCGACGCGCCCGGCTTCGAGGAGTCGTTCGCCGAGTGGTGGCGCGTCGAGCTGCCGCGACGCACGTTCTGGCTGGCCGAGGTCGGCACGGAGCGCAGCGGGTTCACCGCGATCGGCTCGATCAACGTGGTCGAGATCGTGCACATGCCCCGCCCCGGGGCCCGGCCCGGTCGCATCGGGCACATCGGCAACGCGTTCGTGCTCGCCTCGTTCGCCGACCGCGGGGTGCCCGCGGCGCTGCTCGCCGCGGTCGTCGAGCACGCCAGGGAACGCCGCTACCGTAGCCTGCTGCTCGCCCCCACCGCGGGCAGCTCCGCCTTCTACCGGCGCGCAGGCTTCGCACCAGCGGGCGATGCGTTGCTCGCGATGGAGCCCTGACCCTTCGCCAAGATCACCGGTTCGGTGCGTAGACCGGCCAGATATGGCCGTTATCGCACCGAACCGGTGATCAAGCGCGGGCGGGCCGCACTACGCTCTCCGCATGGCTCGTGTGCGCCCCGGAGAGGCCGCCAACCCCGCTCCGCCGACGGTCGCGCGCGTCCGGCTGCGGTTCGCCAAGCGCGGGCGGCTGCGGTTCCTTTCCCACCGCGACATCGCCCGCAGCTTCGAGCGCGCCGTGCGCCGGGCGGGCCTTCCGGTGGCGCACTCGCACGGCTTCAGCCCGCATCCGCGGCTGTCCTGGGTCGGCGCGGCACCCACCGGGGCGGCGAGCGAGGCGGAGTACGTCGAGATCGGGCTCACCGAAGCCGTCGAGCCCGCAGCGGTGGCGAGCGCGCTGGACGCGGCCCTCCCCGACGGCCTCGACGTCCTCGCCGCAGCTCGCGCGGGCGGCGCCGCGCTGGCTGACCGCATCGACGCGAGCCGCTGGACCATCGAGCTGCCGGGGGTTGCGCCCGCCGTGCTGCGGACAGCGCTTGCCGCCCTGCTCGCGCGCGAGTCCGTGGTGGTCGAGCGGGTGACCCCCTCCGGGCGCAGGCACGTCGACGTGCGGGCCGCCCTCGTCGACGCCCAGGTGGTTGAGGGCGTGACGGCGACCAGCGATGTCGATGTCTGTGCGATACTGACGGCGGTCGTGCGGCAGACGACACCCGCCGTTCGACCCGACGACGTGTTGGGCGCACTCGACGTTGTCGCGGACCTACGGCCCCCGGTGCCCCCGAAGGCGACCCGGACGGCCCAGGGTCTGCTCGATGACGGAGGTGGCCTCGCCGATCCGCTCGGCCCCGACCGGGTCACCACCCGGGCCTGACGAACGGACGGCGTCGCCGTCGAGCACCACCGCATGAACACCAGGATTGCCCGTCGCGCACCGCGCGACGCGGAGTAGGAGCACGTACCCCTGCGCGGCCGCCCTCCACGGGGCGCCCGGGGGTGAAGGAGCTGCATGTCGAAGAACGAATCGCCTGCCGGAAGCGCCGGCGGGCCCGTCGCCTTGCCCGAGCTGTCCAACCTCCCCGAGAAGCTGCGGGTGCATGCACTGGCCAAGCTGATCGGGGTCACGAGCAGGGAGGTGCTCGCCGCCCTCAGCGGGCTCGGCCACGAGGCGCGGAGCGTCCAGTCCAACATCGAACGCAAGATCGTCGAGCAGGTCATCGGCGCGCTGGTCCCCGGCGCCGCCGACGCACCCGCCGAGGGGGAGTCCGCGCCGGAGCCTTCCGCCGTGCTCGCGCCCGTGTTCGCGCCCCCGGCGCCGCTGTTCCAGGCGCCCGTGCGGCCCGCGGACGACGCCCCCGCCGATGCCCCGCCGTCGCGGCGCCGCCGCCGGGGGAAGGCCGAGGAGCCCGTCACGGCGCCCGCGGAGGAGCCCGTCGCCGACGAGGACACCGACGACGACACGGCCACGGACGAATCAGACGACTCCGACTCCGGAGACGAGGGCGACGACAGCAGCCGTCGTCGGCGTCGTCGGGGCCGTCGGGGCCGCGGCCGGGGCCGTGGTGGCGACGAGTCCGACGAGAACGAGAACGAGGCCGAGTCCGACGCGGGCGAGGAGTCGGACGAGGACGCCGAGGAGGACGAGCCCGAGGCGAGCGAGGGCAGCCGCCGTCGTCGGCGTCGTCGTCGGCGCCGCGGATCCGGCGACGACACCGCCGACACGGCCGACGACGACCCGCCCGGCACCGTCGTCCGCGTCCGCGCCCCGCGCGAGACCCGCGACGACGACGGCGGCGACGGCGTGCAGAGCGTCCGCGGCTCCACCCGCCTGGAGGCCAAGCGCCAGCGCCGCCGCGACGGCCGCGACGCGGGCAGGCGCCGTCAGCCGATCCTGTCCGAGGCCGAGTTCCTGGCCCGGCGCGAGTCGGTGGAGCGCACGATGGTGGTGCGGGAGCGCGGCAGCCGCGTCGAGATCGGCGTGCTGGAGGACGACGTGCTCGTCGAGCACTTCGTCACCGGGCGCGACGGCGGCTCGCTGGTCGGCAACGTCTACCTCGGCCGCGTGCAGAACGTGCTGCCGTCGATGGAGGCCGCGTTCGTCGACATCGGGCGGGGGCGCAACGCCGTGCTCTACGCGGGCGAGGTCGACTGGGACGCCGCGGGCCTGGGCGGCAAGTCCCGGCGCATCGAGCAGGCCCTCTCGACCGGCGACAGCGTGCTCGTGCAGGTCACGAAGGACCCGATCGGGCACAAGGGCGCCCGGCTCACCACCCAGATCAGCCTCGCGGGCCGGTTCCTCGTCTACGTGCCCTCCGGCGGGGCGGCAGGCATCAGCCGCAAGCTGCCCGACGTCGAGCGGCGCAGGCTCAAGGACATGCTCCGCGACATCGTGCCCAGCGAGGCCGGTGTGATCATCCGCACGGCGTCGGAGGGCGTCAGCCAGGAGGCCCTCGAACGCGACGTCCGGCGGCTGCAGGCCCAGTGGGACGTCGTCAAGACCAAGTCCGAGCAGACCGGGCCGGGCAGGCCGAAGGCGCCCGCGCTGCTCTACGAAGAGCCCGATCTGCTGATCAAGGTCGTGCGCGACCAGTTCAACGAGGACTTCGCCCGGCTCGTCGTGCAGGGCGACGACGCGTGGGACACGCTGCACGGCTACCTGGCCCACGTCGCGCCCGAGCTGGCCGAGCGCATGCACCGCCACGTCGGCAACCAGGACGTGTTCAACGCCTACCGCATCGACGAGCAGCTGCTCAAGGCGCTCGACCGCAAGGTGTGGCTGCCCTCCGGCGGCACCCTGGTGATCGACCGCACCGAGGCGATGACCGTCATCGACGTCAACACCGGCAAGTTCACCGGGTCCGGCGGCAACCTCGAGGAGACGGTCACCCGCAACAACCTCGAGGCGGCCGAGGAGATCGTGCGGCAGCTGCGGCTGCGCGACGTCGGCGGCATCATCGTGATCGACTTCATTGACATGGTGCTGGAGGCCAACCGCGACCTGGTGCTGCGGCGGCTCACCGAGTGCCTGGCCCGCGACCGCACGCGTCACCAGGTCGCGGAGGTCACCTCGCTCGGCCTGGTCCAGATGACCCGCAAGCGGGTCGGCGGCGGCCTGCTGGAGCACTTCTCCACGCCGTGCGAGCACTGCCGGGGACGCGGCGTGATCGTCGACGCGGAGGCGATCGAGCAGCTCGACAACCCCAAGCCCGAGGCGGGCGGTAGCCGCAAGACGCGCGGCGCCCGAGGCCGTCGCGGCGACGGTGAGACCAACGGCCACAACGGCAACGGCCGCGCGGTCAACGGCTCGGGCACCGACGCGGGCCCGGCGGGCGACCACGCCGCCGTGGTGGCGGCCACGGCCGTCATCGCGGCCGCGGGCTCCCGGTCGACCGCGCCCACCGCGGTCGCCGACGCGGCACCCGTCGCCGACATCGCGGTGGTGACGGCCGAGCCTGCGGCGCCCGGGGTTGCGGAGCCGCTGGTCGAGGCGGCGGTCGTCGACGTCGCCGTCGCGGAAGCACCGGCCGAAGAGCCGTCGACGGACGGCTCCGCGGAGCCGTCCGCACCGCGCCGCCGCCGCGGCCGGGTCACCCGCACGGCGGGCGCTCCGAGCGTCACCGAGGGCGAGGCGCCTGCCGCCGCGTCGTCGTCACCGTGCCCGCAGGCTCGGTGGCCGCCGCGCAGGCGGCCGATGCCGCACCGCCGGCGATCGACACGCCGCCGGTGGCGCCGCAGCCCGCGCCCACCGCCGCCACCCGGCCCCGCCGGGGCCGCCGCGCGGCCTCGCGCCCGGCCGGTCCGCCCGTCGAGGCGAGCGGGGGAGACCCGGTTTGACCCTCCGCAAAACGCTTCCGTACCCTGGTAGACGAGAAGCCGCGCATGTCGTCATGTCAGCTGCGGCCTGCGGGCGCGGCCCGCGCTACGACCTACACCTCGAGCTTTGGAGCAGTGCGTCGATGTACGCGATCGTCAAGACGGGCGGTAAGCAGTACAAGGTGGCCTCAGGTGACATCGTCGCCGTCGAGAAGATCGACGGCCCGGTCGGCACCGAGGTGGCCCTCCCGGCCCTGCTGCTGGTCGACGGCGAGGACGTCGTCACCGACGCGGCCGCTCTCGCGGGCGCCTCGGTCACCGTGAAGGTCGTCGAGCACACCAAGGGCCCGAAGATCCGCATCCACAAGTTCAAGAACAAGACCGGCTACCACAAGCGCCAGGGGCATCGTCAGCCGCTGACGCGGGTGCAGGTCACGGGCATCACGAAGTAGGGGACGACGCGAGGTATGGCACACAAGAAGGGTGCGTCCAGCTCGCGCAACGGGCGCGATTCCAACGCACAGCGCCTGGGCGTGAAGCGCTTCGGCGGTCAGACCGTCAACGCGGGTGAGATCCTCGTCCGCCAGCGCGGCACCAAGTTCCACCCCGGCACCGGTGTCGGCCGCGGCGGCGACGACACACTGTTCGCGCTGGTCGAGGGCGCGGTTGAGTTCGGTTACGCGCGCGGCCGCAAGGTCGTGAACGTGGTGCCGGTCTCCGCCTGAGGTCCTGTGGCCAAGTTCGTCGACCGCGTGGTGCTGCACGCCACGGCGGGGGCGGGCGGCAACGGCTGCGCCTCGGTGCACCGTGAGAAGTTCAAGCCCCTCGGCGGTCCCGACGGGGGCAACGGCGGACGGGGCGGCTCGGTCGTGCTCGTCGTCGACCCGGGCGTGCACACCCTGCTCGACTTCCACCATCGCCCACACGCCCTCGCCCGCAGCGGCAAGCAGGGCCAGGGCGGGTTCAAGGCGGGCGCCAACGCCGAGGACCTGGAGCTGCGCGTCCCCGACGGCACGGTCGTGTTCGACACGGCGGGCGAGGTCGTCGCCGATCTCGTCGGCTCCGGCACTCGTTTCGTCGCCGCGGAGGGCGGTCGCGGCGGCCTCGGCAACGCGGCGCTGGCCTCCGCCGCCCGCAAAGCCCCTGGTTTCGCGCTGCTCGGCGAACCCGGCGAGACCCGCGAGCTCGTGCTGGAGCTGCGGTCGATGGCCGACGTCGGGCTGCTCGGGTTCCCGTCGGCAGGCAAGTCGTCGCTGGTCGCGGCGCTGTCCGCGGCTCGTCCGAAGATCGCCGACTACCCGTTCACCACGCTCGTGCCGCAGCTCGGCGTCGTCACCGCGGGCAGTGACGAGCGAGTGTTCACGGTCGCCGACGTGCCGGGCCTGATCCCGGGCGCATCCGAGGGCCGGGGGCTCGGGCTGGACTTCCTCCGGCACATCGAGCGCTGCTCCGTGCTCGTGCACGTCGTCGACTGCGCCACGTTCGAGCCCGGCCGCGACCCGGTGTCGGACATCCAGGCGCTCGAGGACGAGCTCGCCCGCTACACGCCCGCGCTGGGCGGCGAGCTCGCGGCGCGGCCGCGGCTGGTCGCGCTCAACAAGATCGACGTGCCGGACGCGCTGGAGCTCGCCGAGATCGTCACCCCGGACGTCGTCGCCCGGTTCGGCTGGCCCGTGTACCCGATCTCGACCGCGAGCCGGGCCGGGCTGCGCGAGCTCACGTTCGCCATGGCCGCCGCGGTGCACGAAGTGCGGGCCGCGCAACCGGTCGCCGAACCGACCCGGGTGGTGCTGCGCCCGCTGGCCGTCGACGACGCGGGCTTCACGATCGAACCCGACCCGGAGATCGACGGCGGGTTCGTCGTGCGCGGCGCCCGTCCGGAGCGCTGGATCCGGCAGACCGCGTTCGACAACGACGAGGCCGTCGGCTACCTCGGCGACCGGCTCAACCGCCTCGGGGTCGAGGACGCGCTCGCCGCGGCCGGTGCCGTGCCCGGCTGCCCGGTGACGATCGGCGACGTCACCTTCGACTGGGAGCCCAGCACCCCCGCAGGCGTCGCGGTCATGCTGTCCGGTCGCGGCACCGACCGGCGGCTGGAGCGCAGCGACAGGATCGGGGCGGACGAACGCAAGGCGGCCCGGGCCCAGCGGCGGGTGCACCGCACCGACGCCGAGCTCGCCCTGGAGCGGCCCGCCGAGGACGAGTAGTGGCGCGCCCGCCCCGCACATCGGAGCGAGGTGCCCCTGCTGCGACCGGGTCGGAGCAGTGGGCCCCTGCTGTGACGGCGGGCGCGCCGTGACCCGCCCGGCACTCGCGGCCGCCCGGCGGGTGGTCGTGAAGGTGGGGTCGTCGTCGCTCACGTCACTGACCGGTGGTCTCGACCCGGCCCGGCTCGACGCGCTCGTCGACGCGCTCGCCAAACGCCGCGCCGAGGGCAGCCAGGTGGTGCTCGTCTCGTCGGGGGCGATCGCGGCCGGGCTCGCGCCGCTCGGGCTGCCCCGCAGGCCCCGCGACCTCGCCACCCAACAGGCGGCGGCCGCCGTCGGCCAGCTCCTGCTCGCGGAGGCGTACGCGGGCTCGTTCGCCCGCTACGGGCAGGCCATCGGCCAGGTGCTGCTCACCGCCGACGACATGATCCGCCGGGCCCACTACCGCAACGCGCAGCGCACCCTGGAACGCCTGCTCGGGCTCGACGTGCTGCCCGTGGTGAACGAGAACGACACGGTCGCCACCGACGAGATCCGGGTGGGCGACAACGACCGGCTCGCCGCGCTCGTCGCCCACATCGTCGGCGCCGACGCGCTCGTGCTGCTCTCCGACGTCGACGGCCTGTACGACGGCGACCCGCGCGCCGCGCACGCCCGGCTGCTGCGCGACGTGGACGCGCCGACCGAGCTCGACGCCGTCACCGTGGCCCGCACCGGGAGCGGGCTCGGCCGCGGCGGCATGGCCACCAAGATCACCGCGGCGGCGATGGCGGCGGCCTCGGGAGTGCCGGTGCTGCTCGCGGCGGCCGAGATGGCGGGCGCCGCGCTCGACACGTCCGCGTCCGGACCGATGGTCGGCACGGCGTTCCGGCCGTCGGGCAGGCGGATGTCGGCGCGCCGGTTCTGGCTGCGCCACGCCGCCGACGTGCGGGGCCGCCTCGACATCGACGCGGGCGCCGTCGCCGCGGTGCTCGACCGGCGGCGCTCGTTGCTCGCGGCGGGCATCCACGGCATCGCGGGCGAGTTCGTGGCAGGCGACGTCGTCGACCTCGTCGGGCCGCACGGCGCCGTCGTCGCCCGCGGCGTGGTCGGCTTCGACGCCGCCGAGCTGCCCGCGATGATCGGCAAGCGCAGCCGCGACCTGCCCGCCGAGCAGCGGCGCGAGGTGGTGCACGCCGACGACCTGGTGCCGCTGATTTGAGGTCGCGCGAGGCTCCGTAAAGTGCCCCCACGCCATCTGGATACTTCCGCGCAGACGTGAGGCCGCGATGACAGCACCATCTCCGGGATTGCAGCGGAACGACATCTCCGCCATCGGCCGAAGCGCTTCGGACGTCTCCGCTCGTGGGCAGCGGGTGACCAAGAGGCTCATTCGGACCGAGCTGCTGACGCTCATCCTCGCAGGCGTCGCAGGCCTTTTCACCTTTCGCGTCGGCCCCGCCCACCTCGACGTGCCCGCGGCCGTTGCGGGGCTCCTCTTCCTCGGTTCGCTGTTCAGCCTCATCTATCGTTCGCTCACGAAACCGGAGAGGGATTGGTATTCCGGTCGGGCCGCCGCCGAGTCGGTGCGCACCCTGGCGTGGCGTTACGCGGTCGGCGGCAAGCCCTTCCCGACCGAATTGCCCGACAACGAGGCGGCGGAACGCTACTTGGCTCGGCTCAGGTCGGTCCTGCGTGAACTGCAGGACACCGAGCTGGTTGCGACAGCGCCGACCGACAGCGAGCTGACACCCGCCATGAAGACCCTGCGTGCGGCGTCGTTCGCCGATCGTCAAGCGGCGTACCGGCGCGACCGTGTCCAGGACCAGATCGACTGGTACACCTCACGAGCCGACAAGCACGAACGGGCCGCCGACTTCTGGCTGCGCACCGCCGCGGCCGCGAGTGTGCTCGGCGTGGTCGCCGCCATCCTGCGACTCGTCGACGCCTTTGACGTAGACCTGCTGGCCGTCGCGGCGGCCTGTGCCACTGCGGCGATCGCCTGGAACCAGCTGAACCAGAATCGCAACCTGGTGACCGCTTATCGGGTCACCGCGCGCGAGCTCGCCATCATTCGTGATCGGCTGGACTACGTTGACGAGAGCGAGTGGGCGACCTTCGTGAGCGACGCCGAGGACGCCATCTCCCGCGAGCACACGCTGTGGTTGGCGCGCCACGGACATACCAGCATCGGGCATCCGTAGAAATCCCATCCGAGGAGGCGGAGATGGCGGACGGCGGAGAGGTCGACTTCTTCGTCAGCTACACCGCTGCCGATGTCGCGTGGGCGAAATGGGTCTCGCGCGCCCTCGAACAGGCCGGTTACCGCATCATCGTGCAGGAGTACGACTTCGGCGTCGGCAACTTCGTCGCGCAAATGGAGAACGCCGTGACCCGCGCCTCCCGGGTCCTGCCCATCCTGTCCGACGCCTACCTCCAGAGCGACTGGGCTCGCGAGGAGTGGACGGCGTACGCCCGCGAGCGCTCGATCATCCCGGTGCAGGTGGCGGAGGTCGGCAGCCGTTCGCTGCTCCGTCAGTACACCCGGGTGAACCTGCGTGGGCTGGACGAGCAGGCAGCGCGCCTGCGCCTGGTGGACAAGCTCCGCAAGCTCGTAGGGCCACCAGCGGCATCTCACGCTGCGCGAACTCGAGGTGCGCCCGAACGACCCCCGGCGGCGGTCGATACTCGACGGGTTCCCGCCCCGCGGAATCTACGACTTGGCGTGGCGGCACGCGTTGGTCGACGACGAGATCGTCACCATCCCGGTGGACGAGCGCCTGGCCGCCGCCGCCGACGAGCTGCTGGTCGACCAGCAACGGGGCAGCAGTTATCTTATTTACCCGAGCGGGCATCCGCTCAGTGCGGAAGCCGACCGCGCAGGCCGTGAGCACATGCCAGCGGCGTGGTTGTACCTGCATTTCCGGGGACGAGACGGCGCGGCGCCGGACGTACTCGAACGGTACGCGGCCATGACCCAACGCCTCCTGCTCCTCCTGGAGTCCAGCGCGGACGCGACGGACAAGGCCTTCGCCTTGCGTGTCAAGGATTGGGCCGCAGACGGTGGCGGGGAGGATCCCGAGGAATGAGGGACCGCAGGCTGGACAAGGCGGACGGCCTCGCCGACGAGGCCCGCAGGCTCTCCGCCGCGGGCGACCACGCGGGCGCCGAGCGCCTGCATCGTCAGGCGATAGCACTGTGTCGCGAGGTGTACGCCGAACAGGAGCTCGACGCGGAAGACGGCGTCGCCGACCCGGTGGAGCAGGGGGTAGCGGCGCACGCGCTGGCCGACCACCTCGGATCGGCCCTTGGAGCGGGAAGTGGAGGAGGTGCTGCGGATCCTGCGACGGCAGGTCGAGGGCTCGCGGCGCGGCCAGTGGTGGGCCTGGTCGGACCTCGGCCTGCTCAGCCTGCTGATCGGGCGGCAGGCGGACGCCGACTGGGCGTACGACCGCTACCTGAACTGCAAACCGCGCAAGGTCGACATCACCTCGACGGTCGACATCCTGCATCGGCTGCGCCGCGCGGTCGAGCCGATCCAGCCCGACCAGGCCGCCGCTGTCGGCGCCGCGGCCGAGCGGCTTGAGGCGGCGATGGTCAGGTGACGCGTCGTCGTCGGCGACGCTCCCTCGCGACTCTCTAGGGTGCAGCGATGCTCGGTCGGATCATGGGGTGGACACGGCTGCATGGGCGTCGGCTCGTGTGGGCGCTCGCGGTGCTGGCGGTCTTCGCGCTGGGCGGCTGGGGCTTCACCGATCTCCAGGCCGCACCCGGCACGTCGGTGGAGAGCCTGAGCTTTCTCGACGTCTGCTACCGGACGCTTCGTCTGTTCACGCTCAACCTGGACCTGCCGGACAACGCGAGCGCCCCGCCGCAACTCTGGGTGGCGGCGTTCGCGGCGCCGGTCGTGACCGCTCGCGGTCTTGCCGCACTGTTCCGCAATCAGCTCGCCGGGATCGTGACGCAGTACCTGACGTGGCCGCGCGTCGTGGTGTTCGGCGCCAATGCCCGCACCGCTGCGCTGCTCGCCGCGGAGGAGCCTGCCGGGCGCAGGCGGGACGCGGTCGTGGTCGTCGATCCCGACCCGGTGGCGTTGGCGACCATGGCCGCGCCGCGGGTGCGCACGGTGATCGCGGACGGCACGAGCGCCGACGGCCTCGCGCGCGCCGCCGTGCGGCGAGCCGCCACCGTCATCGTCAGCACCGGCGATCATGTGCGCAACTCGTCGATCGCGACCCGGGTGCTCGCGCTGCAACCGTCTCCCAAGCTCGATCTCTTCGTCGAGGTGGACGGGTACGGCCTGGCCCGGGTGCTCGAGCAGGGTGGCAGGCGGGCCGGTGTCGAGACCACGCCCTTCAGTGCCCCGGTGATGGCCATCGAGTCGGTGCTCGACCAGCTCGAGGACGAACGCCGGGCGAAGGGTCTCCCGCCGCTGCTCGCAGCCGACCCCGACGGGGAACCCGCCACGCTGGCGCTCTTCGGCTCCGGAGCACTGCTCGACGCCGCCGCCCTCGACCTGTACCGCCGTCGCCGACTGCACCTCTTGGCGGACACGGCCGCGGCGAAGACGACGCCCCGGATCGTCGTGTTCGGCCCGGATGCCGAGCCGCGGCGGGACGCGCTCGTCACCCTGCTCGGAACCGGGCTGCAGGCGTTGGACGTCGAGGCGGTCAACGCCGCGCTCGGCCAGCTCGTGGAACTGGACATCGGGACCGCGCGCCACTTGGCCCGCTACCGACTGCGCCAGGTCCTCGTGCTCATCCGCACCGACCTCGATTGCGGCATCGCCGTCGCCCTCGCGCGACACCTGGGGCCGCAGGCCGAGGTCGTGCTGGTCAACGAGAGCCCGACGACACCCATCGGCGACGAGATCGAGCGGCAGACGGCGGCGTCGCCGCTGATGGGGCGGGTGCGGCTGTTCCGCATGACCGATCGCGCGTACCGGTCGTCGATCCTGCGGTCCGAGCGACGGGTGGACCGACTCGCGCAGGCTTTGCTCGCCGAGCCGGGAGGCCCGACCGACGGGCGTCGCGCCGCCGCCCAATCGATGATCGCCGCGACCGAGGCAGGCGGGGTGACGGTGCGACGCGACGCCCTTGCGACGCTCAACCCACCGCACCTGCCCCTGCTCACGGTCCTCGGTCTCGACCCTCCGCTCGCCGCGGCGCGGGCCGGGTTGACCGTCGACTTCCAGCACCCGGACACCCTCCTGCAGGCCGGTCGACGCCTGCTGGCCGCGGAATCACCCGCGGCGTTTGCGACGTGGTGCGAGGTGGCGAGGCTGCGCAGCAACCCCGCCGACCTCCGCTCCGACGCGCCGACCGAGGGCCCCGGCGATGATCTCGACGACATCCGGGCCGTCCTGTCGCTGCGCGAAGCGACTCTCGGCGATCCGCATGCCCGGGGCGCGCTGCCCGCACCCGCGCCCTGCGCGCAGGCCGGTCACACGATCGTGCTGTGCGCAGGAAGCAGCGACGAGGCCTGCGCCGAGCTCCTGCGGCCTGCCTGGTTGCGGCCCGCCGACGACCTCACCGTGTGGACGACGGCGCCGCCGGATTCCCGTCTCATCGCGGCCGCGGCGGCGGAGGGGGTGACGCTGCGCCCCGCCCCGCTCGACGGCTCGGCCCGCAGGCGCGGGATGGCGATCTGGCGGGCGCTGATCGCGGCGGGAGCACAGCCGGGTGACGTCCGGGTGGTTGCCCTGCCCGGCGCCGCCATCGACGAGATCCTGATCGCGCGGGCCCTCGGCGCCACCGTCGGTCGGGTCGAGGTCGCCGGCGGGGCCGATCTGTCGCGCCTCGTGTTGGGGGGCGGGACGCACATCATCCCGCTGCCCGACGACCGCATGACCGTGCGCGCGTTCCTGCGCAGGAGCACGTGGCCTGCCGACATGGGCGACCCCATGCCGGTCGCGGCGGGGATGCACCGGCTGTACGTCGAGCGGCATCGTTCCCGCAAACAGACGGATGATCCGGCGCTGGAGCCGTGGGACCGGCTCTCGCCGTGGCTGCGAGCGTCCAATCTCGCCCTCGTCCACGACGTCCCGAACAAGCTGGCTGTGATCGGACTCCGACTCGCACCGGCCGCTGCGGACTCCGCCGTCGACCTGTCGAGAGCAGTGGACGAGCACATCGCGCTGCTCGCCGAGCAGGAACACGGCCGCTTCACCGCCGAACGCCTGACCAGCGGCTGGACCAGCGGCGTGCGTGATCCCGCCCGATTCATGACACCACACCTGAAACGGTGGACCGCGCTCGACCGCGAGGCGAAGCGCTACGACCGGGAGGTGGTCCGCGATCTGATGACCGCACTCGGTGAGCAGGGACTCGCGGCGGTGCCCTGGGCACCCTGATCACCCCGCCGCGGCCAGCGCGAACGGGAGCACGGCGCCCGCGCCCGCCCGGCGCAGCAGGCGGGCGGCCACCGTCATCGTCCACCCGGTGTCGATCACGTCGTCGACGAGCAGCACCGGGCCCGCGGGCACGGCGAACTCGGGCTCGGCGAACGCGCCCCACACGGATGCGAGGCGCTGGGCCGAGTTGGCGTGCGCTGCGGGCCGCGGCCCCTGCGGCGTCAGGGTGCCGAGCAACGGCAGCCTGCCGATCTCGGCGATCCGCCGGGCCAGGTGGGCGAGCTGGTGCGGGCGGGTGCGCGAGCCAACGCCGACCACGCCGACCGGCCGCTGCGCCCACTCCCAGCCCGCGAGCACCCGGACGCAGGCGTCCAGCACGTCCTTCGGCACCGGCTGGTCGGCGCCCTCCGCATCGGCGCCCTCCGCATCGGCGCCCTCCGCATCGGCGGGCTGCGCATCGGCGGGCTGTGCATCCGCGCGGTCCGCATCGGCGCCGGCGGTGAGCTCCCGCAGCCGGGTGCCCCACCCGATATCCGAGAGCCGCCCGATCACCCGCCCGGGCTCCGCCAGCTCGTCGGCCGCGATCCGCCCGGACACCGGCACCGCGAGCCCGGCCATGCCCGACGGCCACTGCCGCCGCGGTGCCACCTCGACGCCCGGCCGGGAGAGCCGTTCGCGGGCGGCGTCGGTGTCGGCGGCCGCCACCTCGGCGCTCCACACCGTGCCGGTGCAGACGTCGCAGCGCCCGCAGGGGCCTGCGGACGGGTCGTCGAGCTGGCGGCGCAGGAACACCATGCGGCACTCGCCGGTGTCGAGGTACTCCAGCATCGCCTTCTGCTCCGCCACCCGGGCCTCGGCGATCCGGCGGTGCCGTTCCCGGTCGTAGACCCACTCGGCGCCGGTGCCGACCCATCCGCCCTTGACCCGCTTGGCGGCGCCGTCCGCGTCGAGCACCTTGAGCAACATCTCCAGACGGGTGCGCGAGAGGTCGACCCGCGGCTCGATCGCGGCCGTCGACAGCGGCGCGTCCGACAGCACGGCCAGGGTCTGCCGCACGAGCGGCTCGGGCGGGAACGCGAGCGAGGCGAAGTACTTCCAGATGTCGCGGTCCTCGTGGCCGGGCAGGAGCACCACCTCGGCCCGCTCGACCGCGCGGCCCGCCCGGCCGATCTGCTGGTAGTACGCCACCGGTGAGGCGGGCGCGCCCAGGTGCACGACGAACCCCAGGTCGGGCTTGTCGAACCCCATGCCGAGCGCGCTCGTGGCGACGAGCGCCTTCACGCGGTTGGCCAGGAGATCGGCCTCGGCGGCGAGGCGCTCCTCGGGCTCGGTCTTGCCGGTGTAGGAGGCCACCCGGTGGCCGCGCTCGCGCAGGAACTCCGCCACGTCCTCGGCGGCCTGGATCGTGAGCGTGTAGACGATGCCCGCGCCGGGCAGCTCGGCGAGCCGGGCCGCGAGCCACCCGAGCCGCTCGGCGGGCGTGCGCAGCTTCACGACCGACAGGCGCAGGCTCTCCCGGTCGAGCGAGCCGCGCAGCACCAGCGGCGCTCCGGAGGACAACCCGAGCTGTTCGGTGACGTCCACGACCACCCGGTCGTTCGCCGTGGCCGTGGTGGCGAGCACCGGGATGCCCGGCGGGAGCTCGCCGATGAGCGCGGCGAGCCGCCGGTAGTCGGGCCGGAAGTCGTGCCCCCAGTCGGACACGCAGTGCGCCTCGTCCACCACGAGCATCCCCGCGCTCGCCGTGAGGCGGGGCAGAACTCGGTCGCGGAAGTCGGGGTTGTTGAGCCGCTCGGGGCTGACCAGCAGCACATCGACCTCGCCCGCGTCGACCGCCGCGTAGGTGCGCTCCCAATCGGCGGTGTTGGCGGAGTTGACGGTGACCGCGCGGATGCCCGCCCGCTCGGCCGCCTCGATCTGGTTGCGCATCAGCGCGAGCAGCGGCGAGACGATCACGGTGGGGCCCGCGCCGCCCGCCCGCAGCAGCGCGGTGGCCACGAAGTAGACCGCCGACTTGCCCCATCCCGTGCGCTGCACCACGAGCGCCCGCCGCCGCTCGGCGACCAGGGCGTGGATCGCCGTCCACTGGTCCTCGCGGAGGGCCGCCCCGGCCCGGCCAGCGCGGCGAGCGTCTCCTCGGCCCGGGCGCGCAGATCCTGCTCGGTCGTCGTCACGGCACCCATCGTGCCCCGGGGGTCCGACAGCCTGGCGCCCACACCGGCAGTGCCGTCCCCGCACGGGTGTCCGGACGCTTGTGCGAGCGCGGCATCGCCGTTGTGGGGCGCGGACTCGTCGAAAAGCCCGCGGGCGGAGTCCGATCGCGGCCATCCTGGGCGCCGTGAACCTGCCGACGCTCGGGCCCGGCCCCCTGCTGCTCCGCGATCTCGTCGCCGCCGGGGTGGCCGAGGACGAGGTGCGCCGCCTGCACCGCCGCGGGGAGCTGGCGCGCATCGCACCCGGCGCCTACCTCGACGCCGCCGACCCCCGCCTGCAACGGCCGGAGGACCGGCACCTGCTCCAGGTGGTCGCCGCAGTGCCCAGGATCGCGTCGGACGCCGTCGTCAGCCACCAGTCGGCGGCCGTGCTGCATCGGCTGCCGGTCTGGCACCTCCCGCTCACTCGCGTGCACGCGACGCGGCCACGGCGCTCCGGGGCGCTGCGCACAGGGCGGTTGCAGGTCCACACCGCGCCGCTTGAGCCCGACGAGATCGTGGTCGTCGACGGAGTCGCGGTGACAGCGGTTGCCCGCACCGCCACCGACATCGCGCGCACCGCTGGCTTCGAGGAAGCCGTCGCGGTGCTCGATGCGGCGCTGCACCGCCACCTCGTCACGGTAGCCGGGCTCGCGACCTGCGTCGATCGGATGGCCGGTTGGCCCGGTGTTCCCCGAGCGCGACGGGCAGTTGACTTCGCCGACCCGCGGTCGATGAGCGTCGGGGAGTCCCGGAGTCGGGTCGCGATGGCGCGCCTCGGCGTGGCCACACCGGTGCTGCAGTGGCCGGTGGTCGGACGATCGGGCCGGATACTCGGCACGGCGGACTTCGGTTGGCCCGAGCACGGGGTCGTCGGGGAGTTCGACGGCTCCGGCAAGTACGGCAGGCTGCTGCGCCCCGGACAGGTGCCCGCCGACGTGGTGTTCGCCGAGAAGCGGCGCGAGGACGCGATGCGGACGGTGCTGCGCGGTTTCGTCCGATGGGTGTGGGACGAGATCGACGCCTTCGCCGACGTGGCGGGTCGGTTGCCGAGATGACCGGCACCGGCAGTGCCGCGTCCGCACGGGCGTCGGGCCGCGGGTGTGAGCACCGCAACGCTTGTGTGGTGCCATCCGGGAGCCCCGCACGGCAGGATGAAGCGCGTGAGCCTGCCCCAGTCGCCGCTGTTCGGCTCCGTCGCGGACGTCGCGCAGCGCCTGGCAGGCGTCGGATACCTCGCGTCAACGGCCGTCGCCACCACGGTCTTCCTCGCGGACCGCCTCGGCAAGCCGTTGCTCGTCGAGGGCCCGGCAGGGGTCGGCAAGACCGAGCTGGCCAAGGCGGTGGCGGCGGCGACGGACGCGGGCCTGGTGCGGCTGCAGTGCTACGAGGGCATCGACGAGGCCCGCGCGCTGTACGAGTGGAACCACGCCAAGCAGCTGCTGCGGATCACCGCGGGCCAGGGCCGCGAGACGTGGGACGCGACCCGCGACGACGTGTTCAGCGAGGAGTTCCTGCTTCCGCGCCCCCTGCTGACCGCGATCCGGCGCACCGAGCCGACGGTGCTGCTCGTCGACGAGATCGACAAGGCGGACGTCGAGGTCGAGGGCCTGCTGCTGGAGGTGCTGTCGGACTTCCAGGTGACCGTGCCGGAGATGGGCACGGTCACGGCGGTGCGCAGGCCGTTCGCGCTGCTCACGTCCAACTCGACGCGCGAGCTTTCGGAGGCGCTCAAGCGCCGCTGCCTGTTCCTGCACCTCGACTTCCCCGACGCCGACCTGGAGCGGCGCATCGTGCTCTCGCGGGTGCCGGAGCTGGCCGAGCAGCTCGTCGACGCGCTGGTGCGCACGGTGCGGGTGCTGCGCGGGCTGGAGCTGCGCAAGGCCCCCTCCGTCGCCGAGACGATCGACTGGGGTCGCACCTTGCTCGCGCTCGGCCTCGACACCCTCGACGACGACGCCGTGCGCGCCACGCTGGGCGTCGTACTCAAACACCAGTCCGACGCCGTGAAAGCGGCCGCGGAGCTGCGGCTGAACTAACCTCGACGGGGTGACCGTCGTCGAGCACGGCCTCCCGGGGCACCTCGTCGCGTTCGTGGGCGCCCTGCGGCGGCACGGTGTGGCGGTGGGGCCGGGCGAGACCATCGACGCCGCCCGCGTGCTCGGCGCGCTCGATCTCCTCCACCGCGAGCACCTGCGCGAGGGCCTGGCTGCCGCGCTGCTGCGCCGCTCGGGCCAGCGCCAGGCGTTCGACACGCTCTTCGAGCTGTACTGGCCCGCTGCGCTGGGGGCGGGCAGCGGCGAGGTCGACGTGCCCCGCATCGACGACGCCGACGACGGCCCGGTCGACATCGACGCCCTCCGCGACGTTCTCGCCGAGCTGCTCCGCGACGGCGACACCGAGGCGCTGGCCGAGCTCGCCCGCGCCATCGTCGACGCGCTGGGCCGGGCGGGCGGGGTGGGCAGCGGCATCCGCGGCCTCGCCGGGCAGCCCACCTGGTCGGCCTACCAGTCGCTGCGCATGCTCGCCCCGGAGACGCTGCTGGCCCGGATCCTGGCCGATCTGCGCGGCCCCGACGTCGAGGAGGGCAGCTTCGCCGACGAGGTGCTGCGCCGCGAGATCCGCGACCGCATCGCCGCCTTCCGCAAGATGATCACCGACGAGGTGCGGCGGCGGACCGCGGAGCTGCGCGGACGCGACCAGGTGGCGCGCTCGGCGGTGCCGAAGCAGATCGAACAGGTGGAGTTCCTGTCCGCGCACGCCGAGCAGCTCGCCCAGCTCCGCCGCACCGTGCAGCCGCTCGCCCGACGTCTCGCGGCGCGGCTCGCGGTGCGTCGCAAGCACGCCAAGCACGGGGAGATCGACATGCGCCGCACCCTGCGCCGCTCGATGTCCACCGGCGGCGTGCCGATGCGCCCGGCCTACCGCACGCGACGACCGGGCCGCCCGGAGCTGGTGATCCTCTGCGACGTGTCGGGCTCGGTCGCCGGGTTCAGCCACTTCACGCTGCTCTTGGTGCAGGCGCTGCGGGAGCAGTTCTCCAAGGTGCGGGTGTTCGCGTTCGTCGAGCGTGCCGACGAGGTCACGCACCTGTTCGCGCCGGGGGCGGAGCTGTCGGGCGTCATGCAGCGGGTGCTGCGGGAGGCCGATCTCGTCGCGTTCGACGGGCACAGCGATTACGGCGGCAGCCTCGGCGGGTTCGCCGAGCACTGGGCCGGCGCGATCACGTCCAAGACCTCGCTGCTGGTCCTGGGCGACGGCCGCACGAACTACCGCGACCCCAACCTGGCGGTGCTGCGGCGGCTCGTCGGCGTCGCGAGGCACGCGCACTGGCTCAACCCCGAGCCCCGACGCCAGTGGGGCAGCGGCGACTCCGCGGCCCTGCGCTACGCCGACGTCCTCCCCATGCACGAGTGCCGGACGGCCGCGCAGCTCGCGGCCGTCGTGGAGGCGCTGCTGCCCGTCTGACCTGCATCGGGACGTGATGTACGAGACTTGATCCGCTTCTTGACCGGCTGGCCAGTCAAGGCGTAGACCGTACCTGTCGGATGAAGGGAAGTGGTGGCAAATGGCTACCGGACAGGTCGGGACGTGGCGGCGCTGGCAGGACTGGGCGGCGCTGGTGATCGGCGTGCTGGTCGCGCTCTCACCGATCGTCGTGACCACCACGGCCGCGGCCGTGTGGTCCCTGGTGGTGCTCGGCGTCGTGCTCGCGTTGACCGGGTTGTGGTCGCTCGCGGTGCCGGGCTCGGCGGCGAGCGAGTACGGGCACATCGTGCTGGGTGTGCTGCTGTTCATCGCGCCGTGGGTGCTGGCCTACAGCGCTCTGGCCGGGGCGTCGTGGACCTCCTGGGTCGGCGGTGTCCTCGCGGTGATCGTGGGCGCCACGGCCCTGCCCGCGGCGAACGCCGAACACCGGCTCGCCGCGCAGCACTGACCGATCGCGGAACGGCCGAGGCCCCCCTGGCCCCGGCCGTTCCGCATGTCCGACACTCATCCCCGATGGACGACGAGCCCGCGCGCGAGCGCATCCTTTGCGCCGCGGAGGCGCTGTTCGCGGAGCACGGCTTCGCGGCGACGCCGACGTCGCGGATCGCCGAGCACGCGGGGGTGCCCAAGGGGCTCGTCCACTACTACTTCACGCGCAAGGCCGACCTGCTCGAAGCCCTGGTCGAACGCCTGCCGCCGGACTGCGGGGGCGTGATCGCCGTCCCGGGTGACCTCGCGGCCAACCTGCGCCGCGCCGTCACCGCGCTCGACGCCGAGCTCGCCTCGTCGGCCGTGCTCTCGCACCTGCTGTGGCGCGAGGCCGACACGCACCCGGCCGTCCTCGACGCGCTGCGGTCCCGTTACGAGCGGATCGTCGCCGCCATCGCCACGGTGATCGCTGCGAGCGTCGAGGCGCCGCCCTCGGCCGTCGAGGGGGCCGCCCGGCTGCTGAGCTCGGCGCTGTCCTACCGGCACGCCGTCGCCCGCCACGGTGAGCTGGCAGGCATGGACCCGGAGATCGACCTGATCGTCGCGGCGTTCGCGAGTGGGCCGTGGCGGGGCTGACCCGGCGGCGGCTGCTGGCGGCCGCCGCGTCGTCCGCCGCGGTCGCGACGGCCGCCGCCGTCCTGCCGCCGAACGTGCGGCGCGAGATCGCGGCGCCGCCGCCGACGCGGCGCGCGTCGCTGCGCGACATCCGCCACGTCGTGCTGCTCATGCAGGAGAACCGCTCGTTCGACCACTACTTCGGCACGCTCGCGGGCGTGCGCGGCTTCGGCGACGCGGGCGCGCTCTGGCTGCCCGAGGGCGGCAGCGTCTTCCGCCAGCCGGACCCGCTGCACGGGGCCGGGTACGTCCTCCCGTTCCACCTCGACACCCACACGACGAGTGCCGCAACCATCCCGTCGACCTCGCACGCCTGGCAGGTGCAGCACG
This sequence comes from uncultured Actinomycetota bacterium, assembly GCA_963837575.1. Taxonomy (GTDB): domain Bacteria; phylum Actinomycetota; class Actinomycetes; order Mycobacteriales; family Pseudonocardiaceae; genus Pseudonocardia. Next base: position 170,656 of record CAWIOI010000001.1, read on the forward strand.
ACGCGTGGAACGGCGGCCGGATGGACGGCTGGCTGGCCGCCCACCGCGGCGCGGACGGCGCGAACGCGCCCTTCGTGATGGGCTACCACACCCGCGCCGACCTGCCGTTGCAGTTCGCGCTGGCCGAGGCGTTCACGGTGTGCGACGCCTGGCACGCCTCGGTGCTCGGCCCGACCTGGCCCAACCGCATGATGTGGATGACGGGCACGATCGACCCCGAGGGGCGCGGCGGCGGTCCGTGCCTCGACAACGTCGCGCCGCGCGGCGGCTTCCGCTGGACCACCTACGCGGAGCGCCTCACCCGGGCGGGCGTGAGCTGGCGGGTCTACCACCAGGACGACACGTTCGGCTGCAACGTGCTGGAGCAGTTCGCCGCGTTCCGGCGGGCGCGCCGCGGGTCGGCGCTGGCCGTCGACGGCCGCACGGCGCGGTCCGAGTTCGCCTTCGAAAGCGACGCCGCGGGCCGACCGTCTCCCGACCGTGTCCTGGGTCATCTGCACGAGCGCGACCTCCGAGCACCCCTCGTACCGGCCCGCCGACGGGGCCGACTTCGTCGCGAGCAAGATCGACGCGATCGCGGCGAACCCCGACGTGTGGGCGAAGACCGCGGTGATCCTCGCCTACGACGAGAACGACGGCCTGTTCGACCACGTCGCGCCGCCCACCCCGCCGCCAGGCACCCCGGGGGAGTTCGTGAGCTGGACCTCGCCGGGCGGCACCCCCGGCAACGGGCTGCCGGTGGGGGCGGGGTTCCGGGTGCCCGCGATCGTCATCTCGCCCTGGACGGCGGGCGGATGGGTGTGCTCCGAGCCCTTCGACCACACGTCGGCGCTGCGGTTCGTCGAGCGGGTGACCGGGGTGGTGGAGCCGAACATCTCGGCCTGGCGGCGGCGCACGTTCGGCGACCTGACCTCGGTGTTCCGGTTCGGCGACGGCCCGTTGCCCGCACCGCGCACCGTGCGGCCCGATCCGCCGTCGATCCCGCCGTCGGTCAACGCGTGGGCCACGCTGCCCGCCGCGCATCTGCCGCCACCGCGGCTGCCCGGCCCGAACCAGCTGCCGCCCACCCAGGAGCCGGGCTCGCGGCCGCGGGTGTAACCACGTCGACCATCTGTTCGATTTAGCGTATCGTGGGTGCATGGTCGCCGATCTGGTGTGGCAGCCCTCGTTGCTCGACGGGCTGGAGATCGTCTGCGGCCCGGCGGCATGAGCTCGGGCACGGCGCGTGGGTGGACATCGTTCCGGGCTGGTGCGCGGGCGCCGACGGGCTGTTCGCCCGGCTGCTGGCCGAGACGCCGTGGGCAGGCCCGCGGCGGGTGCGGATGTACGACCGGGTGGTGTCCGAGCCGCGGCTCACCCACCGGTGGCCGCTCGCCGAGGCGCCGCCCGACCTGGCCGCGATGGCACGGGAGCTGTCGGCTCGCTACGGCGTCGAGTTCACCCAGGTCGGGGCGAACCTCTACCGCGACGGCGCCGACAGCGTGGCCTGGCACGGCGACCGGGTGGCCCGCGAGCTGCCGTCGGCGGTGGTCGCGCTGGTGTCGTTGGGCGCGGTGCGACCGTTCCGGCTGCGGCCCGCCGGTGGCGGACCGTCGGTCGGCTTCACCCCCGGGCCCGGCGACCTGCTCGTCATGGGCGGCTCGTGCCAGCGCACGTGGCAGCACAGCGTGCCCAAGACCCGCGCCGTCGGGCCGCGCATCAGCGTGCAGTTCCGCCACGCCTACGAGGTCTGACGGCGGTGCGCACGGCCCATTAGGCTCCGCGGATGCGCAGGATCGGCGTGATGGGCGGCACGTTCGACCCCGTGCATCACGGGCACCTCGTCGCGGCCAGCGAGGTCGCCTACCGGTTCGCGCTCGACGAAGTGATCTTCGTGCCCACCGGGCAGCCGTGGCAGAAGTCGGCCAAGATCGTGAGCCCGGCCGAGGACCGCTACCTCATGACGGTGGTGGCCACGGCGTCCAACCCGCGGTTCTCGGTGAGCCGGGTCGACATCGACCGCGCGGGCCCCACCTACACCGCCGACACGCTCACCGACCTGCACGCCCGGTTCCCCGGCTCGCAGCTGTACTTCATCACCGGGGCCGACGCGCTCGCCCAGATCCTGTCGTGGCACAAGGTGGACGAGCTGTTCGAGCTGGCGCACTTCGTGGGCGTCACGCGTCCGGGCTACGACCTGGCCGACGGGCACCTGCCCGAGGGCGTCGTCACGCTCGTCGAGGTGCCCGCGATGGCGATCTCGTCCACCGACTGCCGCGACCGCGTCGCCCGCCAGCGGCCGGTCTGGTACCTCGTGCCCGACGGCGTGGTGCAGTACATCAGCAAACGGCACCTCTACCGACCGGACGGCGCTGACCAGGACCGATGACCCGCCCGGTGACCTCGGCGACGGCGCGCGGCCCGATCCGCGGGGCCGAGACCGTCTGAGCAGCGCGCCGACCCGTCGCGAGCGGTCACCCGGCGCTCCGATGGGCTACTGCGGCTGGGACACTGGTCGCCGCGTCGGCCCGGTCGGGCCGCGCGGGAGGGATCGAGCGTGACGGCGACCGACGAGGCGCTGGCGATGGCCCGGGTGGCCGTGGCCGCGGCGGCCGACAAGAAGGCGCAGGACATCGTCGTGCTCGACGTGTCCGAGCAGTTGGTGATCACCGACTGCTTCGTGATCGCCTCGGCGCCCAACGAGCGGCAGGTGCAGGCGATCGTCGAGGAAGTCGAGGAGAAGATGCGCCTGGCCGGGGCCAAGCCGACCCGGCGCGAAGGCGCCCGCGAGGGTCGGTGGGTGCTGCTGGACTTCGTCGACGTCGTGGTGCACGTCCAGCACAGCGAGGAGCGCGGGTTCTACGGGCTCGACCGGCTGTGGAAGGACTGCCCGCGCATCACGTTCCCCGAGGCGCAGGTCGAACGGGCGGGAGAAGGCGGGTGACCCTGCGCAGGTTGGTGCTGCTCCGCCACGGCCAAACCGACTTCAACGTCCAGGGCCGGATGCAGGGCCACCTGGACGCCGAGCTCACCACGCACGGCCTGGCCCAGGCCGCCGCCGTCGCCCCGGGCATCGCCGCGCTCGGCCCGGACCGGCTGATCAGCTCGGACCTGCGGCGCGCCATCGACACGGCCGCCGTGATCGGCGCAGCGGCAGGCCTCGACGTCAAGGTCGACCCCCGGCTGCGCGAGACCCATCTCGGGGAATGGCAGGGGCGCACGGTCGTCGACATCGAGGAGGACTGGCCGGGCGCCATCGGGGAGTGGCGCTCCGACCCCGGATGGGCCCCTCCGGGTGGCGAGTCGCGCATCGAGGTCGTGCGCCGCTCCCGCCCCGTGATCGACGAGCTCGACGAGGAGTACGCGGACAACCCCCAAGGCATCGTGGTGGTCGTGGCGCACGGCGGCATGATCGCCGGACTGGTGTGCGGCCTGCTCGGCCTGCCGACCTCCACGTGGCCCTCGATCGGCGGCATGGCGAACTGCCATTGGGCCGCGCTCGCCCGCCGGGCGGACCATCCCCGCTGGCGGCTCTCGGGCTACAACGTGAGCCCCGCCGCGGCTCCGCCGCCGATTCTCTGACCCGCACGGTGTCGGGCCCCACGCTGCTGGTCCTCGCGGACTCGCTCGCCTTCCACGGGCCCGAGCGCGCCGAGCCCGCGGACGATCCGCGGCTGTGGCCCAACGTCGCGGCCGCGGCCCTCGGCGGGCGAGCGGAGCTGGTCGCCGGAATCGGCTGGACGGCGCGCCACGCCTGGCAGGCGCTGATCCGCGACCCCCGGGTCTGGGCGGCGCTGCCGCGCGTCGACGCCCTGGTGCTCGGCGTGGGCGGCATGGACACGCTGCCGTCCCCGCTGCCGACAGCGCTGCGCGAGCTGCTCCCGGTCGTGCGGCCGGACGGGTTGCGTCGGGTGGCGCGGGCGGCCTACCGACGGATGCAGCCCGCGCTGGCGTGCGCGTTTCGCCCGGACGCTTCCCGGTGGTGGCCCGGTCGCGCTGCCGCCGCGCCTGACCGTTCGGCATCTGGAGCAGTGTCGGGTGGCCGTCCTCGCGATCCGGCCGGAGATCCCGGTGGTCGCGGTCCTGCCGCCGGTGCACCGGGCCGCCGAGTACGCCCGCGTGCACGTCGGACGGCCCGCGGCCGAGCGGGCGACGCGAGCGTGGGCCGCCGCGCACGGCGTCGCCCTGCTGGACCTCAAGGCGCTGGTCGCCGAGCACGTGCTGAGCGGGCACGGCAACCCGGACGGGATGCACTGGGGCTGGTCGGCGCACGCCGACGTCGGCCGGGCCTGTGCCGCGCTGCTCCGCACGCCCCTCGCCGAGCGGATAGGCTGACGCGTGCCCGTCGCCGTCATGACCGACTCCACGTCGTCGCTTCCTGACGCCATCGCGGCGCAGCGGGGCATCCGGGTGGTGCCGCTGTCGGTGCGGCTGGGTGCGCGCGTGGGGCACGAAGGCGTCGACATCGACACCGCGCAGCTGTGCGCCGCGCTGGCCGACCGGCGCCTCGACGTGCAGACGTCGCGACCCGCCCCCGCCGCGTTCGCGGCCTGCTACCGCGCCGCGCTGGACGCGGGCGCATCGGCGGTCGTCTCCGTGCACCTGTCGCGCGAGCTGTCGGGCACGTGGGAGGCGGCCCGGCTGGCGGCCGACGAGGTCGGGACCGACCGGGTGCGGGTGGTCGACTCGCGGGCCGCGTGCATGGGCCTCGGCTACGCGGTGCTCGCCGCGGCCGACGTGGCCGACGACGGTGGCGGCATGGACGAGGTCGCGGCCGCGGCGTCGGAGGTCGCGGGGCGCTGCCGCATGTTCTTCTCGCTCGAGTCGCTGGACCGGCTGCGCCGGGGCGGGCGCATCGGCGCGGCCGCCGCGTGGGTGGGGACGGCCCTTGCGGTGAAGCCGTTGCTGCACGTCGCGCAGGGTCGCATCCTGCCGCTGGAGAAGGTGCGGACCACGGCGCGGGCCGCGCAGCGGCTCGTCGAGCTCGCCGCCCACGCCGCGGGGGACGGGCCGGTCGACGTCGCCGTGCAGCACCTCGCCGCCGCCGCGCGGGCCGAAGAGGTGGCCGCGCGGCTGCGCGAGCGGCTGGACGTGGCGCGGCTGCTGGTGTCGGAGGTCGGCGCGGTGATCGGCGCGCACGTGGGCACCGGGCTGCTCGGGGTCGTGGTCGTGCCGCGGAGAGGCGAGTTGTCCACATCGCCGGAGGTTGTCCACAGATTGCCGAAGCCCGGCCGCGGAGCGCCGCCGCCGACCTAGCGTCGGGAACGTGCCCCGAACCGCTCCCGCTCAGGCCGATCGGCTCACGTCGGTGCTCACCCCGCGTGCTGCCCCGCCACCCCTCCCGCTCGGTACCGCGGGCGCCGACGTTGTGGACAGTGGCAGGCCCACCGCGTCGGATCCGGGCGGGGTCGGGCCGCCGACCGTCCCGTTGCCCGTGCGACGAGCAGGCGCGTGGCGGCGGTTGTTCGGCCGGGCGTCCTGGCGTGGGGTTCGTCTTGATCCCGGGCGTCCGGGAGCCATTGCGCTGGTGCTGGTGGCGCTCGTGGCCGCGGTCGTCGCCGCGGTCGGGGTGTGGACGGCGCGGCCGCAGGCCGAGCCGGTCCGCGGGCTGCCCGGCGTCGTCGTGGACGGCGCGTCGCCACCAGGGGGCGCCGCGTCCGGGGTCGGGCCCGCCGGCGGCGCCGCGGCGGTGGGCGCGAGTGGCGAGGGAGCCGGGGCCGGGGCGGCGGGCGCGGCAGGTGGTGGATCGGCGGGCGGAGCGGCGGGTTCGGCGGCGAGCGGAGCGGCGGGTTCGGCGGGGAGCGGGGCGGCGCCTGCGGGCGGCAACGGCGCGGCGGGCTCGGCGGCGGGCGGCGGTGGTGCGGGCGCGCCTGCGGACTTGCTGGTCGTCAGCGTGTCCGGCCGGGTCGCGCATCCGGGTGTGGTGCGGGTGTCGGACGGGGCGCGGGTCGCCGATGTATTGGCCGCCGCAGGCGGGGCGCAGCCGGGCGTCGACCTGTCCGGGCTGAACCTCGCGCGCCGGGTGGTCGATGGCGAGCAGATCGCGGTCGGGGTCCCACCGGCGCCCGACGCGGCGGGGCAGCCGCCCTCCGGAGGGGCAGGCGCGGGCGGCGCCGCGGGTTCACCCGGGTCGGGCGGGCCGGTGGGCTCGGGCTCGGCCGGTTCGGCGGCGAAGGTCGACCTCAACACCGCGACGGTCGCGCAGCTCGACACGCTCCCCGGCGTCGGTCCGGTGACCGCGCAGCACATCGTGGACTGGCGCACGCACAACGGGCGCTTCGTCCGGGTGGACCAGCTGCGGGAGATCGACGGGATCGGCGAGCGCCGGTTCCAGCAGCTCCGCGACTTGGTCGACGGTCTGATGCGCACCCCGCCCGCCGATCGGCTCGATCCCCCCGAGCACCCGTCGCCGGACCTGCGGCTCGTGCCTGCCGCGGCCGCGGCGTGGGCGGTGATGCTGCTCGGGCTGGGCTTCGGGCCGATGGCGGGCGGCGCAGTCGCGCTGGGGGCAGGCGTCGTCGCCGTCATCGCGCACCACGGTCGCCGCTCGCCCGCGCTGCTGGCCGCCGCGGGCACGGCGGCCGCGGCCGGGATCGTGATCGCGGCCCACACGCTGCTGGTCACCACCCATCCGCTGCACGAGCAGGCCCATCGCGGCGCTGCCGCGACCGTGCGGGTCGTCCTGCGCGACGATCCCCGGGCGCTGCGCACGTCGGGGCCTTCCGGCGGGCAGGCCGCGGCGCGCGTGGTCGTGGCCGCCGAGCTGGTGGAGACGACGGCGGGCGCAGGCCGCTGGGCGGGCGGTGGCCGGGTGCTGCTGCTCGCGCCCGCGGAGGGCTGGCTCGGGTCTGCTGCCCGGGCAGACCGTCACGGCCGAAGGCCTGCTGGCGCCGCCCGAGCGGGCCGATCTCACGGTCGCGGTGCTGCGGGTGCGCGGAGGGCCTCGCCGAGGTGGCGCCCCCGCCGTGGTGGCAGTCGGCCGCGGGCGGGCTGCGGTCGGGCCTGCGGGACGCCGCAGGCACGCTCCCGCCCGCCGACGCCGGGCTCCTGCCCGGCCTGGCCATCGGCGACACGAGCGCGCTCACCCCCGAGGTGGACGACGATTTCCGTGCGGCGGGCCTCACCCACTTGCTCGCGGTGTCGGGCGCCAACTTGGCGATCTTGACCGGCGCCGTGCTCGCAGGCCTGCGGCGGCTACGGGCCGACCCGCGGCTGTCGGCCGCCGTGGCGGGCGCGGTCCTGGTGGGCTTCGTGATCCTCGCCCGACCGTCGCCGAGCGTGGTCCGGGCGGCGGTGATGGGTGCGGTCACGTTGGTGGCGCTCGGCGTGGGGCGCGCGCGGTCCGCGCTGCCCGCGCTCGCCGCCGCGGTGCTCGTGCTGCTGTTCGCCGATCCCGCGCTCGCCGTCGACGCCGGGTTCGCGCTGTCGGTGTCGGCGACGGCCGCGCTGGTGCTGCTGGCGCCCCGGTGGACGCGCGGCGCTCGACCGCGCGGCGGCGTGCCGCGCCTGGCCGCCGAGGCGTTCGCCGTGGCCGCAGCGGCCTTCCTCGTCACGGCGCCGCTCGTCGCCGGGCTGGGCGGGCTGGTCAGCCCGGTGGCGGTCGCGCGCCAACCTGCTCGCCGCCCCGGCCGTCGCGCCCGCCACGGTGCTGGGCGTGCTCGCCGCGCTCGTCGCCCCGGTCGCGCCCCCGGTGGCGAGCGGGTGCGCCTGGCTGGCCGGATGGCCCGTCGCGTGGCTGATCGCGGTGGCCGATCACGCCGCCGCCGTGCCCGGCGCCGCGCTGCACTGGCCCGCAGGGACCGCGGTGCGCTGCTCATGGTCGGCGTGCTCGGTGGCGTCGCCGGTGGTCGGCCCGATCACGGCGTCGCCGCGCCGTGCTGCTCGCCGCGCTCGCGGGCGTCACGGTCGTGCTCGTCCCGACCCGGCTCGTCCCGCCGGGCTGGCCGCCTGCCGGCTGGGTGATCGTGGCGTGCGACGTCGGGCAGGGCGACGCCGTCGTCCTGGCCACGGCGCGGCCGGGCTGGGTGGTGCTGGTCGACACCGGCCCGGCGGACGGGCCCGTCGACGCCTGCCTCGCCCGGCTCGGCGTGCGCGGGATCGCCCTCGTGCTGCTCAGCCACCTGCATGCCGACCACGTCGGCGGCCTCGCCGGGGCGCTGCGCGGTCGGCCGGTCGGTGGGATCGCCGTCGGGCCGGTCCACGAGCCCGCCTGGGCGCTGCGCGACGTGGCCCGCGACGCCGCCGCAGCCAGGCGTGCCGCTGGTCGCGCTGGCCGCCGGACGGCGGCTCGCCTGGCCCGGCCTCACCCTCGACGTGCTGGGCCCACCGCACCCGGCCGCCGACGTCGACCCGGACGACGGCACCGCGGTGAACGACGGCTCGCTCGTCGTCCGCGCCACCACGCCCGGCGGGCACGATCCTGCTGGCGGGCGACGCCGAGGTGGCCGAGCAGGCCGACCTGCTCGGCAGCCGGACAAGTCCGTGCGGGCGGACATCCTCAAGATGCCCCATCACGGCAGCCGCTACAGCTCGCCCGCCTTCCTGTCGGCGGTCGCGCCGCGCGTCGTGCTGGTCAGCGTGGGGGCGGGCAACACCTACGGGCAGCCGAACCTGCCCCTGCTCGCGGCGCTAGAACGCTCGGGCGCGCTCGTGCGCCGCACCGACAGCTCGGGGGACGTGGCCGTCACCGGCGCCGAACCGGTGGCGGGCGGCCGGGCCGAGCTGCAGGTCGTCGCACGCGGCGACCCGACGCCCGCCCGCAGACGGCGGCGTCGGGTTCGCGCGCGGGGTCGTACCGGCGGCGGGATTCGAACCCGCACTGTCGACCACCTAAAGATCGTGTCTCCTGCCAGTTGGACTACGCCGGCAACCCGGTCAGGATACGGACGCCGACGGCGCTCAGACGGCCAGGTCCTTGCGCAGCTTGGCCACGTGCCCGGTGGCGCGCACGTTGTACTGCGCCACCTCGATCTTCCCGTCCGGGTCGATCACGAACGTGGAGCGGATCACGCCGGTCACCGTCTTGCCGTACATCTGCTTCTCGCCGAACGCGCCCCAGGCGTTGAGCACGTCCTTGTCGGCGTCGGAAAGCAGCGGGAAGGTCAGGCCCTCCTTGTCGCGGAACTTCGCGAGCTTCGCGGGCTTGTCGGGGGAGATGCCGAGCACCTCGAGGCCCGCCCCGTTCAGCTCGCGCGAGGCTGTCGCGGAAGTCGCAGGCCTGCTTGGTGCAGCCGGGGGTGCCCGCGGCCGGGTAGAAGTAGACGACGACGCGGCGGCCGCGGTAGTCGGCGAGCGACACGGGCTTCCCGTCGGCGTCGGGGAGCGTGAAATCGGGGGCGGCGTCGCCGGGGGCGAGACGGGTGGTCATGCCTCGATCCTGGCACGTCGCCCGGCCGGGTCCGCGACGTGTGATCTACGGTGTGGGCTGCCCTACCCACCGGCACGTCAGGAGGCGTCGTGGCGCGCGACCCGGACACCATCCAGCAGCGAGATCGAGAAGGCGAGGGACGCCCTCGCCGAGAGCCTCGACGTGCTCAGCGAGCGCGCCAACCCCAAGCGGTTCGTCGATCAGGGCCGGGCGAGCCTGCAGCAGCGGCTCGCCGACCCGAAGATCAAGTACGGCCTCATGGCCGTCGGCGCGCTCGTCGCCCTCGCGGTGCTGCGCAAGCTCTTCCGCTGAGGGCGGGCGAGGCGCGCGTCTCGCCTGCAGCGTGGGCTCAGCGGACGCCGACGTCCCTGCCAGCTCCCGAGCCGCGGCGCCGTCCGCGCCCTCCTGCAACAGGGCGCGGTAGCGCGCGACGAAGCGCGCCGCGCCGAAGCCCGCCACCGCCACCAGCCGGCCGTCGGCGAGCATGCCGACCACCGTGCCCTTGATCGGCGCCGCCCGCGAGCCCGTCGCCGTGCAGCGGCAGCAGGGTGTCGGCGTGCTCGGGCCTGCCGAAAAGCTGGATCTTCAGCCCGAACTGGTCGGACCAGAAGTACGGCACCGGCGGCGGCGGGGGCGGCTCGCCGAGGATGTCGCGCGCGACCGTGGCGGCCTGGTCGCCCGCGCTGGTCCAGTGCTCGTGGCGGTGCCGGTCGCCGTGGGTGGGGTCCGTCCACGCCGCGACGTCGCCCACCGCCCACACACCGGACAGCCCTCGACCCGCCCGGTCGGTCCGCAGGCAAGCCCACCGGCGAGGTCGTCGCAGGTCGGACCCGCCGCTCATCCACCCGAGCCGGGGCACGCCGCCGATCCCGACCACCGCGACGTCGGCCTCCACCTGCGTCCCGTCGGCCAGCGCCACCCCGATGCGCCCGCGCCGCGTCGACGAACCCGTCGATCCGGACGCCCGTGCGCAGGTCGACCCCGGCCTCGGTCATCAGCCGCCCGGTGAGCGCGCCCAGCTCCTCGCCGAGCGCGCGGGCCGAGGGCACCCGCAGCGCCTCGAGCACGGTGACGTCCAGGCCGCGCGTGCGCGCCGAGCTCGCCACCTCGGCGCCGATGAAGCCGCCCCCGACGACCAGCAGCGAGCTCGCCCGCTCCAGCGCCGAGCGCAGGCCAGCGCGTCGTCGAGCGTGCGCAGGGTGTGCACGCCCGCGGGCTGGCCGGGCAGGGTGCGCGCGGCCAGCCCGGTGGCGACGACGATCGCGTCCGCGTGCAGCGACGCCCCGTCCGCGAGCTCGACCTCGCCCGGCCGCAGCGCCACCGCCCGCAGGCCGAGGTGGGTGCGCACGCCCAGCTCGTCGAGGCCCTCCACGGAGCGCAGCGTGGCGCGTTCGGGCGCCCATGCGCCCGTCAGCACCTGCTTGGACAGCGGCGGCCGGTCGTACGGGGCGTGGAGCTCGTCGCCGACGAGGCTGATCCGGCCCTGGAAGCCCGCGGTGCGCAGCTGCTCCACCGTGCGGAGCCCGCCGAGCCCCGCCCCGACGACGAGAACGTGCTCCGGCTGGCTCATGGCGAAAATCCTCGTCGACCGCTCAGCCCACGCGGGTGTCGGGGTCCATCCGGCTCCGGAGCCGATCGAGGGTCTGGGCCAGCAGCCGCGACACGTGCATCTGGGAGATCCCGACCTTCTCCGCGATCTGGGTCTGGGTCATGTTCCCGAAGAAGCGCAGCAGCACGATCGTGCGCTCCCGCTCGTCCAGCTCGGCGAGGATCGGGCGCAGCGCCTGTCGGCTGTCCACCCGGTCCAGCTCGGCGTCGGCCGCGCCCACCAGCTCGCCCACCGTGGCGCTGCCCTGCTCCGAGGAGAGCATCTCGTCCAGCGACGAGCTGCGGTACGCCTCCGAGGCTTCCAGGCCCTCGAGCACCTCCGAGATCGGCACACCCAGGTGCTCGGCGATCTCGGTCGGCTTCGGGGCGCGGCCGAGGCCCTGCGACAGGCTCGACACCGCGCCGTTGATCGCCACGTGCAGGTCCTTCAGGCGCCGCGGCACCCGCATCGACCAGCCGAGGTCGCGGAAGTGGCGGCGGATCTCGCCGCTGATGGTGGGCACGGCGAAGGAGAAGAAGTCGGCGCCGCGCTCGGGGGAGAAGCGGTCGACGGCGTTGATCAGCCCGACGGTCGCCACCTGCACGAGATCGTCCAACGGTTCGCCGCGGCCCGCGAAGCGGCGCGCGATGTGCTGGGCCACCGGCAGGTATCCCGTGACCAGCTCGTCGCGCATCGCCTCCCGTCGAGGGTCGTCGGGGGCGAGCGAGGCGTACTCGGTCAGCAGCGGGACGAGGTGGCCGTACTCGGGGTCGGCCGCGGTCACCGGGGCGGTGCGCCTGCGTGCTTGTCCAACCGGATGCCGACCGTCGGCCCCGCCGGATCAGCGCCGTCGGCGCTGTCGTGACGGACGGCCTCGACGTGGTCGGCGAGGGTCTGCAGCACCCGCCAGCCGAACGTGTCCGTGGATACCGCCGCGTCCGCCGTGCCCGCGCGCACCTGCGCGTGCACCTCGATGTGCTCGGGGTGCACCCGGAAGGTGCACTGCAGCATGGTCGCGGGCGCGGCGACGTCGACGAGCGTTGCGCACGCCTCGTCGACGGCCATCCGCAGGTCGGAGATCGCGTCGAGGTCGAAGTCGGCGCGGGCGGCGAGATCCGAGGCGACGGCCCGGATCGTCGGGATCAGCGCGGCGGTCGCCGACGTCCGGACCTCCACGACGGAGGGCTCGCCTGGCGTGTCGGCGGGCAGATGGGAGTCCCAATCGGACACGCTGCCGGTCTCCTCTCGCTGCCTGTGACCTCGCACGGTCATCTTCCTACGCCCCGCATCGGGGGATCAATTCGGAGGGGAGAGCGCGGCGGCTCGGTCCGGGTACAGGTCGAAGAGCTGGTCCGAACCGGTGATCTCCATCGGCCTGCGCACCGCGCGGGTCGCCGACACCAGCCGCAGCCGCCGTTCGCCCGCCTGGTGGGCGGCCCGGATGAGCACGGCGAGCCCGCTGGAGGCGAGGAAGGTCACGGCGACCATGTCGATCACCAGCACCTCGGCCGGGTCGGCCAGGAGCTGGTCGAGGGCGCGCTCCAGCGCCCCCGCGGTCAGCGTGTCGATCTCGCCCTCGACGACGAGCAGTGCGTGGCGTGCGTCGGGTCGCGCGAAGGTCACGCCGAGCTCACCGGCACCAGGGGCGGGTCGAGGCATGGCGGGGTCGAGCAACGACGCTCACCTCCGACTGTCAGCTGAGGGGACGGGCGCCGGCGCGGTCGTCGCCGCTCCCGGAGCGGGCGGCTGTTTTCTCAACCGGGGCGACCCTATCCACACGCCCGGGGTGGGCGCGCGCCCGGGCGGTGGTACGGCCCCTCGGCGCCTCCTCCGGCGTGACCTGCCGGGTGCGGAGCCGGGCATTAGGCTGAGGCGGATGCTCGGGGCAAAGACTGATGGGTCCGGTGCGCACGGCGGCGCGGACGTTGACGCGCAACGGCTTCCGGCCGTTCTGCACACGGCGCCCGCCGCCGTTCTCATGATCGACCCGCGAAACCGTCAGGTCGTCTACGCCAACCCCGCCGCGATCGAGCTCACCGGCGCGCGCGTGCACCTGCCCGTCGACATCGACGCATGGAGCGACGCGGCGGGCCTCACCGACCTTGGCGGACGGCGGATGAGCGAGACCGATTCGCCGCTGTCGCAGGTCGTCGCGGGCGTGCCGGTGGCGGGCGAGCCGGTGGCGGTGCACGACGCGGCGCGCCGCGGCTCGTCCGCCACACCCGACCAGCGGGAGGCCAGCGAGGGCAGCCTGCTCTGGGTCACCGGGTTCGGGCTGTCCACGGCGGTGGGCCTCGACGAGCGCGCCCTGGTGGTGTTCCTGCAGCTCACGGGCACCGAGAAGGGGGAGAGGCGGCGCCTTGAGGTGCTGCGTGACCGTGCGGTCGTCGCCACCGACATGTCCTTCACGATCACCGACCCGCGGCGCGCGGACGACCCCCTGATCTGGGTCAACCCGGCCTTCAGCAGGCTCACCGGCTACTCCCCGGCCGACGTCGTGGGCCGCAACTGCAGGCTCCTGCAGGGCAGCGCCACCGACCGCGCCACCATCGCGCGCATCACGACGGCGCTGCGCGAGCGGGTGCCGATCACCGAGGTGCTGCTCAACTACCGCCGCGACGGCACGGCGTTCTGGAACCAGGTGTCGATCTCGCCGGTGTTCGACGGGGCGGGCGAGCTGGTCAACTTCGTCGGGGTGCAGAACGACGTCACCGAGCGGGTGCTCGTCGAGCAGGAGCGGCGCGCGGCGCTGGCCGAGGCCGAAGAGGCGCGCGGGCACCTGCGGTTGCTCGCCGAGGCGACCACCGAGATGACGGCGGCGCCCGACGTCGGCGACGCGTGCACCCGGCTGGCCCGCCTCGTCGTGCCGCAGCTCGCGGACCTGTGCGCCGTGGACCTGCTCGACCGGCCCGGCGAGGGCGTCGCGCGCCGGATCGCCGTGGCCGCGCGGGACCCGGCCGACGAGGCGCAGCTGCACCGCCTGTCGGAGGCGCGCCGCTACCGCGTCGGCTCCGCAGGCGAGACGGGTGCGGTACTGGCGAGCGGTGAGCCGCGGCTGTTGGCCGAGCTGCCCGACGCGGGCGCCGACTGCTACCCCGACGACGCCGCGGCCGCCGCGGCCTTCGAGCGCCTGCGGCTGCGCTCGGCGATCGTCGTGCCGGTGCGGGCCCGGGGCCGCGTGCTCGGCTCGCTCACGCTCTACACGCAGCACCCTTACGGCCGCCGCTACTCCGCGCGTGACGTGCACCTGGCCGCCGATCTCGCGGGGCGGGCGGGCCTCGCCGTCGACAACGCCCGGCTCTACGAGACCGAGCACGCCGCGGTGATCACGCTGCAGCACAGCCTGTTGCCCGCCCTTCCCAAGATCGACGGGTTGCAGCTCGCGGCGCGCTACCTCGTCGGCGTCGACGGCAACCAGGTGGGCGGCGACTGGTACGACGTCCTGCCGCTGCCCGACGGCGCGGTCGGCGTCGCCGTGGGCGACGTCGTCGGGCACGACCTGCGGGCGGCCGCCGCGATGGGTCAGCTGCGCGGTGTGCTGCGCTCCTACGCGTGGGACGGCGGCGGTCCCGGCTCGGTGCTGGACCGCTGCGACCAGCTCGTCCAAGGCCTCGAGATGGCGGCCATGGCCACCGCCGTGTACGCCCGCCTCGAGCCGCCTGCCGCGGACGGCTCCCGGCTGGTCCGCTACGCCAACGCGGGTCATCCCGCCCCGCTCGTGCTCGCCCCGGACGGGCGACTCCTGCGCCTCGACGAGCGGCGCTCGCCGATGATCGGGGCGGTGCGTGACCTGGGCCGTCGCGCAGGTGCGGGCCACACCGAGGCGCAGGTGCGCTGCGCGCCCGGCAGCCTCCTGTTGCTCTACACCGACGGGTTCACCGACGTGGCGGGCGAGGACGCCGACGAGCGCACCGAGCTGCTGGAGCGCACGGTGGCCGCGCTGCCGCCCGGCGTGTCGGCCGAGGAGGTGGTCGAGCGCGTGGTGGCGGTCTGCCTCCCCGGCGAGCTCCGCGACGACGTCGCATTGCTGGTGGTCGGCCTGGACGGCCCGGACGGCCGCTGACGTCCGCCGCTCACGGATTGCTGAGCACCGTTCGCCGTAGCGCAACCTCCGTGACGCGACTCTGTGGCGCACAACCGGTTCACTTGTGAACGTGCACCAACGGCGGTGTGCGGCGTCGGAGGGGTGGACGGCGATGAGCGCGGTTCCGGAGGTGGGCCTCGCGACCCCTGCTTCCGTGGGGGGTTTAGCGATGGTGTCTGCGCCGGTGCGCGACGCCGACCGGCGGGTCGTGGCGATTGCGAGCGACGCCGTCGAACTGCTCCGGCCGGGGTCGGATCTGGCTCGGCTGTTGGAGAGCTTCGGGCGGGCGGACGTGCTGCTCGCCGCCGAAGATGTGCCCGGCGCCGATTCCGAGGACGACGCGGACGACTGGGCCGACGACGATCACGCCGCCGACGAGATGCGGGCCGCCGCGACGGCGCTGGGCCACCCCGATCTCGACGTGCACCGCCTCGCGCTCAGCCCCCCGCTGGGCGCCGCCGCCGAGGACGACCTGGTCGCCGCGCTCAGCGAACTGATCGGCTTCGACCCGGAGCCGGGCGTGTACTGCCTCGCGCCCGCGACACCCGGGGACGGCGTGCTCGTGCCGCGCCGCCCAGCGCATCGCGCGGGTCTACGGCTTGCCGCTGCTGCGCTACCGCTGCCTGGAGCTCTCCTTGGTGGAAACGGGAGGCGAGAGCACGGAGCCCGACGACACCGGGCCGCTCAGCTCGCCATCGCCACGCCGCGCTGCTCGAGGATGACGCGGCGCTCGGCCTCGGCCAGCCCGCCCCACACGCCGAACGGCTCGCGGGTCTGCAGCGCGAACTCGCGGCACTGCTCCATCACCGGGCAGCGGCGGCAGACCTCCTTGGCCTGCGCGGTGCGCCGGGCGCGCGAGGGGTTGCGCTCACCATCGGGGTGGAAGAAGACCGCGCTGTCCATCCCACGGCACGAGCCGAGGCGCTGCCACTGCCACGCGTGATCCATGGGTCCGGGAAGCCGGGACACGTCGCTCATGGTCGCCCTCTCGCCGCACGGTTCAGCCCACTGCGAGGCCGAATGCCCGTATGGTTGAACGACCAAACACGCTGTGATGTAGGTCACTGTGGACTACGTCGCAGCGAGGGCGGCCTCCTGCGTGTCGTGAATGTCGAAAAGGGACACGAGACCCGCGATCGTGAGCGGCCGCAGCACCCGGCGCGCCGTGCAGGCCAGGCGCAGCTCGACGCCCGCCATGTGGGCCGCCTCGCGGACCTCGATGAGCACGGCGAGGCCGCTCGTGCCGAGGAACGTGACGGCATCGAGATCGAGCACCACGAGCTCGATGTCCGCCGTCTCCGCGAGGTGCTCCAGGACGAGCGCGCGCAGGTGGGGGGAGGTCAGCATATCGACCTCGCCGCCGACCTCGATCACCACCCGCGGGCCGTCCCGGTGGACGGCGAGGGTGATCTGGTCATCGCCCGCAGGCGGGGCGGGCTGGCGGCTTGTCTCGGACATCGCGGCTCACGGTAGGGGGCCGCGGCTCGGAGTGCCACCGGAAGCTCACCACGCGGGGAGGCGGTCAGACGTAGATCCGTCGCGGGGCCGCGCCCGCCATCGGAACGACGCGCTGCTCGAGCCGGGCGGCCGCGGAGAGCAGCGACGACTCGGCGCCCGGGCGGCCGACGAGCTGCACGCCGACCGGGCGGCCACCGATGCGCACCGGGGCGACCACGGCGGGCAGCCCGGCGAGGTTCCACGCCTGCGTGAAGGGCATCCGCCACGCCGAGCGCGCGAGCGTCGCCGCGTAGCCACGGCCCGCGAGCGCGCCCGCGGCGACCGGGGGCCGCGCCGTGGCGGGCCCGACCAGCACGTCGTAGCCGCCCTCGTCGAACCACTCGAGCACCCGGTCCCGCCACGCGGCCAGGGCGGCCGCCCGCGGCGGGGTGAACCGCAGCACCCGACGCCCGCGCCGGGCCACCGCGGCCGTGCGGCGCTCGACGGCGGCGAGGTCGAGCTCGAGCGCCGCCGCGTCCCGGGCCACCCCGGCGTGCCAGCGCCGCGTCCACATCGGACCCAGGGTGCGCGGGTACGGCGGGTCGGCGAGGGTCACGGCGGCCCCGCCCGGCGCGGCGCGCAGGCGGGCGGCGGCGCCCACCGCGGCGGCGCGGTGATCGGGATGCAGCCGCGTGAACGGCAGCGGCGCCGACAGCGACAGCGCGACGTGCATCGGGCCCGGCGCGTCGACGGCGAACGGCTGCCCGGCGAGCACGCCCAGCATGAGCGCGGCGTCCTCGGCGGTGCGCGCGAGCGGCCCCGCCGCCGACAGCCCCCACCAGTGCTCGTCCGCCCCGCCCGGCAACGGGACGACGCCCCGGCCCGGCTTGACGCCGACCAGCCCGCAGTACGCCGCCGGGATGCGGATCGAGCCGCCGCCGTCGGTGCCCAGCGCGAGCGCGGCCATGCCTGCCGCCACGGCCGCAGCGCTGCCCCCGCTGGAGCCGCCGGGATCCAGCGTGGGATCGAGCGGGTTGCGCGTGGTGCCCAGCGCGGAGTGGGTGCAGCCCCAGATCGCGAGCTCGGGCATCCGGGTCTTGCCGAGCACGACCGCCCCGGCCGCGCGGAGGCGTTTGACCAGCTCGTCGTCGCGGCGGGCGGGCGCGGTGGACGTGGCGGCGCTGCCGTGGCGCGTCGGATAGCCCGCGACGTCGACACAGTCTTTGATCGCCACCGGGACGCCCGCGAGCGGGAGCGCGAACCGGTCGGCGCGCCGGTCGACCGCGCCCGCCTCGGCGAGCACCCGCTCCGGGTGGTGCTCCTGGAAGGCGCCGAGGTGCCCGTCGTGCTCGGCGATCCGCGCGAGGTGCGCGCCCGCGACGGCGACGGCGCTGGTGCGCCCGTCGTGCACGCGCGCCACGATCTGGGCCGCGGACAGCGCGGTCAGGTCGGTGGCGTCCATTGCCCCTAGCCTGGCATCGACCGGAACGACGCGGGCGCAGACATGCCGTGACGTGCCCGTTGGGGCCCGCACGGGTCTGCTAGCGCGCGCCCGAGTGCCTCGGGCACGTCCTCGGCCACCGTGAACAGCGAGAGCAGCCCGGTGGCCTCCAGCGCGCGCTTCACGATGCGGGAACCGGGCACCACCAGCAGCTGCCCGCCGTGCCGGTCGGCGGCGTCCTTGGCCTCGACCAGCGCGGCCAGGCCCGCCGAGCCGAGGAACGAGACCTCGGACAGGTCGACCACCAGCTTCGGCACCGCCGACTGCTGCTCGGCGAGCCGCATGGCCAGGAGGGGTGCGGTCAACGTGTCCAGCTCGCCGACGACGTGGAGCACCCGGACCGCGGGGCCGTGGTCGACGACGTCGAACCGGATGGCTTCCCCCACATCCGATCCGTCACCGGCGCCGACGCTCGCGTCGGGGGGTGGTTCGGTGTTCATGCCTGCCCGCTCCTCGAGGGGGGTCGTGGAATCGTGGCCCGGCCCTGGCGCAGGGCCGCTGGGCGAACCCTACGGAAGCCCCGGACGCCTGCACAACACGGGGCTTACCAGCCGTTAACGCCTACTCTTCGTGAGGCGATTGCATCGGCAGGGGGTGCGGCGTGGACCCGGTTCTCGTGGCCCGCGGTCTGCGGCGGACGTTCGACGCGCAGACCGCTCCGGTGCGCGCCCTGCGCGGGGTCGACCTCGTCGTCGCCCCCGGTGAGCTCGTCGCCCTCATGGGCCCGTCCGGCTGCGGGAAGTCCACGCTGCTGCACGTGCTGGCCGGGCTCGAACCGGCCGACGAGGGCAGCATCGAGATCGCGGGCGCGCGCCTGGACGGGCTCGGCGCCGCGGCGCTGGCCCGGCTGCGACGCCGTCACGTCGGGCTGGTGTTCCAGTTCTTCCACCTGATCGAACACCTCACCGCGCTGGAGAACGTGTCGCTGGCCGCGCTCGTCGGCGGCGCCCGGCAGCACGACGCGCTGGCGCGGGCCCGCGAGCTGCTCGACCGGCTCGGCATGCTGGAGCGGGCGGGCGAGCTGCCTGCCCGGCTGTCGGGCGGGCAGCGCCAGCGCGTCGCGATCGCCCGTGCGTTGGCCAACCGGCCCACGTTGCTCCTGGCCGACGAGCCGACGGGCGCGCTGGACTCCGCGGGCGCCGCCGAGGTGCTCGACCTCTTCCGGCAGCTGAACGTGCGCGGCCAGACGATCGTCATGGTCACCCACAGCCCCGAGGTGGCGGCGGGCGCGAGCCGGGTCGTGCGGATGCGCGACGGGCAGGTCGAGGCCCGGGTCCCGGCGTGAACCTGCTGTCGGGGCGCCGCGCCGCGCGGTCGCTGCTGCTGTCGGGTGTGATCGTCGGGCTGGCGATCGCGTCGGTCGGGGTGTGCGTGGCGCTGCTGGGCGGCGGGCCGCCCTTCCCGGTCGGGGTGGCGCTGTCGGTGCTGCCGGTCGCCGTCGGTGTGGCCGCGGCAGCGAGCGCCCGGGCACGGCGGGCGGGCACGGCCACCCTGGTCGCGGCGTCGGCCTTCGCGGGCCTCGCTGTCGCCGTCGACCTCGGGCTGATGGCCATGCTGCTGGCCTTCGGCAGGCTCCCGGTCGGGGCGCAGCTCGACCTGGTCAACCCGGCGCTGCTGGGCATGCTGCTCGTGGCGACGTGCGCGGGGCCGCTGGGCAGGCGGATCGCGCGGACCACCCGGTCGGCGCTGGCGGGCGTGCGGCGCTCGCCCGACGAGCTGCTGGCCGACGTGGGCGACCGCAGCAGGCGCACCGAGCCGGTGGCGGAGCTGCTGCGTCCGCTCGCCGAGTCGATGCGCCGGGACTGGCGGCTGTCCAGCGTGCGGATCTGGACGGGCCCGGAGGGCAGGCTGGACGAGGGCGACCTGGAATGCGCGACGATCGTGCCCGCCCCACTCGACGGCGCCCCGCCGCCGATCCCGCTCACGGCGACCGAGCGGGGCCTGCTCGCCCGCGTCGGCGTCGCCGGGCCCGGCTGGCTGCGGATGTGGCTGCCCCGACTGGTGCCCCCGGCGCCCGATCCGCCGCAGATGCGCTTCGCGCCCGCGGTCGACGGCCGCCGGGTGCTCGCGCTGGTGGTGGTCGAACGGGCCGCGGACGCCCCCGCGTTCACCGGCGCCGACGAACGGGCGCTGGCGGCCGTCGCGGCCCGGCTCGCGGTCGAGCTGCGCAGCCGGGCGCTGGACGAGGCGCTCCAGGCCACGCTCGTGGACCTGCGGAAGAGCAACGCCGAGCTGCAGGCGTCGCGGGCCCGGATCGTGGCGGCGGCCACGGCGGAGCGGCGGCGGATCGAGCGCGACCTGCACGACGGGGCCCAGCAGCACCTCGTCGCGCTCGCGGTCGGGCTGCGGCTGCTGCGCGACGGGCTGCCGTCCGACTCGCCCGACCTGGAGCTGCTCGACGAGCTCGACCGCGGCGCGCGGGAAGCCGTCGCGGAGCTGCGCAACCTCGCCCACGGCATCTACCCGCCGCTGCTGCGCGACGCCGGGCTGGCCGCGGCGCTGCGGGCGGTGGCCGTCCGTGGCCCCGTCACGGTCACGGTGGTCGACGGCAGGCCGGAGCATGCGGCGCGCGCACCGGAGGCCGTCGAGGTGGCGGTGTACTTCTGCTGCTTGGAGGCGCTGCAGAACGTGGCCAAGCACGCCCCCGGCGCGCACGTCACGATCGGGCTCGCCGCCGCGGACGGTGAGCTCTCCTTCATCGTCGCCGACGACGGGCCGGGCTTCGACCCGGCGACCGCCGCGCGCGGCGCGGGCCTGCAGAACATGGCCGACCGGCTCGGCGCGGTCGGCGGCACCCTGTCGATCCGGTCGACGCCCGGGGGCGGCACCGAGGTGAGCGGCTACGTGCCGGTGGCGGACGCGCAGGCGGTCCCGACCGCGGCGCGGGTGGGCTGAGCGGTGTCGGGCGCAGATGGGGCGTGGGGGGCCGTGCGCGCGGTGGCCGCCGCCGAGCGCCGCACCGGCCTGCGCGCCCTCCTGCTGTTCGGGGTGCTGTTCGGGCTGGTCGGGGGACTGGTGCTGGGCACGGCCGCGCTGGGGGAACGCACGGCGAGCGCCTACGACCGCCTCGCTGACGCCGTCGGCCTCGACGACGTGCGGCTCCAGGTGCCCGCCGACCAGCCCGGGCTGGCGGCGGCCGTGCCGAGGCTGCCCCACGTGCGCACCGCGTGGCTGACCGACGGCTGGGTCGTGCGCATCGAGGGGGCGGCGCTGCGGTTCGCCTCGCTCGGCGCGGGCCTGGACCAGCCGCCCGACCTCGTGCGCCCGGTGCTCGTCGCGGGCCGGGCGCCTGCGCCGGACGCCGCCGACGAGATCATGATCAGCGAGCCGTTGGCCGAGGCGAGCGACCTGCGCATCGGCACGGCGGTCACCGTCCGCATCCTCACGATGGACCAGATCGCGCGCTTCGGCTCGGGGGTGGGCGACCCGCAGGGCCCGATCCTGCGGATGTGGGTGGTCGGGATCGCGCGGATGCCCGCGTGGGGCGGCCCGCTGTCGGAGGCGCAGGCGAGCCCGGCGTTCGCGCGCCGCTACGCGGACACCGCGTCGAGCCACCCGGCCTTCGTCCGCCTCGACGACACCCCGGGAGCGGCCGACGCGTTCGCCCAGGCCTACGCGTCGGCGGCGGCCGCTGCGACGCCCTCCGTGCTGGCCGCGTACCTCCCGCCGCAGGTGTTCCGCCCCCGCGCGGACGGCGACCCGGCGGCCCGCGCGGCCGAACGCACCCTCGTCGTCGGGTTGACGATCTTCGCCGCGGTGCTCGCCGCCGGGGGGCTGCTGGTCGTCGGGCAGGGGCTGCTGCGCCACCACGCGGCCCACCGGGCGTCGCAGGCCGTCGAGCGGGCGCTGGGGCTGACGCGGGGGGAGCGGGTAGCGGCCCGCGTCGGCGCCGCCGTGCCCGCCGCCGTCGTCGCGGTGGTGCTCGCGGGCACGATGGGGATGGCGGCAGGACGCCTGCAGCCGCTGGGCAGCCAGGCCCGGTTCGAGCCGGAGCCGGGGTTCCGGGCGCCGTGGGGCGTGGCCGTCGGCGGGGCGCTCGCGACGGCGCTCGCGTTCCTCGCGCTGGTGGCGGCGACCGCTGCGGTCGCCGGGCGCAGCACCGGACCGGCCGCGCGCCCGGCCCGCCCACGCGAGTCCGCGTGGACCGGGCTGGGACCGGAGGCGCTGGTCGGGCTGCGCCTGGCCGTGCGCGGCCACGGGCGGGCGGTGGCGCTGTCGGCCGGGGCCGCCGTGGCCGTGGCGGGCATCGTCGCGGCGCTCGCGTTCGGGTCGGGCATCGCGCTGCTGCTGTCCGACCCCGTGCGGTCCGGCCAGGGCGCCGACCTCACGCTGGAGGACGCCGAGGAGGCCGACGTCGCCAAGCTCGTCGCCGACCCCCGGGTGGCGGCCATGGTCGTCACGCGCTCGGTGGCCGCCACGCTCGCCGACGGCGGTGTGCTGCCGGTCCAGGCGAGCACGCCGCGCAAGGGGGTGGTGCCCGCAGGCCTCGTCAACGGGCGGCTGCCCGACGGCCCGACCGAGATCGCGCTCAGCCCGCGGGTCGCAGCGCAGCGCGGCCTGAACATCGGCGACGCCGTCGCCGTGGTCAACCGCAACGGCAGGCCGCTGACCCTGACGGTCACCGGCACCGTGGCCGCGGTGGACGACGGCGGCCACCTCGGCGTCAGCAACGTCGTCACCGACGCCGCGCTGGGCGGGCTCGCGCGCACGGTACCGATCGTGCGCGCCGAGATCGTCGCCGAGCCGGGACAGGCGGCGCGGCTCGCCGCCGAGCTGGGCCGCAACCTGGAGATCCTGCCCCGCGAAACCCCTCCCGAGGTGCGCAACCTGGCCGACCTGTCGCGGCTGCCCGAGTTCCTCGCGGCCGCGCTGGCCCTGGTCGCGGGGGCGGCGATGGCGCACACCCTCATCACCGCGGCGCGCCACCACACCCGGGAGATGGCCGTCCTCGCCGCCATCGGCGCCACGCCCGCGCAGGTCCGGGGAACGCTGGCGGTGCTCGGCGGCGCCATCGTCGCGCCCGCGCTGGTGCTCGGGGTGCCCGTCGGACTGGCCACCGCCCGGCTGCTGTGGTGGCAGGTCGCCACGTCGATCGGGGTGGGCGGCGACCTCGCCGCCCCGGTCGGGCTGCTCACGGGCACCGTGGGCGGGGTGTTCGTCCTGGCCCTGCTGCTGGCACTGGCGCCCGGCCTGCGGGCCACGCGGGGATCCGCGGCGATGCGCCTGGGCGCCTAGCGGCACCCGCGCCGGAGGGCGCACTGCGCACCCCTTCGTCGCACCGCGCACCCCACCGATGGGGTGCGCGGACGCCAGAAGGGGTGCGAGGTCGGGCGGGATCAGGCGGGCGATCGTCGGGCGAGCCGGGTCCACAGCTCGCGCAGTGCGGGGCCGTGCAGCTCCTCCTTGTGCAGGTAGCCCGCGACACCGGGCTCGTCGAGCGAGATCGACAGGTCCTCGCGGGCGTAGGAGGAGCAGAGCACCACGACGCTCGCGGGGGTCTCGGCGTGGATCCGGCCCGCCGCGGCGACGCCGTCGATGCCGGGCAGGCGCACGTCCATCAGCACGAGGTCGGGGCGCAGCTCGGCGGCCGCGCGCACGCCGTCCTCACCGGTCTCGGCCTCCCCGACGAGCGTGAAGTCCGGCATCCGGCGCAGCACCGCCGACGCGGCCGCGCGGAAAGGACGCTGGTCGTCGACGACCAGCACGCGCACGGGCGTTGGCTGCATGGCGTCGAGTGTGCCTCTTGGCGGGCGGTCCGGCAGAGGGGGCAGGCCACCCGGCGGGGGTGTGGCTACCCCCACCCGTGATCCGCCAGGTGCCGACCTCGGCTCGACCCCGTGTCGAGGGCCAGGGTTGCTGTCGTTGCCGGGACCGCCCGGCCCGTCGCAGGAGGACACCCGCCATGTCAGCTCACCCGGCCACGGCGCCCGATACCCGGCGTACGCCCCGCCCCACACCGGACACAGGTGGCGCAGCCCTGCCGCTGCTCCCCGGTGGGATCCCCACGCAACCGGTGCGGCCGCGCGCGGAGAAGGTGCTGCTCCGGGGCTACCCGGGCGATCCGTGCCTCAGTGGTCCTGCAGGTAGACGAGCACCGCGCTGACCCGCCGGTTGAGGTCGCGCTCCTCGGACAACCCGAGCTTCGCGAAGATCGAGTTGGTGTGCTTCTCGATGGCCCGCTCGGACAGCACCAGATGGGCGGCGATCGAGGCGTTCGCCTTGCCCTGCGCCATCTCCCCGAGCACCTCCAGCTCGCGCGGGGTGAGCGCGTCCAGCCGCGACGGGCGCGCCTTGTTCGCCGCGACCAGGCCCTCGACCACCGTCGGGTCGATCACCGAGCCGCCCGCGGCGACCCGGCGGATCGCGTCGGCCAGCTCGTCACCGTCGGCGACGCGCTCCTTGAGCAGGTAGCCCCGCCGCGCGCTGCCGTCGGCGAGCAGGGACAGCGCGTAGGTCGCCTCCGCGAACTGGCTGAGCAGCACCACGCCGGTGTCCGGGCGCTCGGCGTGCAGCTTCGCGGCGACCGCGAGGCCCTCGTCGGTGTGGTCCGGCGGCATGCGGATGTCGGTGACGACCACGTCGGGCGCGTGCTCGTCGACGAGCGCGAGGCAGCCGGGGAGGTCCGCGGCGGCGCCGACGAGATGCAGGTCGGGCGCCGAGTCGATCAGCCGGGCCAGCCCGTGCCGGAGCAGCGCGTTGTCCTCGGCGAGAACGACCGTGATCGGCACGCCGACAGCCTACGTATCCTTCTCGACGTGACGTCGAGGTCCCTTCCGTTCCTGCACGGTGACCGGTCCGTGGTGCGCGTGCTGCTGGAGCGGCGGTCCGCGGGCACCACGCCGGGCGCCCGGCTCGACGAGCACCGGGTCGCGCTCGTGATCGGCGGGGGCGGCATGCGCGGCTCCTACGTCGCGGGCATGCTGCACGCGCTGGAACGGGCCGGGCTGTGCGCGGCCTTCGACGAGGTGTACGGCTCGTCGTCGGGCGCGATCAGCGCGGCGGCCTTCCTCACCGGCGAGGCCGCGAACTGCGCAGCGTGCTACTCGGAGGACCTCTGCACGCGCGCGTTCATCGACATGCGACGGCTGGGCTCCGGCCGTCCCGTGGTGAGCCTGTCGCTGCTGCTCGACGACGTTCTGGGCGCCCACAAGCCGTTGGCCTGGGAAAAGCTGGGACGTACGGCCGGGAAGATGCACCTCGTGGCCACCGACACGGCCGACCTCACCGCGCACACGCTCACCGGCATGACCTCGGTCGCCGACTGGCGGGTGGCGCTGCAGGCGAGCGCCTCGATCCCGCTGCTCGCCGGTCCGCCGGTGCCCTGGGACGGGCGGCACTGGGTGGACGGGTCGGTCGGCGAGCCGCTGGCCATCGAACGCGCGCTGCGCGGGGGTGCCACCCACGTGCTCGTGATGCTCTGCCGCGGGGCCGCCGACCTGCACCACGACGCCGACGCCCGCCTGTCGCTGTGGGCGCGCACGCTCGACCGGATGGTGCCCGGCCTGGGCACGGTCGCGCAGGGCTCCCGGCGTTACGGCCTGGATCTGCGGCTGGTGGTCGACGGCTCGCCGCTGGGCGGGCACCTGTGCGCGATCGGCCCGGCCCGTTCGGCGGGCGTGGGCGCGCTGTCCGTGGAGCAGGGACCGATCGCCGAGGCCGTGCGGATCGGCGACGAGTCCGCCACCGCCGCACTGGACGCGGTCGCCGCGGAGCTCGACCCGGCCTGAGCCCCGCATCGGCCGATCCGGCCTAGAGTCGGCGCATGCCTATCTCGCAGCGGCCGCGGGCGGCCGTCGTCGTCACCGGCAGCGAGCTGCTCACGGGCGCGATCACCGACCGCAACGGCCCCTTCCTCGCCCGTGAGCTGGAGCGGCGCGGGTTCGAGGTGGCGCACGTCGCGATCGTCGGGGACCGCCGGGAGGACCTCGAAGGGGCGCTGCGGTTCGCGGCCGACGGGGGGGCCGCGCTGATCGTCACCTCCGGCGGGTTGGGGCCGACGGCCGACGACCTCACCGCCGAGGTCGTCGCCGCGTTCGCCGGGGCGCCGCTGGAGCTGGACGAGGCGATGCACGCGCACATCGCGGGGATCCTCGCCGGATGGGCGGCGCGCAACGGGTTCGCCGGGCCCGCGCTGGAGGCGGCCAACCGCAAGCAGGCGATGGTGCCGCGGGGCGCGGTCGCGCTGGCCCCGGTGGGCACCGCGCCCGGGCTCGTCGTCGAGCGCCCGGGCGGTCCGCTGGTGATCGTGCTGCCAGGCCCGCCGCGAGAGCTCACGGGGATGTGGCCCGCCGCGCTCGCGTCTGCGCCGATCGCCGCGCTGCTGGCCGTGACGCCCTCCGCGGCCACCCGCGAGCTGCGCTTCTACGGGCTGCCCGAGTCGGAGATCGCGGCCACGCTGCGCGGGCTCGACCAGTCCGGCGTCGAGGTGACGACCTGTCTGCGCCGCTCCGAGCTGGAGGTCGAGATCCGGCCGCGGCCCGGCCACGACGACGTCGCGGCGACCCTGCACGCCGAGCTCGCGGCCCGGCACGCGAAGCACCTGATCAGCGCGGACGGCGCGACGACCGACGAGCTCGTCGCGGCAGGCCTGCTGGCGCGCGGGTGGACGGTCGCGACGGGGGAGTCCTGCACCGGCGGGATGCTGGCGTCGCGGCTCGTGGACCGGGCCGGGTCGAGCGCGTACGTGGCGGGCGGGGTCGTCGCCTACTCCAACGCGGCCAAGACCGCGCTGCTCGGCGTGCCCGCGGACCTGATCGCGACGCACGGCGCGGTGTCGCCGGAGGTGGCGCGGGCGCTGGCGGACGGGGCGCGGGCGCGGTTCGGCGCCGACGTGGGCGTCGGCATCACCGGGGTCGCCGGGCCGGACGGCGGCACCGCGGCCAAGCCGGTCGGCTACGTCTGCCTCTGCGTGACCACCGGCGACGGCCGTGTGCTCGCCCGCGACCGCATCGTCCCCGGGCAGCGCTCCGACGTGCGGGAGCGCTCGACGGACGCGGGCATGCACCTGCTGTGGCGCGCGACCCAGCCCGTGCCTGTCCGAACCTGAGCCTGCACGTGCGTCGTGCCACGGCGCCGGGATCGCGGCACGGTGCCGGGGGCGTAGGCCGCCCCGGCGTTGGGGTGGCCGCGCCGGCGTCGGGGTGGCGGCACCGGCGTTGGGGTGGCGGCGCCGGCGTTGCCGTGGTCGCGCATGCGTTGGGGTGCCGGTGCGGGCCCGGCTTTGGCGGTGCGAGCGGGCGCGTGGCTAGGTGGCGGCCCCGGTCGTGGTGGCGGTACCGCCCTGATGGCGGTGGTCGCGCCGGCGTTGGGGTGGCGCGCTGGCGTCGCGGTGGTCGCGCAGGCGTTGCGGTGCCGGTGCGGGCCCGGCTTTGGTGGTGTGAGCGGGCGCGTGGGTGGCGGCCCCGGCTCGTGGTGGCGGTACCGCCCCGATGGCGGTGGCGGCGCGGGCGTTGGGGTGGCGGCGCAGGCGTTGGGGTGGCGGCGCGGGCGTTGGGGTGGCGGCGCGGGCGTTGGGGTGGCGGCGCGGGCGTGGGGGTGGCGGCGCAGGCGTTGCGGTGGTCGCGCAGGCATTGCGGTGGTCGCGCAGGCGTTGCGGTGCCGGTGCGGGCCCGGCTTTGGTGGTGTGAGCGGGCGCGTGGGTGGCGGCCCCGGCTCGTGGTGGCCGCCCCGGCTCGCGGTGGCGGTACCGCCCCGATGGCGGTGGCCGCGCCGGCGTTGGGGTGGCGGCGCTGGCGTGTTGGGGCATCGGTGCAGGCGTTGGGGTGGCGGCGCAGGCGTTGCGGTGGTCGCGCAGGCGTTGCGGTGCCGGTGCGGGCCCGGCTTTGGTGGTGTGAGCGGGCGCGTGGGTGGCGGCCCCGGCTCGTGGTGGCCGCCCCGGCTCGCGGTGGCAGTACCGCCCCGATGGCGGTGGCCGCGCCGGCGTTGGGGTGGCGGCAGCCGGCGTTGGGGGTGGCGGCGCAGGCGTTGGGGTGGCCGCGCAGGCGTTGGGGCGTCGGTACCGGCTCGGCTTCGCCGGTGCGGCCGGGCCCGGGGTGGGGCGCCTGAGCGGGCCCGGCGTGGGCGGCGCGGGCTCGGCGTGGCCGTGCCGTCCGCGAGGCAGGCGCGGGGTGGTGGCCGTCGGGCACCACCCCTGCGACGATGGGGTCGGACGGGGGAGGACACGTGGTGGACGGACGGCGGTTCGGCGACGGGATGGCGGCGGGCCCGGACCTGGAGGGCGCGGCGGAGGTCGCCGTCGGGCAGGCGCTCGGCCCGCTCGACGGCGCCCGCCCGGACCTGCTCTGCGTCTTCATCGCCCCGGGTCCGGGACACGACCCCGAGCGGTCGGCCGCGGCCGGGCGGCGGGCTATGGAGCTCAGCGGTGCCCACGCGACGATCGGCGCCACCGCCAGCGGCGTGATCGGCGACGGCCACGGCCGCGAGCACGGGCCCGCGGTGGCGGCCTGGGCGGCGGTGCTGCCCGGCGCGCGGATCACCCCGTACCGGCTGGAGGTCACCCGCGTCGGCGACAGCCTGCACATCGGCGGGCTGCCCCAACCGGCGTCCGACGACCGGGTCGCGGCCATGCTCGTCGACCCCTACACGTTCCCCATCGGCCCCTTCCTCGAGCGCGGCAACACCGCCGCCCCCGGGTTCCCGCTGGTCGGCGGCTTGGCCGGGGTCGCGGGGGGCGCCGGGGCCAACCGCCTGTTCTGCGACGGCGAGGTGCTCGAACGCGGCGGCGTCGGCGTGGTGCTCGGCGGCGAGGACAGTGCCGTCGGTGCCCGCGCGGTGG
This sequence comes from uncultured Actinomycetota bacterium, assembly GCA_963837575.1. GTDB lineage: Bacteria > Actinomycetota > Actinomycetes > Mycobacteriales > Pseudonocardiaceae > Pseudonocardia. The sequence continues at coordinate 199,386 of CAWIOI010000001.1, forward strand.
TCAGCCAGGGCTGCCGCCCCATCGGCCCCACGATGATCGTCACGCGGGCCGAGCGGAACATGCTGCTGGAGCTGGCGGGCACGCCCGCCTACACGCGGCTCGTGGAGATCGTCTCGGCGCTCCCGCCCGACGAGCAGGAGCTGGCGACGCGCGGGCTGCACCTCGGCGTCGCGATCGACGAGTACGCCGACGAGCACGGCCGCGGCGACTTCCTCATCCGCGGCGTCGTGGGCGCCGACCCGGACACCGGCGCGGTGGCCGTCGGCGAGACGGTCGAGGTCGGGCAGACCGTGCGCTTCCAGGTGCGCGACGCCGCCGGCGCGGGCGAAGACCTCACCGAGCTGCTCGACGGGGCCGCCCACCCGGCCCGCGGCGCGCTGCTGTTCTCCTGCAACGGGCGCGGCACCACGATGTTCCCCGACGCCGATCACGACGTCCGCGCCGTCAAGGCCGCGCTCGGCACCACGAGTGATCTGGCGGTGGCGGGGTTCTTCGCCGCGGGCGAGATCGGACCGGTCGGTGGCCGCAACCACTTGCACGGCTTCACCGCCTCGGTGCTGGCCTTCAGCTGAACCGCAGCGTCAACCGAACCGCAGCGTCAACCGAACCGCAGCCGCTTGACCTTCCCGTCGGCGATCTCGGCCTCGATCCGGCCCGGGCCCCCGGGCAGCCGGACGTTCCACACCGCGCGCTCGCGGGTGAGCTGCTTGCGGGTGAGGTCCATGGCGGCGGTGCGGCACAGCTTCGCCAGGTCGGCGCGCGGGTCGCCGCTATCGGCCCGGAACGGCCCGGCCGCGGCCAGCTCCACGTCCGGCGCGAGGTGGCCGAGCACCGCGTCGATGTCCTTGGCGCGCCAGGCCCGCTCGAAGGCCAGCGTGGTGAGGAATTCCTCGGCCTGCCGTTCGCCCTGGTCCATGAGCTCGCGCAGGAACCGGGCGTCGCGGTTGAGCTTGGACGTCGGGCCCAGCAGCCGCGAGGACGCCGGGCGCGCGAACTCCAGCACCCGCACCGTGACCTGCCGATAAGGGCTGTTGACCAGCAGCCCGTCGGCCAGCAGCCGGTCGATCACCTCGATGCCGTGCAGCTCCTGGTAGAGCGACAGGTTGCCCGCCAGCTCGTTGCGCCGGTCGGTGATGTCCAGCACCGTCTTCGGCTCGTCGGCGCGCGCCGTCGGGTTGATCTGGATCACCCACATCTCGTCGGGCGTCGCGTCGAGCAGATCGTGCACGGGCGGGTTCTGCGAGAACAGGCCGTCCCAGTAGGTGCCGCCGTCGGTGTGCACGGCCGGGAAGATGTTCGGGATCGCGGCCGACGCCAGGATCATGTCCGCGGTGATCCGCTCGTGCCCGCTGTGGAACGCCCGGAAGCGACCGGTGAGCACGTCGACGGCGCCCACCACGAGCAGCGGCCCGTCCGGGTCGGCCGTGATGGCTTCGAAGTCGACGCGGTGTTTGAGCAGGTCGCGGAACTGGCCGAGCCCGTCGACGGGGAGGTCGTAGGGGCTCACCGACGGCAGCCAGCCCGTGCTCTGCAGGGTGGCCGCCCACATCAGCCAGGCGTTGGCGGCCATGTCGATCGGGGTGGACGCGGAGTTGTCCGCCCAGAAGGCGTCGAGCAGGGCCCTGGCCTTGTGCCGGTCGCGGTCGCGCAGCGCGGTCCACGCCAGCAGCGCGCACACCGCCCCGCCCGACGTGCCGCTGAGCCCGACGACGTCGTACTCGTCGATCTCCGGTCCGTCCAGCAGGCGGCGGAGCACGCCCGCCGTGAACGCGGTGTGGCTGCCGCCGCCCTGGCACGCGATGACGACCCGGCGGCGCTCGGGGGTCATGCGAGCAGCCGCGCCTTCTGTTCGGCGAATTCGGCCTCGGTGAGCAGGCCCGCCTCCCGCAGCTCGCCGAGCTTGGTGAGCTGGGCGAACAGGTGGTCGACCGACGGCGTCGCCTGCGGGGGAGCGGCCGCCTTCGCGCGCATCGCGTCGGCGACCTGGGTCTCCACCTCCGCTTGCAGGTGCACCTGACGCAGCTCCTCCTGTGTCGCGGCGGCCTGCCGGTCTCGATGCGCGGCCGCCTGCTGAGCCGCGCCGACCCGGCCCGCCACCGCGGAGGCCGTGCCCGCCACGACGGCCGTGCGGGCCATCGTGCCCAGCAGGCCGGGGCCGCCGCGCCCGCGTCCGAACCCGCGCCTCATGCCCGGCTCCCTTCCTGTGCGGCCATCGCCGCGGCGACCGCCGGGGGCAGCACGCGGTCGTAGGCGAGCACGCTGCCGCCGTGGGCGCGAACGGCCTCGGCGAACCCGTTGGCCCACAGGTTCTCCCACACCAGCACGAGCGTCGTGGTGTCGTTCTCCAGGGATTCGGCGATCGCCTGCAGGTCGTCGTGGCTCAGCAGTTCCAGCACGTCGCCGTCGACGTCGTCGAAGGCCGCGCTCTCGTCCGCGAGCTCGCCTTCGGTGACGGTCCCGTCCGCGGCCTTGTGTACGACGGCCGCGTCCAACAGGCGGATGGTCTTCGCGTCGACGAGCTCGGCGATCGGGGCGGCCACGCCGTTCCCGAGCGTCGTGCCCGGGAACGTGATGGCCACCCACTCGATCGGGCCGAGCGGTGGGGACGTCATGGGCAGGGACCCTCCTTGGTCGTGGCGCAGCGCCGTCCGGTCGATGCGTCGGAGGGGACCGCGTCCGTGCCGGACGGCGCTGTCGACGCCGAGCATCCGGGGACGGGCCCCGTGCGGGCATCACCCGCGGCGGGGGAGATCTCGGGTCAGAACTGGACGCCGCGGGTGAGTGCGCCGTCGACCACCACGTTCGTGCCGGTGATGAACGACGCCCGCGGGCTGGCCAGCATCGTGACGGCGTAGGCGACCTCTTCGGGCTTCGCCATGCGCCCGGTCGGGTTGAGGCCCAGCGCGGTGGCGAAGAGGTCCGGGTTGCCCACCTCGATCCCGGCCCACACCCCGCCCGGGAAGTAGGTGTTGCCCGGCGAGACGACGTTGGCCCGCACGCCGTCCGCGGCGAGCTGGAACGCCAGCCCCTGCACGTAGTGGATGACGGCGGCCTTCATGGTGCCGTAGGCGTCCTTGGCGAAGTCGATCTCCCGGCCGGAGACCGAGGAGATCGCGATGATCGCGCCGTGGCTCGTCGTGAGGTGCGGGATCGCGGCCTCGCACAGCCGCACGGTGTGCATGAGGTCGACTTGGAAGCCCGCCTCCCAGTTCTCCTCGGTCGCGCCGATCGCGAGGGCCGACACGTTGGCCACCGCGACGTCGACCCGCCCGAGCCGCTCCGCCGACGCGCTCACCCAGCCCGCGAGCGCCGCCGCGTCGGCCACGTCGAGCGCGGTGCCGACGACCGTGTGCCCGGCCGCGGTCAGCTCCTTCTCCGCCGCCTCCACGTCGGCCGCCGTCCGCGCGCAGAACGCGACGGTGGCGCCCTCCGCGGCGAGCGCATCGACGCACGCGCGCCCGATGCCCTTCGTGCCGCCGGTGACGAGCGCGACCTTGCCGTCAAGCTGGAGGTCCATCTAGAGCTGTCCTTTCGCGACCGAGCGCAGGTGGGCGTGCATCCCGCCGTAGGCGTGGGCGGGGGGCAGGAGGGCCTTGTCGAGGAGCGTGACGGCCGAGTAGTTGGCGTCGACGACGTTGGCCAGCGGCGAGCGGCTGATCTGCGTGAGCAACTGGTAGGCGTCGAGCGGGTCGAGCCCGTACAGCTCGCCGAGCCAGGCGATCATGCCGACCTGGCTGGCCCGCCACGCGTCCTCCAAGGGCCGTGAGGACGCGACGACCGCGATGTCGCCGTCGTGCTCCAGCCGCGGCCACACGGGCGCCCCGCCCTTGATCAGCTCGACCACCAGCGTGACGTCCATGGCGCCCTCGACGGCCGTGCCGCAGCTTTCACCCTCGCCCTGCCGGTAGTGCCCGTCGCCGACCGAGAAGAGCGCGCCGGGCACGTTGACGCCCAGGTAGCAGGTGGTGCCCGCGCGCATCTCCGGGGTGTCCATGTTGCCGCCGAACTTGTCGGGCACGAGGCTCGTGCGCACCTCGCGGCCCGCGGGGGCGACGCCGACCGTGCCGAGCATCGGCGCGATCGGCAGGTCCAGGCTGAGGTTCGCGGCCTCGTAGCGCACGGTGCCCGCGGCCCGGTCGAGCTGGTAGATCCAGGTGCGCTCGGGCAGCGGCTCCTGCAGGAGCGCGGTGCGATCGGTGCCGGTGAGCGCGCCGAAGAACGGGATTGTGGTCGACGCCGCCCAGTCGCGGGCCGGTTGCAGGTCCGCGATGTGGATGGCGAGGGTGTCGCCCGGCTCGGCGCCCTCGACGTAGAACGGCCCCGTCTGCGGGTTGACCTCGGTCATGACCAGCACCTCGGAGGGCCGATCGGTGGTGCGCTGCAGCCGTCCGGAGAACGCATCCTCCGTCCAGAGCCGCAGCGCCGTACCCGGGGTGATGCGATGCGTCGGCGCTACCCCGCCGAACGTCCAGGCGTACTGGTCCGGCGTCGGCCGGTATTCCACGACGTCCACGCGGGAAACGTAGCTGTGAGCGGAAACGAGTGCCAGAGCACTCGTTTCCGCTCACAGCCGTTAGGCCAGCTCGCGGCCCACCGTCTCGGGCAGTCCGAGCAGCGCCAGCACCGCGATGCCGTACGCGCCGGCGGCGAAGGCGACCGCGCCGCCAACGCCCAGCGTCTGCGCGGCGAACCCGATGCCCGCGGGGAAGAGCGCGCCGACGCCGCGGCCGAAGTTGTAGGTGAAGCCCTGTCCGGTTACCCGCACGTGCGCCGGGTACAGCTCGGCGAGGTAGGAGCCGAAGCCCGCGAAGATCGCCGACGCGCAGAAGCCCAGCGGGAAGCCGAGGAAGAGTATCGCGGTGTTGGCGCCGGTCGGGATGGCCGTGTAGGCGACGATCAGCACCGCGGACAGCACCGCGAACAGCACGAACGTCTTCTTGCGGCCCAGCCGGTCGGTGACGTAGCCGCCGGAGATGTAGCCGACGAACGCGCCTGCGATGAGGAAGAACAGGTAGCCGCCGGTGCCGATCACCGAGAGGCCGCGCGCGGTCTTGAGGTAGGTCGGCAACCACGTGAACAGGCCGTAGTAGCCGCCCTGGACGCCGGTGGCCAGGAGCGAGGCGAAGAGCGTCGTGCGCAGCAGCGGGCCGCGGAAGATCGCGGGGAACGAGCCGCGGTCGGTGCTCTCCTTGCGTCGGGTGTCGGCCTCGGGCGCGTCGGTGACCGCCCAGCGGACGTAGAGCACGAGCACGGCGGGCAGCGCGCCGGTCCAGAACAGGATCCGCCAGCCCGGGTCCGGGCCGACCAGCTGGAACACCACCGTGTAGACGATCACGGAGAGCCCCCAGCCCACCGCCCAGGCGCTCTGCACCCAGGCAAGTGCGCGGCCCCGGTGCTCCGGGCGGCAGTACTCGGCGACGAGGACCGCACCCGCCGCCCACTCGCCGCCGAAGCCGAGGCCCTGCAGGGCGCGGAGCACCAGCAGCATCTCGTAGCTGGTGGCGAAGCCGCAGGCCACGGTGAACACGGCGTAGGTGATGACGGTGATGAGCAGCGTGCGCACCCGGCCGATGCGGTCGGCCAGCACGCCTGCGAGGGCCCCGCCGATCGCCGACACGACGAGGGTGGTCGTCGCGAGGAGCCCGGCCTGGCCGGTGGTGAGCCCGAACGCCGCGCTGATCGCGGCGAGGGCGAGCGGGAGGACCTGGTAGTCGTAGGAGTCCAGGGCGTAGCCGCCGAACGCTCCGACGAACGCGCGGCGCCCCTGCGCGCCGAGCGTGCGGAACCAGGCGAACGCGCCGGTCGACGGGGTCTCGGTCGGTGTCGTGCTCACGGGCACCTCACAGGAGTCGTTGTGGGGCGTGACACTACAGATTGCTCAACAATCCCTCAAGAGGAAGGTTGAGCAGAGGCCGCGGTGTCGGACGTCACGGGTTCATAAGCAATGCATAGGATCTGGACGGCTTGCATCTGGGTATCCCCGCGTTAACTGAGTAGGACACATTCGACGGCAGGAGGACGTGGTGGGCATGGCGAGCGCGACGCTCTCGCTGCCGGTCCCGGCGATCGAGATCCGCATGCCGCGGGCCGCCCACGCCCGGCGCCACCCCACGCTCGACCAGCTCGGCCGCTACGCGCTCGTCGGCGGCTTGGGCACATCCCTGAACGTCGCGCTGTTCCTGGCCGCCCGGCCTTGGCTGTCCGCGGTGCCCGCGAACGTGGTCGCGATCGTGCTCACGACGCTCGTCACCACGGAAGCCAACCGTCGGTTCACCTTCCACGTCCGGCAGCGCCACCGCTGGCGCACGGTCCTGCAGAACGTCGGCACGGTCGTCTTCTACGGGTTCTACGGGTCGGCCGTGCTCCTGCTGCTGAGCGCCGTGGTCGACAGCCCGACGGCGCCGATGGAGTCGGCCGCCGTCGCGGCGGCCAGCGTGCTGGGTGGGTTGGCCCGCTTCAGCGTGATGCGGCTGTGGGAGTTCGCGCCCTCGGCGCCGACCATGGTGCCCGTCCCGACGCGCGCCCTGGCCGCGTAAGCCCGTCCGCGGCTCTCTCTCTTGCCGTGGCTCGGCCTATGAGCGGCCCGCGCCGTGGCCGGGCGACCTCGCACCGGTGGGTGACTGCGCACGCCAACGGCGCGCTGCGCACGCCAAGGGCGCACCGCGCACCCCAAGGGCGCACTGCGCACGCCAAGGGGTCACTGCGCACCCCGTCGGCGGGGTGCGCAGTGACGCCTGGGGGTGCGAGGTGGGCGTCCGGCGCATTGTGGCTGCCGCTCGCGGCTCCTGACGGGCCGAACGGTGCCCGGGCGGCGATGATGTACGGCGATGCCGCGCTCCCCCCTTTCCCGGCGTCGGTCGCGCTCGGTCGTGGTCCGGCGCTCTGCCCGCCTGCCCATGGCCCGGCCGCGTCCGCTCGTCACCCGGTACGGCCCGGCGGATGCCCACCGGCCCGCGCCGCCGCGCGCGCCGGAGGTGGCGCTGCCTGAGCCGCGCCCGGCGGCCGCAGTGGAGGGCGAGCAGGGCACGGCGGTCTTCAGCCCCGAGGGCCTCGTCGCGTGGGCGCTCGCGGTCGACGACGGGCCAGCCACGACGGTCCTCCCCCCGCCGACCGCGTGGCTCCCCGCGCCGGACGAGGAGGCGGCCGCGCACCCGGTCGCCGGGCGGGTGTCCTCCACCGGATCCCACCGCGCCGCAGGCGGAGGGCTCCCCACGAACCTGCGGCAGCGCCTGAGCGGCCTGGCAGCGGCGTGGCGCGGGTCGGGCGGCCGCCGCGGCCCGGTCGCCGGTCAGGACGCGGTCCGTTCCAGGCGGGGCGGCGGTCCCGGCCCGGCGGCTCCGGTTGTCGGGCACGACCCCGTGCGCCCCGGGTGGGGCGGCGGTCGCCGCTCGTGCAGCGCCCGGGTTGCCGGGCACGGCCCCGGCCAGCGGGGCGCGGGCCTGCTCGGGCGTGAGCCGCGCGCGCTCATCCCGGCCCCGCGCCGGTTGGGGCTGGGCCGCCGTCCGGCGGTGCCGCTGGTGATCGGGCTGGTGATCGCGATCGGCGTGGCCCTGCTCGTCGCCCTCCCGAGCCGCTCATCGACCGGCGCGCCGCCCGCCCAGGCGGCGCTCATCGCGCCCGGGCAGGTCACCGGCCTCGCGCTCGGCGACGACCGCCTGCCCGACTGCGCCCCGGTCGTCGCCACCCTGAGCCCACGCCAGAGGCTGGCGCAACGGCTCATGGTCGGCGTCGCGGGCACCGACCCCGCCGCGACCGCGCGGCTCGTGCACGAGATGCAGATCGGCGGGATCTTCGTCGGCGGCACCGGCACCGAACTGCTCACCGGCCAGGCCCTGCGCGGTGTGCAGGCCGCGTCCCGGCTGCCGCTCGCCGTGGCCGTCGACGACGAGGGCGGCCGCGTCCAGCGCCTCGACGCCCTCGACGGCGACCTGCCCAGCGCCCGCACCCTGGCCTCGACGGTCGGGACCGCCGAGGTGCAGCAGATCGCCCGCAACCGGGGCAAGCTCCTCGTGGCGAGCGGGATCACCATGAACTTCGCGCCGGACGTCGACGTCAGCGACCAGGCGGGCAACGCGGTCATCGGCGACCGGTCGTTCTCGCCCGACGCCGACACCGTCACCAGCTACGCCGCCGCCTACGCGCAGGGCGAGCACGAGGCGGGCGTCTTCACCGTGCTCAAGCACTTCCCCGGGCACGGCCACGCCGACGGCGACTCGCACCGCAGCCGCGTCACCACCCCCCCGCTGGACCAGCTCAAGGCGAACGACCTCACGCCCTACGCCGGGCTGCTGCGCCCGGGCGGGCCGCTGGCCGACCCCGCGCAGACCGGGGTGATGGTCGGCCACCTCGACGTGCCCGGCCTGACCGCCGACCTGCCTGCCTCGCTCACCCCCGCCACCTACCAGCTCCTGCGCGACACCTACCAGTTCGACGGCCTCACCGTCACCGACGACCTCGGCGCGATGCGGGCCGTCTCCAACGAGCTGGCGCTACCCGAGGCCGTGCAGCGGGCGCTCAGCGTGGGTGCGGACATGGCCCTGTGGACCAGCAACGACCCCGTCACGCCGGTTCTCGACGGCCTGGACCGCGCGCTTGCGTCCGGCGCGCTCGACCCGAAGGCGAACGACGTCGCCGTCGAACGGGTGCTCGCCGCGAAAGGCGTGTGCACCCGCCGCTGACACCCCTGTGAGTGGTAACGAGTGCTCCAGCACTCGTTACCACTCACGGTCAGCCCAGGCGGCGCAGCTGCGGCCAGAGCGTCTCCCACGGGGCGCGCGGGTCCCGGGCGACGCACACCGGCACGCCCTGCTCGTCGTTGTCCAGCCCGACGCCGTTGTCGATGCGGGCGGCCAGGTCGACCCGGCCGAACCACGCCCGCAGCTGTCCCGGCGCGAACCCCACGGCGATGACGGCCGTGGCGTCGTCCGGCGGTGGCCCGAGGTCCCAGTAGGCGTTGTGGCCGCTGTACGCGGGCCGGAGCGACGGCAGGTAGCGGTCGACGGCCCCGGCCTCGCCGTAGTTGCGCCCCAGCACCGCGACCCGCGCGTCGGGCAGGCCGGCGCGCACCCGCGCCACGGTGTCGGCGAAGCGGGGCCAGCCGACGGTCTCGCCGAGATCCGGGTTGAGCCCGTTGCTGACGCCGATGGCCGTCACCGGCAGCACCGGCAGCACGATCAGCGCGTTCACGACCAGCGACAGCACCAGCGCCGCCCCGAACACCCGCGCGCGCCCCGTCGACCGCCGGGTCCACGCCGCCACCGGCGCGCCACCCGCCGCGAGCAACACCGGGTAGAGGCCCGCGACGTAGTACGGCTTGCCGCCGGTCGCCATGAACACCACCACCAGCAGCGCCGACGCCGGGGCGAACGCCCGCCACATCGCGAGCGCCGGGTCCCGCAGCAGGCGCCACCAGCCCACCGCCCACACGGGCACGAGCAGCGGGCTCACCAGCACGAGCAGGAACGGCGGGAACAGGTACCACGGCTGGCTGCTCGCCGAGCCGCCCGCCGCGATCGACGCGGCGATCGCGAACATCGGGAACCCGTGCGCGACCTGCCACACCAGGTTCGGCGCCCACAGCGCGAGCGCGACCAGGCCGCCCAGCCACGGCCACCGCGTCGCCAACGCCGCCCGCGGCCCCACCGCGAGCACGCCGACCAGCAGCGCGGCCAGCAGGAACGCGGGCTGCAGCTTGTTCTCCAGCCCGACGCCCGCGACCGCGCCCACGGCCAGCCACACCTTCCCGCCGTCCCGCAGCGCCCGGACAATCAGCCAGGACAGCAGGGTCCAGACGAGCACGTCGACGGTCGTCGTCGAGAGCAGATGCGCCGTGGCCAGCAGGAACGACGACACCGCCGCCGATGCGGCCGCGATCACCTGCGCGCGCCGCCCGCCGCCGAACTCGGCCGCCAGCAGCCCGGTGAGCACGACCACCAGCCCGGCCATCAGCGCCGACGGCGTGCGCAGCCCGACCAGCGAGCCGCCGGTCAGGGCATCGAGGGCGTGCGCGAGCAGCGGGGTGAGCGGGGGCTGGTCGACGTACCCGAACGCGGGCGCACCGCCGACGCGGACGAAGTACATCTCGTCACGGTGCGGGCCGTAGCGGGCGGCGACGGCCAGCAGGAGCGCCGCCGTGCCCGCGCCGAGCAGTCCGAGGGGCCCGCGCGCCAGCGGAGCGCGCGCCCGCGCCCCCGGTCGTGAGTGGAAACAGTCGCCAGGGCAACCGTTTCCACTCACGACCTCAGCGCGCCATCCCGCGGCGCACCGCGTCGACCAGGTAGGGCCGCAGCCGCATCGGCGCGACGATCTCGTCCACCGACCCGACCCGCTGCGCGCGCTGGATGCTGTGCGCGGTGTCGAACTCGTCGGCCACCTGCCCCAGCTTCTCCGAGCGCACCTCGGGCCGCAGCGCCGCCAGCTCGGCGGTGAGCCGCGCCGCCTCGGCCTCCTGCCCGGCGGACCGCGCTTCGGTGATGCGCGCCTGCAGCCCGGAGATCCGCGGGTCGGCCGCGGTGCGCTTGTTGACCTCGCCGGCGAACACGACGGCTGCGGCGGGCGCCCCGCCGAGCACCGAGGCGTACGAGCCCTCGACGGCGGCGATCTCCATGCCCTCGTTGAGGGTCTTGGAGAACACCACGAACGCGCCGCCGTGGTAGCGCGACACCACGCAGAACACGATCGGGCCCCGGAAGTTGACCACCGCCCGGCCGATCTCCGCGCCGTACTCCAGCTGCAGCGCCCGCAGCGACTCCGGCGACCCGTCGAAGCCCGACAGGTTCGCCAGCACCACCAGCGGCCGGTTGCCGCTCGCCGTGTTGATCGACCGCGCGGCCTTCTTCGACGAGCGCGGGAACAGCGTGCCCGCCGTGAACGTGGTGGGCCCGTCCACCGGCACCCGTCCGCGCCGCGGCAGCGGCCGGGACTCGATGCCCAGCATCATCACCGGCTGCCCGCCCAGGTGCGCGTCCAGCACGACGACGCCCTCGGCGTCGACCATGTCGACCCAGCGCTCCAGGGTCGGGTGGTCGGCGTCGGCGACCGCGCGCATGACCGAGCGGATGTCGAACGGCTTCTTGCGGCCGGGGTTGTCGGTGAAGATCTGCCCGACCGTCGTGAAGTCCGTGCCCGGCCCGGCGTGCGGCGACGCCGAGATGTCCCGGTCGACGGGGTCGCTGCGACGGCGCGGGCCGCGGGAACCGCTCGCCCGGGGCCCGGTAGGTGTGCGCGTAGTGCGCGAGCAGGATGTCGACGGCCACGCTGACGTCCGGCGCCCAGTACTGCGCCTGCCCGTTCGGCCCCATGATCCGGTCGTAGCCGCCGATGCCGAAGTTGTCCTCGGCCGAGACGCCGCCGGAGTAGTCGAGGCTCTGCTTGCCGGTGAGCACCATCGCCGAGTCCGGCGTCATCACCAGGATGCCCTTGGTGTGCATGAGCATCGTGGCTTCGGCGTTCCAGTACGGCTGGGCGCCCACGTTGATGCCGGTGACGATGACGTTGATCTCGCCGCCGTCCTGGGTGAACTCGATGATCGCCCGCAGCACCCGGGAGATCCAGTCCATGTTCTCGGTGCCCGAGTCCATCGCGATCTTCGCGCCCGCGGACACCGCGAACCACTCGATCGGCGCGCCCAGCTTGCGGGCGAGCGCGATCGCCGCGCACACCCGCGCGCACTCCGGCTCGGCCAGCGCGCCCAGCGCCCGCGTCGGGTCGCCCAGCAGCACGACGCGGGTCATGCCCTCCGGGTAGCGCTCCGTCACCGTCGTGACCGTGCCGAGCACGATGCTCGCGGTGTTCTGCCCGGGCGCCCGGTCGACCGGCACCGCCTCGCCGTTGTCGTCGAGGTCGTACTCGGTGAACGTGCCCTCGGCGCCGCCCGGGTCGGGGTTGCGCGACAGCATCGGCACCAGCTCGAACGGGTACACCGCGCCGCGCCGACGGGCCCGGATCACCTTCTGCGTGTAGGAGTCCAGCTCGCGCATCGGCACGCTGGACGGCTCGGTGACCCGCACCGTCAGACCCGCGCCCGGCGGCCGCGACATCCGCAGCACGTACTCCGTCGGCTCCTCCTCCGGGGCGGCCGCGTGCCGGAACTGGACGAGCACCTGCTCGAGGCCCAGCGCCTCCGCCCGGGGGGCGAGGATCGGCACGACCTCGCCCAGCTCGTCGAGGCCGACGTGCACCACCGGCCACAGGTAGAGCAGCACGCGGTTCCAGTCCGTCCGGGCGTCGCCGCGATCGGCCGCGCGCGCGGTGCGCAGCGCGTCCATGCACGCGTCGAGCACGTGCTCCAGCTGGGGGAGCGCGCGGATGCGGCCCGCCTCGTCGCGCAGGATCGTGAGGTCGCGGACGTCGCTGAGGCACGATGAGCCGCTTGTCGTCGGGCACGTTCTTGCCGACGGCCCGGAACAGGTGGACGTCGACCGGCGCGGGCAGCCGGGTGAGCTCGAAGTCCCGCAGCCGCCAGAGGCCCAGCCGCTCGGCCACCATCGGGTGCAGGCCACGCAGGGTGCGGTCCTCGACCGGGCGCCGGTCGTCGGGATCGGGCCGGAACGTGAACCACGCCGAGCGCTCGTCGCCCGCCGGGCGGCGCACGGCCACCGCGACCCGTTCGAGGCGGTCCGGGATCCGCCCGAGCATCGCGCGGATCTTCTCCGCGGAACGCTCGGGGTCGGCGTCGGGGGCCTCGCCCGCGATGACGTAGAGGTCCAGGAGCGCCGTGGCGCCCTCGGGCAGCTGTCCGATCAACCGCCGCAGGTCCCCCTGCACCGACATCGGGTCGGTGCCCGCGGGCGCGTCCGGCTCGGTGTGCACGGTGGTGGCGAGCACGATCCGCCGCTGCCCCTGCGTGGGTGTACGACGCCGTGAGCAGCGGCCGTCCGCCCCGGTCCTCGACCCGGACGTCGGTGAGCTCCCGCACCCGGTAGTAGCGCCGCGTCATCACCTCGAGCATCACGGCGTGGTGGGCCATGCCGAACACCCCGAGGATCGGCTCGGCCGCGGCCACGATGCGGTCGATCTGCGCGGCCCGCTCGGCCGGGTCGGTCGGAGAGGCGGTCCAGTATGTCGCGCACGGCCTGCTGGCCCCGGGCCCGCTCCGTGGCGATCAGCGGGGCGTCGAAGCACGTGTAGCGCACGCGCCGGGCCAGGCCGCCCACGACGGGGTGCCGCAGCTGGGTGGCGTTCACCAGGTGGTCGAGCACCCGCTGGTAGCGCTCCCGCACGTCCGCGGGCAGCGAGTCGGGGTGGCGCAGCCGCCAGCTCAGCAGGTCGAGGATCACCGGCACGTGCGCGGACGCGCGTCGGTGCGCGAGGAACATCCGGTACAGCGCCGAGGACAGCGCGTCGGACTGCTCCAGGTCGGCTACCCCGTAGTGGGACAACGCCCGACGCAGCTTGGCGCGGAACGACTCGGGAAGGCCCTCGGCGTCGGCGTCGCGGGAGCGCAGGTAGGCGTAGAGGTACTCCTGCGGGTTGCGGGCCTCCTCGCCCGCCGGGTCGATCTGCTGGCTCTCGTCCTCGGGTCCCCGCCGGTTGCGCGACAGCGCGCAGAGGTCGGCGAAGATCTGGAACGTCGCGAGCTCGCCCGCGAGCACGGTCGGGTCGTCGGGTGGGAGGTCCTGCCGTGCCGCGTTCAGCGCGGCCAGCAGCGGACGGGCGTCGGACTCGTCGATGTCGTAGCCGAGCACGAGGTAGCGCAGCGAGGTGAGCGCGTCGGCGGCGACGGCGACCGGCGTCGGAGCCCGCGACCGGTGGCGTGGCCAGCGCGGCCAGCGACGCCCGCTCGGTGCCGACCTCGGTGTCCCCGTCGGTGTCGGGCTCCAGCCGCACCAGCTTCGTGCCGCCTTCGACCTGGGTGTTCGGGCGCGACGAGGATCTCCCGCACCCGGCCGGTGACCGGGGCCCGCAGCGCCGTCTCCAGCTTCATGCTCTCGACGACGGCGACGACGTCGCCCGCCGTCACCTCGTCGCCGGGGGACACCGGGATGGACACGACCATGGCGGGCGCGGGCGCGCGCACCATGCCCGCCTCGCCGCCGGAGATGCGGTGCACGGTGCCGTCGACCTCGACGAGGTAGTCGCTGCCCTGCGGCGCCGACAGCACGGCGAACGCTCGTGTCGCCGACGATGAGCTTGCGCTCGAAGCGCCCGGTCTGCTCGGCCTCGACGTCGACGGCCTTGCCGTCCAGCTCCACGTGGTAGCGGGTTGCCGCGGGACTGCGCGACCCGCAGCCGGTAGGACTCGCCGCCGACCCGCACGTCCACCTGGTGCCAGGTCTCGTCCCCGACCTCGGGGCGCCCGCGCTCGGCCGAGGCGAACAGCCGCGCGCGCTGGCGGGCCACGTGCGCGTCCTGCGCCTCGATGGCGGCCGCGAGCAGGGCGACGTCGGTGCGCCGCGGCGGCGCGTAACCGCCCGCCATCATCGTGTCGAGCCAGGTCGTGGAAAGCTCGCCGTGCCCGCAACTCGGGGCGGTCGAGCAGGTCGAGCAGGAACGCCTTGTTCGTGGTGCCGCCGTCGATCACAACGGCGGTCTGGCGCAGCGCGCGGGACAGGCGCGCGCGGGCCTCGTCGCGGTCGCGGCCCCACGCGATGATCTTGGCGATCATGGAGTCGAACTGCGGCGGGATCGTGTCGCCCGTCGCCACGCCGGTGTCGACGCGCACGCCCGGCCCTGCGGGCAGGTCCAGGTGCTCGATGTAGCCGGGCGCGGGGGCGAAGCCCTGCTCGGGGTCCTCCGCGGTGAGCCGGGCCTCGATCGCGTGCCCGCGCGTCGGCAGGCGTCTCCGGCGCGATCTCCGCCAGCTTGCCGCCGCCCGCCACGTGCAGCTGCAGCTTGACGATGTCGGCGCCGGTGGTCGCCTCGGTGACGCAGTGCTCCACCTGCAGGCGGGTGTTGACCTCCAGGAACGACAGCAGGCGCTCGTTCGGGCTCGTAGAGGAACTCGACGGTGCCCGCGTTGACGTAGCCCGCGGCCTTCACCAGCGCGGCGGCCGAGGAGCGCAGCAGCTGCTCCTGGTCGGCGTACAGGGCGGTGGAGGCGGACTCCTCGATCACCTTCTGGTTGCGCCGCTGCACCGAGCAGTCGCGCACGCCCAGCGTCCAGACGTCGCCGGTGGCGTCCGCGACGACCTGCACCTCGACGTGGCGTCCTCCCGCGATGGCGCGCTCCAGGAACACGGTGCCGTCGCCCGCGGTCTTGGCGCCCTCGGAGGAGGCGCGCTCGAAGGCCTCGGCGAGGTCCTCGGGCCGCTCGACCTTGCGGATGCCGCGCCCGCCGCCGCCCGCCGTCGCCTTGACCATGAGCGGGTAGCCGATGCGGTCGGCGTGTTCGCGGGCCGCGGCGAGGTCGGCGACCGGTCCGTTCGACCACGCCGCCATCGGCACGCCGACCTCCTCGGCCAGCAGCTTCGAGGCGATCTTGTCGCCGAGCCGCTCCATGACCTCGGGCGAGGGGCCGACGAAGACGATGTCCATGTCCCGGCACAGCCGGGCGAAGTCGGACTTCTCCGACACGAAGCCCCAGCCGGGCCACACGGCGTCGGCGCGCGCGACCGAGAGCGCGCGGCGCAGCTCGGCGTAGTCGAGGTAGGGCGACGGGCCGAGGTAGTCCGGGTCGTCCGGGCCGAGCAGCACCGCCTCGTCGGCCTCGCGGACGAACATGGCGCTGTCGGTCGACGGCGGTGTGGATCGCGATCGTGCGCAGCGGAGCGAGGCCCTGGGCGTTCCACTCCCGCACCGCGTTGATCAGCCGCATCGCGGGCTCACCCCGGTTGACGATCGCGACCCGCCGGAAAGCCTGTGCCGTCACGCCTGCACTCCTTCGTCGGTCCTTGTCCCGGCCCCACCCAAGCCGACACCCCGGTCGGATTCAACCGGCGTGCGGGGGATGGCTTGAGGCAAGATCCCATGGCGAGGCGCGGTGGCGCACCTTACCGGGCGTGGTCGGCGAAGGGCACCGAGCGCAGCGGGGCGCGGGGGTCGATCACGTGGCCCGCGGCGCAGCGCAGCTCGACGTGGACGGGCGCGCCGCACTCGGGGTGCTCGACCAGCACCGGCGGCCCGTCGGACCCGGCGCGGTGGGCGTCGCCCCAGGCCAGCATCGCGAGGATCACCGGACGCAGGTCGCGGCCCGCGGGGGTGAGCCGGTACTCGTGGCGCTCCCGCGCCCCCGGCTCGCGGTAGGGCACCCGCTCGACGATGCCCTCGTCGACGAGCGCGGCGAGCCGGCGGGTGAGGACGTTGCGGGCGATGCCGAGGTGGGCGGCGAGGTCGTCGAAGCGGCGGACGCCGTTGAACAGGTCGCGCAGCACCAGCACCGTCCAGCCGTCGCCGACGACGGCGGCGGCGCGGGCGACCGAGCATCGGCGGCTGTCGAGGTCCTTCCAGTCCACGAGCCGCGAGTCTAGCGTGAGTTGCTTTTCGAAACCCAGCCTCCTATGCTGCGTTTCTTGTGAGAACTCAGCGCCCCGGGCTGGTACTGGCGGTCTCGTCGCTCGCGGCGTTCCTGGCCTTCCTCGACGTCACGATCGTCAACATCGCGTTCCCGGCGATCGCGGCGGCGTTCCCGACGAGCTCGCCCGCCGACCTGTCGTGGATCTTCACGGCGTACAACGTCACCTTCGCGGCGCTGCTCGTCCCCGCCGGGCGGCTCGCCGACCTGCGCGGTCGCCGCCGCGCGTTCCTCGGGGGCCTCGCGCTGTTCGGCGTCGCGTCGGCGGCCTGCGCCGCGGCGCCGACGGTCGGGGCTGCTCGTCGCCGCGCGGGCAGTGCAGGCCGTCGCGGCGGCGCTGCTCGCCCCGTCGTCGCTGGCGCTGCTGCTGCCCGCGTTCCCGCCGGAGCGCCGCGGCTTCGCGGTCGGCACCTGGGGGGCGATGGGCGGGATCGCCGCGGCCACCGGTCCCGCGCTCGGCGGCGTCCTCGTCGACGGGTTCGGCTGGCGCGCGGTCTTCCTGGTCAACCTGCCGGTGGTGGCGCTGACGCTGGTGGCGGGTGCGCTCGTGATGGCCGAGTCGCGCGACCGCGGCGCCCGGCTGCCCGATCCGGTGGGCGTCCTGCTGCTCGGCGCGGGGGTGGCGCTGCTGGCGTGGGGGATCGTCGGCGGGGAGACGTCCTGGACCGCGCCGGCCACCGTGGCCCGGCTCGCGGGCGGGCTCGCCGCTGCTCGCGGTGTTCGCCTGGCGCAACGAGCGCGTGGCGACGCCGCTCGTCGAGCCCGCGCTGTTCCGGGTGCGCGCGTTCCGGGTCGCCGATCGTCGGCTACCTCGTGTTCTCGGCGGCGTTCTACGCGCTGCTGCTGGCCAACGTGCTGTACCTGACCGGCGTCTGGCACTACGCCGTGCTCGCCGCCGGGCCTCGCCGTCACGCCGGGACCGCTGATGGCCGCGGCCGCGCTCGGCGGTGGGCGGGCGGCTCGTCGGACCGGTTCGGCGCCCGGGCCGTGCTCGTCCCGGGCGCGCTGCTGTTCGCGGCGGGCTGCGCGCTGTTCGCCGACCGGGATGGGGTCCGCGACCCGGCCTACCTCGCCCACTTCCTGCCCGCGACGCTGCTCACCGGCACCGGGGTCGGCGCCGTCTACTCCGGACTCGGCGTGGCGACCGTCGCGGCGCTGCCCGCCGAACCGGTACGCCACCGGCAGCGCGATCGGCACCTGCGCCCGGCAGATCGGCGCGGTGTTCGGGATCTCGGCGTTGCTGTCGGGGCTGGCCGCGGGCGGAGCGTTCCGCACGGCCTGGGTGCTCATGGCGGTGGCCGCCGGGGCCACCGCGCTGGCGGGCGTCGCGGTCGGCCGGGTCCGCGCCGTGCCCGCTCGCCCCGTCGCGGCGCCTGCTGCGGCGACGTGACCGCTCAGCGGGCCGCGCAGACCTCCGCGACCGGCGCCGTCCGGGTCGCGGGCCGCGGGGTGGCCGCCGTGATGAGCATGGCCACGAGCGCCGCGCCCGCCGCTGCCACGAACACCACCGTGTAGGCCGCGGCGGACGGGATCGTCCGCCCGTCCACGACGTCGACCAGCCCGGTCGTGACCGCCGCCGCGACCGCGCTGCAGGACGAGGTCCCCAGCATCCGCATCAGCGTGTTGAGGCTGTTGGCCGCGGCCGTCTCGGTCGACGGCACCGCGTCCATGATCAGCAGCGGGAGCGCGGAGTAGGCGAGGGCGGCGCCGATCGCCGAGACGGTCGTCGCCACCATCACGAGCAGCACGGTGCCGGGGATGAGCGCCATGCCCGCGTTGCCGACGACCAGCACGGACGTGCCGAGCAGCAGCGTCGTCCTGGCGCCGAACCGCGCCGACAGCCGGGCCGAGACGGGGGAGAACACGCCCATCGCCCCGCCGATCGGCAGCAGCACGACGCCCGCGAGCACGAGCGAGAGCCCGAACCCGTACCCCGTCGCGACGGGCGCCTGCAGCACCTGCGTCGTCACCAGGAAGCCCGCGAACATCGCGAAGCCGATCAGCACCGAGGCCACGTTCGTCCAGAGCACGGCGGGCCGCGCGGTGACCCGCAGGTCGACCAGCGGCGAACGGGTGCGCAGCTCGAAGCGGCCCCAGACGCCGAACACGACCACCGCCGCCCCGAGCAGGGCAAACGCCATGAGGGCGCCCCACTCCGCGCCCTTCGAGATCGCGAGCAGCAGGCAGACCAGGGCCACCGAGAGGCCCAACGCGCCCGGCACGTCGAAGCGGCCACCCGCGCGCACCGGCGACTCGTCGATCCAGCGCAGCACCGCGGTCAGCAGCAGCACGCCGAGGACGGCTGCGCCCGCGAACAGCCACCGCCAGCTCGCGTGCTCGGCCACGAGCCCGGTGAGCGGCAGGCCGACGGCGCCGCCGATGCCCAGCGACGAGCTCATCAGCGCCACGCCGCTGCCGACCCGGCCCTCCGGCAACACGTCGCGCATGATGCTGATGCCCAGCGGCACCACGCCCAAGCGACGCCCCCTGCAGCGCCCGCGCGACGATCAGCGTGCCCACGTCGGGGGCGAGCGCGCCGAGCGCCGAGCCCGACGGTCACCAGCCCGAGCGCGACGACCAGCATGCGGCGCTTGCCGTACATGTCCCCGAGGCGGCCCAGCATCGGCGCGCACACCGCGCCCGCCACGAGGGTGGCGGTCACCAGCCACGTCACCGTGGACGTCGAGGCGTTGAGTAGCTGCGGGATAGCGGGGCAGGAGGGGAACGACGAGGGTCTGCATCAGCGAAACGGCCAGGCCGCACGCCGCCAGGACCCCGACGACGAGCGCGGGGCGGGAGTTCACCGATTCAGGTGACCACAATTAGTTGTCCACAGCAACCATTTTGCCGTGCAGCCCACACGAGCGGTTGTCGGCCCGGGCGTCGATGTGGCCGAACGGCATAGCGGGCCACGCGGCCACCCGGCGGAGCGCGGCGTCCGTCCGTCCGCAGGCGCGGAGGCGGGCGAGTTCGTCGACGTGGTCGGCGTGCGTGGTGGCGCGGTCGCGCGCGTACGCGGCCGCGGAATCCTTGCTGACCATGAACGCCCAGTCGCTGGCCAGCGCCAACAGCGCCTCCTGGGCGAGGGCGTCGGCCACCGGGTCGCGCGTCGGGCCGGGGCCCAGGACGCTCGCGAGGGTCTTCTGCACGTCGTCGTTCCGGGCGACGAGGTCGGCCACCGGCTCGCCCGCCCACACGCGCCAGTCCTTGCCCGAGCCCCACGACGACGGGGGGAGCGCCACCGGGTCGCCGACGAGGCCGGCGTCGACCGCGCCGCGCAGCGTCGTCACCCGCACGCCCGCCGCGGGCAGCGTGCGCAGCACGGTCTCCAGCCAGGCGGGGCCTTCGTGCCACCAGTGGCCGAAGAGCTCGGTGTCGAACGCCGCGACGGTGAGCGCGGGCCGCCCGTGCCGCTCCTCGAGCGCGACAAGCCGTTCGCGGACGACTGACACGAAGTCCGCGGCGTCCCGGACGACCGCTGCCGCGGCCGGTTCCGGCTGGTAGGGGTGCTTCTCGTGGGGCGGGACGGAGCGACCGGTGACCCGCGCGGGCTTCAGGCCGGAGGGGTGGTCGAAGGTGTGGAAGTCGCGGTAGTCGCGGCCGCCGGGGTAGCCCGCCCGCGGCGACCAGACCCGGTAGGTGACGTCGAGGTCGCGGCCGAACGCGACGACGTCCGACGTTCCGACGGGCCGCGCGAACGCGGTGTCGCCGTGCATAGCGGGGCCGTCGACGAGGAAGCGGCGCACGCCCGCTGCGGCGTAGCCCGTCTCCATATCGGGGGCGTAGCCGCACTCGGGCGCCCAGATGCCTTCGGGCCGGGTGCCGAGCCGGAGCGCGGCGTCGGTGAGGCCGGTCTCCAGGGCGAACGCGCGCACCTCGGGCAGCAGCAGCGGGCCGAACGGGTGCGTGGCCGGTCCGCCGAGCAACTCGATGGCGTCGGCGTCGGCGAGCATGCGCAGGAGCGGGGAGGCGCCGTGGCGCCAGTGGGTCTCGAAGGTGGCCAGCGCGGCCGTGGCGGCGCGGTGCTCGTGGGCGGCGAGATCGGGCAATCGGGCGGCGGCGCCGTGGGCGCGCAGCAGCCAGTCGCCGAGCCACGCGTGCACGCCCCGGAGGCAGTGCGGGTCGTCGAGCTGGGCGGCGAGCACCGGCGTGACGCCGAGGGTGAGGAGGTCGCGGCGGCCCTCGGCGGCGAGGCGGCGCACGACGTCGAGCACGGGGAGGTAGGCGTGCGCCCACGACTGGTAGAGCCACTCCTCCCCGACCGGCCACCGCCCGTGGTGGGCGAGCCAGGGGAGGTGGGAGTGCAGGACGAAGCAGAACGTCCCGACGGGGGCGCCCGCGGTGGCGGCGCCTGGGGCGGCGTCGGTCACCGGCGCCGCGATGGGGGCGCCTGTGATGGGGCGCCTGTGACGGGGGCGTCGCGCGTTGGGCGCGGTGAGGGGGCGCCGTGATGGGGGCGCCTGTGATGGGGGCGCCTGTGATGGGGGCGCCTGTGATGGGGGCGCCTGTGATGGGGCGCGCCTGTGATGGGGGCGGCGAGTCGCGGCGTCGATCACCGGCGCACGCTACCGCCCCGGTGAGTCCCGCGTTTCGCCGCGGTGAGTCGCGCGTTTCGCCGCGGTGAGTCGCGCGTTTCGCCGCGGCGAGTCCCGCGATCGGCCACGGCATGTGCGCGATTTCGGCACGGTCTCGGGCGGTTCTGCGGACCGGCCGTGCGTACGTTCGGCGAACTCGGTGTGCTCGATCGCGGGACTCACCCGGGGTGGGTGGGCACGTCGGGTGCGGGATTCAGCGGGCGGTGGCGACCAGGTCGAGGCTCGCGGCCAGACGCAGGCCGTCGGTGTCGGGGCCGAGCGTGAAGTCGGCTGTGGTCACGGCCGCGACGTCGTGCACGAGCTGCTCCGGCCACGTACCGGCCAGCACGGCCGCGGTGTGGGCGGCCACCAGCGACCCCCCGTGGGCGACGTCCAGCGCCCGCAGCCGCGGCCCGTGGTGCAGGCCCAGCACCGTGACGTCGACGAACCCCGCCGCGACCAGCAGCCCGGCCAACTCGTCCGCCGACAGCTCACGGGTGTGGAACGGGTTGAGCGGCGTGTCGCGACCGGGGGAGAACGTGAGCCGGTTCGGCGTCGAGAGCACGAGAACACCCCGGGGCGCCAGCACCCGGCGGCACTCGCGCAGGAACTGCATCTGGTCCCACAGATGCTCGATGACCTGCAACGACACCACCATGTCGACGCCCGCGTCGCGCACCGGCAGCGCGACCAGGTTGGCCCGCGCCGCCGTCACCCGGGGGTAGCGCCGCCCGACGTGCCCGACGGCCTGGGGGTCGTAGTCGAGCGCGAGCACCCGCGCCGCGCCACGCGCGAGCAGGTCGGCCCCGTACCCCTCCCCGCACCCCGCCTCCAGCACCACACCCCGGCACTGCGGCGCCAACGCCTCGTAGACGGCCAGGTGCCGCCGGAACCAGTAATTCTCGTGGGGAACGCCGGGGACGGTGCGCTCCCCGGTGAGGGGCAGGCTCCTGGTCATGGACGCGCGCGGCGGATGCGCGGGTCCGGGCCCGGGTCGCCGTTCACGGTCAACACCCCGCCGATCGTGTGCCGCAGCCACGCCAGGAGCGTGCGGTCGTCGAGGGTGAGCGGGACCTCGGGCCCGGTCCAGCTCAGCAGCGTGAGCGGGCGGTGCCGCAGCGCGTCGCGGAGCGTGGCCGCGAGCTCCGGGGTCGCCAGCACGGTGACGCCGTCGTGGGCCACCGGCAGCGTGCCGGGCAGCGCGCGCGGCATGTCCGCGCCGGTGGTGACGACGTAGCCGCACCCGTGACGGTCGTCGTAGCCGGTGATCACCATGCCGTCACCCCGTAGCGATCTTGGCGAGGCGGTCGCACTCGGTGGCCAGCGCCACGACCTTGGGGTCGTCGGCCTTCAGCCCGTGGCGCACCGCGAGCACGCCGACGTCGACGTACCCGACCTGCGTGACGTTCTTGTCGTCCAGCCAGACCAAGAACCGCAGCGGCAGCTCCAGCCCGAACGTCGGCGCGGCCGCGATCACCGGCGCGGTGAGCGCGGGCGCGCTGACGAGGATCGACGTGGTGGCGCGCAGCGCGGGGCCGGAGCCGCCGGAGCCGGTGGCCAGGTCCTGGGTGGCCACCACCGTCTCGGCCGCGGACTTGACCTCGGTGGTCAGGCGCGTGACCGTGACCGGCACCGTCGCGTTCGATGGGGCGACGCGCAGGAACCCCGTCGGCGACACGCCGATCAGCGGCGCGGACTTCTGCTCCCCGACCGCCCCCGCGCTCTGGTCCGCGATCGTCGTGACCGACTGCGCGAACGGGGTGCTCGCGGCCGGATCGATGACGCCCGAGACGACGGCGACGTAGTCCGGCGAGTTGTAGACGAGCTGCACCGCGCCGCCGGAGGTCTGGTGCACGAGGTAGCGCTCGGGCAGCGCGGCCGCCGCCTGCTGGTTGGTGCGCAGCATCGGCAGCCCCACCGGGGGCGCCCCGCCGATCACCACGGTGTTGGCGGCGACGGTGGCGCCCGTCGCGGTGGCGTCGGCGGCGTTGTCGACGGTCGCGAGCACCGTGCCGCCGTTCGCCGTGATCGCGTCCTGCACCTTCTTGATGGCGACGCCCATCTCGGTGCCCATGGGCAGGGTGACGGTGCCCGGCGGATGTCCGGCGGCGGACGGCGGCGGCGCGAGCGTGGTGACCTCCTCACCCTCCGCGGACCGGCCGCACCCGGCCGTGCCCACGAGCAGGCAGGCGGCGAGCGCGGCGCCCAGGAACGCGCGTCGCCGCGCCACGCAGGTCGTCACGTTCCCAGACTGTAGGCCGTGACCGGTGCGCCCCGGTCGACGGGCTTCGCGCCCGCGGGTGAGGAGATTCACCCGCGGGCGGCGTTGCCCGGTGCTTACCCGCTGGTAACAATTGCGGCCTGTCGCGCTTTAGGACGCCGACGGTGGCAGAGTCGGCGTCCGAGACGCGCCCCCGCGACATCGGCAGGAGGTCAGAGAGGTCCGATGAACATCGTCGTGCTGATCAAGCAGGTGCCCGACACCTATTCGGAACGCAAGCTGCGGGACGCGGATGGCGTGTTGGACCGCGACGCCACCGACGCCGTGCTGGACGAGATCAACGAGCGGGCGGTCGAGACGGCGCTGCAGCTCAAGGAGGCCGACGACGGCGCGGGCGACTCGGTGGTGACCGTGCTGACGATGGGCCCGGACCGGGCCACGGACGCGATCCGCAAGGCGCTGTCGATGGGCGCGGACAAGGCCGTGCACCTCTCGGACGAGGCGCTGGCCGGTTCGGACGCGGTGACCACGGCGAAGGTGCTGGCCAAGGCGCTCGGCACGGTGGAAGGCGTGGACCTGGTGCTGGCGGGCAACGAGGCGTCCGACGGGCGCGGGGCGGCGGTGCCCGCCATGGTGGCCGACCTGTTGGGCTGGCCCGTGCTCACCCACGTGCGGGAGCTCCGCGTGGAGGGTGGCGCGGTGACCGGCAGGCGGGAGACCGACGACGGCGTCGTGGTGCTGACCGCGGAGCTGCCGGTGGTGGTGTCGGTGTCGGAGAAGATCAACGAGCCGCGCTACCCGTCGTTCAAGGGGATCATGGCGGCGAAGAAGAAGCCGGTCGCGAAGCTGAACCTGGCCGACATCGGGGTGGACGCGGGCGAGGTGGGGCTGGCGCACGCGTTGACCACGGTCACGTCGGCGTCGCCGAAGCCGCCGAAGAGCGCGGGCGAGAAGGTCACCGACGAGGGCGACGGCGGCGACAAGATCGCCGCGTACCTGGTCGGCCAGAAGCTCATCTGAGAGGGAGACGATCATGGCTGAGGTGTTGGTCCTCGTCGACCACGTCGAGGGTGAGATCAAGAAGGCGACTTACGAGCTGTTGACGGCGGCCCGCGCACTGGGGGAGCCGTCCGCGGTCGTGGTGGGCGCGCAGGGGGTGGCGGCCAAGCTCGTCGAGGGGTTGAAGGCGCACGGCGCCGAGAAGATCTACATCGCCGAGACCGGGCGGGACGACTTCCTGTCCCCGCAGGTGGACGTGCTGGCGGCCCTGGTGGAGGCCAAACAGCCCGCGGCGGTGTTGATCGCGGTGTCGGCCGACGGCAAGGAGATCGCGGGCCGGTTGGCCTTGCGCACCGGCTCCGGCTGGCTCAACGACGTCGTCGACGTCACGGCCGACGGGGCCACGCATTCGGTGTTCGGCGGGGCGTTCGTGGCGCAGGCGAAGTCGGCCACGGAGCACCCGGTGATCACGGTGCGGCCGGGGTCGTTCGAGGTCGAGGACTCCGCGGGGGCGGGGGCGGAGGAGACCGTCGAGGTGCCCGCCGCCGCGGGACGTGGCGCGACGGTGCAGAGCCGCGAGCCGATCGCAGGCGGTGACCGGCCGGAGCTGACCGAGGCCTCGGTGGTGGTCTCGGGCGGCCGCGGGGTCGGGTCGGCGGAGGACTTCACGGTGGTCGAGGGCCTGGCCGACGCGTTGGGCGCGGCGGTGGGGGCCTCCCGCGCGGCCGTGGATTCGGGGTACTACCCGCATCAGTTCCAGGTGGGCCAGACCGGGAAGACGGTGTCGCCGCAGCTCTACATCGCGCTGGGGATCTCCGGGGCGATCCAGCACCGGGCCGGGATGCAGACGTCGAAGACGATCGTGGCGGTGAACAAGGACCCGGAGGCGCCGATCTTCGAGATCGCCGACTTCGGGGTGGTGGGGGACCTGTTCAAGGTCGCCCCGCAGCTGCAGGAGGCCGTCGCCAAGCGCAAGGGGTGACCCCGGCGCTCGTCAGTCGGTGAGGTCGACCGCGGCGTCCACGACCACCGTGCCGCGCACCCGCAGGTCGGCCGCCGATCGGCCGACGAAGACCGTGAACGTCCCGGGCTCGACGACGTGGCGCATCGTCCGGTTCCACACGGCGAGCCGGGCCGCCGGGATCCGCAGGGTGACCGTGACGGTGCGGCCCGGCTCGAGCTCGACGGTCGTGAACGCGGCAAGGCTCGCCGCGGGCCGCACCACCGAGGCCACCTCGTCGCGCAGGTACACCTGCACGACCTCCTTGCTCGCCCGGTCGCCCGCGTTGGTCACCCGGCACTGGACGACGAGCTGCGGCGGCCCCACCGCCCGGTCGGGGGCGATCCGCAGGTGGGAGTACTCGACGTTCGGGTAGCCGCCGTGGCCGAGCGGGAAGACGACGCGGCCGCCGTCGCCGGTGATCGGGACGGGCAGGCGGCCGCCCGGCTCCGCGGCACCGACCAGCACATCGGCGTGCGCGGTGGCGTGCAGGTGCACCGGCTGCCAGCACAGCACGACGGCGGCGGTCGTCGCGACGAGCGGGCCCAGGGCGCGCGGGTCCGCGCCGCCCACGAGCGCGACGCACGGTGTGCCCGTGGCGACGAGCCTGCCGATCGCGACCTCCGCTCCCTCCGGCGCGTCGACCACCACGACGACGGCGGCCGCGCCCCGCTGCGCCGCGACCTCGGTCGGGTCGACGGCGCGCGCTCCGCCGGGGTGTCGCCCCACCAGCGCCTCGACCAGCGCGCGGGTCTCGCCCGTCGGCCCGGTGGCCGTCACGAGGATCGGTCCGGTGCCGATGACGGGCAGGACCCCCCGCGGATCCGTGAGCAGCACCGCGGACGCGGCCGCCGCCCGGTCGGCGAGCGCCGTCCGCGCCGGGCGGGGCAGCGGCGCGCGGGCGGGCACGGGCGCGTCGAACAGCCCCATGGCCAGCTTGAGCTGCAGCACCGTGACCACGGCCGCGTCCACCAGCCAGCTCGCCAGCCTGCCCTCGCCGAGCAGCCGCAACATCCGGCGCGCGATGTCGTCGTCGCCGTCGGGGGCGAGGACGACGTGCACGCCGGACTCCACCGCGAGCGCCAGCGCGGCGTCGGCGGTCTCCGCGACGTGGTGGCGCTCGGCGAGGCCGAGCACCTCGTCGGCCGAGGCCATGACGATCCCGGTGAAGCCCCACTCGGCGCGCAGCACCTGCTGGAGCAGCCGGGAGTCGGCGTGCAGCGGGATGCCGTCGTTGGCGACGGCGGCGGGCAGCACCAGTGCGGCACCCGCGCGCACCGCCGACGCGCTCGCGGGCAGCACCGTCGTCCGCAGCGACCGCTCCGACCAGCCGTGATCGATCCCGCGCACCGCCTGCCCCGCGGTGCCGCCGATGTCGGGCGCGGCCGCGGCGAGGGTGCCCGCGCCGGGCCGCGCCGAGCCGCCGCCCTGCAGGCCGTGTACGTGGGCGCGCACCAGCTCGGCCGCGAGCACGGGATCGCTGCCGAGGCTGCCCGCGACGTCGTTCCACTCGGCGGCCCCGAGCGCGGGCGCCACGGACAGGCCCGCCGTGGCGTGCACCCCGGCGGCCGCGAGCGCCCCCGCCGCCGCCGCCGCCAGCTCGGCGACCAGGTCGGGGTCCCAAGTGGCCGCCCTGGCCAGGGCGGGTGGGAGGACGGGCAGGTCGGTCGGGTCGTGCAGCGCCACCGCGAGTGCCGGGATCGGGCGGCGCGCCGTCGCCCGGATCCGGGTCTGCGCCTCCGCCAGGTCCTGCGCCATCGCCGACAGCGGCCGCGGCCCGACCACGACGACGCCGGGCGCGGCTCCCCCGACCGGGCACGGCATGCCGCTCGGACCGAGCACGGCGCCGGTGAGCTGGCCGATCTTCTCCTCGACGCTCATCTCCGCCATCAGGTCGGCGACGAACCGGTCGCCCGCCGGAGGCGCGCGCAGCGGACCACGGCCCGGCCGGGGAGCGGCCGCACCCGTCGCCGCAGCGGGCCCGTGCACAGGCATGATCGTGAGCTTTCCACCAGGGGCGCCGCCGCGGCGATGCCGGTGTACGTGCGGGGGGCGAAGGCCCCCACGGGGGCTACGGGCTAGCGGCTCGCGAAGGCGTCCGCTAGGCGGGGCGGGGTGTCGTCCGCCGGGTCCGGCGGGAGGCCCTCGGTGCGCCGGGACGGGCGCGGGGAGGGGCGTACGGGGGCGGCCGGTGAGAGCTCGGCGCGGATCGCCGCGGCCAGGCGGGCGAGCTCGACCCGGGCGTTGCCCTGCAGGTCGCGCAGCCTGCCCAGCTCGCGCTCGGCCTGCGCGCGGGCCCGGGCCAGCTCGTCGGCCACTCGGCGGCGCAGCGCGTCGACGTCGGCCTGCGCCGTGGCCCGGTGGGCGTCCGCCGTGCGCTCGGCTGCCGTGCGCACCGCGTCGGCCTCCGCGTGCGCCTGCGCCAGGCGCGCGGCGAGCGCGTCCTCGCGATCCTGCAGCTCGGCGGCCCGGCGGACGGCCTGCTCCTCGGCGCGCGCGGTTTCGGCGATGAGCCGTTGTCGGACGTCGTGGCGATGGCGTTCCGCCTCGTTCTGCGCCCGTTCGGTGACCTCCGCCGCGGTGCGGCGCGCCGTCGATCGGATCTGCTCGGCTTCGGCCTCGGCGAGGCGCAGCAACCGCTCGGCGCGGGCGCCGAAGCCGTTGTCGGGCGTCTGCGCCAGCCCGGACCGGACGACGCGGATCTCCTCCTCGACGGCGACGGCGTGCTCCTCGGCCATCGCGCGCCGCCGTTCGCTGTCGGCAAGCGCGGAGCGCAACGCGGACACGGATTCCGCAACCAGCGCCAGGTGCGCGTCGACAGCGGCGGGCGCATAGCCCTTGCGGACGGTCCCAAACGAGGGCGTGCTGAGGTCGACGGGATCGGTCAGGGCGGTAGCGGGAGCAGGCACAGCCGAAGCTGGGGTGAACGTGCCGTTGTCGTGCACCGGCCCGAATATCGTCGTGCAGGCGACCGTTGTCATGCTCTGCTGGAGTGACAGCATACCGCCATCTGAGTGGTATGGACCCGCGCGACCGGGCGCAGGTGACGTTCAGGTCGTCGATCGTGTGTATCCCGCTGCGCCGTTAGCGGTGGTCAGGTCACCCGCACAGGGGACAGGGCGGCCCTTCGGGTGCCGACAGCGCGACGGGGGCGATGAGTCGACCGCAACGTGCGGGGAAGCGGCCCGAGTCGATGCCGCCGCCCTCGGCCAGTACGGGATCGGCGACGGCGTGGCTGTGCCCGTCTTCGAGACAGGTGACGAGAGACCAGGTCCGCCGGGGTGTGGCGTCCGGGGTCGCGGGCCGCTGCCGACGCATGGCGTGCTCCCGTCTCCCCCGATGCCGGATACCGGTGCCCGGCACCGGTGACTGACAGTTACTCCGCTTCGGCGGCCACCGCAATGGTATGTCCGCTTCCTCTCTCACGTGCATCTGCACGGACATGCGCCGACACGCCCCACCCGATGCGCGGGGTGCGGGGGGCAGCGCTAGCCTCCGCCTCGAACGGGGGTCGCACGGTCGGCCCAATCTCGGATGCGGTGCGTCATCCCCACCCCCGCTCGGCAAGTCGGCACGCAGGAGGTCCGGATGCGCAGGCACCCACAGGCGGTCGCGAGGCCTTCCACAGCGCGCCGGGCGGCCCGGGTGATGGCGTTGGGCGTGCTCTTGTTCGCGCTCGTCCTGCTCGTCCTGCCGGTCGGCGCGACGGGCGCGAGCGCCGACTCCGGCACCTACGTGCGGCTCGCGCAGCTCTCGCCCGACATGACCGGCGTGACGATCTCGATCGCCTCGGTCGCCAACCCCGGCCGCGACATCGTGCTGCCCGGAGAGCCCTACGGCGCGCTCTCCGGCCTACCAGCGCATCGAGCCCGGCGACTACGTGGTGACCATCCGCGGCGCGGGCAGCACGACCACGCCGGTCGTCAGCGCGGCGCTCAAGGCCGACGCGGGGGCGTCGTACACGCTCGCCTCGGTCGGCCCGGCCGACAAGCGGGCGCTCGCGGTGTTCACCGACGACCTGACCGCCCCGCCCGCCGGCCGCGCCCGGGTCCGGGTGATCAACGCAGCGCCGCCCGCACCGGTGCTGGACGTGCGCGGGCCCGGCGGCGCGCCGTTCTCGACCGGCCTGCCCCTGGCCCAGGTCAGCGGCTACCGGACGGTCGACGCGGGCACGCTGCCGCTGTCCGTGGGGCCGCCCGGCGGGATGGGCACCGACCTCACGGTGCCGGTCGGAGCGAACCAGGTGATCTCGGTCGTGCTCGTCAGCGACGGCCCGCGGATCACGGCCCAGCCGCACGTCGACGCCGCAGGCCCGGCGACCGTTCCGCCCGGGTCGATCGCGGCGGGCTACGGCGGTGCGGCCGACCCGCACGGCCCGTTGTCAGAGCTGCTCCTCGGCGGCGTGGCCGTGGCCGCGGGGGTGGCCTCGGCGGTTCTGTCCCGGCGGGGTAGGAGGTCCGCAGGCCGGGCGTGCTGATCTGTGCTGATTGACGCGTTCTACGGCCTGATCGGCGACGACGCGGCGACCGTCGTCGCGCTCGGCGCCGCGGTCGCCGCGGGTGTCCTGCTGTGGGTGCTGGCGGCGCGGCTGCGGGTCTCGCATGCCTCCGGCGCGGCGGTGCTCGCGCTCTACGCCGCGGCCCTGCTCGTCGTCGACACGCAGTCCGGGCCCGGTGTCGACGGCACCGGCCTGCTGCTCCTGGTGGGCGCGGCCACCCTCGCCGTCGGTGGTGGGGCGGTGCGCAACGGCCTCGCCGTGGCGCTGCTCGTGCTGGCCGTCGGCGTCATCCCGGTGGCCGCGGTGGGGCTGATCCTGCTGCTCGGCGCCATGGCCGTGCCCGGCGCGGTGGCGCACCGGCTCCCCCGTAGGGCGCGGATCGCGGTCGGGTTCGGCGCCGTCGTGCCCGCCGCGGCCGTCGCGGTCGCGCTCGCCCGGCCCGACGAGCCCGCGGCGCTGCCGACGCTCGTGCCCGTCGTGCTGACGCTCTGGGGCCTGCTCGTCGCCGGGGTGCTGTGGCGGCGGGTGACGTGGTTGCGCCCGGTGTGCGCGGCCCTGTTCGGGCTGGTCGCGTGCCTGTGGATCCCCGGACCGGACGCCGACGCCACGCTCGTCGTCGTGGCGACCAGCGCGCTGCTGACCGCCGTGGCGGCCGAGGACATCAGCGCGCTGCTCGCCCGGCGAGCGCTCGTCGTGGTCGCAGCGTCGGCCGTCGCGGGCGCCACGGTGCTGCTGACGCCCGTTGTGACCGGTGATGGCCCGGCCCTGCTGCGTCCGCCCGCCGCCGCTGGGAGCGCCGCCGTCGCGGCCGCGGTGCGCCCGGTCGCGGTGTCGATACCGGCGCTGTCGGTCGCGGGCCCGCTCGAGGACCTCGTCGCCGACCCGGCGACCGGTGAGCTGGCCGCGCCCGCCGACCCGTCGCGCGCAGGCTGGTACGCCGCGGGCGTCGTGCCCGGCGACCAGGGCCCCGCGGTGATCGGCGGCCACGTCGATTCCCGCAGGGGGCCCGGCGTCTTCTTCCGGCTGCGCACCCTTCACCCGGGTGACCTCATCGATGTCACCCGTTCGGACGGACGCACGGTGCGCTTCTCGGTCATCGCGGTGGCGCTCTACCCCAAGGACAGGTTCCCCACCGAGGCCGTCTACGGGCCCACGTCCGGACCCGAGCTGCGGCTGGTGACCTGCGGTGGCACCTTCGACCGCAGCGCCCGCAGCTACGACGACAACGTCGTGGTCGACGCCGCCGTCATCTGAGACCGGCGGTTGCGGACCGTGTCGGCATTCGGCGTAATTCGGTCCGATTGTTACTGCCCGTCACGTCGAGTTGACTGGCGTCTGCCCCGTTCAGGGGACCCCGACGGAGGTCTCGTCGCGGACCGCCACTACTCTCCTCGCCAGCGCGGCCTCTATCCCCAGCAAGAGGCCCGGGCAGGCGTCGCCCGCCCCGACGCCATAGTTCGAAAGGTCACCCCGATGACCGTTGCCGACGACACCGAGTTCGCCGTGGTCCGCCGCGGCTATGACCGCGCGCAGGTCGACGAGCAGATCGACATGCTCAGCACGCAGCTGCGCACGGCCATCGCGGCGCGCGAGTCCGCCACCGCCGAGTTGGAGGTCCTCTCGCGCAGGCTGGAGGCGAGCATCGGGGACCTCCAGGCCGCCCGGGCCGACAGCGCCCAGCGACGTTCGGAGACCGACAAGCTGCGCGCGCAGGTCGCCGAGCTGTCGACGATCCCGCACACCGTCGACGGGATGAGCGAGCGCCTGCAGCAGATGGTGCGCATCGCCCAAGACGAGGTCAACGACATGCGTCAGCGCGCCACCAGCAGCGCCGCGCACGTCCTCGCACTCGCCCAGGCCGAGGCCGACGAGCTGCGCGAGCGCTCGGAGAAGGAGCGCCACGAGTTCGAGACCGAGCGGCGCACCGCGCAGGAGGCGCTGCGCAGCCAACTCGAGGAGAGCCGCACGCGGCTGGAGCAGCTGCGCAACGAGTCCGACGGCCAGCGCGCCCGGCTCGACGCCGAGCTCGCGGAGCGCCGGGCCGCCACCGACAAGCAGTTCGCCGCGGAGATGGACGAGCGCCGCTCGGCCATGCTCGCCGAGCTGGCCGCGCAGGAGGCGGCGCGCCGCGAAGACGCGGGCCGCATCCTCGAGTCGGCCGCCCAGCAGGCCAGGGCCCAGCTCGCGGACGCGGGGGCCGAGTCGCAGCGCGTGCGGGCCGAGGCCCGGCATGACGTCGCCGTGGCCCAGCGGGAGCTGGAGGAGATGCGGGCGCTGCAGCACCAGGTCTCCGAGCAGCTCACCGCGGTGCGCGCGCTCCTGGATTGGACGCTTCCGCAGATGCCCGGGTCGGGCGAGCACGCGCGCACCCAGGCCCTGCCCACGGCGCTGGCGAGTGGCAACCGCGGCGAGAGCGGCGGCCCCGCCGATGCTCGCGGCGATGTTGATGACGACGACGATGCGTCCGACGAGCGGGTCGATGCCCTCCCGGGGCAGCGCGGCGCACGGCCGAACGCAGGCAGCCCGGCGGCCGCGTCCAACGGGGACCGTCCCGCCCCCGCGGTCCGGCCCGGCAGGCTCGCCGCCGCCGACGGCCGAGCCTGACCGCAGACCTCCGCACTGCACCCGCCCACGGGCGATCCACCCAGCAAACAACCAGAAGGTGAGTGAAACGTGGCCGGTCCCGCCACCGCGAACCCTCCGCTGTCGACGCCCGAGGGTGGCGCCGATCAGCCGTTCGACACCGCGTTGCGCGGGTACGAGAGACGCCAGGTCGACGACTTCGTCGCCGCCCGCGCAAAGGAGATCTCCCGGCTGAAGTCCCAGCTGGCCGAGGAACGCAGGCAGCGCCAGGCCGCCACCGAGCGCGCCGACGCCTCCGCCGTGGAGCTGCGGGAGGTGCGCGCCCGTTCCGCGCACGAGCCCGCCGACCCGCAGGAGAGCTTCGGCTTCCGCGCGGAGAAGCTCCTGCGGATGGCCGAGCAGGAGGCGGTGGAGATCCGCAGCAACGCCAGCCGGGAGTCGGCCTCGATCATCGAGCAGGCCCGCAAGGAGGCCGAGCAGCACCGCCACGAGGTCGAGCAGACGCTGATCTCGCGGGCGTCGCTGCTGGAGCAGCAGGCCGCCCAGCGTTCCGCGGAGATCCAGGAGCGCGAGCAGCAGGTGGCCGACCAGCTGGCGGCGGCGCGCGAGCAGGCCGACCAGATGCACGCCGCGGCCTCGCGGGCGGCCGAGCGGCTGCGCCAGGAGTCGGAGGCGGCGGCCGAGGAGACCCGCGCCCGCGCCGAGGCGGCCGCGCAGCGCCAGCGCGACAGCGCGTCGCAGGAGATCGCCCGGCTCACCGCACTGCAGCAGGACGTCCGCTCGGAGCTCGCCCGCCTGGCCGAGGTGCTCACCAACGAGCTGGCCGCCGACTCCTCCCGCCACAGCAGCGGGAAGCGGGGGCTCTCCCTCGGCGAGAAGGAGACGGCGGGCGCGTCGAACGGGCGCTCTCGCTGAGCTCCTCCGCGCACGAGGCCGTGGTCGGCCCGGCGCCGTGGCGTGACGAGGTTGCGCAGCGGTACCGGGCCGTCTTCGACACGGCCTGTGTCGGCGTGCTCGAACTGGACCGCGAGGGCCGGGTCGTGGACGCCAACCCGGTGTTCCGCCGCTGCGTGCCCGGCATCGTCGGCAGGCAGGCGAGCGCCGCGATGACCCGGGCGGACGCGCTGCGCGCCGCGCCGCTGTGGCGGGACCTGGTGGAGGGCCGTCGCGATCGCTACGACCTCGCGGCCACCCTGCGCCGCCCCGACGGCACCACGGTGCCCGGCCACGTGGTCGTCACCGCCGTTGTCGACGATCGCGGCGAGGTCACGGGGGCCGTGGCGGTGGCGGCGCCCGATCCGTTCACCGGCCCGGCCGAACCGCCCACCCCGTTCACCGGCCCGGCCGAACCGCCCATCCCGTCGGACGACGCGCCGCGGGAGCGCCCGACGTCCGCCGAGATCGCGGTGCTCACCGGGCTCGCTTCGGGCCTGACGCTGCAGCAGGTGGCGGTGCGGCTGGGGCTCACCCGCCGCGGTGTGGACTACCGCCTGGCCCGCCTGCGGCAGAAGCTGCGCACGGACGGCCCCGGCGGTGTGCCCGCCACCACCGCGGGTGTGGTGGCGCGCGGCTACGCCCTCGGCCTGCTCACGCCGGAGACCTGGCCCCCGCGGGCGGGTTCCGGCGTCTGAGCGCCTCGGCGCGGCAGGGCGGGCAGTTCGAGGACGATGGCGTCCTCCTCGTCGTCCAGCGTTCCGCCCGTGGTGCCGATCGTGGCGTAGATGTCGGGCCGTAGCGCCTTGAGCTGCGTCGCGCAGACCGCCCCGACGCCCGCCGCGAACAGCACGAGGGCGGGCAGGACCCAGCGCAGCGGCGAGGTCGGGTCGGTGCCAAGCAGCGCGTCGAAGTTGCCGATCAGCAGCGCGACGAGCGCGACCAACGCGAAGGTCGCGAGCGTGGGGGCGATCGTCCGCTGCCAGAGCGTGCCGCCTCGGGGCCGGGTGCGGAAGAAGCCGACCACCGCCGCCGACGTGCCCGCCATCAGCAGGACGACGCCGACGGCGGCCATGCCGGACAGCCAGGTGAACAGCTGCAGCACCGGGTCGGCCCCGGACAGCGCGAACAGCGCCACCACGACGACCGCGAGCCCGCTCTGCGCCAGCGATCCCGCGACCGGTCCGCCCGACCGGACGCCGACCCGGCTGAGCGCGGTGGGGAGCACGTGTTCGCGGCCGAGCGCGAACAGGTACCTGGCCACGCCGTTGTGGAAGCTCAGCAGGGCGGCGAACACGCTGGTGAGGAACAGCAGGTTGGCCATCATGGCGACGCCGTTGCCCCAGTGCGCGGCCAAGCCCGCGAACACGACGCCGGGCCCGTGCTCGGCTGCCTGTTTCTGCAGGTCCGACGGCCCGACGGTGACGACAATGGCCCACGACGACAGCGCGTAGAACAGCCCGGTGAAGCCGACGGCGACGAACGTGGCCCTGGCCACCGTGACCCGCGGGTTGTTGCACTCCTCGCTGTAGATCGCGGCGGACTCGAACCCGATGAACGCGGCGACGCCGAACGCGAAGACCGCGCCGACCCCCGGGCCGAACAGCGACGACGGGGCCAGCGCGGCCGCGACCACGTGCCCCGCCGAGGGGTGGGTGAACGCGCCGATGTCGTAAAGCGCCACGACGATGCACTCCAGCACCAAGAGCACGGCGAGCACGTTGGCGTTGAGGTCGACGCGGCGTACGCCGAGCAGCCCGACCACGATCAACGCGGCGAGGCCCCACGCCCACCAGGGCAGCGATACCCCGGTCGTCGACCCGACCAGATCACCGAGCGCGGCCCCGAAGAGCCCGTAGAGGCCGATCTGGATCGCGTTGTAGGCGAGGAGTGCGGTGAATGCCCCGGCGACGGCCCAGGTGGGCCCGAGTCCGTGGGCCAAGTACGAGTAGAACGCGCCCGCGTTGGCGACGAAACGGCTCATCGCGGCATAACCGACCGCGAAGAGGCCAAGGGCGACGGCGAGTAAGAGGAACGATAACGGGATCCCGGTGACGCCGGTGACGGCGAAGGTCGTCGTCACGCTTCCGCCGAGCACCGTGAGCGGCGCCGACGCTGCCACGGTGAAGAAGACGATGTGGATGACGCTGAGCCGTCTGCGTCGCAGCAGGGAACCGGGTGAACTCATGAAATTCTCCGAACGGCCTTCCCGGAGGGGGAGCGGATGGGAGGCTCCGCCGAACCTAGCGAGGGACAGGCGACCCACAAGATGGGTTGCGGGTATTTCACCCGTTCGGAGGTGTTCGCGTGTAGCTACCGACGAAATGATCCGACCGAATCGACGCTGCGCGGGATTCGCGTCGGATTCGCTCGCCCCTACGCGTGATCCGCCGATGGTCCCCGCTTATTGATCATAGACCAGAATATGATCATAGGCGGAGAATCGACGGCAGGCGCATTCCTGCTTCTCGCGGACCCCGAGTTCGGCAGTTGGCGAGGTCGCGACCGCGGCGGCCCGTCACCGCCGCGGTCGCCCGCCCGTCACGTCACGGAGTGGGCCGCGCGCTCAGTTCGTGTGGCAGGCCCGCTCGGGAACCGGCACGTCCAGCGCGGGATTGCCATCGAAGAACCCGCTGGGCTTCAGGTGGAAGCCGATGTAGGAGACCGGCATGACGGGCCAGTCCTCGGGGCGTGCCACGTGGTGGGCGCCGAACGTGTACCAGACGACGACGTCCTGGTCCTGCAGAGCGCGATCCTGCTTGACGTACTCCGGGAGGCCCGCGCCGCCCCGGCTCTGGTAGGGGTAGTCGCCCGCGGCGTACTGCTCGCGCCGAGCGTACTGCGTCACCCACAAATGATGGTTGATGAAACCGGCGCGCTTGAGCGCGGGGGCGTCCTCGTGGAACATGTGGTGCACGTTGTCGCCGGGCAGCAGTTTGTACCCAACCGGATCGCCGACGTGGTTGAACTTGTTCTCATTGCAGATCTTCCAGTAGCGCGCGCGCTTTTGATCGATATCCCGTTGGGCCTCTGATTCACGTGTCAGAGGTGTCGCAACCGCACGCCACGCGTTTCCGTATGGATTGTCCGGGCCGAGGGGATCCGGCACGCTGTCGACTTCGACGATCGTGTTTCGTTGGCCGTCGACGGCCATGTCCAGACGCGCGCTGAAGAAGTGCTGATGATGGGGTGCGTAGAGGCCCGGGGCGCACTTGACGCCGTGCTGGGGGGCATCGCCCTCTGCATGGGCGCCCATCGACATGATTCCGGTGAGCTTGACCTCACATTGGATGGTGCCGTCCTGGTAGAGGTACCAGAAGAGTCCGTAGTCGTAGTTGGCCAACGTCATGAAAGTCGAGATGACGAGGCGGCGCGAGCGCCGAACTTCGACCTTGCCCGTACGGAAGTCGGTGTGCTTCCACAGGACACCGTAGTCTTCTTCGTGCATGCAGATTGCGTTCTTGAGAACCTGCGCATGGCCGTCAAGGTCACCCAGAACAGCGTCGAAATAGAAGATCTCGCCGAGGCAATCACAGCCGAGGGTCAAGCTGTTGACGTTGACCCCGAGACCGGCCTCGCCCGCGTCGAAGACGCTCTTCCGGACATGTGAGGGTGTCGGGTCGCCGTAGGGTACGACCATCTCCGAGAGCGACGCTCGATAGAGAATGGAGCGCAGCACGCCTCGGTCCTCGTAGCCGACGGTGTGCAGGACCAGCCCCTCGCGCGCGGTGAAGCCAACGCGGAAACGCCACTTCTGCCAGCGGACCTCGTAACCGTCGACCTCGAAACTGGGACCGTCCGGCTGCGTGATCTCCAGAGGCTTCAGGTCGGCGCGGGGTTGCGCGTAG
Organism: uncultured Actinomycetota bacterium; assembly: GCA_963837575.1. Classification (GTDB taxonomy): domain Bacteria; phylum Actinomycetota; class Actinomycetes; order Mycobacteriales; family Pseudonocardiaceae; genus Pseudonocardia. The sequence continues at coordinate 236,492 of CAWIOI010000001.1, forward strand.
TACGGCACGTTGCCCTCGGTCTGCATCCCCGCTTGCGTGTAGTCGCCGGAAGCCGGGGGGAGGTCGATGACGCCGTGGTCGACCACGTCGAGAACTTCGCCGCGATCGAGATCGAGCAGGGCCAATAGCCCCTCGACGGGATGCGCATAGCCGTTCTCGTCGTCCGAGTAGCGGACGTAGGTCAGCGGCCGGTTCAAACGCCGCGTCGGCGCGTCCTCGTCGGTGAGGTACCCGGCGGGCCAGGGATCGACCATGACGTGCTCGAAGTCGGTCACCCCGCGCTTGCGCATCGCCTCCTGCCAGCGCTCGTCTTCCTTGAGCATGCGCTCGGCGTTGGCGAAGTCCTCCTCCGTCAGCGCCGTCTGCCCCTCCGGGACGTGGTCGAGGGAGACAACCCGACGCTCGGACAAGGACACAACCGACTCGTACGTCTTCCGCTGGGCCGAATCCCGCACCACCAAAAAAGCTCTGCGGTCGACCGCGTCACCATCGGTGTGGGCGAGAACCTGCTCCTTGGTCGGTTCGTCGAGACCGATGGTGACGAACCGCGCCGCCGCGAACGCCGGGTCGCTCTCCCGCAGAATCTTGGCTGCGGACTCGATCTCGTCGGCGCTCAGCATGTCCAACGGATGCACCGTTCCCATTGCCTGTCGTCCTTCCTCGATGCCCCATCGTGTAGAGCGTGCGATTGATGAGCCCAACTGCGCTGGACCTCGGCGTTCCCCGACGTCTACAGGGAGTGGCGCGGCGCGCTGGGCAGATCGAGCAGGACAGCCTCATCCTCGTCGTCGTCGAGGCCACCGCCGGTGGTGCCGATCGACGCGTACACGTCGGGCCGCGAACTCCTGAGCTTCAGCGCCCACAGCACGCCGAGCAAGCCCCCGACGAGCACGATGCCCGGCAAGATCCAGCGCAGCGGGGACGTCGGGTCGGTGCCCAGCAGGGCGTCGAAGTTGCCGATGATCAGCGCGACCAGCGCGACCAGCGCGATCGTGGCGAGTGTCGGCGCCACCATCCGCTGCCACAGCGACGCCGCCGTCGACCTGCCGCGGAAGAAGCCCACGACCGCGGCCGACGTTCCGGCCATCAGCAGCACGACGCCGACCGCCGAGATCCCGGACAGCCAGGTGAACATCTCCAGCACCGGTTGAGTGCCCGAGAGCACGAACACGGTCAGCACGACGACGGCCAGCGTGGTTTGGGCCAGCGAGCCTGCGACGGGGCCGCCCGAGCGAGTGCCCACGCGGCTGAGCGCAACCGGCAGCACCCGCTCGCGGCCGAGCGCGAACAGGTAGCGGGCCACGCCGTTGTGGAAGCTCAGCAGCGCGGCGAAGTTGCTGGTGAGGAACAGCAGGGCGGCGATCGTGCCCACGGTGCCGCCCCAGTGCGCGGTGAGCCCGGCGAACACCACGCCCACCCCGTTCTCCGTCGACTCCTTCTGGATGTTCGCCGGTCCTACCGTCACGAGCATCGCCCATGACGACACCGCGTAGAAAAGTCCGACGAACCCGACGGCGATGAACGTCGCCCTGGCCACCGTGACCCGTGGGTTGCGGCACTCCTCGCTGTAGATCGCACCTGCCTCGAAGCCGATGAACGCGGTGACGCCGAACGCGAAGACCGCGGCGACGCCGGGCACGAACAAGGAGGACGGCAGGAACGCGGCCCCGAGGGTCGAGTCGCTCGTGGCGGGGTGGCCGAACGCACCGATGTCGTAGAGCACGACGACGATGCACTCCAACACCAACAGCACCGCGAGCACGCGCGCGTTGAGGTCGACGCGACGCACACCGAGCAGGCCCACCAAGAGCAGCGCGACGGCGGCCCACACCCACCACGGCAGCGACAGCCCCGTCAGCGAGCTGATGAAGTCGGCGAACGCCGAGCCGTACAGGCCGTAGATGCCGATCTGCAGCGCGTTGTACGAGACGAGCGCGACGAACGCTCCGCCGACGGCAGGCGTCGGGCCGAGCCCGTTGGCCAGGTACGAGTAGAACGCACCCGCGTTGGCGACGTACCGGCTCATCGCGGCGTAACCGACGGCGAAGAGGGAGAGCGCGGCCGCCAGGATGATGAAGGACAGCGGGACGCCGGTCACCCCGGTGACGGCGTAGGTCGCGGTGACGACGCCGCCGGTGACAGCCAGTGGCGCGACGGCGGCGACGCTGAAGAAGACGATGTGCATGGTGCCGAGCCGTCGGCGGCGCAACTGGGGACTGGGTGCGGACATCAGGTCTCCGTGTGCTCTTCTCGGAGGGGGCGGATGGGCTCGCCGAGGCTAGCGAGCGGCTCCTGGCCCACGACTATGCGTAACGCTAATTCACCCGTTGAGACGTGTTCGCGCACGATCGTCGCAGTCGGACCGCCCAAGTTGCCAACTCACCGTGGACTGCGTCGGTGGGCCGAGCCCGACCATCGTACGATCGGAGCCCCAACGGGCGATCAGGTGACGGGGCGATGGGTGATGAGCCGAGAATCGATGCCGGCCGCGTTCCTCCTGCTGGTTCACGACGAGTTCAGCGGACGGCCGCGCTGCAGTGCTGACCTCCTGCGCTGCGGGATCGTCGGTGCCCAGCTCGCCGAGCTCGTGATCGCGGGTCGGATGGGCATCGCCGAAGGGCGTCTCCACCCACTGGACGCCGACCCGCTCGGCAACGCACGGCCCGCCGCCGAGTACGTCATGGAGTGCGTGCTCGGGCAGCCTCGCCAGCACACCGTGCGGACCTGGACGGAGAACCTCGGCGAGCCACTGCAAGAGATGATCGTCGCCGAGCTCGCCGAAGACGGCGTCATCCGCCGGGAGAGCGGCGGGTTCGGCAGGCGGCGCACGGAGCGCTACCCGGCGCTGAACCTGCTGCGCGCCGCAGCGCCGAAGGCCCGCTTCGAGCGCATGATCACCGCGCCGCGCGAGCTGGACCTCGCGGGGGCGTTCACGATCGCCATGGTGTGGGCGCTGGGCATCGAAGCGGTGCTCGACGCCCGGTCCGAGCGCGGGGGCGACGACCTCGTCGAGCGGATCAGGGCCCGGATGCCCGGCGCGCTGCGCGAACTCCTCGACGGCATCGGCAGCTCCGCCGCGGCCTCCTCGGTCACAGTGCGGCGTTAGCGTTGAACCCCGAGTCGGACGATCCGCTCGCCGGATCGCTGTTTGCGCTGGAGAGCGCGGTCCTTTCCGGGGTCGGTGTCGCGTCGGATGCTTCGGGCGTGCGGGACGCGCTCGCCACCCGCAACGCACTGGCCGTCGCCTACTGCGGCGGCGAGCGCTACGCGGAGGCTGCGGACCTCCTGCGCGAGGTCGTCGAGCGGTGCACGGAGCGGCTCGGACCCGACGACCCGGACACGCTGGTCGCGGCGGGCAACCTGGGGGTCACGCTGGCGTGGTTGGGCCGGTTCGACGATGCGCTGCCGTTGTTGTCGCACGTCCTGGCCACCCGGGAGCGGGTGCTCGGCGACGAGCACATCGACACGCTGACCGCCCGCGACGCGCTGGCCGTCACCTACCGTCTCGCAGGCCAGGTGGCCGCCGCGGTAGGCCTGCACACCCATGTGGTCGAGCAGCGCATCCGGATGCTGGGCCCTGCGCACCCGCACACGCTGACCTCGCGGTGCGGCCTGGCGCTGGCGCGCATCGCCGCAGGTAGCGCGGGTGCGGCGGCGAACGTGCTCTCTGCGGCGCTCGTCGACGCCGAGGAGGTGCCCGGTCCGCCGACCCTTGCCACGGTGGTGCTGCGGGCCAACCTCGGCCGTTGTCTCATGCAGCTGGAACGGCCTGCCTCGGCCCAGCCGCTGCTGGCGCGCGCGCTGGCCGACTGCACGGCGCTGCTGGGCGCCAACCACCCCGACAGCGTCACCCTGCGCGGCGAGCTGGCGCGGCTCGGGGGGCAGATGGATCCCGGGGCGTCGTTCTGACGGCGCCTGCGGCTCCCGGTGTCCACCGACCGGGCCCCGAGGACGGTCCGGCACACGACGGAGGGGACGCCGCCCACCAGCCCCGCGGATCGGGTATCCGCCCGGTTGCGCTGCTCGTCCTCGAACCGGCCGCGCGCCGCAAGGCAATGGAGGACGTGCTGGTCGACGCCGGGTTCGACGTGCGCCACGCCGCGCAGGAGGGCCCGCCGACCCCGGGCGCGGAGGCGGCCGCCGTACCCGCGGCCGCGGGACCCGGCGCGCTGGTGCTGCTCGGTGGGGTGCCCCGGCCCGAGGACCGCACGCCCGCGGCCGTCGCGGCGCTGCGCGCGGCCGGTTGGGACCACGTGGTGGTGGTCGGCGGCGACGCGGCGCCCGCGGCCGTCGCCCGTGCGCTGGGAACGGGAGCGCGCGGGTTCCTGCTCGCCGCGCCGGGGCCGCCGCCGGACGGGTCCGCCGACGCGGCTCCCCCCACCCACGCCGTGCCCGTCGCCGACGTCGGCGGCCGGGCACGCACGCTGTCGGCCCGCGAGGTCCAGGTGCTCGCGCTCGCCGCCGACGGGCTCTCCAACCCGGAGATCGCCCGCGAGCTCGGGCTGTCGGCGCTCACGGTCAAGAGCCACCTCGCGCGGATGACGCGCAGGCTCGGCGCCCACGACCGCGCGCACCTCGTACTGCTGGCGCTGCGGGCGGGCGTGATTGCGTAAGCGGAGTTCGCATCCGGAGCAACGACCAACGGATGGTGACCACTCGCATGCGCTGCGTAGAAGAAGTGAACACGGTGCGTTTACGACCGATTGCGCTACGCACAACAATGCGCGCAGACTGGTCCGGTTCAGCGAATTACGAGCGCCCGCGAGATTGTCGGGGAAACGACGGCCCGGGCCGACGGAACGCGCGCGACGAAGTGGCAAATTGGTCCGTATGGAGTATCAAATTGCACTGATCGCACCCTATCGTTCTGCGCTTTCTCTGCCATTAGGGCAACCGCGCAGATCGGTGTCGGACCAGCATCGTAGAGTCCACTCCAGTTGTGCTCGGGTTCGCAGGATTGGTCGTCGACGTCCCCTCCGTCATGATCCCGCGACGCCGGGCCCGCGACCGCGCCCCGTCCCGGCCCGCGTCCAACGGAAGGAGCTCCCCGGCATGTCCCTCTCCGAGCCCGCCACCAGCACCCGTCCCCCTACGGGTTCAGCAGGCAACCTGCCCGACCAGCGGCCCACCACCTCGCAGTTCGACACCGCGCTGCGCGGCTACGAGCGACGTCAGGTCGACGAGCACGTCGCCCGCCAGCGCAACGAGATGGCGACCCTGCGGGCGCAGCTCGCCGAGGCGGAGCGGCAGCGCAGGCTCGCCACCGAGCACGCCGAGGCCACGGAGGAGGAGAACCGGCGCCTGCGGGCGTCGGCGGGCCGCGAGGCGCCTCCACCGGAGGAGGGCTTCGGCTTCCGGGCCGAGAAGCTGCTGCGCCTCGCCGAGCAGGAGGCCGCCGAGGTGCGGGCCCGCACCCGGCAGGAGTCGGTGGGGCTGCTCGAGCAGACCCGCGCCGAGGCCGAGAAGCACCGCCACGAGGTGGAGCAGCAGCTCATCGCCCGCGCGGCGCAGCTGGACCAGGCCGCCGCCCGCCGGGCCGTCGAGCTGCAGGAGCGCGAGCAGCAGATCTCCGACCAGCTCGAGGCCACCCGCGCCGAGACCGAGCAGCTGCACGCCGCCGCCACCCGCGCCGCCGACCGGCTCCGCCAGGAATCCGAGGCCAAGGCCGAGGAGATCCGGATCCGGGCCGAGGCGTCCGCGAAGAAGGTGCGCGACGAGGCCGAGCACGACCTCATGCGCCTCTCGGCGCTGCGCAGCAACGTCCACGCCGAGCTCGCGCGGCTGGCCGAGGTGCTCGTCAACGAGCTTCCCTCGGGTGAGTCGGGCAACGGTGCCTCGGGCAGGACGGAGCAGTGATGGAGCCCACCAACCGCACGACGACGACGGCTCGGCCGCGCCCGTCGGGTGCCGTCCCGACGCAGGGCTCCGCGCAGCCCGGCGGCCGGGCGGGCGCGTTCGAGGACGACGCCGAGCGGCGGCGGTTCGTCACCGTCCTGCGCGGCTACGACCGCATCGAGGTCGACGAGTACATCGACGACCTCCTGGCCGTCGTCACCACCCTGCGCACGTCGGCGGCCGAGGCCGACAAGGCCAAGCGCACCGCCGAGGAGCGCGCTGCGGCGGCCGAGCGCCGGGCCGCAGAGGCCGCCAACGCGCCGCAGCCCGCTGCGGCTCCCTCCGAGGGCTTCGGGGTGCGCGCCGAGCGGCTGCTGCGGCTCGCCGAGAACGAGGCGGCCGAGATCCGCGCCGCCGCCGCCGCGGAGAGCAGCGCGGTCGTCGAGCGGGCACGCGCCGACGCCGAGCAGCGCAGGCACGAGGCCGAGCAGGCGCTGATCTCCCGGTCCGCCCAGGCCGATCAGGAGTCCGCGCGGCGCACCGCCGCGCTCGACGAGCGCGAGGGCTCGCTCAAGTCCCAGATCGAGGCAGCGCGGGGCGAGATCGAGATGCTCACGCGGGCGGCCCAGCGGGAGGCCGACCGGCTCCGCGAGCAGGTGCGCCACGAGATCGACGAGAAGCGGGCGGCGGCCGAGCTCGAGGCCACGCGCGCGGTCGAGGCCGTCGAGAAGGACGTGGCGCGGCTCAAGGCGCTGCGCGAGTCCACTCGTCAGGAGCTCGCGCGGATCGTCGAAATCGTGCGCTCGGCGTCGGGGCAGGGCACGCCCCCGGCCGGGGCCGCGGATCACGACGCCGACGGCGGCGACGGAGCCGCCGATCGGGCGGGCGACGGGAGCTCCAACCAGGCCTGATCGGCCGCAGCGACGGGCGTCGGCACGCGCCACAATGACGACCTGCGGTGACGGCCTGCGCACCGCAGGACCGATGGAGGGGGAAATGACGATCACGAGGTCGGCACGACGCCGCGCCGTCGTCGGGGCGGTGGCGCGCTGACCACGCTGCCAGGAGCCGCCGCAAGCGGTCGCAGTGCCCACATGCCGCCCGCCGCCGCTCGCCCCGATCCGAGCCGGATGCCGCGCACGGGCCGCCGTGCCGCGCCCCTGTTCACCCCCGACTCCCCCGAGCCCGCGAAGGCCACGGCCAAGCCTGCCCCGAAGCCGAGCGAGTACGTCGTGCCGAAGGTGCCCGAGCGGCCGGTCCGGCGGCCGCCGGTCGGGCTGGGCGCCTTCCTCGGCGTCGCCGTGCTCACGATCGTGGCGCACACCCTCGCGGCCACCTTCACCTCCCTGTGGGTCGCCACGGCCAGCGAGGCGCGCTTCGCGGTGGCCGTGCTCGCCGTCCGGGACGCGACGGTCCCCGAGGTGCCGCTGGCGCCATGGGACCACCTCGCGGCCATCCAGTTCGCCGCCGTGCAGCTCGTGCTGCCCGCGGGCGACCCGGTCGACACCGCCCGCTGGGCGGGGCTCGCCCTGGGGGCGCTCGCCACCCTGCTGCTGTGGCCGGTGCTGCGCGGGCTGGGCAACACCCTCACCGCCACGGTGGCCGCCGTCAGCACGGTGGGGGTCGCCCTGCCGCTGCTGGCGCTGCGCTCCACGGTCACCACCGCGGTGGTCGGCGTCGTGTGGCTCTCGGTCGCGGCGGCGCTGGCGGTGCGCGACAACAACCGCGCCGCGGGCGTCGCGGCCCTGGTCGCCGTGGCCACCGTGCCGCTGGCCGCCGCGCCGCTGCTGGCCGTGGCGGCCGCGGTCAGCCTCGACGGGAGCGCCCGGCTGCCCGCGCGGCTGCGCAAGCCGGTCGGCATCGTCGCGGCCGTCGGCGCCGCGGCGGTCGTGCTCGCCGCCACGCTGCCCGGTGGGCCGTTCGTCGCCACGACCGGCCCGAACATCCCGTCCGCGATCACATTCGCGGGCGTCGCCGTCGTGGTGGTCCTCGTCGTGCTCGCGGGGCGGGCCGACAACCTGCTGCGCCCCGTGCTCGTCGCCGCCGCGCCGCTCGTGGTCGTCGGACTGGTCGCGGGCCCGTCCACCGCGGCCGCCGCCCTGCTCGCCACCCCCGTGGTCGCCGTCGCTATCGCGATCGCCGCCGACCAGGTCCACGCCCGGGTCCGACGCCGCCCGCTGAGCATCGCCACGGCGATCGCGCTGGCCGCCGTGCTGGCCGTGCCGGTGAGCGTGGCCGCGAGCTGGCCGACCCCGCCTGCGGGCTCGCTCGTGGGCTGGATCACGACGCAAACCGGGCCCGGCACCGTCGTCGTCGCCGACGTGCTCGATCGCGCCGAGCTGCGCGTCGCGGGCTTCCCGGCCACCCGCCTGCGCACCCCGTCCGATCCGGACGTGGCAGGCGAGCTGCGCCTGATCGCCGACCGGCCCGGCGCGAGCGTCGTGCCCTGCCCGCCCGGCGCGGTGCTGGCCGCCACCCCCAATGGCAGCGGCGGCGCCCCGGCCGTCGTGTGCGGAGCGCTCACGCCCGCCACCAACGTCGAGGCCAAGGTGCGTGCTCGGCTGGGCACCGCGCTCACCACCAACACAGCGCTCAAGCTCGACCAGGACGCCGCCACACTGCTGCGCGACGGCCGCGTCGACCCGCGCCTGATGCTCACACTCGCGGCGTTGACCAGCGCCCACCGCGTGGGGGTCGCCGCTTTCCCGGCCGTGCCGCTCGACGCGCCCGACGCGCTCCGCCGGGTGGTGCTGCTGTCCTCGTTCGACGGCGCGCCGCCCACGTCGTCGGCGCTGCTGAAGACGTGGCTCGCCGGGCAGCAGGCTCCGTTCGCGCCTGCGGCCGTCACCGCCGCCGGAGGGGACCTCGTCCTCAACTACCCGGTGCCCTCGCCCACGGGACTCCTGCCGTTGTAACGATCTGGCCATGGCGGTAACGCAGGTCACAGCCCTGCCGAGGCCCGTGCAGGAGGGACTGTCATGACATTGCACCGGCGCGTTTTGCTCCTCGTGGCCGCCATCGGCGCGGCGCTCGGCCTGGCGATGGCGGCGGCTGCGCCCGCCCTGGCCGCCGACCAGGCCTACCTTCGGCTGGCCCATCTCTCGCCCGATACCCCGAAGGTCGACGTGTACGTCAGCAGCGTCGCCGATCCCAGCAAGTCGCTGGTCGTGCCCGGCGTGGGCTACGGGGCCGTTTCGGGGTACCAGCCGGTCGCTCCCGGCTCCTACGTCGTGAGCATGCGGAAGGCGGGTGCGCCCAAGGACTCGCCGCCGGTGATCTCGACGACCGTCGACGCCAAGGCGGGGCAGGCCTACACCGTGGCGGGCACGGGGCTGTCGGCCTCGCTCGGGCTCACGGTGCTCAGCGACCAGCTCGCCCTCCCGCCCGCGGGCAAGGCCGCCGTCCGGTGCATCAACGGCGCGGTGACCGCGTCCTCGGTCGACCTCGGGCAGACCGGCAAGCAGCCGTGGGCCACCGGCGTCAAGTTCGCCACCACCACGCAGTACACCGACGTCAACGCGGGCACGTGGACCCTGCGGGTCACCGCGCCCGGCAAGCCCCCGGTCGACCTGCCGGTCACGGTGGACCAGAACTCCACCTACTCGGTCGTGCTGCTGGACCAGAAGGGTGCGTTCAGCGCACAGCTCGTCCGGGACAGCGCGGGCGCCACGGTGGCCCCGGTCGGCGGCGTCGAGACCGGGTTCGGCGGCACCGCGCCCGACCCGCTCGCCCTGGTCGCGTTCGGTGCCGCCGCCGTGGCCCTCGGCCTCGTGGCCGCGCTCACCATGGTCGCCGGGATCGGGCGTGCTCGCGCCCGCTGACCGGTCACGGGGCGGCCCGCCGCCCCTGCCCGGACCCGCCGCCCGGCCGCCCCGGCTGCCGGGAGCCGCCGGGCCGCCGCCCCGGCCCGCGCAGGCCGCCCGGCCGCCCCGGTTGACGGGGGCCCCCGTTGGGGCGCCCCCCCGACACGGGCCCGGCTGGCCGCTCCACCCCGGGGCTGCGGCGAGGCCGCCCCACTCGGTGGGATCCGCACCCGGGCGGCCGTCCCTGCCCGGGCCCGTCGCCCCGCCGCTCCAGCCGCGGCCCGCAAGCCCGCCCCCGCGTCGCGCCGCACGAATCGGGCTGGCCGTCGCCGTGGCCGCGGCACTCCTCGGATCGGCCACGGTCGCAGCCCGCACCCCGCCGCCAGTCCGCGTGACGTCCGCGGTGCCGCCCGGCCCTCTGCTGTTCGATCCCGTCCCGGCCGCGCCCCAGCCCGCCGCGGCCGTCGCCGTCGCCACCACGCTCGACGTTCCTCGGCTGCGGATCAGCCGGTCGTCGCTGGTCGAGCTGGGTGTCGACGACGCGGGCGTGCTCATCCCGCCCGCCTCGACCGCCGTCGCGGGCTGGTACACCGGCAGCGCCGTCCCCGGCCGGGTCGGACCCACCGTCATCGCGGGGCACGTCGACTCCTACGAGGGTCCCGGCATCTTCTACCGGCTGGACACGCTGCGCCCGGGCGACCTCATCTCCGTCGGCCGATCCGACGGCGTCACGGTTCGCTACCGCGTCACCGAGGTGCTGACCGTCCCCAAGGACGCCTTCCCCACCAGCCAGGTCTACGGCCCGACCCCGGGCCCCGAGCTGCGGCTGATCACCTGCGGCGGCGAGTTCGACCACACCGCCCGGCGCTATCTGCGCAACGTCGTCGTCTCGGCCGTCTCCACCGACGCCTCCTGACCGCGGGCGACTACCCTGGGTTCGCCCGGACGTGCACGGCGAGATGAGGACGGCGGTTCAGTGAGTTCCCCTGTGACCTACCTCGACCACGCCGCCACCACACCGATGCTGGACGCGGCGGTCGCCGCCATGTCCGCCGCGCTCGGTCGCACCGGCAACGCGTCGTCGCTGCACACCGCGGGGCGTCGGGCCCGTCGCGAGGTCGAGGAGGGCCGGGAGCGGATCGCCGCGGCGGTGGGCGCGCGCCCGTCGGAGGTCGTGCTCACCACCGGCGGCACCGAGAGCGACAACCTCGCCGTCAAGGGCCTGTACTGGGCCCGGCGGGCCGCGGACGACCGCCGCCGCCGCGTGCTCGTCTCCGCGATCGAGCACCACGCCGTCCTCGACTCCGCGCGGTGGCTGGCAGGCCACGAGGGCGCGCAGGTCGACGTGCTCCCCGTGGACCGCGACGGCCGGGTACGCCCGGAGACCCTGGCCGCCGCGCTCGCCGACGACCCCGGCTCGGTCGCCGTCGTGTCGGTGATGTGGGCCAACAACGAGGTCGGCACGGTCAACCCCATCCGCGAGCTGGCCGCCGTCGCGCACGGGCACGGCGTGCCGATCCACACCGACGCGGTGCAGGCCGTCGGGATCCTCCCGGTGGATTTCGCCGCGTCCGGCGTGGACGCGCTCACGCTCACCGGGCACAAGCTCGGCGGCCCTTACGGCGCGGGCGCGCTGCTGCTGGGCCGCGACGTGCCGGTCACGCCACTGCTGCACGGCGGCCTCCAGGAGCGCGACGTGCGCTCCGGCACCCTGGACACGCCCGCGATCGTCGGCCTCGCCACCGCCGTCGAGATCGCCGTCGAGCAGACGTCGCAGCGGGCGGCCGTGATCGGTGGGCTGCGCGACGACCTCGTCGGGAAGATCCTCGCGACCGTCCCGGACGCCGTGCTGAACGGCGACGAGGGCACCGGCGTCATCGACGGCGGCCCGTCGCGGCTGCCCGGCAACGCCCATCTCAGCTTCCCCGGCTGCGAGGGCGATTCGCTGCTCATGCTGCTCGACGCGCACGGCATCGAGTGCTCCACCGGCTCGGCGTGCACCGCGGGCGTCGCGCAGCCGAGCCACGTGCTGCTCGCGATGGGGGCCGACGAGGCCACGGCGCGGGCGTCGCTGAGGTTCTCCCTCGGTCACACCTCCACCCCGGCCGATGTCGAGCGGGTGACGGCCGTGATCGGCCAGGTCGTCGAGCGGGCGCGGCGGGCGGGGCAGAGTCGGTGAGACGTGCTCGCTGCCATGTCCGGCGGCGTCGACTCGGCGGTCGCCGCCGCGCGCGCCCACGACGCCGGACACGACGTCGTCGGCGTCCACCTGGCCCTCTCCCAGACGCCGGACGCGCTGCGGGCGGGCTCGCGCGGCTGCTGCTCGAAGGAGGACGCCGCCGACGCACGCCGGGCCGCCGACGTCATCGGCATCCCGTTCTACGTGTGGGACTTCGCCGAACGGTTCGCCGCCGACGTCGTCGACGACTTCGTGGCCGCCTACGCCGCGGGCCAAACCCCCAATCCGTGCCTGCGCTGCAACGAGAAGATCAAGTTTGCGGCGCTGCTCGACCGGTCGCTCGCGCTCGGGTTCGACGCGGTCTGCACCGGCCACTACGCCCGCCTCTCCGCGGGCGAGCTGCGGCGTGCCGTCGACGCCGACAAGGACCAGTCCTACGTCCTCTCCGTGCTGGGCGCCGACCAGCTGCGGCACGCGATGTTCCCGCTCGGCGACACGGTCAAGGCCGACGTCCGCGCCGAGGCCGCCGCGCGTGGCCTGCGGGTGGCGGACAAGCCCGACAGCCACGACATCTGCTTCATCCCCTCCGGCGACACGCGTGCCTTCCTCACCGCCCGCATCGGGGCCCGGCCGGGTGCGGTCGTGGACGCCGCCACCGGAGCCGAGCTGGGCCGCCACGACGGCGTGCACGGCTTCACGGTCGGACAGCGCCGCGGCCTCGGCGTGGCCGCCCCCGCCGCCGACGGACGCCCGCGCTACGTGCTCGGCATCGAGCCGGTGAGCGGCACCGTCCGCGTCGGGCCTGCGGCCGCGCTGGACGTCGGCGTGATCGAAGCGGAGCGACCCATCTGGGCCGCGGCGCCGCCCCCCGGCCCGTTCGACGCGGTAGTGCAGGTGCGCGCGCACGGCGGCCTCGCCCCGGCCCGCGTCGCTCCCCGACGGCGACCGCGTGCGTGCGGAGCTGGCCGAGCCCCTCCGCGGCGTGGCTCCGGGCCAGGCGATCGCGTTCTACGACGACGACCGCGTGCTCGGCAGCGCGACGATCACCGGCACCCACTGACCCGGCCCACGCGGCTGGTCCGGCGCCGCTGACGTGGCCAGGTCCGTCCGGGCCGCGCCCGCCCCCACGCGGCCCGCCCGCGTCCGCCGGCCCCACCCCGCGCCGACTTCGCACCCTTTGCATCCACTTCGCACCCCGTCGGCGGGGTGCGAAGTGCGGCGAAGGGGTGCGAAGAGCGCTCGCCGGGGCTGCACCGCCGCGCACCGCTGTCTGCCGCCGCCGTCAACGCCTCCGACGTCGCCGCTACCGCCAGCCGCGGACGGCGCGCCGCCGCAGGCCCGTGGCGCCACCCCGCCGCCGCCACCCCGCCACCGCCACTCCGCCGCCACCCCCGCTGGCCACCCCGCCACCGCCACTCCGCCGCCACCCCCGCTGGCCACCCGCCGCCGCCACCCCGCCGCCACCCCCGCTGGCCACCCCGCCGCCACCCCGCTGGCCCGCCGCCGCCACCCCGCCGCCGCCCCCGCTGGCCACCCCGCCGCCCCCCGCTGGCCGCCGCGCCGCCGCGCCACCCCGCCGGCCGCCGCGCCACCCCGCTGGCCACCCCGCCACCCCGCCGGCCACCCCGCCGGCCGCTGCGCCGCCACCGCGCCGCCACCGCGCCGCCACCCCCGCCGCCGCCCTCACAGGCACCGCCCGGCCGTCGCACTGGGCGGGGGCGGTGGTAGACACCGGGCATGACGCCCGCCGTCCGCCGCCCCGCGGGCTCGCCGTGAGCACCGACGACCCGCTCGCGGCCGCGCTCGCCGCGGCCGGGCTGAGCGGGGTGCGGCCGGGGGAGTCCGCGGCCGCCGAGCCGACCGCGCGAGCCCACCCCGGATCCGGACGAGAAGCCCCCGGCCCCGCCCCCTCGCTGGCCAGACGGCGCGGCCACCGGCGTCGGCTCGATGCCCGGCACCGACCCCCGCGAGGCCGCCGCCGTCGTGGCGGGCGAGCTGCCGGTGCTCACCGCCCTGCCGGAACTCCCCGCCCGCGGCGTCGGGGCCGACATGATCGGGCGCACGGCGGGCCTGCTCGTCGACCTCGCCGTCGAGGTGGTCCCCTCGGCCTACCGCGTGACGGCGCGGCCGGGTCGCGAGCAGCGCCGCGCCATCGACCTGCTGCGCGCCGACCTCGACGCCTTCGACGAGGCCCTCGAGTCGGTCCGGCCACCGTGGGTGAAGGTGCAGGCGGCGGGGCCGTGGACGCTCGCGGCGTCGGTCGAGCTGCACTACGGCCACAGGGTGCTCGCCGATCGTGGCGCGGTCCGCGAGTTCGCGGCGAGCCTCGCCGAAGGCCTCCGCGCGCACGTCGCCGAGGTGGCGGCGCGCACCGGAGCCGCGGTGCTGCTCCAGCTCGACGAGCCGTCGCTGCCCGCGGTGCTGACGGGTCGCATCCCCACCCCGTCCGGCTACGGCACGGTCGGCGCGGTTTCGGAGACCGCGGCCGCGGACGTCCTGCGCGAGCTCGTTGCGGGGGTCGGCGTGCCGGTGGCGGTGCACTGCTGCGCCGACCGCCCCCCGCTGGAGATGCTCGGCACCGTCGGCGCGGTCGCGATCGGCGTGGACGCGACCCTGCCGTCGGTGGCGGGCCGCACGGCCTCCCCGGCCGCGCTCGACGCGTTCGGCGCGGTGTGGGACGTGGGCACGCCGCTGCTGCTGGGCGTCGTACCCGCCCGCGACCCGGGCGGTCGCCCCACCGGCCGCGCGCTGTCGGGCACCGCGTTCGACCTGGCCGACCGGCTCGGCTTCGACCGCGGCCGCCTCGCCCACCTGGCCGTCCCGACCCCGACGTGCGGGCTCGCGGGCGCCGACCCCGCCTGGGCGCGGCGGGCGCTCACCCTGTGCCGCGAGATCGGCGAGGCGTTCGTCGACCCGCCCGAGGACCGCGACTGATCCCGCGAGAGCGTCGGCGATCACTCGGCGGCCGGGTCCCGCTCGGCTGACAGCTCGGCCACCGCGCGGACGATGCGCTCCTCCGCCGCCGCGTGGGTCACCCCGAGCAGCTGCGCGGCGGGGCTCTGCTCGTCGGCGAGCAGGCCGAGCAGCAGGTGCTCGGTGCCGACGTAGTCGTGGCCCAGCCGCAGCGCCTCGCGGAACACGAGCTCGATCACCTTCTTCGCGGACCCGCTGAACGGGATCTGCTCCGGTGGCTGCCCGTTGCCCGCTCCCAACTCGGCCTCGGTGCGTTCCCGGAGGTCGTCGAGGTCGACGCCGAGCGCGGTCAGCGTGGTCGCCGCGAGCGCCGTCGGCTCGGTGAGCAGGCCCAGCACGAGGTGCTCCGGCACGATCTGCTCCTGACTGCCGCGCCGCGCCGCCGACTGGCGCCGCGACGACCGTGCGCCGGGCCTTGTCGGTGAAACGGGCGAAGTCGCGCGCGTCGGCGCCCTCGGCGCGCGGGACGAACCGCTTCTGCGCTGCCTGCTTCGTCACGCCCATGTACCGCCCGATGTCGGTCCAGGACGCGCCCGCCCGGCGGGCCTGGTCGACGAAGTGGCCGATGAGGTGGTCGGCCACCTCGCCGAGGTGCTCGCCGACGGCGACGGCGTCGCCGAGCCGTTCCAGCGCGTCGCCGTCGGGGTGGCGGCTCTTCACGAGGGTGATGAGGTCATCGAGGCGTACCGCTGAGGTCATGCGTCAACTCTAAGTTGACGCGGTCGACCGTCAACCTCGGGTTGACGACGAGAACTGTCGGTCCGCCTCGGTAACCTCGCCCCGTGAGCCCAGAATCCGTCCGTGAGCGGCACGCCCGGCTGGCCGAGGAGGTCAGCGGCCACCGGTTTCGCTACTACGTGCTCGATGCGCCGGTCCTCTCCGACGGCCAGTTCGACGAGCTGTGGCGCGAGCTGCTGGCCATCGAGGAGGAGCACCCCGAGCTCGTCACGCCGGAGTCGCCCACCCAGCAGGTCGGCGGCACGTTCTCGAGCGATTTCGCCGCCCACAACCACCTCGAGCGCATGCTCAGCCTCGACAACGCGTTCAGCGCCGACGACCTGCGGGCGTGGGCCGAGCGGGTGGCCCGCGACGTCGGGGCGGAGCAGCTGCACTACCTGTGCGAGCTGAAGATCGACGGGCTCGCGGTCAACCTGCTGTACGAGAACGGCAGGCTCACCCGCGCGCTCACCCGCGGCGACGGGCGCACCGGCGAGGACATCACGCTCAACATGCGCACCTTGGAGGAGGTGCCGGAGGAGCTCACCGGCACAGCCGAGTTCCCGGTGCCCGCGCTGATCGAGGTGCGCGGCGAGGTGTACTTCCGGCTCGAGGATTTCCAGGCGCTCAACGCGATGATGGTCGAGGCGGGCAAGCCCGTCTACGCCAACCCGCGCAACACCGCCGCGGGCTCGCTGCGCCAGAAGGACCCGCGCATCACGGCGTCGCGCAATCTGCGGCTGATCTGCCACGGCTTCGGCAAGCGCGAGGGCTTCACACTGGAGCGGCAGTCGCAGGGGTACGCCGCGCTGCGTGCCTGGGGTCTGCCGGTCTCCGAGCGCTCGGTGGTGCTCACCGGGATCGACGAGGTCATCGCCCACACCGAGTACTGGGGCGAGCACCGCCACGACATCGAGCACGAGATCGACGGCGTGGTCGTCAAGGTCGACGAGGTGGCGCTGCAGCGGCGGCTGGGCGCCACGTCGCGCGCGCCGCGGTGGGCGATCGCGTTCAAGTACCCGCCGGAGGAGGTCACCACGAAGCTCCTCGACATCCGGGTCAACGTCGGTCGCACCGGCCGGGTCACCCCGTTCGCGTTCATGGAGCCGGTGGTGGTCGCGCAGTCCACGGTCTCGCTCGCCACGCTGCACAACGCCGACGAGGTGCGCCGCAAGGGCGTGCTGATCGGCGACCGGGTCGTCATCCGCAAGGCGGGCGACGTCATCCCCGAGGTGCTGGGTCCCGTCGTGGATCTGCGCGACGGCACCGAGCGCGAGTTCGTCATGCCCACGCATTGCCCGGAGTGCGGCACCGCGCTGGCCCGGCAGAAGGCGGGCGATGTCGACCTGCGCTGCCCCAACGCCCGCTCGTGCCCGGCGCAGCTGCGGGAGCGGCTGTTCCACGTCGGTGGCCGGGGCGCGTTCGACATCGAGGGCCTCGGCTACGAGGCCGCGGTCGCGCTGCTCAAGGCCGGGGTCGTGCACGACGAAGGCGACGTCTTCGGGCTCACGGAAGACGACCTGCTCCAGACCGAGCTGTTCCGCACGAAGGCGGGGGAGCTGTCGGCCAACGGGCGAAAGCTGCTGGTCAACCTGGAGGCGGCGAAGGATCGCCCGCTGTGGCGGGTGCTGGTCGGGCTCTCGATCCGGCACGTGGGGCCCACGGCAGCGCAGGCCCTCGCGCGCGAGTTCTCCTCGATGGAGGCGATCGAGGCCGCGGCCGAGGCGGCGGCCCGCGCCACGGAGGCGGCGGGTCTGGCGATCACGTCCGACGGCAGCGCGGGCGATCCGGCGGACGAGGCCGACGCCGACGCTGGCCGCCGCAGCGGCCCCGGCGGTGGCGGCGCCCGGCGCGGAGACGCCCGACGCGGCAGACGCCCGGCGCGCAGACGCCCGGCGCGCAGAAGCCCGGCGCGGAGACGCCCGGCGCGCAGACGCCCGGCGCGCAGGCGCCCGGCGCGCAGACGCCCGGCGCGCAGACCGGCGCAGCAGGAGTCGACGGCCCCCGCCGCCGGCGCATCCGAGGCTGACGGCCGGGGGCGGTCTCCGCCGAGGAGGCCACGGCCGCCGCCGAGAAGGCCGCGCGGGCGGCGGCTCGCGCGCAGGCGAAGGAGCTGGCCGCGGCGCTGGCGCCGATCGCGGGGGTCGAGGGGGTCGGGCCGACGATCGCCGCCGCACTGCGCGACTGGTTCTCGGTCGACTGGCACCGCGAGGTGGTCGCCAGGTGGCGGGCGGCCGGGGTGCGCATGGTCGACGAGGTCGACACTTCGGTGCCCCGCACCCTGGAGGGGCTGTCGATCGTGATCACCGGGTCGATGGACGCCTTCTCCCGCGACGAGGCGAAGGAGGCCATCGCCGCACGCGGCGGCCGGGCGGCCGGATCGGTGTCGAAGAAGACCGCGTTCGTCGTCGCAGGTGAGGCGCCGGGCTCCAAGTACGACAAGGCCATGGAGATCGGCGTCCCGGTGCTCGACGAGGCGGGCTTCCAGGTGCTCCTCGACCGCGGCCCGGAAGCGGCTCGGGAGCTGGCCAAGACGGAGTGAGCGAAAAGGGGCAGAGTGTCGTAGCACACACCTGCCGATCAACGGGGCGAACCGAGGGGCCGCCGTCCCGGGGTTGCCCCTACGATCGGTAGGCGATCCCCCGAAATGCTCTCCGAACGGAGAGGCGATGCGCGACGCGTTCGCGGGATATCGTCGTGGAACTGGGGGTGTCGCGGTGTTGCAGGCGGTGCTGAACGGGTCGCGCCCCGAGGACGCGCACCCCGCGCTGCCCATCGTGCCGCGCCATCTCGCCCGCGACGCCCGCGCGGTCGCCGAGCAGGGCGTGTCGTCGGTGCACATCCACCCGCGCGACCCGGAAGGCATGGAGACGCTCGACCCCGCCTACGTGGGCGACGCCGTCGCGGCCATCCGCGCGGAGGTCCCGGGCATGGAGATCGGCGTCCCGACCGGCCGCTGGATCCAGCCCGATCCGGAGAAGCGGGTCGAGGCCGTCCTCGCGTGGGGGCATCTGGGCATCGGCAAGCCTGACGTCTGCTCGGTCAACGTCCACGAGCGCGGCTGGGAGCGGGTCTGCTCCGCGGCGGAGTCGGTGGGCATCGGCGTCGAGCTGGGCGTCTGGACGAGCGGCGACGCCGTCACGCTCCGCCGCAGCCGGGTGCCCCGCGGCACCACGCGGGTGCTGGCCGAGTCCACCGTGTCCGATCCGAGCACCGCGGTCGCGGAAGGCGTGCGGATCATGCGCGCGCTGGGCTCCGAGCTGGGCGTCCCGGTGCTGCTGCACGGCGAGGAAGGCGGCGCCTGGCCGGTGCTGGAGTACGCGATGGGCCTCAACATCGACACCCGCATCGGCTTCGAGGACGTGCTGGTCCTGCCCGACGGGTGGCTCGCCACCGGCAACGACAACCTCGTCTCCAAGGCGCTGGAGATCGGCTCCGGCAAGCGCGGGTGGGGTCTGCACCAGCGGATGCGCTCGCGCCGCGCCCGCTGACGGAGGCACAGCGTACGGCCGGGCTACCCGCCGAGAATCGTGGTGACGATCCCGGCCAGGTGTGACAGCCGCGCCAGCTCCGACGGCCGGAACGCAGGCCCGCCGGGCCGTCCGACCACGAGCCCCTGCGCGTCGCTCGTGGGCCCGAACGGGGCTGCGGCCAGCTCGGTGTCGAGGTCACTCCATGGCGTCGGCACCCACTGCACCACGGGGTCGAGCACGATCGCCTTCGACAGCGGAAGCCACGGCAGGTCGCCCGCGATCGTCTCGGGCGCGGCGGAGCTCTCGGCGAGCCGGTAGGAGCGGGTGTCCTCGCGGCGCGCGATCAACGCCCAACCCGCGCGGAAGATCCGCGGCACGCCCTCCGCCAGCAACGCGAGCCCCTGCTCCGGGGCGCCCGCGATCTCGTCGATCAGCTCCAGCTCGTGGTGCGTCGACAGCAGCCCGGAGTGCGGGCGCATCGACTCGACCTCGACCCCGGGCACCGACTCGGCCGACGTGATCAGCACATCCGGCGGGCGCCCGACGGGCAGCTCAACGGCGATGTCGTCGATCGCGTGGCCCGCGGCCCGCTCGACCACGGACACACCGAGGATGTCCGCTCCCGCGTTGCCCAGCGCCGACGCGACGGCGCCCAGGCTGCCCGGTTTGTCCGGCAGGACGATGCGGAGCAGGTACGACACGCAGACACGCCCTCTCGCCGACACCCCCGACGCCGCCCCCGGCTGCGCCCCGACCGACGATTGTGTCAGGGCCGACCCCATCGCAGCGAGCACACGGACCGGCCGGTCGTCGATCCCACGGTTCGGGTGCACCGCGTGCGAGGCCTGCCGCCCCTCGCGCCTAGAATTGTCCAGGGTCGACGTTCGCGCCCGCTGTCGCGCCGAGACGTCCCGCAATCATCGGAGGAAAGATCTTGGCTGCAGATTCGGGTGGGATCACCCGGGACGAGGTCGCGCACCTCGCCCGGCTGGCCCGCCTCGCCGTCACCGACGCGGAGCTCGACGTCTTCGCAGGCCAGCTCGACGTCATCCTGGGAGCGGTCGCCCGCGTCGGCGAGGTGGCCGCGGACGACATCCCGCCGACGTCGCACGCGGTGCCGTTGGAGAACGTGTTCCGCCCCGACGAGCTGCGCCCGAGCCTCACCCAGGAGCAGGCGCTGTCCGGGGCCCCCGCGGCCGAGGACGGCCGTTTCCGCGTGCCGCAGATCCTGGGGGAGGAGCAGTGACGACGCTCCGCGAACTCACCCGGCTGACCGCCGCCGAGCTGGCCGAGAAGATCCACACGCGCGAGGTGTCGGCCGTCGAGGTCGCGCGGGCGCATCTTGCGCGCATCGCCGAGGTCGACGGCCAGGTGCACGCGTTCCTGCACGTCGCCGAGGAGGCCGCGCTGGCGTCGGCCACGCTGGTCGACGAGAGCCTCGCCGTGGGCACCGCGCCCGCGTCCCCGCTCGCCGGGGTGCCGCTCGCGCTCAAGGACGTGTTCACCACCACCGACATGCCCACCACCGCGGGCTCGCGGATCCTCGACGGGTGGCGCCCGCCCTACGACGCCACGGTCACGTCCCGGCTGCGGGCGGCCGGGATCACGATCCTGGGCAAGACCAACATGGACGAGTTCGCGATGGGCTCGTCCACCGAGCACTCGGCATGGGGCCCCACGCACAACCCGTGGGACCTCGCCCGCGTGCCCGGCGGCTCGGGCGGTGGCTCGGCCGCCGCGCTGGCCGCCTACGAGGCGCCGCTCGCGATCGGCACCGACACCGGCGGCTCGATCCGCCAGCCCGCGGCGTTCACCGGCACGGTCGGGGTGAAGCCGACCTACGGCGGGGTGTCGCGCTACGGGCTGATCGCGTGCGCGTCGTCGCTGGACCAGGGGGGCCCGTGCGCGCGCACCGTGCTCGACGCCGCGCTGCTGCACGAGGTGATCGCGGGTCACGACCCGCTCGACTCCACCTCGATCGACAGGCCGGTCCCGCCGGTTGTCGCCGCAGCCCGCGAGGGGGCCCGGGGCGACCTGTCCGGGCTGCGCGTCGGCGTCGTCCGCGAGCTGGGCGGCGAGGGCTACCAGCCGGGCGTGCGGGCGTCGTTCGAGCAGGCGGTCACCCAGCTGGAGAAGCTGGGCGCCGAGCTCACCGAGGTGAGCTGCCCGCACTTCGAGTACGGGCTCGCGGCCTATTACCTGATCCTGCCCAGCGAGGTGTCGTCCAACCTCGCGCGGTTCGACGCGATGCGCTACGGCCTGCGCGTGTCCGGGGGCGCGTCGGCGGAGGAGGTCATGGCCGCCACGCGCGAGGCAGGGTTCGGCGCCGAGGTCAAGCGGCGCATCATCCTCGGCACGTACGCGCTGTCGTCGGGCTACTACGACGCCTACTACGGGCAGGCGCAGAAGGTGCGCACGCTGATCTCGCGGGATTTCGCCGCTGCGTTCACCCAGGCCGACGTGCTCGTCTCGCCCGCGACGCCGACCACCGCGTTCCCGATCGGCGACAAGATCGACGACCCGCTGGCCATGTACCTCAACGACCTCGCCACGATCCCCACCAACCTCGCGGGCACCGCGGCGCTCTCGGTGCCCTCCGGACTCGACGACGGCCTCCCGGTCGGGCTGCAGATCATGGCACCCGCGCTGGGCGAGGCCGTCATGTACCGGGTGGCGGCGGCGTACGAGGCGTCCCGGCCCACCCCGACCGCGCCGGAGGTCTTGGCGTGAGCGAGTTCAGGGGACGGCAGCAGGCGGAGCTCGCGGAGCCTGCGGGGTGGGTAGGTACAGCGAGCTCACCATCCAACACAGCAGCGCAGCGAACGCGGCTGACGAGCGCTAGCGAGGAGGCCGCGTGAGCACGCCCGTGCTGGTCGCGTACGACGAGGTCGTGGAGCGCTTCGACCCGATGCTCGGGCTCGAGGTGCACGTCGAGCTCAACACCAACACGAAGATGTTCTGCGGCTGCCCGACGACGTTCGGCGGCGAGCCCAACACCCAGGTCTGCCCGACCTGCCTGGGCCTTCCCGGGTCCCTGCCGGTGGTGAACCGGACGGCCGTGGAATCGGCGATGCGGATCGGGCTCGCGCTCCACTGCGAGATCGCGCCGTGGTGCCGGTTCGCGCGCAAGAACTACTTCTACCCGGACATGCCCAAGAACTTCCAGACGTCCCAGTACGACGAGCCGATCGCCTACAACGGGTACCTGGACGTGACGCTGGACGACGGCACGGTCGTGCGCGTGGGCATCGAGCGCGCCCACATGGAGGAGGACACCGGCAAGTCGCTGCACGTCGGCGGGGCCACCGGGCGGATCCACGGCGCCGAGTACTCCCTGCTCGACTACAACCGCGCGGGCGTCCCGCTGATCGAGATCGTCACGAAGATGATCCCCGACACCGGCGAGCGGGCGCCGGAGGTCGCCCGCGCCTACGTCACGGCGCTGCGCGACCTGATCAAGTCCCTCGGCGTGTCCGACGTGCGCATGGACCAGGGCTCGATGCGCTGCGACGTGAACCTGTCGCTGTCGCCGAAGGGCTCGGGCGTGCTGGGCACGCGCACGGAGACCAAGAACGTCAACTCGCTGCGTTCGGTGGAGCGCGCCGTGCGCTACGAGATGGCGCGCCAGGCCGCCGTGCTCGACGCGGGCGAGCCCATCGTGCAGGAGACGCGGCACTTCGAGGAGCTGTCCGGCACCACGCGCCCGGGACGGCGCAAGGAGACCTCGGAGGACTACCGCTACTTCCCGGAGCCCGACCTGGTGCCGATCGCGCCGTCGACGCAGTGGGTCGACGAGCTGCGCGCCACGCTGCCCGAGCTGCCGTGGGCGCGGCGGGCGCGGCTGCAGGCGGACTGGTCGCTCACCGACGAGGAGCTGCGCGACCTGGTCAACGCGGGCGCGCTCGACCTCATCGAGGCCACGGTGGCCGCGGGCGCGCCCGCGGGCGAGGCGCGGTCGTGGTGGGTGTCGTACCTGACGCAGCAGGCCAACGCGCGCGAGGTGCCCTTGGCCGCGCTGCCGATCACGCCGGGGGCCGTGGCGCGGGTGATCGCGCTGGTGGCGTCCGGCGAGCTGACGACCGCGCTGGCCCGCCAGGCCGTCGACGGCGTGCTGGCGGGGGAGGGCACGCCCGACGAGGTCGTCGCCGCCCGTGGGCTCGCGGTCGTGTCGGATGAGGGCGAGCTCGTCGCCGCCGTCGACGCGGCGCTGGCCGCCCAGCCCGACGTGGTCGAGAAGATCCGCGGCGGCAAGGTGGCGGCCGCGGGCGCGATCGTCGGCGCGGTGATGAAGGCGACCGGCGGTAAGGCCGACGCCAAGCGGGTGCGGGAGTTGGTGCTGGAGGCCTGTGCGCGGTAACGAGTGCTCCAGCACTCGTTACCGCGCACGACCCCGCTGTCCACATCACAAGCAGTTGTCCACAGTCGGTCGACATCGGCCACGTCGGTGGTCCTTGATGACGCAGGCTCGCGTCATGACGGCAAGTGCACCCGGGCCCGCCGATGAGTGGACCGCCATCGAGACGAATCGGCACGGCATCGTCGACACGGCCCAACTCCGTGCGTTCGGCGTGACTCGCGACATGATCGTCGCCCAAATCGACGGCGGGCGATGGCAGTGGGTCCTGCCCCGGACGTACGCCACGTTCACCGGTCCGCTCTCGCGCGGCGCGCGGATCGAGGCGGCGCTCCGCTATGGCGGTCCGGCGGCGGTGCTCAGTCATCGGACGGCGGCGGAGGAATGGGATCTGGTGCCCGTCGCGGACGGGCCGGTGCACATCACCGTGCCCTACGGAACCTCGGCGATCTCCCATCCACCGTTCGTCGTTGTACACCGGTCGCGGGCGTACGCGCACATCGTCGTCGAGCGGCGGCCACCACTGACGAGCCGAGCCGACACCGCGATCGACATGGCGGTACAGGAATCCGACGCCCGGTCGGCGCGGATGACCCTCACGCAGTTGCTGGTCACCGGCCGCGTCCGGCCGGTGACCGTCGAACGGCGTCTTCAAGAGCGCCCGCCACTGCGGCATCGGAAGGCACTGCACGCCGCGGTCGCGCTCGTGCGCAGCGGCGTTCAGTCCGTCCTCGAAGAGCGCTACGTTCTGGACGTGGAGGAGGCCCACAGCCTGCCCTCGGGCCGTCGTCAGGGCCCGTTCGCGGTCGACGGCGTCACGCTCTTCGAGGACGTCGTCTACGACGAGGTCGGCGTCCGGCTCACCGTGCGGCTGGACGGGCGAACGCACCTGCTGAACAGCGTCGCGTTCCGCGACCGTCGGAGGGACAACGCCGCGGAGCTGGCCGGTCGTGCGCGGTTGATCTTCGGCTGGCGCGATCTTTCGAGCGACCCGTGCGGCGCTGCGCGAGAGGTGGACGCCGTGCTGCGCCGCGACGGTTGGCCCACGGCGATGAAGCCTTGCCCCCGATGCCCCTGTGCGCGGTAACGAGTGCTCCAGCACTCGTTACCGCGCACAGGGTCAGGTCCTTCCGGCGCCCCCGCCGCCGCCCACCTGGATGCGGATCACCCGGTCGTCGCTGGAGACGGGCTTGCCGCCGTCCTTGTTGACCGTGCCCAGCCACAGGAAGCCGTCCGGGCCCAACGTGGCCGGGCCGAGCCTGCCGTAGACACCCTTGAGCAACGTCTGCGGCTGCCCGCTGAACAGCCCGTTGCGATCGCCGCGCAGCACGTAGGTGGCCGTGCCGAAGGTCTGGGCGATCGTGACGACACCGTCGTGCGCCGCGCAGCCCGCCACCCCGGGCCGGTCCGGCCAGCGCCACGCGGGCACCGGCAGCGGGCCCGGGATGACCAGGTGCAGCGTGTCGCCGTTGTCGGTGCGGTCGGGCACCCAGGCGAGCGCCGTGGTGTCGTCCACGCACAGGCCCGCCGGGTTGTTCACCCCGGTGCTCAGCACCGGCGAGCGCGGATCGGGGTTGCTCACGCCCGGCCGCCCCAGCGTGTCGATGCGCAGCACCTTCCCGGCGAGCGAGCCGGGCAGCGCGGTGTCGACGCCCGTGTCGCCGGTCGCGACGAGCAGCAGACCATCGCTGTCGACGCCCAGCGCGCCCGCGTTGTGCGCCGCGCCCCGCGGGATCCCGACGAACACCGGCTTGGGCGGCTCGCCCGCCGCGAGCTTCACCACCCGGTTGTCCGTCGGCGTGGTGATGTAGGCGTAGACGAGCTGGTCCTCCGCGTACGCGGGCGACAGGACGAGCCCGGTGAGTCCGCCGCCCCCGGTCGCGTCCACCGGGATGGTCGTGACCAGTGTGGGCGCCGCCCCCTGCCGCACCCGCAGCACGCGCCCGGTGGTGCGCTCGCCGACCAGCGCGGACAGCCCGTCGGGGAGCACCGCGATCGCCCCGACCGGCGCCAGGCACGTCGCCACTACCTGCGGGTCCGGGTCGACGCACCCCGACGGCGCGCGCGGTGCGCCGGTCTCGGCCGGGTCCGGCGACGGCGGCGGCTCGTCGGTCGGTGTGCGCGCCGCCGCGGGCGGCCCACCCAGCTCGCCAACGCCTTCGATCTTCTCGTGCCAGTCGTGCGGGCCCCCGTCGGGGAACGAGGCGCACCCCGCCAGCAACAGGACGGCCAGCAGCGCGACCGCGCACCGCCGGGCACCCACCACACCGGCAGGCTAAGCGCTCTGCGGTGAGCGGCCGGTGAGTACCGTCGGACGCCATGGACGTTCTCGTTCCCCACGCGGCCGGGATCGCCGCGCTCGCCGACGTGCCGGGCGTGCGCGCGATCCGCTACCGCCCCGATGCACCGCTGCCGCCCGAAGCGGACACGGCGGAGGTGCTCATCGCGCCGTTCCTCGCGACCGGCGAGATCGTGGACGCGCTGCGGCGGCTGCCGAAGCTGCGGCTGGTGCAGCTGCTCACCGCGGGCGCCGAGACGTGGATCGGCAAGCTCCCCGACGGCGTCGCGCTCTCGGACTGCCGTGGCGCGCACGGCGGTGCGACCGCCGAGTGGATCGTCGCCACCCTGCTCGCGACCTACCGGCATCTCCCGCGGTTCGCCGCGGCCCAGGCGCAGCACCACTGGGACTACCACCCGACCGAGGAGCTCGCGGGCAAGCGGGTGCTGATCGTCGGGGCGGGCGACGTCGCGGAGCAGACCGTGGCCCGTCTCGCCCCGTTCGAGGTGACGGCCACGCTCGTCGGCCGCCGCCCCCGCGACGGCGTGCACGCGATCGACGAGGTGGCCACGCTGCTCCCGCGGCACGACGCGTGCGTGGTGGTCGTGCCGCTGACCGACGCCACCCGCGGCCTCGTCGACGCCGCGTTCCTCGCCGCCATGGCGGACGGCGCCGTGCTGGTGAACGCCGCCCGCGGGCCCGTCCTGGACACCGACGCGCTGCTCGCCGAGCTGACCTCGGGACGGCTGCGCGCGGCCCTCGACGTCACCGATCCCGAACCGCTGCCCGCGGGCCACCCGCTCTGGTCGGCGCCGGGGCTGCTGCTCACCCCGCACGTCGGCGGCAGCGTGCCGCTCGCGACGGATCGTGCGTTTCGGATCGCGGCCGCGCAGATCGCGGCGTTCGCCGGGGGGAACACGCCGTCGAATCTCGTCCAGGACGGGTACTGACCGCCCGCGCCCCGCTACTGTGCCGCGCATGACCGAGCAGCCCACGACCTCCTACCCGGGGTTCGGCAACTACGGGTCGACCACGCCGTCCGAGACCCGCCCGACCCGGCGTCCGCTCGCGTGGAACGGCGGCACCGACATCGGCCTGCTGCTCCTGCGTCTCGGCATCGGCGGCGCGGTGTTCGCGCACGGTGCGCAGAAGGTGTTCGGGCTGTGGGGCGGCCCGGGCATCGCCGGGTTCGCCACGAACCTGACGGCGTTCGGCTACCAGCAGGCGACGACGCTGTCGTGGGTCACGGGGGTCACCGAGCTCGTCGCGGGGGCCTTCCTCATCGTCGGGCTGTTCACCCCGCTGGCGGCGGCCGCCGTGCTCGCCATCATGATCAACGCGGTGCTGCTCAAGCTGGGCAACGGCTTCTTCGTCACGGGCCCGCGCGGCGGTGACGCGATCGAGTACTCGGGCGTGCTCGGGCTCGGCGCCGCGTGCCTGGTGCTCACCGGGCCGGGACGGGTCGCGCTGGACAACGGTCGCGCCTGGCACCGGCGGCCCGCGTCCTGGGGGGTGCTGGCGCTCGTGATCGGCGTCGCCGCCGCCGTGCTCGTCTACGTGCTGCTGCGCCGCCCGGTCGTGGGGTGATCGCCGCGAGTGGTGCGTGAGGTGCGCAGGCACACCTCCGACACCTATCCCGGCGATCATGACGCGGCCTGGCTCTCCGCTCTCGAACGACGGATGGGCGCGCCGGTCCGGGTGCTCGATCGCGCGCCGCTGACCGGCGGCTACGCGGCGGCCTCCGTCGAACGCGTCGAGCTGTCCGCCGGTGGCAGGCGCCGGACCGTCGTGCTCAAGGCGGCCGGGCCGGTCGAGGTCGCGGCCATGCGGGCGGTCGCGGTCGTGGCCGGGCCGCCGCGCCCGCTGGCCATCGGCCCGGACTGGCTGGTGCTGGCGTTCGTCGACGCGCCGCCGCTCGGGGACGCCGACCCGGTGCCCGAGCCGGTGTGGCGCACGCTGGCCGCGGTGCACGCGCACTGGCTCGGACGACGACCGCGCGGCGTGCCCGTCGTCGACGCGGCGTGGTGGGCGGCGCTGTGCGACCGCACGCTGGTCGCCGTGCGCGGCGGTGCGGCCCGGACCGGGGAACGGGAGTTCGCCGACGCCGAGCGCGCGCTGCTGGCCTGGCGGGCGGACCCGGCGATCACCGGCGCGCTGACCCGGATGCCGCGCACGCTGGTGCACGGCGACGCCCACCGCGGCAACGTCATCGGTGACGTGCTCATCGACTGGGGCAACGCCCGCGTCGCCCCCGCGGCGCTCGACCGGGCCACGCTGTGCGCCCAGGGCGCTGTCCCGCCCGCGTGGTACCCCGAGCCGACCGCGCTGGAGCAGCACTGGGCCGACGTGCACGTCCACGTCCAGTACCTCGGCTTCGCCGCCGACCACCTCGGCGCCGCCCGGGTCGGCGAGATGATCGAGCGCGCCTGCGGAGCCTGGGAGCGCCTCCGGCGCTCGTGAGTGGAATAGCGGCTAAAACAACGTTATCCACTCACGAGCTCGGGACGCGGCGTACCGCCCCCGTGTGCGCGCTCGTGGCCAAGGCGGCGTAGGCGCGAAGGGCCT
This sequence comes from uncultured Actinomycetota bacterium, assembly GCA_963837575.1. Lineage (GTDB taxonomy): Bacteria > Actinomycetota > Actinomycetes > Mycobacteriales > Pseudonocardiaceae > Pseudonocardia. The sequence continues at coordinate 264,669 of CAWIOI010000001.1, forward strand.
TGCTCACCGGCCGGTCACGGTCGCGCGGCTGCCAGGGCCGCTCGCTCGCGTCCATCTTGGCGCGCCGCTCGGCCAGCACCTCCTCGGCGACGTCGAGCCGCAGCGTCCGCTCGCGCACGTCGATGACCACGCGGTCGCCGTCCTCGACGAGCCCGATCACGCCGCCCGCCGCGGCCTCCGGCGAGATGTGGCCCACCGAGATGCCGCTGGAGCCACCGGAGAACCGCCCGTCGGTGATCAGCGCGCACACCCGGCCCAGCCCCGCGCCCTTGAGGAACGCGGTGGGGTGCAGCATCTCCTGCATCCCCGGCCCGCCCGAGGGTCCCTCGTAGCGCACCACCAGCACGTCGCCGGGCCGCACCCGCTTGGCGAGGATCACCGAGACGGCCTCCTCCTGGCTCTCGACCACCCGCGCCGGGCCCGCGAACTGCCACAGCTCCTCGTCGATGCCCGCCGCCTTGATCACCGCGCCGTCCGGGGCGATGTTGCCGCGCAGCACGGCGAGGCCACCGTCGCGCGTGTAGGCGTGCGCGACGTCGCGGATGCAGCCGCCCGCGGCGTCCGTGTCGAGCGACGACCAGCGGTTGGACGTCGAGAACGCCTCCGTGGTGCGCACCCCGCCCGGCGCGGCGTGGAACAGCTCCACCGCCGCGGCCGACGGTGTCGCCGCGCGCACATCCCACGCGTCGAGCCACGCCTCCAGCGACGGCGCGTGCACGGTGTGGACGTCGGTGTTCAGCAACCCGCCGCGGCGCAGCTCGCCCAGGATCGCCGGGATGCCACCGGCCCGGTGCACGTCCTCCATGTGGTAATCGGAGTTGGGCGCCACCTTGGCCAGGCACGGCACCCGCCGGGAGACGGCGTCGATCGCGGCCAGGTCGAAGTCGATCTCGCCCTCCTGCGCGGCCGCGAGGATGTGCAGCACCGTGTTCGTGGAGCCGCCCATCGCGACGTCGAGCGCCATCGCGTTCTCGAACGCCGCGCGGGTGGCGATGTTGCGGGGCAGCGCCGAGGCGTCGTCGCCCGAGTACCAGCGCGTCGCCAGCTCCATGACGGCCGTGCCCGCCCGCGTGAACAGATCGCGCCGGGCGGCGTGCGTGGCCAGCGTGGAGCCGTTCCCGGGCAGGGCGAGGCCGAGCGCCTCGGTGAGGCAGTTCATCGAGTTCGCGGTGAACATCCCCGAGCACGAGCCGCACGTCGGGCAGGCGGAGCGCTCGACGAGCGCGAGCCCCTCGTCGTCGACCTGCGCCGACGCCGACGCCGAGATCGCCGTGATGAGGTCGGTGGGCGCGTGCGCCACGCCGTCGACGACGACGGCCTTGCCCGCCTCCATCGGCCCACCCGACACGAACACCGTCGGGATGTTCAGCCGCATCGCCGCGTTGAGCATCCCGGGTGTGATCTTGTCGCAGTTGGAGATGCAGACGAGCGCGTCGGCGGCGTGCCCGTTCACCATGTACTCGACGGCGTCGGCGATGACCTCGCGCGAGGGCAGCGAGTAGAGCATCCCGCCGTGCCCCATGGCGATGCCGTCGTCCACGGCGATCGTGTGGAATTCCCGCGGCACACCGCCTGCCGCGCGCACCCCGTCCGCGACGATCTCGCCCAGGTCCTTGAGGTGCACGTGGCCGGGCACGAACTGGGTGTAGGAGTTGGCGATCGCGACGATCGGCTTGCCGAAGTCGCCGTCGGTCATGCCGGTGGCCCGCCAGAGCGAACGCGCTCCGGCGGCGTTGCGGCCGTGGGTGGTGACGCGGGAGCGCAGGGCGGGCATCTACTCATCTCCGATGCTCAAGTGGAGGTCGAACGGGGCGGTCGTCCTCAACTGTGCCCACGGCTTGGTCGGCCGGGGACGCTGAGGTGCCCGCCGGACGCGGCGGCGAGCTGAGGCAGGTTGCGGACGCGCACGCAGCGGAGCGGTAGCTCGGCGCCGTCGGTCAGCACCGCCCGCACCCCACCCTTGTCGCGCAGGTGCAGCGAGCGGATCTGCGACCACGGTACGCGCCGCGAGCCGACGACCCGCCGCACGGTCAGCCCCTCGCCGTCGACCACGGTGCGCACCCGCAGCACCCAGACCGCCACCCCCACCGGAAGCAGGTAGACCAGCCAGAAGTACGGCGCGCCGAATGCGGCGGGCGTGGCGCAGACGGCGAGTAGCACGGCCCCGAGGACCGCCAACGGCGGGATGCGGAACACCGCCCGCGGCTGCTCGCTCACCCCGTCATCGTCTCAGCCCCCACCCCTTGACGCAGGTCCGTACCGATCTCATACTTTTCTCGATCAGCGGAAGAAAGATTCCACATTAAGGAAAAGGATGGCGACTCAACCCGAAGCCCGCCCCTCCCACGCCGTACCACCGTGGGCGAGTCCCCGCCTCTACAACGAGGATCTGGCGCCGACCACCGAACGGACCTGGGGCACCTACAGCCTCTTCGCCATGTGGATGTCGGACGTCCACAGCATCGGCGGCTACACCTTCGCCGCAGGCCTGTTCTTCCTCGGGTTGTTCGCGTGGCAGGTCTTCGTCGCCCTCGTGGTCGGCATCGTCATCGTGTTCCTGCTCATGAACCTCACGGGGTTCGCCGGGCAGCGCACGGGCGCGCCGTTCCCGGTCATCGCCCGGATCTCGTTCGGGGTGTTCGGCGCCAACCTGCCCGCGCTCATCCGCGCGATCATCGCCATCGCCTGGTACGGCATACAGACCTGGCTGGCGTCGGTCGCCGTCGTGGTGCTCGCCCTGTCGCTCTGGCCTGGCCTCAAGCCCTGGACCGAGGGCGGGTTCGTCGGCCTGTCGCCGCTGGGCTGGGCGGCGTTCGCGGTGATGTGGGTGCTGCAGCTCATGGTGATCCGGCGCGGGATGGAGACCGTGCGCCGGTTCCAGGACTGGGCCGGTCCCGCGATCTGGGTCGTGATGTTCGTGCTCGCCGTCTGGATCGTCGTCAAGGTGGGCTCGGGGTTCAGCCTCAACCTCAGCACCCAGCAACTCTCCGGCGGGGCCGCGGCGGGCGCGTTCGTATCGGCCGTCGCGTTGACCGTCACGTACTTCTCGACGCTGCTGCTCAACTTCTGCGACTTCGCCCGCTTCGCGCCGGACCGCCGCACCGTGGTGCGCGGCAACTTCCTCGGGCTCCCGGTGAACTTCCTGGCCTTCGCCGTGGTGACCGTCGCCGTCACGGCGGGCAGCGTGGCCGTGTTCGGCAAGGCGCTCACCGATCCCGTCGAGATCGTCGCCCAGATCGGCAACCTCTGGGTCACGCTCATCGGCGCCGTCACGTTCATCATCGCGACGATCGGCATCAACGTGGTGGCGAACTTCGTGTCGGCGTCCTACGACCTGTCCAACGTCGCGCCGAAGTACATCGACTTCCGCCGCGGCGGCCTGATCTCCGCGGTGGCCGCGGTCGTGATCCTGCCCTGGCAGCTCTACAACAGCCCGGTCGCGATCAACTACTTCCTCGGCGGGCTCGGCGCGCTGCTCGGCCCGCTCTTCGGGATCATCTTCGCCGACTACTTCCTGCTCCGCAGGCAGCGGGTCGTCGTGGAACAGCTCTTCACCGAGGACCCGAACAGCCCGCACTGGTACCGCGGCGGCTGGAACCCGAAGGCCCTGGCCGCGTTCGTGCCGTCGGCGCTGATCTGCCTCGTGCTGGCGCTGGTTCCCACGTTCTCCGCGGTCGCGTCCTACTCGTGGTTCGTCGGCGTGGTGCTGGGCGGCGCGCTCTACCTGGGCATCGCCCGCCGCAGCTTCGCGGATCAGGGCAGCGGGGCCGCCGCGAGCCCGCAGCGGTAGGCGAACACGACGAGCTGGGCCCGGTCGCGCGCGCCGACCTTGGTCATCGCGCGCGCGACGTGGGTCTTCGCCGTGGCCCGGCTGATCACGAGCCGGGCCGCGATCTCGTCGTTGGACAGCCCGTGGGCCGCGAGCGCGGTGACCTCGCGCTCGCGGTCGGTGAGCGCGGCGAGCAGCTCCCGGTCGGCGGGGGAGCGCTGCGGGCCGCCCGCGAACGCCGCGATCAGCGTGCGGGTGACGGCGGGCGCGAGCAGCGCCTCCCCGGCCGCGACGACGTGCACCGCGGCGCGCAGCTCGGCGGGCTCGACGTCCTTGAGCAGGAAGCCGCTCGCGCCCGCGCGGAGCGCGCCGAACACGTACTCGTCGTGCGCGTACGTGGTGAGCACGACGACGCGCACCGCCGCCAGGGCGGGGTCGCCGCAGATCAGGCGGGTGGCCTCGATGCCGTCCGTGCCGGGCATGCGGATGTCCATGAGCAGCACATCGGGGCGCGCGCGGCGGGCCAGCTCGACGGCGGCGCGGCCGTCGGGCGCCTCGCCGACCACCTGGATGTCGGGGCTGTGGCCCAGCAGCGCGCGGAACCCGGCCCGCACGAGCGGCTGGTCGTCGGCGAGCGCCACGCGGACGGGGGCGCTCATGCGCCCGCGCCCGTCGGGAGGCGGGCCGCGACCCGGAAGCCGGGCCCCCGCGCGCCCGCCTCCAGGGTGCCGCCGAGCGCGGCCGCGCGCTCGCGCATGCCGCAGAGCCCGTGCCCGTCGCTGTGCGGGCCGCCGCGGCCGTCGTCGGTGACCTCGACGGTCACGACGTCCGGCTCGATCGCGACCGTCACCGTGGCCCGGGACGCCGCGGCGTGGCGCATCGTGTTCGTCAGCGCCTCCTGCACGATCCGGTAGACCGTGCGGCCCACCGGGGCGGGCGCCTCCGGGCCGCCGGTGACCGTGAGCGTGACGGCCAGCCCGGCCGCCTCCGCCTGCGCCTCCAGCTGCGACAGCTGGTCGATGCCCGGCGGCGGCTCGGTGCGCAGCGTGGCGAGGGTGCCGCGCAGCTCGGCCATCGCGTCGCGGGTGGCCGAGCGGACGGCGGCCAGCGCGGCGCGGGCGTCCTCGGGCCGGTCGTCGATCGCCTCCGCCGCGGCCGCGGCCTGCACGGAGATGGCGGTGATCGTGTGGGCGAGCACGTCGTGCACCTCGCGGGCGACCGCCACCCGGTCCTCGGCGATCTTCCGCCGCGTCTCCTGCTCGCCCGCGAGGCGTACGGCGCGCAGCTGCTCGGCGGCCGCCTGCCGCCGCGCGCGGGTCGCCTCGCCGAACGCGAGGACGGCGAGCAGCGAGGCGCCGAACCCGACGTTGGACCAGCCAAGGGGCACCGCCTGCGGTGGTAGCAGCGGCATCGGTACCACGACGGCGACCACGGCGACGCCGAGCGCGACCGTCCACAGTCCGGTGCCGGTAGCGGCCATCGTGTACAGCACGGGGTAGAGCGCCACGGCGGGCGCGAGTCCGGGAAAGCCGAGGACGTGGTAAGCGGCGCAGAGCACCAGGATCGCACCCGCGGCGGGCACCGGCCGGGCCCGCCACACGGTGACGGCACCGGCCGCCACCCCGATCGCCAGGCCGAGCGCGAACGGCGGCTGCGGCCCGGCCGTGCCGCTCCGCTCGGCGACCACGCCGATGGTCACGACGGCGACGACGAACGCCGCGACCGCGAGGGACTTCCCGCGGGGCATCGGCGTCACACCCCCCAGTGTGGCCCGCTCGACCGTCATTCGGGCACGTTCCCGGACGCGGCGCCCATCGTGAACGGCGTGGTGACGCCCGCGTAGTCGATCGTCATGCTCATCCCCATCGCGGCGTGCAGCAGCACGTGGCAGTGCAGCATCCACAGGCCGGGGTTGTCGGCCGGGAACACGACGTCGACGGTCTGACGCGGGGCGACGGTGACCGTGTCGAGGTGCAGCGGGGTGCCGCTCGGACGGCGCCCGTCGACGGCGAGCACGGTCATGACGTGCCCGTGCAGGTGCATCGGGTGGAACTCGTCGGTGTCGTTCACCAGGTGCAGACCCACGAGCTGCCCGGGCCGCACGACGATCGGGGGCACGTCGGGCGAGGCCGCCCCGTTGATCGTGTGCACCAGCTCGATGCGGCCGTCGCGGAAGCCGGGCGTCTCGGCGAGCACGACGGGCGCGGTGACGTCGGGGGCCCGCAGGGTCGTCGGATCGGGCGCGGGCGTGCCGTAGGCGAGCGGGTCGAACAGCGGCACCGCGCCGGGGTCGACGGCGGCGGGGGCCGGTCCGTCACCGATCGTCACCGTCTCGGCGGCCCGCGACGGTGTGCCGAAGAGCCCCTGCAGCAGCGACGGCGTGCCGCCGATCCGCGAGTCGACGAGCCGCACCGCGCCGGCGCGAGGCATGGTGAAGACGAGGTCGGCGCGCTGGCCCATGCCCAGCTGCAGCCGCGCCGGGCCCAGCTCCTGCGGGCCTGCGAGGTCGCGTCCGTCGAGCGCCACCACGCGGTAGGGGGCGCCGAGCAGGAGCGGTGCCTCGGCGGTGCCGTCCATGTTCGGGGCGACGGCGTCGATGATCCGCAGCCGCACGGTCTGCCCGGGTCGGGCGCCGATGCGCAGGTCGCCGGGGGTGCCGTTGACCGCGATCGCGCCGGAGCCTGCGTCGTGCAGCACCAGGGTGCGGTCGACGTCGGCGCGCGGCCCGCCCGCCGGGTCGACGACGAGCGCGCCGAAGAGCCCGGCCGGGATCTGGTTGCCGGTGTCCTGGTGGGAGTGGTACCAGAACGTGCCCGCCTCGTCGGCGAGGAACTCGTAGGTGAAGCTGCCGCCGGGGGCGACCGCGTCCTGGGTGATGCCCGCGACCCCGTCCACGGCGGCGGGCACGCGCAGGCCGTGCCAGTGCACGGTGGTCGCGACCGGCAGCCGATTCACCAGCGTCACCCGCACGCGGTCACCCTGGGTGACGCGCAGCACGGGCCCGGGCACGGTGCCGTCGTAGGTGTAGGCGGGCCTGCCGTCGATCACGGCGGGCCGGGCGGTGAGCGTGAACGCCTTCACCGGCTGGGGTCCGGGCGGGGCGACGAGCGCGGTGACGGGCGTGCCCCCGGCGACGGGTGGCGCGACCGAGAACGCGTCGGGCATACCGGACAGGCCGGTGCCGACGCCCACGAACGTCGCGAGCGCCACCGGGACGACCACCGCCGCGGCGCCCCACGGCGTCCGCCGCGACCGCGGCCGTGGCGCGCGCACGAGCAGCCCCACCAGCACCGCGATCGCGAGCAGCTCCAGCGCGACGCAGACGACGTCGGCGACGCCGATCTGCTCGGGCGTCCACGGTTCGGGCCCGATCGGCAGGCCCGTGGTGCGGGACACCAGCCACAGCGCCACGAGCAGTGCCTGCCCGACCGCCACGCCCCGCAGGAGGCGTCGTGTGGGTCGCAGCAGCGCGGCGGCGGCGCCGAGCTGGGCCGCCCCCACCACCGCGAAGAAGATCCCGAAGAGCAGGTACTCGCGCAGGTGGTCGGGCACGACGGCCAGATGGATCGCGCCCGTGCCCGCCGTGAGCGCGGCGGCGGCCACGCGGCCGACGAGGCCGTGCTCCGTGCGGGGGTGCGACAGCAAGAGCGCCATGGCCCCGACGGTGCCCGCCTGCGGGCCCGGCGTCGTCGGCCCGCGGGACCGACCGGACTACCACCCTGGTGGTAGTCAGCCCCCATCGAGCCGGGCCACGGTGGCCCGCAGCGCCGCGATGCGCTCGGGGTCGGCGTAGGGCGCGCCGAACAGCTCCTCGACGCGGGCGGCGGTGTCGAGCGCTTCGCGGGCCAACGCCTGCGCGCGCACGATGTCCCCGGCGGCCTCGGCCAGCCGCCCGAGGGCCTCGGCCGCGACGCTCACGTCGGCCAGCGCGGTGGGGGAGTGGCCGTAGGTGACGTGCACCCGACGGGCGACGTCGAGGCTTTCCGCCCAGGCCGCCGTGGCGGCGTCGGTGCGCCCCGTGGCCTCGTACAGCGCACCCAGGAGGCCCGACGCGAACGCGACATCCCGCAGGGCCTGCGGGGTGTCTCCGGCGCGTTCCAGGATCCGGCGGGCCAGGTGCAGGGCCTCGGTGTAGGCGGCCAGGGCGCGGTCGAACCCGCCGCCCGCCTCCTCGACGACCCCGATCCTGATCAACGAGACGAGGAGGTCGCGGAGGGCGTCCGGCGTCTCGCCGCCGTCATCCAGGAGCACGCGGGCGAGCTCGAGCGCCTCGGTGAAGAACCGGACGGCGTCCTCGGGCTGACCGCGGGCGCTCAGGATGTCGCCGACCCGGGTGAGGGAGATCGCCAGCTGGCGCCGGGCCTCGGGCGTGGCGTCGCCGTTCCGCAGGAGGACGCGGCGCAGGGCGAGGGCCTCGGTGTAGCAGGCGAGGGCCTCGTCGAGATGCCCGTAGGCCTTGCGGATGTCGCCGATCTTGTTGAGCGAGACGGCGAGATCACGGAGGGCCTCGGGTGCGGCGTCGGCATGGCCGTCGCGGTCGCCGAGGATGCGCCGGTCGAGCGCCAGTGCCTCGCTGTAGCTGGAGAGGGCGGCGTCGCGGCCGCCGAGGCGCTCCTGGATGTCCCCGACCCGGTCCAGGGAGACCGACAGGTCACGCAGCGCCTGCGGCGTGGTGCCGGGTCGGTCGAGCAGGCGGCGGCGCAGGGCGAGGGACTCGGTGTAGGAGGTCAGGGCGTCGTCGAGCCTGCCCCGTGCCTCTTGGATGTCGCCGATCTTGTTGAGGGCCACCGACAGGTCCCGCGACGCCTGCGCGGTGCCGTCGGTCAGCGCGAGCAGGCGGCGGCGCAGCGTGAGTGCCTCGGCGTAACCGGACAGCGCGTCGTCGAGTTGCCCGCGGGCGGCTTGCACGTCGCCGACCTTGACCAGCGTCGCCGCCAGGTCGCCGAGGGCAGGCGCGGTCTCGCCGGTGCGCTCGAAGATGATCAGGCGGTCCCATGATCCGGACGGCGCGTCTCACGGATTTGACGCCCCGCCCGCCGGGCCGCTAGCGTCGCGGCCATGTCGCCGACCACGGTCCTCGTACTTCCCAGGCGCGTCCACGCCTGAGCGAGCCCTCGGTCGTCGACGCGCCACCCTCGTTCCGCCCTCCGGCGGTCGGGGGTTTTTTCATGTTCGGATCCGGATTGACGAGCAGCGAGGCGAAACCCCCATGACCACCGCCACCCCCCGATCAGGGCCGAAACCGGCGCCACCGCCCGGACGGCCCGCCCCGGCCAACGCCGCGGTGACCCCGCGCGCCGAGACCGCGGCCGAAAAGAGCTTCGACGCCGTGCCCATGACCGGGGCGCAGTCGCTCGTGCGCTCGCTGGAGGAGGTCGGCTGCGAGGTCGTCTTCGGCATCCCCGGCGGCACGATCCTGCCCGCCTACGACCCGCTGCTGGACTCCACGAGGGTCCGGCACGTCCTCGTCCGCCACGAGCAGGGCGCCGGGCACGCGGCCACGGGCTACGCGCAGGCCACCGGCAAGGTCGGGGTCTGCATGGCGACGTCCGGCCCGGGGGCGACCAACCTCGTCACCCCGATCGCCGACGCCCACATGGACTCGATCCCGGTCGTGGCGATCACCGGCCAGCAGACCCGGCCGCTGATCGGCACCGACGCGTTCCAGGAAGCCGACATCACCGGCATCACCATGCCGATCACCAAGCACAACATGCTGGTCACCGAGGCCACGGAGATCCCGAGGGCGATCGCGGAGGCCTTCCACCTGGCGTCCACGGGCCGACCGGGCCCGGTGCTGGTGGACATCCCCAAGGACGTCCTGCAGGAGCAGACGACGTTCACCTGGCCCCCGGAGCTGCAGCTTCCCGGCTACCGGCCGACGGTCCGGCCGCACGGCAAGCAGATCCGCGAGGCCGCCAAGCTCATCACCGCCGCGCAGAAGCCGGTGCTGTACGTCGGCGGCGGCGTGCTCAAGGCCGACGCGTCCGAGGAGCTGCTGCGGCTCGCGGAGCAGACGGACATCCCGGTCGTCACCACGCTCATGGCGCGCGGCGCCTTCCCCGACAGCCATCGCCAGCACGTCGGGATGCCCGGCATGCACGGCACGGTGGCCGCGGTGGCGGCGATGCAGAAGTCCGACCTGCTCGTGGCGCTCGGAGCCCGCTTCGACGACCGCGTCACCGGCCAGCTGAAGAGCTTCGCCCCCTACGCCAAGATCGTGCACGCGGACATCGACCCGGCGGAGATCTCCAAGAACCGCCGGGCGGACGTCCCGATCGTGGGCGACTGCCGCGAGGTCATCCTGGAGCTGATCGACGCCGTCGCGGCGGAGCGCGCGGCGCACCCGGCGGCCGACCTCGCGGCCTGGTGGGCGTATCTGAACGAGCTGCGCGAGACCTACCCGCTCGGCTACGACTGGCCCGCCGACGGCTCGCTCTCCCCGGAGTACGTCATCGAGCGGATCGGGGCGATCGCGGGCCCGGACGCGCTGTACGCGGCCGGCGTCGGGCAGCACCAGATGTGGGCGGCGCAGTTCATCCGCTACGAGAAGCCGCGCACGTGGCTCAACTCCGGTGGGCTGGGCACGATGGGCTTCGCCGTGCCCGCGGCGATGGGCGCGAAGATGGCCGTGCCCGACGCCGTCGTCTGGTGCATCGACGGCGACGGCTGCTTCCAGATGACCAACCAGGAGCTTGCCACCTGCGCGATCGAGCAGATCCCGATCAAGGTGGCGATCATCAACAACGGCAACCTGGGCATGGTCCGCCAGTGGCAGAACCTGTTCTACGCCGAGCGCTACTCCCAGACCGACCTCGGCACGCACAAGCACCGGATCCCGGACTTCAAGCTGCTGGCCGAGGCCATGGGCTGCGTCGGGCTGCGCGCGGAGTCGAAGGACGACGTCGACCGCGTCATCCACGAGGCCATGGCGATCAACGACCGGCCGGTGGTGGTCGACTTCGTGGTCGGCGCCGACGCCCAGGTGTGGCCGATGGTCGCCGCGGGCACCGGCAACGACCAGATCATGGCCGCGCGCGACATCCGACCGCTGTTCGACGGCGACGAGCTCGTCGCGGACCCGGCGACGATCGACGCCGTCATCGAGGAGGCCCAGTCGTGATGCAGCGCCACACGCTGTCGGTGCTGGTCGAGGACAAGCCCGGTGTGCTCGCCCGCGTGTCGGGCCTGTTCTCCCGGCGCGGCTTCAACATCGAGTCGCTCGCGGTCGGGCCCACCGAGCACGCCGACATCTCCCGCATGACGATCGTCGTCGCCGTCGAGGACTTCCCGCTGGAGCAGGTCACCAAGCAGCTCAACAAGCTCATCCACGTCCTCAAGATCGTGGAGCTGGAGCCGACGCAGTCCGTGCAGCGCCAGGTGCTCTTGGTCAAGGTGCGCGCCGATCCCGCGGTCCGCAGCCAGGTGCTGGAGATCGTGGAGCTGTTCCGCGCCAAGGCCGTCGACGTCACGCCCGAGTCGCTGACGATCGAGGCGACGGGCACCGCGGACAAGATCGCGGCACTGCTGAAGAATCTGGAGCCCTACGGCATCCGGGAGATGGTGCAGTCCGGCACCATCGCCGTCGGCCGTGGGCCGCGCTCCATCACCGCCACCCCCGTGCGCTGAGGCCGTGCGCGGTAACGAGTGCTCCAGCACTCGTTACCGCGCACGACCGCCGCGCCCCCACCGCTAGCTGGGAGAGAACCCCGTGAGTGTCAACATCTACTACGACGACGACGCCGACCTGTCGATCATCCAGGGCCGCAAGGTCGCGGTGATCGGCTACGGCAGCCAGGGCCACGCGCACTCGCTCTCGCTCCGCGACTCGGGCGTCGAGGTGCGCATCGGCCTGCAGGAGGGCTCGAAGTCCCGCGCCAAGGCGGCCGACGAGGGCCTCACCGTCGGCACGCCCGCCGAGGTGGCCGCCTGGGCCGACCTGATCATGATCCTGGCGCCGGACACCAAGCAGCGCTTCATCTACGCCGACGACATCGCGCCCAACCTCAAGTCGGGTGACGCGATCTTCTTCGGGCACGGCTTCAACATCCGCTACGGGCTGATCACGCCGCCGTCCGACGTGGACGTGGCGATGGTGGCGCCGAAGGGCCCCGGCCACCTCGTGCGCCGCCAGTTCGTGGACGGCAAGGGTGTGCCGTGCCTCATCGCCGTCGAGCAGGACGCCACGGGCGGGGCGAAGGCGCTCGCGCTGTCCTACGCCGCCGCGATCGGCGGCGCGCGGGCGGGCGTGATCGAGACGACGTTCACCGAGGAGACCGAGACCGACCTCTTCGGTGAGCAGGCCGTGCTCTGCGGCGGCGCCGCGGCGCTGGTGCAGACCGGCTTCGAGGTGCTCACCGAGGCGGGCTACGCGCCGGAGGTCGCCTACTTCGAGTGCCTGCACGAGCTCAAGCTCATCGTCGACCTCATGTACGAGGGCGGCATCGCCAACGAGCGCTTCTCGATCTCCGACACCGCCGAGTACGGCGACCTCACCCGCGGCCCGCGGATCATCACGCCCGCGACGAAGGACGCGATGCGCGCCATCCTCGCCGAGATCCAGGACGGCAGGTTCGCCCGCGAGTGGGTCGCCGAGGACGACGCGGGCCGTCCCAACTTCACCCGCCTGCAGAAGGAGGGCCAGGAGCACCCGATCGAGCAGGTCGGCGAGAAGCTGCGCGGCCTGATGAGCTGGGTGGGCACGAAGGCGACCTGACCCTGTGAGCGGTAACGAGTGCCCGAGCACTCGTTACCGCTCACGGTCGGGTCGGGGTGCCGCTCTACGATCGGGCGCGTACTGCCCGTCGATCCTGGAGCCTTCGTGAGCACCGCCGCCCCCCGTCCTGTCGTCCTGCTCGCCGAGAAGCTCGCGCCGTCCGCGGTGGCGCTCCTCGGCGACGACGTGGAGATCCGCCACGTCGACGGCACCGACCGCCCCGCGCTCCTCGCGGCCCTCGCCGAGGCCGATGCGTTGCTCGTCCGGTCGGCCACCAAGGTCGACGCGGAGGTTCTCGCGGCGTCCCACCGGCTCAAGGTCGTCGCCCGGGCGGGCGTGGGGCTGGACAACGTCGACGTGCCCGCGGCCACGGCGCGCGGCGTGATGGTCGTCAACGCCCCCACCTCCAACATCGTGAGCGCCGCCGAGCACGCCATCGCCCTGCTGCTGTCCGCGGCGCGGCACATCCCGGCGGCCGACGCGAGCCTTCGGCAGGGCCAGTGGAAGCGCAGCAGCTTCACCGGCGTCGAGCTGTCCGGCAAGACGCTCGGCATCGTCGGGCTCGGCAAGATCGGCCAGCTGGTGGCGCAGCGGCTCGCCGCGTTCGGGGTCACCCTCGTCGCCTACGACCCCTACATCGCGCCCGCCCGCGCCGCCCAGCTCGGCATCGAGCTGCTCACGCTGGACGAGCTCCTCGAGCGCGCCGACATGATCACGATCCACCTGCCGAAGACCCCCGAGACGGTCGGGCTCATCGGCAAGGACCAGCTCGCGCTCACCAAGCCGGGCGTGATCGTCGTCAACGCCGCGCGCGGCGGCCTCGTCGACGAGGACGCCCTGGCCGAGGCCGTGCGCTCCGGGCACGTCGGCGGGGCGGGCATCGACGTCTACCTCACCGAGCCCGCCACCGCGAGCCCCCTGTTCGAGCTGGAGCGCGTGGTCGTCACCCCGCACCTGGGCGCGTCCACGGACGAGGCGCAGGACCGCGCGGGCACCGATGTCGCCCGTTCGGTGCAGCTCGCGCTCGCGGGCGAGTTCGTGCCCGACGCGGTGAACGTGCAGGTCAGCGGCGTGGTCGGCGAGGAGGTTGCGCCCTGGCTGCCGCTGGTGCAGAAGCTCGGCAACGTCCTGTACGCGCTCGCGGGGCGGCTGCCGTCGTCGGTCACGGTCGACGTCGCGGGCGAGCTGGCCGCCGAGGACGTGGGGGTGCTGTCGCTCGCCGCGCTGCGCGGCCTCTTCACCCCCGTCGTCGAAGACCAGGTCACGTTCGTCAACGTGCCGGTGCTGGCCGAGACGCGTGGGGTCACCGTCGAGCTCGCCACGGCGCCGGAGAGCGAGAACTTCCGCAGCGTCGTCCAGCTGCGGGCGGCGATGCCCGACGGCGCGGCGGTCACCGTGTCGGGCACCCTCACCGGCCGCGCCCAGGTGCACAAGCTCGTCGAGGTCAACGGCAGGCACTTCGACCTGCGGGCCGAGGGCGACTACCTGTTGCTGGAGTACGCCGACCGGCCCGGCGTGATGGGCCGGGTGGGATCGCTCCTGGGCGAGGCGGCGGTCAACATCGAGGCGGCGCAGATCAGCCAGACCACCGACGGCACCGACGCGATCATGCTGCTGCGCGTCGACCGGCCGGTCGACCCGGCCGTGCTGGAGCCGATCGGCGCCTCGGTCGGCGCCACCACCACCCGCCTGATCTCGTTCGAGTGACGCGGGCCGCGCCGCATCGCCGGTGCGACCTCGGGTGCGGGCTCCATCCGGGTTACCGGCAGAATGGCGTGCCCGGGACATACCCGGGCATCGGGCGGGTCGGGCTGCCCTTTCACCTATCGGGGCGACCCCGATCGGATGGCAGGCGGGCGGCGGCGACCGTCGCAGCCGGTAGCGTGCGACGGGCCGGATTGGCCGGTCGAAGGAGGGATTCAGGATGCGCCTTGCGGTCATCCCGGGGGACGGCATCGGGCCGGAGGTCATCGACGAGGCGCTGAAGGTGCTCGAGGAGGTCATGCCCGGCACCGAGACCACCACCTACGACCTCGGCGCCGCGCGCTGGCACTCCACCGGCGAGCTGCTGCCCGAGACGGTGCTCACCGAGCTGCAGCAGCACGACGCCATCCTGCTCGGCGCCGTCGGCGACCCCTCCGTGCCGAGCGGCATCCTCGAGCGCGGCCTGCTGCTGCGGCTGCGGTTCGAGCTCGACCACCACGTCAACCTGCGGCCCGCCCGGCTCTACCCCGGCGTGCGGGGGCCGCTCGCGGGCAATCCCGACATCGACATGGTGGTCGTGCGGGAAGGCACCGAGGGCCCCTACGTCGGCACCGGCGGCCTCCTGCGCAAGGACACCCCGCACGAGATCGCCACCGAGGTGTCCACCAACACCGCCTACGGCGTCGAGCGCGTGGTGCGCGACGCGTTCGCCCGTGCCGAGCGCCGCCCGCGCAAGCACCTCACGCTCGTGCACAAGACGAACGTGCTCACGTTCTCCGGGCGGCTGTGGTCGCGGATCGTCGAAGAGGTGTCGCTGGAGCACCCCGACGTGTCGGTGTCCTACCAGCACATCGACGCCACGACGATCCACATGGTGCAGGACCCCGGCCGCTTCGACGTGATCGTCACCGACAACCTGTTCGGCGACATCATCACCGACCTCGCGGGGGCCGTCACCGGCGGCATCGGGCTCGCGGCCAGCGGCAACCTCGACGTCAGCCGCCGCAACCCGAGCATGTTCGAGCCCGTGCACGGATCGGCGCCCGACATCGCGGGCCAGGGGATCGCCGACCCGACGGCCGCGGTGCTGTCGGTCGCGCTGCTGCTCGACCACGTGGGCGAGCGCGACTCGGCGCGCCGCATCGAGGCCGCCGTCGCATTCGACCTCGCCACCCGCGACCACAGCGCCACCGGCCACACCCGCAGCATCGGCGACCGCCTCGCCGCCCTGGTCAGCAGCCACGCGCCGAGCAACGCCGGCTAGCTTGGCGGCGTTCGACACCGGCTTCGACGCCGCCGCGTACGACGCGCTCACCGTCGACGAGCTGCGGGCCCGCGGCGGCCTCAAGTGGAGCCGCTACGGGCCCGACAGCCTGGGCGCGTTCGTCGCCGAGATGGACACCGGCACGGCGCCCGCCGTGCGAGCGGCGCTGCGGGCGGCCGTGGAGGTCGACGAGTTCGGCTACCTGCCGCCCGGCCCGGCGACCGCGCTGGCTGCGGCGTGCGCGGCGTGGCAGCACGACCGGTACGGGTGGGCGGTCGCGCCCGCCGACGTCCTCCCGGTCCCGGACGTGCTGCGCGGACTCGAGCTCGTGATCGCGCACCTCACCACGCCGGGACGGCCGGTGATCCTGCCGACCCCGGCCTACATGCCGTTCCTCGACCTGCCGGGCCTGCTGGGGCGCGAGATCCTGCACGTGCCCGCCACCCGCGTCGACGGCCGTCCCGCGCTCGACCTGGACGGCCTCGACGCCGCCTTCCGGGCGGGCGGCGAGCTGCTGGTGTTGACCAACCCGCACAACCCGCTCGGGCGCGTGTTCACCGCCGACGAGCTGCGCGCGGTCTGCGCGGTGGTCGACCGGCACGGCGGTCGGGTGTTCGCCGACGAGATCCACGCTCCGCTGGTCTACCCCGGCCATCGGCACGTGCCCTACGCCACGCTGTCGCCGACCGCGGCCGGACACGCCGTCACCGCGGTCTCGGCGTCCAAGGCGTGGAACCTGCCCGGGCTGGCCTGCGGGCAGCTGATCCTCTCGAACGACGCCGACCGCGCGGCCTGTGCGCGCCTGCCGACGGCCGCGACGCACGGGGCGTCGCCGCTCGGGGTGATCGCGGCGACAGCGGCGTACACGCGCGGCGGCCCGTGGCTCGACGGCGTGCTGGCCAGCACCTCGACGGCAACCGGCACGCGCTCGCGGGCCTGCTCGGCGAGCACCTGCCGGACGCGCGGTTCGACCTGCCCGAGGGCACCTACCTGGCCTGGCTGGACCTGCGCGCGCTCGACCTCGGCGACCACCCGGCGGAAGTGCTGCGGGAGCGCACGGGCGTCGCGCTCGTCGACGGCCCGCAGTGCGGCGCCGCGGGCCGCGGCCACGCGCGGCTCAACTTCGCCACCCCGCGCCCGATCCTGGAGCTGCTCGTGCGACGGATGGCCGACGGGGTCAGACGACGGCCTCCGCAGGCCCGGTGAGGATGTCGACGCCCGCGCCCGCGAAGTTCGCCAGGTCGGCGATCGCGGCCTCCGCCTCGGGGCTCGCGAGCGAAGCCTGTCCCTCGGTCTCGGAGTCCCAGTACAGCGTCGCGATGAAGTGGTACGAGGGCTTGGCGCCGTCCGGGCCGGGCGACGTCCAGTTCATCGTGAACTTCCGCAGGCCGGGCATCTTGCTCGCGAGCACGGCGTGCACCTCGCGGTAGTGCTTGTCGAACGCGGCGGTGTCCTCGGGGTGGTTGTAGAGCGCGGTGAGCTGGAACACGCGTGACCTCCGGATCCTGGTCGCGGCTTCGGTGCCGGGCCTCCCCGCACTGTGGTCGATCGGCCGCCGAGCGACAGCGCTCGTCCCACGATGTGGGCGCCGGTTCGACACCGCGGGACGGTCCGTGCCATGCTCCCGCCCGTGTCCCGCTTCAGCGTGATCATTATCGAGCAGCGCGTCGGCTAACCGCACCACGGCCGACGCGCAGACCTCTCGCATCCGCGAGGGGTCTTTTTGTTTGCGCCAACGCTCCAGGAGTCCAGCGATGTCCCGCACCGAGCCCGCCGAAACGCCCCTCGGCGACGCCTTCCACGTCTACGACACGACGCTGCGCGATGGCGCCCAGCGCGAGGGCATCTCGTACTCGGTGGCCGACAAGCTCGCCGTCGCCCGGCACCTCGACGCGCTGGGCGTCGGGTTCATCGAGGGCGGCTGGCCGGGAGCGCTCCCCAAGGACACGGAGTTCTTCGCCCGCGCCGCGGCCGGTGAGCTCCCGCTGCGGCACGCCGCGCTCGTCGCGTTCGGCGCCACCCGCAAGGCGGGCACGACCGCGGCCGAGGACCCGCAGGTCCGGGCGCTGCTGGACAGCCGGGCGCCGGTCGTCACGCTCGTCGCGAAGTCCGACCGGCGGCACATCGAGCGAGCGCTGCGCACCGACGTGGCCGAGAACTGCGCGATGGTCGCCGACACCGTCGCGTTCCTCCGCGGCGAAGGCCGCAGGGTGTTCCTCGACGCCGAGCACTTCTTCGACGGCTTCGCCTTCGACCCCGACACCGCGCTGCGCGTGCTGGACGCCGCGGTGACCGCAGGCGCCGACGTCGCCGTGCTGTGCGACACCAACGGCGGCATGCTGCCGCTGGGCCTGGCGGAGGTCGTGGCGGAGGTGGCCGCGCGCACCGGCTTCCGCCTCGGCATCCACTGCCAGGACGACACGGGCTGCGCGGTCGCCAACTCGGTGGCCGCGGTACAGGCGGGCGCGACGCACGTCCAGTGCACCGCGAACGGCTACGGCGAGCGGGCGGGCAACGCCGACCTGTTCGCCGTCGTGGGGAATCTCGTCACCAAGCTGGGGATGCCCGTCCTACCCGACGGTCGCCTCGGCGAGCTGACCCGCACCTCGCACGCGTTGGCGGAGATCGCCAACATCGCTCCCGACACCCACCAGGCCTATGTCGGGACGTCCGCGTTCGCCCACAAGGCGGGCCTGCACGCGAGTGCGATCAAGGTGGACCCGGAGCTGTACAACCACATGAACCCGGTGGATGTCGGCAACGGGCAGCGGGTGCTGGTCACCGAGATGGCGGGCCGGGCCAGTGTCGAGCTCAAGGGGTCCGAGCTCGGCCTGGACCTGGCCGCCCACCCCGACGCCGTGTCGTCGGTGGTCGCGACCGTCAAGGAGCGGGAGGCGACGGGCTGGTCGTACGAGGCCGCCGACGCCTCGTTGGAGCTGGTCATGCGCTCGGCGCTGGGGGACTCGGCGACCGCGCCGTTCGCGCTCGACTCCTACCGGGTGATCACCGAGCACCGCACCGACGGGCAGGTGGTCGCGGAGGCGACGGTGAAGGTCGTCGTCGACGGGCAGCGGGTGCTCTCGACGGCGGAGGGCAACGGCCCGGTCAACGCGCTCGACGCCGCGCTGCGGGCCGCGCTCGCGCCGTCGTGCCCGTGGCTGGCCGACGTCGCGCTGTCGGACTACAAGGTGCGGATCCTCACCCGGGGCACCGACGCGGTGACCCGGGTGCTCGTCGAGTCGAGCGACCGGGCGGGCGGCGCCGAGTGGACCACGGTCGGGGTGCACGGCAACGTCGTCGAGGCGTCGTGGCTGGCGCTCGTCGACGCGCTGGCCTACGCCGCCCTGCGCAGGCGGGTGCCGCTCGCCGTCGGCTGAGTCACGGGTGGAAGTGGGCGCTCAGGTCCCAGGTGTGCAGCGTGCGGTCGCGGCCGCCGGAGACGAGCACGGTGCGGCCGTCGACCTGCGCGGTCGCCAGCGCCTCCACCGCGCCCGTGTGCCCCTTGACGGGCGCGCCGACGACGGCGCGGGTGGCCACGTCGCGCACCTCGATCGTGCCGTCCGCGCCGCCGACGACGATGACCGGACGGTCGTCGAGCACCGCGGTCGTGAGCGTCGTCACCGCACGGGCGTCGTCGCGCACCGGCGGACCCACCGGGGCGTGGCCCGCGAGGTCCCACACCCGCACGGTGCCGTCGCGGCCCCCGGTGACGACGTCGACCTGCGTGCCGAGTTGGACGGTGGCCATCGCGCTCACCCAGTCCGTGTGCCCGAGGAGCGGCGGCCCGACCGGAGTGCCGGTGGCCAGGTCGCGCACGTGGACGGCCCGGTCCGCGCCGCCGGTGACGACCACGGTGTGCCCGTCGAGCGGCGCGGTGACCGCCGTGAACACCGACCCCGCATCACCGGGGAAGTCCGTGATCTCGGCGTGCGTGTCGAGATCCCACGCCCGCACGGTGCGCACCCCGACGCCCGCGAGGTCGCGACCGTCGAGGAGGTGGCTGCCGCCCGCGATGATCACGGGACGGCCGTTCAGCTCGGCGGTGGCCAGCGTCGCGACGGTGTCGGCGTAACCCACGATCGGGGCGCCGACGGCGGCGTGGGTGGCGAGGTCCCACACCCGCACCGTGCCGTCCCGCCCGCCGGAGACGATCACCGTGCGGTCGCCCAGCCGGGCCGTGGTCACCGCGTCCACGAAGCCGCGGTGCCCGGTGAGCGGCTCGTCGACGATGGCGCCGGTGAGCATGTCCCACACGGCCACCGAGCCGTCGGAGTTGCCGGTGACGACGACGGGCCGCTCGCCCAGCCGCGCCGTCGCCACCGCGTACACATAGCCGTACTTGCTGGTCAGCTGCCGCTCGGCGATCGGAGGCCCGACCGCCGTCGCGGGCGACGCGGGTGGCGTGGCCGCGCTCCGGGTGACGACGCCGACCGAGACGAGCGCACCGACGACCATCAACACCACGGCCGCGACGGCGATCGCCGGGCGCGGACGGCGCCGCAGCCCGCGAGTGACCGACCGTCGTGGCCGGGGCGGTGTGCCGGGCGGGGGCGGCGGTGCGGGTGGGGGCGTGGGCAGGGACGGCAGCGGTCCGGTCGAGCTCGGCACGACGACCGTCGCCCCGTCGGCGAGGTCGGAGCGGGGCTGCACGACGACGGTGGACGTCGAGGCGATGAGCGCGTCGTCGAGCGCCGGGGCGGTCGGCGTGGAGGACACCGCGGCCCGAGCGGCAGCGGCCAGGTCGCCCGCCGTCGCGTAGCGGTCGTCGGGGTCTTTGGCCATCCCGCGGGCGATGACGTCGTCGAGCGTCGACGGCAGCGCCTGCACCCGCGTCGACGGCCGCGGCACGGGCTCGTGCAGGTGGGCGAACGCGTAAGTGAGCAGCGCGGCGTCGGCGGGCTCGAACGGCGGGCGTCCGGTGAGCATGGCGTAGAGCACGCACGTGAGCGCGTAGATGTCACCGCGTTGGTCGCCCTCGCCGGTGAACCGTTCCGGGGCCATGAAGGCCGGGGTGCCCACCACCGCCTCCGCGCGGGAGACCGTGCCGTCGAGCGCCCGCGCGATGCCGAAGTCGATCAAGTAGACGAAGTCGCGGTCCGCCCGCGGATGCGTGATCAGCACGTTGGTGGGTTTGACGTCGCGGTGGACGAGGCCTGCGCCGTGGGCGGCGTCGAGCGCGGCGGCGACCTGGTCGGTGATCTCCACGGCGCGGGCGGCGGGCAGCGGGCCCGCGCGGTCGAGCAGCATCTGCAGATCGGTGCCCTCGAGGAGCGGCATGTCGATGAAGAGCCTGCCGTCGATCTCGCCGTAGTCGTGGATGGGGACAATGTTGGGCGCCGTGAGCCTCGCCGCGAGCGCGGCCTCGCGGCGGAACCGACGGGCGTAGTCGTCCTCGGCGCCCAGCCACGCGCCCAGGATCTTGAGCGCGACGTGCCGGTCCTTGCGGGTGTCGAGCGGCGCGCCAGACCTCGCCCATCCCGCCCTTGCCCAGCCGCGCCAGAAGCCGGTAAGGACCGAACACCCTCGCGACCATGGTCTCCCGCTCGGTCCTCATGAGCCATCCGACCGGGTGACGATACTGAATTCGGCGAGACGCGCCAGAGGCAGTGCGCAACGCGCCTACCGCCGGGCGTCACCCGGTGCGGGGACGTCCGCGGGGCGGCGGGCCCACGGCGGGGCGTGCTCGGGCAGCGGACCGATGGCGATCAGCCGCGCCGGGATGCCCTGCAGCCAGGGGAACCGGGTGAGCAGCCCGAGCGGGCCGGGCGGGTTCGCCGCGGGCTGCGGCTTCGCCCATGCCCACCGGGGCCGCGTCGGCCGTTGCCGCGGTGGGAGACCCGGCGAGCGCCTGGCCGAGCACGACGCGGTGGGCCAGCCGTTGGAAGCCCTGGATCAGCACGGTCGGCCACCACCGGCGCCGCTGCACCCGGTGCAGCATCGAGCGCGGCACGATCCCGCCGGACGCCAGCGCGGGCCCGAGGATCCGGCGGCCGCGACGGCGTCCTGCACCGCCAGGTTGATCCCGACCCCGCCGACGGGCGACATCGCGTGGGCGGCGTCGCCGATCAGCAGCAGACCGTCGCGGTCCCAGCGCCGCAGCCGCTCCAGCCGCACGTCGAGCAGCTGCACGTCGTCCCACGACCGCAGCTGGTCGACCCGGTCGGCCATCCACGGCAGCAGCGCGGCGAACCGGCGGCGCAGCTCCTCGATCCCGGCCGCCCGCAGCGCGGCGTCGCTGCCCTTGCGGATGAGGTAGGCGCACTGCCAGTAGTCGCCGCGGTCGATCAGCACGCAGAAGTGGCCCGTCGCGAAGCGGCCGACGCCGCCCGGCGGGTCGTCCGCGCGGCGCGGCAGCCGGAACCACCAGACGTCCATCGGCACGCCGAACGACCGTGGCCGCAGCCCGGCCGCCGCCCGCACGGCCGAGCCGCGCCCGTCGCACGCGACGGTCACCGACGCCCGCAGCTCGTGCTCGTCGCCGGTCTCGCGGTCGACGGTAGCGGACGCCCGCGACGCGGCTGCCCGTCCCACAGCAGGTCGTGCGCCTCGGCGTTGCGGCGCAAGGTGAACGTCGGCTCCTCCTCGGCGGCGTCGACGCGAGCAGGTCGAGCAGGTCCCACTGCGGCACCAGCGCGATGTGCTGGTGGGCGCCCGGCAGCCGCCGCAGGTCGGCGATCGGGAAGCTGCCCTCGTCGAGCTGGACCTGCATGCGGTCCAGCAGCCGGTGCGGGATCTCGGCGAAGCGTTCGCCGAGGCCGAGCTCGTCGAGCAGGGTGAGGGTGGAGGCGTGCACGGTGTCGCCGCGGAAGTCGCGCAGGAAGTCAGCGTGCTTCTCCAGCACCGTGACCTCGACGCCCGCGCGGGCCATGAGCAGGCCGAGAACCATCCCCGCCGGGCCGCCGCCGACGACGAGGCAGGTCGTGCGCTCGTTATTCGTCATGCGTTGAATTATACCCGTATCGCGGTAACCGTCGCCCAGCCGCGCGATGCGCAACCCCCGACGGCGGTGGGGGCCGCGGGGCCTCCGCTAGAGTTGGGCCAGCAGGCCGCCGAGGAATCGGCGGCCGGTGGGGTATGGTGTAATCGGCAGCACGACTGATTCTGGTTCAGTTAGTCTAGGTTCGAGTCCTGGTACCCCAGCGAAACCGCCGAGCAGATCGTCCGGTACGATTTGGTCGGCTGATTTCCCAGGGCCCCGTCGTCTAGCGGCCTAGGACGCCGCCCTCTCAAGGCGGTAGCGCGGGTTCAAATCCCGTCGGGGCTACAAGCGTCTGGCCAGGGCAAACGCCCTGGCCAGACTTGTGTTCGAGGCCCGTCGTGGGATGGGTTGTGGATGGCCGTTGCTACGGTCCGAGCGTGCCTCCACGGCCTCGACGTCATCGCGGCTACCTGGAACAGCTCCCGTCGGGGAGTTTCCGGGCCGTCGTCTACGCAGGCACCGACCCGCTGACACAGCAAGCCGAAATATCTGCGCGAAACGCACAGAGCAAAGTGACGCTGCTGAGATCGCGCTCACACGGCTGCAGGGGCAGGTCGACGAGGACCGGCACCCGAAGGCCGACATCACGGTCGGCCGGGCGATCGAGCAGTGGCTGGAGGTCGCCACCCTGGAGGACACGACCCGCGAGCGCTACGACGACCTGATCCGGATCTACATCACCCCGACGTTCGGCAGCATGCCCGCGGCGAAGCTCGACGCCGAGCTGCTGGAGCGGTTCTACGCGCGGCTGCAACGCTGCCGCGCGTTGTGCTCGGGCCGGTCGGCGGGCGGGCACACATGCCGCCCGCTGAGCAGCTCGACGGTGCGCAAGATTCACTTCATCATCAGCGGCGCGCTGGAGCGGGCGGTGCGGTGGCGGCATCTCGGGGTGCAACAAGGCGGCCCTGGCGGTCGCCCCGTCCGCGAGGCAGACCGACCCAGACCCGCCGTCCGCAAGCGAGGCGGCCGCCCTGCTGTCGGCCGCGTGGAGCGACGATCCCGAGTGGGGCTTGCTCCTGTGGCTGACGATGGTGACCGGATCGCGGCGCGGCGAGATGAGCGCGCTGCGGTGGAGGCACGTCGACATGGCCCGCGGCGTGCTGTTCGTCGAGCGGAGCAACGCGCAGCCGAAGGCCGGCGTGAAGGAGAAGGAGACCAAGACTCGTCAGCACCGCCGCGTCGCGCTCGATTCTCAGACGGTGGCATTGCTCGCCGCGCACCGCTCCCAGCAGGACGAGCAATTTGCAGCGCTCGATTGCAAGGTCGAGCGATGCGACGTTCTTGTTCTCGCCAGCGCCCGACGGATCACTTCCGTGGCCGCCCACGATCGTTGACGTTGCGGTTCTATCGGCTCGCGAAGAAGCTCGGTCTGCGCAGCACGCGGCTGCACTCGCTCCGGCACTACTCGGCCACCGAGTTGATCGCTGCTGGCGTGGATATTCGCACGGTCGCCGGTCGGCTCGGGCACGGTAGTGGCGGCGCGACGACGCTGAAGATCTACGCTGGCTGGGTCGACGAGGCCGGGCACCGGGCGGCAGCGACGATGGGCACGATCATGCCGAGCATCGTCCTTGCACCACGTGCCCGCACGCGGTCCGTACGAGGTCATCGCCGCGACGCTGCGCGACCAGATAGAGGATGGGCGACTCGGGGCCGGGGACGTATTGCCGACGATGGCTGAGCTCGCTTCGGCGCATTCGGTCTCGACCGCGACTGCCCACCGCGCGGTCGCCCTGCTCGCCACCGAGGGATTGGTAATAGTTGCGCGAGGCCGACGGGCAGTAGTCCGCACCTCCGAAGCGACATAGGTGCTGGCGCTGCCCTTCCGGCGTGCGCTATCGGGCTCAGGAGCACTTTCTACAGGTCTTCAAGCCCGCGCCCTACGGGCGCGGGGCCGGACAACGGCCGGACGGCCAACAGCCCAGCACCCTACGGCCTGACGGCCTCGGGCTGGGCTGCACCTATGGGCCGCTGGCTACGTGCCGGTAGGCCGGGTTGTGGACGAGAGCGAGTCATCCCGCTGGCGCAGATCGTCTCGGCGGCACCGAACGGCGTCAACCCCGCTGCGCGCCCGATCCCGCCGGTGGTGACGTCGACGAGCACCGCTGCGGTGACGAACTGGTCGGGTGGGCGGGATCGGGGTTCCGGGATGACCCCGCCCGGCACCGCCGAGAGCAGGCCACGATCGCGGGGATGGGCGCCGAGTGATGACGGGCCACGCACCGCACCTGACGCGGGGCGACCGCGCCCAATGCTCCGGGCTTCGTGCGAGGCACGCACCACGGAACCCGCTCACAACCCTATCCGCGTAACGTGTGCGGGCATCAAGACGAACTACCCGATGCCAAGCTTGCGTAAATGCTAGGATGGTAAATGGCGCCAATCGATTTCAAGGGCAAGCGCGCCTTTAGATTTGAACGCGCGATGGCACGGTTTCCCAACGTCAGGGCCGCTGAAGTTCTCGCGGCGCTGCCACTAATCTGGCCAGCATCAACTCGATCAGAAATAGCCATTGATTTGGGTGCAGGCCCGGGCTATCTAAGCAAGGTCCTCGAATCCCTGTATGGGCAAGTCATTCGAATCGACCGGTCTGCCGATATGCTGGGCATTGACAATCCGGCAGTGATCGCGGACTTCGGAGACGAGGAGGCTGCCGACGCGCTTGTGGATCTCGATTTGGTCGCCAGCCTGGCCGCATTCCATCATCTATATATCCTCCGAGGAGGCGCTGTCGACCGCGAAGCATCTGAAAGAGCCCAGAATCAATCGATTTGTAACTGGGCCGCGCGCCTGCGCCAAGGAGGCCGCATTGTTGTCATCGATGTTGAGCATGGTGAGCCGGCCGTCGCCGGAGGTTATCAACCTTCTATGGGCGCGCAGGAGTTGGCGGAGGTTTCGGCCTCGGTCCCAGAATACGAGCTGGATGCCACGCTGAAGCTTTTCGATGTCAATCTCCAGGACCGTGGACTAACATTTGACTCACTGATTCGCGGGTACGCTAGCGCTGGAGTCTCGCCCAATCGGATCGATCCGGCCAAGTTCTTTGATTCTGTTGTAAATAACTACAATCCGGAAGGCCATCCAGCCTGCTTCCTCTCTCGGGAGCGGCTAACTAACGCAATGCTTGGTGCAGGTCTGTCCGATGTTCAAGTTGGGACGCTGCTAACGCCCTGGATCTTCCATGATCTAGACGATCTCATAGGTTTTGTTTGCGATTTATTTGGGTTGTCGTTGGTCGATGGTTCCGCCCAGGAGATTGTCGATAGACTTCGGCCAGAAGTATTCCGAGGCCAGTACGTTGTTGCTTGGCGGCTACTTTTCGGGATTGGTACCAAGCCATGACCCTACCTTATAACAGCCCTCGGAGGCGAGCGGGCATTGTCGTCGGGGTACTAACGGCAACTGCCGGCGTGGCCGTGGCGTTGACAACGTTCTTCAGTGACGTTCAGCCACACACGCAGATAAGTTTGCTGATCGCCCTCATAGGCGTATTGCTCGGTATCGCCATCGACCACTACTTCAAGGTCGCGGATCTTGAGCGATCCGCAAAGGATGCGATCGATACAGTCAACACTGTCCGAAAGGAAGTTGAGTCGCTTGGGCCGATCGTACATGCCCCAGCATCGTTCGGCGAATTCGGAAGGCGAATATCGCCGCGATGGACAACCATCGAGGAGAACGACTACACCTTCTTCAAGGACGTACTCAACGCTTACAAGGAAGACTTTAGTCGGCGCCTGTCGGACCTGTCTGACGGAAGTGTCTGCATTGCGTCCGACGCGCCGTATTCGTTCAGATCGGCATCGTTCGAACGCATGCGACAATTTGAGATGGTTGATCTCGATCTCGATTTTTGGCTCACGAATCGCGGAAAGTCTTATCTGTATCGACAGGCCGAACAGATACAACGAGGCCAACTCATCGCTCGACGCATATTTGTTGCGAACGGCGATGATCACGATGCGGAACGGGAGGTTATAAGAGCGCAAACTCTTGCCGGAATTCATGACATCCGAATTGTTCGACACGCCGCCATTCGTCCGGAGCATCGCAAGCACATCGTAGATCAAGGTGTCGTTACTGACGAGGGTGGCAAAAAGATGCTGGTTCGACCACTTAAAGATGGCACTGAGATACTCTCATATAGAAGCAGTGAAATATCCCTGGCCGAGTACTCGATGCGCCTGCTAAGGGACTATAGCGAGGACGTCTTGTCAGTCTATCCTGACCTATAATATTGAAATTGATCGACCGTCAATCGCGGGTAGGGTTGGCAAGACTCAATTTTGGCGCCATGGGCGAACCGAAGGGAGCGCTTGAAACCGCCGCATGACGCGCCCGGAACCGTGAGCCAAATCTCCTTTCCAGCGCCTGCAACCGTGCGGGTTGAAAGTTGGGCAGTCGCTACTGGAATTCTTAGTCAAAGAATTGCTGTCAGCGCAACAACACGCGGCGATCTGATGCATACTAGTAGCGGGAGCAACAATGCAGTTCGCCTCATTGCTGGTCTCGATCCTTGCATTGCTAACATCGCTGTGGGTCGCTTCGAGGCAGCTCCACACGTCGAGAACCGCCAACTCCGTCTCAGTACTGATTGGCCTATTTGCTGAACATCGCGGCCATCATCTGGCGAGTGCTCGACAAATTGTCTTCAATGATGCCGCATCTTGGCAATGCGACCTGGGGATGGCAGGTGTGCCAGAGGGACAGCGTGACCTGCGATCTTATGTGGTTCGAGATAATCTGGGCGCTCTCGTTGTGCACGGCGTTGTGAGCATAAAGCCGGTGTCAGCATATCTTGGTGCATCGGTGCTAGGGCTATGGGATCATCTGCAGCCAATTATCGAGGCAGAGCGTATGCGTCGCCGACAGGGAGGATTGCCGGACGCCGATCGTTGGCAAGGGTACTTTGAGCTGCTCTATCAGATGACGAGCGTTCATGATCCGTCGAAATACCGACGGTTGCCAATCGCCACTCGTGTTAGGGTAAGGATGAGGCGAATTTGGGGCGCGTAACCCTGATGCCCGCGTTCGAGCTATGCTCGCCGAATAGCTTCGGTGCAGGCCATGGGTTGACAGCTCGTGCTGACAGCAACAGGCAACGCGGGAGCCGAACAGCAGCAGACTCCCCGACCAACAACCCCGCAGGTCTTGGACGTTGAACGACTGTCCGCGACTCACCGGACGAGATTTGGATCTGATGGTCGCGCGCCAGGCCTGCGGATCATGATCCCGTTTTCAAACGATCGATGACCGCGCAGTCACGAAGTACAGCAACGCCAGCGGCCTGTACGGGCCGTCGGCGATCGCGTCGCGCCAGATGACCGCGCATTATGACGGCAGCGACCTCCCGCCAACAGTTCGCACCGACTAGGTCGGCAGGCATCCGGGCGTCTAGATCTGGACAATGATGCTGAAAGCGGTAACAACGGTAAATATGAGCGCAAGGCCCGTTAGAGCCCATCCTGCATTTATGTATTTATGCTTCCTGCAAACTCGCTTTGAGAGACTGATCATGTGGTACGACAGCGCCCGAATTTCAAATTGGCGATCTGCGTTTTGCAGCTTCTCCCTGGCAAACTCGGCATCGAGCGTAGCCAAGTAGCCGAAGTACCAGAGCGCCTCTGCGCAATAGGAATCACTGTTCTCGATGTGAACGCCCATTTCATCGAGCTCCCGCATGCTCGTCTTTCCATGCAACGACCACATGCACAGGCACGCGCAAGAGACTGCGCCGACTATCGAGCCGGTAACGAGGGCGGCCAGAATCCATGTGTCTGGCTGCAGTGTCGCTTTGAGTGCGTGAAGCTGGTCTATTTTCCCGAAGATCGTTCCGAAGACCACTGTCACGAGGATTCCGTTAGCCCCCAGGACTAGTTGAGCCTTGCGTTCGGCGATGCCGTACCACTCGCGGGTGCTCGAATATGCTCGACGAAGAAACTCAAGTGTCTCGTCGGGGTCTACTTCGACATCGGGCTGAGTCATCGCCGTGACCTCGAATCTGAACGCTGTGGGTCAGTTGGCTCCAGTATGCCTGGCCCAGACGGGCGCGCGGGTGGACGTTGTTAAGGTACGAAGGGGAGGCTGGCAACCCGTCGGAGTGACGAGCCCGGATAGGTCGCAGACAATCAGCGAGCAGCAAGATCGCGGCCAAGGTCTACCTACCTGCAACGTCCCGAGCCACCGCACACCACCGCGTGGTGTCCAAGAGGGTCGTCGCACGTCGGAGGATTGACCGGGGCTGTCCTTGGCCGCTACCGGGACGTTGATCTCTGAAACCGTGTTTAGCAAGTGAGATGCGGGCCGCAGGGCCATGGTTCGGCATCACGTCCGAGGGCAGGTTCGTGATCCAGTTCTGCCAACGATCAACCCCAACGTTCTGGGGTCAAGGTCATCTCCCCGCTTACCTACCGCGAACGGCCGTGATCGACGCCGACACTCCCGGGGTGTCCCGCACTGTTCCGCCAGGTCAGCACCCTCATCCGGACATGATCGAAACCAGTCCCAGTCGTCCGCTTGGAATCTCTAGATCGCAGGTTCGAGTCCTGCTTGCGGCGCCTGCTTGCGGCGCCAGGTCAGAAGTGCCTCTCACCACGCCTATGATCACGCAACGACCTTGCCGGGGCCTCGGCCGAATACTGGACTGTCGGGCCAGAGCGTGGTCAGCGCGCTCGGTGTCAGAGGCTGTTGGTAGGACGCCCGTATTACGTGAGCGCTTGTCTCTCTTGGCGCCGAGTCAGCGAGTCGTACGAACCAGTCGATCCCGGCCGGGTATGACCACAAGTAGCTGCGTAGCAGCGGGTCGCACGACCGGTCGGAGAGCGTGTCGCCAATGGCCCTCGCCGACCAGAACGGCACCCTGTCCTGTGCGATGTCGACGCACTCCTGAACACTTGCCCCGCTGTTGATGGCGACGTGCAGCCGTGCACGGACGAGCTCGACGTAGTGCGCCAACCGCACGCGGGCTACGAGCGGCTGATCGGCGGGTCGAACGAAGAGCGGGAGGGCTTGCGCGAGCCCTTCCAGGAGCACTTGCTGCTGGGCGTGGACGGAGGTCATCCGCACCCAAGGGACGTCGTGCTGTCGACATTGCTGGGCGTAGCTGGCGCCTTGCAGGCCATGTCCGAGCAGCTCGTGCAGGGCGAATTGGCGCGCCTGTACGTCGGTAAAACTGGCGTTGCGCGAGTTGATCCGCAGGCGGACATCGGAACCGGCGCCGTCGAGCCAGTAGGCCCAGTACACATCGAGGTCGACGTGCTCGACGGTGACCGAGAACGGGGCGTCTGAGTCGGCGAGCCGCCGGACGTCGTCTTCCATTTCGCGCGCGTACTTCTGAATGACTGCTGCCGCTTCGTCGTCTGCGATCGGGCCCTCGACGGCCTTGAGCGCTGATGTGGTGTTCGCGTCCCAGGCCACGCCGAGCCGCTCGAGCTCGTTGACGGCGACGAGCCGCACCGCTTCGGTGTAGTCCTCCGACCAGCCACGCGTACCGCAGCCCTGCGTCGCCCGCACGTAGTCATCGAGCGGTGCCCGCACGCCGAGGAGGGCGTCCAGATACGCGAGTTCGGCGCCGAACGCTCTCCAAGCTCGACGAGCCCGGCGTTCCGCGCCTCGGCGCAGATGGCTGCCAACTCCTCGCGGACCGCGAGCCGGCTC
The DNA here is from genome assembly GCA_963837575.1 of uncultured Actinomycetota bacterium. Taxonomy (GTDB): domain Bacteria; phylum Actinomycetota; class Actinomycetes; order Mycobacteriales; family Pseudonocardiaceae; genus Pseudonocardia. The sequence goes on from CAWIOI010000001.1 coordinate 294,757, forward strand.
GACGCGGCCTGCTCGCCAGCGGCGCCCTTCGGGTAGCAGTCGAAGTCGATGACTGCGGGCGCGCCCCGACCCACTTCGTAGGCGTTCCACGCGCGCAACGCTGCTTCTGCACGGTCGCGCAGCGTCACACGTGCTCCCATCGAAGGGTCGCGTACTGGTTGGGTTCGAGATGATCACGAGTGAACGTCATGATCACGTCGTCGCCATCGTAGTCCCAGGAGATGGACTCCTGTGCCAGGATTTCTGTCCCGTCGGGCAGCTCCTCCGTGGCCGTGATGCCGGCGATCTCCTTCAGACCCTCGTGGCGAACGTTGAGTGTGTAGGCGCGGGCGTACCGGGCGAACGCCTGGCGCCAGTACCAGTCCCCCCGGAACTCGGCGCCCGAGCACGTGTAGCCGAACGTGGCGGACTCGCCAGGCTGGATCGGCGGCGAGAGCTGGCACGCAAACTTCGCAACGTTGTCGGCGGTGTGCAGCCGTTGGATGGCGATCTTCGTCGCGCCTTCCCTGAGCGCCGTGAGTTCAAGTTTCCCGCGGCTGTGCTGGAACCACAGATCGCGGGGAGCGCGGCTCACAGGTCGGTCGGTGAGGTTGAGCAAGTGGTACCGGTAGGTCACCGAGCAGAGGCCGTCGGCGGCGATCTGGAGATCGACGGTCAGGCTCAGGTCGACCAGGTTGCCTGCAAGTGCCGCGATCTCGGAGACCTCGTCCGGCGGAAGCCGGAGCACATGCCCGAGACGGTGACCTTGCGCGCCAGAAGCTCCGGCAGCGGCAGCTCTGCGAGGTCCGCTGACGACCGCTCGACGGTGGGCCGTCCGGGCCCAGGTGGTCGTTGGCCCCACGACACGCGAGCCGCTTCGGGATCGCGTAGTCCATTCTCGATGCTCTGTGCGATTACCCCGGTTAACCCGACAGACGGCGGCTGATACCGGTTTGCCCGTTGTCCGCTCGCTCGTCGATGACGTCGAACAACTCGTCAGCGGTCCAACCCTCGAACATCTTCTCCAGCACTCGGCAGGCGTCCGGGTAGGGGAGCTTCTTGACCTGGCCAGACATCCAACGGTGAGCTGTGCCCTGCTCGGGCCTGATCCGACCAGAGCCGGATCGATGGCACGAGCGGCCTTGTCGTATTCACTTCGGAACGTTTCGTGCTTCTGCCAATGCCGTTCCCGCACCAGTGCGCGCAGTCGCACTTGCGTGTTGCTCAAGACGAGCACCTCCGAGGTGTTTACCAGGGCAAGCGTAACACTGATGAGACAGAGATGCGACAACTGTGCCCAGGTGAGATGCACATGAGGCGCTGACGACGGCGCGTTGCAACGTCGGTTCTGCCGAGACTTCCCGGGACGGTGCGGACAACCCACCGCCACCGAGATCGAGGTGAAGAACATGACAATCGAGAAAGTGGAACAGGCAGCGGGCGGCGAGCGGCCGCGGTTTCTCTCCGTTGCCGAACAAGCCACTGAGCTTGGTATCTCCGAAGTAACGCTCTACCGCGCTATCAAGGCCGGTGAGTTTCCGGCTGTCCGCATTCGAGGCCGACTGATCATTCCCGCGGGCGCAGCTGAAGGCGATGGTCGAGGCCGCCCTTGAGCAGCGGTACGGCGGTCGACGCGGCGAACTGGGTCGTCGTCGAGCGAGGGTGCGCTGTGAGCGTCGGCGTACTGATCTTCTTCGCGGCAGTCGGTTCGATCATCTGCGCGAAGTCGCGGGTCTCAGGCGGTGCGGTGTTGTTCGCGCTGCTGGCCCTGGTGCTGTTCATCGGCACGCCGGCCGGGGCAGGGCTGCCCGGGATGGTGGCGGACTTCCTCCAGGCGATCGGCGCGGCGTCGCAGCCGCTGACCGGCGGCGGCGTCGAGGGCCGTCGGTTGACGCGGCGGTGTCAATCCCGGCCGCGGCCGTCGGATTCCGACGGCATCACGAAAGCGCAGCTCAGTAGTGGTCGGCCCGGCGACGGGTTCTTGGCGGGACACAGCCGCCGGGCCGATCTCTCGGAGTCCAGGACAGGACAGGAGAGGTCTCGATGGTAGGGCAGAAGGAGGTGCTGAACCGCGCCCAGAGGTGCCGGACGACGTCGCGGTGCCGAGCGCGGTGCGGGGTCGGCCCGGGATGTGGCCGCGCGGTTGCGCGAGGTCGAGCCGCTGGTGCGCGGGATCTGCCGGAGCCAGTTGGGCTCCGTCGACGGTGATGACGCGGCGCAGCGGGTGATGGTGACGGTTGTGGCGCGCGCTGGAGGAGGGCCGGGCGCAGTTCGACTCGTTGCCGGCCTACGCGGCGGCATGCGCGCGGTACTCCAGGGCCGAGAGCTACCGGGCCGCGCAACGGCTCCCGGTGCCTTCGGAGTTCGCGGAGCAGACCTGGGCCGACGACGCCGCGGGGCCGGCCGAGCAGGTCGAGCGGGCCGACGCGATTGCGCATGCCCGGGAACGGGTCGCGGCGTTGCTGGAGCAGCTGACTCCGCGTGAGGCGCAGGTCATGCAGGCCACCGTGCTGGCCGATCGCAGCAACGCCGAGGCGGCGGCCGAGCTGGGAATGACCACGGACCAGGTCCGGCAGCGCCGGATACGGGCCATGGCGCGGCTGCGGGAGGCGTGTGGCACGACGTCGCCGAACCCGCGAGCGATGAACCTGTCGTCCGCGGAGCGAGAGAAGCGCCGCTGGGTGGCGGAGAGGGCGCGCGCTCGCTCGTCAGGCCGAGGCCGTGGGTCTGGGGGTGAGCGCGTCGACGAGGTCGGGGCTCGACCGATCGATGCACGCGCGCGGGAGGCGGTCGAGTCCTTGACCGGCGGACGCGACCGCGAGTCGGACGGCGACGGCGTCGAGGCGACGACCCTCTGGTCCGGGCAAGCGCAGCGGTCGACGTACTGCTCATCGACGCTCGCGCGGACGCGAGCGCCGACGGATCGACCGACCGAGCCGCGGGCGTCGCCGAGTACGGCCAGGACAGCGGCGACCGTACGGGTTCGGCCACGCGGATCACGGTGCCGGCCAGCAGGCCGACGCGATGGGTGCGGCATGAGCCCCGACATCGCGCGCTCTTCCGCCGAGGCAACCGCGCGCCTCGCCGGCCGCGGCGGCCCGCTACCAGGGAGAGGGCTCGTCCCGCCGCACCACTCACATTGATCAAGGAGCAGGCAATGACGACCCACCGCAGCTGGCGATCAGGCCGGATCGGATGTGGCGGGACCGTGCAGCGTGCCGGGACGGGGATGCCGAGGCGTTCTTCCCCGCGCGGAGGCGGGCCCGAGTACGAGGCGCAGGTCGCGGCGGCGAAGGCGGTGTGCGCCGACTGCCCGGTGAGGGCCGCGTGCCTCGCGTGGGCGCTGTCGGAGCTGCCGTACGGGATCGCCGGCGGCATGACCGAGGACAGCGCCGGCGGCACCGCGCCGCGCACCGGCGCGGCCGCAGGCAGCGGCGCCGTCGCGCGCCGCCGGTGCGACCGCAGCGGAGGCGGCGGCCGCGGGCCGGGACGCGATCCGGGCCGGGTGGTCGCCGCGGGCGGTCGCGCGCGCGTTCGGGGTCAGCGAACGGACCGCGCACCGGTGGGCCGCCCAGGCCCGCACCGAGCAGGAACAGCGACAGCGATCGGCACACGAAGGGGTCCGAGGGTGATGGGTGCGATGAACAGCGGTTTCGAGATCGACGACCAGAACCGGCCGGCGAGATCGGCGGGGACGACGGCGACTCCCGGTCGGTGGCGGTGCGCCGGGCCGGCGCAGCGGCGGAGGCGTGGCGGGCGGCGCTGGACGCCCAGCGATCCGCCGTGCCGGATCACACCGACTTCTACGGGCTGACCCGCGAGTGGGTGTTCACGTTCGGCCCGTTGGGCGAGCTGATGCACGTGATCAGCGGGCAGGTCGCGGGCTACGCCGACAGCCTCCCGCCCGGCGAGCAGGTCTACGACGACGAACGCCGCGACGACCCGCGCCAGCTGCTCGCCGAGGCCGCGCGGGCTGCTGGCCGACATCGCGTACCAGGTGACCGGGATCGGCGCTGGAGATCAACCGGTTCTGGTCACTGATCGGCCGCATCGGCGTCGAGGCAGGCCCAGCCCGAGCCCGAGCGTGCGACGACACGCGGGGGAGTGGCCTCGTGAACGTGTTCCTGCTGATGGTCGTCGTCGGCGTTGGCGGCCGCGGTGATGTGGCGTCGCGGCGCCTACATGTGGGCGGTCGGGCTGGGCGGGTTCGCGCTGCTGCCCGCATGGGCGCTGCTCCAGCCAACTGCCGTGGCCCGCGGTCGTCCTCGCCGTCGGTCCTGGTCGGTGCAGTGGCGTGGCACCAGTGGTCGCGGTCCGCCTCGGTGGTGACCCGCTGGTCGGGCCGCACCCGCCGCAGCGCCGGCACCGCGACCGTCACGGCGATCGCCCGCCGCGGCTCCGCCCGAGCCCTGCGCGCCAAGCTGCGCACGGTGCGGCCGTCGCTGGCCGAGCTGATCCTGGTGGGCGCTGTGGCAGGTCCCGGTGGCCGGGTACGGGATCGAGCTGTGCCGGGTCGGGTTCCAGCTCGTGTGGGGCTCGATCGAGGACGTCACCCTCGTGTTCGGCGGCCCGCGCACCGGCAAGACCGGATGGTTGGCCGGGCGGATCATCGACGCTCCCGGCGCCGTCGTCGTCACCTCCACGCGTACGGATCTGCTGGAGCTGTGCGGGCCGCTCCGCGAGCGGAAGGGCCCGGTGTGGGTGTTCAACGCGGTCGGGCTGGGCGGGCTGCGACTCGACGGTGACGTTCGACCCGCTCACCGGCTGCACCGATCCGGTGACAGCGATCGAGCGGGCCACGGACATGATCGGCGCGGTCTCGCACGGCGGGTCTGGGGACCGCGAGTTCTGGGATGCCCAAGCCCGCCGGGTGCTGGCCGCGCTGCTGCACGCCGCCGCGCTGGGCGGCAAGACGATGAGCGACATCTCGGAGACTGGATCTCGGAGCCCGGCAAGGCGACCCGCGAGGTGTCAGCGCGCTGTTGCAGCGCTCGCCGGTGCCGGCGTTCGCCGCAGGACGCCACGCAGTTCCTGGGCACGAACGACAAGACCCAGACCTCGATCACCACGACGATGACGCTGGCGCTGAACTGGCTCAACCACCCCGAGGCGGTCGCGGCCGCCGCAGCCCGGCCACGGGTTCGACGTCGAGCAGCTGCTGGCCGAGCGGGCGACGGTGTTCCTGCTCGGCGCCGAGGAAGCCCAGGTCGCGCCGCTGGTGTGCGCGCTGACCGGGCACATCGCCCGGGAGGCCCGCCGGATCGCCGCGACCCGACCGGGCGGCCGGCTGGACCCGCCGCTGGGGTTGTACCTGGACGAGGCGTTCCTGATCTGCCCGGTCCCGCTGGAGTCCTGGACCGCCGACATGGGCGGCCGGAACGTCACGATCATCGCGGTGTTCCAGTCGCGGCAGCAGATGCTCGACCGGTACGGGCCGGCGAAGACCGGGCAGATCATGACCAACGCCGCCGCCGAAGGTGGTGTTCGGCGGCACCGGTGACCGCGACGACCTGATCTTCTGGTCCACGCTGGCGGGGGACCGCGACGAGCCGGTCTGGACCACGGACCTGCACGGCCGCGGCCGGTCGCGGACGGTGCGGAGGGTGCCGGTGATGGCGCCCGCGCAGATCATGAACCTGCCCGAGGGTCGGGTGCTGGTGTTCCGGCGCGGAATCAACCCCGTCCTCGGGCGGGCCCAGATGGCGTGGGAGCGCCGTGACGTCCGCGTTCACGCGTTCACCGTGGCGCACCCCGAGCAGGCCGCGATGTTCGCGCGCTGGGCCGCCGCGGTCCAGCGTCGCTGGGCTCGGGTTATTCGACCGGTCCGGGCCGTGCTGGCAGCGACGCGGCGGTGGATGACCGCGGCGAATCGCCGGGTGTGGGCGACGGCGTCTCGATGGACCCGCTCGGGCTGGGCGTGCGTCGCACGCATTGGGCGTCGGGCGGCCGCTCCTCGCGGAGTCCCGGTCGATCTCGACCCGCCCACGGTCGAGCTGCTAGTGCCGGTGCCGTCTGGCACACCGGGCACTTCCGAGAGCGAGGGGCGTCCCTGATGTGCCGTCTGACCAGAGCCCGTGGAAGCCGTTACGCCCCTGCCGCGAGCCTCCTCCGGCGCCGCCAGGCCCGTCCTGCACGACCGACCGATCCGGCCGCCCGCCGCCGCTACCTGGAGGTACGCATGGATCTGACGAGCCCCGCCGACACCGCAAGGCGATCGCGGTGACCCGCCCGGCACCTCCGCCAGGTGGCGAGGACCCCCAAGTTCGCACGGGCGACGCAGTGATCGGGCCGGCCCGGGAATCGAAGCATTGCGCCGCGTCGTCGAGCCGCTGCTGCCGGTGGGTGCGCGTGTGGACGAGCTGGCCGGGCTGCTCGCCCAGGTCACCGACGTCGTCGCGGCGCTCTCCGCCCGATCGAGCAACGCCAGCCCCGTCGTGGCTGATGCTGCCGGCGGAGGAGTTCGCCGCGCGCAGGCTCCTCGGGGGCTGACCGCGTGGCTGCACGCGATCTTCCTGCGCTACCCCGATGGCGTCACGGCCCGTCGGGTGCTGGCTCTATACCCGACGTCGTCGAGGAACTGCTCTGGCTGATGCACGCCTGTGCGCTGCCTACCAGGGCCCCGTCGCATCGGTTTCGTTGGCTCGCGAGTGGCACGAGCGTTTCCCGCCCGGCGCTGTCCGCCGATGGGGCGTCGTCGGTCGTGCTCGATCGAGCGCCACGAGAGCCGCCACGGCTGGGACCGGCGTTCAGCGGCGCCGCGCCATGCCGGCTTGGACGTCGTGGACGTCATCGCCGTAGGTCGGCGATTCCCGCGACAACCCGGCCCCGGAGCCCGCCCCGAGGGTCGGAATGAATTGGTGTCGCCGGCCATGACGCTCGGCCAATGGGTGATCTGGACGCGGGGCTCGCGGTCGCGATCGGCTCCGCGGTCGCCACCGCGCACGGCCTCTACGAGGTCGCCGTCGCCGCCGCACGTCCCGCCCCCGATCGCATGGCTCTGCCCGCTGATCACAGACGGGCTCGCGTTCGTCGCCTACGCCGCCACCCCGACCTCCGCCCGGCGCCCGCTACGCCTGATCGGTAGTCGTGCTCGCCGCCGGTCTGTCCGGGCTCGCGCAGGCCGCGTACCTGGTCGCCGGACGGCCATCGCGGGCACACCCGGCGTCGCGGCGCCGGAGCGCTGCGGTTCGTGTCGGCGCCTGGCCGGCGTCGCCGCCGCGATCGTCGCGCACCTGCTCTACCTCCTCGCCACCGAAGAGTCACAGGCCGACGATGACGGGCCCCCGTCCGCACCTCCCAAGCAGGCCTCCAGGCCGCGCGGTCGGAACGTACCAGAAGCCGAGCTGTTCAGCGCTTCAAATCGAAAGCACGCCGATCCACCGTTGAGCCGTTCAGCGTCCGTCCGTGTTCAACCGTGAGTCCCCCCCGCGCCGTCCGTTCGTCCGGCGGCCCGCGACTGAACACCGCCGCCAGCGATCGGACGCCATCCCCGGCTCGGGACCGGGCGCGGATTCGGCCGCTGTGCGGCACGCGCGCGCCCACGGCCGTCTTCCGACGGTCTCCGAGCTGCAAGCTGCCGCCGCGTCTCGCGCGGCACCGCGGCCGCCGTCCTGAAGACCCTCCGCGCGCCCCGACCGGGCTGCACCTGATCACAGCCCGACCCGCTCCCGAGCTTTCGGCCGACGCCGACAGATCGGAGACCAACAGTCATAACCCCGACCACGACCGACCAAGCCAAACCCACCAGGCGCCGCCATGCTCCCGACGCCAGATCTTCCCCGTCCGCGCGAAGGTGGGAGAGGCCGGCCCGCGGCCTGCGGTTCGCCACCTTCGTCTGGACGGGCCCGTCACCCGTTGTTCAGTTCTATGTGGCGATTTCCGTGGGGATCGCGGCGGCGCGGGGTCGAGGAGCGTGCTGGCCCAGATCGCGCCGTCGATGCGTTCCATCGTGGGGGACCACGGTCGGATGAGGACCGGGCGGACGTGGCGGTGGTGAAGGATCACGTTGCCGCCGTCGGGGCGGCGGGCGAACCAGAAGCTGCTGCGCTCGTGGCGGGCTTGGTTGCCCTTGCCGGGGTGAACACGGGGCTGGAGCCGCTGGTTCGGGTATCGGGGTAGGTCCGCGGCGGCCTGATCGGCGGTCGACGGGCATCCCAGCTCATCCAGTGCGCGATGACGTCGCTGGTGTCGCCGGGCTGGTAGGGGCACGGCCGAGGCGCCGGCCGATCTCGGCGAGGAACTGTCGGCGTTGCTGGTGGTCGCCGTGGGCGAGGCGGCGCCAACGTGCGGGGCGAGGACGGCGGCGAGGGTGACCGCTTCGGGGTAGACCGCGGCGAACACCCGGGACGCGGTGAAGTCGGCGGACCGGCCCCGATGAGGCCGTCGGTGCGTCGCGGCCAGTGTGGACAGATGTCGCCGGTGGACGCGGCGGGCCGGCTCCACAGGTGTCCGCAGATCAGGAACCCGGTCAGGACCGCGTCGTAGGTGGCGACCCAGCCGTGGCGGCGCAGCAGCCGCAGGTGCCGGTGTTGCGCCTGGACGATCTCGGGCAGTTCGGTCAGCGGGGTGGGCGCCGCGGCGATGTCGGGTGGCCCGATCCAGTGCCGGTGCCGCGGGCAGACGTAGCGGTGGTGGGGCAGCAGCCGGGTGACCGGGCCGCCGGGGTGGCGGGCGTCGCAGCGCGGGCAGCCGGGTTGGGGTTCGTGTCGGAACAGCGCCCAGTCCGGGGCGGGGTCGCGCAGCTCGGGCAGGGCCCCGGCGAGCTGGGCGCGGGGGCGGCCGGTGAGCGCGGCCAGCGCCTCGGGCAGGACGCGCCGGCGGCGGCTTCCGGGCTGCTCGGGGGTGCTGATCTGCGCCCAGAGCTGGTCGAAGCCCAGGCCGTGCAGCGCGGCGAGGCGGGCGACGTAGGACGTGACGAGCTCGTGGCGGGCCGGGGGCACCGGGATCGGCAGCCGCGGCCGGCAGCATCACCGTGTCCGCTCAGGCAGACCGGTCGCGACGCCGGCCGCGGGGCTTGCCGCGCCGGACGGCGAGGTCGGCCTGCTCGGCGGCGTGGTCGACCGGCACGGTGTCGAGGAGCTCGCGGGTGATCGTCTCGGTGCCGTCGTCGATGGCCAGCATCGCCGCGCCGCGCACCAGCTGGGACAGGCTGCCGATCATCCCGGCGGTGCGCTGGTAGAGGTACTCATCCTGGGCGACCAGGGCGCCGGGCCGGTGGTGGTGCAGGCGCAGCAGTCCCTCCAGGGTCGCGACCAGCGCCCGCCAGATCTCCCGCTGGTCGGGGGTGCCGTAGGCGAACGGGGCGGCGGGGAGCACGGTGAACCGGCCGGCGATCTGCCGGCCGCGGGTGCCGGCGAACAGGTCGCCGCGTTCGATGTCGATGCCGGCGTAGACGAACGTGGCGGGCAGCCGTTCGGAGAAGTACTTCAGCGTGTCGGAGACCTCGGCGCCGGCCCGGGTGGTCAGCGAGATGTTGTGCAGCTCGTCGACGCAGACCAGCTCGACGCGGGTGTGCGCGGCGGTGGCGCAGACGGCGTTGACGATGTCGGTGATGTTCGCCCGGGCCGGGACGGGCAGCCCGAGGAAGCGGGCGAACTCGGCTGCCAGCATCCGCGGGGTCGCCGCCGGGGGGACGGTGACGTAGAGCACCGGCAGCCGATACCGGTCGTCCGGGTAGCGGCGGCGGATGTGCCGTTCGTGGGTGCGGCCGAGCTGGGTCAGCGCGGTGGTCTTCCCGGTGCCCGACGCCCCACTGATGATCACCCCTCGGCGCGCGGAGACCTGGTGGCGGTTGAGCTGGATCAACAACCGGCTCGTGGACACGGTCTGGCGGATCGTCGGGGTGCTCACCAGCGGCAGGTCGCAGTGGTAGTCCCGGCGGGCGTCGTCATAGCCGGCGCGTTCCCGCCCGGTCAGCCCGGCCAGCGCCGCGTCCGACAGCAGCTCGGGAGGGTGGAGCTGGCGGTCGACGAACCGCCGCCAGCCCTCCTTCGTGGTCAGCGCATCATCGGGTCCGACCTCGTCGCCGGCCAGGGCTGACCGGTCGTCGTCCCGCGCTCTCGGCGCGGTGGTGGCGGTGGGGCCATCGCCACCTCTCGGCCTCGGCGTCGACGTCGAAGAATCCGAGCGGGTCACCGTCGCGTCCGCGCTGCCGGCCTCGGCGTTCGTTCCGCCGGTCGTCGCGTCGGCGTTCGTCGTCTCGCCGTTCGTCGTGTCGGTCGTCTGTGTCCGTCGGGCCGTCGCGGGTGGGCGGTCGGTCGCGGCGCCGACCCGGTGCGGAGACCACCGGATCCCGCCGGGTCAGCCGCCGCTCGGCGGACCTGCCGGGTGCGGGGGCGCAGCTCGTCGAGGATCCGGGCCATCGGTCTCGTCGTGTCGTCGCGCCCAGCCTGGGCGGCCAGCCGGCGAACTGCCCGCCGGTGAAGTCGGCGAACGCACGCTCACCATCGGCAGGTCGGCCCACGGCGCGGTGACCACCCGTCCGGGTGCGCACTGAACACTGTGAGAGGTCGTTCGGGTCGTGATGGACCTCCCAGAGCCCCCGCTTCGCGGTC
>CAWIOI010000002.1:0-348825 GCA_963837575.1 uncultured Actinomycetota bacterium
GCCGCGGCCCTGCGTGAGCTGTTCGGCGCGCCGACGGCGCTGTTGGGCGGGGCGCAGGCGGTCGGGGATCCACTCGTCGTGCTGCCGGTTCTGTTCCACCTGCTGTGGCGCCACGAGCTCGTGGTCGACCTGACCGTGCCGCTTCACTCGTTGGCCACGGTCACCACCCGCGCCGCGATCAGCGCGGTGGCCGCATGATGACCACGGCCGGAACAGCGGTGCTGCGCCCGGGGGACTGGGTGTCCTTCGACGGTGAGGACCATCAGGTGGTCGGGCTGGCCGGGGTGTCGGTGCGGCTGCGGTCGACAGCCGGCGCGGAGACCGTGGTGCTCGCGTCATATTTGCTGGCCTCGCCTACGTTCGCGCTGATGGAGGGTGCTCGGTGCCGGCGGTGGAGCCGTTCGGGTTGCTCGATGGCCTGCCCGAGGAGGTGCTGGCCTCCGCCCTGGACTGGCAGCGCCACGTCGTCGAGGTGGAGACCGGGCTCGGGCCGGATGCGACCGGCAGGGACACCCCGCCCGGAGTACGACCCGGCGGCCACGGCGGTGCGGCAACGCGAGCAGCCAAGGCCGCCGAGCTTGGGATCGGCGCCCGCACGGTGAAACGGATGCGCGCCCGGTATACCCGGCAAGGGCTGTGGGGCTGGTGGATCAGCGCGCCTAACCTGGGCCGAGACCGGCCGGTCGACGCTCGGGTGGTCGCGGCGGCCCGCGAGGTGATCGCCGCCGAGACCGACCTCTCGACCGGAACCCGGTCCAGGCTGATCCGCCGGGTGATCAAGCAGGTCGAGGCCAAACACGGCGCGGGTGTGGTGCCGTTGCCGGGTAAGACCACCTTCTATAAGCTGATCGACACGCTGTCCGCGGGCCGGCACACCTTCGGCTCGGCGGTCACCCGCCGGCAGACCGCGAACCGCCCGGCCGGGGTGTTCACCCCGAGCTTCGCCGCCCGCCCCGGCGAGCAGGTCCAGATCGACTCCACCCCGCTCGACGTGCTGGTGCAGCTGGCCGACGGGTTGGCGGTGCGCGCGGATCTGACCATCGCGGTGGACGTGGCAACCCGCACCATCGGCGCTGCGGTGCTGCGCCCGGTCGGCACCAAGGCAGTCGACGCGTCGCTGCTGCTGGCCCGGATGCTGGTCCCGGAACCGATGCGCCCGGGCTGGGCGCAGGCGCTGCGGATGTCCGCGTCGCGGCTGCCGCACGCCCGGCTGCTGGACATCGACGCCCGCATGCACGCCGCGGCGGCCCGCCCGGTGATCGTCCCGGACACCATCGTCATCGACCACGGCAAAGTGTTCGTCTCCGACACCTTCACCCGGGCCTGCGAGCGGCTGGGGATCTCGGTGCAGCCCTGCCGTCCCGGAACGCCGACCGACAAGGGGATCGTGGAGTCGACCCTGGGGTCGATCAACACCCTGTTCTGCCAGCACGTGGCCGGCTACACCGGCCCGAACGTGACCCGCCGCGGCGCCGACCCCGGCGCCGCCTGGACGATCGCGGAGCTGCAGGACCTGCTCGACGAGTGGCTGATCGTCGGCTGGCAGGCCCGGCCGCACGACAGCCTGCGGGATCCGCAGTTGCCGGGCCGGGCGGTCTCGCCCAACGACCGCTATGCCGCGCTGGTCGCCGCCGCGGGCTACCTGCCGCTGACCCTGACCGGACAGGACTACCTCGAGCTGCTGCCGGTGGCCTGGCGGCAGATCAACGCCTACGGCATCCAGCTGGACTACCGCACCTACGACAGCCCCGAGCTGGGGCCGTGGCGGGGCCAGCGCTCCGGGGTGACCGCGAAGCGGGGGCTCTGGGAGGTCCATCACGACCCCTACGACCTCTCGCAGGTGTTCGTGCGCACCCCGGACGGGTGGGTCACCGCGCCGTGGACCCACCTGCCGATGGTGAGCGCGCCGTTCGCCGACTTCACCTGGCGGCACGTCCGCCGGCTGGCCGCCCAGGCTGGGCGCGACGACACCGACCAGACCGAGATCGCTCGGATCCTCGACCAGCTGCTCACCCGCGCCCAGGCAGGTCCCGCCGAGCGGGCGGCTGACCCGGCGACTGCCCGGGTGGTCGCCCGCACCCGGGTCGGCGCCGCCACCCACCGCCCACCCCGCGACGACCCACCGGACACCGACACCACCGACACGACGACCGCCGACACGACGACCGCCGACACGACGACCGCCGGGACGACCGCCGAGGCCGGCAGCGCGGACGCGACGGTGATCCCGCTCGGGATCTTCGACGCCGACGCCGAGGCCGAGAGGTGGCGATGAGCCCCACCGCCACCACCACACGAGAGCGCGGGACGACGACCGGGACAGCCCTGGCCGGCGACGAGGTCGGACCCGATGACGCGCTGACCACGAAGGAGGGCTGGCGGCGGTTCGTCGACCGCCAGTCCCACCCTCCCGAGCTGCTGTCGGACGCGGCGCTGGCCGGGCTGACCGGGCGGGAACGCGCCGGCTATGACGACGCCCGCCGGGACTACCACTGCGACCTGCCGCTGGTGAGCACCCCGACCATCCGCCAGGTCGTGTCCACGAGCCGGTTGTTGATCCAGCTCAACCGCCGCCAGGTCTCCGCCCGCCGCGGGGTGATCATCAGTGGGGCGTCGGGCACCGGGAAAACCACCGCGCTGACCCAGCTCGGGCGCACCCACGAACGGCACATCCGCCGCCGCTACCCGGGCGACCGGTACCGGCTGCCGGTGCTCTACGTCACCGTCCCCCCGGCGGCGACCCCGCGGATGCTGGCCTGCGAGTTCGCCCGCTTCCTCGGGCTGCCCGTCCCCCCAAGGGCGAACATCACCGACATCGTCAACGCCGTCTGCGCCACCGCCGCGCACACCCGCGTCGAGCTGGTCTGCGTCGACGAGCTGCACAACATCTCGCTGACCACCCGGGCCGGCGCCGAGGTCTCCGACACCCTGAAGTACTTCTCCGAACGGCTGCCCGCCACGTTCGTCTACGCCGGCATCGACATCGAACACGGCGACCTGTTCGCCGGCACCCGCGGCCGCCAGATCGCCGGCCGGTTCACCGTGCTCCCCGCCGCCCCGTTCGCCTACGGCACCCCCGACCAGCGGCAGGTCTGGCAGGCCCTGATCGCGACCCTGGAAGACCTGCTGCGCCTGAACCACCACCGGCCCGGCGCCCTGGTCGCCCTGGATGAGTACCTCTACCAGCGCACCGCCGGGATGATCGGCAGCCTGTCCCAGCTGGTGCGCGGCGCGGCGATACTGGCCATCGACGACGGCACCGAGAAGATCACCCGCGAGCTGCTCGACACCGTGCCGGTCGACCACGCCGCCGAGCAGGCCCACCTCGCCGTCCGGCGCGGCAAGCCCCGCGGCCGGCGTCGCGACCGGTCTGCCTGAGCGGACACGGTGATGCTGCCGCCGCGGCTGCCGATCCCACTGCCCCCGGCCCGCCACGAGCTCGTCACGTCCTACGTCGCCCGCCTCGCCGCGCTGCACGGCCTGGACTTCGACCAGCTCTGGGCGCAGATCAGCATCCCCGCCCACCCCGCCGGCCGCGTCCTGCCCGAGGCGCTGGCCGCGCTCACCGGCCGCACCCGCGCCCAACTCGCCGGGGCCCTGCCCGAGCTGCGCGACCCCGCCCCGGACTGGGCGCTGTTCCGCCACGAACCCCAACCCGGCTGCCCGCGCTGCGACGCCCGCCACCCCGGCGGCCCGGTCACCCGGCTGCTGCCCCACCACCGCTACGTCTGCCCGCGCCACCGGCACTGGATCGGGCCACCCGACATCGCCGCCCCGCCCACCCCGCTGACCGAGCTGCCCGAGATCGTCCAGGCGCAACACCGGCACCTGCGGCTCCTGCGCCGCCACGGCTGGCCCGCCACCTACGACGCGATCCTGACCGGGTTCCTGCTCTGCGCACACCTGTGGAGCGGCCGCCCGGCCGGGCCGCTCATCGACGCCTGGCCCCGCCGCACTACGGCGCTCATCGGCGGCCGGTCCGGCGGCTTCACCGCATCCCGGGTGTTCGCCGCGGTCTACCCCGAGGCCGTCAGCCTCGCTGCGGTCCTCGCGGCGCCGTCCTGGCGACATCGCGCGCCGGCAGCCACCAGCAGCGCCAACAGTTCCTCGCTGAGATCGGCCGGCGCCTCGCCGGCCCCGCCTACCGGCCCGGCGACCACAGCGACGCCGTCGCGCACTGGATGAGCTGGGACGCGCCCCGCCCACCGACCCCGCCGGCACGGACCTACCTCGATACCAGCGCCCGCCGCTCGAACCGCGTGTTCACCCCGGGCAAGGCCAACCAGGCCCGCCACGAGCGCAGCAGCTACTGGTTCGCCCGCCGGCCCGACGGCGGCAACGTGATCCTTCACCACCGCCACGTCCGCCCGGTCCTCATCCGACCCTGGTCCCGGCCGATGGAGAGCATCGGCGGCGCGATCTGGGCCAGCACGCTCCTCGACCCCGCGCCGCCAGCCGATCCCCACGGAAACCGCCACATAGAACTGAACAACGGGTGACCGGCCCGTCCAGACGAAGGTGGCGAACCGCAGGTTCGCGGGCTGGCCTCTCGCCACCTTCGCGCGGACGGGACACGGTTGGTCTGTCATGGCGTTGCGTGCTGGCCTGGTCATAGGTCGGTAGGAGCGGTTTCTGGTCGACGTCGTTGATGGCGGATGATCGCGGTGCTCGTGCGCGCGGTCCAGCGGTGCGCGGCTGCCGCGGGGGCGGATGGTGACGCCGTGTGCTCGCAAGGCGGTGTAGACGGCGGTGCGTGACCCCGAGCAGGGCGCCGATGCCGGCGGCGCTGACGCCGCGCTCGTAGAGCCACGCGGCCTGCTCGACGTCGACGCACGGAGGCGCGCGACCGCGCGGACTGTCGTGCCGCGGTGGCGCGGCGGTGACAGGGCTGGCATCGCGGCTGGTAGTGGTCGAGATCGAGGCTGTAGCGGTAGCCCTCGGGCTGGTGCGCTCGTCGGGATCGGCGCCGTCGTAGGACCAGGACCGCGCCGGGGCGCCGCAGTCCGTGCAGGCCTGGTCGCGGGGCCGGACCGCGTCTCGGCGCGGAGTCGCTCGTGCACCGACCAGTACGACGACCTTGCCGTGGGTGCGCTTGTGCTGCGATCGGGACGTCGGCGCGCACGTCCCCGACGCGCTGCAGGCGGGACAGGTGGGTGTGGCAGTAGCCGTGTCCGTCGTGTCGCCCTTCGCACGCCCGGCACGGCGCAGCCACGCCCCGTCGGAGCGTGAGCGGGTCGGTGCGCATCGCGGCGCGGGCGGCCGGACTGCGCCATGTGATCGAGTGGCGCGGCGGTGGCACGAGCAGGCACCGCGCCCGATAGCGGTCCAGGTCGACGCTGTAGCGCATGTCGCGGTTCGGGTCGTGCCGCTCGTCGGGATCGGTGCGGTCATACGACCAGCACCGGGCTGGTGCGCCGCACTCGGCGCAGGCCTGGGCGCCCGCGGGACCACGTTCGGCGCGCAGCCGCTGATGAACACTCCGTACGACTCGCCGGACGCGCGACGCGACCCGATGGGCTCCCCCGGGTTGGCGCCGCCGGTCGCGCGCAGGCGCGCGAGGTGAGCGGCACACAGGCCCCGCCCGGAGTGCCGCCGCCCGCAGCCCTCGATCCCGCACAGCCGTTGGCGACGGGCCGCGCACGGGTCGCCATGGCGATGCCACCGGGTCCAGTGGGTGCGGCAGTACCCGCGGCCGTAGTGGCGTCGTCCGCAGTCGGCCACCGAGCACACCCGGGGCGGGCGCCCGGTCCGGCGGTCATCGGCGGCTCCGGTAGAGCGCGCTGCTGGTAGGCGTCGGCCTCGGCCAGCTGCTCCGGGGTGGGCTCGGGTCCGGCGGCGCGCACGACGTCGAGCCCGGCCCCGGCGGCCCAGACGGCGGCGACCGCGGCGGCGTGGCGGGCCAGCGCGGGCGGTCCGGGTGGGGTGACCTCGACCGGGCGGCCGTTGAACGGGACGTGCCGGTTCAGCTCGCACTTGCCCAGCACGTCGCGGACCCGGCGGGCGACGCCGGGGCGGTGGCGCTCGTGCCAGTCCGCGACCCGCAGCGACGAGCCGAGTCTCGGGGTCGTAGGCGTCGGCGTGCGCGACGCGCAGCCACCACAGCTCCTCGATCACCTCGGGATGCCACAGCCAGCACGACGACAGCCACGGCGTCGGGCCACCACAGGTAGACCCGCCACAGCCACGTCCGCGAGGTCGTCGAGGTCGGCGTCGGCCTGGGCGGGGTCGTCGGCAAGCAGCCACGACCGCACGCCCGGCTCAGACCTGCCGCCGTCGGCTGCCTGGCGGGGCGTCGGGCGGGTGCTCGGCGGGGGCGAGCTTCGCGGCCAGGTCGGTGATGACCTGCGGTCAGTTCGCTGACCCGGGCGTCGACGCGTTCCATCCGGCGCAGCGCCCGGGCGACCGCTGCGTCCGAGGGACTGCACCGGCTCCTCCCACGGCGCCGGATCGGGTCGGCTCGTCGTGGCTGGGCTGCTGGACGTTCGTCATGGCGTGCTCCTGTTCAGGCCGTCGCGCGTCGCCCGTCGGTCGGTGCGTCGGTGGCGTCATGCCAAGCGGCGAGTTGGGCGCGCCGTTCGGCTCGGTGTCGCCCGTTGGCGTTCGTCCAGCTGGTGTGCGCAGGCAGCTGGCGCCCGCGTGGGCGGATCGAGCGCGACGGCCATCTCGCGAGGTCGTCGTCGTCGAGTTCCCACTGGTCCTGTGGCGACCAGCCGCGCTCGCGGGTCAGGTCGTCGAGGTAGCGGTCGACGACGGCGGGCGCATCGTCGGGCGGGACACCGCGGACTACCAGCTCGGCGGCGGCCTCGGCCGGGGTGTAGATGCGGTGGCCGTCCCACGGGTCGGCGCCGTCGCCGTCGTCGGGATGACGGGACACGACCTCGCAAACGTCCCGGTTGAGGATTGCGTTGTGTTCGTGCAGCTGCGGCGCGGCGTCGTGTGCCGGGGCCGTGGGTCGGTCGCGCTGCTCTGCCCTGATGGCGGCCAGGTCGGCGGCTCGAGGCCCCACTGGTGCGCTGCGGCGCCGATCTGGTCGGAGACGTCGTCGAGGTAGGCGGCACCAACGCGCGGGCCTCGCCGAGGCTGCGCCCGTCGGCGGCGAGCTCCGCGCGGCGTCCTCGGCGGTGAGGGCCGGTCCGGCGTCGATCGGCGGCCCTTCCGCGCCAGTGAGGCCTGGTCGGCGCTCGCGGCTGGACTCGGCGCTGATGCGGTCGAGCAGCGCGTCCTTGTCGGCGAGGAACCGGGCGCGCTCGGCCGGGTCGGCGGCGGCCCCGGCGTTCGAGAGGGCGCGCAGACGGGCGGTCAGGGCGGCGATCTCGGCGACGGACGGACGGTCGGTGGAGGACTGGTCGGACATCTGGGTCTCCAGACTCGGGGTTATTGCAGGGCGGTGGGGTGTGGGCGGGGCCGAGGGCTGGGTCACCCGGCCCCGCCCACGGCTCACGGGCGCGCCGGGCGGCGGGCTCCTGCGGCGGCGGACGTCGGGCCGCCAGTGCCCGTCCGGTGCCTCGGGGGCGGCGGTCGATGATCGGCAACGGCTCGGTGATCGGGTCCGGTGTCGCGTGACGCGGCTGGTCTCCGATCGACCACAGTCCGCGGTTCGCCGGGTCACGGCAGCGGTGACGGAGCCGCCACCAACCGGGCGAGCGAGGTCGGCGACCCGGCCGGCGCCCGGTGCTGCCAGGCGAGGACGGCCAGGTGCCCGACCAGCAGCCCGGCGGTGATGCCGAGGAACGCCCCGGCAGCGCACCCGCCCAGCCGGGGACTGCCCGGCCCGGCGACCGCCGCGGCCGCCCCGCGGGGCCAGACCACAGCCCGACCAGCGCGCCGAGCAGCGGCAGCGCGTGCCCGCCACGCCCACGCCTCGACCCGGGCGGCCGTGCGGGTCGCCCAGAGCCGGGCGCGCACGGTCGAGCGCGTCGGGGTTGTGGTGGGCGCGCACGTCCAGCCGCCGGTAGGCCTGCTGCGCGCGGCCGATGACCGGCGGCATCGTGGAGGTGAACACCACCACCCGCCCGGGCGGCAGGGTGTGCGATCTGCGCCGGGGCCAGCACCGGCACCCGCCGGGTCGTGCGGGAGGCGACCCGGCCGTTCATGTCGGTGGTGGTGATCGGCTCGTCCCGCTCGCCGGCCAGGGTGGACCAGTACTGCAGGTCGTCACGGTCGCCGGTGCCGCCGAACAGCACCTTCGCCCCGGCGTTGTTGATGATCGTGGCCGCCTTGGCCTCGCCGTAGTGGTCGACGATCTGCGCGCGGGACTGGAAGCACGCCACGATGGACACCCCGCGCCCGCCCATGTCGGCGGTCCACTGGTGCAGCGGGACCTTGCAGATCAGCGCGCACTCGTCCAGCCGCAGCCCCAGCGGCGGGTCCAAGCCGGCCGCCGGGGCAGAGCGCGGCCAGGCGGCGGGCCTCGCGGGCGATCCACGCCGGTCATCGCGCACACCAGCGGCGCGACCTGGGCCTCTTCCCCGCCGAGCATGAACACCGTGCCGCGCTCGCGCCAGCAGCTGCGCGACGTCCAGCGGGCGGCCGCCGTGGCGGGCGGGAGCGCGGCGGCCCGGGCGGGCTTGTGGGTCAGCCACGCCAACGCCGGCGCGATGGTCGCGGTGATCGAGGTGCGGGTGCGCTCGTTGGTCTCGATGAACTGGGTGACCGACGCCTCGAACGCCGGCTCCGGGCGAGTGTTGCGCAGCAGCCCGATGATCTGCGCCGCGCGTGCGCGTCCAGGTCCGACAGCCAGGCCTGGACGTCGTCGATGGTCAGGTCCCCGGCCAGCGCGGCGGCGTGCAGCAGCGCGGCGAGGTTGCGGCGGCCCTGGTCGTCCCAGAACTCCCGATCCCCCGACCGGCCCCCGTACCCGCCGCCGGCGGCGAGCATGTCGGTGGCGCGCTCGGCCGCGGTCACCGGATCGGCGCAGCCGGTCAGCGGGTCGAACGTCACCGTCGACGCCCGCTCGCCCAGACCCGACCGGGTTGAACACGTACACCGGGCCCGCTGGCCGCGCGCAGCGGAGCGGTCTGGTCGAGCAGGTCCGTGCGGGTGGAGGTGACGATCACCGCGCCGGGGTGGTCGATGACCTGCCCGGCCAGCAGCTGCGTCTTGCCCTTCCGCGGCCCGCCGATGATCAGCACGACGTCTTCCTGCGCGGCACCACACGGTCTGCCCGCCGACCCGGCACAGCCGCACCGCCGACCTCGGTGACCGGCAGCGCGCCAGCTGGCGGCACCGCTCCCGCTGCGGTCCGCGGGCGCAGCGAGGGTCGCAGGGTGGGGGCGCGGCGGCGCATCGCGACCGCACCGGCGTGCCGGGCGATGTCGGCGCCGGACGCGACGCCGGACTTGCGGCGGATCCGCGCACCCCAGCGGGTCACCGTCGCCGCGGTCGCGCCGGAGCGATGCCACACCACTCCGACCGCCACGGCGACGAGGGCGGCGAGCAGCAGCGGGTGGGTGGACCGCCACAGCGACAGCCCGAACAGCACCGCCATCGCGGCCGCGCCGACGGCCAGGGCGCGGGCGCCGCGGCGCCACGCCACCCGGGCGCCGAACGCCGAGGCAAGGAAGAACAGCAGGGCAGGGACGTTCATGGATCTGCTGGTTCACCGAGTTGTCGATATTGGTGTCGCCTCTGGGGCTGGGCTGTACCTATGGGCCGCCGGCTACGTGCCGGTAGGCCGGGATGTGGACGAGAGCAGGTCATCCCGCTGGCCGCAGATCGTCTCGGTGGTACCGAACGGCGTCAACCCCGCTGCGCGCCCGATCCCGCCCGGTGGTGATGTCGACGAGGATCGCTGGGTGTCGAGCTGGTCGGGTAGGCGGTTCCCCGCGGGGAAGTGGTACCAATCGCAACTAGCAAATTTACTCTCTAATTCTTCCGCATACTGAGGCCGTTCATCTGAGGGGATCGTTTACGAGAACAAGATCGCATCATGACGGCTCCACGACTCGGCACGCGTTTCACATAAATGCACTAACGCCATTCACTTCGCCTGCACCTTATGACGTGAAAGCCCTCCTTGGGGGAGAGGTATCCAGAGACCATTAGGTCAAGCCTAACAAGCGCTACATATATCTCGATAGAGATTTCGCGTGCATCCATCAGCCACGAGCGCACGTGGTTCCTTCTCCGTCGTAAGGATGATCTTATCGCGATGTGCCGTCTTCTCACCGAAAATGCTCGGGTTTTCAACATAGTCGGGCCATGAAAGGACTTCGTTGCAACCCGCAGAAATGACTAACGAGTTTAGGCGGGCCAAGCGGAAGCTGAGCGCGAGCTCATCTCGCAGTGGCTCCGTCGAAATGAGGGGCATGACTTCGTTTATGTATTCGAGCTCAACCTGCAGCGAAGCGAGGAAACTGCCGATCGGCGCCAATTTGGCAAGTTCATCTAACCTATCACTGTCCGAATCGGCACGCCCAAGAACTCGGCGCACCGCATATGAGTCTTCACTGACAATCTTTTCTGACAACACCCTCAACCGCTCAACATTCTTGAAGCACGTCGCAATACTAACTGGATCGTCGGCGAGATGGCGCTCCTCGATCTCACCCTTGCCCTGCGAACATATATCCTCAATCCAGTGCCTTGTCTGAGACCTGAACGGGTCCACAACGTTCGGTGATGGCTGGGAAGGGCGCCGGAGCCAGGAACGTCTACGTAGCTGCGTTGAAGTGCGGCGCAGGCGCAAAGAATCGTACTCGGCTGAATCTGCACGCAGGGTTTCAGCCAGAATGTCCCACGGTAGATCATTAGCGCGACCCTCGCTCGAATTCAGTCGAATCGCGCCTTTGACAAAGGCTTGCGGGTCAAGTCGAAATGAACGGCTATCCCCGCCTTGACCCACCGAACTTAACCACGTCCACTTAATCGGCCTATCACCCGATTGCAGCACATTTCGAACCAATTGAAGCGAGTCCACATTATCTCTTTCCATTTTTTCCAGATCGCTAGCATGCAACAGTCTGTACTCCCAACCATCGGCCAATCTTCGCGTAAGCCAATCCACGAACGCTCCTGCATCAACTGGCTGTATGCCGATCACTGGCTCGCGTTCGCTCCCGCTCCTGGGCCCGGATGAGGTCCACTTGAAAGGACGACGTTTGCCCTTCGTCTCATCTACATAGACCCAGTACTCCAAGTTGGATACCGGTTCTGCGGAAACGTGGATCTCCCGCGTCAGCCGTTGCATGCTTCTAACTCGAATTAGAAGAAGGGCGGAGCCCGCGACTTCGCGCGCTCTGCGATCGGTAGTGAGGTTCGCCGGGTCAATTACTCTGTTCAATCTTCTCCGAACTTCAGGGCCGACCTCTCGAGCTTCACGGACGCAATCAATAGCAAGTGCCAGAGAGAGCGGTTCATCGCGTCTCTCCAGACAAGTTGCAATGACAGACGTGGCATCACTTGAGGCCGCAAACAACCGAATAACTTCATGCCACCAGGTGTCGGAAACTCGATTAGATAGCTGTTCCGCCAAGTCATTGTCACGAACATACATCGCGCAAAGATACTCTTGAAATGTCAGGTGTGCGAAAGCAAACCGGCCAGCCTCGCGTTCGACGAGCATCCCGCTCGATGCCTCAACATTGGCTATAAATTGTTCAACGTCGACAGTAGCGTTAACTCGCGCAAGTACGGCTGAAATACTACCCCCAATCTCAGCTTGAGATTGATCTCGCACCTTGCGGCACATCATGTCGTATGCCAACCTTTGGAGTATTACTTGTTTCTGGCTAGCCAGCATATCGACCGGAACGCCATGCGCAATATGTCTTTTACCGAGCAGTACTTCGCAGACTTCCTTGTAGAGCTCAGCACGAGTCCCGGGCAATGCTCCACCATAATGGTGGACGTGCGCGATCATTGTGAGCAGAAGCGGATTAGTCGCTAGCGCGTCAATTGCAGCACTTTCGCGAATGCTTGCTTTAAGCGAGGTCGCGCCACGAACGGCGGCGAGATGTGCCGCAGTGGGCGATGACGGCCCGTAGCTCCTGCGCATCGTCGATTCGTACCAACGATCGATAAACTCGTCGATTTGCCTTGTACTCAACGAGCTTATTTGCAGAACGCGTGCTACTGACAACGGATTACTAATATATCCTAGCCGCCTGCTTGTTGCAACAAACGTCGTTGCGGGGTAACGCCTACACTGCCTATCGAGCCAAGACGCGAACCTCGCCCGTGCCTCGATATCCGCCATCTCATCTATTCCATCAAAGAGAACGATTGCTTGGCCGCGCGTAAGCTTATCCTCGATCCATCGCGGCGGCTCAATCCCGTCAACTTCGGTTAGCGTCGCCCGTATCAGCTCAACTAGGCTAGGGGGCTCCGATTCGAAGCTCGTACGATGGTCGCGCAAGAATAGCAAGATGGGGATCGGCCTTCTCTTATAGAATCGCTTTCGGCGCGCGGAGCCCGAAAGCGAGTACGCAATGTATCGCAGAAGTGTGGTCTTCCCGCTTCCCGGTGGCCCAATGATTGCGAGAGCCTCAGCGTTGCCCTCGACCTCATCCAACCAATGCCACACCGTTTGTGCGGCTCTTCTCTCTGCCGGGTCGTAATTCACAAGGTTTGCAGCCAACGACGCCACGGGCGTGCTGCCTAGCGGAGTACTAACGAACCCTTCGTCAAGTGTTAGGGTAAAGTCCCCCCTCGTAGACATGCCCTTCAAGTCAATATGACTCGTGGTCGCTTTCATATGCGACAAGTATCTACGCGTGAATGTCGACAACCTGCGACTTATTGTTCGATCGAGATACTCGACGAAGCGCGGCCTAAGCCGGCCTCCCAGCTCGCTCGATGTCGCCTTCATCTCAGCGACTAGAACGGTCGCTACGCCAGCAAGAAGGGCGCCAAGCGCAGCCCATCCCACACTTAGGAGCCAAGACGAACCCGTAATCCATACGACCGCAACCATCGCCGAAGCAGGCGCGAATACTGCTAGCATACGACGCAGCACCCTGCTCATTGAGTCGTCAGGCCTTCCTGTCATCCCGCCCCCGAAGCGCCAGCAGCCGAGGATACTGTCGAGCTACGTGGCGAGAGTAGGAGCGTAGTTCGACCAGGATCTGCCGTACAAGATGCTCTGCCGACAGCATTGGGCGAGACTGCCTACACGTAAGCCATAATGCTTGGTCGACCTTTCAATGCAACCAGGGGCAGTCACGTGCGCGGCAACGCCTCGTTGACGTACTCGCGTAGTGCCGGTTCGCGACGTTGTCGTGTCGGTCGCGGGGTGATCGGCCGGTGTGCGGTTTGATCTTCGGGTGGTTGGGCCTGAGGAGATGTCGCGTGACGAGCTGATCATCGTGGTGCGGCGTCAGGCCGGGCAGATCAGCGCGCAGGCCGTGCAGATCGCGGAGCTGATGTAGGCCAGCCGTGGCCATGGCCGTTGAGCCGTAGTGGCAATCGTCATGGCCAGCGCAGCACGCGAATCGGCCCGGCTGCCCGGTCGGCTGGATCGGCGACCTCGAGTTCGAACTCGCTGACCCAGCTCTCGCCCAATCGGTCGACCTCCGGCGCCTCCATCCGCGCGATGGCGAGCAAGTGGCTGCGGAGCTCGTCGGTCACGCCGCGGTCACGTGCCGAGGTGGGTATCGCCGACCGTCCGGTCCGCGGACGACGATCTCCCACAGCCGCGCGCACGTGGACTCTGGCGGAACGTCGGTATCCGGTTGAGTCGACGTCGGGTTGGCTGATGACGACCGCTGGACGCCCACGCGCGACATCCACCAGTCCCCACGTGCCCAGGAGGCTCACGGCTCGATGGGCGGTGCCTGCGGCCACGTTGAAGCGCCCCATGAGCGCCTTGTTGGTGGGTAGCTCCGCTCCGACGGGCAAGCTCCCGGCCGCGATCTCGGCGCGCAGCTCGGCGGCGATCGTCTCGTAAGGTGCCAGTTCCCGCGCCCCGCTCAGCTCCCCGTCAGGACGCTGCGGGAGGCGCGTGAAGAGGCTGGCCGCCGCACGCTGGTCGGACTCGGCCACCCACGCCGAGTAGACCTTGAGCGTCACTGTGCCACCGCCGCTGTGGCCCAGCCGCCCGGCGACAGTCCGCACGTCGACGCCTGCGGCGATGAGCTCGGTCGCGGAGTAGTGACGCAGCTTGTGGATGCTCGTCGCGATCCCCAGCCGCGCTACCTGCTTGCTGTATCGCTGGCTCACCGAGTCCGGAAGCAGTGGGTTCACGCCTTGCACGTCCCGCGAGAACAGGAACGCGGCCGCGGTCGAGCTCGGCGCCGAGCGTCGCGGCTTCGGCGTCGCGGCGCTCGCGGTAGTCGGCGAGCAGTGTCACGGTGTCCGGGTCCAGCGCGATGCGCCTGCTCTGGTGGGTCTTCGTGTCCTTCTCCCACGTCCGGCTCCCCCGCTGGCGGCGGTTGCGGGTGAGCGTCAACACCCCGGTCTGGAGGTCGATGTCCTGCCAGCGCAGGGCGCACAGCTCCCCGCGGCGAGCCCCGGTCACCATCGCCAGCCAGACGAGCAGGCCCCAGTCCGGATCCCGCCACGCCGCGCTCAGGATCCGGGCGGCCTCGTCGGGGGTCGGGGGCCTCGGGTTCGGCGTCGGCGTCGCGGGTGGCTGGGCCTGCGAGATCGGGTTCGTCGGCGATCCACCGCCACCGCACCGCCCGCTTGAGCGCGCCGCTGAGGATGAAGTGGATCTGGCGGATGCTCGACGCGGCGAGCGGGCGGCACTCGTGCGGGCCGCACCGCGCGTCGCACTCGTGCTCGACGGTCGTGCGGTGGTGCAGGTAGGGCCGGTCGCAGTGGTCGCGGCAGCGGCGGAGCTCGGCGTAGAACGAGTCGAACGTGTCCGCGTCGAGCGCGCCGACCTTCTGCCCACCGATCAGCGGGCGAATGTGCAGCCGCGCCAGCCGACGGTAGTTCTCCACGGTGTCCGCGCTCGATGTCGAGCATCTCGAAGTGCCGATCGAGCAGCTGCTCCACGGTCGCGCTCGTCCGCGGGTTGCGGCGCTCGTCGACCTGGTTGGCGAGCCTGCGGCGGACCTTCTCGGCTGTCGCCGCCGCGCTGGCCCGGCGGGCACGGTCTCGCGCAGGTAGTGCCTGCGGCCGCTGAGCGGGTCGATCCCCGCGTACACCGAGACGCGCAGCGCACCGCTCGGGAGCTCCTCGACGTTGCCCCGCACGCGGCGCGGCCGACGCGATCGAGACGTGGCCATGGTGCGACAGCATAGCCACTCGCTCCACGTTTGATCCCACGGCGAAGCACCGGCCGGGACTCGCGGAGACGTAGTCGCTGGTCAGACTGAGCGCGCCCGAAGGGATTCGAACCCCTAACCTTCTGATCCGTAGTCAGATGCTCTATCCGTTGAGCTACGGGCGCAAGATCTTCAGTTGTGGCTCGACCCGCCTGGGCCGCGCGGCGCGGAGGCTCCGGGATTTGAACCCGGGATGGGGGGTTACCCCAAACCGCATTAGCAGTGCGGCGCCATAGACCAGACTAGGCGAAGCCTCCCCGGGGGCTCGGAGCCTCCAGCGCTAACCAGCCTACACAGGCCCGTCCAGTCCGTACGGCCAACCCCCTCCGCGCGCTCGCACCGGCGTTGCCGTGCCCGCACCGGCGCCGCGACGCCTGTGTGAGCAGCCCGACGCTTGTGCGGGCAGTCCCGCGGCGCCGCTCAGTCGGACTCGGCGGCGAGCTCCAGGAACGGGGCCAGCGCGTCGGGGTTCAGCAGCGCGCCCTTGCTGACGGCCTTCTCCGTCGCCACGCCCGCCAGGATCTTCTTGACGGGCACCTCGCACTTCTTGCCGTTCAGCGTGCGCGGGATCGCGTCGACCACGACGAACCGGTCCGGCACGTGCCGCGGCGACAGCTCCGAGCGCAGCGCCTTCCGCAGCCCGGGCTCGACGTCCGAGAGCTCCGCCCCGTCCGCCAGCACCAGGAAGCACAGCAGCGCGCCCTCGCGGCGCGCGCCCAGCTCGGTGGTGTCGATCACCAGCGAGTCGACGACCTCGCTGAAGCCCTCGACCACCGCGTAGAAGTCGGCCGTGCCCATGCGCACCCCGCCGCGGTTGAGGGTGGAGTCGCTGCGCCCGTAGATGACGTACGAGCCACGGGGGGTGACGCGCACCCAGTCGCCGTGCCGCCACACGCCCGGGAAGTCCTCGAAGTACGCCTCGCGCAGGCGGGTGCCGTCGGGATCGTTCCAGAACATCACCGGCATCGACGGCATCGGGTTGGTGATCACCAGCTCGCCGACCTCGTCGACGACCTCCTTGCCCTCCTCGTCGTACGCCACCACGCGCACGCCGAGCGACGCGCAGGAGATCTCCCCCATCCACACCGGCACGTTCGGGGCCGACCCGACGAACCCGGTGCAGACGTCGGTGCCGCCGGACATCGACCCGATCTGGATGTGCTCACCGACGGCGTCGCCGATCCACCGGAAGCCGTCCTCCGACAGCGGCGCGCCGGTCGAGCCGATCGCGCGGACGGCGGACAGGTCGTACTCCTCGCCCGGCCGCAGGCCCGCCTTGAGGCACGCCTGGAGGAACGGCGCCGACGTGCCGAAGAGCGTGATGCGGTGCTTCTCGGCCAGCCGCCACAGCGCGCCGAGGTCGGGATGGCCGGGGTTGCCGTCGAACAGCACGATGGGCACGCCGACAAGCAGGCCGCCGATGAGGAAGTTCCACATCATCCAGCCGGTGGTGGTGAACCAGAAGAAGCGGTCGGCGCCCGTGAGCTCCATCTGCAACGCCAGGGACTTCTTGTGCTCGACGACGATGCCGCCGTGCCCGTGCACGATCCCCTTCGGCAGCCCGGTGGTGCCGGACGAGTAGAGCACCCAGAGCGGGTGGTCGAACGGGACCGGCTCGTAGGCGAGCTCACCGCGCGTCTCGGTGAACGACTCCCAGCTCACGGCGCCGTCGACCGGCTCGCCGACGACGACGGTCGCGCGCAGCGTCGGCAGTTGCTCGCGCAGCGCGGTGATGGTCGGGCCGATGTCGAAGCGCTTGCCGCCGTACACATACCCGTCGACGGCGAGCAGCACGGCGGGCTCGATCTGGGCGAAGCGGTCGTGCACGGCGCGGGCGCCGAAGTCGGGTGAGCACGACGACCAGATCGCGCCGAGGCTGGCCGCGGCCAGGAACGTCACGAGCGTCTCGACGCTGTTGGGCGCCAGCGCGACGACCCGGTCACCCTTGCCCACCCCCAGCGCGACGAGGCCTGCGCGCGCCCGGCCGACGAGCTCCCGCAGCTCACCGCGGGTGACCGTGCGCTCGACCCCGTCCTCGCGCGCGTAGATCAGCGCGGTGTCGGCGTCGGCGCCGGGGGTGAGGGCCTGCTCGGCGTAGTTCAGCGTGGCGCCGGGGAACCACTGCGCCCCGGGCATCTCGCGCGAGCCGAGGACGGCCGTGGGCGGCGTGTGGAAGCGGACGTCGAGGTACTCGACGACGGCCGACCAGAAGCCGTCGAGGTCGCTGACCGACCAGTCGTGCAGCGCGGCGTAATCGGTCGCCTCGACGCCCTTGTGCTCCCGGAGCCAGTCGGTGAAGCGGGACAGGGGCCCGCGGTGGTCGGGTTCGGGTCGCCACAGGACGTCGGGGATCACGCCCCTCAGCATCGCATGAGAACAAACTTGTATTCACTACATGCTCGTTCTAATCTGGCCGTCGTGACCCGGACGTACCGGTCGCCCCGACGGGCGCTGCAGGCGCAGCAGACGCGTGCCACGGTGCTGACCACCTGCCGCGCGATGTTCGCCGAGCGCGGCTGGGCCGCCACGGGCGTACGCGACATCGCGGCGGCGGCGGGCGTCTCGGTCGAGACGGTCTATGCGACGTTGGGCGGCAAGGTCGCGCTGCTCATCGCGGCCCTCGACGGCGCCGTCGTGGGCGACGACGAGCCGGTGCCGCTCGACGAGCGCCCGATGTTCCTCGCCCTTGGCGAGGGCGATCTCGCCGAACGCACCGCCACGGCCGCCGCGTTGATCACCGACATCCACGCCCGCACGATCGGGCTCCAACGCGCGCTGCGCGAAGGGGCGGGGGGTGAGCCCGCGCTGGCCGAGCTGCTGGCCGCGCAGGAGGAGAACCGGCGGGCGAGCACCGGTGCGGGCATGGCGCTCGTACTGCGTCGCCCGATCGGCGATCGGGAACGCGACCTGTTGTGGGCGCAGACCTGCCCGGAGGTCTTCGACGCGCTGGTCAACCGGTCGGGGTGGAGCACAGAGCAGTACGCCGGATGGGTGACGAGCTTGATCGAGGATCTGGGGGGGAAACCGTGAAGAAGAAGGACGTGGAAGGACCGGCCGACACGCGGATGATGGGCATCGTCCACGACGCTCTGCGCCGCGACCTGGCGCGCCTGCGGGCCGCGCTGACCACCGAGGTGGGCGAGGGCCGACGACAGGCGCTCGCCGCGCACGTGGCCTGGATGACGGACTTCCTGCACGCCCACCACGAGGGCGAGGACGCGGGGCTCTACCCGATGGTGCGGGCGGCCGACCCGGCGTGCTTCGGCCCCGGCTACCGACGGCGGGCGGCGGCCCGGTGGGCGGGCGCGGGCGGTGGGGGCGGCGTCGTGAGGACGAGGGTGGCGCGGCGCGTCAGCGCAGGTGGGCGTCGAACCAGTTGAGGGTGCGCTGCCAGGCCTCGGCGGCGGTGTCGGGGTCGTCGTCGAAGCGGTGGCCGCCCTCGCTCGGGTAGACGACGACGTCCGTCGCCACCTCCGAGGACGACGCCGCCGCCCGCAGCCGGTCGATCTCCGGGTCGTCCGTGCCGTAGATCCCCAGCCACGGGCAGGTGAGGCCCTGTTCGGCCGAGACCAGCTCGACGAGGTTCGACGACGGCACCTCGTTGCCCACGGTGACGGCCGCACCGAGCGTGCGGGTGGCCGCGATGACGAGCGCGACCGCGCCGCCGAGGTCGAACCCGACGACGCCCATCCGGTCGGCCTTGACCGAACGCTCGGCGAGCCAGCCGAACGCGGTGTCGGTGTCGGCGATCACCTGGTCGCGGTCCAGGCGGTCCACCTGCTCCTGGGCCTGGTCCGCGGCCACCTCGTCGGCGGCGTCGCGGTGGTACAGGTGCGGGGCGACGGTGATCCACCCGTCGGCGGAGAACCCCTTCACGAGCCCCCGGACGGCGTCGGTGATGCCCCGCGAGTCGTGCAGCACGACGATCCCGCCCCGGACGGACGCGTCCGGTTCAGCGACCGTGAGGCGCAGCGCGCTGCCGTCTACCAAAGGCACGGTCTCGGTGCGGATGTCGCTCATAGGTTCCAGCCTGGCACGAATCGCTCACCCCGCCATCGTCGGGCGCCGCTACCGTGACGCGCATGACGCTCATCCGGCCCGATCTCACCTCGCTGCCCGCCTATGTCCCCGGCAAGGCGATCCCCGGGCTGGTCAAGCTGGCGAGCAACGAGGTGCCGCTGCCGCCGACCCCGCCGGTGCTCGCCGCGATCGCGGAGGCGGCCGCGATGGGCAACCGCTACCCGGATCTGGCGGTCGTCGGGCTCACCGAGCGGCTCTCGGCCGCCCTCGGCGTGGGCACGGACCGGATCGCCGTCGGCTGTGGCTCCGTGAGCCTGTGCCAGCAGCTCGTCTCGATCACGTGCCTGGAGCCGGAGGACGAGGTGGTGTACGCGTGGCGCTCGTTCGAGGCGTACCCGATCGTCACCCAGATCGGGGGCGCGCGGCGGGTCACCGTGCCGCTGGACGGACAGTTCCGCCACGACGTCGACGCGCTGGCCGCGGCCGTCACGCCGCGCACCCGGCTGGTGTTCGTGTGCAGCCCCAACAACCCGACGGGCACGGTGGTCACGCGCGCCGAGCTGGAGCGGCTGCTCGCGGCGGTGGGCCCGGACGTGCTGGTGGCGCTGGACGAGGCCTACCACGAGTACGTCACCGACCCGGACGCCGTCGACGGGCTGCCGCTGCTCGACGCGCACCCCAACTTGGTCGTCCTCCGCACGTTCTCCAAGGCCTACCGGTTGGCGGGGCTGCGCGTGGGTTACGCGATCGGGGCGCCGGAGGTGGCCACCGCGCTGCGCAAGGTGTGCTCGCCGTTCAGCGTCAGCACGCTCGCCCAGGCCGCCGCCATTGCCGCGCTGGACGACGCCGAGGCCCTGCTCGCCGCGTGCGCGGACATCGTCGGCGAGCGGGTGCGGGTGCGGGATGCGCTGGTGGCCGCGGGCTACACGGTGCCGCCGACCCAGTCCAACTTCGTGTGGGTGGCGCTGGGCGAGCGCACGGCGGCCTTCGCCGCCCACTGCCTGGAGCACAAGGTCGTGGTCCGGCCGTTCGCCCCCGACGGCTGCCGCGTGACCGTGTCGACACCGGAGGAGAACGACCAGTTCCTCGCGGCCGCGCGCGAGTTCGCCGCTACCTGACGCCGCGGTCCAGCCCACGACGCGGTCGCCGATCAGGCGCCCCCGATCGCTGCCGGAATGGCCGACCAGTGTCCTATCGATCCGCTGCCGCGTTACGGCCATGCCGATCAGGACGACCGGTGGCCGTCCTGATCGGTGAGCGGCTATCTGACGCCGCGCCTGCCGTAGACCCCCGCCACCACGCTGACGCCGATCGCCGCGACGATGACCTGCAGGATCAGCTCGATCCAGTCGATGCCGCGGGTGTCGGCCACGCCGAACAGGCGCGCGATGAACGTGCCGATGAACGCCGCGACGATCCCGACGATGATGGTCAGCCAGAACGGGATGGCCTGCCTGCCGGGCGCGACGAGCTTGCCCACCACGCCGAGGATGGCGCCGATGATGATCGCGCCGAGGATGCTGCCGATAGTCATGGGAAATGCGTAGCACGGTCCGAGGTGGACACAACCCGTCCACGGCCGACTGCACCCCGAAGCGTTATCGGATGTCACCCGGCCGTTCAGGCTTCCAGTACGTAGCCCTCCCCGCGGACCGTCCGGATGCGCTCCGGGCCGATCTTGCGGCGCAGGTAGGAGATGTAGACCTGCACGAGGTTGGGCGACGCAGGCTCCGACCACACCTCGCGCGCGAGCCGATCCGGGGGCACGACCTCGCCGGGCGTGCCGATCAGCGCCAGCAGCAGCGAGTACTCGGTGGGCGAGAGCGACACCGGAGCGCCCTCCACGCTGACCTCGCCGAACTCGGTGTCGACGGCCAGCTCCCCCTGCCGCAGCACCGTGGACTCGACGGCCGGGCCCAGCCGCAGCCGCAGCCGGATGCGGGCGGCGAGCTCGTCGACGGCGAAGGGACGCAGCAGGTAGTCGTCGCGGTCGCCGCGCAGCAACGCCAACAGCCCAGCCCGGCGCTCACGTGGAGTGACCGCGATGACGGCCACGTGCGGCGCCTCCGACTGGATGGACGCGAGCACCGCCGCCTGGTCGGGGCCGGGCAGCTCGACATCGAGCACGACGAGCGCGGGATCGCGGGCACGCACGGCGTCGAGCACGCCGATGCCGTCGGCGACCGCGCTGACACTGACCCCCTCGGCGCGCAGGCTGCGCAGCACAGACGCCGAGGTGGCCGTGGGGGGCAGGGCCAACAGGACATGATCGTTCGGGAGCGCGGACGGACGCGGTACCGACGACAATGTCGGCGCGTACGCAGACGCACCCCCCGGGGGAGCGACGGGGAGCATCGCCGGACAGTGTGCTCCGTCCGGGTCGGGATAACAATCCTCTAACGGGACGACATCACCCGTACGGGGACGACCACTCACCGTGCGCTGAGAAGCACATTGCTCCGAAAGGCGTACATGGCCTCAGATCGGGTGCGATCCGGCGCGCCGGACCGACCTGTGGGCGCGCACGCGCAACCACACCTCTCAGGTTGCCCGATCGCCACCCGTCATCTTGCTTAGTGTCTCGCCCCATGCGACGGACCCATGCCGCCGCGGAGGATCTGCCCGAGTCGCCATCCGAGTCGACCGTGGCGCTGATCGCCCGTCTGTCCGCGGAGCACGACGTCCCCCCGGTGGGGATGCTCGGGCAACGCAGGCATTCCCGGGATTTCGCGGACGCCGTCGTCAGCCGCGATGCGGGTCGGGGCGCCGGGATCCGGCGTCTGGCCCCCATTGCGGTGGGCGCGGTCGTGATGCTCGTCGCCACGCTCGTCCTCACCACCGTCCGCTCCCCAGGGCCGCCCGCACTGGCCGATCCGTCGGCTCCGGTCGCGTCGGTCGCCCCTGCGGCACCCACACAGGCTCCGCTCCCCAGCACGAGCCCCGCCGTCGCCGCGACGACGGCGCCGCCGAAGCCCGCTGCTCCCCGGCCTCCCGCGCCGGGGAGCGCGGCGCGGCCCGCCCCGGCGGCGGGCGACGGCACGCAGGCCGCGGTCGCCCGCGGATGGACGCTCGCGACCGCCGACGAGTTCACCGGCACCACCCTGGGCAGCCAGTGGGGCCCCTACGACGGCCCCGGCAACGGCGGCAAAGGGCGGCGCTCGCCCGCCGCGATCACCGTCCAGAACGGCATCATGACGATCCGGGGCGACAGCAAGGGCACCACCGGCGGCATGGGCTGGTCCACCGACCAGCGGTTCGGCAAGTGGGAGGTCCGCGCCCGCTTCCCCAAGGGCGACGACCAGTACCACCCGGTGCTCCTGCTGTGGCCGCAGGGCAAGTGGCCCCAGGGTGGTGAGGTGGACTTCGCCGAGACCACCAGTGCCTCGTCGGACGTCAGCTTCTTCCTGCACTACAGCTCGTCGAACAAGCAGAAGAGCGCGGACAAGCCGCTCGACCTCACGCAGTGGCACAACTACGCCGTCGAGTGGGTGGACGGACGGATCACCGGCTTCATCGACGGGCAGCAGTGGTTCCAGAGCACCGACAGCAGCACGCTGCCTCCCGGCCAGATGCACGTGGCCATCCAGCTCGACTACTTCCCCGACGGCGGCTCCCCCAAGCCAACCCAAATGGACGTCGACTACGTCCGGATGTACCGGTAGCCGCTCCTCGGCACGACCCCGTCCCGCCCGGCGCTCCCCACCGGGCGGGACGGATGCCGTCTCCCTTCTTCATCCGTGCCGCCGTCGACGATTCCGGGGCGTACCGTTCGTGATGTGCTCATCGAGCTACTCGGGGCGCTCGCGGCCGCCGTCGGGCTGTGGGGTGTGGCCGGGCTGCGGGTGGTGCGGCAGTACGAGCGGGGCGTCGTGTTCCGGTTCGGGCGGGTCCAGGAGGCGGTGCGCGAGCCGGGCCTGACCCGGATCCAGCCGGGGGTGGACACGTTCCGCCGCGTGAACATGCAGATCGTCACGATGCCGGTGCCCGCGCAGGACGGGATCACCCGCGACAACGTCACGGTGAAGGTGGACGCGGTCGTCTACTTCAAGGTGGTCGATCCGGTGCGCGTGGTCGTCGACGTGCAGGACTACCGCTCGGCGATCGGCCAGGTGGCGCAGACGTCGTTGCGCTCGATCATCGGCAAGAGCGACCTCGACGACCTGCTCTCCAACCGCGAGCGGCTCAACCAGGGCCTGGAGCTGATGATCGACAGCCCGGCGCTGGGCTGGGGCGTGGCCATCGACCGGGTCGAGATCAAGGACGTGGCGCTGCCGGAGACGATGAAGCGGTCGATGTCGCGGCAGGCCGAGGCCGAACGGGAGCGGCGCGCCCGGGTGATCAGCGCGGACGGCGAGCTGCAGGCGTCGGCGAAGCTGGCGGAGGCGGCCGCGGCGATGTCCCGCGCGCCCGCCGCGCTGCAGCTGCGACTGCTGGAGACCGTGGTGCAGGTGGCGTCGGAGAAGAACTCGACCCTGGTGCTGCCGTTCCCGGTGGAGCTGCTGCGGTTCTTGGAGGCGAGCACGGGGCGAGCGCCCGTGGTGGGCTCGGCGGAGACCGCTGCCGCGCCTGCGGTGGAGCCCGCCGCGCCTGCGGTCGCCCCCGCGGAGTCCGGTGCCGCGCCGGTGGCCGCCGGCCCGGTGGAGGCCGAGATCGTCAGTCCTGCAGACCGCGACGGACAAGCAGCGGGGTGACGTCCGGGCCGCGGCCGCGGAACGCCGCGAAGGCCGCCATCGGGTCGACCGCCCCGCCACGGGCGAGCAGCTCGCGGCGGAAACGTTCGCCGTTCTCGCGGCGCAGGCCGCCGTGCTCGGTGAACCACTCGACCGTGTCGGCGTCGAGCACCTCGCTCCAGATGTAGGAGTAGTACCCGGCGCTGTAGCCGCCGCCGAAGACGTGGTTGAAGTAGGTGGAGCGGTAGCGCGAGGGCACGCTCGGCACGTCGACGCCCTGGAGCGCGGCGGTCTCGAACGGCTCGACGTCGCTGACGGCCGCGTCGGGCCCGAGGCGGTGCCAGGCCTGGTCGAGCAGCGCGGCGGCCAGGTACTCGGTGGTCGCTGCGCCCTCGCCGAAGCGGCGGGCCTCCTCGAGCTTGGCGACCAGTGCGGTGGGGAGCGGCTCGTCGGTCTCGTGGTGGCGGGCGTAGCAGGCGAGGAGCTCGGGTTCCGCCAGCCACATCTCGTTGACCTGCGAGGGGTACTCGACGAAGTCGCGCGGCACGGCCGTCCCGGCGAACATCGGGTAGCGCACGTCGGAGAACAGGCCGTGCAGGGCGTGGCCGAACTCGTGGAACAGGGTGCGGACCGACTCCAGGGTGAGCAGGGTCGGTTCGCCGTCGGCGGGCTTGGGGATGTTGAGCGTGTTGAGCACGACCGGCCGTGTCCCGAGCAGGTGGGACTGGGTGACCAGTGCGTTCATCCAGGCGCCGCCGCGCTTGGTCTCGCGGGCGTAGAGGTCGGCGACGAACAGGCCGAGCGGGCCGTCGTCGTCGGCGACGTCGAAGACGCGGACGTCGGGGTGGTAGGTCGGGAGGTCGTGGCGCTCGGCGAAGCGCATCCCGTAGAGCCGCTCGGCGGCGCGGAAGACGCCGTCGTGCAGCACGCGCTCCAGCTCGAGGTAAGGGCGCAGGGCGGTGGCGTCGATGGCGAAGCGCTCGCGGCGGACGCGTTCGGCGTGGAAGGCGCGGTCCCACGCGGCGATCGGGTACCCGGCGGCCGCCGAGAGGTCTTCGGCCTCCTTCCGGGCGTTGGCGGCGGCGATCGGGGCGAGCCGCTGCAGCATGGCGTCGACGGCCTCGGTCGACCCGGCGGTCGCGGTCTCGACGACCCACGACGCGTGGTGGGGATGGCCCAGCAGATGCGCCCGCTCGGCGCGCAGGGCGACGATCGCGAGCAGGGTGGCGCTGGTGTCGTGCGGACCGCCGAGCCCGCGGGTGATGGAGGCGCGGTGCAGCCTTTCCCGCAGGTCGCGGTCGGTGAGAGCGGCGAGCGCGGGCTGCTCGGTGGGCAGGACGAGCGTGAGCAGGTGGCCGTCGAGGCCGCGGGAGCGGGCGGCTTCGGCGGCGGCCGAGCGGGCGTCGGGGGTGAGGCCGTCGAGCCGGGCGGGGTCGGTGACGTGCACGGCTGCGGCCGTGGCCCCGGCGAGCAGCCGGTTGCGGAACTCGGTGATCCGCTGGGAGAGCTCGGCGTTGATCGCACGCAGCCGCTCCTGCTGGGCCGGGGCGAGCCGGGCACCCGCGCGGACGGCGTCGCGGTGGTAGCGCTCGACGAGCCTGCGGGACTCGGCGTCGAGGCCCGCACCGCCCGCCGGGCCCGCGGGGTCTGTTCCGCCCGCCGGATCCACGACGCCCGGGCCCGCGGCGCCACTCCGGTCCCACTTCGCACCCCCTGCGTCACTACGCAGCCCGCAGGCGCCGTGCGAAGGGGAGGCAGAGGGTGCGGAGTCGGCCGCGGCCCCATCTCCGGCGGCACTGCCCACGCCGAGCCCGGCTGCGACCGCCTCGATGCGGGCGAACAGCGCGGGGTCGAGCAGGATCGCGTCGGCGTGCGCGGCGAGCCGGGGCGCCACCTCCGCCTCGATCCCCCGGATGCCGTCCGTGCTGCACGAGGCGGCCAGGACGGAGAAGACGGCCGAGACGCGGCGCAGGACGTCGCCGGAGCGTTCCAGGGCGACGATCGTGTTCTCGAACGTCGGCGGCGCGGGGTCGCCGGTGATCGCGGCGACCTCGGCCCGCTGACGGGCCATGCCCTCGGTGAACGCGGGGAGGAAGTGCTCCTTCCGGATGGCGGCGAAGTCGGGGTAGCCGAACGGCAGGGGGCTGGGCGTGAGGAAGGGGTTCGCCGCCATCTCCCCAGCCTAAGCGCCGATGATCGCCGGGATCGGTGACTGGGGTGCGCCAGCACAACCCACGCACCGATCCCGGCGATCTTGGCCCGGCGGGAAGGGGTCAGCAGGCCAGGATGGCGGCGGCCTTCTCGCCGATCGCGACGGCGGTGGCGGCCGGGCCGCGGCGGGGCACCTCAGGGAGCACCGAGGTGTCGGCGACGCGCAGGCCGTCGACGCCGAGCACGCGCAGTTCGGCGTCCACCACCCGGCCCAGCGCCGCGCTGCCGCACAGGTGCACGGCGGTCGTGAGGTGCGCAGCGATCCAGGCGTCGAGGGCGCGGTCGTTGCCCAGCACGTCGCCGCCGGGGTCGATGCGCACGCCGACGCCCGCGCGCAGGAGGTCGGCGGCCGTGCGCAGGGCGTGGCGCAGGCGGCGGCGGTCGTGCTCGGTGCGCAGGTAGCCGTAGGAGATGTGGTCGAGGTCGAGCACGCCCCGGCTGTCGGGCTGCTGGAGCGCGCACATGAGGTGCAGGTCGCCGTCCGGGACGAACGGACGGGTGAACACCAGCACCTCGACGTCGCCCGCCGGGTCGGCGCCCGCGTCCCAGTTCAGCGCGGCCTGGGCGGTGGGGGCGTGCGGGTGCGCGAATGGGTCGTCGGTGCGAAACGGCAGGAAGACGGCCGGATGGTCGGACCAGCCACGGCCGACGTCGGGGAGGTCGAGGTGCACGTCGATGCCCGCGGCGCGCAGCGTGTCGGCCGGCCCGAGCCCCGAGCGCAGCAGGATCCGCGGCGTGCCGACGGCGCCCGCGGACAGCACGACCTCTTCCGCCGCGATGCGCTCCCCGCCCGCGAGCTCGACCCCGACCGCCCGGCCGCCCTCCAGCAGCACCCGCTCCACGGTCGTGTCGGCACGCACGACCGGCCCGCGAGGCTCGGCGATCCGCTGCGTCCCAAGCTCCGGCATGCCGAAATCCCCCACACGCCGCGGCGAAACGGGGGACTCACCGGGGGTGGGGGTGTCGAAATCGCCCACACGCCGTGGCGAAACGGGGGACTCACCGCGTGGGGGGCTCACCAAGTGTTGGGCACCGAGCGGGAGCGGGCGGGGCAGGTAGGCGCGGGCGGCGTCGATCCGCACGCCGTCGCGGCTGTTGCTCGGCACCGGGCCCGCCCCCGGCGGACCGCCCGCGTTCTTGTCCGGCTCCGCCGGGAAGCCCAGCTCGTCCGCGGCGGCGAGGAACCGCGCAGCCGCCGGGTGCAGGAGCGCGCCGGACGGCACCAGCACCGGCATCGGGCCGTCCGTGGCGTAGAGCGCCTCCCGCTCGGCGAGGGCGTAGAAGTAGCGCATCGTGGCGTAGCTCCACCCCGGCGCGCCCCAGCCCGCGGCGTCGGCGGGCGTGACGTAGGTCCACGCCGCGGCGTTGATCGCGCCCGACCCGCCGAGGCCCCGCCCGCGCGGCACCACCGCGGGCAGGCCGGGCCGCAGCTCCGCCGGGTGGGCCCAGTTGCGGACATGACCCGGCGCGGTGGCGGCGAGCGAGCCGACGTCGGCCACTCCCGCCTCCCCGGTGCCCGCCTCGACCAGCAGCACCGAGCGGTCGGTCTGCGCGGCCAGCCGCCCGGCGAGCGCGCACCCGGCCGATCCCGCACCCACCACGATGACGTCGTACACGTCGGGGAGGATGCACCCGGTGACCGATCTCGCGCACGATCTCGCCGCCTTCATCACCGCCGCGCCGACCCCGTACCACGCGGTCGCCGAGGCCGTGCGCCGCCTCGACGCGGCCGGCTTCGTCGAGCAACCCGAGACCGGCCCGTGGCGCGACGGGCCCGGCGGGCGCTACCTCGTGCGCGACGGCACGTTCGCCGCCTGGGTGCAGGGCGTCGCGCCGCGCCCGCTGCGGGTGTACCTGGCGCACACCGACTCGCCGACGCTGAAGGTCAAGCCGCACCCCGACACCGGCCGCGGCGGCTGGCGGCAGGTGGGCGTCGAGGTCTACGGCGGCGCGATCTGGAACTCCTGGCTCGACCGCGACCTCGGCCTCGCGGGCCGCCTCGCGCTCTACGACGGGACGAGCGTGCTGGTCGACGTCGCGCGCCCCCTCCTGCGCGTGCCCCAGCTCGCGATCCACCTCGACCGCTCGGTCAACCAGGGCCTCGCCCTCGACGCCCAGCAGCACCTCCTGCCCATCTGGGGACTCGGCGCGCCCACGGAGGGCGACCTCGTCGAGTTCCTGGCGGGCGAGGCGGGCGTCGACGCCGACGACGTCGCCGCCCACGACCTCGTCGTCTACGACCTCACCCCACCCGCCCGGCTCGGCGAGGAAGAGGAGCTGCTGGCGGCGCCGCGGCTGGACAACCTCGCGTCGGTGCACGCCGGGATCGCGGCGTTGCTGGACGCCGGAGAGGACGTCACGCCGGTGGTCGTCGGCTTCGACCACGAGGAGATCGGCAGCGCGACCGCCACCGGCGCGGCGGGCCCCCTGCTGGAGAACCTCCTCACCCGGCTCGCGGGCGGGTTCGACGCCCGGGGCCCGGTGTTCGCGGCGTCGCGCTGCCTGTCGGTGGACGTCACGCACGCCGCCCACCCGAACTACCTGGACCGGCACGATCCCGAGCACCGGACGCTGCCCAACCAGGGGCCCGCGCTGAAGGTCAACGCGATCCAGCGCTACGCCACCGACGCGCCCGGCGCCGCCGCCTGGTACCGCGCATGCCGCGCCGCCGACGTCCCGACGCAGGTGTTCGTCGCGAAGAACACGGTGCCGTGCGGGTCGACGGTCGGGCCGATCACCGCCACCCGGCTGGGGATCCGCACGGTCGACGTCGGCATCCCGGTGCTGTCCATGCACTCCGCGCGGGAGCTGTGCGGGGTCGCCGATCCCGGCTTCCTCGCCGCGGCGGCGACCGCGTTCCTCAGCGACCCAACGCCCTGACCAGCACCTCGGCGAACTCCGCAGGCGCCTGCGCGTAGCCGACGTGGCCGCCGGGGAACTCGACGATCGGGCGCCCGAACCGCGCGGCGAGCACCTCGTTCGGCCGGTAGGGCGGGGTGTCGCGGGACGCGCGGCCGCCGCCGAGCACCAGCCGCTCCCCCGCCGCGGCGAGGGCGTCGAGGTCGGGGACGGCGCGGGGGTAGCTCTCGTACTCGTGCTCGAACCAGAACGTCAGGTTGTCGACGGCGCGGGCCATCATCTCGGCGTAGTGCGGGGGCAGCTCGGCGGGCGGGGGCGTGCGGGCGAGGCCCATCGCCGCGGTGAACTCGGCCATCGCAGGCAGCGGCCCCTCAGCCCGGAAGCGTCGGTGGACGGCGTCG
The DNA here is from genome assembly GCA_963837575.1 of uncultured Actinomycetota bacterium. Taxonomy (GTDB): domain Bacteria; phylum Actinomycetota; class Actinomycetes; order Mycobacteriales; family Pseudonocardiaceae; genus Pseudonocardia. Next base: position 29,371 of record CAWIOI010000002.1, read on the forward strand.
AGCCGGGCGAAGATCGCGTCGCCGTCGGGCAGCAGCGGGAAGAGCGGCGGCTCGTGCGCCACGAGCGTCGCCACCAGGTCGGGGCGGCGGGCGAGCAGGTGCAGCGCCACGATCGCGCCGGAGCTGGAGCCGAACACGTGCGCGGGCCCGGCGGATCCGATCAGGGCGACGGCGTCGTCGACGTCGGCCGTGAGCTTGTCGCCGACCGGCCCGTGCAGCGGGCTGCGCACGAAGCCGCGGCGGTCCCAGGTGAGCACGGTGAACCGGTCGGCCAACGCCGCGGCGAGGCCGTCGAACACGGCGCAGTCGCCGCTCCCGCCGACGACGAGCAGGAGCAGCGGACCGCTCCCTCGGGACTCGACGTGCAGCGTGGCGCCCGGTCGCGCGACGTCTTCGATCTTCGCCTGCACCCGTTCACCGTAGCTCCGGTTGACACCTCCGGTGATCACGATCACGCTGCGGCCACGCGGTCCGAGATTCGGGGGTAAACCACGATGACCACCACCGAGCCGTCGCCGGACGTCATGCGCACGCAGCGCAGGCGGGCGATCGTCGCCAGCACGGTAGGCACCACGATCGAGTGGTACGACTTCTTCCTCTACGGGACGGCGGCGGCGCTCGTCTTCCCCAAGCTGTTCTTCCCGTCGACCGACTCGTCGGCCGGGATCCTCCTGGCGTTCGGGACGCAGTTCGTCGGTTTCGCGGCGCGGCCGGTCGGCGCGGCGATCTTCGGCCACTACGGCGACCGCATCGGCCGCAAGGCCACGCTCGTGACCACCCTGCTGATCATGGGCATCTGCACGGCGCTGATCGGCGTCGTCCCGGTCTACGCCACGATCGGGATCGCGGCGCCGCTGCTGCTCACGGTCCTGCGGCTGCTGCAGGGTGCGGCGGTCGGCGGCGAGTGGGGCGGTTCGGTGCTCATCGCGATGGAGTGGGGGCACGCGCACCGGCGGGGCTTCACGGCGAGCTGGCCGCAGCTGGGGGTGCCGCTCGGGCTGCTCCTGTCGACGGCATGGTGCAGGTGTTCTCCACCACGACCGGCCCCGCGTTCGAGACGTGGGGCTGGCGCGTGCCGTTCCTGCTGAGCCTCGTGCTCGTGGCCGTCGGGCTGTACGTGCGGCTGAAGGTGTTGGAGAGCCCCGAGTTCTCCGAGGTGCGCGAGACGCGGGCCGTGGCGAAGATGCCGGTGATCGAGGCGTTCCGCACCCAGTGGCGGGAGATCATCGCGTCCGCGTTCGTCCGGATGTCGGAGCAGGCGCCGTTCTACCTGTTCATCACGTTCGTGCTGACCTACGGCACGGCGCACCTCAAGCTCTCGCGCACCTCGCTGCTGAACGACACCCTGGTCGCGGCGGCGATCGGGCTGGTCAGCGTGCCGTTCTTCGGGCACCTGTCGGACAAGATCGGCCGCCGGACGATGTACGCGATCGGCATAGCGTGCGTCGCGGTGTGGGCCTTCCCGTACTTCGGGCTGCTCAACTCGACGGAGCCCGCGCTGGTGCTGCTCGCGATCGTGCTATCGCTGGTCTTCCACGACATGCAGTACGGCCCGCAGGCCGCGCTGATCGCGGAGAGCTTCGGCACGAACATCCGCTACAGCGGCGCCGGGATCGGCTACCAGCTCGCGTCGGTGATCGCGGGCGGCCCCGCGCCGCTGATCGCCGCGGCCATCCTCGCCGCCACCGGGTCGAGCACGGGGATCAGCATCTACATCCTGATCTGCTGCGCGCTCTCGTTCCTCGCGCTCGCGATCATGCCGCGGCGGGCGGTGATGGAGAACCCGCCCCCGAAACCCGCCGAAACCTGACGGTGAGTCGCGCGTCTCGCCACGGTGAGTCGCGCGATCCAACGAGGTGAGTCGCGCGTCTCGCCACGGTGAGTCGCGCAGCTCGCCACGGTGAGTCGCGCAGCTCGCCACGGTGAGTCGCGCAGCTCGCCACGGTGAGTCGCGCAGCTCGACACGCGCCGGAGATCGGCGCTCGACGTCAGGCGTTCGGCGCCCCGTGGAACACGGCCTCGATGTTGTTGCCGTCGAGGTCGCGGACGAACACGCCGTAGTAGCCCGGGTGGTACTCCGGGAACTCCCGCGGCGCGTGCAGGATCTCCAGCCCGGCTTCGAGGGCAGCGGCGTAGACGGCGTCGACGGCGGACCGGTCGGGAGCCACGAACGCCACGTGCGCCTCGTGCGTCAGGGGTCCCGGGGCCGGGCTGAGCCAGAACTGCGGCATGCCGTCCGCGCCTGCCATGCCCACCACGGGGCCGGGGAAGCGCATCACCTCGTGCACGCCCAGCGGCGCGAGGAGGCGCAGGTACGCCGCGGCCGCGGCGTCGACGTCGGAGGCTTGAAGGCCGAGATGGTCGATCATGTGGCAGATCATGGCATTCCGTGTTGTCCTTGGTGAGTGGGCGATGACGGGCTGTTCGGACCGGGCTCCGTCACGTGGCGGGTCCATCTCGAGCCCGTGCTGTGGGTGGGCGGGTTCCGGGCGCTGTTGCTGCAGTCGCTGCATCCGCGGGTGATGCGCGGCACGTACCAGAACTCGGCGCTGTTCGACCCCCGCAAGGCGTGGTCGCGGTTCCAACGCACGGTGGAGTTCGTGGGGGTGCGGACGTTCGGGTCGACCGCGGACGTCGAGCGGGCCGCGGCCCGGGTGCGCAGGCTGCACGCCGCGCTGCGCGGCTACGACCCCGACACCGGCCACACCTTCCGGCTCGACCACCCCGGGCACCTGCTGTGGGTGCACGCCACGGAGGTCGACTCGTACGCCCACGTCGCCCGGCGCGCGGGCATCCTCGACGACGACGGGGTGGCGGCCTACCTCGCCGAGAGCGTCCGCGCGGCGCGGGTGATCGGGCTGGCGGACGCGCCGTCGTCGGCCGGGGAGATGCGCGAGTACCTGGAGTCGGTGCGCCCGGAGCTGAAGATGACCGACGAGGCGCGCGTGGCGGTCGGACACCTCCTCACCCCGCAGCCCACGGCGCCGCCCCGCGCCCGGCTGGTGATCCCGACGATCGCCACGCTGTCGGTCGCCACGTTGCCGCGCTGGGCCCGGCGGCTGTACGGACTGCCCGGCCTGCCGACCACCGACCTGTCCACCACGCTGACGCTGCGCGCCCTGCAGACCGCCACCGCTCTGCTGCCCGACCTGCCCGCGCCACCGAACGTCGAGCGCGCCCGGCGCCTCGTCCGCGCCGGCTGACCTCGTCGCGCGCGAGCCCACCTCGCACCCCGTCGCAGCACCTCCCACCCCATCGGTGGGGTGCGGGGTCCGCCGGTGGGGTGCGGGGTCCGCGGGTGGGGTGCGGGGTCCGCGGGTGGGGTCGCGCGGGTGGGAGGTCCGCGGTGGGTGCGGGGTCGCGGGTGCGAGGTCCGCCGGTGCGGGGTCCGCGGGGGGGTGCGAGGTCCGCGGTGGGGTGCGGGTCCGCGGGCGGGTGCGGGTCGCGAGCGGTCCGGGTCCGCGGTGGGGTGCGGGGTCCGCGCGGGTGGGGTGCGGGGTCCGCACACCGTGGGCGGCGGGCGAGCGGACACCGGGGCAGGGTGGCGGCGAACGACGATCGGCGGCCAAGATCGAGGCCATGAGGTTCCGCGCCACCGTCGAGCTGAACGGGAAGACGGCCACGGGCATCGAGGTGCCCGAGGAGGTCGTCGCCGGGCTCGGGTCGCACCAACGCCCACCCGTCCGCGTCACGATCGGCGAGTACACCTACCGCAGCACGGTCGCCCGGATGAGCGGACGGTTCCTGCTGCCCGTGAGCGCCGAGGTCCGCGCGAGCGCGGGGGTGGCGGCGGGCGACGAGATCGACGTCGACGTGGTGCTCGACGATGCCCCACGCGAGGTCGCGGTGCCCGACGACCTCGCCACCGCGCTCGCCGCCGTCGACGGCGCGCGGGCCCGCTTCGACGCGCAGAACTACACCGCGCGCAAGGAGGCCGTCCGCGGCGTCGAGGAAGCGAAGACGGCCGCGACCCGGGAGCGGCGCATCGCCAAGGTCGTCGACGGGCTCCGCGGCTGACGTCGTCTCATATTTTCACCCTCGTGAGTGGCCAACGTCTGGTTCGATCAGCCGATGATCCGTGAGGCCGAACTGTTCGTGATGGCCGAAGGGGTGCTGCTCGAGGTGCTGGGCCGCATTCGGACCGAACACCGCAACATCGTCGTCCCGCCGATGTTCGACATGCCCGGAGCCGACCGACCGCGGCCCGTCCGCGAGCTCGTGGCGCACTACGCGCGCGACGACGCGTGGGTGCCCGACATGCTCGCCGGACGCACCATGGCCGACGTCGGCCCGGACAAGTTCGACGGCGACCTCCTGGGCGCCGACGCCCACGCCGCGCTGACCCGGATCGTGGAGGCGGCGTGCGCGGCGGCCCGCGCCACGACCGACCCGGACGCGACCGTGCACTGCGGCTTCGGCGACATCCCGACGCGCGAGTACCTCCTCCAGCTGATCATCGCCCGCTGCTTCCTCGCCCACGACATCGCGATGGCGATCGGCTCCCGCGCCTGCCCACTGCCCGAGGAGCTGGCCCGGCCGATGTACGAGATCACCGCACCGGAGGCGGAGCGCTGGCGGTCGTACGGGGTGTTCCGCACGCCGCTGCCGCTGCCGGAGGGGCACGTGTCCTGGCGCGACCGGTTCCTGCTCATGGCCGGACGCGACCCGCACCCGTTCCTGAACGGATAGTCCCCCTCGTCCATCCCGGTGAGTCATGTCTCAGATTCGCCACGTGACGCTCCTAGGGGAACGGGCGGGCGGCGCCGGGGGGCGCGAGACGCAAAGCGCGCAGCGGAATGGCTGCGTCTCGCCGCCGACCCCGTGTCGGAGCAGTCGGCGGCGTGGCAGGCCGCGCGGATCAACCGGCAGCCGGCCGAGACGTTCACGCGGCGGCAGCGCCTACTGCGACCGGGAGCTCGACCGGTTCACCGCACAGTGGGACGACATCGGCGTGGGGCCCGAAGGCCCCGACGCCGCACGGGACATCCAGCTCACCCCCCGGGAGCTGGCCGTGCTGGCGCTTCTGGCCGAAGGCCTCACCGCCGCGTCGATCGGCCGCCGTCTGATGATCACCGAGCGCACGGTGCACAAGCACCTGCAGCACAGCTACACGAAGCTCGGCGTGCTCCACGCCCAGCACATCGGTCTCCTCCCGGCCGCTTGACTCGCCTCAGCGGGACGCGAGCTGGCCGGGTCGGTAGTCGCCTGCGGGCTGGCGAACCATGACGTTCGCGCGGTTGAAGGCGTTGATGAGCGAGATGTTGAGCACCAGGGCCGTGAGCTGGTCGTCGTCGTAGTGCTTGGCGGCGAGCGCCCACGCGTCGTCGGTGACGCCGCCCGCGGCGTCCGCGATGCGGGTGCCCTGCTCGGCCAGCTCCAGGGCGGCGCGTTCGGCGTCGGTGAAGACGGTGGCCTCCCGCCAGGTCGCGACCAGGTTCAGGCGCACCGAGGTCTCCCCCGCTTCCGCGGCCTCCTTGGTGTGCATGTCGACGCAGAAGCTGCAGCCGTTGATCTGGCTGGCGCGGATCCGCACCAGGTCCTGCGTCGCCGCGGGCACCGTCGACTGCCCGACGATCTTGTTGGCCGCCATGAGGTGGCTCAGGACCTTGGCCGTGTCGGGCTGGGCGAAGAAGTTCAAGCGAGCATCCATGACTCGAAGACGGGGCGACCCGGCGTGCCGTGACATCAGAACGACACGGACACCTTGAGCACGCCGTCCGCGCAGGCGTCGGCCAGCCGGAACGCCTGGTCGATCTCCTCCACCGGCACGACGTGCGACAGCAACGGCCGGACGTCGATCTCGCCGCGCCGGATGTGCTCCAGCGCCACCCGGAACGAGACCAGCCCCGGCTCGCCCTGCGCGCCGTACATCGAGAACGCGGTGAGCTTGCGCCGGAAGAACAGCCGGAAGTCGATCGGGACCGGGTCGTTGGTGTCGGGGAGCCCGAACCAGTACAGCTGTCCGCCCACGCGGCAGAGCGAGATCGACTGCAGCAGGGTCTCCCGGCGCCCGACGGCCTCGACGACGAAGTCCGCGCCCTCCCCCGCGGTGTGGTCCATGACGGCGGCGGCGAGATCGCCGGGCTCCACGGTGACGTCGGCCCCGAATCCGACGGCCGCGGCGAGCCGGGAGGGCGAGCGGTCCGCCACGATCACGCGGGCGGCGCCTGCCCGCTTCAGGGTCCACGTCCAGAACATCCCGGCTGATCCCTGGCCGATGACGACGGCCGTCCGACCCGCCGCGTCCCACGGATGCTGACGGGAGGCGAACACGACGGTGCCCAACTGCTGGGCCATCATGACCTGGTCGAGCGGCGGGAGGTCGCCGTCCAGCCGGACCGCCGAGCGCGCGCGGACGCGTTGCCATTCGGCGAAGCAGCGCGACTCCGGCACCGGCGGCACGAGCAGCACTTGGTCGCCTGCGCCGAATCCCGCCGCGCGGGACTCGACGACCTCGCCGACCGCCTCATGGCCGGGATAGCCGGGCGCCCACAGGCTCGGGTCGGTCTCCACCCCGTGGTTGATGACGTGGAGGTCGGAGCCGCAGATCGACGCGTAGCGCGTGCGGACGAGCAGATCGCCGTCGCGCAACGGCTCGACCGGGGCCTCGACGAACACCACCCGACCGAGCTCGATGATCTGACCCGCCCTCGTCGTCCTCATCGGCACCCCCTACGCGGAAGCGGAGGGATTTGAACCCCCGGTCCTTCTCAGGACGCTCGCTTTCAAGGCGAGTGCAATCGGCCGCTCTGCCACGCTTCCCTCCCGATCAGGGTAGCCGGCGCGGTGTCCACGATCGACCCGGGTCGTGCGGTGTGGTGGGATCACGCTACGCGCGCCCGGGGAGGCCACGATGCGGTTCGACGAGAACGCCCAGCTCGACACGTCCAACATCGACGACCTACGCGGGTCGGGCGGTGGCGGGGGCGGGCTCGGCGGACGCGTCGCGATCGGCGGGGGCGGGCTCGGGATCATCGGGCTGATCCTCTACTTCCTGCTCTCCGCGCTCGGCGGCGGAAGCGCGGGCGGCGGCGCGCTGCCGCTGCCCAGCGGCCTGGAGGGCGTGCAGAGCGGCCAGACCGGCGACACGTCCACGGCCGCGTCGGCGTGCCGCACCGGCTCCCAGGCGAACAGCCAGCTCGACTGCGAGGTCGTGGCCGACGTCAACTCGCTGGACAACTACTGGAGCGACACGTTCGCCCGCTCCGGCCAGCGCTACACCCCACCGCGCACGGTGTTCTTCAACGGCGGCGTCAACACCGGCTGCGGCCAGGCCACGTCCGACACCGGGCCCTTCTACTGCCCCGCCGACAAGCGCGTCTACATCGACCTGTCCTTCTACCAGGAGCTGCAGCAGCGCTTCGGCGCGCAGGGCGGCAACCTCTCCCGCGCGTACGTGATCGCCCACGAGTACGGCCACCACGTCCAGGACCTGCTCGGCACGACGAGCCGCGTGCAGGCGGGCGACAGCGGCCCGACCTCCGGCTCCGTCCGCCTGGAGCTGCAGGCCGACTGCTACGCGGGCGTGTGGACCAACCACGCCGCCAACGTGCCGACGTCGTCGGGCCAGCCGCTGATCCAAGACATCACGCAGCAGGACATCGCGAGCGTGCTCGACACCGCGTCCCGCATCGGCGACGACTTCATCCAGACCAACCTCGGCAACGGGCGCGTCAACTCCTCGCAGTTCACCCACGGCACCTCCGCGCAGCGCGAGAAGTGGTTCCAGACCGGGTACCAGACCGGCGACCCGGCGCGCTGCGACACGTTCGCCCGCGGCGTCAACCTGGGCTGATCCCGCCGAGCAGCGCCCGGCACTCCTCGCCGTAGCCCGTCACCGCGAGCGTCCACTCCGGACGGACGGCCGTCGAGGGCGTGACGAGCAGGCGGATCTGCTCGACCGGGCGGCCGCGGCGCGCCAGGGTCTCCGTGCCGTCGCGGCGGTAGCCCAGCCGCCGGGAGACGCCGCAGGACGCGGGGTTGTCCGGGAACGCGCCCGAGCGCGCGGCCGTCGCCCCGAGGTGGTCGAAGGCGAACAGCACGACCGCCGCCCGCATCTCGGTGCCGATCCCCCGGCCCTGGTGGCGCTGCCCGATCCAGGAGCCGGTGTACACCTCCCGGGTGACCGCGAAGTCGTGCGCGGCCAGGCCCTGGGTGCCGATCACCCGCCCGTCGAGCCGGACCAGGAAGTGGATCGACCACTGCTCCGCGGCGAGGGCGGCGCGCTCGGCCCAGTGGTGCTGCAGCATGCCCCGGCCCAGGAAGCGGGGATCGGCGTCGGTCCACGGCCGGGCGAAGGGCATCTCCTCGGGCGGGTGCACGCCGTCGTAGGCCGCGCCGATGAGCTCGTCGAGGCCCGCGTCGTCGTCGGGCCGCAACTCCAGGCGCGGGGTGCGCAGGACGAGATGCCGCAGCGGCCAGTGCTCCACGGCGTTACCTTCCCGCACATGCACGCGATTGCGTTGGAACGCCCTGGCGGCCCGGAGATGCTGCGCTGGGAGGCGGTGCCGGACCCGGTCGCCGGGCCGGGCGAGGTGCTCGTCGACGTCGTGGCGGCCGGGGTCAACCGCGCCGACCTCATGCAGCGCCAGGGCCACTACCCGCCGCCGCCGGGCGCGTCGGACATCATCGGGCTGGAGTGCTCGGGGCACATCGCGGCGCTCGGCGAGGGCGTCGACGGCTGGCGGGTCGGCGACGCGGTGTGCGCGCTGCTCGCGGGCGGCGGGTACGCCGAACGGTTGGTGGTGCCCGCGGCGCAGCTGCTGCCCGTGCCCGACGGCGTCGACCTGGTCACGGCGGCCGGGATCCCCGAGGTGGCGTGCACCGTGTGGTCGAACGTCGTCATGACGGCCCGGCTGGCGGCGGGCGAGACGTTCCTCGTGCAGGGCGGCACGGGCGGCATCGGCACGCACGCGATCCAGGTGGCGAAGGCGCTCGGCGCGCGGGTCGCGGCCACGGCGGGCGCGCCGGACCGGCTCGACGTCTGCCGTGAGCTGGGCGCCGACATCGCGATCGACTACCACGACGACGTCCCCGCCGTCCTCAAGGAGGGCACCGACGGGGCCGACGTCATCCTCGACAACCTCGGCGCCAAGGGCCTCGCCGCCAACGTCGACGCGTTGGCGTTCGACGGCCGTCTCGTGATCATCGGGTTGCAGGGCGGGACGAAAGCCGAGCTGAACATCGCCAAGCTGCTGGCCAAGCGGGGCAGTGTGATCGCGACGAGCCTGCGGGGGCGGCCGGTCGAGGGGCCGCACGGGAAGGGCGCGATCGTCGCGGCGGTGCGCGAGCACGTCTGGCCGATGATCGCCGACGGCCGGGTGCGCCCGATCGTGCACGCCACGCTGCCGATGTTCGACGCCGCCACCGCGCACGCGCTGTTCGACGACGGTGGCGTCATCGGGAAGGTGCTGCTGACCGTGCCCGACCGATGAGGCCTACGGTGGGCCCAAACGGCGAGGAGGCGATGTGAGTCCTGAGCAGGCGGAGAACGGCGAGCAGCAGGTGATGGTCGTCGGGCCCGACGGGCGTCCGCTGGGCATGGCCAAGGTTCCGCAGTCGTCCGATGGGGGCGAGGAGGAGCAGGGGGTGGGCAGCATGGTCGAGCAGCCCGCCAAGGTCATGCGGATCGGCACGATGATCAAGCAGCTGCTCGAGGAGGTGCGCACCGCGCCGCTGGACGAGGCCTCCCGCAACCGGCTGAAGGAGATCCACGAGAACTCCATCAAGGAGCTGGAGGACGGGCTCGCGCCGGAGCTGCGCGACGAGCTGCACCGGCTGTCGCTGCCGTTCGCGGAGAAGACCACCCCGTCCGACGCGGAGCTGCGGATCGCGCAGGCTCAGCTCGTCGGGTGGCTGGAGGGGCTGTTCCACGGCATCCAGACGGCGCTGTTCGCCCAACAGATGGCCGCGCGGGCGCAGCTGGAGCAGATGCGCCGCGGGCTGCCGCCGGGCGCGGGCAGCCCGCAGCCCGACGGTGGGCTCGGCCGGGGTACGGGTCAGTACCTCTAGCCGCGTACACCCCTACCCCACTCGGGGGCAGCATCCCGTGGGTACCCTCGCTCCGTGGCCCAGGCGATGACAACCGGTGACGCTGCCGTCGCGCCACCTCCGGTCGCCGCGGAACCCGGGCCGCGGAGCTGGCGCCGCGCGTTCGACGACCTGCGCGGCGGCTGGCGGCAGCGGCCGCTCTGGGGCTACCTGGGCTGGCAGGACATCAAGCAGCGCTACCGCCGCTCGGTGCTCGGCCCGCTGTGGATCAGCATCACGATGGGCGTCATCGCCACGGCGATGGGCATCCTCTACGGCGCGCTGTTCCACGAGCCGATCCAGACGTTCCTGCCCTACGTGGCCACGGGCCTGCTGATCTGGAACTTCATCAACGGTTGCATCCTCGAAGGCAGCGAGGTCTTCATCGCCAACGAGGGGCTGATCCGGTTCCTGCCCGCGCCGCTCACGCTGCACGTCTACCGGCTCGTGTGGCGTCAGACGCTGTTCTTCCTGCACAACCTCGTCGTCTGGGCCCTGCTGATGATCATCTTCCGGCAGTCGCTGCACTGGTCGTCGCTGCTGGCCGTGCCCGCGTTCGTCGTGCTGGCGCTGAACGGGGCGTGGATCGCGGTGCTGGCGGGCATCGTCGCCACCCGGTTCCGGGACATCCCGCCGATCATCGCGAGCCTCACGCAGCTGTTGTTCTTCATGACCCCGATCGTGTGGTCCTACGAACGGCTCTCCAGCAACCCCCTCGCCGCGTACATCGAACTGAATCCCGTGCTGCACTTCGTCGAGATCCTGCGCGAGCCGCTGCTCGGTCAGGAGATCGTGGCGCGGCACTGGATCGTGGTCGGCGCGATCACGGTCGTCGGCTGCGCCGCGGCGCTGGTGTGCCTGCGCAACTACCGGGCGCGCGTCGCCTACTGGGTGTAGCCGTGATCTCCATCGACATCGAGGGCGCCGGGGTCGACTTCCCGATCTTCGACGCGAAGACCCGCTCGCTGAAGAAGGCCGTGCTCGGGCGGGCGGGCGGGCGGATCGGCACCGAGTCGAAGGTGCCGATCATCGAGGCGCTGCGCGACATCACCGTGTCCCTGCGCGCGGGCGAGCGGGTGGCGCTCGTCGGCCACAACGGGGCGGGCAAGTCCACGCTGCTGCGCCTCATGGCGGGCATCTACGAGCCCACGCGGGGGCACGCGCGGGTGCTGGGCAAGGTCGCGCCGGTGTTCGACCTGGCCGTCGGCATGGATCCGGAGATCTCCGGCCTGGACAACATCCTCATCCGGGGTCTCTTCCTCGGCATGACCCGCAAGCAGATGGAGGCCCGCGTCGACGACATCGCCGCGTTCACCGAGCTCGGCGACTACCTGTCGATGCCGCTGCGCACCTACTCCACCGGGATGCGGGTGCGGCTCGCGCTCGGCGTCGTCACCAGCATCGACCCGGAGATCCTCCTGCTCGACGAGGGCATCGGGGCGGTCGACGCCGAGTTCCTCGCCAAGGCTCGCGTCCGGCTCAACGAGCTGGTCGAGCGCGCCGGGATCCTGGTCTTCGCCTCGCACTCCGACGAGTTCCTCGCCGACCTGTGCGACACCGCGATCTGGATGGACCAGGGCCGCATCCGCGAGCACGGGCCGTTGCGCGAGGTGTTGCACCACTACAAGGGCCGCGACGTGCTGGCCGAGCTCGAGTCGCGGTGAGCGGGCCGCCGCCGGACGTGGCGTCGCGCGCCGCAGGTCCGGGCCCGCTGCCGCCCGGCGCGGTCGTCGCGGTCGTCGTCACGCGGCACCGCGCCGACTCGCTGGTCGACGCGCTGGCCTCGCTGGCCAAGCAGACCCACCCGATCGCGCACCTCATCGTCGTGGACAACGGGCCGGACCAGCCCGCGCGTGAGGTCGTCGCGGCCTGCGGCCTGCCTGCCACCTGGCTGCCGTCGTGGCGCAACCTCGGCGGCGCAGGCGGGTTCGCGCTCGGCGTGCTGCACGCGATGGCGCTCGGGGCGGGCTGGGTGTGGCTCGCCGACGACGACGGCCGCGCGGCCGACGACCACGTCCTCGCCACGCTCGTCGAACTGGCCGACCGGCGCGGGCTGGCGGCCGTCTCGCCCACCGTCGCCGACGCCGACGACCCCGACCGGCTCGCCTTCCCCGTGCGCCGCGGCCTCACCTGGCACCGGTCGCGCGCGGCCCTGGCCGCCGACGTCGGGCACGGCGCCGACCACGAGCTGCTCCCCGGGATCGCGGCGCTGTTCAACGGGGCGCTGTTCCGGGCGTCCACGTTGGACGTGGTCGGCGTGCCGGACCTGCGGCTGTTCATCCGCGGCGACGAGGTGGAGATGCACCGACGGCTCGTGCGCTCCGGGCTGCCGTTCGGCACCGCGCTGGGCGCGGTCTACCTCCACCCGCGCGCCGACGGCGACGACAAGCCGATGCTCGGCGGCCACCTGCACGCCCGCGACCCCGACGACCCCGTGAAGCGCTACTACACCTTCCGCAACCGCGGCTTCCTCACGTCACAGCCGGGGATGCGCCGGGTCGGGCTGGCCGAGGTGCCCCGGTTCGCGTGGTACTTCCTCGTCACCAAGCGCAGCCCGCGGGAGTTCGCGCGGTGGCTGCGGCTCGTGCGGCAGGGACGGTTGGAGCGCTTCCACCGGGCGTGACCCCTGTGCGCGGTAACGAGTGCCAGAGCACTCGTTACCGCGCACAGGGGTCAGGGCTCGCGGAAGACGACCGTCCGCAGCATCACGAAGTTGATGACGGTGGCCAGGCCCTGGGCGATCACCCAGGCGGCGCTCACCCGCAGCGGCATGGCGGGCAGCACGGCGAGCATCAGCGCGTTGGTGCCGACGTTGATCACGAACGTGGTGCCGTAGAGCAGGGCGAACGCCGCCACGCGGGCCCGTCCGCCCGAAGACTGGAACGTGAACCGGCGGTTGAGCAGGTACGCCGTGGTGGTGCCGCAGATGAAGCTGATCGCCTTCGCCGCGCTCGGGAACAGGCCCAGCGCGTACAGCGCCTGGTAGATGCCGAAGTCGACGAGCGCCGACAGCGCGCCGATCGCCACGAACCGGGTCAGCTGGGCGACCAGGCCCAGCCGGGCGGGCGAATCGGTGGTCACGGCAGCAGGGTAGCGGGCGCCACCCGGCACCGCGGGAGTCGCCCGGTTCGGCTCGCACAAGCACGGCCGCGCCGGCACCCCCGTCGCGATGCCGGTGCGCGCACGGCAACGCCGGTGCGACCAGCCGTCAGAAGAAGTAGCGGCCCAGGCGGAAGCGCCGCCGCACCCGCACCGAGCCCACCGCCGTGCGGCCGTGCACCACGAAGTGCGGATGCCCCGGCTGCGGCGCGGACGGCACGTTGCTGCGCACGGAGCCCATGCCGGGGACGAGGTCGTCGACGTTGACGGTGGCGTCGTCGGGCACGAGCAGCTTCGCCGAGCCCGCACCCATCTCCAGCTCCACCTCGACGACGGGATGCGGGTTCTCGGCGTCGCAGAAGTCGAGCACGACCGACCCCATGCCGGAGAGCACCCGGATGCGGGGCGGCACCCGCCACGCCCCGGTGCGCTTGATCGAGGACATCCCGGACTTCAGCACCATCGGCGGCCCCGCCGGGGTGACCGCGACCGGCGTCTCGGCGGGCAGGTCGGCCAGCGGCGGGCGGAGGTCGGCTTCGTAACGGGCGGCGTAGACGACGGCCAGGCGCTCCTCCAGCTCCGACAGCGTGATCCGGCCTTCGGAGAGCGCGGTGTGCAGCCGCCGCGCCGCGCGCTCGCGGTCGGCGTCGGAGATCCGGAGACCCGGCGGGTCCGGCTGCATGGCGGTCACCACCCCGAGAATAGTGTCGGTGGCCCCGGGTAGCCTCGCCCGCAATGTCTCAGACACAACTGCTCCACGGTTGGGGTCGCACCGCCCCGTCGCTCGCCCGGGTCGTCACACCCCGTTCGGTCGAGGACGTGGTGGCGGCCGTCACCGGCGCGGGCCCCCGCGGGATCATCGCGCGCGGCCTCGGGCGCTCCTACGGCGATCCGGCGCAGAACGCGGGCGGCACCGTGCTCGCGATGACCGGCCTCGCCCAGATCCACGCGATCGACGCGCAGAGCGGGATCGTCGACGTCGACGCGGGCGTCAGCCTCGACACGCTCATGCGCGCCGCCCTGCCCCACGGCCTGTGGCTGCCGGTGCTGCCGGGCACCCGTCAGGTCACGGTCGGCGGGGCGATCGGCGCCGACATCCACGGCAAGGCGCACCACGTCGTCGGCAGCTTCGGCAACCACGTGCGGGCGCTCACGCTGGTCACCGCCGACGGTTCCGTGGAGCGGCTCACCCCCGACGACGAGCTGTTCTGGGCCACGGTCGCCGGGATGGGCCTCACCGGGGTGGTGGTGCGCGCCACGCTCCAGCTGCACCACGTGGAGACGGCGTACTTCAAGGTCGACACCGAGCAGATCGACAACCTCGACGAGCTCATGGCCCGCCAGAGCACCGACGACGAGAAGTACGCCGAGTCCGTCTCCTGGTTCGACGCGGTCACCACGGGCGCGCACTTCGGTCGAGGGCTGCTCACCCGGGCCAACCACGCCACGGTCGCCGACCTGCCTTCGACGCTGCGGGCCGAGCCGTTGAAGTTCGACGCGCCGCAGCTGCTCACGGTGCCGGACGTGTTCCCGTCGGGCCTGCTCAACCGGGTCACGGGCAAGCTGTTCAGCGAGCTCTGGTACCGCAAGTCGCCCACCCGGATGGGCGCCATCCAGAACATCACCCAGTTCCTGCACCCGCTCGACATCATCGGCGAGTGGAACCGGGGCTACGGGCCGCGCGGGTTCCTGCAATACCAGTTCGTGGTGCCGCCGTCGCGGGCCGATGTCATCCGCGAGGTGCTGGAGCGGATGACCGCCGCGCGCCAGGTCTCGGCGCTCAACGTGCTCAAGCGCTTCGGCGAGGGCAACCGCGCGCCGCTGTCGTTCCCGATGCCGGGGTGGACGCTGTGCGTCGACATCCCCATCGGTCCCGGGCTCGGCGCGCTGTGCGACGAGCTGGACGAGCTCGTGCTCGCCGCGGGCGGGCGGCATTACCTGGCCAAGGAGTCGCGCACCACGGCCGCCGCCATCCGCCGCGGCTACCCGCGGTTCGACGAGTGGCGCAAGATCCGCGACGCCGTCGACCCCCACAACGTGTTCGCCTCGGACATGTCCCGACGTTTGGAGCTCACCTCGTGATCGTCAATTGGAGCGCCTTGTGATCGATGCCGTCGGCAACCCGCAGAGCATCCTGCTGCTCGGCGGCACCTCGGAGATCGGCCTGGCCACGGTGGAGGCGTTCGCCTCCGATCGGCCGATGCGGGTCGTGCTGGCCGGACGGCCGTCGCCGCGGCTGGAAGAGGCCAAGGCGCGGCTGGAGTCGCGGGGCTGCGCGGTCGAGACGATCCCGTTCGACGCCCGCGAGACCGACGCCGACGTGGTGGCCAAGGCCTTCGCGGGCGGCGACATCGACGTCGCGCTGGTGGCGTTCGGAGTGCTGGGCGACAACGAGAAGGCGTGGAGCGACGTCGCCACCGCCGTCGAGCTGGCGCAGGTCAACTACACCGCGGCCGTCGCCGTCGGGGTGGCGCTCGGCGAGCGGATGACGGCGCAGGGGCACGGGTCGATCGTGGCGTTCTCCTCGGTCGCCGGGGAGCGGGCGCGGCGCTCCAACTTCGTCTACGGCTCCACCAAGGCCGGGCTCGACGCGTTCTACTCCGGGCTCACGGAGGCGCTGCGCCCGGTCGGCGTGCACGTCTCGGTGGTGCGGCCGGGGTTCGTGCACACGCGGATGACCGAGGGGCTCAAGGCCGCCCCGCTGTCGACCACTCCCGAAGCGGTCGCGGCGGTGGTCGTCGACGCCGTGCGCACCCGCAAGGAGCTGGTGTGGGCGCCCGCGCCGCTGCGGTTCGTGATGAGCGCGCTGCGGCACGTGCCGCGGCCGATCTTCCGCCGCCTGCCTATCTGATCGGCACGACCACCATCGACCCCTGGTCGCCGCGCCACGAGGTGGCGGGCACGCCGGAGTGGTCAGGCGTGAACGTGAACTTGTACTGCGGGCGCAGCGGCGCGGGCGGGTGGAAGTTGCGGTAGTTGACCTCCAGCAGCGCCCGCTCGAACGGCCCGGCCGCCGCCTCCTGCTCGGCCAGGATCTGGGCGAACGCGCCGCGGTCGGAGAGGCGGTCGGTCACCGTGCAGGCGCAGTAGTAGGCGACCGTCCCCACCTCGCCGAACGACTGCACCACGGCCCCCGCGGGCGCCCGCTCGGCCAGGGCGCGGTACTCGGCGGGGACGGCCCAGTTGCCCGAAATCGTCGTGAGCGTCCAGGGGCGGGCGACGAGGTAGACGGCGGTGACCGCCACCATGGCCGCCGACGCCCCCAACGCCACGGTCCGCAGCGTTGTCCGCGGCGCCCCGACCGCGCCGAGCATCGTCAGCGCCCCGATGGCCGGGCCGTAGTACCACTGGTAGGGGGCGGTGTGGAGCAGCAGGTACGTGCCCGCGTGCAACAGGCCGCCGACGCCGAGCACGAGGTGCACCGGGGCCACGGCGCGCCGCCAGCCGCCGAGCAGCACGAGCATGCCGACCGCGGCCGGGATCAGCGAGGCCGTCACCGCGAACGGGTAGCCGACGAAGAAGTAGTAGAGCCCGTTGGCGTACGTCCGGTCGCCCATGTCTTCCCCGAGCTTGATCACCATCGTGTCCGGGACGGCGGAGCCCAGCCAGAACCACGACAGCACCGACCACGGCAGCGACACCAGCCCCGCGATCCCGATGAGGGCGAGCGCTCGGACGACGCCGACCGTGATGACGACCGCAGCGGCCGCGGCCAACCCGAACCCGGCCAGGTCCGCCCGGGTGAGCAGCAGCAGCCCGCACACCACGCCCGCGAGGTGGGGGCGCCGCGCGAGCACCGTCCACGCGAGGACGGCGACGAGCGCGATGGCCATGTGGGTCTCCATGCCGATCACCGAGACCAGCAGCGGGTTCACCCCGACCAGCGCGACCCCGGCCGCCGCCGACCAGGGGCTCCAGTCCAGCCGCGCGCAGATCCCGCCGAGCGCCCCGCCCGTGACCGCCAGTGCGATCACCAGCAGCACGCCCGCCGCGAGCACCGGCTGCCCGATGATGACGATGATCGCCGCGAGCAGCAGCACGTTCAGCGGCGACGTGGCCGCGTTGCCCGGCAGCTGCGGCTGGAGGCCCCACACCCCGTGCTCGGCGAAGGTGCGCGCGTAGGCGAGGGTGATGTAGGAGTCGTCGATCAGCACGTCGCGGGCGAGGACGAACACCAACGCGCCGACCAGCGCACCGACGGCGGCGGGCAGCCACACGGCACGAGACACGGCCCGCAACGCTACGGCAGCCGGTCGTCGCAGCGCGCAACGAGGCCGTTCGGCTGACGCACACCACGGGCCTACGCCCCGCCGCCCGGCCCGGTCCGGCCCGACGGCCCCACGCCGACCGCCCCAACACCGCCCCCCGGCCCGACCGCCCCGGCCCCCGTCCCCCGTCCCCCGTCCCCCGCCATGATCGTCAGTTCGGTGCGCAAAGCGGCCAGATCCGGCCGGATGTGCACCGAACCGGTGATCACGGTGGCCTGGGGTGGGTGGGCTAACGTGGCGGACCGTGGTGGAGCTGCGCGCGGACTGCTCGCGCTGCGTGGGGCTGTGCTGCGTCGCGCCTGCGTTCGCCCGGTCGGCGGACTTCGCCATCGACAAGCCCGCGGGCACCCCGTGCGGCAACCTGCAGGCCGACTTCCGCTGCGCCATCCACACCGACCTGCGCGACCGTGGCTTCGCCGGATGCACGGTTTTCGACTGCCTCGGCGCGGGCCAACGGGTGACGGCGGCGTTCGTGGGGCGGGACTGGCGCACGCCCGACGTGGCCGCACCGATGTTCGCGGCGTTCGCGGCGGCGCGGCAGGTCCACGAGCTGCTTTGGTACCTCGACGAGGCCCGCGTGCGCGCGCCCGAGCCGGCGCTGGATGCGGAGTGGACGCACCTTCTCGGCGACGTCGCCGGGCTTGACGTGGCGGCCGCCCACGAGCGGGTGGGTGAGCTGTTGCGCCAGGCCAGCGAGCGGCTCCGTACGCCCGCCGCCGCAGCCGCGCCCGAGGCCGAGCCCCCCACGGAGCCCCCCACCGACGGTGAGTCTCCCGTTTCGACACGGCGAGTTGTCGTTCCCGACACGGTGAGTCGCGCAACTCGGCACGGCGAGTCAGGATTTTCGGCACGGCGGGCCGCCCGCGGTGGCCGTCGACCCGGTGCGATGGAGCGCCCGACAGATTCCCGATCCACCGAGGGCCGCCCGCGCGACCACAGCCGGGCCGACCTCGTCGGCGTGCGATGGCGGAATGCCGACCTCCGGCGCGCGTCGCTGCGCGGCGCCCTGCTGCTGGGCGCCGACCTCCGTGGCGCCGACCTGCGGCTGGCCGATCTCCTCGGCGCCGACCTGCGGGGTGCCGACCTGCGCGGGGCCGACCTCTCGACCAGCCTGTTCGTCACGCCGATGCAGGCCGCTTCCGCCAAAGGCGACGCCGCGAGCCGCCTCCCGGATCGCGTGCCGCGCCCGGCGCACTGGACCGCCTGACCACGCCGTCAGCGAGGCAGGCACCGGGGCTCGCCGTGCCGAGACCCCAGACTCGTCGTGCCGAGATGCGAGACTCACCGTTCCCGACCGCGCGACTCACCGTGTCGAAAC
The DNA here is from genome assembly GCA_963837575.1 of uncultured Actinomycetota bacterium. Lineage (GTDB taxonomy): Bacteria > Actinomycetota > Actinomycetes > Mycobacteriales > Pseudonocardiaceae > Pseudonocardia. The sequence continues at coordinate 48,085 of CAWIOI010000002.1, forward strand.
GGGAGACTCACCGTTCCCGACCGCGCGACTCACCGTGTCGAAACGGGAGACTCACCGTTCGGCCAGCGAGCGGTCGGGCATCAGGCCGCGGGGTGGACCGGACGATGGTGGCCCGCGAAGACCGGGTGTCGGGCGAGGGCGTGGCGCGGCGCCCGCCGCGGAGCGCCGACCGGCCGTACCTGGATCCCGGCCGCCCGCATCCCGGCGGGCAGCACGTGCCGGGCGGGCCGGTGCAGCGCGAGCAGTCGCCGCCGCGCGGGCTCCTCGATCCGCCGGTACGCCGTGGCGGCCACGCCGACCGTCGCGACGAGCACCCCCAGGCCCACGACGTGCGCGAGCAGCGTGTGCGGGCCGAGCGCGCGGACGTGCTGCAGCGCCGTCCAGTACACCTCCAACATCGGGATGTGCACGAGGTAGAGCGCGTACGAAATCCGGCCGCCGTGCACGGCCCACGGCCGGGCCAGCACCATCGCGGGTCCCCGGTCGGCCAGCGCGAGCGCCCCGACCAGCACCGGGAACAGCGCGATCACCGCACCACCCCGGCCCGGCCCGAGCCGCTCGCCGAACCCGAGGCCGAGCGCGACCACCACCGGCAGGACCGCGGCGACGAGCGACGCCGTCCGCCGCGCATCTACCCGAATCCGACGAACGGCCAGGCAGACCAGCACCCCAGCGGCGAAGCCGCAGGCGATCCGCACGAGCCAGCTGTACGGGTAGTACGGCGAGCCCGTCGCCAGGTAAGCGTGCGCGATCGGCGTCATCAGGGCCACCGCCGCGCCGCCCAGCACCCACGCAGGCAGGCGCCGGAGGCGGTGGAACCCGAGCGCAGCCACCGGGAACAGCAGGTAGGCGAGCCACTCGGCGGACAGCGACCACGTCGGCCCCACCCACGACGCCCCGTCGAGGTAGGCGTGATCCCACATCTGCACGCCTGCGAGCTGCCGCACCCACTCCCGCACGCTGACGACGGGCTGCACGGTCTGGAACGCGATCGCGCCGTCGTGCCCCCACACCAACTTGGCCACCAGCCACAGCCCGAACACGTGCAGCACGACCAGGTACAGCGGCCACATCCGGCAGACCCGCGCCCAGACGAACCGCGCGGCGGTGGCCGGTCGCAGCGCGGGGCCGAGCCGGTCGAGGTGGGTGTGGGCGATGACGAAGCCGGAGACGATGAAGAACAGGTCGACGCCCAGCGCGCCCTGCGTGACCAGTGGGCCGAGCACCCGGTTGACCGCCGCCACCCCCGGCAGCGCCGTGAAGTGGAAGTGGAACCCGACGACCCAGAGCGCCGCGACGATCCGCAGCCCGGTCAGCGTCCGCAGCTCACCGGCCGTGGTGGCTTGATCGCCGGATGGGGTGGATCCGCGCGCTGCTGTCGTCACGGTGACCGCAACGAGGCCTTTCACACCAGCGATGCGGGTGACGCCCGCAACCCACCTGTTCGGGAACGGCCGTCACCGCAGGTCAGACCGAGCTGGTCCGAACGGGTGGCCCCGCGGCCGTTGACGCCGGGTCCTCGGTTACCAGTGGTCGACGTGCAGCACGGTGTCCAGTGGCTCACGGTGGGCGGGGCGGAAGGTCTCGCCCTTGAAGTACGCGGTGGGCAGCAAGACGCCCTGCCGCACCCGCGGCGGGATGCCGAGCAACTCGGCGACCTCCTTCTCGTACACCAGGTGCAGCGTCGTCCAGGCACTGCCGAGGCCGCGGGCACGGGCGGCGAGCTGGTAGCTCCACGCCGCGGGCAGCAGCGACCCCCACAGCCCCGCCTGGTTGTCCGCGGGCAGCTCCTCGCTGGCGAAGATCGAGGCGATGACGAGGACGGGGACGTCGCCCATGTGGTCGGCGAGCCAATCGGACGAGGTCACGACCCGCTCCGTCGCCGCCTGCTTCTCGGCGCTGCCCCGTGCCGTGCCGCGCTGCTCGCGGTAGGCGTAGTACGACCGGCGGTAGTACTCGCCGATCTGGGCGCGCAGCTCGGGCTCGGTGACGACGATCCAGTGCCAGCCCTGCGTGTTGCTGCCGGTCGGGGCCTGCAGCGCGACCTCAAGACACTCCTTCACCAGCTCCAGCGGCACCGGCTTGTCGAGGTCGAGGCGCTTGCGGACCGAGCGGGTGGTGGTGAGCAGCTCGTCGGGGTCGAGTGGCAGCAGCGTCATGCCCCGATCATGCGCTCTCCAGTACGACCGCGGCGATCCCGCGCCGCCACCGCTCGCGTCCCGTCCAGCGCAGGGTGAAGCCGTCCGCACGTTCCGGTGTGGCGCCCACCATCAGCACCCGGCCGCCGGGGACGAGCACGCGACGCCAGGTCGCGAGCGTGGCGGGGGCGGGCGGCGTGGTCGTCACGGCCAGGACGCCGCGGAACACGGCCGCCGGGAGCGCCTCGGGGTTCGTGTGGACGGGGCAGCCCGGCGCGGCCGTGCGGGCCAGGTCCGCGAGGGCGGGATCGGCCGCGAAGCCCGTCGCCGACCCGCGGGCGGCGAGGAGGGCGAGCAGCTCGCCGCGGCCGCATTCGTAATCGAGGTACGGGCCGGGGCCCAGGTGTCGGCGCGCGAGCCGAACCCGCCTGCGCAGCAACCACGGCGCAGTTGGATCGGCGTCCGGCGACACCGTCACGCGCGCCGAGTCGGGGATCGGGGGCACGGACGTTCATCCTGCCGCCGGTTGCGCGTCACACGATGGGGGACGGACGTGCGGCGGGCCGGCGCGCCCGCTCCCCGCGCCGAACGGGCGGTGGCGTGGCGGAGGCCGACGGGTTGGGCGCCCGGACACCGAACGGCGGCCCGCCTGTCGTGGCGCGGGCGGACCTCGGGTGTGGGCGGTCCGAGCCGGGGCCGGGGCCCCGCGAGACCGACGTTCGCGGGATTCGATCACCGGAAACGTCGGTCTCGCGACCTGAGGAAAGGGCGGCGCGAGCGGGAAGCGGCGCGAGCCGGGGGCCTTCTTCGCGACTTCAAGGGGTGTGAAGTCACCAAGGTGGGGTTGGGGCGGGCGGCCCGCAGCGGCCCGAGCGGCGCGGGTGGGGCGGCGGCGGGTCGTGGCGCGACCGCCGGGGTAGCGGCCTGCGGGCGCGGCTTAGGGTGACGGCGTGCTCACCCCCGCCCGGACGGCGCCACCGGCCGCGCCGGACGCGCCTGCCGCGCAGCGCGAGCCTCGCGCGCGGCGCTGGGTGCTGGTGCTCGGCCTCGTCGCGACGCTGGCCGCGGTCGTGTTCCCGTTCGCCCCTGTCGTGCAGCCCGAGGTGGACTACCACTGGAGCGCGGGCGACGGGGCCGCCGCGCTACCGCTCATGCCCTACCAGCCCACAGCACTCACGGCCACGCTCGACTGCGCCGCCGCCCGCGCCGCCGCACCCGGCGCGCTGCTGCTGTCCACCGTGCCGCCCCACCCCGACCCGGCCGCCGAACCCCTCTCGGGCCTGCGCCTCACCGCCGACGGCGAAGCCATCGGCGTGGCCAGCGACGGCGTCGACCTCGGCCGCGTGCCGCTGTCCGCGGGCCCGTGCACGGTCACCGTCGCCTCCGACCCGCGGGCCACCACCGTTCGCGTCGGCCAGGCGGTCGTCCTGACCGAGGACGGCGACGTCCGCCCCGCCGTCGTCGGCGCCTTCTCCGACCTCCGCAGCGGCGTCACGCTGCAACTCACCGCCGACACCCGCTTCCAGACCACGATCACGCCGCTCAAGGCCGCGGTCGCCGTCGTCGGGGTGCTCGCGCTGCTGGGCATGCTCGTGGCGCTCCACCGCACCGACGCCACCCGCGGCCGCCGGGCGCCTCGACGGCGTCCCCGCCTCCGCCTCGTCGACCTCGCCATCGCCGCGCTGTTGGGCGTCTGGTGGGTCATCGGCGCGGTCACGGTCGACGACGGCTACATCGCGGGCATCATCCGCAGCCGCGGCGTGAACGGCTTCATCGGCAACGTCTACCGCTGGCTCAACGCCCCCGAGTCGCCGTTCAGCTGGTTCTACGACGTGCTCTGGCCGTGGTCGCAGGTGTCGGCGAGCACGCTGTGGATGCGCCTGCCCGCCACCCTGCTCGGCCTCGTCACCTGGGCTCTGCTCTCCCGCTGCGCGCTGCCCCGCCTCGGCGTCCACAAGCCCTGGCTCGCCGCGCTCGCGTTCGCCACCTGGTGGGTGCCGCTGTGCCTGGGACTGCGGCCCGAACCGTGGGTCGCGGCGGGCCTCTTGGGCTGCTGGGTGCTCGTCGAGCGCGCGGTCGCCACCCGCAGGCTGCTGCCGCTCGTGCTCGGCCTCCTGCTCGCGGGGGCCACGACCGCGCTCACCCCCGGCGGCCTGGTCGCGTTCACCCCGTTCCTCGCGGGCATACGGCCGGTGGTGCGGCTCCTGCGCGCCCGCACCGACCTGCACCGATGGCCGCTGGTCGCCGCCATGGTCGCGGCGCCCGCGGCGGCCGTGCTGCTCATGGTGTACGACCAGAGCCTCGCCGCCATGCTCGAATCCACCCGGGTGCGGTCGCTGATCGGCGGCGGCCTGCCCTGGTACGACGAGGCCCAGCGCTACACCGTGCTGCTCGCGGACGGCTTCCAGGGCTCGATCGGCCGTCGGGCCGCCGTGCTGGTCACGCTGCTGGCGGCGGCGGCCGTGCTCATGGCGGTGCGCAAGGGCCCGAAGCACCGGATGGTCGTGACGCTGCTGCTCGCGGTGGCCGTCATGACCTTCACCCCGACGAAGTGGACCCAGCATTTCGGCGACCTCGCGGGCGTCGGTGCCGCCGTCCTCGCCCTCGGGGCGGCCACGGCACGGCGGACGGTCGGGGCGCTGGCGGCGGCCGTCGCCGTCGGGGCGCTGGTGGTGGCGGGCCTCAACAGCTGGCCGTTCGTGTCCGCGTGGTTCACGCCGCCGTTCTCGACGATGCCCGCCCAGGTCGCGGGCATCCCGGTGGCGACGCTGCTGCTGGTCGCGGGCGGGGTCGCCGTCGTCGTCGGGCTGGTGCGACGCCCCGCACCCGCGGTGCCGCTGCTCGTGGTCGTGCTCGTCTTCGCATTGGCGCTGCAGGTGCTGGGCCTCGCGCGCACCGGCCTCGGCCACCGCGACAGCTACACCCTCGCCTCCGACGCCGTCGCGACCCTCCGCGGCGACCCCTGCGGCCTGCAGCGCACGCTGTCGGTCGAGACCGACCCCGCCGCCGGGATGCTCTCCACCGCAGGCGCGCCCGTCGACATCGGCGGCACCACGCTGCCCGGCGTGGTCGTCGATCACCCGGTGACCACCGGCTGGTTCCCCTTCCAGGGCGACCTGGTGGTCGTCACGACCGTCGGCACGCTGCGCCCCGGCGACGACGTCGAGCTCCAGTTCGCAGGCGTCGACGCGCGCCAGAAGATCACGACCTCGAGCGCGGCGCCCGTCGACGTCCGCGTACCCGTCCCGGCCGGGGCGACGGCCGTGCGGCTGGCCGTCGACGCGGGCCCCGGCGGGACGGCCAGGGTCACGCTGCCCCGCACGCCGCGGCTCACCCCCATGGAGCAGGTGCTGCCCCCCGGCACCCGGGCGATCCTCGACTGGTCGGTGGCGTTCGTGTTCCCCTGCCTCGTGCCCGAGCCGCTGCCGCTGGGCACGGCGGGTCTCGCGACGTGGCGGGTCGCGCCACCGACGTCCGACCCCGCTGCGGGCATCACCTACGCGCCCGGCTTCGGCGGACCGTTCGCCGGACCGCGGCTGCTCGTCACCCAGCAACGGCTGCCGACCTACCTCGCGGGCGATCCCACCCGTGAGGCCGTCCGCCTCTACCGCTGGATCCCGATCACGGCGTTGAGCACGCCCCAGCCGGTCGTCACCGAGCACACCGTGACGGGGTGGGCGTCCGACGGGCACGCCCGCGTGCCGGGTCTCGACCCCGTTGGATGAGAATGGGAGCCATGTTGGGCCTTTCGGACACGGCGACCCCAGCGACGGACCTCGACCTGCCCGCGCGCCGGATCGTCGCGCAACGGGGGCTGTTCACCGGCCCGAGCCTGCTCGTACCCGAGGAGCTGTACGCCCGCACCGAGCGCGGGGCCGCCCGCCGGGAGCGCGACCGCGTGGAGCTCGGCCCCGCCACGGCCGTCACCACCAACACCTACTTCGGACGCTTCCACGCCACGTACTGGCAGCGGTGGACGGCGGCGCCGGACGTCGAGGTGCAGCTCGTCGCGTCCGGCTCGGGGCGGGTGCGGCTCATGGCGTCGGACACGAACAAGGTGTGGCGCATCGTCGCCGCGGCGGAGGTCCGGGACGCCACCGAGCCGGTGCGGTTGGTCGGGCCGATCGACCGGTTCGTCGACGGCGGCGGCATGTGGCTGGAGTTCACCACCGAGACCGGTGCGCTCGCGGTGTCCGACGTGCGTTGGCGGGTCGTCCCCGTGCGCACGCCCGCGCCCACCGACGTCGTCATCTGCACCTACAACCGCGTCGCCGACTGCCTGAAGACGCTCACCGACCTGGCCGACGACCCTGCGGCGCTGGCCGCCGTCACCACGGTGCGGGTGGTCGACCAGGGCAGCGACCCGTGCGAGTCCCGCCTGGAGTTCGCCGAGATCGCGACGGCGCTGGAGGGGCGGCTGCGCTACGTCCGCCAGCCCAACCTCGGCGGCGCGGGCGGCTTCACCCGCGGCATGTTCGAGGCCACCGCGGGCGCCCCCGAGGACGACCACGACGTCCTGCTGCTCGACGACGACATCCTCCTGGAGCCGGAGATCCTCCTGCGGCTCACGGCGTTCGCGGCGTGCACGCTGCACCCGACGATCGTCGGCGGCCAGATGCTCAACCTCCTGCACCCCGCCCACCTGCACATCTCCGCCGAGCGCGCCGATCCGGAGCAGCTGAAGGTCGGCATCCCGATGCCGGACGCGCTCGACGAGGCCTACCTGCTCGGCGCCGACGAGCGCCTGCTGCCGATCGGGCAGGAGCGGCGCGTCGACACCGAGTACAACGGCTGGTGGGCGTGCCTGGTCCCGGCGGCGATCATCCGCGCGATCGGCTACCCGCTGCCGCTGTTCTTCCAGTGGGACGACATCGAGTTCGGCTACCGCGCCCGTGCCCACGGCTTCCCGACGGTCGCGCTGCCCGGCGCGGGCGTCTGGCACGCCGACTTCGGGTGGAAGGACTGGGACGAGTGGCACCGCTACTTCAACATGCGCAACGGCCTCATCACCGCCGCGCTGCACAGCGGGTTCTCCACGCGGACGATCCTGCGGCGGCTGGGCACGCTGCTGTCGCAGTACCTCGTCGCGATGCACTACGGGCTGGCGGCGACGCTCATAGCGGCGGTCGAGGAGTTCCTCAAGGGGCCTGACGCGCTGGTGGACGGCTCGGCGGCGGCCGCGGCGGAGATCCGTCGGGTGCGGGCCGCGTACCCGGAGACCGTGGTGCACCCGATGCGGGACCTGCCCGAGCTGGTGCCCGACTTCCGCGACGCGCTCACCACGCGGGCGCCGAACCCGCCCGGCCGGGAGCGGCTGACCTGGCTCAAGCGAGCGGTGTACCTGGCGGCCGACCGGCCGGGGCGGGTCGGGTTCGTGCCCGCGGGCGACGCGCACTGGTGGCACGTGTCGACGTTCTCGCGCGCGGTCGTCACGGACATGGGCGAGACCGGCTTCCGGCTGCGCACCCGCGACCGGGCCAAGGCGCTGGACCTCGCCCGCCGCGGCGCCCGCGCACTGGCCCGGCTGCGGGCGGAGGGCCCGGCGGTCGCGGCGCGCTACCGGGCCGAGCACGGGCGCCTGACCAGCCGGGCCAACTGGGAGCGGCTGTACGACCAGCCCGCGCCGCCGGGCCCCGGCCCGGCATGACCGCCGCGTGAAGGTCATCCTGCTGAGGCATGCGGAGTGCCTCGGCAACGTCGACGACTCGGCCTACACGCGCACCCCGACCACGCGCTCCCGCTGACCGCCCACGGCGAGGAGCAGGCGGTGGCGGCGGGCCCGCGGGTCAAGGCGCTGCTCGGGACGCCCGGCTGGGCGTGTACGTCAGCCCCTACCGGCGCACCCTGCACACGCTGGCCCTGCTCGGCCTCTCCCCCGCGTGGACCGTGCAGGAGCCACGGCTGCGCGAGCAGGACTGGGGCAACCTGCAGGACGTTGACGAGCAGCGTCGCCAGAAGGAGGAGGCGACTTCGCACCCCTCCGCATCACTTCGCACCCCGTCGGCGGGGTGCGAAGTGCCCCCGAAGGGTGCGAAGTCGGCCGGATGGGGGGCGCGACGCCCGCCGGCCGCTCAGCCGCGCTCGAACACCTCGCGCGCCCACGCCTCCCGGCTGGTCAGCTCGGGCAACGCGGCGCGGTAGCGGCGGCGCAGATCCGGCCAGGCGCGGCCGACGTCACGCAGCTGCCGGGCGGAGCGCGCGAGCATCGACCGGAACATCACCGGGTCGCGACGGCGGAACGTGACCCCGCGCCCGTCGGGCGTGGACACCGTGGCCGAGTCGAGCCGCGACAGCACGAACCACAGCGCCTGCCGCGACGGCACGTTGCGCTGCGGCACGTCCTGGTGTGCCGGATCGGGTGCGCGCAGGTTGTGCAGCACGCTGCGGGCCAGGCCCTTCGCGATCGCCACCTTCTTCGTGGGCGGCTCCGGGAACACCTGCGCGGCGAGCGCGTCGAGCGTGGAGAGCGGCACCTCCGTGGCCGAGTCGAGCGGGCGACCGTCGTCGTACTCGGCGCGCAGGGCCCGGATCTCCCCCAGCACGACCGGCAGCGACGGGAACAGCGCCTCGGGGCCCGCCAGGAAATCGCGCAGCGCCATCTCCTGCAGCGCCACGGCCGAGTACTCCAGCAGCAGCAGGTGCCGCAGGGTGCGCTTGAACGTGTCGACCAGCAGCGCGCGCGGGTTGTCCGGGCCGTGCAGCGCGGCGGCGACGTAGCGGTTGCGGTAGTGGAAGTAGGCCTGCCAGTCGCTCGTGTCGTCCTTCTCCAGGAACGACATGTGCCAGATCGCGACGCCCGGCACGGTGGCCGTGCGGTAGCCCTTGGACAGGGCGCGCAGGCCGTATTCCGCGTCGTCCCACTTGATGAACAGCGGCAGCGGCATACCCACGTCCTCGGCGACCGACCGCGGGATCAGGCACATCCACCAGGCGTTGTAGTCGACGTCGGTGCGCCGGTGCAGCCAGCGGGTTTGCCGCAGGGGCCGCTCGGCGAGGTCGTGATGCGGCTCGGTGCCGGGGGCGTTGCGCCAGAGGAAGGTGTGGCGATCGACCACCTCGCCCATCGTGGACAGCTGCGACCGCGCCTGCAGCGACAGCATCTGCCCGCCGACCAGCATCGGCTCGCGGGAGTAGCGCGAGAACGCGACGGCCCGCAGCACCGAATCGGGTTCCAGCAGGATGTCGTCGTCCATGTAGAGGATCTGCTCGCATTCGGTGCCGAGCGCCTCGTACATGACGCGGGCGTAGCCGCCGGAGCCGCCGAGGTTGGGCTGGTCGACGATGCGCAGCCGCTCGCCCAGCACCGCCGCCGCCTGCTCGAAGCCCGCGGCGTCGCGCACCTTCTGGGTGCCCTGGTCGGGCAGGATCACCGCGACCACCGCGGCGAGGACGAGCGGGTCCTCGCCGATCGCGGTGAGGGTGGCGACGCAGTCGGCGGGCCGGTTGAACGTGGGCATGCCGATCGCGACGGCCGCGCGGCCGCGGCCCGGCTCGTCGGCGTACCAGCCGCCTTCGGCGATCGTGAGGTCGCCGTCGTCGGTGGTGAGGTCGAACCAGTACCAGCCGCCGTCCTCGAACGGCCGCAGATCCAGCTCGAGATCGACGTGGTGTTCGCCCGCCCGCTCCAGCACGACGCCGCGCACGTGGATCGGGGAGCCGTCGGCCTTCGTGCGGTAGACGTCGACCCGGCCCGCGCCGCGCAGGGTGAGCCGCAGCCGCACCGCGGTGAGGGTGCTCCAGTGGCGCCAGTAGCCCGCGGCGAACGCGTTGAAGTACGCCGCGAACGACACCTCGCTCTGCTCCGGCACGACCGCCGACGTGCGGGAGAGCACGCGCAGGCGGCGCCCGGTGGTGGCGATGCCCGCGAGCGGGGTGTCCTCGCGCGGCGGGAAGCCGGGTGGGGCGGGGACGGTGGCGAGCCGGATGCCGGTGTGCTCGTCGACGTACAGCGCGCGCACCGCCATCGGATCGCCCGCGCGGGGCAGGATCACCCGTTGCAGCAGCGTGGCGGTGGTGGAAGCGGGGGTGACCACGGGGTTCTCGACGGTCTGCGTCATGCGTCCTCCCCGGCCTCGAACGCCTTGCCCTCGGCGAAGTAGGGTGCGATGCGGTTGTCGAACATCGTGAGCGCCGACCCGATGGCCATGTGCATGTCGAGGTACTTGTAGGTGCCGAGCCTGCCGCCGAACAGGACATTGGCGTTGGCCGCCTCCTTGCGGGCGAGCTCGCGATAGCGCTTGAGCTTGGCCCGGTCCTCGGGGGTGCCGACCGGGTAGTACGGCTCGTCGCCGGGCTCGGCGAACCGCGAGAACTCGCGCACGATCACCGTCTTGTCCTGCGGGTACTCCCGCTCGGGGTGGAAGTGGCGGAACTCGAGGATGCGGGTGTAGGGCACGTCGACGTCGTTGTAGTTGATCACCGGGGCGCCCTGGAAATCGCCGGTGGGGACGACCTCCTGCTCGAAGTCCAACGTGCGCCACGACAGCCTGCCCTCGGAGTAGTCGAAGTAGCGGTCGAGCGGGCCGGTGTAGACGGTGGGGGTGCCTGCGGGGATCTGGTCGCGCACGTCGAAGTAGTCGACGTTCAACCGCACCTCGATGTTGGGGTGGTCGGCCATCTTCTCGAGCCAGGCCGTGTAGCCGTCGACGGGCAGGCCCTCGAAGGTGTCGTTGAAGTAGCGGTTGTCGAACGTGTAGCGCACGGGGAGCCGGGTGATGATCGACGCGTCGAGCTCGGTGGGGTCGGTCTGCCACTGCTTGGCCGTGTAGCCCTTGACGAACGCCTCGTACAGCGGCCGCCCGATGAGCGAGACGGCCTTCTCCTCGAGGTTGGCCGCGTCCTTCGTGTCGATCTCGCCCGCCTGCTCGGCGATCAGCGCGCGGGCCTCGTCGGGGGTGTGGGAGCGGCCGAAGAACTGGTTGATCAGCGCGAGGTTCAGCGGGAACGCGTAGACCTGATCGCCGACGCGGGCGAACACCCGGTGCTGGTAGCCGGTGAAATCGGTGAAGCGGTTGACGTACTCCCACACCCGCTCATTGGACGTGTGGAACAGGTGGGCGCCGTAGCGGTGGATCTCGATCCCGGTCTCCGGCTCGGCCTCCGAGTACGCGTTGCCGCCGATGTGGGCGCGGCGATCCAGCACCAGCACGCGCTTGTCCAGCTCGGACGCCGCCCGCTCGGCGACGGTGAGGCCGAAGAAGCCCGATCCGACGACGACGAGGTCGTACCCTGCGTAGCTCACAGCCGTCGAGGGTAGCGGCGGGGTCCGACGGGTACCGGACGGCACCGGCATCGCTCCGCCCGGGTACCGTCGGCGCCGGCATCGTCCGCGCGCAGTCTGCACACGTGGGCGACGTGGTGCGGGCACCGGAACGCCGGTGCGGCGCGGCGTCAGGTTGTCGGGCCGACGAGGAGGCGGTCGCCGCAGCTCGCGAGCGGGGTGGCGCGCTGGGCGGCGTCCGCGGCCAGCGCTCTGGCGCCCCGCGCCTGCAGCCGGGCGAGGGTGGCGGCGTCGGGGACGAGGTCGCGGCGCACCCAGTTGGCACCGCCGTTGGTGAAGGTGCCGATCTCGACGTAGTCGCGCTGGAAGCGGGGGTCGGCGTCCAGCCCGATGAACGGGCGGAACGAGCCGTGAGCGCGGATGAAGGTGGGTTTGACGTCGTCGAGGACGTAGTCGCGGATCCCGGCCGGGTTCTTCGCCGCCCAGAAGCGGGCGATGGTCGGCTCGGCGAGGCCGCCGCCGTCGAAGAGCAGGGCGCGCCCGGTGAGCGCGGCGCCGCCGATCTCGGGGGCGAAGAACGTGGCGGAGCGCAGGCCGAGGACGTCCATGTAGCCGTTGAACTCGCGGCCGGTGTTCGTGACGATCAGGCACATCGGCGCGGTGGGGGCGGCGCGGAACGTCGTGGCGTCGGTGACGAAGCCCGCGGCCGACAGCGCGGCCGCCGCCGCCGCGACGCCGCCCACCACCGCCCGGCCGCGCCACCGCAGCCCGCTCAGTACCTCCGCGCCCGCGAGGACCACGACGAACGGTCCCAGCGTCCAGACGGGGGTGGCGAAGCGGTACTGCTCCATCCAGTCGGGCACGAGCACGCCGAACGCCACCAGCGCCAGGGACAGCGGGATGAGGGTGAGCGCGACGGCGGTGCCGACACCCGCGGCGGGGGGTGGGGGCTGGGGTGCGCGGGCGGCGGGGTCCGGGACGGCGGCGGGGTCCGGGCGCCCGGCGGAGTATGGGCTGGCGGCGGGGTGCGGGCCGGCGGCGGGGTGCGGGCCAGCGGCGGGGTTAGGGCGCCCGGCGGGGTCAGGGCGCCCGGCGGGGTCAGGGCGCCCGGCGGGGTCAGGCGCGGCGGGTGGGCGCCCGGCGGGGTCAGGGACGGCGGCAGGGCGCGTCCCGGCGGCCCGCGTGAGCGCGGCGCCGACCACGACCGCCCCCACGAGCACGACGGGCCACCCCGCGTACGCGATGAGGTTGCCGACCTTGGCGAAACCCGCGACCGTCGGCAGCCCCTGCGACTTGGCGACCGCCGTCGTCGGCAGCCATTGCCCGAACGTCGTGAACCGCCACGCCAGGTAGGCGCCGAAGGGCACCGCGAAGGCCACGGTCGACAGTGTCGCCGCCCCTAGCTCGCGCCAGCGGGGGCGGCCGACGATCAGCAGGGCGAGCGGGTAGGTCGCGGCGTAGACCACGCCCTCGGGCCGGGTGAGGGCGGCCAGCGCGGCGAGCAGGCCGCAGGCGATCGCGGGCAGGACGCCCGCGAGCGCGGCCCGGCGCCGCACCAGCACGGCGACCTGCACCGCGACCACCGCCGCGAGCAGCGCGTTCTCCAGCCCGGACACGCTCCAGATCACGAACGACGGGATCAGCGCGCAGGCGCAGCCCGCGACCGCGGTGACGGCGGCGGGGTGCCGCGACACCGCCGACGCCGCCGCGAGGAACGCGCTGAACACCACGGCGAGCAGGAGGAGCGCGAGGGTCTTGGGGTAGGCGACGTAGTCGGGCACGCCGAGCCACGCGCCGTGGTCGAACAGCCCGAGGCGGTGCCCGAACGCCAGGAGCGCGAGCCACGCCGGGTCCGAGAAGCCCTCGATCGGCGGGGCGCCGGGCTGCAGCACGGGCCCGGCGCCGATGGCGATCGAGCGGGCGTAGGCGAACGTGATCCCGGCGTCGTCGACCTCCCAGCGGCCGTAGAGCGACGCGTGCGCCGCGGCGACCGCGGTCGGGAGCGCCACCGCGGCGGCGCCGCGCAGCCGGGCGGGCCAACGCCGCGGCGCAAGCCGCGCCGTCCCGTCCGCCGCCTGCCCGGCCGCCGACCGCGGGGCGCGGATCGGCGGCGCGCGCCCCACGGGTGTGGCCGGTCGGGAGCCCGGCGGCGCCGGGAGCGCGCGCACCGGCCGTGGCAGGGTCGACCGCGGCCGTGGTCGGGTCGGCCGCGTGGGCGGTGACGGGAGCTGCCGGGCCGACGGTCGCTGCGTCGGCCTCGGGGTCGGCCGCGTGGGCGGTGACGGGGAGCTGCCGGGCCGACGGTCGCTGCGTCGGCCTCGGGGCCCGCCACGCGGGCGGTGGTCGGGTCAGCCGGGCGCGCCCCGGCCGATGCGGGCGCCGGGTCGGTTGCGCGGTCGGCGGCCTCGGCGGCCTCGACGGAGTCGGCGGAGTCGGCGGGGGGAGCCCCGGCCGCAGCGGGCGCCGGTGCGGGGTCCGCAGGCGGCCCGGCGGCGGGGAGGGCGGCGGGCCCGTCGGCGGCGTCCAGCACAGTTGGCCAGTCTGGCACGGCAGTGATCGCGTCGAGGCGCACATCAGGGCGCCCGCGACCGCCCTCACGTGCGACTCGCGCCGATCACCCGACCGGGAGCCCCGGATACTATCGATGCTCCGTCGCTGTTAGGAGGCGTCATCCCCGCCCCGGACGTGCCCTCCGCGGTCGGCGTGATCGTCCTGTACGCCGCCACGCTGCTGCTCCCGGGCGCGCTGTTGGGCGCGCTGGCCGGGCTGCGGGGCTGGACGCTGGCCGCGACGGCGCCCCTGCTCACCTACGCGCTCGCCGGGCTGGCCGGACCGCTGGCCACCGCGGTGGGGGTGGGGTGGTCGGCGGCGACGTTCGCCATCGCCACGATCCTGGTCGGCGCCGTCGGCTTCGCGGTGCGGCTCGGGGTGCGACGTCGGTGGCCCCCGCCCGAGCGGCCGCCGACCGGGCCCGACTGGTCCACCACCGCGCACGCGGGCGTCGCCGTGGCCGTGCTGGTGGCGCTGGGCTTCGGGATCGCGGCGGTGCTCGGCGGCATCGGCAGCCTGTCGGCGATCCCGCAGGACTGGGACGCCGTCTACCACGCCGCGGGCATCCGCTACATCGCCGAGACCGGCGACGGCGGCGTGTTCGGGATGTCGCAGACCAACTGGTTCGAGGGCAACGTCCGCCTCTACTACCCCAACGCCTACCACCTGGTGGCCGCGGCGGTGTACCAGGTGTCCGGCGCGGCCATCCCGACGGTGCTCAACGCCCACACCGTGCTGATCCCGGGCATGACGGCGTTGGCGCTGGTCGCGCTGGTGCACCGGTTCGGCGGCAGGCCGGTGTCGGCCGCCGCCACGGCGCTGGCCATCGTCGCCACCACCGCCCTCTACGACCTGTTCTGGCGGGGCCCGCTGCTGCCGTTCGCCGCGGGGGTGGCGCTCACCCCGATCGCCGCCGTGCTCGTGCGCGAACTCCTCGACGATCGCCGCCTGCGCCTCGGCCCCGCGGCCGCGCTGGCCGGGGCGCTGGCGGGCTACATGTGCCTGCACCCGGCGATCCTCGTCGGCGCGGTCGTGTTCGTACTGCCGATGCTGGTCCAGCGCTGGTGGGGCCGGTGGTCCGGGCGCGAGCTGGGCGCGCTGGTCGCGGTGGGGGTCGTCGCGGCGGCCGTCTGCGGCGTCCAGGTGGCGGGCGCGCTCTCCACGGGCGGCAACACCGAGAAGCTCGACCGACCGGCCGAATCCGGGATCGCCCAGGCCGTCGGCGAGCTGGTGACCTTCGGGCACGGCGCCGACACCGTCCAGCTCCGCCTCGCGACGATCCTGCTGCTCGGCCTCGTCGGCGCGGCGCGCCTCGGCGGGCTGCGGTGGTTGATCGGGACGGGCGTGCTGTTCGGCGCGCTGTTCGTCCTCACCGCGGCGCTGACGGACCCGCTCGCCCGCAGCATCTCCAGCATCTGGTGGGACGACAGCTGGCGGCTCGTCGGGCTGGCCGCGCTGCCGATGGCCGTGATCGTCGGCAACGGGGTCGCGGAGGTGCAGCGCTTCGCCGCCCGGCTCGTCGGGGCGCGCCGGTTCGCGGGCCTCGCCACCGCCGCGGTCGTGCTGCTGGCGTTCGTGCTGGGCACCCGCACCCTCTACTTGGAACGCGACCAGCAGCGGATGACGCGCAACATCGACGGGCCCGCCGTGTCGCAGCTGGAGGTACAGGGGATGCTCGCGATCGCCCAGATCGTCCCGCCGGGCGCGCGGGTGTTAAACGACCGGGGCGACGGGTCGGCGTGGATGTACCCGCTCACCGGGATCAAGCCGGTGGCGGGCCACTACGACGACCTGCGGCTCGGCCCCGCCGCCACCCTGCTCGCGGCCCGGTTCAACCAGTACCTGCGGGATCCGGAGGTGCGCGCCGCGGTCGCCGCGCTCGGCATCCACTACGTGCAGCTCGACCAGGGCTTCCTGCGCAGCTGGGCGGTCCGCCAGCCGGGGCTCACCGACCTGGCGGGCCAGCCGTGGCTGCGGGTGGTCTACCGCAACCCGGACGTCGTGCTGTACGAGATCGAGCCGGTATGAGAGCCCCGCTGGTGTCCACGGTGTTGCGGCGCGGCGGGACGGCCGCGCACGTCGCGGGCAGCCAGGTGGCGCTCGCCGCGTCGAACTACCTGCTGCTCGCCATCGCCGCCCGGCACCTCGAACCGGCGGGCTTCGCCGCGGTCAGCGCCTACTACCTGCTGATCAATACGGTCGGGCGGGGGCTGTTCGCGGCCGTCGAGCTGGAGACGACGCGGGCAGTGGCCGCCGGGACGCACGGGATGCGGGCCGCGCTGCGCCACACCGGTGTGTTGCTGGTCGGGGCGCTCGTGCTGCTCGGGTTGGCCGCGCCGCTGCTCGACGGGGGGGTGGCGACGCTCGCGCTGCTCGCGGTCGGCGCGGTCACCATGGCGGCTTCCTACCTCGTCCGCGGGCCGCTGGCCGCGCTGCGGCGCTACGGCCGCTACGCCGCCACGTTCTGGATCGAGGCCGGGGCGGGGCTGGCCGGGGCGGTCGTGCTCACCGTGGTGGACGAGCACGCCACGGCGGCCTGGATCGCCGTCCTCGCGCTGGCGCCGGGGGTCGCGCCGCTGCTGCTGTGGGGTGGGCGGCCGTCGACATCGCAGGAAGGTGCCCCCGATGCGACGGGTTGGGGAGCGCGTCGCGGCGCATCGCAGGAAGGGTCCCCTGCTGCAACGGGGCCGGGCGCGCGCCCCGCCGCCGCGCCCGTCGGGCCCGTGCTCTGGTCGGCCGCGCTGCTGCTGGCCGGGCAGGGCGTGTGGAACCTCGCTCCGGTGCTGGTGACCGCCCGCCTCGCCGACGCCGCGACGCTCGCCGCCGGGTTCACCACCGTCGCCGTGGTCGTGCGTGCGCCGGTGCTGCTGTTCCCGACGATCCAGGCCATGCTGCTCCCCCGCCTCGCGGGCGGTGCGCGCACGCCGCGCCCGCTCGTGGCCGCGGTCGTCGCCGCGGGGCTCGTCTGGGTGGCGCTGGCGACCGTCGCCGTGCCGTTCGTCGCGACCCTCGTCTTCGCCACGACCGCGATCCCACCCCCGTGGATCGTGGCCCTGCTGGCGCTCTCGATCGCGCTCGGCACCGTGGCCCAGGTCGCGCAGGCCCAGCTCGTGGCCGCCCGCCGCACCCACGCCGCAGGCCTGGCCTGGCTCGCCGGGTTGGTCGCGCTGTTGGCGGTCGGCCTGCTCGCGGCTCCTCCCGTCGCGGCTGCGACGATCGGGCAGCTCGCCGCCGCCGGGCTCGTCCTCGGCGCGCTCGTCATCGCCGGGAGGAAGCCGTGACCCCCACCGTCGGTGTCGTCGTCCTCGCCTGGGGCGACGAGCCGTACCTGGCCGAGTGCGTCGCGGCCGTGCGCGGCTCGACCGGCGTCGACACCCGGCTGGTCGTCGTCGACAACGGCTCCCCCGACGCACCACCGGACGCGCTCAAGCCCGGCCGCAACACCGGCTTCGCGGGCGGCTGCAACCTCGGTGCGGCCGCTCTCGACACCGAATACCTGGCGTTCGTCAACTCCGACTGCGTGGTCGCGCCCGACACGCTGGCCCAGCTGGTCGCGGAGGCCGCCCGCCCCGGAGTGGGCCCGGTGATGGCGAGCATCCGGCTCCCCGACGGGCGGCTCAACAGCGGCGGCAACCCCGTCCACCTCATCGGGCTGTCCTGGGCGGGTGGGCTGCACACCACGGAGACCCGCACGGCGCCGTACGACGTCACGGGGGCGAGCGGCGCCTGCCTGCTGGTCGCGACCACCGTCTGGAAGCAGCTCGGCGGCTTCGACGAGGAGTACTTCGCATACCTGGAGGACAGCGAGCTGTCGCTGCGGGCGTGGCGGCTGGGGCTGGCCGCGCGGTGCGTCCCCACGGCGGTGGCCCGCCACCACTACGAGTTCTCCCGCAACGCGCTCAAGATGCACCTGCTGGAGCGCAACCGGCTGATGCTGCTCGCCACCGTCTGGCCCCGTCGCGCGCTGCTCCTCCTGGCGCCGGTCTTGGCCGCCTGCGAACTGCTGCTGCTGGCCTACGGCACGGCGTCTGGCTGGCGGAAGGTCGCCGGATACGCCTGGCTCTGGCGCCACCGCGCCCACCTGCGCGCACGGCGTCGGCTGATCCAAGAGGAGAGCGCCGACCGCACGTGGATGGCGCGCCTGTCGCCCACCCTCGACCGCGCCGCGTTCGGCCCGCTCACACCGCTCGCGAACGTGGTGTTCCGGGCGTACTGGTCAGCCGTCCGGCGGCTTCTCTAGCGCGTCGACGCGCATCCGGAGCGTGCCGACCTCCTCGGCGAGGCGCCGCGACTGCTCCTCCAACAGCCCCACCTCGCGCGACAGCTGCAGCGACACCGCGAACAGCACGATCAACGACCCGAAGAACAGCAGGTTGGACGGCGTCTGGATGCCGATAAGGTCGGCCAGCCACCGCAGGATCTGCGGGAACACCGCGACGACCACCGTGCCGACCGCGATGACCACCCAGATCGCCGCGTACTTCTCGCGCAGCCGCCGTCGTCGCAGGAGCTCGAACACCAACACGAGCGCCGCGAGGGCCGCGACGATCGAGACGATCGAGAGCCTGCTGGCGATCAACGCGGCGCCCGCCGGACCATGGCCAGCGCCACGGCCACGATCACCCGCAGCAGGTAGACCGCCGACCGCACCGGGTCCGTGCTGGCCCGCCCGCACTCCCGGGCGCGCATCGTGACCGGCACCTGGGTGATCGTGAGGCCCGCGCGGTGGGCGACGACGAGCGCCTCGACCGTGTCACCCAGGTACTCCTCGGGGTAGTGCTCGGCGAACAGCGCGACCGCGCGGCGGTGCACGAGGCGGAAGCCGGACGTCGGGTCGGTGACGGAGGTGCCGACGATGCCGCTCAGCGTCCGCGACAGCAGCCGCATGGCCCAGCGGCGCGGCCCGCGGACGGCGTAGTCGCCGCGGCCCGCGAACCGGGAGCCGATCACGACGTCGGCGTCGGGCACGGCGAGCAGGTGGTCGATCTCGGCGGCGTCGTGCTGACCGTCGGCGTCGACCTGCACGACCGCCGCGAACCCGCGCTCGTGGCCGTACCGGTAGCCCGCGCGCATCGCGCCGCCGACGCCGAGGTTGAACGGCAGCTGCATCACCATCGCGCCCGCGGCGGCGGCGCGGGCGGCGGTGGCGTCGGTGGAGCCGTCGTCGACGACCAGCACGGTCGCCTCCGGCTGGGCGGCCTTGACCTCGCGCACCACGCGGCCGACGCTCTCCTCCTCGTTCAACGCGGGGAGGACGACGAGCAGCTCGGCCGGGCGGATCCGGCGCACGACGGGAGCGTGCACGTCCTCGGCGGTCATCGGCGCGCGACGGTGACGAACTCGTTGTAGGTGAACACCTTCCCGGCCCGGCGCGGCAGCGGGAACGAGAACTGCCGCTCGGTGCGCAGGCCCAGCTCGGCGGCGAGCCCGGCGAGGGCGGCCTGGTCGACGAACACCGTGTGCGTGGGGTCGGAGGCGAAGCCGCGCTCTTGGGGGCAGATCAGCACGACAACGGCGTCGGGCTCCAGGAACGGCACGTAGGGCGCGAGCACGGCGGCGGCCTCGCCCGCGGGGAGGTGCTCGACCAGGTGCGCCGCCAGCAGCCCACCGAACAACGGTCGGGTCTTCTGCCCGAGGAACTCGTCGGCGGTGAACGCGGCGAGCCCGGCGTCGCGGCAGACCTGCACGGACGTGGCGTTGTGGTCGACGCCGACGCTGCCCGCGGGGAGGTGCGCGAGGTTGCGGCCGATGCCGCAGCCGACGTCGAGCGTGCGGCGCTCCCCGAGCAGGCGCCGCAGGTTCCACCGGTAGGGGGCCTGGACGTCAAGGAGGCGCTTCCAGCGGGCGCCGGAACGGGCCGCGAGGCGACGGGTGTAGGCGGCGGAGGTGGTGCCGCCGTCGGGTACGGCCACGCCGCGCACCCTACCTGGGGGCGGCCCTGGGAGACTGCGCGCCGTGCACGTGTCCACCACGTCGATCCCCGGGCTGCTGAAGATCGACCTCGATCTGCACCACGACGGCCGGGGCTGGTTCAAAGAGGGCTACCAGAGCGCCAAGCTGTCGGCGCAGGGCTTCCCGCCGTTCGAGATCGTGCAGAGCAACGTGTCGTTCAACGCCGAGGTGGGCGTGACGCGCGGGATCCACGCGGAGCCGTGGGACAAGTACGTGTCGCTGGCGCACGGACGGGCGTTCGCCGCGATCGTCGACCTGCGGGAGGGGCCGATGTTCGGGCGGGTCGAGACCCTCGAGCTGCACCCGGGCAACGCGATCTTCGTGCCGCGCGGGTGCGGGAACAGCTACCAGACGCTCACGCCGGACGTCGTCTACAGCTACCTCGTGAACGCGCACTGGTCGCCGAGCGCGCGGTACACGCTGGTCCAGGCGTTCGATCCGGAGCTGGGGATCGACTGGCCGATCGCCGAGGCCGACGCGATCCGCTCGGACGCCGACCGCGGCCACCCACCGCTCGCGTCGCTGCGCCGGTGAGCGGATTGTCGGGCGCACCGCGCACCCCTCGTGGCCAGTCCCCACCCCACCGGTGGGGTGCGGCGTACCCGCCCGTCGCACCTCGCACCCCTCGGCGCCACCGCGCACCCGATCGACGGGGTGCGCAGTGGGCCGACGGGGTGCGAGGTCGGGCCGGGCTGGGGCCGGGCACAGGTGGGCCGTGCGCACGCTGATCCTCGGGGCGGGCGGCCAGGTCGGGCGGGCCGTGGCCGCGGCCCTCCCCGACGCGACGGGGTGGGACCGCGCGGCGTTCGACCTCACCGCGCCCGGCGCGCTCGACGCACCGGCGCTCGACCGCTTCGCCTGCTGGGACGTGGTCGTCAACGCGGCGGCCTGGACCGACGTCGACGGCGCCGAGGTGCACCGCGCCGAGACCTGGCGGGCCAACGCCGCGGGCCCGGCCGCGCTCGCCCACGCCGCCCGGGAGCACGGGTTCGTCCTCGTGCACTTCTCCAGCGAGTACGTGTTCGACGGGACGTCGCCGCGGCCGTACCGGGAGGACGACCCGGTGGCGCCGCTGTCCGTTTACGGCGCGTCCAAGGCCGCGGGCGACCTCGCCGTGCGGGGTGTCGCGCGCCGCTACCTGCTCCGGCCGACGTGGGTGGTGGGCGAAGGCCGCAACTTCGTCCGCACGATGCGCGGGCTCGCGGAGCGCGGGATCGCCCCGACCGTGGTGGACGACCAGATCGGCCGCCTCACGTTCGCCGCCGATCTCGCCGCGGCCGTGGTGACGCTCCTGCGCGAGCGCGCGCCGTTCGGCGACTACCACGTCACCGGCGGTGGCGAGCCCGCGTCGTGGGCCGATGTCGCGCGCGAGGTCTTCCGCCTGGCCGGATCGGACCTGGCGGTGACGGGCACGAGCACCGCCGCCTACTTCGCCGACAAGCCCGCCGCCGCGGCCCGGCCCCGCAACAGCGTGCTCGACACCGCCAAGGCCGCGGCGGCAGGCGTCGTGATGCCGGATTGGCGGGAGCGCCTCGCCGCGTATGTGAGACCTGATCGGTCGATGTCGACATAGGAGCGGCAAGGCAGAATCTATCGCGTCCGTGGGCACCTGATAAGCCCGGGGGGCTGCGATGCATCGATCCGAGTCGAGGGCGGCAGAACACATCCTCACCGTCTTCCTGATTCTGCTGTTCGCGGTGCTCCCGCTCAATGTCACCGGCTCGGTCTACGCGCAGAATTACCCGCCGCCGCCCGCCGACCGGGGACCACCGCCCGCAGGCGCTCCGGCACCACCGCCCGGGCAATATCCGGGTCCGGGCTCCAATATCGTCTCCGGTAGGGCCGAGTTCGAACAGGCCTTGACCCGGGCGGCGTTGTCCACGTCGTTCGCGCCGGAGCGCCTCGTCGAAAACGAGAAAACCCGGTTCACCGCCACCATCGTTTACGCCCGGCCGCTCGGGCCCGGGCCCAAGATAGACGTCGCTTACGCCAACGACGCCGAGCTGCACGCGCTGGATCCGAAGCAGTTCGACATCACGCCGGCCACCGATATGCGACAGAACCTCGACGACGGCCAACCCGACGGACAGGGCGGCCTCGCGCTCAGCTGGGCGTGGGACGTCACCCCCCGCGCGGTCGGCTCGCTGACCCTCACGTTGCAGATCGAGCCGGTCGTCATCGTGGGCAGCGTCGTCTCCCCGGAACTCGCCCGCCGCAACAAGCCCATCACGATCGATGTCGTCATCAATCCCAACCACGCGGCTCTGGACGCCGTGGTCGGCCGCGCGGACAAAGACTTCACCCTGAGCGTCCCGGACCAACTCAAGGCAGAGGAGCCCACCACGATCTCCGCATCCTTTGTTCTGCAGGGCGCGAGCCCCGATGTCCACCTGCGCCTGGACCTCGCCCCGGCCGACGGATCGGTCCCACTCGACATTGTCCCGAAGGCCCCGGGGTCCAATCCCCCACCGAACACGGTTTTCGGAGAATGGGAGGTCACGCCGGGAAAGGAGGGTGACGTACGGCTCAGAGTCGCCGCGGTCATCTCCACCCAGTCCGGCGACCGAGCGCTCGAACAACGCGTCGAGAAGCCGATCACGCGCGTCGCCGACGCCACGGCGTCGTTCTGGGGATCATTCCAGGGGATCATCGCCGGGATCACCGGTTTCGTGGGCCTGATCGTCGCCGTCGCGGGTCTGGCGAAGATCTTTCCGCGGCAGTGGAAATGGGTGCGGCGGAAGCTGCGCCTGCCCGACGGTGACCCGACACCGCCTTCCTCATGAGGTGGGCGGCGCCGTATCTGCTCCTCGTCGCGCTGATCTGGGCCACGACCCGAGCGGGCGGCAGCACGCCGGTCGACCTCATGGTTCTGGCGACCGCGCTGCTTGCCGCGTTCATGCTCGCCGGGCGGCCGTCCCGGCCCGGACCCGCGCTGCTCGCCGTCGGCGCGTTCGCGACCTGGACGGTGGTCAGCCACCCTCAGCAGGTCCTCGATCCGCCAGGTCTGCGGCTCCCGGCCGTCGTCGTCCTCGGCACGCTCGCCGTGCTGGTCGCGCGCCGCTGCTCGGCCGCGCAGCGGGCGGTGGTCCTCGACGGGCTCGTCGTCATCGGTACCGCCCAGGCGCTGGGCGCGCTCGTGCAGGCGGTGGCGACGGTCGCGCAGCAGGGCGTCCCACCCGGCGGCCTGCGCGCGGCGTCCCTGCTCGGGAACGCCAACGCGCTCGGGGTGCTGCTCGTCGCCACCTTGCTCGTCACGCTGCGGACCCGGCCGACGGGATGGCCGGTCGCGCTCGTCATCCAGGCCGTCGGCGTGCTGTTGGCGGGGAGCAGGCTGGCGCTCGTCGTGGGGCTCGTCGTCGCCGTATGGGCGGCGGCACGCGGTCCGCTGCGCCGCTGGTGGGCGGCCGTGATCTGCTGGGCCATCGCCGCGGTCGCGGTCACTGTCGGACGGTTCGCGGCCACCGGCGCCGACCGGTTGGCGCTCTGGCGCGGCGTGCTCGACGACGTGGCCCGCGCACCGATCACGGGTCGGGGCCCGGCCCCCGTCCTCTACCAGGTTGCGGGGATCGGGCCCACCACGAGCGCCCACAACGAGGCGCTGCAGGTCACGGTCGAATACGGCCTCGTCGGGCTGGGGTTGTTGATCGTCGCGGGCGTGCTGGTGGCGCGGTCGGTGCGCGGAGGGGACCACCTGCTGCTCGCCGCCGCCGGGGCGCTCGCGGCGAGCGGGCTCACCGACTTCGCCTTGCGCATCCCCGCGGTCGCACTCACCGGCGCAGTGCTCGGCGCTACCGCGGGAGCAGCACGATCCGGCCGGGCCCGTCCACCCAGTGGTCCACGGGCCACTGTTGCGGCCCCACCGCAGGCAGGTGGGCCTGGTAGCGCATCCGGTAGTCGACGGGCCGGGGTTGCTGGTCGCGGTTCAGGTGCGCGTAGTTGAGCCGCAGCAGCGCGGCGCCGAGCCCACCGGCCCGCTCACGCGCCTCGATGGCGCCGATGACCCGGCCGCGGTCGGAGAAGGGGTCGACGATCGTGCAGTCGCAGTAGTACGCCAGCGTGCCGATCTCACCGGCGCTCTCGACCGCGCCCGTCCCGACGATCCCGTGCAGGTCCGTCCCCATCCGCTCGTACTCGGCGGCGGTGGCCCAGTTCGTCGAGATCGGGGCGCGGGCCCACGGCACGCCGTGCTGCAGGTCGACGACCAGCGCCGCGCACGCCAGCCCGGCCGCCGCCACCACGGCCCACCGCGTGCGGACGGCGACGATCGCCGCGCAGAGCGTCGTCCCGATGATCAACGGCGCGTAGTACCAGTGGTAGGGCGCGGTGTGCAGCAGGCAGTAGGCGCCGTAGTGGCCGACCGCGCCCAGCCCGGCGGCCGCGGCGGCGCGCTGCCACGGCGCGCGCATCCGGGCGGCCAGCACCACGACGAGCGCCGCAAGGCCTGCGAGCACCGGCAGGAACGCCAGCACCGTCGCCGCCGGGTAGACCGCGAGGTAGAGCAGCGGCCCGTTCCAGAACCCGTAGGCCGACCAGGAGTCGCCGACCTTCATCACCAACGTGTCCGGCAGCGCCGAGCCGAGCACGAACCAGCTGAACACGTACCAAGGCAGGGTGACCGCGAGCACGGCCCCGATCGCCCGCGCCCACCCCGGTCGCAGCACCAGCGCGACCACGATCACGACGACGGCGGTGTCCGGCCGCGCCAGCACGGTGAGCCCCGCGACCACGCCGAACGCGATCGGACGCCGCGCCACCCCATAGCGCAGGAGGCCCGCGAAGAGCGCGGCGGTGAGGTAGGGCTCCAGCCCGACCGTCGACAGCAGCAGCGGGTTGACCAGCAACGATCCCACCGCGACGACCGGCAGCAGCCGCGGCAGGCCCGTGTCGGCGGCGAGGTCGGCGAGCCACCGGGCGGCCAGCACCGCGGCGACCACGAACAACACGCCCACGGCCACCACCGCGTCGCGCACGACGGTCGTGATCGCCCCGAGCGCGACGACGTTGAGCGGCGAGGTGGCGCTGTTGGCCGTCTCGTCCGCGATCATGCCCCAGTGCAGGTGGAAGGCGAGGTTGCGGGCGTACGCCATGGTGATGTACGCATCGTCGATCAACGCCTGGCTGGCCAGCAGGAACACGGCCGTCGCGGCGACGGCAACCCCGACGGTGAGGCCGAGGCCGGTGACGCGGAGCGGGCGGCGGGCGACCGCCGTGCTCATCAGACGTAGACCGCGAACGTGAGCGTGGCGACCCACGCGATCGCGAGCACCTGCAGCACCCGGTCGCCGAGCGCGATCTCCTCGGGCTCGCCGCCGTTGCCCGAGTCGACGTCGACGGCGTAGCGCAGCACCGCCACCACGAACGGCACGATGGAGATCGCCGACCACACCGTGTTGTGGTGCGCCTCGCGGATCTGGAAGGCCCACAGGCTGTACGTCATGATCAGCACGGTGGCCGAAAGCGCCCAGACGAACCGCAGGTAGGACCCCGAGTAGCTCTCCAGCGACTTGCGGATCTTCGCGCCGGTGCGCTCGGCGAGGATGATCTCGGCGTAGCGCTTGCCCGCCACCATGAACAGCGACCCGAACCCGGCGCTGAGCAGGAACCACTGGGAGAGCGGGATCCCGGTGGCCGCGCCGCCCGCCACCGCGCGGAGCAGGAAGCCCGAGGCGACGATGCAGATGTCGAGCACGGGCTGGTGCTTGAGCCAGAAGCAGTAGGACAGCTGCACCGCGACGTAGACGCCCACCACGGCCGTGAGCTGCCAGCTCGCGAGCACGCTGATCGCCACCGCGGCCGCGAGCAGCACCACGGCCACCGCGAACGCCAGCCGGACCGGCACGACACCGGCGGCGACGGGGCGGCGGCGCTTGGTGGGGTGGGCGCGGTCGGCGGCGACGTCGTTGGCGTCGTTGACGAGGTAGATGCCCGACGCGGCGAGCGAGAACGCCACGAACGCCACGACCAGGTGCAGCGCCATCCCGCCGCTGAACAGCACCCCGCCCGCGAACGGCGCGGCGAGCACCAGGATGTTCTTGACCCACTGCTTGGGCCGCATCGTCTTGAGCACGCCGCGGACGACGGTGAGCGGGGTGCGCTTGGCCGGCTGGGCCGGGGTCGCCTCGGGCGTGGTCGGCTCGGAAGCGGGGAGGTCGGTGCTGGTCATCGGCGTCCCTCGGAGGTCGGGCGGCGTCGCGTCGCGCGGCGCACCGCGAGCGCGACGACGGCGCCCAGCGCGGAGCCCGCGACGACGTCGCTGGGGTAGTGCACGCCGAGCACGAGCCGTGAGAGCGCCATCGGGGGCACGAGCACGGGCACGAGGGGGCGGCGCAGCAGGCGGCCGTAGAGCACGGCCGCGGCGGTGGTGGAGGTGGCGTGCGCGGAGGGGAACGAGAGCCTGCTCGGGGTGCCGACGCGGACCTCGACGCTCGGGTGCTCCGGACGGGTGCGGCGCACGACCCGCTTGACCCCGATCGACGACCCGTGCGCGAGCGCGACCCCGGCCGCCGCGGTGAGCCACTCGCGGCGGCGCGCACGGTCGAGGACAGCCCCCAGGGCGCCGAGCGCGAGCCAGCCGCCCGCGTGCTCGCCGAAGAACGACATGCCCCGCGCGACGCCCACCGCGCGGCCGCGCACCCGCCGCTGCAGGCCCGCGAGCACCCGGATCTCGGCCGACGGCGGCGGGACGTCACCGGCGGGCGGCGCGGCGGACACGGCCGTAGCGCTCGCGGCCGGGGGGACGCGCTGGTCGACGAGCTCGGCCACGGGCAGGGGCCTCCAGTGCCGGCGCAAGGGCCGATCGGGTGCAGCGGACGGCTCCCGATGCTACGCGCGGGCCGATCGCCGGGCCGACGCGGCGCCACGCCCGCCGAACGAGTCGGGCTCCCGCCCCGGTGAGTCCCCCGTTTCAGCACGGTGAGTCGCGCACCTCAACACGGCGAGTCTGCGCTTCCGCCCCGGTGAGTCGCGCACCTAAACACGGCGAGTCTGCGTTTCCGCCCCGGTGAGTCGCGCACCTCGACACGGCGAGTCTGCGTTTCGGGCGAAGCGAGTCTCGGATCGCAACACGGCGGAGCGCGCCAACAGGGGACGCGGTCAGTGCTCGTAGCCATCGAGGACGGCCACGGCCTCGTCGAACAGCGCGGGGCCATCCTGCGGCACGGACGGGGCGACCGAATCGGGGTAGCGCTCGGCGAATTGCCGAGCCGACAACGCGTAGACCACCCGGCCCAGGCCACTGCGGTCGACGGCGCCGGTGCACATGGGGCACGGCTGGCAGCTCGTGTACATGGTGGTCGCGGCCGCGGTGGCGTGATCGAGATTGTGCGCGGCCCAGCGGGCCAGCTTCTGCTCGGGATGGGCGGCGATGTCGGCGTCGGCCAGGACGGTGTTGTGGTCCTCGGCGAGCACCCGACCGTCCGGCCCGACCAGCAGCGACCCGTACGGTGCCTGCCCCGCCTCCCGCGACGCGCGGGCCAGCGCGATCGCGCGGCGCAGGAACGTCTCGTCGTCCGGGGTCATGGCCGCTCCATCGGGTCAGAACCATCGTTCGAGGACGAGCGCGAGGCCGTCCTCGGCGTTGGTGGCGGTCACCTCGTCGGCGACCTCCTTCAGCGCAGGATGCGCGTTGCCCATCGCGACGCCGTGGCCTGCCCAGCGCAGCATCTCCAGGTCGTTCGGCATGTCGCCGAATGCGACGATGTCGGCCGCCTCAACGCCCGCGGCCGTCGCAACCTCCGCGAGCCCGGCCGCCTTCGTCACGCCGGGCGCGGAGATCTCCACGAGGCCGCCGGGGTGGGAGAACGTGAGGTCGACGGCCGATCCGACGGCCGGGGTCAACGCCGCGACGATCTCCTCGCTGTGCAGCCGCGGATCGCGGACCAGCAATTTCACGGCGGGCCGTGCGACCACCTCGGCCCGCGAGCAGATCTCGTGGTCGCTGCCCACCCAGGCGTGCCGGTAGTGCGGCTCGGCCACGAACGACGGCACGGGATGGACGCGCTCGACCGCCAGACCCGCGAGGGGAAGCACCGCGGACACGGCGGCGGCGAGGTCGGCCAGCGTGGCCGCGTCGAGCGTGCGGGCCGAAACGACCCGTTCGGCGGCGGCGTCGTAGACGACCGCGCCGTTGGCGCACACGGCGAACTGGGCCACCTGCACCTGCGCCACGATGGGCGGTATCCAGCGCGGCGGACGCCCGGTGACCAGCACGAGCTCGACCCCGGCTGCGGCGACCCGGCCCAGCACCGCCAGCGTGCGGGGGGTCACCCGGTCGGCCGGGTCGAGCAACGTCCCGTCGACATCGGTGGCGACGAGAAGCGGGGGCCGCACGCCCTCAGCCTACGTCCGCGGACGTGAGTCAGCCGCACGCCGACGGCCGGCCGTGACGAATCGCCCAACTCGCCGGGGCGGTTCGCGCGACCCACCCGCGCGGGGCACCCGACGCGCCAGAGCGGTTTGCGGGACTCACCGTGCCAAACCGCGCGACTCACCGTGGCGAAATGGGCGACTCACCCGGGGCGGTTCGCGCGACTCACCGGCGGCGCGTTCGCGCGACTCACCGTGGCGAAATGGGCGACTCACCCGGCGCGGTCATCGATGCGCGACTCACCGTGGCGAAACGCGGGACTCACCGTCAGAGGATCGCCACCGCCACCACCAGCCCGAGTGCGACGTGCACGGCCCCGACCAGCCAGGCCTGGGCGCGGACGGTCTCGGCGGCCAGCATCGCGCCCATGTCGATGCCCGTCACCCACTCCATCAGCCGAGCCCCGAGAACCTGCGCCACCACCCCGACGACGCCGAAGATCAGCGTGGTGAGCAGCCCGTCCAGCAGGGCGCCGGTCGACGAGTAGATCGACACGACCACGATGAACGCGATCCCCACCATGCCCGCCGCCGTGACGAGCACGGCGTTCGGCGCGCCCGCCCGGACCTGCCGGTTCAGCGGGCCGGGCGTCGTGAGGTCGACGGCGAAGAAGCCCAGCAGCATGAGCAGCACCCCGAGCACGGCGTACAGCAGGATCGCGCCGATGCCGGTGCCGATCACGGCGCCGTCCAAAGCAAGGTTCACGGGGTGCCTCCGGAGGGGATGCGGTGGGGAACGAAGGCCGCGCCGTCGTCGGTGACGAGCCCGACGGTCTCGCGGATGCCGAGGCCCGCCGAGGTGTCACCGACGATCCACGCGCCCAGCGCGGGCCGGTAGCCGTCGAACTCCGGCAGCGGCGCGAAGAGCTGGTAGACGTAGCCCTCCTCGCCGTACACGCCGCCGGTCTGGGTCTCCGATCCCGGCGAGACGATCGCGATGTTGGCGCCCTCCCGCCCGAGCCGCGGCTTGCGGACGTACTCGGTGAGCATCCCGGGCTGGTCGAGGTAGGCGGGCAGCAGGTTGGGGTGGCCGGGGTACATCTCCCACAGCACGGCCAGCAGCGCCTTGTTGGACAGCACCGCCTTCCACAGCGGCTCCAGCCACAGCGTCTCGGGCAGCGAGGAGAGCACGTGCTTGCCGAAGTCGTCGGTGAGCACCCACTCCCACGGGTAGAGCTTGAACACGCAGCCCATGAAGTGCTCTTCGAGGTCGACGAAGCGCTCCAGGGAGGAGTCCCAGCCCACGTCCTCGATCGACAGCCCGACCGTCGACAGCCCCGCCTCGGCCGCCGTCTCCTGCAGGTAGCCGACCGTGACGTGGTCCTCGCCGGTGGGGTCCCCGCGCGACCAGGTGAAGTAGACGTCGTCGCCCGGCAACGTCGTGCGGATCTCGCCCCACCGCTCGACGAGCTTCTCGTGCAGCGAGTTCCACTGGTCGTCGCCCTCGTGCGTGTCCTGCAGCCAGTGCCACTGCAGGATCGAGGCCTCCAACAGCGTGGTGGGCGTGTCGGCGTTGTACTCCAGCAGCTTGGCCGGACCGCCGCCGTCGTAGCGCAGGTCGAAGCGGCCGTAGACGTGCGGGTCGCTGCGCCGCCAGGACGCCGCGACGGCCTCCCAGGCGTATTCGGGGATGGCGAAGTCGCGGAACCGCTCCGCGGTGACGACGTGCTCGACGGCCTCCAGGCACATCGCGTGCACGACCTCGACGTCGGCTTCCAGCGACAGCACCTCGTCCATCGAGAACGTGTAGTGCACCGACTCGTCCCAGTACGGGCGCGGCGCCCCGCCCCGCCCGCGGCCCGGGATGCCGTACACCATCCCCTGGCCCTCGACGATCTTCTCCCAGCCCGGCCGCGGCTCCCCCCGGTGGCGTTCCATCTACGAACCGCTGCTCGATCCGCTCGACGACGAGCCGAGCCCGCCGCGCGAGACCGTGCCGCTCGACGACCCGGTAGACCCCCCCGACGACACCGAGCCACCGCCCGAGACCGTCTTCCCGGACGCGGTGGTGACGTGCGTGGAGTCGCGCGGCACGGTCGTCGTACCGCCGGAGACGGGCTGCCCGACGGACCCGCTGCCGCCGTAGTTGTAGTGGTACTGCCGCCCGCCGGCCCCGATGAAGATCGGGACGAAGCCGCCGCCGTAGTAGTGCGAGTTCGACGCGGCGGGGGTGACGCAGTTGGCGTCGTCGACGACCACGCCGCTGTCGTCCACGCAGTGCGCGGTGACTTCCTCGTCGGGCTGGGCGATCGCGTAGCCGATCGCGATGACGGCGACGAGCCCGACCGTCGCCCCGGCCCCGATCAGGATCCGCTTGCGGCGCGTGCGCGACCGCTGGGCGTCCGCCTCGGCCTGCTCGGCGGCCTCCCGCTGACGGCGTTCGGCCTGCTCACGGGCCTTGCGCTCGGCGAGCGTGGGCTCCCGGGGGCGCGTGGTCTCGTCCTGGAAGCGCATGCTGCCCTGCGGCGGCGCCGCGGGCCGTTCGTCGTCCCGCTCGTCCCCGGCCATGTCCACCCCCGCTCGAGGATTTTCGCGCACCGTACCGTTCGTCCGATCTTCGGACGGCACCGGCGCGCTCGCAGCACAACGGCGACCGATGGTCGCGCCACACCGCCCCGCTGCGCGGCGCCCGACCGAGATCACGGCATGATGACGGCTGTCATGGAACGCACCCTCCTCGCTCCACGGCCCGCTCCCCCAGCGCCGAGGACCCCGGATCGCGCCACGCTGCCGTACCGACGGCTGGTGTACGGCGTGCTGGTCGGGCGCGCTCACGATGTTCGCCGTGGCCACCCTGGACACGTTCGCGGGCGCCACCGTGCCCGTGCTCGGCACGATCGCCGCGCTCCCCGGCCCGGCCGGACCGGCACCGCGTCGTCGAGGTGCCCGCGCCGCCGTCGCAGCCGGGCACCTGCCTGAACTGGTCGCGGACCGACGCGGCCGACGCCGCGGTCGTCGACTGCGGCCAGGCCCACCTGTTCGAGCAGGCGGGCTCGGTCCGGCTCACCGACCAGCCCACGTTGCCCAACGACCAGCAGTGGCGCCAGCTGGTCAAGGAGCGCTGCGACCCGATCGTCACCGCGTACCTCAAGGGCAGGCTCGACCCGGACGGGCGGTACCGCATCGGGGCGTTGAAGCCGTCGGCGGCGAAGTGGAGCGAGGGCGACCGCGAGCTGCGGTGCGGCCTGCAGCGCAGCTCGCAGTCGGGCACGTTCTTCCCGATGAACGGCAAGGTCGCCGACAGCGACCAGTCCGACGTCCAGCAGCCCGGCACCTGCCTGGCCATCGACGGGCGCGGCGTCGGCGACCCCACCGACTGCGGCGGCCCGCACGCCGTCGAGACCGTCGGCGTCGTCGACCTCGGACAGAAGTGGAACGGCGCGTTCCCCGCGGTCGCCGACCAGGACGCCTTCCTGCAGCCGACGTGCGCGAAGATCGCGGGCGACTACGCGGGCGGCGATCAGGTGATCACCGACAAGAAGCTGACCGTCTACTGGGACAACGTCACCGACGACTCCTGGAAGGCCGGCTCGCGGAAGGTCAACTGCAACCTGGCCGCGCTGCTCCCCGACCGCAGCGGGTTCGCGCCGGTCACCGGCTCGGTCAAGGGCGCGGTCACGGTCGCCGACCAGCCCGCCCCGTCCCGGTCGGACAGCCCGACGTCCGGAGCGCCCGCCTCGAGTGCGGACGTGACCACGACGAAAGAGGCGCCACCTTCGCGCTCGGCCCCCGCCGACCCGGCCGCCGACGAGACGACGACGCCCTCGCCGCCGTCGTCCCCGCCGCCGCCTCCGTCGCCGCTGCTGCCGGTGCCGTCCGGCCTGCTGCCCCCCGCCCCCGCCCCCGTCGACTCCGCCTATTGATGCGCCTCACGCGACGGGAGTTCGAGGGCCTCGTCGCGGACGCGCTCGACACGGTCCCGCCCGACCTGCTGGCGGCGATGGACAACGTCGTCGTGCTCGTCGAGGGGCGCAACCCCGCGGACCCGGAGTTGTTGGGGCTGTACGAGGGGGTTGCGCTCACCGAGCGGACCAGCGACTACGGCGGGGTGCTCCCCGACCGGATCACGATCTACCAGGACGCGATCGTCGACATCTGCGCGGACCGCGACGAGGTGGTGCACGAGGTCGCGGTGACCGTCGTCCACGAGATCGCGCACCACTTCGGCATCGACGAGGACACCCTGCACGACCTCGGCTGGGGCTAGGGGCGCGGCTCGGCCGCGTTGCCGATCATGTCGACGGTGATGTCGCCGTCGTCCGGCTCGGCCGCGTCCCAGTGCTCCAACGCCCAGTCGCCGGGCACGCCTGCCACGATCACCACGCCGGTGTTGGCGACCCGTCGGGTCATGGTGTGCTCGCCGAGCATGGCCCCGACGGCCAGGGGAATCGCGGCCCCGTGGCTGACGATGACGAGCGTGCCGCCCGCCAGCACGGACTCGACGGCGGGGAGGAAGCGGGCGCGCAGGTCGAGCGCCGAGTCGCCGCCGGGCAGGCGCGCGTCCAGCTCGCCGCGCAGCCAGCCCTGGTAGACCTCGGCGAACCGGGCGCGGGACACGGCGTCGGTATTGCCCTCCAGGTCACCGCACGAGACCTCGTGGACGCCCTCCAGCGCGACGACGGGCAGGCCGTGCGCGGCGGCGACCGGTGCCGCCGTCTGCTGGGCGCGCAGGGCCCGCGAGGCGTAGACGGCGGTGACGGGCTCGGCCGTCAGCCGCCGGGCCAACGCGGCGGCCTGCGCGTGGCCGACGTCGTCGAGCGGCATGCCGGGCGGCTTCGAGTCGAGGGCCTTGGCGACGTTGGCGGCGGTGCGGGCGTGGCGGGCGAAGATGAGCCGGTGCGCGGTCACGCCGTGGCCCCGGCGCGCAGGCCCTCCAACCAGCGCTGCGCCGCGGCGAACCCGCCTGCGTCCGAGGGCCCGATCACCGGGGTGCCCGGCTCGCCGCAGGCCCGCCCGTTCGCCGCGCGCGGGTAGGAGCCGAGGAACCGCACGCGGTCGCAGCGGCGGTGCAGCGCGGCCAGTGCCTCGCCCATCGCGGGCTCGGCGACGTGGCCGAGGCAGTCGAGGTGGAACCAGTACTCGGCGTGCCGGTCTTTGATCGGACGCGACTCGATGCGGGTGAGGTCGATGCCGCGCACCGCGAGCTCGGTGAGCAGCCCCAGCAGCGAGCCGGGGCGGTTCTGGGTGGTGGCGGCGAGCGTGGTGCGGTCGTCGCCGGTCGGCGCGGGCACCGGCCCCGGGCGGCGGAGCAGGGCGAAGCGGGTGACGGCGCCCGCGTTGTCCGCGACGTCGGCGGCGAGCACCTCGAGCCCGTGCTGCTGCGCGGCCAGCGGCGAGGCGACGGCGGCGTCCAGCTCGCCGCGCGCCACCTGGGCCGCGGCCTCGGAGGTGGACGTGGCCAGCAGCACCTCGGCGTCCGGGAGGTGCTCGGCGATCCAGCCGCGGGTCTGGGCGATGCCGTGCGAGTGCGACGCGACCCGGCGGATGTCGGGGGGCCGGGTGCCCGGCCGGACCATGAGGTCGAACTGCACGGCCAGCACCGCCTCGCGGACGATCACCAGCGGCGGGTCGTCGACCAGCCCGTCCAGCACCGCGGGCACCGCGCCTTCGACGGTGTTCTCGATCGGCACGAACCCGGCGTCGACCGTGCCCGCCCGCACCGCGGCCAGCACGGCCGGGCTGCCCGCGCACGGGATGAGCTCGGCGGCCGCCGCCTCGGGCAAGGTGCGCAGCGCCTGCTCGGCGAACGTGGCGTAGGGCCCGAGGAAGCCGATGCGCTGGTGAGTGGAGACAGTGGTCATAGCAACTTTTTCCACTCACGACCCCGGGTCATGCCAGCAGCCCCAGCGCGGCCAGCTGGTCGGTGGGCAACGGGTCGAGGTCGACGCCGCAGCGCGACACCAGCCCCCGCACGCCCTTCACCGCCCGTTCCGACAGGCCCGTGACCGCGACGGCGAGCGACTTGCCGTCGGTCATCTCCAGTGCGCCGTGCACGTCCTCGCCCGCCAGCGCCCGCGCCACGGCCAGCAGCAGGTTGAGGATCCCGTGCCGCTCCTGGGTGTGCACGACCTCGCGCAGCCCCAGCACGGTGAACGGCCGCCCGGTCTCGACGGCGACCCGCACGAACTCCTCGACGTCCGCGCTGCCAGGCACGTCGGACGCCCGCGGGCCGCCGCAGCGCAGCTTGGGCGCGCAACCGTGCTCGGCGACCCGGCGGACCGCGGCCAGCCAGGCCGTGGTGCCACCGGTGTCCTCGGTGTGCGGACGGCGCGGCTCGACGACCGCGACGACGTCCTCCGGCACGAACTCCGACACCCGGTCGAGCCACATCGCGTCGACGTCGGGCGGCGCCGCGGTCTCGACCGTGCGCGGGGTGAGCAGGCCTGCGCGGGAGAACACCGTGGACAGGGCCTTCGGGACGGCGCCGAGGCCGGTGTCGACGACCAGCGAAAGGTCGATGGGGCGGGTCGGCGCCGCGCGGGCCAGCTCCGCGACCAGCGTGGGCAGCCGCGACACGGGGCAGACGAGCTGGCCGACGACGCCGCCGTGACGACCGTCGCGGGCGGCCAGGTAGCGCGCCACGACCACGTCGACGTCGGGTGCGGACGCCTTCGGCCGCAGCAGGCTCGTGTCGTCGACGAGCTGGGCGAACAGGGGTGGGATGGCCCACGGGTCCGCGCCGCTCGCCGTTGTCACGGACCTGACGCTAACGGGTCGCTTCCGGCGGGCTGCTGGACACCCCCGGCCCGTGCTCGTTAAGTTAGCCTCACCTTAGTTGGAGGTGAGCCCGTGGGCCCGACCCGCCTGCGCCGTCCCCCTGCCCCGTCCGCGGCCGAACGCGCGCGCAGCCTGGTCGCGCGGGGTGGCACCGCGTCGCTGCTCGGCGTGCGCTCGCCCGTGACCCGCCCGGCCGTGCACCACGTGTGGGCCAACGGCTCGGCCGTGCTGCTCGTGCCCGACGACGACCCGGTGCTCGCCGAGGTCGGCCCCGCCGCCCCGCCGTCGACGGCGGCCGAGGCGTTCGCGAGGTCCGAGGTGAGCACCAGCGCGATGCTGGAGCTGGCCGACCCGGCGCCGGTGCCGCTGCGCGAGCGGGTGCGCGGGCTGCTGTGGGTGATCGGAGCGCTCAGCAGGCCGGAGGCGACGACGGCCCGCCGCTGGGCCGCGCGGGTGGCCGACGTGCGGCCGGACCCGGCGCTGCTCGACGTCGGCCACGGCCTGACGGTGCTGCTGCTGCGCCCCGGCTCGATCGTCTTCTCCGACGGCGACGGGACCGCCCCGCTCTCGCCGGTCGAGCTGGCGGCGGCGCGGCCCGACCCGTTCTGCCGGTTCGAGACGTCCTGGCTCGCCCACCTGGACGACGAGCACCCGGAGGTGTTCCGCGCGCTGGCCCGGTACCTGCCGCCGTCGTTGCGGGACGCGCCTGCGCGGCCGCTGGGCGTCGACCGCTGCGGCTTCCGGCTGCGCGTCGAGACCCCGCGGGGCGACCACGACGTCCGGCTGGCGTGGGGTCGCGACGTCACGACGCCCGCGGACCTGTGCGTCGCGCTGACCGACAAGATGAGCGCCCGGGAAGATCTCCACTCGTCGCGGGCCCACCCCGCATGATCGCCCGGTTCGGTGCGGGAGGTGCGCAGACGCACCCGGCGCACCGAACTCGGCGATCACGGCCGCGCCTACCGGGCTGCGACGCGGCCGAGCATGTGGTCGCGGATGGTCAGCGCCTCGCGACGGCGGCGTCGCCGTGCGCGCGCACACGAGTGCTCGTACGCGTCAACCGGTAGCGGCGAACGGGGACCGGTGTTCGCGGACCCGGGCCGTCACGCGGCGCTCGGCGAAGAACGAGGCCAGCGGGATCGTGCCGCACGCGAGGATCACCAGGGCGTCGATGGGACGCCAGCGGCAGCGCTCGGCCAGCAGCAGCGTGACCACGATGTAGGCCATGTAGAGGAAGCCGTGGGCCATGCCGACGATCGAGACGAGCAGCGGGTGGCCGAAGAAGTACTTGAGCGGCATCGCCACGAACACCAGGATCACGAGCCCGATCCCGGTGACCCAGGCGGCGACCCGGTAGGCGCGGAGGTAGGTCTCGGTGCTCACTCAGCGGGTCCTGTTCTCGCGGGTCCGATCCTGCTCGGCCAATGCGGCCAACATGCGGTTGTACGCCGCGAGCTCGGGATCGGTCTCGTCGGTGATCGGTTCGACCCCGGCGGGCCGAGGGGTGAACGGCGAAGGGCCTTCGGGCTCGGGCGGCGTGGGCACGGCGGGCGGCGGCGCGACCTCGGGCTGCTCGCCGTCCAGGCGCCGGACCTCCAGGCGCAGCATCCGGAACCACATGACGCCGAAGAACACGGCGAAGAGCGGCCACTGCAGCCCGTAGCCGATGTTGAGCAGGCTGCCGGTGGCCGACTCGGCCCGCCCCCACTGCCACGCCGACAGCAGGCCGCACGTGACCATCGCGCCGAGGGTGAGCAGATGCCACATGATCCAGCGCGGAGAGAAGAGCAGCCGGAGCACCCGGCCAGGGTACGCCGCGCGGTAACGTCCGATCATGTCCCGGCCGCTCGCGGGCTGGCTGGCGCCGCCCCGCCCGCCCACCCCGGTGATCACCGACCCGGGGGCGCGCAGGCTCGTCGGCACCGAGATTCTCGTCGTGCTGACGGTCACGCTCGGCCTCTCCGCGCTCCGCAGCGCGTTGTCGCTGCTCAACGCGCTGCTGCAGACGACGCCGCTCAACCAGCAGCAGGTCGCGCTCAACGCCCCCGCCGCCGAGCTGAGCCTCGTGGACCTCGCGTTCCAACTGGTCGGCGTGCTGCAGCTGGCCGGGTGGGGTGCGCTGGCGGCGTACCTGCTGCTGCGCTCCGGCGTCGCGTTGCGGACGATCGGGCTGGACGGCAGTCGTCCGGGCCGCGACGCGCTGGGCGCCGTGGGGCTGGCCGCGCTGATCGGGATCCCCGGGCTGGGCCTCTACCTGGTGGCGCACGCGCTCGGGGTGAGCGTGACCGTCGCGCCGACCACGCTCACCGACACCTGGTGGCGCATGCCCGTCCTGGTGGCGGCGGCCGCGGCGAACGCGTGGGCCGAAGAAGTGGTCATGATCGGCTGGCTGCTCACCCGGCTGCGGCAGCTTGGCTGGTCGGAGAACCGGTCGCTGGTGGCGGCGGCCGTCCTGCGCGGGAGCTACCACCTCTACCAGGGGCTGGGCGGCTTCGTGGGCAACCTCCTGATGGGCTGCGTGTTCGGCCGGGTGTGGCAGCGCCAGGGCAGGCTGTGGAGCTTGGTGGGCGCGCACACCCTCATCGACGTGGTGGCCTTCGTCGGCTACGGGCTGCTGCGCGGCACGGTCAGCTGGCTGCCGTGAGCGGAAACGAGTGCTCTGGCACTCGTTTCCGCTCACGGGTGGGTCAGATGATCTGGTGGCGCATCCTCGCCATCATGTTCTCCGCGCCGGGCTGGACGTGCGCGGCGGTGAACAGCTCGTCGATGCGGCCGGGGATGTCCTTGGGCTCCCAGCGCCTGCCGCCCGCCGTGATCTCGGCGACCGAGGTGAACGGCTGGTAGATCTCGATGCTGTCACCCTGCACGCCGAACACCTTGCCGCTGATGTGCGCGGCCGCGTCCGAGCAGAGGAACGCGACGAGCGGCGCGACGTTCTCCGGCGCGAAGAAGTCGAACTCGCCCGCGTCGATGCGCCGCTGGCGCTCGTCCTTGAGCTCCTGCGGCATGAGGTCGAGCGTCATGCGGGTGAGCGCGGCGGGCGCGATCGCGTTGCAGGTGATCCCGTTGCGCGCCCCTTCCATGGCGACGATCGTGGAGAACGCGGCGATGCCCGCCTTCGCGGCGCCGTAGTTGGTCTGACCGAAGTTGCCCAGCAGACCCGACGTGGACGCGGTGCAGACGATGTGTCCGGGGCGCTTCGTCTCGCGCCAGTACCGCACCGCCGCGCGGGTGGGCACGAAGTGCCCCCGGAGGTGGACGCGGACCACGTCGTCCCAGTCCTCATCGGACATCTTGGTGATCGTCCGATCGCGGATGATGCCCGCGTTGTTGACCACGGCGTCCAGGCCGCCGAACTCTTCGATGGCCGTGAAGATGAGGTCGTCGGCGACGTCTGTGTGGGTCACGTCCCCGCCGACGGCGACGGCCCGGCCCCCGGCCGCGACGATCTCCCTCGCGACCTCTTCACCCGTATCGTGGTCGTACTCCGCGACCACCACTGCGGCGCCTTGCTCCGCACATTCGAGCGCCTCCCCGCGGCCAATGCCGCGACCTGCGCCGGTAACGATCACGACCTTGTCGTCAAGGAGTCCCATGCGGCCGAGCGTAAGTGACTGCCAAGTAACCAAAGAGTGCGCCTGGTCACACCGGCCGGGCTGGCCTGAGCCTGCTCAGCGCAGGGTGACCTGCTTGCCCGCGAGGGCGTCGCGGGCGCGGCGCTCGGCGTCGGTGAGCGGCCCCGTCTCCCCGAGCGCCGCGTCCAGACGGGCGGCGAACTCCGCGACGGGCGCGGCCCACTCCTTGGCGTGCAGCTCGCGGTCGAGGTCCCACACCGGCACGAGCAGGCCGTGCGCCCGGAACGACCCGGCGTAGCGGCTGTCGGTGCTGTCGTCCGGGCCCAGCGTGAGCTCGCCGCGAGCGTGCAGCCGGGCCAGCGCCACGACCAGCGCATCCTCCGGCTCGGGGCGCACCCAGCGCAGGTGCGCCTTGGTGCCGGTGTCGACCCAATAGGCCCCCCGCTCGCCGACCGGCTCGGTGGGCATCACGACCTTGTTGGCCCGCTCGAGCGTGGCGGCCACCTCGGGGCTCGGCTCACCGCCGTCGGGGACGAGCCACCATGCGAAGTCGCGGTGCACGGTGACGTCGAGCGTGGCGTCCGGATCGAGCACGTCCTGCAGCCGCGCGAGCTCACCGGTGCCCGGCCCGACGACCGGCAGCGACGACCCCGGCGCCGCCGCCCGCGCCCAGGACAAGGCGCGGGCGAGGTCGACCGACAGGTCGCCGGAACGCGTCTGCACCTGCATGCCGAGCCAGATCTCCCCATCCGGGCGCACGAGCGCGGCGCATGCGCCGGGCAGCACGGACGCGACCGTCACCGGCACGTCGAGGGGCTCGGCCAGGGGCAGCGGGGCGGTCGCGGAGGGCAGGAGCTCGCGCAGCGCGACCAGGTCGCACTCGGCGGCCAGCCCTGCGAACGGGCGGGTCACGATCACGTCGTCGCCCGCGCCGTGGCAGGCCTTCCAGCGCTTGCCGGAGCCGCACGGGCAGGGGCGGCGGGGGTTCTCGCCCGCAGGGGTGGCGGGTTTCGTTTTCTTCGCCATGGTGGGCCGCACGGTACCGATCGCTCATCGGACGGCGACGAGGACCTCGCGGTGTGTGCCGCTGCTCGGGGTGAGCAGCCGGGTGAGGCGCACGGCGAGCACGGCGGTGACCCCCGCGGTGGTGGCGGCGAGGAGGTCGAGCACGGCGTGCAGGACCACCCCGTCGGCCTGCGCCTGGACGCTGGTGCGCAGCGACCAGAGCGCGACGATCACGAAGAGCACCAGGTCCGCCACCCACAGCGTCCACCAAGCGGTGAGGAGGAGCGACGGCCGGGGCCGCTCCCCCGGCGGCCGGGCCAGCGCGGCGTGCTCGATCTCGGCGAGCACCGACCCGGGCACCGACAGGTTGGCCACGGGCACCACCCAGCCCGCGACGATCATCCGGGCCGAGCGGGCGGGCGTCACCCCGGCGAACGCCCCCGCGGCCCGGGAGGTGCGCACGCTCCAGATGACCAGCAGGAGCCCGGCGAGGACCCCGAGGATCGGCGCGACCGTGCCCGCCGACATCACCAGCGCGTCCGACGCCGCCACCAGGCCCGCCGGGAGCGCGTCGTTGCGGCTGGCGAGCAGCAGCACGTAGCGCCAGAGCTCGGCGCCCGCGGCGACCGCGGCCACCGTGGCCGTGGCCCAGAGCGCGGGCATGAGGCTGCCGAGGGTGCTGCGGGCGCTGGTCAGCGCGTCACGCGGCGGGGGCGGCTGCGGCCCGGGTGCGGTCCACGGCAGCGCCGGGAACCCCCAGCGCGGGATGAGCCGGTAGCGCGGCGGTCCGGTGTAGCGGGACGGGCCTGCGGGCGGCGGCGGGGCGATCGACGGCGGCGGGGTGGCGACCCAGGTGAGCGGCGCGAGGTAGCGCCCGCAGTGCGGGCAGAACGCGTTGGCCCCGGCCGGGCGGCCGCAACGCGGGCAGTGCTCCACCGCGCCCCCCGACCTACAGGACGTCCGGTGTGGTGCCCGCGCGCTCGGCGACCATCGGGCGCCCGGCGGCGGCCCACGACTGCATGCCGCCCGCCACGTTGACCGCCGACACCCCCTGCTGCGACAGGAACGCCACCACCCGCGCGGACCGGTTGCCGGAGCGGCAGATCACGTACAGCGGCTCGGCGGGTGGCACCTCGTCGAGCCTGCCGGTGAGCTGGCTCATCGGCACGTGCCGGGCGTCGGGCGCGTGACCCGCGGTCCACTCGTCGTCCTCACGGACGTCGAGCAGCACGGCGCCGTCGGGGAGGTCGGCCACGCCGATCGCGGGGACGTCGTTCATGGACGCATCCTCGCACGCGGGCAGGTCAGACCCCGGTGAGCCGCCCCCACGGTGAGTCCCGCAAACCACCACGATGAGTCCCGCGTATCGGCACGGCGAGCCCCGCATCTTGTCACGGTGAGTCGCGCGTTTCGGCACGCGGTCCGAGTCAGTCGCGCGTTTCGGCACGGCGAGTCCCGCGTTTCGGCCCGGCGAGTCGCCCTTTTCAGCACGGTGAGTCGTGCATTCCGGTCGGGTGAGTCGCGCGTTCCGCCACGGTGAGTCGCGCATTTCAGCACGACGAGTCATGCAATCGGTCCGGGAGTCGCGCATTTCAGCACGGCAGTCGGACATGGTCGACACGTCATGCCCGGCCGTCACATCGCACAGGTAACGCGGCGGTCCCCAGTGATGTGCTCATTCTTGTCCACGACACGATCCCGGTATCGCACAGCGCGGTCGCCGTTGCCCGCCGCCTCGTCGCATCGAGTCGGTGACCGTCCCGGCGGCTGCGAAGGTGCTGAGCACACGTCCCGCACTCGCCGTGCCGAAATGCACGACTCAGCGTCGGCGAGACCGCGACAGACCGATCCACGAATGCTGACTCACCGTGGGGAAACGCGGGACTCAGCGTGGCGAAACGCGGGACTCACCGTGGCGAAACGCGGGACTCACCGTGGCGAAACGCGGGACTCACCGTGGGGGGTGGAGGGCTCCGCGCCGGCGCCGGTGAGCGCGCGCACCTCCATCGCGGCGTGCAGGGCCCCCTCGACGCCGCCGTCGACGGGGCGGCGGCCGATCCACGTCCCCACCGCGCCGAGCAGGAACGACAGCGGGATCGCGACGATCCCCGGGTTGTCCAGCGGGAACCAGTGGAAGTCGACACCCTTGAGCATGGAGGAGGGCTTGCCCGACACCGCGGGTGAGAACACGATCAGCACGAGGCACGTGGCCAAGCCGCCGTAGATCGAGAACAGCGCGCCGGTGGTGTTGAAGCGGCGCCAGAACAGCGAGTAGAGGATCGTCGGCAGGTTCGCCGACGCCGCCACCGCGAACGCGAGCGCCACCAAGAACGCCACGTTCTGCCCGTTGGCCACGATCCCGCCCGCCACCGCGAGCATCCCGACGGCGAGCGCCGTCAGCCGGGCCACCCGCACCTCCGACAGGGGGGAAGCCTGGCCCCGCTTGAGGATCGTGGCGTAGACGTCGTGCGCGAACGAGGCCGACGCGGTGATCGTCAGCCCGGCGACGACGGCCAGGATCGTGGCGAACGCGATCGCCGACACCAGGCCCAGCATCAGCTCGCCGCCGAGCTGGTACGCCAGCAGCGGGGCGGCGTTGTTCTGGTTGGCCGACGTGATCGTGCCGGGCGGCAGCAGCGCGGCGGCGCCGTAGCCCAGCACCAGCGTGAACAGGTAGAACAGCCCGATCAGCCAGATCGCCCACACGACCGAGCGGCGGGCCTCGGCCGCGGTCGGCACCGTGTAGAAGCGCATGAGGATGTGCGGCAGGCCCGCGGTGCCGAGCACCAGCGCGAGTGCGAGCGAGACGAAGTCGACCGGGTTGCGGTACTGCAGCCCCGGCGCGAGCATCTGGTCGCCCTTGGCGCTGGCCGCGGCGGCCTGGCCGAGCAACCCGGAGACGTCGAAGCCGACGTAGCCCAGCACCCAGGTCGTGAGCACCGCGGCGGCCAGCAGGAGCAGCGCCGCCTTGATGATCTGGACGTAGGTCGTGCCCTTCATGCCGCCGACCAGCACGTACACGATCATCAGCGCCCCGACGACCGCGATCACGACGCCCTGGCCGATCTTGTCGTCCGCGGGGATCTGCAGCAGCAGCGCGACCAGCCCGCCCGCACCGGCCATCTGGGCGAGCAGGTAGAACAGCGACACCACCAGCGTCGACACCGCCGCCGCAGCCCGCACCGGCCGCTGCCGCATCCGGAACGCGAGGACGTCGCCGATCGTGAACTTGCCGGTGTTGCGCAGCAGTTCGGCCACCAGCAGCAGCGCCACCAGCCAGGCGACGAGGAAGCCGATCGAGTAGAGGAAGCCGTCGTAGCCGTTCAGCGCGATGGCACCCGCGATGCCGAGGAACGAGGCGGCGGAGAGGTAGTCGCCCGCGATCGCGACGCCGTTCTGCGCGCCGGTGAAGGCGCGCCCCGCCGCGTAGTAGTCCGAGGCCGTGCGGTTGCCGCGGGCCGTCCGGTAGACGACGACGAGCGTCACCGCCACGAAGGTCAGGAAGATCGCGACGTTGACGAAGACGTTCCCGACGACGTTCACGACCGGTGGCCCAGCCGGGCGCGGATCTCGGCCGCCGCCGGGTCGACAGCTCGGCGCGCGAAGCGCACGTACAGGGTCGTGATCACGAAGGTGCTGACGAACTGCAGCAGGCCCAACACGAGCCCGACCGTGACGTTGCCCGCGACCTTGGTCGCCATGAACGGCTTCGCGTACGACGCGAGCAGCACGTAGGCGAGGTACCAGCCCAGGAACAGCGCGCTCATCGGGAACACGAACCGCCGCAACCGCCTGCGCAGCGCGCGGAACTCGGGGCTGGCCTGAGCCTGTTCGTACGCCGAGCCGGGGGTTCGGAACTGGGTCGTGCTCACGCTTCGTACAACGACGGTGACCGTCAGGAGGAACGCCTTCAGGCGGCCGGACCTCGCGTAGGCCGCTCCACCCCGCGGCTCAGCCCGAGCCGCTCCGGGGCGTGCAGCCGGAGGAGGAGCTGGTCGGTGGCGACCGGGCACCCGCGCCCGGTCGCGACGCTCACCACGACCATCACCAGGAACGCCGCGGGCACACTCACGATCGCGGGCCGATCCATGAGCACGCCGAGCAGGCCGGGACTGTCGTAGCCGCCGAGGCACAGCGCGATCGCCGTGCCCGCGATGACGCCGCCGGTGGCCACGCCTGCCACCGCGCCGGGCGGGGTGAGGCCCCGCCACCAGATGCCGAGCACGAGCAGGGGGCAGAACGTCGACGCGGCCAGCGCGAACACCAGCGCGACCGCCTCCGCGAACTCCATCTTCATGACGACCTGCGAGAC
Source organism: uncultured Actinomycetota bacterium (assembly GCA_963837575.1). Lineage (GTDB taxonomy): Bacteria > Actinomycetota > Actinomycetes > Mycobacteriales > Pseudonocardiaceae > Pseudonocardia. The sequence goes on from CAWIOI010000002.1 coordinate 91,918, forward strand.
GAAGAGCGGCACGGCGCCGCCGATCACCGTCGCCCACCGGAACGCCATACCGCGACCCGAGCCGATGACGTCGGTGGCGATGACGCCCGCGATGCTGACGATGAGACCCGAGGACGTCGCCAGGAACGTCGCCCACGCCCCCGCGGCCACGATCGCGCCCAGCGCGATGCCGAGCGGCCCGTTGCCGAGCACGGCCTGTGGCAGGAGCAGCACGGCGGCGTCGGTCTCGCCGCTGATGAGCAGCTGGGGGGTGTAGAGGCGGGAGATCGCGCCGACGGCCGTCACGGCCATGTAGAAGATTCCGAGCAGCGCCAGCACGAACACGGCGGTGCGGCGGGCGGCGCGGCCGTCGGGGTTGCTGTAGAAGCGCGCGAGGACGTGCGGGAGACCCATCGTGCCGAGGAACGTGGCGAGCAGCAGCGAGTAGGTGCCGAGCAGGCTGTAGGGGCCGCCGGACGCGTTGGGGAGCAGCCACGTGGCGTCGTCGGCGGGTGCGTTCGCGACGACCGGCGTGGCCGTGCCCGCCGGGAAGCCGAGCGACGCGCCGTTGGCCACGCTGTGCAGGCCGGGCTGCCAGACGAGGTTCTCGTCCCGGACTTGGCGACCGTCGACGCGGCCGGTGGCGCGGACGGTGACGGGCGAGCTGACCTGCAGCGCGACGTCGGTGTGGATCCAGACGGTGGTGTGCTCGGTGAGGGTCGGCGGGGCGGGGCGGTTGAACGTGCGGTGGTCGCCGAAGAAGTACACGAGCGCGATGAGGGTGGGGATCACCAGCGCCGAGAACTTGAGCCAGTACTGGAACGCCTGCACGAACGTCACCGAGCGCATGCCGCCGACCAGCACGGTGCCGACGACGACCACGGCCGCCGCCACCGAGCCCAGCGTGTAGGGCAGCCCGGTGGCGGTGGTGAGCGTGAGCCCGGCGCCCTGCAGCTGCGGCAGCAGGTAGAGCCAGCCGATGGCGATGACGATCGCCGTGCAGAGCTTGCGCAGGACGGGCGAGTGCAGGCGGGCCTCGGCGAAGTCGGGCACCGTGTAGGCGCCGGAGCGGCGCAGCGGTGCGACGACGAAGAACACCAGCGCGAGGTAGCCCGCGGCGAACCCGACGGGGTACCAGAGCGCGTCGACGCCGTCGCGCAGGATCAGTCCCGCGACCCCGAGAAACGACGCCGCCGACAGGTACTCGCCCGAGATCGCCGCCGCGTTGGCCGCCGGGTGGACGGTGCGGGAGGCGACGAGGAAGTCCGACGTGCTCCGCCGCGCTCGCACCCCGTATGCGCCGATCACGGCGGACGCGACCGCGGCCACGACCATGGCGGCGATGACGACGATGCCGGTGGTCGTCATGGCTAGTTGTCTTGGATGTGGTCGGCGAAATCCTGCTCGACGCGTTCCGCGGTGCGGGTGAACCACCAACCGAGACCGCACAGGAACGGGTACACGAGGATGCCGAGAACGAGCCACGGCAGCCGCAGGCCGAAGATCGAGAACATGCCGAGCTGGGGCACGACGTCGAACAGCAACGGCAGCACACCCAGCGTGAGCCCGCCGAGCAGGGCGAAGCGGAGTGCGACGCGCATCTGGTCGACGATAAGGCCGGAGCGCAGGGCCTCGCCGACGGGGCTGTCGCCTTGGAGGTCGACGACGGTGCGCACCGGTCGGGCGGCGGCCTTCCGCTCGGCGAGCACGACCCGCACCCGCTTGCCCGTGGCCGGGGGTTCGGGCTGGCGGGGCGGGCGCTCGGCCGCCGCGGCTGCGGGGCTCGTCGGGCTGGCGTGGGGCGCGCCGCCGGGGGTGACGGCTACGGCCGCGCGCGCGGCGGGTCGTAGCGGTGGGACGGCCGAGCCCGCGGCCGCGCGCCAGATGACGCCGTCGGCACTGCCGTGGGCGTCGTTGCGGTCGGCGGGATCCTCGTAGTCGTCCCGGTCGTCGTCGTAGCGGTAGCGGTCACGACCGTCGTCGGTGCGGTCGTCGTCGTAGTTGTCGTCGTCGTAGTTGTCGTCGTCGTAGTTGTCGTCGTCGTAGTCGGGGGCGTCACGGTCGGCGGCGGCACGGTCGGCGGCGGCACGGTCGGCGGCGGCACGGTCGGCGGCGGCACGATCGGCGGCGGCACGATCGGGGGCGGCACGGTCGGCGGCAGTGCGGTCGGCGGCGGTGCGGTCGGCGGCGGTGCGGTCGGCGGCAGTGCGGTCGGCGGCAGTGCGGTCGGCGGCAGTGCGGCCGGCGGCGGTGCGGCCGGCGGCAGTGCGGAAGGCGCCGGACCGGTAGGTGCTGGCAGGGTCCGTGTCGGTGCGGTCGGTGGTGCGGTTGGCGACCGCGGGGTCGGTGCCCGCCCGGTCGACGGCGGGGGCGCCGCGGTAGGCATCGGCCCTGCTGTAGCCGTTGCTCGCGTTGCCGTCGCGGTCGTCGTCGTCGCGGTAGCTCCGGTTGCGGCGGCCGTAGATGCCTGCGTAGTCGTAGCCGCCGTACCGCTCGTCGTCGTTGCGCTCGTCGTCGTCGGAGAGGCGGCCGTCGTCGTCATCGTCGTAGTCGTCGTAATCGTCGTGGAGGGTGCCGCCCGGGCGGGCACCACCACGGCGACTGACGTCGGCGGCGTCGGCCACCCGCGGAGCTGACGGGGGGCTGGCGGGCATGCCGGGCACCGTCGGGATGGCCTCCGTCGGCGAGACGGCGGATGGGGCGGCGAGCAGCCGGGCGGCCGCGTCGCCTCTCGGTGGAGCGGGCCGCAGCGGCGGGAAGGCGGGCGGCGGGTCGCCGGGCCGCGGTGGCCGCCACAGGCCCGCATCGGGGCCGGCCGCGCCGCCTGCGTGACCCCCTGGCGTGGACGACTCGCCGGCAGTCGCTGGGCCGACCGGGCGGGTGTCGGCAGCCCGTCCGTATGGTGAAGCGGCCTGGGCGACGCCATCGGTGTCGACGGGCGCGGCGGATCCGGGCGCGCTACCTGAGGGCCCGCTGCTTGCCGCGGCGCTGGCGGCCGCGGAACCGGGCACGGCGGTCGGGTGGCCAGCCGCGGCGGTGTCGGGCCAGGAGCCTGCCGCGGTGTGGGGCGAGGCTGCCGCGCCAGGCGGGGGCTGCGCGCCGAGCCTACGTGGGGGTCGGACCGCGCGGTCGTCCGGAAGAGAAGGGCCGCCGAATCCGCTGACGCCCGCGGCGCTGCGGCCGCGCGGCGCAGCAACGGGCCACGGGTTGCCTGCCCCGCCGAACCCCGACCATGTCGAGGGCACCTGGTTCGGCCTGGTCTGCTCGACGGCGGACTCGGCTACCGTCGCGGCGGGTCTCTCGGGCGACGCGGCCGATGTGCGGTCCGGAGCGGTCTCGCCTGCAGCCGGGTCCGCCGCCACGGCGCCGTCCTGGACAGGCAGTGCGGCCGTCCGCTCCGAGACCGAGCGGCCCGCGTCCCCGTCGGCGACCCGCTTGGCGTCAGCAGTCGCGTCGGCCGTCGCACCGCCGCCGGTGGCGGCCGGCCGGCTGGCACCGCCGTCGACGCCAGGCGTCGACGGTGCTTTGGCCTCGCCATCCGCGCTCGGCGGCTCGTCCACTTCCCCGCCGACGCTCTCTGGGGCAGCGACGACCCCCGGGCCGGCCTCGGCGACCGAGGCTTCGCCTGCCGCGACCCCTTCGACAGGACCTCCGGCACGTTCTGTGGGGACGCCCCCATCGGTAGCGACTTCGCTCGCTGCCGCGCGTCCGGCCGCGGTGTCTGCCGCCGCGCCCTCACCGGGGGCGGTGTCTCCGGTAGCGCCGGCGGTCTGCCCTGCGGCTTCAGCGCCTCCGCCTGCGGTGGTACCCCTGGCGTGAGCTGACCTGGTGGAGGCGTCGCTAGCGGCCTCACTGGCCCGGGTTGCGCTGGTGGAGGTTTCGGCAGCGGGGGCGGCCCAGCGCGCGGCACGGCGGGTGGCCGCGTCTTCGGCGGGAGGCGATCCACCGGGGGCGGCCTCTCCAGGCGGCGCCACGCCTGTGGCGGTCACTCCGCTGCCGGCTTCCCCGACGGCAGCCTCCCCAGCGACAGCCTCCCGGGGGCGGGAAGCCTCGGCGGCGAGTTCCCGAGCGGCGGCCGCCTCAGCGGCGGGTTCCCGAATGCCGGCCACCGCAGCAGCGGCTTCCCCGGCGTCGGGCGTCCCAGCGGCAGGTTCCCGAATGCCGGCCACCGCGGCCGCGGCTTCGCCGGCGTCGGGCGTCCCAGCGGCAGGTTCCCGAATGCCGGCCACCTCAGCCGCGGCTTCCCCGGCGTCGGGCGTCCCAGCGGCAGGTTCCCGAATGCCGGCCACCGCAGCCGCGGCTTCCCCGGCGTCGGGCGTCCCAGCGGCAGGTTCCCGAGCGGCGGCCGACCCGGCGGCGGTTTCCCGTGTGGCGGTTTCCCGTGTGGCGGTTTCCCGTGTGACGGCCGCCTCAGCCGCGGCTTCCCGAGTGCCAGGCACCTCAGCGGCGGCTTCCGGTTTGGCGGCCGCCTCAGCCGCGGCTTCCCGAGTGGCGGTCTCTCCGGCCGCGGCCTCCGTCTCGACGTCAGCAGCGGCCTCTGGCGCAGACGAGAGCGGCGCGGGCGATGCCGCCGCAGGCGGGGACAGTGAGGGGGACGACGACGAAGACGGCGGGGACGCCGTGTCATGTGCACCCGCCGAGGACCGCTCCTCTTCGGCGAGCGCCCGGGCTGCTGCCGCCCCGGTTCGACCGGCGATCGCGGCTCTGAGGGGGATGACGGTGCCGAGCGAGGCCCGGGCCGGTTGGTCGGGCACGCCTCCGGTGTCGTCGGCGGCCGGGGGCGCGGGCTCTGCAGGCTCGGGGGCGCGTCGGGTGGCGAGGGGGACGACGTCGGCGGCCGGTGAGCCGCCGGATGGAGCCCGGGGTTCGGCGGTCTCCGGGCGGATCCACGTGGTCGCGCCTGCGGCGCCCCGTGCGGTGCCGGTGGGACCGGCGGCCGGGCCTGCGCCCGACATCGCGGGGTCGGCCGGGCCGAGGGACGCGATGGCCGGGCCGTCCGCGTCAGCCGAGTCGGGCGCAGGGGCGGGGAGCGCCGCGCCCGGCCGGTGGGCTCCTCCAGGGCCCCAGCGGGCGGGGTTCGCCGGGGCGCGGGGCGTGCCGGGCGGGCCGGCGGGGTCAGGCGCGACCCTCCCGCCGACGTCGGGGCCTGCGGGGCCCGGCCCAGAGCCCGAACCGGCGGCGCCACCCGACGCGACAGCGAACGGACGGCCCACGACCGGCAACCGAACCGGACGGCCCACCCGACGCGACAGCCGAACCGGAGGGGCCACCCGGCAGGGAACCGGCGACGTCCCCCGGCCCGGGCGCCGCGCCACGCGGCCCGGCGGCCGCACCCGACGGGTCGGTCGAAAGAGCGTCGGAGGCGTGGCGGGCGCGGTATTCGGGCCGCGGGGGCGCTGGGTCGGGGCCGCCGTGCCGGGCGTGCCGCCCGCCGGATCCCTGCCGGGCGGCGGCCATCCGCCGTTGGATCTCCGCCTGGAGCCACGCCGCGCCCGACTCAGCCGTCTCCGATCCGCCCGGGTCGTCGGCCGACCCGGGCGGCACCGACGGCGGGGTGCCGTCGGTGTCGGTGCTCACGGCCCGCTCGACCGCTCGGTCGCGGTCAACGCTGGCTCCAAGCCTGCTTCGTCGCCCGCACGAGGCGGTCCTTCAGCTCGCGGGTGTGACGGCGGCTCACCGGCAGCTCGGCGCAGTCGGGGCCGCTGCCGATCCGCACGACGTAGCCCGACCCGGACAGCCGCAGCTCGGTGACGAGCGGCAGCGACACCAGGAACGACCGGTGGATGCGCACGAACCCGGCCTCCCGCCACCGGTCCTCCAGCACGGACAGCGGGATGCGCACGAGGTGGCTGCCCTCGTGGGTGTGCAGGCGCGCGTAGTCGCCCTGGGCCTCGACGTAGCGCACGGCCGAGCGCGGCACGAGCTTCGTGGTGCCCGCCAGCTCGACGGGGATCACCTCGTCCTCGTTCGCGTCGTCGCGCAGCGGCTCGGCGGTCGCGGCGGCGCGGCTGGCGATGATCCGGTCCAGCGACGCGGCCAGCCGCTCGGAGCGCAAGGGCTTGAGGAGGTAGTCGACGGCGCCGACCTCGTAGGCGTCGACGGCCCGGTCGTCGTGCGCGGTGACGAACACGACCGACGGCGGCACGGCCATCGAGGAGAACACCCTCGCGAGCTCCAGACCGTCGAGCCCCGGCATCCGGATGTCGAGAAAAACGACCTCGATGTCGCTGCGCTCGGCGACCCGCATGCCCGTCATCGGGTTGAGCGCGCGCCCGCCGACCGCCTGGCCCGCCGTGGCCGCCTCGCGCACACCCTGACGGCTGTTGAGGATGCGCAGGGCGTCGGTGGCGTCCGACGCCTTCAGGACGACCCCGACCCGGGGGTCCTCCTTGAGCAGGAAAGCCAGTTCTTCGAGCGCGGGTTCCTCGTCGTCTACGGCGAGGACGACCAGGCCGCCGGAGCTGTCGTTGCTGTCCACGATCTCCTCATCCTGCGTGTCCGGTGCGCGGTGTCGGGGCGACCGCGGGGCGATCACGTCCGACACCGGCGACCATGGTGACGCCGAAACCGTGTGAGTGCCAGGGGCACGCACCTTTCGGGTTCATCCGATCACGCCCAGCTACAAACCGTACCGCGCCCACGTGGCGCGGATGTCGGCCGCCTGGGCCATCCCCAGCACAAGATCCGCGCCGGCCGCGGCAGGCGCGCCGAGACCGAGCCGGGCGAGCAAGGGTTTGCGGGCCTCGACGGGCACCAGTTCGGCGTCCGGGAAGCGCTCGGTGAGCACCGCGCGGGGGGTGCCGAGGCCGTCGATGAGGCCGAGCTCCAACGCCCGCGCCCCGGTCCAGACCTCGCCGGTGAAGAGCTCGTCGCCGCCCTTGAGCCGGTCGCCGCGCCGGTCGGCCACCCAGCCGCGGAACAGCTCGTGCAGCTCGTCCTGCAGCCCGCGCAGCCACTGCACGTCCTCGGGCTTCTCCGGGAGGAACGGGTCCAGGCGCGACTTCGACGTGCCCGCCGTGTAGAGCCGCCGCTGCACGCCGAAGCGCTCGATGAGGCCGTCGAGCCCGAAGCCCTGGCTGATCACGCCGATCGACCCGACCAGCGACGTGGCGTGCGCGTAGATCTCGTCGGCCGCGCAGGCGAGCCAGTAGCCGCCGGACGCTGCGACGTCCTCGCAGAACGCCAGCACCGGAACGTCCGCCTCGGCGCCGAGCTGCCGGATCCGGTCGGCGACGAGCGCGGACTGCGTCGGCGATCCCCCCGGCGAGTTGACCAGCAGCGCGACGGCGGCGAGCCCGTCGGGCGCGAACGCCCGCTCCAACGTCTTCTCGACGGCGGCGGCGTTGATCACGGAGCGCGGCAGGGGCCCGGACATCGCGGTGATCACCCCGTGCAGGCGCACGAGGGAGACGACCGGCCGGTCGCCCCGCTCGCCGAGCTTGCCCGGGAGCCGGGCCGCGAGCCGGTTGGGGAGTCGCAAGGCATCCACGGACGCCACGCTACCCAGTGCCACCAGGGGGCAGGGGCACCTACTCCGCTGAGTGGCAGCGACGGGCCCTCACACCCGTATGCCCGCCCGGAATTTCGGCACCCGCAGCGTGATCTTCATGCCCTGGCCGATGTTGGTGTCGACGACCAGGCCGAAGTCGTCGCCGAACGTCGAGCGCATCCGGTCGTCGACGTTGCCCAGCCCGACGTGCGCCCCGGACTGGTGCGCGTCGGCCAGGTCCTCGTGCAGCCGCGACGGGTCCATGCCGACGCCGTCGTCCTCCACGATGATCACGCATTCGTTGCCCGCGTTCTCGGCCGTGATCGTGATCGTGCCGCCGTTGGGCTTGCTCCCGAGCCCGTGCCGCACGGCGTTCTCGACCAGCGGCTGCAGCGCGAGGAACGGCAGCACGACCGAGAGCACCTCGGGGGCGATCTGCAGCTTGATGTTCAGCCGGGCGCCGAAGCGGGCCTTCTCCAGCCGGACGTAGCGCTCGATGTTGTTGAGCTCGTCCTGCAGCGTGGTGTACTCGCCCGCCGTGCGGAACGAGTAGCGGGTGAAGTCGGCGAACTCGATGAGCAGCTCGCGGGCGCGCACCGGATCGGTGCGGATGAACGACGCGATCGTCGTGAGCGCGTTGTAGACGAAGTGCGGGCTGATCTGGGCCCGCAGCGCGCGCACCTCGGCCCGGTCGAGGCGGGCGCGGGCCTCCTCCAGCTCGGCGAGCTCCAGCTGGCTGGAGACGTAGCGCGCGACTTCTGCGGTGGCCCGCAGGATCACCGGGCCCGCGGTCGAGGTGGTGACGGCGCCGAGCGTGCCGATGATCGAGCCGTCGCTCTCCAGTGGGACGACGACGATGCCGCGCACCGGGCAGTCGCCGCGCTCGCAGACGATCGCGGAGTGCGACAGCATCTGCTGGCGCCCGGTGGTGATCACCTGGTCGGCCAGGGAACGCACGTCGGGCTCGTGCTGGTCGGCGCCGCCGTCCCAGGCCAGGGTGTTGCCGCGGTTGTCGGTCATGGTGAGCGCGCAGGTGTCGAGCAGCTGGCGCAGGTAGGGCAGGGCGAACGACGCCGACGACGGCGAGAGCCCTTCCCGCAGCGACGGCGCGGCGAGCGCGACCGTGTGCAACGTGCCGAACGTGGCCCGTTCCAGCGGGGTGGCGTAGCTGTTGCGGCGGCTGCGCAGGAAGTAGAAGAGGGCCACCGCGCTCGTGACGAACACCAGCGCGATGGCCAGCAGGAGCGCTGTCGGCGACGAGAGCAGGTCCTTCACGTCAGCTCCTACCGCACCAGTCGCGAGAGCCGCCGGTCGGCGAGGGGTTTGCCACCGGTCTGGCAGCCCGGACAGTACTGGAACGACCGGTTGGCGAACGACACCTCCCGCACCGTCTCGCCGCACACCGGGCAGGGCAGGCCGGTGCGGCCGTGCACGCGCAAGCCGGAGCGCTTCTCGCCCTTCAGCGACGCGGCGCCCTGGCCGACCGAGCGCTCGACGGCGTCGGTGAGCACCGAGCGGAGGGTGTCGTAGAGGAGGTCGACCTGCTCGGGCTTGAGCCGCCCGGCCACCGCGTAGGGCGACAGCTTCGCGGTGTGCAGGATCTCGTCGCTGTAGGCGTTGCCGACGCCCGCGAGCCACGCCTGGTCGACGATCAGCGTCTTGATCCGCTCGGTGTGCCCGCCGAGCAACTCGGCGAACTCCTCGCGGGTGACGGCGAGCGCGTCCGGTCCCAGGCGGGCGATGCCGGGGACCTGCTGCGGATCGGACACGAGGTAGATGGCGAGGCGCTTCTGGGTGCCCGCCTCGGTGAGGTCGAAGCCGGGGCCGCCGACCTCGTCGAGGTGCACCCGCAGCTCCAGTGGCCCCTTGCCCGGCTTGGGCGGGGTGGCGGCGGCGGTGTCGTGCCAGCGCAGCCAGCCCGCGCGGGACAGGTGGGTGATCAGGTGCAGCGGGTCGTCGGGGCGGTCGAGGAACTCGACGGCGAGGAACTTCCCGTAGCGGCCCGCGCCCGTGACGACCCGTCCGCGCAGCGCCTGAACGGGCGGCGCGAACGTCTTGACGGCGCTCATCGAGGCCACGTCGACGCGCGCGACCGGGCGGTAGAGGGCGTGCTCGCGCAGGTGGTGCGCGAGCGCCTCGACCTCGGGCAGCTCCGGCATTTCTAGTGCCCCGCCACTAATTCACCGGCTGCAGCGGACTGTCGGCGTGCCCCGGAGTGCCCTGGGTGCGCAGCCGCCGCACGACGATGCGCATCTCCTCGCGGGCACGGGAGCCGCCGCGGATGAGGCCCGTCCAGCGCTCGGCGGGCTGCTCGTAGTTGCCCTCGGTCTCGGCGACGACCGTCCACGGCCTGCGCAGCCACCACCGGATGGGGAAGAACGCCACGATGAGCAGGCCGATGAGCCAGAGGTACCACGGCACGTGCACCGCGCTGGGCGACCACACCACGATGATCACCCAGAACAGGAAGAGCGAGGAGAGGATCAGCACCGCGGCGCCGCGGCCGCCGTCGACGTCGTGCTCGAAGTCGTCGCCGGTGGCGGGCAGCGACCACGCGACGCTGCGGCGCACCGACCACATGCGCCCGTCGACCCCCGCGACCGTCTTCGCTCCCACACATCCACTGTCCCACAACCGGCGGGTCAGGCCCAGCAGACCGGGAGGCTGGTCAGGCCGTTGATGAAGTTCGACGTGAGCCGTCGTGGCTCGCCGTCGAGGCGCAGCTCACCCAGGCCCAGGAGCTCGCCGAAGAACGCCTGCATCTGCAGCCGCGCGAACGCCGCGCCCAGGCACAGGTGCGGCCCCTGCCCGAACGCGAGGTGGTCGTTGGGGCTCCGCGCGGGGTCGAAGCGGAACGGGTCGGGGAAGCGGCGCTCGTCGACGTTGGCCGACACGTGGTAGACGACCACCTTGTCGCCCGCCCGGATCGCCCGGCCGCCGAGCGTGAGGTCGCGGGTGGCCGTGCGGCGGAACGTCAGCACGGGCGGGTGCAGCCGCAGCATCTCCTCGATCGCCGACGGCAGCAGCGCCGGGTCCGCCCGCAGCCGCGCGTACTCCTCCGGGTGCGAAAGCAGCAGGAGCACGCCGCCGGGCAGGGCGCTGCGGACGGTGTCGTTGCCCGCGATCACGAGCAGGAAGAAGAACATCTTCAGCTCGGCGTCGGTGAGCCGCTCGCCGTTGACCTCGGCCTGCACCAGCGCGGTCATGACGTCGTCGGCGGGATCCCTGCGTTTCGCTCGGCGAGCTCCTACGCGTAGCCGAACATGTCGGCGAGCTGCGCAGGCGAGCGCGGGTTCACCGGCTTGCCGTCCGGCCCGGTGACGACGACGCCGTGCTCGGGGTCCTGGTAGCCGATCACCCGGTTCGTCCACTCCAGCAGCAGGGCGCGGTCGGCGACCGGCACGCCCAACAGGTCGCACAGGTTGGCCAGCGGCAGCTCGTCGGTGACCGTCGCGCGGCAGGTCGAAGCGCGGCCCGGCGGCCCGCAGCAGCTCGGCGGCCCGCGCACGCGCGGTGTCGGCGAAGCGGGTGAGCCGCCGCCGCGTGAACGCGCCCGTCACCAACGTGCGCAGCCGCACCTGCTCGGGCGGGTCCATGTTGAGGATCATCCGGCGGATGAACGGGAGGTCGGCCGGGTCGGGGTCGCGGATCTGGGTGGCGCCCAGCGACGAGGAGAAGTCGGCGGGGGTCCGCAGCACGTGCCGCACGTCGGCGTAGCGCGTGACGGCCCAGAACCCCGGCCCCGACGGCCATACGCCGACCTCGTGCTCGTCCTGCCTGCTCACCGGGTCGTGGTCACGCAGCTCGCGCAGGGCGTCGTGCGGCACCCCGCGGGCGAACACGTGCGGATCGAAGACGTTGCGCACGTCCGAGAGATACCACCCGGTGGTTCGAATCACCGGGTATCGAGTTGCCGACCTGCGCACCCAAGAGCATGCTTGAGGCACACAAGTTGTTGCTTGCTACAAGCAAAGCAAAGGTAAAGGGGTCGCGATGGACGAGACCGCCGACCTCATCGGTCAGGACCTTGCGCGCCTCCTGCGCATCGTCGCGCGGATGCGCCACCAGGCCGACATGGGCGCCACGTACGTCCTGGGCCTGCTGCTGGAGAAGGGGCCGCAGCGCGTCGGGGAGATCGCGCAGGCGATGGGCACGGACCCGTCGACGGTGAGCCGCAAGGTCGCGGCGCTCGTCGACGCCGGGCTCGTGGAGCGCCGCGTCGACCCCGATGACGGCCGCGCACACCTGCTCGCCGCCACCGCGGCGGGCGAGCAGAAGTGCGTCGACGGCCGTCGCCACCGCATCGACATGGTCGCCTCGGTGTTGTCCGGGTGGCCCGAAGACTCCCGCCGCCAACTGGCCACACTGCTGGGCCGGTTCGCCGACGGACTGCAAGAACACGGAGCACATCAATGACCACAGCCACCGTGGAACGCGAAGGCGGTGAGCTCACCCACCGCCAGATCCTCACGATCCTGGCCGGGTTGATGCTCGGCATGTTCCTGGCCGCGCTCGACCAGACCGTCGTCTCGACGGCCATCCGCACGATCGCCGACGATCTCGGCGGGCTCTCCCAGCAGGCCTGGGCCACCACGGCGTTCCTCATCACGAGCACGATCACGACGCCGCTGTACGGCAAGCTCTCCGACATCTACGGCCGCAAGCCGCTGTTCCTGACCGCGATCTCGATCTTCATCGTCGGCTCGGTGACCTGCACGTTCGCCCAGTCGATGTACCAGCTCGCCGCGTTCCGCGCGCTGCAGGGCATCGGGGCGGGCGGGCTGTTCTCGCTGGCGCTGACGATCCTGGGCGACATCGTCCCGCCCCGCGAGCGCGCCCGCTACCAGGGCCTGTTCCTCGCGGTGTTCGGCACGTCGAGCGTGCTCGGCCCGGTGATCGGCGGCCTGCTCTCGGGTGCGCCCACCATCATGGGCCTCGACGGGTGGCGCTGGATCTTCCTGGTGAACGTGCCGATCGGCGTGGTCGCGCTGGTGGTCGTGGCCAAGGTGCTGAACGTGCCGCACCTCGCCGCGGCGACCCGCGTATCGACTGGCCCGGCGCGATCATGCTCGCGGTCGGCCTCGTGCCGCTGCTGATCGTCGCCGAGCAGGGCCGCGCGTGGGGCTGGGGCTCCGCCGCCGCCGTCGTCTGCTACGTGGTCGGCGGAGTCGGGCTGCTGCTGTTCGTGCTCATCGAGCGCTGGTACGGCGACGACGCCCTGCTGCCGCTTCGGCTGTTCCGGAACAGCGTGTTCTCGCTGGTCACGCTCGATCGGGGTGATCGTCGGCATGGCGATGTTCGGCGGGATCGCGGTGCTGCCGCAGTTCCTGCAGATCGTGCGCGGGGCCACCCCGATCGAGAGCGGCTTCCTGATGCTGCCGCTGGTCGCGGGGATCATGACCGCCTCGGTGACGTCCGGCCAGCTGACCGCGCGCACCGGCCGGTACAAGGTGTTCCCGGTCGTCGGCACACTGCTCATGACCGGCGCGCTGGTGATCCTCTACTTCCGGGTCAACGTCGCCATCCCGTTCTGGGAGCTCGACCTCTACATGGCGATGTTCGGCCTCGGCCTCGGCAGCTGCATGCAGACGCTCGTCCTGGCCGTGCAGAACGCGTCGCCCGCGCGGGACATGGGCGTCGTCACCGCCAGCTCGACGTTCTTCCGCCAGCTCGGCGGCACGATCGGCACGGCGGTGTTCTTCTCGATCCTGTTCTCGACGCTGCCCGACAAGATCTCCACCGCGCTGACGTCGGCCGCGCAGACCGACCCGGCGTTCCAGGCCGCGATGGCCGATCCCGCCGTGCGCGCCAACCCGGTCAACGCGCCGTTCTTCGCGCTGTCCCAGGGCGGTGGGGCGGACGTGCTCAACGACTCGGCGTTCCTGCAGACGATCGACGCCCGGCTCGCCCATCCCATCCTCGTCGGGTTCTCGAACTCGATCACGCTGGTGTTCCTGGTGGCGGCGTGCGTGATCGCCGTCGCGTTCGTCCTGATCCTGTTCGTGCGGGAACTGCCGCTGCGGACGATGTCGGGCGCGCGGGCGGCGGCGATGGAGGAGGCCGCGCGCACGGGCGAGGTGCCCACCGCCGTCGCGGAGGAGGCCGTGCCCGTCGCGGCGAGGTGGACGGCACATGCTCACGAACGGCGCCGCCGCGGCCCTGGACGGCGGCACGACGTGGTCGGACGGCCCCATCTCGCGGCAGCTCGTCGACGCCATCGCACGGCCCGACGGGGCCGGCGCGCAGCCCAACGGCGCTGCCCCGCGGACCGACGGCGCCTGCCCCGCGGACCGACGGCGCTGCCCCGCGGACCGACGGCGCTGCCCCGCGGACCGACGCGCGCCGCCGCCGCGGACCGACGGCGCCGCCCGCGCGGCCCGGACGCGCTCGACTCGGATCCGCTGGTCTCGGCACACCCCGTCGCCGATCGACGAGCCCGGTCCCGGCGTGGTCGGCACCGCAACCCGGGCCGACGGGAAGGGCCTGCCCACGGTCGTCGTGACCGTCGCCGACCCGACCGGTCGCCAGGAAGCGCGCACGACCACCGACCGCGACGGCCGGTACGCGGTCGCGCTGCCCGGCCCCGGCACGTACCTCGTCGTCGCGGCGGCGGGCGCGTACCAGCCGCACGCGGCACTGGTGATCGTCGGCGCGGACGCCACCACCCGGCACGACGTCATCCTCGCGGGCACGTCCGGCGTGCACGGCCTCGTCCGACACGGCGGCGACGCCGTCGCGGGCGCCGCCGTCACGCTGATCGACGCGCAGGGCGACGTCGCGGCGGTCGGCGTCACCGACGGCACGGGTCACTACCGGCTCGCGGGCGTGCCGGACGGCGCCTACACGCTGACGGCGACGAGCGCGGGCCACCAGCCGTCGGCGGTGAGCCTGTGGCTGGACGTCGGCATCACGGTCGAGCGCAACCTCGACCTGCCGCAGCGCTCGCGTCTGGCGGCACGGTCACGGCGGCGGGCTCCGGCCGTCCGGTCGAAGAGGCGACGGCGACGCTCGTGGACGCGGGCGGGGTGGTCGTCGGGAGCACGCTCACGGACGCGGACGGCACGTTCGCCTTCACCGACCTGCCCGCAGGCACGTACACGCTCACGGCGCGCGGCTACGCCCCGACGGCGCAGACCGTGCACGTGACGGCCGGGGCGGAGGCGACGGCGGAGATCACGCTGAGCACGGGGTCCCGCCTGGCCGCCGCGCTCGGGGGCCGCCCGGCAGGTGCACTGACCGGGGCCTCGCACACACCGCGCCGGGGGGCCAGGACGCGGTGTGTGCGGTAGTGCGGTGTCCACGCCGGTCAACCGGCGCGTGGACACCGCACTAGGCGTCGAAGTCGAGCGCCGGGGTGAGCACGCCCTCGAGGGCGAGCAGCCACTCCTTCGTCGCCCGGCCGCCGCCGAATCCGCCGAGGCCGTCGGCCGCCATCACCCGGTGGCAGGGCACGACGACCGGCAGCGGGTTGCTGCCCATGATCGCGCCCACGCCCCGCGCGGCGGTGTAGGCGCTGCCCAGCTCGCTGCGGGCGGCCAGCTCGCCGTAGGTGACGGTCTCGCCGTAGCCGACCGTCCCGTAGAGCGTCGCCGAGGACCTGCCGCTGCGCGCCGCGGGTGAGCGACCAGTCCAGCGGCAGCTCGAACACCCGCCGCTCACCCGCCAGGTACTCCCGCAGCTGCGCCACCGCCGCGGCAGGCTCCCGCGCGACCGCGGAGAGGCCCAGCCGCTGCGCGGCCTGCTCGGCCGCCTCGGGATGGTCGCCGAAGGCGACGAGCGCGAGCCCGGCCGCGGTCGCCCCGACCGTCAACGCCCCGATCGGGCCCGGCGCGGGCATGACCGTGAAGGAGAGCTGCACGCCCCCAGTCTGCCCGCGCGGGGCGAGGGCGGGCACGGCGTTTGCAGCAGGGCCCGCTCCCCGGTTGGGTCGCAGCGATGTCACCCCGCCGCGATCCGGGTCCCGCCCGGGAACAGATCGGCCGCGAGGTGCCGCAGCGCCCACTCGGCCCAGTCCGGCGTCGTCCATCCCTGCTGCACGACGAGCAGCCCGTACGTCTCCGGCGCGAGCAGCGTGGCGACGACGTCGGTGGCGCGCTGCAGCGACATGTCCGCGGTGAACCCGGGGTGCTCGGCGAGCTCGTCGACCGCGCGGGCGTGGACGTCGAGCGCCGCCGCCCGCGCCGCGGCGAGCAGCTCGGCGGGCTCCGGATCGGCGGCGGCGGCGCGCAGCACCGCGTCCAGCGGGTGGCGGCGCTCGACCGCGGCCGTCGTCACCTCGACGTGGCGGGCCAGCGCCGCGGGGCCGTCCGGCGCTGCCGCCGTCGCCTCGGCCTCGCCCGCGGGCCGCTCCGACCCGGCCGCGTCCCACACCGCCCGGAGCACCGCGGCCTTGCTGCCGAACGCGAGGTACAGCGTCTGCACGGCGACGCCCGCCGCCCCGGCGAGCTCGGCCATGGTCGTGTCGAGGTAGCCGCGCGCGACGAACAGCGGCCCCGCGGCCGTGACCACCCGCTCCCGGGTGGCCTGCGCGCGCGCCGCCCCCGCTCGCTTCCGCGCGCTGACCGTCACACAACGTCCCTGATGTAATGTCATTCCATAACTACCTTACATATCGACGTTAACCTCCGCCGCGGCAACACCAAGGCCACCGCCGCCGCGTCCTGCACGGCGACCCCGACCGACTTGTACAGCGTGATCTGGTCGGGATCCGTGCGCCCCGGCCGGGTGCCGTTCACGATCTCGCCGAGCTCGGCCGGATCGTCGGTGATGAGCCCGGCGTGGAGCGGCTCGCGGAGGTCGCGCGTCCCGCCCGGGTGGGGCGCGAACGCCGCCGCCCGGGACTCGACGACGATCAACGCGTCGGCGACCGTCGCGTCGTCGAGCTCGCGGCCCGTGGCGTTCGCGCCCACGGACGTCACATGGGTGCCCGGATCGAGCCACTCCCGGCGGACGACCGGCTCGATGCTGTGCGTGGTCGCGCACGCGATCTGCGCGCCCGCCAGCGCCTCGGCGTAGCTGTCGGCCGCCCGCACCGTGGTCGCGAGGTCGGCCAGCTCGTCGGCCAGCGCCTGCGCCTTGGCCGGGTCCCGGCCCGCGATGCGCACCTCGGTGATCGGCCGGACCCGGCAGACGGCCCGGGCGTGCGACCGCGCCTGCACGCCGGTGCCCAGGATGGCCAGCACCGAAGCGTCGGGTCGGGCGAGCAGCCGTGCCGACAGCGCCGAGCACGCGCCCGTGCGGATCGCGGTGATCGCGGTGCCGTCCATGACCGCGACGGGCTGCCCGGTGTCGGGGTCGAACGCGACGATCAGGGCCTGGTGGGTGGGCAGGTCGGTGTTCTGCGGGAACAGCGACACCAGCTTGGCCATGAGCACCCCGATCGACGGCACGTAGCCGGGCATCGCGCCGAGGAACCCGTCCCGCTCGGGCACCTGCGCCACGATGCGGGCGGGTGACGAGGCGGCTCCCGAGCTGAGGTCGGCCATGGCGGGGGCGAGGGCGTCGATGAGGGCGTCGAGGTCGAGCCGCGCCTCGACGTCGGACCGGCTGAGGGTCAGCATCACGGCATCCTGCCGCACCGCTACGTGCATTGGCCGCCGGAGATCGGCGTGAACCGCACACCAGGTGGCCTGCGAGCGCGCTGGTGGGCGGCTCGCGGCGATCATGGGTCAGAAGGCCGCGGCCCCGCCGACGCCGCTGCGGGGGTCGGCGGCCGCGCGCAGGAACTCGCCGCGGCCCACCGCGCACAGCCTGCCCAACGTCCAGGGCCCGGCGTCGACGACCTGGTGACCGCGCCCACGCAGCGCGTCGAGCGTCGCCCGACCCAGCCGGGACTCGGCCACCAGCCCACCCGGCTCCCAACCGCGTGGCGCGAACGACGAGGGGAACGCGGTCGAATGCCACGTCGGCGCCTCGATCGCGGCCTGCAGGTCGAGCCCGCCGACCGTGTGGGCGAGCCAGAAGCACAGCTGCCACTGGTCCTGCTGGTCGCCGCCGGGCGTGCCGAACGCGAGGACCGGCTCGCCGTCGCGCAGGCCGAACGACGGCGACAGCGTCGTGCGGGGCCGCCGCCCGGGCAGCAGCGACGACGCCAGCCCGTCCTCCAGCCAGAACATCTGCCCGCGCGTGCCCAGGCAGAAACCCAGGGCGGGGATCGTCGGCGACGACTGCAGCCACCCGCCCGATGGCGTCGCCGAGACCATGTTGCCCGCGGCGTCCACGACGTCGATGTGCACGGTGTCGCCCCGCACCACCCCGCCGGGCCCGACGCTCGGCTCGCCCAACCCGGCCGCCTGCGCGGCGGTCGGCTCGCCCAGACCCGGACGCCTGCGCGGCCGTCGGCTCGCCCGCCGAGGGCGCCGAGCCCGACCGGGCACCACCGCCCGCCGACCGCCCGCCCGAGCCCGGCGCCTGCGCGGCCGTCGGCTCGCCGACACCCGCCGGGCTGACGCCGTCGCCGCGCACACCGCCTGCGGCCGTGGCGGCGGGCAGCCGGGGCGCCGCCCCACCCGGCGCGCCCGGACGCAGCTCCAGCGAGACCGTGTCCCCGATCAGGGCGCGGCGCTCGTCGGCGTACGCGCGGGAGACCAGGACGTCGAGCGGAACGGGCGCGCTGTCGCCGTACCACGCCTCCCGGTCGGCGAAGGCGAGCTTGGCGGCCTCGGTCACCTGGTGCACGGCGGCCTCGGTCGGCACGCCGTCGGCGTAGGCGAGGTCGGCGCCGCGGAGGAGCTGGAGGGTCTGCGCGAGCACCGGGCCCTGCGACCACGCACCCGGCTTGGCCACCGCCCATCCCCCACCGACCTCGACGATCAGCGCGTCCTCGTAGCTCGCCGACCAGGCCGCGAGGTCGTCGGCGGTGAGCAGGCCCGCGTGGTCGCGGCCGGTGGCGTCGCGCACGGGGGCGGCCACGAACCGCTCGATCTCCTCGGCGACGAACCCGCGGTACCAGGCGTCGCGGGCCGCGTCGATCTGCGCCTCGCGGGTGGGGCCGACGGCCGCGGCGAGCAGCCTGCGCCACGTCGCGGCGAGGTCGGGGAGTCGGTGGCTCGTGGTGGGCACCCGACCGTCGGGCAGCCACGTGGCCGCTGAGCTGGGCCAGTGCTCCCGGAAGTGGTGCTCGACGGCGGCGATCGCCGACGGGACCGGCGGGATCAGCGGGAAGCCCTTCTCCGCGTACCCGAGAGCGGGTTCGAGGACGTCGGCGAGCGGAAGGGTGCCGTGGTCGCGCAGCAGCGTCAGCCAGCCGTCCCACGCACCGGGCACGGTGGCCGGGAGCAGGCCGGTGCCGGGGATCGCGGCCAGGCCCAGCTCGTCACGCAGGAGCGCGGTGGTGGCCCGCTGCGGCGCGACCCCCTGCCCGCACAACACCCGCGGCGTCGGGTCTCCGGCCGTGACGAACACGGCGGGCACCTCGCCGCCCGGCCCGCACATGTGCGGCTCCACCACCTGGAGGACGAACCCGCCCGCCACCACGGCGTCGAACGCGTTGCCGCCGCGGGCGAGGACCGCCATCGCGGTGGCGGTGGCGAGGTGGTGGGTGCTGGCCGCGGCACCATGGGTTCCGCGCCGCTCGTACGTCCGGGGCGCCATCCCCCGATGATGTCGCGGATGTGCCCGGCCCGCCGACCGGCGGCTCGCCCCGCGAGACCCACCATGATCACCGCTTCGGTGCGAAACCCGGCCAGATCCGGCCGTTTTCGCACCGAACCGACGATCACGGGCGGTGGCGGTCGGCGGCGGCGCCGGGTGCGACGCTCACCCCGGCGGTGGCTCCAGGCGGAGCGGGCTGGGGCGGGCCTGCGCCGGGCCGGGGTGCGGCGGGCACGGGCGCGACGGACGGCAAGGGCTCAGAGGTCGGCGGCGAGCGGCACCTCCTCGACCCGCGAGGAGGTCATCCACACGCGCAGGGCGTGGGTGGCGGCGACGTCGTCGGCGTTGTACTCCAGCAGCCGCTGCCGCTGGGCGGGGTCGGGCTCGGCGCCGTCGAAGCCGACGGCGTCGCGGTACCACCGCATCGAGTTCTCCCCGCCCGCCTCGGTGTCGCGCCAGCCGAACCCGGCGGCGGGCGCGATGCGCTTGAGGCCCTTGCCGTGCGCGCAGAGGAACCACTCGTCGACGACGGCGTAGATGTCGACCCACGCCGGATCCGCGACGAACGCCTCCACCTCCGCGACCGAGGGCACGCCCGGCCGTCCGCCGAAGCGTTGCGCGGACCCGAGCAGCCAGCGGTTCTCGGCGTGCGCGTTGTAGCAGTAGGCCGCGAAGCTGCGCCCGGACGCGGCGGCCCGCGCCCGCACCTCCGACAGCCAGGCCCAGAACTCCGCGAACGAACGCGCCTCATCGGGCGTCGGCAACGGGTCCCACGTGGCGAAGGCGTGGTAGCCGGGCGCCGGATCGCCCGCACGGATGCCGCCGGGATAGTTCAGCAGCGCCCCCCAGAGGTAGGCGCCGGACTCGCCGAAGCTCTCCATGTCGACGTCGACCTCGACGTCGGCGCGGCGCACCGGCACCCGCGGCACCCGACGCACGACGGCAAGATCCCGTAGCCACGCCCGGGCCAGCGCCACCGTGTCGGCCACCGGCACCCCCGGGACCGGCAGCTCACCGCGCGGATCCCGGGCCGCCAGCTGCGCCACCGTGGAGATGCCCGCATCGCGCAGGCCCACCGCCACCTCCCCCCGCACGACCAGGCTCACGTCCTGCACGCGGGTGAGCGCCGCCTCGCACGTGGGCCACCACGGGCAGTGGCGGCACTCGGTGATCCGCGACGGCTGCGCCAGCGCGGGCGCCCGCTGCGCGGCGGCGGTGGCCACGGCCATGCGATCGCGGATGCGCGCCTCGTACTCGGCGAACGTGGAGCGACCGCCCGGCCAGTGGCCTGCGCACAGGTCGTGCCACACGACGACGTCGGCGTCGAACCCGATCACCCCGCCCCAGCCGCCGTGCGTGGCGGCGGGCGCGGCCGCCCACCCGGCCGCCCGCAGGAGCCGGTGCAGGTGGGCGAGCCGCAGCAGATCGCGCGGATGGGACCGGATGCGCCGCCCACCATCGGCGGCCGCCGCCCCCGGCCACGGCCGCGCCAGCGACGACGTGACCGCGCCCTCCCCCGGATCGGTGATCCGGTGCCGCACGACGACGACCGGCACGTACCCGCCCTCCGGCACGCGCACCAGCAGATCGGCCGCGGCGCGCCGGGTGCCGGTGGTGGCGGGCAGCAGCGCACCCCAGATCAGCGCCGACCCCTCGGCGACGGCCTCGGCGGTGACCCGCTCCGCATCGGCATCGGCCGGGATGACGAGACAGCCCGTCTCGCGCATGACGACCGTCGCGACGCCCGCCCGATGCCGCGCCGCGTCCTGCCGCCGCTGCTCCAGCGCCGGATCGGGCAGCGCTCGGGGCAGGCCGCCGGTATCGGGATCGTGGTCGAGATGGATGCGCCGACGGCAGCGGGTGAGGTCCTTGGCGTCGAGCGCCACGCCGCCCGCGCAGGAGCGGGCGGGCTGCTCGGTGGCGGTCACGCATCCGAGGGTAGAGCCCGACACCGACAGTTCTCCGCACCCGCCGACGCCCGACGCCCCCTAAGCTCACCCCCACTGCGAAAGGAGGCCCCATGGCCCGCAAGCCGATGACCAAGGCCCGCGCGAAGCGGCTGATCGGCGTCGGGGCCGCCGTCGCACCCATGCTCGCGCCGTACGCGCTGGCCGCAGCGGGGGCCGTGCGGGGCACCTGGGACAACTACCGGGCGGGCCGCCTCGGCGTCACCACCGACAAGCTCGCGGAGTTCACCGGGCCCGGCGGCGGCCTGCACGCCCGCATCTCCCACCTCGCCGAGGCGCTCACCGACCTGCAGAGCGGCGGCACCCCGGCCGCCCGCACGTTCGCCGAGGAGGCCCGGCCGCGCGTCACCGACCTGGCCACGGCGGTCCGTGCGGCCGAACAGATGCCCGCCACCCGGCGCCGCACGGCGTTCAAAGCGATCAGCGCCGAGCTCGACGGCATCGAGCAGGGCGTCCTCATGCATCTGGGTATCACCACCTGAGCTACCGTCCTCTGACGCAGAGTCCGTCGAGGAAACGAGAGCGGCCATGGCGAGCGGTCGGCTACGTGGCGTCACGCTGACGCTGCTGGTCGCCCTGCTCACGTCGACCGGGCACGTCGCCGCGGGCGGGGAGCTGCCCGACCTCTCGCTGCTCGTGGTCCTCCTGCCGTTGCTCGCGGGCGCGTTCGTGGCGCTGGCCGAGCGCACCCGGAGCTTCCCGGCCACGGTCGCCGTGCTGGCGACCGGCCAGCTCGTGCTCCACACGGTGCTCGCGGCGCTGCACCCGATGGCCGCCGACGGCGGGCGTCGGATGCTGGTCCTGCACCTGGTCGTCACGCTGGTCACCGCGGTCGCCGTCCGCTTCGCCGACGCCGCGGTGCTCGCCGTCGCGGCCGTGCTGCGCCGCGTCGTGCCGCGCAGGCTCACGCCGCCGCCCGCCGACCGGCCGCTGCCGACGCGGCCGGTGCCCCCGCTCGACCTGCCCGCGCGCCGCGCGCGGCTGCTCACCGTCGCCGACGTCCGGCGCGGCCCTCCGGTGTGGGCCTGACCCCCCACATTCACCCGTACCCACCACCGGAGAACACCCATGTCCCGAAACCTGCTGCGGGCAGGCACCCTGCTCGGCACCACCGCGCTGCATCGCGCTGGCGGGCGCGGCCCCCGCGTTCGCGCACGTCACCGCGAACCCCGCCACCGCCGCGAAGGGCGGCTACGGCGTCGTCACCTTCCGGGTGCCCGACGAGGACGACACGGCGGGCACCGTCGCGCTGACCGTCAGCCTCCCCGCCGACCACCCCTTCAGCTCGGTGCGCACCACCCCCGTCGCGGGGTGGACGGCCACCCCCAACGAGATCACCCTCAACCCACCGCTCAAGGACGACGACGGCAACGCGATCACGAAGACGATCGGCTCGGTCACCTGGAAGGCCAATCCCGGCACGAAGATCGCGCCGGGGCAGTACCTCGACTTCCCGCTCTCGCTCGGCCCGTTCCCGGACAACGTCGACGTCATCCGCATGCCCGCCGTCCAGACCTACGACAACGGCAAGGTCGTCAACTGGGCCGACCCGCCTGCCGCCGACGGGTCCGAGCCCGAGCACCCGGCGCCGTCGGTGTCGCTGACCGCGGCGACCACCACGGACGCGCACGCCGGCATGAGCGCCACCGCGGCCCCGGCCGAGCCGCCGTCGTCCGACGACAGCACCGCGCGTTGGCTGGGCGGCGCGGGCCTGCTCGTCGGCGCGCTCGGCCTCGGCTTCGGCGGCGGCGCGCTGTTGCGCACCCGGCGCGCGGGGAAGTCGGACTGATGCGCCGCGTGGTGGCGCTGGTGCTGGCGGTCGGGGCGGTGCTGCTCTTCGGCGCCGCGCCCGCGTGGGCGCACAGCCAGCTCGACGCGAGCAACCCGCCCAACGGGGCCAGCGTCGCCACGCCCCCGGCGAGCGTCTCGCTGACGTTCAACGAGGACGTCCAGCCCGGCTTCACGGTGATCACCCTGATCGGCCCGGACGGCAAGGACTACCACAGCGGCGACGCGACCGAGACCGACCAGACGGTCACGGTCGGCGCGCTGCCGCTGGGGCCCGCCGGGGTGTACCAGATCGGGTACCGGGTGGTGTCCGCGGACGGGCACCCGGTGTCGGGCAAGACGTCGTTCACGCTGACGACGGCCGGGCCGGGCTCGCCGCAGGCGCAGGTGCCTGCGGCGAGCGCGGCGCCGAACGCCGTGCCGTCGGCCGCGCCGCCGGACGCCGGGGGTGCACCGGTGTGGCCGTGGATCGTCGGAGCGGTCGTGCTCGTGGCCTGCGGCGTCGTGCTCGCCCTGCGGCTGGGCCGCGTGCCGTGAGCGCGCCCGCCGTCCGGGCCGTGGGGCGGGTGGCGCCGCCTCGCGCCCGGGCGGCGGGTCCCGACCGCCACGCCCGGCAGGCCGAGCCCGACCCAGTCGCCCAGGCGACGCCTGCCGGGCGCGGGAACGCCGCGCCAACCCCACACCGGCGCGTCGGCCCCACCACCCGCCGCGGTACCGGGATCCACGGCTCGCCGCGCAGGCATGCCGGACCCGCCCTGTCGAAACGCACGACTCACTGGGGCGGAACCCATAGCTCGACGTGCCGGTATCGCCGACTCGCCGTGCCGAAACGCGAGACTCACCGCGGCGGCATCCAGAACTTGCCGAGCCGATTCGCCCAACTCACCGTGCCGAAACGCGCGACTCACCGCGGCGAGATGCGCGACTCACCGTGCCGAAACTCACCGTGCCGAAACGCGCGACTCACCGCGGCGAAACGCGCGACTCACCGTCGTGGGGGGTGGCCGTGAGCGCGCCGGGGGCGGGCACGCGGGCGGCGGCGATCGGGTGGCCTGCGGGCTGGGTCGTCCTTGCCGTCGGGACGGCCTCGGCCGCCGCGGTGCTCGCTGGCGGGTTGGCCGCCACGGCGCTGCCGGTCCTGCTCGGCGCCACGATCACGCGCGCGGCGGCCGACGCCGCGGCCGTCGCCTGCGTCGGGCTCGCGCTGGTCGCGACGCTGCTCCCGCTCGGCCACGCCCGCCCGCCCCGGGAGCTGCGCGGCGTGCTGCGCGGCGTCGACCGCGCGACGGTCGCCACCGCAGGCGGCTGGCTGGTGCTCGTGCTGCTCGGCATCGGGTTCCGCGCCGCCGAGGCCTACGGACGCCCGATGAGCGGGCTGGGCGCCACCGAGCTGCGCACCTTCGCCTTCACCCTCGCGGCGGGCCGCGGCCTCCTGCTCGCCGCGGGCTGCGCGGCGGCCGTGCTCGTCTGCGCGGCACTGCGCACCCGCGACCCCGGCCGCGTGCCGCAGCGGGTCGTGCTGGTCGCGGCCCTGCTCGGCGCGCTCACCCCGGCCGTGACCGGCCACGCGGGCACGGCGGCCGACCACCAGCTCGCCGTCGTCACGGTGGCGCTGCACGTCGCCGCGGCCGCGCTGTGGGTCGGCGGCCTGGGCGCCGTCCTCGTGGTCGCCGCGCCCCGACCCCGCCTGCTCGACGCCGTGCTCCCCCGCTTCTCGACGCTCGCGGGCGCCTGCCTGGCGTGCGTCGTCGTGAGCGGGGTGCTGAACGCCGTGCTGCGGGTGTCGTCCTTCACGGCGCTGATCACCACGGGGTACGGGCGGCTCGTCCTCGCCAAAGCGGCGTGCGTCGTCGTCCTCGGCGGGCTCGGCTACCTGGCCCGCCGTCGCCTGGCGAGCCGCAGGCTGCCGGTGTTGCGCTGGGCGGGCGTCGAGGTGGTGCTGATGGCCGTGACCATCGGGCTGGCGGCGGCACTGACCCAGAGCGCCTGATTTTCTCTCCATGCGGAATGGAGCCGGTTGTGAGCGGGGGCACCTCGCACTGGAATCGAGCGCAGCCACCGACGTCGAGGAGGTACCGCGGTGAAGGCCGTTCGGGTGCACGCGTACCACGAAGATCCCAAGATCGACGACATACCGGAGCCCACGCTCCAGGGCCCGCTCGACGTCATCGTGAAGATCGGCGGGGCCGGGGTCTGCCGTACCGACCTGCACATCGTCAACGGCGACTGGGCCGAGGCGATGAACCCGACGCTCCCCTACGTGATCGGCCACGAGAACGCGGGGTGGGTGCACGCGATCGGCGACGGCGTCACCAACGTCGCGGTCGGCGACACCGTCATCCTGCACCCCCAGCCCTCCTGCGGCCTGTGCCTGGCCTGCCGGTCGGGCCGGGACATGCAGTGCGACGGCGGCGCCTTCTTCCCCGGCCTCGACGGCAGCGACGGCGGCATGACCGAGTACCTGCGCACCACGGCGCGGGCCTGCGTGAAGCTCTCCCCCGATACCAAGCCTGCCGACGTGGCCGCGCTCGCCGACGCGGGCATCACGGCCTACCACGCGGTGCGCAAGGCTGTGCCGCTGCTCTACCCGGGCACCACCGCGGTCGTGCAGGGCGCGGGCGGGCTCGGCCACATCGGCATCCAGGCGCTGGCCGCGATCACCGGCACGCGCATCGTCGTCGTCGACCGCAACCCCGACGCGCTGGCGCTGGCCAAGCAGATCGGCGCCGACGAGACCGTGCAGGCCGACGGCAACCAGGTGGCCGCCGTGCAGGACCTCACGAACGGCCGGGGCGGCGACGTCGTCTTCGACTTCGTGGCCGAGATGGGCGCCGAGAACGACGCCTGGGCGATGACCGCGCCCGCCGGGTCGATGTTCGTCCTGGGCTACGGCGGCAAGGTCGAGATCCCCACGCTCGACTTCGTCGGCGGCGAGAAGAACATCATCGGCAACATCGTCGGCACCTACAACGACCTCGCCGAACTGATGGTGTTGGCCCAGGCCGGGAAGGTCACCCTGCACACCAAGCAGTACCCGCTCGATTCCGCGCTCGACGCGCTCCACGATCTCGACGCAGGCCGGGTCCGCGGCCGCGCCATTCTGGTCCCGTAGAAGAGGAGTTCCACCGCATGTCGTACGAGAAGGATGGCGAGAAGTACTACATCTTCGACGCCCATTGCCACTTCTGGGACGCCAGTCGCGAGAACTGGAAGCCCGGCCGTGAGCAGTACGCGAAGGGCTGGATCGACTGCTTCTACGGCTACCACCAGCTCGCCCCGCCGGAGACGCACTGGGACTACGAGCACTACCTCAAGGTCTCGCCCGAGGACTTCGAGCAGGACATGTTCATCGACGGGTACGTCGACAAGTTGGTCTTCCAGTCGACGTACCTCTACGACTGGTACACCGAGGGCTTCAACACCGCCGACAAGAACGGCGGCCTCAAGGACCTGCTGCCGAAGTACGCCGACCGGATCATCGTCAACGGGCGATTCGACCCGCGCGAAGGCGACGCGGGCATCAAGCAGTTGGAAGAGGACGCCCAGAAGTGGAACCTGAAGGGCGTCAAGATCTACACGGCCGAGTGGCACGAGGGCTCGCGCGGCTGGCGGCTGGACTCGCCTGAGGCCTACCGCTTCCTGGACAAGTGCCAGGAGCTGGGCATCAAGAACATCCACGCCCACAAGGGCCCGACGATCTGGCCGCTGGACAAGGACGCGTTCGACCCCGGCGACATCGACGCCGCGGCCACCGACCACCCGGACCTCAACTTCATCGTCGAGCACGCGGGCATCCCGCGCATCGAGAACTTCTGCTACATGGCGGTGCAGGAGCCCAACGTGTACGCGGGCCTGTCGGTCGTCATCGGCGCGCTGATGCACGCCCGGCCCAAGTCGTTCGCGAAGATGATGGGCGAGCTGCTGTTCTGGGTGGGCGAGGACAAGCTCACCTTCGGCAGCGACTACAACATCTGGACGCCGAAGTGGCAGATCGAGGGCTTCGTCGACTGGCAGATGCCCGACGACGAGGCGTTCACCGACTACAGCAAGCTCACCACGGCCACCAAGAAGAAGATCCTCGGCCTGAACGCGGCCAAGCTCTACGACATCGAGGTGC
The DNA here is from genome assembly GCA_963837575.1 of uncultured Actinomycetota bacterium. Taxonomy (GTDB): domain Bacteria; phylum Actinomycetota; class Actinomycetes; order Mycobacteriales; family Pseudonocardiaceae; genus Pseudonocardia. Next base: position 118,850 of record CAWIOI010000002.1, read on the forward strand.
CCGCCGAATTCGCGGTCGACACGACCGCGGACGAGGGCGGCGCACCCGGGCACGAGCTGGTCGACGACACGGCAGGTGCGCAGGCGTGACGGAACTCCGGGACGCCGTCTGGCGTGCCCTGGACACGGTGATCGACCCGGAGCTGGACGAGCCGATCACCGGCCTCGACTTCGTCGAGTCGTACACCGTGTCCGCGGAGGGGGTGGCGACCGTGCGGCTGCGGTTGCCCACCTTCTTCTGCGCGCCGAACTTCTCCTTCCTCATGGTCGCCGACGCCTACGACGCCGTCTCGGCCGTGCCCGGGGTGACGCGCGCGGACGTGACGCTGGCCGACCACCACGCCTCCACCGAGATCAACGGCGGCGTGGCGGCGCAGGCGGGGTTCGTCCAGTCGTTCGCGGGCTCGGACCAGGGCGAGGCCGTGGCCGAGCTCGACCAGCTGCGCCTGCAGTTCTTCGAGAAGGCCGCGCTGGCCGGGCAGGACAAGGTCGCCCGGCCGCTCGTCAACGCCGGGGTGGGTCCCGACGAGCTCGCGGCGATGAACCTCGGCGAGCTGCCCCCGTCGGGTGACCTGGACCGGATGCGGCAGCGCCGCGCCGCGCTGGGGCTCCCGCACGGGGACGACGCGCCGCTGCTCATCGACGCCGACGGGCACCGCATCGCCTCGGCGCAGGTGCCGCTGCACCTGCGCCGGGCGCGGCTGCAGCGCGTCGGCATCGAGACGAACGGCGACTACTGCAAGGGCCTGCTGGCGGCGCGGTACCCAGCGGCCGCGCGCTGATCACCCCGCCGCGAGGCCGCCTGCTGCTGCGGGCGGCCTCGTCGGCGTGAAGGGAGGATCCGCTGCGGTGACGATGGAGATCCAGCAGCTCATGTGGAAGCTGGACGAGCTGGCCGCCGCGTTCCGCGAGGCGGTGTTCGTCGCAGGCGACGTCGACGCCGCGCTGGCCTGTCTCACCGACGACTGCACGCTCACCAACGTGCCCGCGGGCACCGGCGGCACCGGCGTCGACGCGCTGCGGCGCCACCTGGCCGAGGACGTGGTGCCGCACCGGCCCGCCGACCTGGAGTTCCGCCGCCTCTCGCGCACGGTCGACCAGCGCAGGCTGGTGGAGGAGCTCATGGTCGGCTTCACCCACGACCGCGAACTGCCGTGGCTCCTGCCCGACGTGGCCCCGACCGGACGGCGTGCGCAGGTGCTGGCGATCTCGGTCGTGGCCGTGCAGCACCGCTCCCGGGCCGGCCGCACCACGAGCCTGATCGCGGGCCACCGCACGCTCTGGGACCACGCGGGCCTCGTGGCGCAGCTCCACCCCGCCGCCTGGGTGAGTCCCGCGTCTCGACACGGCGAGTCGCGCATCCCGCCACGGTGAGTCGCGCATCCCGCCGGGGTGAGTCGCGCATTTCCACACGGTGAGTCGCGCATGCCGCCGGGGTGAGTCGCGCATTCCACACGGTGAGTCGCGCATCCGCCGGGGTGAGTCGCGCATTTCCACACGGTGAGTCGCGCTGTTCGGCACGGCGAGTCTCCGGTTTCGACCCCGGCAGGTCCGCATTCGCGACCATGCGAAGTGCCGTCACGGGGGCGCGAAGTCGGGCGCGAGGTCCGAACCGAACCTCGCGGACGGTCACCCGCGCCGGGCGACCAGCACGCGCACGACGTTGTGCAGCCGGTAGCCGCCGCCGGTCGTGCGCAGGTCGGCCACGCGGTCGAGCACGGCCGCGCGGACGGCGGCCGGCCCGGCCCGGCGCGCGGCGTGCCGCCCGATGCCGGACACCAATAGCTCGCCGACCAGCGCATCGGCGTCGGCGTGGTCGATCGGGCAGGCGATCTCGTCGAGGGTGTCGACCTCCAGCCCGGCCAGTCCGACGATCTTGCGCAGCCGGTCCGGCACGGTCAGCGGCGGCGGCCCCGGCCGCGGTGGACGCGGCGGCAACCACGGCGCGAGGGCCTCGCCGAAGAGGCGGGCGTCGCATTCGGACTCGCGTCCCCACACCGTCGCGACGACGACGGGCGCGGGCGCGGCACGCAGCACGGCGACGGGGTTGGCCACGTGCTCCAGCAGCTGCACGGCCACGACAGCGGCGAAGGGGCCCGGCGGCGGGTCGGCGGCGTCCCCGACCAGGAACACGGCCTCGGGCACGCGCGCGGCCGCCGCGTCGACCGCGGCCTTGTCGATGTCGACACCCGTCACGGTCGCGCCGCGGTCGGTGGCGTACCGCGCGAAGTCCCCCGTCCCGCAGCCCAGGTCCAGCAGCGATCCGGTGCCCGCGCGCTCCAGCACGGCCGCGTGCAGCGGCCCGGCCCACCCGATGGAGCCGCTCACGCCGCGCCGCCGCCCCGTCGCAACGGGGGGCCCTTCCTGCAACGCGGCTGCAGCCGGGGGCCCTCTTCGAGCACCAGTCGCAGCATGGGGCCCTTCCTCCAACGCGGCTGCAGCCGGGGGCTCTCTTCCAGCCCAGGTCGCGGCCGGGGGCCCTTCCTCCAACGCGGCCGCAGCCGGGGGCCCTCTTCCAGCCCCAGTCGCAGCATGGGGCCCTTCCTCCAACGTGGCCGCGGCCGGGGGCCCTCTTCCAGCCCCGGTCGCGGGCGGGGACCCTTCCTCCAGCCCAGTCGCAGCAAGGTGCCCCTGCCGCGGATCGGCGGCCGCGCGGCGCGGCTCACTTCCACACGTCCGCTGCCACCTCGACGATCAGCCGCAGCTTCGCCCACTGCTCCTCGATCGTGAGCGCGTTGCCCTCGACGGTCGACGAGAAGCCGCACTGCGGCGACAGGCACAGCTGCTCCAGCGGCACGTACTTCGCGGCCTCGTCGATGCGGCGCTTGAGCACGTCGGCGTCCTCGAGCGCCCCGGACTTCGTGGTGACGAGCCCGAGCACCACCTGCTTGCCCGGCGGCACGAACCGCAGCGGCGCGAACCCACCGGAGCGCTCGTCGTCGAACTCGCAGAAGAACCCGTCGACGGCCAGCTCGCCGAAGAGCGCCTCGGCGACGTAGTCGTAGCCGCCCTCGGCCGCCCAGGAGGAGCGGTAGTTGCCGCGGCACATGTGGGTGGTGACGGCGAGGTCGGACGGCCGGTCGGCGACCGCGGCGTTGATCTGCTTGATGTAGCGCAGGTGCTGGTGGTCGGCGTCTTCGCCCTTGGCGGCCATCGCGGCCCGCTGGGCGGGGTCGTTGAGGTAGGCCAGCGACGTGTCGTCGAGCTGCAGGTAGCGACAGCCGAGGTCGTACAGCGCGCGCACCTCGTCGGCGTAGGCGGTGGACAGGTCGGCCCAGAACTGCTCGAGATCGGGGTACACGCCCCGGTCGACCGCCGACGTGCCGCTGCGGTAGTGGACCATGCTGGGCGACGGGATCGTCAGCTTGGGACGGGCCGACGAGACGTGCTTGGCGACGAAGAGGAAGTCGTCGGCGAAGATCGGCTCTTCGAGCTCGACGCGGCCGGTGATCGCCATCCCCGGCGTGTCGAACGAGGTCTCGCTCGTCTTGTTGTGCATCGAGATGGTGAGCTGCTGGTCGGTCTTCGTGATCCCGCCCAGCTGGTAGATGAAGTCCATGTGCCAGGACCGGCGGCGGAACTCACCGTCGGTGGCCGCCTGGAGTCCGATGCGCTCCTGGGCCGCGATGGCGTCGACGATCGCCGCGTCCTCGGCCTTGCGCAGCTCCTTGCGGCTGATCGCGCCCGCGGCGAACTGCTCGCGGGCGTCCAACAGGGCGGGCGGGCGCAGCAGGCTCCCGACGTGGTCGGCGCGGAACGGCGGCTCGGCTCGCTGGCTCATGACCCGCACGCTAGTGCGCCCCGGTGTCAGCCCACCACCGCGCGCGCGGCCCCGGCGCGTACCACCCGCTCCAGTTCCCACCGCCGGGCGGTGAACTCGGCGTGGGTGACCGACACGCCCAGCGCCGCCGTCACCTCGCCATCGGGCCCGAGCACCGGGGCGGCGACGCCTGCGACGCCCGGCACGTACTCCTCCACCTCCACCGCGGCGCCGTCCGAGCGGATCCGCATGAGCTCGCGGTCCAGGGCGCGCCGGTCGGCAACCGTGCGCGGTGCCAACCGCGGCAGCCCCGTGCGCTCCAGCAGCTCGGACAGCCGCGCCGGGCGCAAGCCCGCGAGCATCACCTTCCCCGCGGCCGTGGCGTGCGCCGGGGTCGGCTCGCCGACGCGCAGCTCTTCGGGGCGGGGGTGGTCGGCGCAGTCGTCCACGTGCGCGACGACGACGTCGACGTCGCGGAACACGGCGAGGTACGCCGCCGCGCCCGCCGCCGCGTGCACCTCCCGCAGCGTGGTGCGCAGCGCGGGCTCGGGGCGCACCTGCTCGGTGAGGCTGCGGTGCAGCTCGGCGACGCGGTAGCCCAGCCCGTAGCCGTGGACGTCGTGCAGCCGGACGAGGTAGCCCTCCTCGACGAGCGTGCCCAACGCGCGGTAGACCGTGGGCAGCGGACAGCCGAGCCTCCGCGCGATGGCCTTGGCGGTGACCCCGTCCCCGGCGACGGCGACGGCTTCGACCACCCGCAACGCGCGGGTGATCGAGGACCCGCCCTGACGCGCCGCCGCCACGGGGTCCAGTCTGGGCCAGACGAGACCGCGCATCCACCGATCGGACAGGAGTGACCGGGATGAACGACAGAGACACCGACATCCACCGCCGCATCGACGAGCTCGTGGCCGAGGAGCACCGGCTGGAGCGCGCGCACGTCGGGCAGGGGCTGTCCCCGGCCGAACAGGCCCGGCTGGAAGATCTCGGCGTGCAGCTGGACCGCTACTGGGACCTCCTGCGCCAACGCGACGCCCGCCGCCGCGCGGGCCTCGACCCGGACGCCGCCCAGGAGCGCTCCGGCAACGTGGTGGAGGGCTACCGCCAGTAGGGAGCTGCCTCGACGCACGCGGCCAGCCCGGCCTTCACCCCACGACGCACCCCACGGGGTGTCCGCGCACCCCACCGGTGGGGTGCGCGGTGACCCGGCGGGGTGCGTGGTGTCCCGGTGGGGTGCGTGGTGTCCCGGTGGGGTGCGCGGTGACCCGGCGGGGTGCGCGGTGGCCCGGGTCCGGCGGCGGCGGGCGGGCTCGACGGCGGGCGGGCTCGACGGCGGGCGGGCTCGGCGGCGGGCGGGCTCGGGGGCGGGCGGGGCGGGCGCGCACGGGCGGCCCCGGCGGCAGCGGGCGGGCCGGGGGCGGGCGGGCCGGGGCGCCGTGCGGCAGCATCGGGGCGTGCTCGTCACCCCCACCACCCGGGCGGCGCTCGCCGAGGAGATCGTCGAGCTCGTCGCCGCCCGACCCGGCCGGGTGCGGCTGGTCCTCGACGGCCCGGCGCCCGCGCGGCCCGGCGAGCTGGCCGCCGAGATCGCGACGGCCCTGCGCGCCCGGGGCCGGGCCACGGTGGTGGTCGACGCCGCCGACTACCTGCGCCCCGCCTCCGTGCGCCTCGAGCAGGGCCGCACCGACCCCGACGCGCTGCTGGAGACCTGGCTCGACGACGCCGCGCTGCGCCGGGAGGTGCTCGACCCCGCCGCGCCGGACGGGTCGGGCCGCGTGCTGGCGCGGCTGTGGAACACGCGCACCGATCGGGCGTACCGGGACGGCTACACCGCCCTCCCGGACGACGGGGTGGTGGTGCTGCACGGCGCACTGCTCTTGGGCCGCGGGCTGCCCGCCGACCTCGCGGTGCACTTTCGGATGAGCGCAGCAGCGCTGGCGAGGAACCTGCCCGAGGACGCCCGCTGGACGGTGCCCGCCCACGCCCGGCACGACCGCGAACACGACCCGGCGGGCGGAGCCGATCTCCTGGTGCTCGCCGACCACCCGGATCGACCAGCCGTGCAACGCTCGCGATGATCGTTACGATGGGAAGAAGTCGGAAGGGTGGGCGAGGAGGGAGTTGAACCCTCACGTCCTTACGGACACACGGACCTGAACCGTGCGCGTCTGCCATTCCGCCACTCGCCCTGGCGAAAATGAAGGTAGCAGAGCGTCGGAAAGCAAGGATGACCACCCCAGCGGTCATCATGACCGACCGGCAACTCCACGCGCCGGGCTAGCACAGATACGATCGGCATCGCCAGCAACACGCCGATGCGAACGGAGGTAAGGTCGGTTGGGCCGCGTCGACAGGTTCGAGCGCCGTCTCCAGGGGATGGTGGGCGATGCCTTTGCGCGGGTCTTCGGTGGCAGCGTCGTTCCCCAGGAAGTGGTACAAGCGCTGCTCCGGGAAGCCGAAGATCACATCGAGGAGCTCGCGGGCGGACGCCATTTGGTGCCCAACCGCTTCACCGTGCTACTCGGACCCACCGACCTCGAACGCATGGCCGGGGACCGAGCGGAGATCGTCAACCACCTCTCCGCATCGGTTGCCGAACAACTCGCCGACCAGGGATGGGACACCTACGGCGAGGTCGTAGTCTTTCTGGAGCGCTCCGATGCGCTGCACACGGGACAGTTCCGCACCCGCTCACGAGTGGATCCCGACGCTTCCCGTCGGGACGCCCTCCGAGCACGCGACGCAGGAGAAGCACCCATGAGCCAGCAACCGGGCCATCCCGAGGAGAACGGGCAGTACGGCTACGACCGCAACGCCCAGGGCGGGTACGGGCAGCAGACGTATGCCCCGCCCAACTACGACCAGCGCCAGGGGGGGTACGAGCAGCAAGGCGAGCAGCCCCAGGGCGGCTACGGCCAGCAGGGCGGCTACCCGGCAGCAGCAAGGCGGCTACCCCCAGCAGGGCGGCTACGGCCAGCCGGGTTACGAGCAGGGCCAGGGCTATGACCAGCAGGGCTACGGCCAACAGGGCTACGGCCAGCAGGGTTACGACCAGGGCCAGGGCTACGGCCAGCCGGGCTATGGCCAGCCGGGCTACGACCAGGGCCAGCAGGGCTACGGGCAGCAGGCCTACGCGCAGCCCGGCTACGGCCAGCAGGGCTACGACCAGGGTGGCTACGGCCAGCCCGGGTATGGCCAGCCGGGCTACGGCGGCCAGTACGACCAGGGCTACGACGCCGGCTACCAGCAGGGCGGCTACGGCCAGCCGGGCTATGGCCAGCCGGGTTACGGGCAGCAGGGCTACGGCCAGCCGGGCTACGGCGGCCAGCGCACCGCCACCCTCTCGCTGGACGACGGCTCTGGGCGCACCTACGACCTCACCCAGGGCACGCACGTCATCGGCCGCGGTCAGGACTCCGCGTTCCGGCTGCCCGACACGGGCGTGTCGCGCAGGCACCTGGAGATCAGCTGGGACGGTCAGACGGCCACGCTGTCGGACCTCGGCTCCACCAACGGCACCACCGTCAACGGCAACCCGGTTCAGACCTGGCAGCTCAACGATGGCGACGTGATCCGGGTGGGGCACTCCAGCCTCGTCTTCCGCGCCCAGTAGACCGCGCACGGGAACGGCGGCCGCGAGTGCCGGAGTTGGTGCTGCAGCTGACCAGGGCGGGATTTCTCGCCCTGCTCTGGCTCTTCGTCTTGGCCGCATTGCGGGTGGTGCGTTCGGACCTCTACGCGGCGTCCGGGTTGCGGGCGATCGTGTCGGGCGGACGGCGTCCTCCGCGCACCGGACGGGGCCGCACGCCGCGTCAGTTGCTGGTCACGGCGGGCGCGTTGGCGGGCACCCGGGTCACCCTGGACGCACGGCCGATCCTCATCGGCCGGGCGGACGACTCCACGCTGGTGCTCGACGACGACTACGCCTCCACCCGGCATGCGCGGATCTCGATGCAGGGCGATGAGTGGTACGTCGAGGATCTCGGGTCGACGAACGGCACCTACCTGGATCGGGCTAAGGTCACCGGGCCCACCAGAGTTCCCCTGGGGGTGCCTGTCCGCATCGGCAAGACGGTGATCGAGCTCCGATCATGAGGGGCCCCGCAAAATGACGTTGGTCCTGCGTTACTCCGCCCGCAGCGACCGCGGGCTCGTCCGGCAGAACAACCAGGACGCCGTCTACGCCGGACCCCGGCTGCTGGCGCTGGCCGACGGGATGGGGGGGCACGCGGCGGGTGAGGTCGCGTCGTCGCTGGTGATCTCCGCGCTCGCCCCGCTCGACGAGGACGACCCCGGCGACGACCTGCTCGCCGAGCTGCGCGAGGCCACCGTCGAGGGCAACGCCGCGATCACCCGGCACGTCGCGGACTCCCCCGACCTCGAGGGCATGGGCACCACGCTCACCGCGATCCTGTTCGCGGGCAGCCGCCTCGGCCTCGTCCACATCGGCGATTCGCGCGCCTACCAGCTGCGCGACGGGTGCGCTCTCGCAGATCACCAAGGACGACACGTTCGTACAGTCCCTGATCGACGAGGGCCGCATCACCGAGGAGGAGGCGCACACGCACCCGCAGCGCTCGCTGCTGCTGCGCGCCATCACCGGGCAGGACATCGACCCGTCGCTCACGATGCGGGAGGCCCGGCCCGGCGACCGCTACCTGCTCTGCTCCGACGGCCTGTCCGGCGTGGTCAGCGACGAGACCCTGGCCGAGACGCTCACCACCTACCGCGACCCGCGCGAGTGCGCCGACCGCATGATCGAGCTGGCGCTGCGCGGCGGCGGACCCGACAACATCACCTGCATCGTCGCGGACGTCGTCGACATCGACTTCGGCGACGACGCCCCCATCGTCGGCGGCTCCGTCGGCGACGGCCGGGACGAGGGCCCGCGGCCCGATTCGGCGGCCGCGCGCGCGTCGGCCACCACGATGACCCGCGCGCTGCCCCGCGTCGCGTCCGCGCCTGTGGCCGCCGCGCCCCGGAAGCGCCGCGGCCTGCGCGTGATCGCGGCCGCGGCCGCGGTGGTGCTCGTGCTCGCCGCGGCAGGCGGGTTGGCCCGGCTGTGGGTGATGCAGCAGTACTACGTCGGCGTCGACGGCAACCAGGTCACGATCTTCCAGGGCGTTCGCGGCCAGGTGCTCGGGGTGCCGCTGCACGACGTCGTCGAGCACACCGACATCACCGTCGACGCCCTCACCGAGTCCGACCGCAACGCCGTGGACGACGGCATCATCGCCGCCGACGGCCTCGACGGCGCCCAGAGCCTCGTGCAGCGGCTGCGCGACCGCATGCTCAAGCCCTGCCCCGTCATCTCCGCCACGTCGGTCCCCCCCACGCCCGCCGCCGCACCCGTACCCGCACCCGCGCCCGCGCCTGCCGCAGGGGCCGTCCCGGTCCCGCCGACCACCACCGTGACCACCACCCCGCTCCCCCAGGCGACGGCCATCCCGGGCGTGACTTGCAGGGCGGGCTGATGACGGCGAGCGCCAACGGGTCCCGGCCCGCCCCACGCGACGCTCCGGCCCTGCCGACCGGGCGGGGCATCGAGCTGGTGCTCCTGGCGTTCGCCGCGGTGCTCGTCACGCTCGCGCTCGTGCTCGTCGAGGCCAACCAGGAGCAGTCGCTCACGCAGTCGCTGCTCTGGGTGGGCCTGGCCTACCTGGCCCTGTTCACCATCGCGCACCTGGCCGTGCGCCGGTTCGCGCCGTACGCCGACCCGCTGATCCTGCCCTGCGTCGCGCTGCTCAACGGCCTGGGCCTCGTCATGATCCACCGGCTGGACCTGGCCAACGCAGAACGCGCCGCGGCCCTTGGCGGCGAGCCGCCGAGCGTGCAGGTCGGCCGCCAGATCGCCTGGACCGCGATCGGCCTGGCGCTGTTCATCGCCGTGCTCTGGTTCGTGCGCGACCACCGCACCCTGTCGCGCTACGGCTACACGGCGGGCTTCGCCGGGCTGGTGCTGCTCGCGCTGCCCGGCCTGCTGCCGTCGTCGATCTCCGAGGTCAACGGGGCGAAGATCTGGCTGCGGCTGGGCATCTTCTCGATCCAGCCGGGCGAGTTCGCCAAGATCCTGCTGATCGTGTTCTTCGCGGCGTTCCTGGTGCAGAAGCGCGAGCTGTTCACCTCGGCCGGGCGCCGGTTCCTCGGCATGGAGTTCCCCCGCGCCCGCGACCTCGCGCCGCTGCTGGTGGCCTGGGCGTTGTCGATCGGCGTGCTGGTGCTGGAGTCCGACCTCGGCACGTCGCTGCTGTTCTTCGGGATCGTGCTCGTGATGCTGTACGCGGCCACCGAGCGCGTGTCGTGGATGGTCATCGGCCTCACCGCGTTCGTCGGCGGGGCGATGCTGGCCTACCAGCTGTTCGGCCACGTCCGGGTGCGCGTGCAGGTGTGGCTGGACCCGTTCGCCGACTTCTCCGGCGCGGGCTACCAGATCGGGCAGGCGCTGTTCGGGCTCGGCACCGGCGGAATCGGCGGCACCGGGCTGGGCGCGGGCCGCCCGGACCTCGTGCCCTACGCCGAGAGCGACTTCATGCTGTCCTCGCTCGGCGAAGAGCTGGGCCTGATCGGGCTGGCGTCGATCCTCGTCGTCTACTTGGTGCTGATCACGCGCGGGCTGCGCAGCGCACTGGCCGTGCGCGACAGCTTCGGCAAGCTGCTGGCCACCGGCCTGTCGTTCGCGATCGCGCTGCAGCTGTTCACGGTCGTGGGCGGGGCCTCGAAGCTCATCCCGCTCACCGGGCTCACCCTGCCGTTCCTGTCCTACGGCGGCTCGTCGCTGGTGGCCAACTACGCGCTGGTCGCGCTGCTGCTGCGGGTGTCGAACGCCGCGCGCGCCCCGCTGCCCCGCCGCGCGCCCGCCGTCCCGATCGCGGAGGCGGGCACCGAGCTGGTGGAGCGGCAGAAGTGAACACGCCGGTGCGGCGCATCGCCATCGCCGTCATGGCGATGGTGCTGCTGCTGTTCGCCAACCTCACCTACGTGCAGGTGGTGAAGGCGGGCGACTACCGCAACGACCCGCGCAACCAGCGCGTCCTGCTCGCCGAGTACTCCCGCCAGCGCGGCCAGATCAGCGCCGAAGGCCAGGTGCTGGCCAGCAGCACCCAGACCGGCGACCGGCTGCGCTACCTGCGCACCTACCCCGACGGGCCGGAGTACGCGCCGATCACCGGCTACTACTCGGTGATCTACGGCTCGTCCGGCATGGAGCGGGCGTCCGACGCGGTGCTCAACGGCAGCGACGACCGGCTCTTCGGACGGCGGCTGTCGGACCTGGTCACCGGCCGCGACCCCAGCGGCGGCAACGTGGTGCTCACGATCGACCCCGCGGTGCAGAAGGTCGCCTACGACCAGCTCACCCGCAAGCACTACGCGGGCGCGGTGGTGGCCCTGCAGCCCGCCACCGGGGCCGTCCTCGCGATGGCCTCCACCCCCTCGTTCGACCCCAACCCGCTGGCCAGCCACAACACCGACGAGCAGAAGAAGGCGTGGGCCGACTTCACCACGGCCAAGCCGCCGGTGCTGCTCAACCGCGCGATCCAGTCCACCTATCCGCCGGGCTCGACGTTCAAGCTGGTAGACGTGGCCGCCGCGCTGTCGAGCGGCAAGTTCACCGAGGACAGTCCGCTCACCGCCGCGCCGCGGATCACGTTGCAGAACACCCGTACGACGTTGGAGAACTACAACGGCAACGCGTGCGGCACCGGCACCACGGCCACCCTGCGCGACGCGCTGCAGCGCTCCTGCAACACCGCGTTCGCCGACCTCGACGCCCAGCTGGGCGTCCAGGCGATCCGCGCGCAGTCCGACGCGTTCAAGATCGGCATGGCGGACCTGGAGATCCCGCTGCCGGTCGCCCCGTCGACGATCGGGTCGATCCCGGACGTCGCGGCGCTGCAGCAGTCGGCGATCGGGCAGCGCGACGTCGCCCTCACCCCGCTGCAGAACGCCATGATCGTCGCCGCGATCGCCAACGGCGGCCAGGTGATGGCGCCGTAGCTGATGAAGGAAATCCAGAGCCAGGACCTCCAGCCGGTCTTTACCACCCAGCCCGACCGGCTCGGCCGCGCGATCACGAGTGACGTCGCCCAACGGCTGACCGCCTTGATGGTGAACAACGAGAACTCCTACGCGGGCAACGGCAAGATCACCGGTGTGCAGATCGCGGCCAAGACCGGCACCGCCGAGCACGGCGACGACCCCAAGAACCTCGCGCCGCACGTCTGGTACGTCGCGTTCGCGCCCGCCGAGAACCCGCAGGTCGCGGTGGCCGTGCTCGTCGAGGACGGCGGCGACCCGAACAACCTCGCGGCCACCGGCGGCCTCGTCGCCGCCCCGATCGGGCGGGCGGTCATCGCCGCGGCGCTGGGCAGGGCGACAAGATGATCTCGCCGACCAACACCCCCCACGGCCTCCGTCCCGGCCGCGACACCGGTCGAGGAGCACCCGGCATGACCGTCCTCGCCGCCGGTCAGCACATCGCCGACCGCTACCAACTCGACCGCCGGATCGCGGTCGGGGGGATGGGCGAGGTCTGGGAGGCGCAGGACACGCGGCTGGGCCGCCAGCGTCGCGGTGAAGGTGCTGCGCCCGGAGCTCACCGACGACCCGGAGTTCCTGCACCGCTTCCGCATCGAGGCGCGCACGGTCGCGTCGCTCGACCACGCGGGCATCGCGGGCGTGCACGACTACGGCGAGGACGAGGGCCCCACCGGACGGCGCACGGCGTGGCTGGTGATGGAGCTGGTGCGCGGCGAGCCGCTCTCCACGCTCATCGCGCGCGGGCCGCTGCCCACCGACGAGACGCTGCGCATCATCGAGGAGGCCGCGTGGGCGCTGCAGGCCGCCCACGAGCGGGGCTTCGTGCACCGCGACGTCAAGCCGGGCAACATCCTCGTGCGCACCGACGGCATGGTGAAGCTCACCGACTTCGGCATCGCCAAGGCCGCGGACGCCGTGCCGGTCACCCGGTCCGGCATGGTCATGGGCACCGCCCACTACATCGCCCCCGAGCAGGCCAGCGGGGCCGAGGCCGGGCCCGCGGGCGACGTCTACTCGCTCGGCATCGTCGGCTACGAGTGCCTCGCGGGGCACCGGCCGTTCCGCGCCGAGAGCGCCGTGGCGGTGGCGATGATGCAGGTGCGCGAACAGCCGCCGCCGCTGCCCGAGTCCGTGCCCGCGCACGCCCGGGAGCTGATCGAGGCGGTGCTGGTCAAGGACCCCACCAAGCGCTACTCGACCGGCGGGGAGTTCGCAGCGGCCGTCGCGGCCGTGCGGCACGGCGAGCGGCTGCCTGCGCCGGGGTCGCTCACCGGGCCGTTCACGCCCACGCGGGCCCGTTCCGTGCTCACCCTCACCCCGCCGCCCCACCCGGCGGTCACCGGCCCGCCCACCCCCGACGCCATCGCCCCCCACTCCGCCGCCTGCGCGGCGGGTGGCCACCCGCGCCCTCGCCCGCGCCGCCCGCGCCCCGCGGTCAGCACGGCCGGTGGAGCTCCGCGCGGGATCCGGGCGCGGGCGCACCTTGCTGCTCGTGTTGTTCGTGCTGCTCACCGTCGCGGCCGTGGTCGTCGGTGTCTACGTCATCCGCACCCTGGGCGCGGGGCCGGCGCCCCAGGGCATGGCGCCCGGTACCGTGGGCGGCCGGACAGTCGCCTCTTCGAGCGATCTGGAGGCGTCCGATGACGACTGCTGCCCCGACGACGAGCGCCCCTCAACCCCAGGAATCGGCTGCGATGACGACCCCCCGACTGTTGTCCGAGCGCTATGAGCTGGGCGAGGTGCTCGGCTTCGGAGGCATGTCCGAGGTGCACCGCGGGCTCGACACCCGGTTGGGGCGCGACGTGGCGGTGAAGGTACTGCGCGCCGACCTGGCCCGCGACCCCCAGTTCCAGATGCGCTTCCGCCGCGAGGCGCAGAACGCGGCCGCGCTCAACCACCCCGCGATCGTCGCCGTGTACGACACCGGCGAGGTGCAGGGCGAGTTCGGGCCGCTGCCCTACATCGTCATGGAGTACGTCGACGGCCAGACGCTGCGCGAGATCGTCAAGACCACGGGACCGATGAGCCAGCAGCAGGTGCTCGACGTCATGGCCGACGTGTGCGCCGCGCTGGACTTCAGCCACCGCCACCAGATCATCCACCGCGACGTGAAACCCGCCAACATCATGATCAACCGGGCGGGCGCGGTCAAGGTGATGGACTTCGGCATCGCCCGCGCGCTGGGCGAGGGCCAGAACGTCACCCAGACCGCGGCCGTCATCGGCACGGCGCAGTACCTCTCGCCCGAGCAGGCGCGCGGCGAGGCCGTCGACGCGCGGTCGGACGTCTACGCGGCGGGCTGCGTGCTCTACGAGCTGCTCACCGGGGAGCCGCCGTTCACCGGCGACTCCCCCGTCGCCGTGGCCTACCAGCACGTGCGGGAAGACCCGAAGTCACCGTCCGAGGTCAACCCGGCGGTGCCGCCGCAGCTGGACGCCGTCGTGCTCAAGGCGCTCTCCAAGAACCCCGCCAACCGCTACCAGTCGGCCGCGGAGATGCGCTCCGACCTCGTGCGCGTGCGCAGCGGGCAGGCCCCGTTCGCGCCCGCGGTGATGAGCGCCGACGAGCGCACCGCGATGATGGCCGCAGGCCCGCCCACCGGGGCCACCCGCCGGCTCAACGGCCGCGGCGTGCCCCCACCGCCGCCGCCGCCCGCCTACGACGACTACTACGCCGACGAGGAGCCGCCGCGGCGCACCGGGCGGGTCGTCGCGATCGTGGTGGGCGTGCTCGTGGTGCTCGGGCTCGTCGGGTTCGTCGCCTACCAGCTGCTGTCCGGGCCCGCCACGCCGTCGCAGGTGGCGGTGCCGGGCGTGGTCGGGCAGACGCAGCAGGACGCGTCCAACCAGCTCATCGCGGCGGGCCTGCGGGTGGGCAACGTGGCCCAGCAGGAGTCGTCGGTCGACCAGGTCGGGAAGGTCCTCGGCACCGAGCCCCGCGCAAGGCACGCAGGTGGCGGAGCGCTCGACCGTCGACCTCACGGTCGGCTCGGGCCCCGCGTTCGTCAACGTGCCCGCGCTCTCGGGCATGAGCGTCGCCGACGCCACCGCGCTGCTGAAGAGCCAGGGCCTCATCCTCGGCAAGCAGACCAACCAGCAGATCGGCGATTCCACCCAGGTCGGGAAGGTCGTCAACTCCAGCCCCGGGCCGGGGGTGCGGGTGAAGGGCGGCAGCCCGGTCGACATCGCGGTGGGCGTGCAGCAGACCACCGTCGCCGTGCCCGACGTCACCGGCCAGGACAAGGACGCGGCCAAGAAGACGCTGCAGGCGGCGGGCTTCGACGTCGACACCAACACCGTCGACGGCGGCGGCCAGAAGGATCGGTGCTCTCCACCGACCCGCCCGCGGGCACCCAGGTGCAGCCGGGCTCGAAGGTCACGATGCAGGTGTCGAAGGGCAACCAGGCAGGCGCGGTGCCCGACGTCCGCGGCCAGACCGTCACCGCAGGCCAAGCAGATCCTCAGCAGGCCGGGTTCACCAACGTCAGCACGCAAACGGTGGACATCCCCGGCGGCAACGGCCAGCTCTCGGGCCGGGTCGTCCAGCAGGATCCGTCGCCGGGCAGCACGGCCGACCCCGACCAGCAGATCACGCTGTTCGTCGCCCGCGGGAACAGCACCAACAACGGCCTCGGACGACATACTGAATGCGGCAACTGACGCCATGCGCGTGCTCGTGATCGACAACTACGACAGCTTCGTCTACAACCTCGTGCAGTACCTGGCCCAGCTCGGCGCGGACGTCACGGTGCGGCGCAACGACGAGGTCGACCTCGACGAGCTCGCCGCGGTCGACGGCGTGCTGGTCAGCCCCGGCCCCGGCACCCCGGAGCGGGCGGGCGCCAGCATCGCCGCGATCCGGGCGTGCGCCGCGCGCGGGCTGCCGCTGCTGGGCGTGTGCCTGGGCCACCAGGCCATCGGCGCGGCCTACGGCGGGGTCATCGAGCGGGCGCCGGAGCTGCTGCACGGCAAGACGTCGCAGGTGCACCACACCGGCGCCGGCGTGCTCGCCGGGCTGCCCAGCCCGTTCACCGCCACCCGCTACCACTCGCTCACGATCCGGCCCGACACCCTGCCCGCCGAGCTGGAGGTCACGGGGCGCACCGAGAGCGGCGTGATCATGTCACTGCGGCATCGCGAGCTGCCGCATCCACGGGGTGCAGTTCCACCCCGAGTCGGTGCTCACCGACGGCGGCCACCGGATGCTGGCCAACTGGATGGCCGAGGCGGGCCACCCCGCCGCCCCCGGCCTGGTGGACGCGCTCACCAGCGGAGATGGCCGAGCTGGCCGCCCGCGCCTGACCCCCCTTGCCTCCCACCCCCCAGCCGTCCCGGCCATGATCACCAGTTCGGTGCGAAGCCGGCCGGATCTGGCCGCTTTGCGCAACGAACTGGTGATCATGCCGAGGGCCGCGCGGATCTCGGCCACGACGTAGCCGGGCCGGTTCACCAGGTCGTGCCATGTGAACCGGAGCAGCGTCCACCCGGCGCGGGTGAGCGCGTTGCCCTTGTGCCGGTCGGCGCGGAACCGGTCGACGTCCACGTGCCACGCCCAGCCGTCCACCTCCACGGCCACCTTGGCCTCGGGAAAGGCCACGTCGATCGTCCACGGGCCGAACGGCACCCCGACCTGCCAGCCGGTGATCCCGGCGCGCCGCAACAGGCGGATGACCAGCCGCTCGGCCGCGGAGTCGGCGCGATCGGCCGCCGCGACGAGCAGGTCGGCGATCCGGGCCCCGCGGTAGGCGCCCAGGTTGCGGCAGTAGGCGGCGTACACCGCCGGGAAGTCGACGTGCCGCTGCAGCGCCCGGTCGAGGAACGCCGAGCCGTCCACGACCGCGGCCGCCGTCTCCAGCACCGTGAGCGGCCGGGCGGTGAGCGCGAGGCCGTCGACGCAGGCGACGTCGCGGCGGTCCAGGTCTCGACGTCGCAGCCGCACGCCTGCCCGTCCACGCAGCCCGCAGCCTCGCTCCACCGTGAGCTCCACCCGGTCAGGCGCGGACGGCAGCATCCCGTGCCACCACGCGGCGGCGGGCCCGGACACCGCCCCGCGGCCTGCGGCCCACATGCCCGACGGCCCGCACCCGCGCTCGGTCGGTCCACGGATGCCCACCGGCCAGCAGCACGCCTGGCGCCACCCGCCCCCAGCCCCCCGCGGCCAATCGCCGCCGCAACGTCCGCACCGCCATCCCGTGCGCGAAGGCCTGCGTGTCGGTGATCAGTCCGTCTTGGCTGGCCAGCAGCGCGAGGATTCCGTCGTCCGTGGGCATGAGGCGCAGGATCGCCCGCCGCCCGCTGTGCTCGTGGCGACTTGGGGCAAGTGCGACCCGGAAACGGCGTGATCACCGGTTCGGTGCGAACCCGTGCCATATCTGGCCGCATTCGCACCGAACTGGTGATCACCGGCGGGGGGCGGTGGCAGCCGGGAGGAGCTGGACGGGGGGTGGGCACGATACCGTGGGGGCAAGCACGCCTGATACGTCATCGCGAGGTCACAGCTCATGCCGAAATCCAAGGTCCGCAAGAAGACGGTCTACACGCCGCCGCCGGGCGAGGGCCGGTCCCGCACACCGGTCAAGGTCGCGGGCCCCACCCATCCCGTCTACATCGCGGTGATGCTCGGCCTGATGCTGCTGGGCCTCGTCTGGCTGGTCGTCAACTACCTCGCGGGCCCGAACATCGCGTGGATGAACGCGCTCGGCTCGTGGAACTTCCTCATCGGCTTCGCGCTCATCGTCATCGGCCTGCTGATGACGATGAGATGGCGCTGAGCCATGCGCAAATCACGTCGCTGTAAGTAGTCCCCAGTGTGGACAACTGCTGTGGATAACTCGTGAGCGGCCGAGTGGGCGCCCGCGCCCGGGCTGGTGGTGCTGGCCTGGGTGGTCACGGCCGCCGCGGCGGTGTGGACGGTCGCGGCCTGGCTGACCTGGGCAGATCCGGCGGGCGGGCTGATCGCGGCCGTCGCGACGCGTGGGCGCGGGGCTCGCCGCACTGTTCGGCACCCGGGCCCGCCCGCGACTGCGAGCCGACGCCGACGGCGTCACGGTGGGTGGTCTCCTGCGACCCCGTCACCACCCGTGGCCGCTCGTACAGGGGGTGCGGGTGCTGCGCGTGCGCAGGCTGGGACGGGAGAGCTCGCTGCTGGAGCTGGACACCGTCGCCGCCGACGGCACCGAGCGCCTGTACGTCTTCGGCAGGCTCGACCTCGCCGCCGACCCGGAGGACGTCGCCCCCCGCCTCGCGAGCGTGCGGCCTTAGGCCATCCCCGCGAGGTGCGCCGCGATCAACGCGAGCAGCACGGCGGTGAGCAGGACGCAGCGCGGCGCTCTGCACCAGCGTGCGCCGCCGCGGCGGGGCGAACACGAGCGCGGCCGCGGCCAGCCCGCCGACCACCAGCCCGCCGACGTGCCCTGCCATCGAGATCCCCGGCACCACCTGCGTGATCACCAGGTTGAGCACGATGATCGCGACGACCTGGCCGTAGGGCCGCCGCAGCCGCAGCAGCACCAGGAGCAGGCCGCTCATCAGCCCGAACACCGCCCCGGACGCGCCCGCCACGTACTGCTGCGGGTCGGCGAACAGCACGACGGCGGTCGAGCCGCCGAGCAGCGAGACCAGGTACAGCGCGAGGAACCGGCCGCGGCCGAGCACGATCTCCAGGTCGCGCCCCAGCACCCACAGCGCGTACATGTTGAACGCGATGTGCAGCGGCCCGATGTGCAGGAAGCCCGCCGTGACGAGCCGCCACCACTCGCCGTCGGCCACGGCGTCGGGCACCAGCGCCCACTGCGCGGAAGAGCAGCGGCGTCGGCGTTGTCGAGCAGGCTGCGCGCCTGGACGACCGTCCAGGCGAAGACGGCCAGGTTGAGCGCCACGAGCGTGGGCACGACGACCGAGCGGGTGCCCGCCGCCCGCCGCGGCGCGCGGGTGGGGACGGAGGCGGCCACGCAGTCGACGCACTGGTAGCCCACGGACGCTTCCCGGAGGCAGTCCGGGCAGGCGGGTCGCCCGCAGCGCGAGCAGGCCAGCCGGGTGGCCCGGTCGGGGTGGCGGACGCACGCCGCCACCTCGGCCGGGGGCTGGGTCACAGGCTCGGTCAGCTGATCTCGATCCGCTCGATCACCACGTCCGACAGCGGCCGGTCGTTGCGGTCGGTCTGCGCGGCTCGCGATCTTGTCGACGACCGCGCGGGACTCCGCGTCGGCCACCTCACCGAAGATCGTGTGCCTGCGGTTGAGGTGCGGGGTGGGGCCGACGGTGATGAAGAACTGCGAGCCGTTGGTGCCGGGCCCCGCGTTGGCCATGGCCAGCAGGTAGGGGCGGTCGAACTTCAGCTCGGGGTGGAACTCGTCGCCGAACTGGTAGCCGGGGCCGCCCATGCCGGTGCCCGTCGGGTCGCCGCCCTGGATCATGAAGCCGGAGATGACCCGGTGGAACACCGAGCCGTCGTAGAACGGGCCGGAGTCGCCGCCGCTCGCGTTGGGCTTGTGGTAGTCCTTGCGTGCCGGTCGCGAGGCCGGTGAAGTTCTCGACCGTCTTCGGCGCGTGGTCGGGGAAGAGGTTGACGACGATGTCGCCCTCGTTGGTCCGCAGTGTCGCGGTCTTGTTCGGTCACGCCACCCATCGTGCCACCCCGTCAGGGCAGCACCGCGCGCAGGAAGCGGGTGACGGCGTCCTCGTAGGCCGCCGGGTCGGCGTTCCACGCGGCGGTGTGCTCGGCGTCGGGCACCTCGACGTAGGTCATCGGCCAGCCCAGCGCGGGGGCGGCGGCGGCGAGCGCCCGGGTGGGCTGCACCGGCACCGCGGTGTCGCCCGCCGTGTGGATCATCAGGGTGGGCGGGCGGACCGACGGGCGGGTGGACGACGCAGGTCGAACCGGTCGAAGTCGATGCCGATCCGCCGCCCGGCGAACCGCGTGGTGAGCGCGGTCAACGCGGGCGGCAGATGCCGGATGCGGGCCTGCTGGCGCAGCGTGGCCCGCCAGTCCACCAGCGGGGCGTCCCACACGAGCGCCGCCACCCGCGACGCCAGCGCCGAACGGGACAGCAGCGCCCCGATGATGGCCGCGCCCATCGACCAGCCGACGAGCACGACCCGCCGCGCGCCCGCGCGCGACGCGCGTGCGCCACCGCGGCCTCGACGTCGAGCCACTCGGTGTCGCCCAGGTGGTAGTGGCCGTCGGGGCTGGCGGGCGCCTCCGGGTCGTTGCGGTAGGAGACGACGAGCGCGGGCAGCCCGAGCGCGTGCAGGGCGGGCAGGATCCGCAGGGCCTCGCGCCGGGGGCCGCCGCGCCCGTGGACGAGAACGGCCCAGGTGTCGCCGGCGCGCGGGCACGAACCAGGCCGGGCACGGGCCCAGCGGCGTGGCCACGTCGACCTCGGCGAACGCCAGCCCGCGGGCGGCCGGGTCCGGGTCGAACGCGGCGGCGTCCAGCATCGCCCGCGCGCCGACCGGCGGCGTGCGGGCCCGCCAGCAGCGGGCGCACCACGCCCGCTGCCGTCGGCGGAGCGCACCGGCCCGACCAGCGCGGACCCCTCGGGCCACCGCAGCCCCCAGGTGCCGGGCTGGAGCGCGAGCCCGCTCGCGGCCAGCGTGACCGTGTCGGCCGTCAGCGGCCAGGACCCGCTCCGGGAACATCGGGCGGATCGTCGTGTCGAGCAGCACGCGCGTGTAGAACCAGCCGATGCCGACGGGCACGGCGAGCGACGCCGAGCCCGATCCCGACGCCCGCCCGCACCCCTCTCCCCATTCCGGTGATGATCCACGGCGGCGGTGCGCCCGCGGTGAGGCGGGTGCTCATCCGACCCGGTGAACCGGCGCCCCACCTGGGCCGGAAGTCGCCACCGGTCCGGGTGAAGCAGGACAACCCCGGGCTGCGCCGCTTCGTTGAGGCCTCCGGATCACGCACTGACCCCAGCACGAAGGGATCCACAATGGAAAGCCTCGCCCGACGCGGCGTCCGCACCACCCTGGCCGTCGCGGGCCTCGCCGCACTCGGCGTGGGCATGGCGGCACCCGCGTTCGCCGCTCCCCACCGTCCCGGACGTGAGCGGGGTCGGCAACGTTCCCACCGGTCCGACCGCCGACCAGCTGACGGGGGCGTCGAGCGCGTTCACCAAGGCTTCCGACGCGCTGAGCAGCCTTCCCGGCCTGTTCAGTTCGAGATGCCGACGGTCAACCAGGCGACGCCCGCCGACGCCGTGCCGTCGGTGCCCTCAGTTCCGACCGTTCCGTCGGCGCCGTCGCTGCCGTCGGCGCAGTCCCTGTCGGCGTCCTCGCCCGTCCCGGCCGCGGCCACGCCCCAGCTGCCCGCGCTGCCGTCGACCGACGCGCTGCCGTCGCTGCCCACCGGCCCGAACGTGCAGGCCAACCCGGTGCCGAACCTCGACGCGGGCAGCGCCCTGCAGGCCCTCGACGCCGCGGGCCTGTTCGGCTGACCACCCCTTCGTGAGTGGAAAACACGGCTATAGCCGTGTTTTCCCACTCACGACCCTTCAGCGGGGCTGGATCTCGCCCATCGGGCCGAAGCCCTTGACCTCCGGCGAGTCGATGTAGAGGATCTCCGGCTGCGCCGACACCAGGTCCGGAGCGGCGCCGAAGAACTTCACGGCGTGGTCGGTCTTGACGTGCGCCCCGCCCGCCTCCGCGTCGCGGAAGAGCTCGACGCAGACGAACAGGTTCGGATCGTCCAGGCTGCGCGAGAAGCTGAACGCGACGCAGCCCTCCTCCGCGTTCACGGCCTTGGCGTACGAGTCGGCCAGCGCCAGCCACTCGTCCATCTTGTCCTCGCGGACCGGGAACCTGACGTTGATCAAGATCATGCAGCCACTCCTTCGGGGTTCTCGCCCGTGATCGTCGTCGGACGACCACGGCCCGTCAACCGCGGGCCCGCCGCCGCAGCCACACCCCGAGGGCCAGCCGCCGCCGCACCCGCGACGGCCGCGACGCGCAGCGGCTTCCTCCTCGTGGACGGCGGCGCCGCAGCCGCGGGAGCCGATCCGGCGACCTCGTCGAGCAGCGTGACGGTGCCCGCGTCCCCGTCGACCCGCACGCGGGCGCCGTCGGGGATCCGCCGCGTGGCCACGCCGGTGCCGAGCACGGCCGGGATGCCGTACTCCCGCGCGACGATCGAGCTGTGCGACAGCGGGCCGCCGACGTCGGTGACGACGGCCGCGGCCATCGTGAACAGCGACGTCCACGCGGGTGTGGTGATGCTCGCGACGAGCACGTCGCCCGGCCGCATCCGGCCGAAGTCCGCGGGGCCGGACAGCACCCGCGCGGTGGCCGTGACCTGCGCCCGCGCTGGCCCCGGTGCCGCGCAGCACCGCCCCGTCCTGCGTCGCCGGAGGCCGGGAACCACGCCTCGAAGCGGTCCCAGACCGTGTGCTGCGGGAGCACCTGCGGCGGGGTGACCCGCCGCCGGCCCCGCCACAGCGCCTTCCGCTCCTCGACCGCGCCCGCCGGGCACCGGCGCGCCCGCGCAGCTCGTCGGGCCGCAGCCAGTAGACGTCCTCGGGCGCGGCGATCCGGCCCGCGGCGACGAGGCGGCGGCCCAGCTCGGCGAGCATGCGGCGCATCTGCGGCCAGGCCAGCCCGATGTCGGCCAGCGCGTCCTCGCGCACCGGGGCGTAGCCCTGGGCCCAGCGCAGCAGGCGGTTGAACGTCACCCGCCGCGCCGGGTCGAGCCGGGCGTCGACGGCCTGCCGTCAGCTCCTCCCGCCGCGCCGCCGACGCCGCCTGCCGCGCGTAGGGGCCGGCGCCGCCGCCGTCGAGGGCGAACCGCAGGGCCTCGAAGAGCGGGGCCGGGTCGTCGACCGGGGTCGGGTGCACGAAGTCGAGGTTGTAGGTGGCGTGGCCGAAGCGGTCGAGGTGCGCCCGGAACCGGGCGCGCCACTCGTCGGCGGGCGCCGGACCCCCACCCGCCCACACCGCCGCCGGATCGGCGCGCACCGCCGCGGCGAGCTCGGGGTGGCCGCGGGTCCACTCGGCGAGGTCCCAGAGCGACTTCTCGGCCAGGATCGGCGTGCTGTCGAAGCCCACGCAGGAACGTCGACGCGGGCGGCTCGCCCGGCCGGCGCACGAGCGCGTCGTAGAACCGGGTGAAGATCACCTCGGTGGACGCGGCGAGCGGGATGATCGCCTGGACGGCCGTGTAGTAGCCGGTGCCCGCGTCCAGCAGCTCCTGCACGCCGTCGAGGAGCTCGGCGTCGGTGAGGCCGTCGAGCGGCCGGTCGCGCCACGCCGCGACCGCGGCCACGTAGCGGGGGTGGGCGACGTCGCGCCAGTGCGGCTGCCCCATCGTGGGCAGCTTCCGCATGCGCCTTCATGCCGCCGACCGTCATCTGCCACAGCGCGGCGCGGCTGTAGCGGTAGTAGGCGTAGCCGTTCACGGTGGGCAGGCCGATGTCGGACGCCGCGCACCTCGACGCCCAGGAAGTCCCGCATCAGCGCGCCGCAGCGACCGCGTAGACCGATCCGTCGACCATCGCCTGCGAACAGCGGCGACAGCGGGTCGGGCAGCTGCTCGACGATGCTCGCGCGGAAGTAGAACGCCTTCGGGTCCGGCACGGCCCACTCGGTGGGCGGCGCCGCCTCGGGCTCGGGCAGCGCGGTGATCGGCCGGGCCTGCACCACGAAGAACTCGCCGTCCGCCCGCGCCCACTCGACGTCCTGCGGCGCGCCGTAGTGCTGCTCGATGCGCACGCCCAGCTCGGCGAGCGCGGCGGCGGCCTTGTCGTCGAGCACCGGCTCGCGGCGGCGCTCCGGCGGGCACCGGGACCTCCGCGGTGCGCTCCCCCGCGTACACGGTCATGACGGCCTTGTCCGCCGTGGTGCGCGCCGCCACCCGCAGGCCCGCCTTCTCGACGACGAGGTCGTCGGGGGTGACCGAGCCGCCCACGACCGACTCGCCGAGCCCCCACGCGGCGGACAGCACCACCTCGTCGCGGCGCCCGTTGGTCGGGTTCGCGGTGAACATCACCCCGGCCGCGTCGGCCTCGACCATCCGCTGCACGACGACGGCCAGCGCGACCTCGGCCGGGTCGATCCCCTGCCGGGCGCGGTAGGCCATGGCGCGCTCGGTCCACAGCGACGCCCAGCACTCGCGCACGGCGTCCAGCAGCGCGGCGGCACCGCGGACGTTGAGGTAGGTGTCCTGCTGCCCGGCGAAGCTCGCGCCTTCCAGGTCCTCCGCGGTGGCCGAGGACCGCACGGCGACCGGCGCCTCCCCGAGCGCCGACCACGCCTCGGTGATCTCCCGGGCCATCGCGTCGGGGATCGGCCTGGCCGTGAGCAGCGCGCGGATGCCCGCGGCGTCGGACGCCGAGGCGAGCGCGAGGACCTCCGCCGACGCCGTCGACGAACGCCCGGTACGCGGCGGTGGTGAGCACGAAGCCGGGCGGCACCGGCAGCCCGGCCCGCGTCAGCTCGCCGAGGTTGGCGCCTTTGCCGCCCGCGACCGCGATGTCCCCCCGGCCCAGCTCGGCAAAGCGCACGACGTACGACATGACCTCATCCCCCGCGTGATCGGTACTCCTGCCAGCGCTCGACGAGCGCGGGCATCTCCTTCTGCATGAAGGCGAAGAACTCCTGCGTCTCGGCGAGCCGGGCGCCCGCGGGGTGTCCGCGCCGACCGCGGCGATGCCCTCGCGCCAACGCACGCTCCAGCGGCGCAGGTAGTCGTCGCGGCGGGCCGTCGCCACGTGCCAGACGTCGTCGCGGACGCGGTAGTGGTCCTTGCGCGAGCCCGGCACGCGCTCGCGGTCGACCAGCTGCGTCTGGGTGAGGTAGCGGACCGCGCCGGAGATCGCGCCCGCGCTGCTGTGCAGCTGCTCGGCGAGCTCGGCGGCCGTGAGCCGCCCGAGTCGGTGACCAGCAGGGCGACGAACACGCGAGCGGGCATCCGCGGCATCCCGGCGTCGGCCAGCCCCGCGGCGAACCGCTCGACGAACCTCGCCACCGCGTCCGCGTCCGGCATCGCCGCTCCAACTTTCAGAATATTCTGAACGTAGCATAACTACTGACCATCACGCAGCGTCATTTTTCGGCCGTCTGGCGTAGTAACGCTAACGCCACACGTGATCAGCCGATAACGCGTGGACACTGATACTGTCCGCGACTATGGCCTGGTGGAGGCGGTCCGAGGAACCCGCGGCGGCAACCCCAGAGATAATCACGCCGAGTGACGGACTGCTTGCGTCCGCCCCATGGAGGGCGTCGCATGGCCACCGTCACCCCGGAAGCGCGACACCGGAGCCGGCCCCGAATCAGGAACCCCCGAAGGTGAGCCCCCCATGAACGACCACACCACCGCCCTCAAAGAGGCCATGCAGATCGACGGCGCGCTCGGCGTCGCGCTCGTCGACAGCACCAGCGGCATGGCGCTGGGCACCGCGGGCAGCCCCCTGGACCTCGACCTCGAGGTGGCCGCGGCGGGCAACAGCAGCGTGGTGCAGGCCAAGCTGCGCACGATGGCCGACCTCGGCCTGCAGCAGTCCATCGAGGACATCTTGATCACGCTCGACAAGCAGTACCACATCATCCGGCCGCTGGCCCGGCAGAACACGTTCTTCCTCTACCTGGTGCTCGACCGGGCCCGGGCCAACCTCGCCATGGCGCGGTTCAAGCTCGCCCGGATCGAGCAGGACCTCAAGATCTGAGGAGCGAGCGAAGGGTAGCCCCGTGGCGGCAGCGTCACGGGGCTGGCCCGTGCCGGAAAGGGGGGCGACCCGTGCGCGAGCGGTTCACGGTTGACCTGCGCGGCCTCGTCGAGATCCTCAGCCACCACCTCTACCGCAACGAGCGCGTCTACCTGCGCGAGCTCGTGCAGAACGCGCACGACGCCATCCGGGCCAGAGCCGCGCTCGGCGACGACGTCGCGGTCGTCGAGGGATCGATCGAGATCGTGCCCGCCCGCGGCTACGAGCAGCTCGTCGTCCGCGACAACGGCATCGGCCTCACCGCCGACGACATGCGCTCGCTGCTGTCCATCATCGGCAGCACCTCCAAGCGGGCCGACGTCGCCGCCGTCCGCCGCCAGTTCCTCGGCCAGTTCGGCATCGGCCTGCTGTCCTGTTTCCTGGTCGCCGACTCGATCGAGGTCATCTCCCGCTCCGCGCGCACACCCGACGCGCCCACGGTGCGCTGGGTCGGGCAGAGCGACGGCACCTTCACCATCGGCCCGGCACTGCGCCCGCTCGCCGAGCCGGGCACCGAGGTCCGCCTGCGGCCCCGGCACGGCTGCCACCGCTGGTGCGACACCGACGCGTGCCTGCAGTTCGCGAGCGAGTTCGCCGAGCTCCTCGACGTGCCCGTCCGCATCGGCGACGACCACGCTCTCGCAGCAGCCCCGGCCGTGGACGCTCTCCACGGAGGAGCAGCTCGCCTGGTGCCGCGAGCGGTTCGGCTTCGAGGCGATGGGCATCATCCCGTTCGACACGAAGTCCGCGGGCGTCGTCGGCCTCGCGTTCGTGCTGCCCTACACCGCGCGCCCCGGCTACCGCACCGGCGACCGCATCTACTCGAAGGGGATGCTGGTCGCCGACACCGACGACCTCGTCATCCCCCGATGGGCGTTCTTCTGCCGCGCCGTCGTGGACGCGGGCGACCTGCCGCTCACGGCGTCGCGGGAAGGCCTCCAGGAGTCCGGCGAGCTGCAGTTCGTGCGCAAGCAGATCGGGTTCCGGCTGCTCACCGAGCTGATCATCGTGCAGGGCCAGCACCCGGACGTCTACGCCGACATCGTGCGGCTGCACGCCGACGGCCTGAAGGCGCTCGCCGTCCAGGAGCCGGACGTGCGCGACCTGCTGCGCTCGACGCTGCCGTTCGAGACCACGCACGGCGACCGCACGATCCAGCAGCTCGTCGACCGTCCCGGCCCGGTGCCCTTCGTCCGCGACGCCGACACCTACGCCGCGCTGGCCGACGTCGCCGCGCACGCGGGCGTGCTCGTCGTCAACGCGGGTGGGCTGCACGAGGCCGAGCTGCTGCGCGTCGGTCGACGAGCACGGGCACTTCCGCGAGGCCACGGCGGCCGAGGTGGTGGAGCTCGCCCGGCCGGTGCCCGCACCCGGACGTCGACGCGGCCGCCGCGCTGTCGGCCAAGGCCCGCGCGGCGCTGGCCGAGGAAGGCCTGCGGCATCGAGGTCGGCAGCTTCGAGCCCGCCGACCGGCCCGTGCTGTGGTGGCCCACCGCCCCCGGCCACGGCCCGCATGGTGCTGAACGCGGCGAACAGCGCCGTGAAACGGCTGCTCGGCGCGCCGCCCGAGACCGACCTCAGCGCCCCGCTGCGGGCCCTCTACATCACCGGCCTGCTCGCCGGGCGCGCGGCGCCGACGCCCGCCCAGGTCGTGCTGCTCGGCACGTCGGTGCTGGACATGGTCGAGGACCTGCTGTCCGACGGCCGGTGAGTCCGCGTTTCGCCACGGCGTGTGGCGATTTCACGCCCGGGCCAGGGCCCGCTGCACCAGCCGGGTGACGGGATCGACCAGGGCGAGCACCAGCAGCGGCCAGTAGCTGGTGTCCGGGAACGCCAGCATGATCGCGAGCGCCACCAGGAACCCGACGGGGACGCCCGCCGACTGCCAGACGTCCGGTGTTCGTCGGTGTCGCGCACGCTGTAGTCGTGCCGGATCACCCAGGCGATGACCGCCAGTATCAACGAGCTGATGGCCATGGTGCCGACGTAGAGGATCTTGGCGCCCGGATCGTGGTCGGTCGTCGCGACGAGGCTCGTCGGGAACGGCAGGAAGACGATCGTGAACGACCAGGCCAACAACAGCCAGGTCAACGCCGAGGTCTGCCGCACGACGCCGCTCACGATCCGGTGCTGGCCGAGCCAGAGCCGCGCGATGACCACGAAGCTCAGCGCGAACCCGAGGAGGTCGTCGCTGTGCGCGCGCAGGAGGTCGGCCGCGGTGCCCTCGCCGATCTCGCTCCCGGCCTCGGCCAACGGCAGCACGAGCAGGGTGATCGCGATGGCCACGACGGCGTCGACGAAGGTCAGCAGGCGATCGAGGTCGCGATGGCGTTCGGCCACGGGCGCACCTTACTGAACCGCGGCCGAGCCCCGGCCCGTGAACGGTGCGGAGCGAAGGGAGCGGGAACATGCGGCTGGTGGGGATCAACGGTGAGCTGATCGGGACGGTGCTTCGTGCTCGGCACGGCGCCGCTGACGATGGGCCGCGGCTCGGGCAACCACGTCGTCCTGGCCACCAAGCTGGCCTCGCGCAACCACGCCGAGCTGCGCCCGGAGGACGACGGCTGGACGCTCTACGACGGCGGCAGCACCAACGGCACGGTGGTCAACGGGCAGCGCGTGCGCAGCAGGCGCCTGCGTCCCGGCGACGAGATCGCGATCGGCCACGAGGTCTTCCGGCTGGAGGCGGTCGCCGCGCCCGCGGAGCCGCGCACCATGCTGATGGCACCGCCCCCGCCGTCGGGTGCTGCGCGTGACGGTCTCGGGCGGCGGCCCGGTCGGCCTCGCCTTCGCGCTGCTGCTGGACGACCTGATGGGCGCCCGCGCGGAGATCGTCGTCCACGACGGGCGCTGGACGAGCACCGACGACGGCGTCGCGTGGAAGGCGAAGGGCCGCGGCAGCAGCCGTCGCCAGCAGGTCGTGACGGTGCAGAGCCGCCAGTGGACGAAGCTGCCCGCCGCCGTGCAGGAGCGCCTCTTCGACGGTGACGCGCACAGCGAGATGTGGCCGACGGGCCCCGACTCGGTCGACGACCTCCCGCCCCGCAACATCCGGATCGCCTACATCGAGGACCAGCTCCTGGCCCTGGCCAACGAGGCGGAGCGCATCCGGCTGGTCCCCGAATGGCTCGACCCGGCCGACCCGGATCTCGCCGACCGGCACGTGCTCGCCGTCTGCGAGGGCAGCCGCTCGCGCACCCGCGAGCACTTCGCCGACCGGTTCGGCACCGCGGACACGTCGGTGTACTCCGTCGACGGCAAGCAGGTGCAGGACGTGGTGCTCGGCCTGCGCGTGAAGTCCGACCTGCCCGACCCCATGGCCGTGCTGCTGACCGTGATGCAGAACCGGTTCCTGCTGAACTCGCTGCGCGGCGAGGGCTTCCTCAACATGCGCCTGACCGACGCCGAGGCGGCCGAGGCGGTGGGCATCGACCCCGTGCGCCAGGTGTTCGCCGAGTGCGTGCAGGCCCAGCCGTGCCTGATGGAGCGCGGCCCGGACGGCTCGTTCTCCTGCTCGACCCACGACACGTTCTTCCTGCCCGCGCTGCTGCGGAACTCGCCGTTCTGGGGGCGGGTCCAGGAGGGTCTGCGGCTGTTCGGCGTGGCCGAGGAGAACCTCACGGCGGTCACCTGCTTCCGGCTGGACATGGTGCAGCGCGCGCGCTTCACCGCCCAGCTCTTCGGCCGCACGCCCAGCACGCCGGGCACGTTCGGGTTCCTGCTGGGCGACGCGGCCAACGCGATCCACTTCTGGCCCGGCCGCGGGCTCAACAGCGGCCTGGCCTCGGCGCTCTCGCTGGCCAGGAGCCTGGCCGGGTGGTCGGGGAAGCCGTTGCGCGACGCCGACTTCGTCCGCCACGAGGCGCTGATGGCGATGCTGCAGTACCGGCACAAGAGCCGGGCGTGGCGGCAGATGGTGACCGTCGACGACGACGGGCAGCCGATGGCCATCAAGGACCGCATCGCGCAGGGCATCCGGGCGAGCACGCTCGACGCGCCCGACCGCGACGCCGACCTCGCCGCGCTCCTCGAACGGCTGCGGCGCACCCGGGCCCGGTTGGAGTCCCGGCTGCCCGGCCTGCCCGACGACGACGCCCTGCGCGCGCACCTGGAGCAGCTCGGCACCGAGACCCTGCACACGCTGCTGGTCAGCGACGCGTGGGACTCGGCGAGCGTGGGTGGCGAGGAGGTGGACGTCGACTGGCTGCTCGCGCCGACGGGCGCCGACGTACACGCCGCCGCCTGATCCGCTGTCGGGACCACAGAGGGCCACCCGGCCGCAGCGCGCGGGTCGGCACCCGCTAGCGTGCCGAAACCCCGGGTCGTGAGGGAGCCCCATGCACACTCGCGGACTGCTCCTCACGGTCGTTGCCGCGCTGTGCGCGCTGGTCGCCTGCTCGAGCGCCCCGGCGCCGCCCGCCGCCCCGGAGCACCCGCACCTGCGGCTCGGGGTCCTGCCGATCGTCGACGACGCCCACCTGGTGCGCGCGCAGGCGGCGGGCTACTTCGCGGCCGAGGGGCTCACGGTCGACCTCGTCACCGTCCAGGGCGGCGCGGCCGCGCTGCCCCGTCTCGTCGCGGGCGACCTGGACATGACGTTCACCAACTACGTCAGCGTGCTGCTGGCCCAGGCGCAGGGCGGCGGCCCGTTCCGGTTCGTCGACGGCGGCTACCAGGCGGGCCCGAACACGCTGCTGATCATCACGAATCCCGGCTCGGCCATCCGGTCCCCGCGCGACCTCGCCCGGAAGAAGATCGCGGTCAACACGCGGCGCAACATCGTCGAGCTGACGGCCCGCTCCGCGCTGGAGACCGCGGGCGTCGACCCGGGGTCGGTCACGTTCGTCGAGGTGCCGTTCCCCGACATGGCGGCCGCGCTGCAGAGCGGCAAGGTGGACGCGGCGTTCACCGTGGAGCCCTTCAGCACCCAGGCGGCGTTGGCGTTCGGGGCGGTCAGCACGCTCGACGCGAGCGCGGGCGCCACCGCGGGCATCCCGATCGCCGGGGTCGCGGTCACCGCGGACTTCGTCGCGAAGAACCCGCGCACGATGGCCGCGTTCCGCCGCGCGGTCGCGCGGGCCCAGGCCGACATGGCCGACCGCAGCGTCGTGGAGCAGATCCTCCCGACCTACACCAAGATCAATTCGGACACGGCGGCGCTGATCGCGCTCGGCACCTGGCCCGCCGACCCTCGACGCCGTCCGGCTGCAGCCGCGACGTCGACCTCATGCGGCAGTACGGGGTGCTCACCACCGACCTCGACGTCGGGTCGATGGTGCTCTGATCACGCGCCGGGCGGACGCAGGGTCCAGGTCACGGGCTCGATCGGCGCGTAGCGGCAGGTGGTGCCGGTGAGCACCGAGCGGTCGAGGTGCGCGCCGAGGTCGGGCAGGACGTCCTCGATGCGGTGGATGGCCTCGCGGAGCCGGGCCGTGACGGCCTTGCGGGCCCGCTCGCTGGTGCTCGTCCCCAGCCCGCGGGCCCGGCCGCCGAGCCCCGCCGCGCGGCGCAGCTCGGCCACGACGGCGGCGCGTTCGCTGTCCAGCCGCTCGGCCCGGGCGAGATCGTGGTCGGTCCGGGCGGCGGCGAGGTTCGCGTCGAGGTCGCGCACCACAGATCCCCGTCGCGCCGCAGCTCGGCATCGGTCGGTCCGACGGCGTCCTCGTCGGATGGGGCACGAAGCAGGACTCACCGGCCCGCCGGGCTGCCTGCCTGCGCGACCGACGCGCGGGCCAGCAGGTCGGCGGGCACCCCGACGCAGGCCACCAGGCCACGGCCGCGGTGCCGCGCGCGGAGCGTCACCGCGATCCCGTGCCGCCGGGCCAGCCTGGCCACCACGAACAGGCCCATCCGACGCGAGACACCGGGGTCGAACAGCGGCGGCTCGGCCAGCTCGGCGTTGACCTTCGCCAGCTCGTCGGCGGGCATCCCGACGCCCTCGTCGACGATCTCCACGGCCAGCGCGCCGTCCGACCAGAGCCGGGCGTCCACCGTGACCGTCGAGTCGAGGGGCCCGAACGTGGTGGCGTTCTCCAGCAGCTCGGCGAGCAGGTGCCCGAGGTCGGCGACGACCGTGCCGCGCACCTCGACGTCGGGCAGCGGGCCCACCACGACCATCCGGTGCAGCTCGATCTCCGCCACCGCCGCGGCGACCAGCTTCCCGATCTCCGTGTCCGACACGACCCGCGGCTGCGCCTCACCCGCCAGCACCAGCAGGTTCTCGGTGTTGCGCCGCATCCGCGTCGCGAGGTGCTCCATCTCGTGGAGGCCGTCGAGCTGGTCGGGATCGCGCTCGCCGCTGCTCCAGCCGGGCGAGCACCGCGAGCTGCCTGCCGATCAGGCTCTGGCCGCGCCGCGCGAGGTTGGTGAAGATGTCGCTCACGCTGCGCCGCAGGAGCGCCTGCTCCCCGGCGAGCCGCACGGCCGCCGCGTGCACGGCGTCGAACGCGCGCGCGACCTCCCCGATCTCCTCGTCGGAGTCCACCCCGATCGGCTTGACGTGCACGTCCGGGATCCGGCCGTCGACGAGCGCCATCCCTTCGATCGTCGCGGGCAGCCGGGACCGGGCGATCTGGAACGCCGTCGTCCGCAGCGTGCGCAGCGGCACCAGCAGCGACCGGACCACGACGACGACCACCGCCACCGTCAGCAGCACCAGCAGCGCGACCAGCACGCCGTCGCGCACCGCCGCGGCCCGCGCGCTCGCGGCCAGCGCGGCGCCGTCGGTCGCGAGCTGTTGTTGCTGCGCGACCTCGACGTCGCGGATCAGATCGGCCGTCCGCCGCGCGGCGCGGTCCCAGTCGGCGGCCTGGGCCGTGGGCAGCGGCTCGTCGCGGGTCATCGCGGTGAGCACCCGCTGCTCGATGCGCTGCCGGGCGTCCACCTCGGCGCCCGCGACCGTGGCCGCCCAACGGTCCCGCAGCGACGGCGACGCCGCCGTGGCCAGGTCGGCGAACGCGGCCGCCGTCTGCGTCTCGGCGGAGCGGGCGGCGTCCAGCAGCCCGCTCGTCGCCGCGCCGCCCACCAGCACGGCCGCCACGGTGGCGTGCTGACGGCGGACCTGCTCCTTCGCCTCGGCGACGGTCACGGCGTCGGCCGACGCCCGCAGCAGCGGCGCGGGCGCCGCGGTCAGCGCGGCGCTCTCCAGCGCCAGGAAGACCTCGATGACGGCCGTGTACGCGGCCCCGACCCGCTCGGGCGGGAACGCGGAGCCGGTGACCGCGCGCCGCAGCGCCGCCAGGTCCGCGAGCCGGTCGCGGGCGGCCGCCTCCAAGTCCGCGGCGGCCACCCCGAATGCGGCGGCGGGCAGCGCGACGACCGCGGCCGCGGCCGCGTCGACCTGCCGGACCTGGGCGTCGAGCGGGTCCCGGCCGTCGGTGCGGCCGCCCGCGACGTAGGTCTCGGCGTACACCCGCTCGCCCTGCAGCGCGTCGACCAGCCGCGCGACCTGCTGGCCCGCGGCGACCTGACCGACCAGCGCGTCGAGGTCACGGGCGTCCTGGGCGGAAGCGGCGACCCGCAGGCCGCCGAGCGTGCCGACCACCAGCAGCGGGACGACCAGCACCGCGGCCAGCTTCGTGCGCAACCGCCAGTTCCGCAGCCGCCAGCTCCTGCGCGGCACTCCAGCTCGCGGACTGCTCACCGTGGGTCACCCTCCATCGCGCCCAGGTATCGAAAGGACCACATCGGACGCAGCAAGTGCGCATGGTGTCACGGGCGCGCGGCCGCATCGTCACCCGATCGCCGGGCGGCCGTCCCCCGGCCGCGGCCGGTCACCACGCGAGAAGTCACGGATCGGCGTCCGAGACCGCGGATTCGTGACGCTCGGCGGCCGGGGGACGCAGGGTCCAGCTCACCGGCTCGGTCGGCGCGTAGCGGCAGGTGGTGCCGGTCAGCACCGAGCGGTCGAGGTGCGCGCCGAGGTCGGGCAGCACCGCCCCGATGCGGTGGATGGCGTCGCGGACCCTGGCCGTGACGGCCTTGCGGGCCCGCTCGCTGGTGCTCGTCCCCAACGCGCGGTCCCGGCCGCCGAGGCCCGCCGCGCGCCGCAGCTCGGCAAGCAGGGCGGCGCGTTCGGTGGCCAGCCGCTCGGCCCGGCCGAGGTCGCGGTCGTCCCTGGCGGCGGCGAGGTCCTCGTCGAGCTCGGCGAGCCTGCGCCGGTAGGCGGCCCGGGCCGCCGCGTCGAGCACGACCCCGCCCGCGCTGTCGTGCGGCCCCGTGGCCGCGAGTTCGAGGACGTGCACGTCGGCGCCGGGGCGGGCGAGCAACACGGCCAGGTCCGCCAGCCCCTTGCGGTCGCCGAGGTGCGCGGACGCGCCGCGGTGGCGTACACACCACAGGTCACCGTCGCGGAAGAGCCCGGCCTCCGTCGGCGCGTCGACCGGGTCCTGCCCGAGCGCGGCCAGCTCGCGCGCGGTCTCGGCCTCCCAGGCGACCGCCCCCAGCCTGCGGTGCACGTCCAGGGCGTGGCGCAGGAGGCGGCGGGCGTCGTCGGGCCGGTCCAGCGCGGCGGCCAGCATGCCCGCCCAGTGCGCGTTGCTGCCCATGAAGCAGACCAGCGCGCCGTTCACCCCGCAGGTGTCGGTGAGCGGCTCGAGCTCGGCCAGCAGCTGCGCGCACACCGCGCGGTCGCGAAGCCGCACCGCCGCGGTGGTCATCTCCCCGACGAACACCGACCACAGGTAGGAGCGGTCGGCCCGCCACGTGTCCAGTGCGACCACGGTGTCGAGGGCCCGCCGGGCCGCGTCGAGGTCGTCGGGGTCGCCGGTGCGGGCGAGGAACCCGGCGGCGACGGCGTGGGCGTGCGAGGGCACACCCACCCACCACCGGACCGCCTCGCCTGCGATCGCGCGGAGGCGCTCGGGATCGCGCCGGGCCCTGACCAGCCCCAAGAGCTGGGACATCCGGACGTTGCCCGCGTCGGGCTCACCGATGCGCTCGCCCAGCGCGCTCGCGGCGGCGATCAGCCGCTCGGCTTCGTCGAGCCGCCCGTCGATCAGGGCCAACGCGCCGCGGCGGGTCATGGCGAGGTAGTCGTGGCGGGGCTGGCGGAAGCCGTCGGCCGCCCGCAGGAACTCGGCCAGCGCCGAGCGGAACGCCGCGGATCCCTGCTCCAGCAACGCGTTGGCGGTCAGCAGGAGGCCCTCGGCGTGCCGTTCGCGGTCGCCCGTGCGCGCGGCCAGCTCGCTGATCTCCGCGGCGATCGCGATCCGCTCCCCTGCCCGCCCCGGGGTCCACAGGATGTCGTGGCGGGCGAGCAGGCACGCGGCGAGTGTGCCGGGATCGTCGAGGGTGCGGGCGAGGGCGAGCGCCTGCTCGGACAGCGGGCGGGCCCGCGGCCGCTGGGCGGGCACGGAGTGGTGCAGCTCGCGCGCGAGGCTCGCGGTGAGGTGCGCCTCGAGCGGGGTGCCGCTGCCCGACAGCGCGGCGAGCGCCGTCTCCAGCTCGTCGACCACGGCGTCGCGCGGCATCGCGAACCGCGCCCCGAGCCGCTGGACGCCGAGCGCCACCCTGGCGAGCCGTTCGGCGTCCCCGCGGGCCGATGCGCGGCCGCGGGCGTCGTCGAGCAGCGTTCGCGCCCGCTCCGGATCGCCGGTCCTGGCGCGGGCGTCGGCCTCCTCGATGAGCAGGTCGACCAGCACGCCTGCCGCGTCCGGCGCACCGGTGTCCTCGACGGCGCGCCGCGCCCTGGCCAGGTGGCCCGCCGCCTCCGCGAAGGCCAGGCGGGCCGATTCGGCGCGCGCCGCGCGCCGGGCCCAGTGCACGGCCCGCTCGCTGCCCTCGAGCGGCGCGGCCGCGGCCGTGTGGCGGGCCAGATCGGCGGCCGCCACGGCGGCGCCGCGCGCCTGGCGCTGTTCGAGCGCGTCGGCGATGCGCTGGTGCAGCTGCAGCCGTCGCGGGACGGGCAGCCCGGCCGCCACCGTCTCGCGGAAGAGGTCGTGGGCGAGCCGGGCCGGGGCGCCGTCGGCGTCGCGGACGAGCACCCCCGCGCGCACCCCCTCCTCGACGAGCAGGCTGACCGTCGCCGCGTCGTGCCCGGACACGTCGGCCAGCACGTCCGGCATCAGCTCGTTGCCCGCCACCGCGGCCGCCTCCACCAGCGCGCGGCACTGCGCGGAGAGCCTGCGCACGCGACCGCCGACGACGTCCCGCACGGCCGCGGGCACCGCCGCCGTGGGGCCCGACTCGACCAGCAGATCGGTGAGCTGGCGGGCGAAGAACGGATGGCCGTCGGTGCGGCGGTGGACATCGGCGGCCCACCGCTCGGCGGCCGCGTCGCCCGCGACGTCGGTGACCAGCGCGGCCACCTCGGCCGCGGACAGGCCCGCGAGCCGGACCGCGTCGCCGCGGGCGGCCAGCTCGACGAAGGTCTCGGCGACCGGCTCGGTCAGCTCGTCGGGCCGGTAGACACCGACGATCACCAGCGGCACCGGCCGGAAGGGCCGCACGACGAACCGCAGCAGCGCGAGCGTCGAGGCATCGGCCCACTGCAGGTCGTCCAGTACGACGAACGCGGGCGCATGCCCGGCGATCCGCTCCAGGAGCCGGGCGATCGCGTCGAACAGCCGCAGCCGCGCCGCCTCGGTGTCGACGACCGACGGCTCCTCGTCCGCCGGTCCGGCGAGCTCCGGGAGCAGCCGCCCGACGTCGGAAAGCCCTTCCGCCACTGTCGGCCCGACCGCCTGCAGCAGGCCGCGCAACGCGGTGGACCACGCCCAGAACGCGGGCGCGCGCTCGGCGTCGGCGCAGGTGCCCCACCCGACCGCCCATCCACTGCGCGCGGCCGCCTCGCTGACCAGCGTGGTCTTCCCGATGCCCGCCTCGCCTGCCACCAGGACCAGCCGCGCCCGTCCCGCCGCGGCCTCCTCGACCGCGCTGAGGAGCCGCGCGAGGGCCCTGGTCCGACCGACGAACGTCACGGTGGGAGATTCTGCTCTCCGCGCTCGTCCGCCAGAACCGACCGCGCGCAACCGCGTGCCCGTTCCTGGCGGAAAGTCGCACGTTTCTGGCGCCTTCGGGGTGTACCGTCCGACAACCGCCGGGAGCATCCGATGACCGTCACGTTCGATCCCCTCCGCTACAAGCAGACCACCCGCGACCAGTGGGAGGACGCCGCGGGCGCGTGGCACTCCTGGGGCCCGACGCTGGAGGAGTGGCTGGGCGAGGCCACCACGCTGATGCTCGACGCCGCGGATGTCGCGACCGGCAGCGCCGTGCTCGACGTCGCCGCGGGCGCCGGTGGTCAGACGCTGGCCGCCGCGCGGCGGGTGGGGGCCGACGGCCACGTGCTCGCCACCGACATCTCCCCCGCGATCCTCGCCTACACGGCCGCGACGGCCACCGCGGCGGGCCTCACCAACGTGCGCACCCGGGAGCTGGACGGGGAGCGGCTCGACGTGGAGGCGGGCGCGTTCGACGCCGTGATCTCCCGCCTCGGGCTGATCTACCTCCCGGACCGCGCCGCGGCGCTCGCGGGCCAGTACCGGGCGCTGCGGCCCGGTGGGCGGGTCGCAGCGATCGTCTACGGGCCCGCCGAGCGCAACGACTTCTTCGCGATCCCGGTGTCGATCATCCGGCGGCGCGCCCAGCTCCCCCCGCCCGCAGCAGGCCAACCCGGGCCCTTCTGCCTCGGCGCGCCCGGTGCGGTGGAGGAGGCGCTGCGCACGGCCGGGTTCCGCGATGTCGGCGCGCGCACGGTCGCCGCGCCGCTGCGGATGCCGTCCGCTGCCGAGTGCGTGCGCTTCGAGCGCGAATCCTTCGGCGCCCTCCACCAGATGCTCGCGGGCCTCGACCCCGCCGAGCGCGAGCAGGCCTGGCAGGAGATCGCCGACGAGCTGGCCCGCTTCGAGACGGCCGACGGCTTCGCGGGCCCCTGCGAGCTGATCGTCGGGTGGGGCACGAAGTAGCACTCACCGGGCCGGGTCGACCGAGGTCGGCACGGGTGGACTTCCCGATCCGGGGTCGCCGCGGATCGCCTGCGACGTGGGGTGGCCGCTGCGGGCGGCAGTCACCAGGGCCGCAAGACGCCGCAGCTCGTCGTCGCGGCCGGACAGGGTATCGATGCGCCCTCCTCGTTGGCGTGTGGAGCGAGGGGGTCAGGATCGCGCGGCTCCGGCGGGCGGGCGAGATTCACGGCCGCGGTCGGACCCGCTGTCCGTCCGTGTGTACCCGCTGGGCCGACTCCCCGCGGGTCGGTGAGCTAGTCTCCGGCCGCGCTTGTGGATCTCGCCAACGCCGTCCTGGTCGATCCGCCGTCGGACCAGCACCGAATGCTGCTGCGCGCTCCGTCACCGCTCAGCAGACCAGGGGCCCAGGTCGCATCGGCGCCGTCGGCCGTGCCTCATCCGACCGTGCTAATTACGCGTCTGTAATTCGTTTCCCACCGTCGGCGCCCGACACCCTTCGAGAAACTACGCCCGTGTAATTGTCAGTCGATGGAGAAGGCGTTTTCCGTCCTCCTAGGCTTCTCATCAGCCGCAACGGTACGGCTCGCAACGACGGAACTCTGTGCTGCGGGCCCTTCCGTTCCGCTCGGTCAACCGTTCCCGACACAAGATGAGGGGTCTTTTCGTGTCCGATGTCAGCACGCCGCCCGCCGGATCCGCCTACTACGCGGAACCCATTTCCGACACCCCGATCTTCAGCGCGCTGGCCGCCACGATCCCCCCGTTCTGCTCGCCTGCTGCCGCGCACGACCTGCGCTCGTCGACCCGGGCGCCCGCGTCGTTCAGCCGCTCGTGCGTGCTGCCGCGCACCTCGACGGGCGGCGGCAGGCACCGCCGGTCGCTGACGCTCGCCGAAGACGCGACCAGCACCGGTCGGCACCACCTCATCACCCCCAGCTACACCTGATCGGCCCCGACATGATCATCGGCACCCTTTGGCTGGTCGAACAGCCGAACGGTGCCGATGACCAAGCTCAGTCGTGGGGTGGGCGCGCCCGATCGAGCCAGTCGACGAGGAACGCGGAGAAGATGCGCCCCAGAGCCGTCTCGTCGACGAGCGTCGTGCCCGGCACCACATGATCGCGGTAGCGCCGAGCGGTCGCAGGCGTGCGCACGACGAAGTACTCATCAAACCCCCTCGGTGCGCGGGTTCGAGTTCGTCGTGGGCGTCGGCGTCGTGGCGAACCACATGGTGGCCAGGGACGTTTCGGGATCGCTCGGCGACCGGGCACAACAGCGCCAGTCCGAGCACCGCATCTGGGCGCTGCGCGGCCACTCCACGGGCCAGGTAGGCGCCGTACGAGTGCCCGAGTAGCAACGCGGGCCCTTCGGCGAGGTGGTCGATGAGGTCGCCGAGCAGCTTCACCACATCGTCGTTGCCGGTCAGGCCGTCGGCCGTCGAGCGGCCCATCCCCGGCAGGTCCGGGTAGATCCGCCGGTACCCCGTGCCGGGAACGATGGCCTCGACCGCCGCCTCGATCTCGCGATGATCAACACCGGCTCCGTGCAGAGCGAGCAGCGGCACGCCGGTGCCGTGCTCGACGAAGTGGACCGCGACTCCGTTGATCCGACACTCCATGCCCGACACCGTAATGATCGGTGCGGACGAAGCAGGCTGGCATCTTCGAGCGACTCGCCGGGCCTCACCGGAGATCGACCGCCGACCGCTCCGCGCACTGCGCAGCGTGGACGGCCCGCGTGCCGGACGCATACCAGCGCCGACCTGGCCGCCACCCGAGGCGCCCAGTGACCGAGCGCGATCCCGACAGATCGTCTTCACCTCCGCAGCCCGACGTGGCGTGCACCCTCTACCACCAGCCAGAATGCCAATTGCTGCGATTGATCACACGGCACTGGCCAGCAAGCCCCCGTGTCGAGCGCGACACGACGCCGAGTCGGCCGGAAACTCGGCGTAATCCTCCAAGTCCCTGCGGACCTCTCCGACTCGACCGGCAGATCGACGTCCATCTCCGTGCGTCAAACGTTATCCCGTCGTCCCGTGACGATCACGTCCGCCAGCTCGACGACCACAACCCTGCACCGCGACGAACACATCGCAGGTCCCGGAGCGGTCGATCAATGTGCCCGACGCCCCGGACATCGGGTTCTTCGGCCGCGATGAGGCCCTGCTCGCCCTGGCCCCGCCTTCGACACCGACCGGATCGGGCTGCTGCACGCCCTGGCTGGGCGGGCAAGACCGCACCGGCAGTCTTCGCGCGGACACTGCACTGCGGTCATTTGGCCGGAAGGGCTTGGAATGCGTGGGACGTCTGGGAAGATCGTGCCGAGAGATGGGACGTGCTATGCGTGGGCAGGATCGCCGCGGCCGTACCGTCGGCAGCGGAGCCGTCGTGACTTTTGTCGATCACCTACGCCCGGACGGTCTGGTAGTTCGTTGGGAGTCCCGCCGTCACCGCAAACACCTGACCGAGGCGCCAGCCCACGGCTCGACGTGGTGGGCGCCTCATGCCCGGGGATGGTGGATAGCCGTCCTATTCGTCGTCGGATCGCTGCTGTTCGCGCTCGGGGCGATGCCGGGCTATGCCAGCGCTGTCGGGGCCCGCTGGGACACGGTGACGTTCTTTGTCGGCTCGCTGTTCTTCACCTCGGCCGCATTCCTTACCTACCGGGAGGCGGTCGACGCCGCACCTCCGGCGCAGAATCCAAAGCACCGACGCTTCCTCGTCTACCAACCGCGGCGGATCGACTGGTGGGCGACAGCAGTGCAACTCGTCGGAACGCTCTACTTCAACGTCAGCACCGCAGTCGCCATGCAGGTCAACCTGTCCGCACAGACCGCAGATCAGCACGTGTGGCGGCCTGACGCCATCGGCTCGATCTGCTTCCTGGTAGCCAGTGCACTTGCCTGGTTCGAAGTCTGCCATGGCTGGGTCGCCTGGCGTCCCCGGTTGTGGGCGTGGTGGATAACGCTGGCCAACCTGTTCGGGTCCGTTGCCTTCGGAGTCTCCGCTGTCGCCAGCTACGTCATCCCGGCGACCGGCGAGCTGCGTAATGCCGAGCGGGCCAACCTGGGCACCCTGGTCGGCGCTGTGTGCTTCCTCGTCGGCGCGCTAATGCTGCTACCGGAACGCACAGAGGAGTCAACCACCGCGCTCGGTGACGATGACAACCGTGAGCTGGGCGAAGCTCAGGCTTAGGGCACCCGCGCCCTCCCTGATCGATCTCGGCCCGCACCCGACAAGATCACCGTGCACCTCGACGCCGACTACGACTCGAAAGTCCCGCACGACCTGACCGACCGCGGGCTGTCGGGCAGCTCTCATGTCCTGGCCTGCTGCCCCTGATGGGGTACGCGCTCGTTCTCAGGGCATGTGATCGCTCTCAGCTGCCTCAAGGTCATCAACCTTGTGGAGGGTCCGACAGCGCCGGGCCGCC
This sequence comes from uncultured Actinomycetota bacterium, assembly GCA_963837575.1. Lineage (GTDB taxonomy): Bacteria > Actinomycetota > Actinomycetes > Mycobacteriales > Pseudonocardiaceae > Pseudonocardia. The sequence continues at coordinate 159,686 of CAWIOI010000002.1, forward strand.
ACCGCGCCTACGGCTCAGGTGTGGCTGAAGCCGTGCGGTGCGGTGGAGATCCGCGGCGGGTTGGCGGTCAGGTAGTCCGTCGCGCTTCGCAGGGCTTCGAGCAGGTCGTCGGCGAGGTCGTAGCTGAAGCCCTCGCGGATCACCACGCGCATGATCGCCTCGTCGGTGGCCGCTTCGGGCATGGTGTAGGCGGGTACCTGCCAACCCTCGGTCCGCAGCCGCTCGGAGACGTCGAAGACGGTGTAGGGCGCGGAGTCCGACGAGCCGGAACGAGAACACCGGGATGGCGCTGCCGTCGCTGATCAACTCGAACGGTCCCAGCGCCGCGACCCTGCCGGAGGCATGCAGGGCCAGGTCGCGCAACGACTCCATCACCTTTCGGTACCCGGAGCGGCCCAGCCGAAGGAAGTTGTAGTACTGGCCGATGATCTGGTTGCCCGGCCGGGAGAAGTTCAGTGTGAACGTCGGCATGTCCCCGCCCAGATAGTTCACGTGAAACACGAGGTCCTCGGGGAGGTCCTGCGCCTGGCGCCACACCACGAAACCCACTCCCGGATACACCAGCCCGTACTTGTGCCCCGACACGTTGATCGACTTGACCATCGGCAGGCGGAAGTCCCAGGGCAGGTCGGGATGCAGGAACGGCGCCACGAAACCACCGCTGGCCGCGTCCACGTGCACCGGCACCTGGTCACCGGTCGCCTCATTGTGCGCGACAACCGCATCGTGGATCTGCTGGATCGGTTCGAACTCACCGGTGTAGGTCGTGCCCAGGATGGCGACGACCCCGATGGTGTTCTCGTCGATCCGCGCCACCACCTCCTCCGGGCTGATCACATATCGGCCGTGCTGTATCGGGATGTAGCGGGCCTCGACGTCCCAATAGCGGCAGAACTTCTCCCAGACCACCTGCACATTGGAACCCAAGATCAGATTGGGCCGCTCGGTGGCTTTCCCGGCTGCCGCTCGGCGTGCCCGCCACCGCCACTTCAGTGCCATCCCGGCCAGCATGACCGCCTCGCTCGACCCGATCGTCGAAGCGCCGACCGCGTCCCCATCCTCGGGGGCGTTGAACAGATGAGCGACCATGTTCACGCAGCGGCGCTCGATTTCGGCCGTCTGCGGGTACTCATCCTTGTCGATCATGTTCTTGTCGAACGCCTCCGCCATCAACCGGTCGGCCTCGGGTTCCATCCACGTCGTCACGAACGTGGCCAGGTTCAGCCGCGAGCTCCCGTCCAGCAGCAACTCGTCGTGAATCAACCGGTAGACCGCCTGCGGTACAGCGCCCCGCTCGGGCATTCGGTTTTTCGGGATCGGCTCGAGATCCAACCGGTGGGTGTAGGCCGGAGCGATGGCCGAGTCCGCCGCCGGATCCTTGCCCGAGACATACTGATGAACCATCAGATCCTCCTCCGAAACACCACGTCCCGCGGCCCAGGTAGTCCGTTACCGGCCGCAACGCGGGCCATCACACTCCGTCTCCCTATCGTGAAGGCCCGAACCACGTCTGGTAACACCCACGCCGGGTGAGAGCGATCCGCGGCCGCCAAGCACGCGCGGGCATCTCTCGGCAACAGCACCATGTCCTCGCCGTTCGGACGCCGCGTGCGGTACCCCGGCGGAATCCGGTCAATGAACCCCAACAGCGGCCCGCGCCGACCGCGCGGAGCGCCCCTGGCTCCGCAGCCACGCTCGCAGAGCCCACGGTCGAACTGATCAACAGTGCTGACATCGATCGCGCGGCAACGATGAAGGTGATGGTGCCGGCTCTATCCGCGCGAGTGGTTCGTCACTCCACGGATGTGTAACGCCCGCGTCCGAACGACCGCGGGCCCCAACCGCGCCGAGCATTGTCACGCCGAGCCACGCCGGGCGGTCCAGGTCGCGCGCAGGGTTGAAGCATCGGCCGGCCGGTGGGAGTACTCCTCGGTGACGGCGATCAACGCGAAGCCTGCGTCCAGAAGGGCATCGAGGACCTCGGCGGCAGTGTGGAAGTACTGGCGGTGCTGCTCGGCGAAGGTGTCGCCGTCGGCTGCACGAATGACCAAGATGCGGGTGTCGCATGTTCGGGCGGTTGGATCCACGGCGCTGCTGATGGTGAAGTGCTGCCCGTCCGCCGTCCCGACGACGACCGGGTTCGTCATCGTGAAGTTGAGCATCGCGGTGGTGTGCAGGTCGAAGACCAGCCAGCCTTCGGGCCGCAGCAGGCGGGCCACGGCGGCCACGGTCGCGCCGAGCTCGGGTGTGGGCAAGTAGTTCAAGGCGTCGAAGGTGGAGATGACGGCGTCGAAGACACCATCGACCCCCAGGCCGGGCATCGCACGCTGGATGAGCACGGCCTCGGGGCCGAGGAGACGGCGGGCGCGCGCGAGCATCGCAGGCGAGGAATCCACGCCAGTCACCCGATACCCGTACGCGGTGAGCGCGGCCGCCATCAGGCCAGTCCCACAGCCGAGATCCAGCACCCTGTGGACCCCAGCCGGGTCGCTGGTCCACAAGTCGTGCAGGTAGGACGCCCACGCCCGGTGGCAGGGATCGACAACGATCTCGTCGTACACCGCGGCCAGCCGGGCGTACGGCTCGGCCTCGTACACCCTCACTGCGACCGTGGCGGGGTCAGATCAGATCCCCAGCGCCTTGGCCTTGGCCGCGGCGAATTCCTCGTCGGTGAGCAGACCCTGAGAGTGCAACGCCGCCAGCTGCTGCACCTTGGCGGTCAGATCGTCCTCGGGCGATGCCGCCTGGCGCGGCCTCGGGCGGCAGGGCCTGAGGGGCAGGCTCCGGCTCTTGCTGCTCGTCGTACTTGCGGGCCTGCCTGCGGGCGATGCGCCCGGACACTGCGGTGGCGGTGCCGGCGACCACGGCCGTACGCGCGGCCATGCGGAGAAGTCCCATGTTCGTTCCTCTCAGTGGATCAACCGAGGCCTGCGGCTAGCCGTCGGTCAGGACGGCTTGCGCGACGTCGACGGGGATCCGGATCTGGTCGATCACCACGGCGTCGGCCGCCTGGCATGCCTGCACGACCTTGGCCGCCCACAGGTTCTCGATCGCGATCAGCAGCGCCGAGGTGTTCGGCGGCAGGTCATCACTGATCTCCTCAGCATCCTCCGGGCCCAGTGCCCCCGGCTGCACGACGGTAACCGCCGTGAAAGCAGCCCCGGTCTCGGCGTCGAGATCCGAGACCTCAAGCGTCGTGACGACACCATCAGAATTCTTGCTGACGAACAGCGCATCGATCACCCGGATCGTGCCGCTGTCCACCAGATCCAGGATGGCGGGAGCGATCTGCCCGCTGAATTTGTTGCCCGGGAAACCGATGAAGAAAACATCGACAGGTGCGACAGCCATGGCGTCTCCTCGGTCAGTCCGCCACCCGGAAGATCCGAACGGCCGGGACCGGCCGTACACTACCCGCGATCCTGAAGCCACGACCAGGTCACGGTGGGACCGCTCCCGGGAGCAACTGCAGAGGGCTGAAGGCTCCGCCCGTCCCCAAGCCTGAGGGATCGCCGCCGAGCCGATCGCCGAGATCTGGGCCGGTGAACTGTGCCCACTGCTCGGCCCCAGGTATCGGCCCCTATGGTGGCCATACTTTGCAGGATCAAGCCTGGTCGGGCTCATGATGCGGCCGTCGAGGTGTACCGGAGCGATGATCATGGTCATCGTGGCGGATGTCGTCGCGGCCATGGTCGCGTTGCGCCACGCGCCGCACTTTGGTGGGCACCGGGTACCACGCGAGAGGGTTCGGGATCATGACGCAATTGCCGCAATCTACTCCTTCTAGACGGAGCATGTGGAAGCCGGTCGTCGGCATGTTGATCAGGGTTACCATCTCGGCAACAGTGCTGTTCGCCGTCTACTACCTCGTCCCGACCAAGGGCAGCGGCGAAGATTCGGACCTGCCTTGGCTGATACTGGAGCTGGCGATCTTCGGGGTAGTAGTTGCCATCCAGGTAGCCGACAATCGTCAAGGCGAAATACCCGAAGCTCCGGGCCATCGAGGCACTTGCGGTGACGGTCCCGTTGTTCCTGCTGATCTTCGCCAGGATTTATTTGTCGAACTCACTGACCGATCCCGAAGCATTCACCTCTCCGTTGGACAACACGACCGCGCTATATTTCACCGTGACAGTCTTCGCCACCGTCGGCTTCGGAGATATCGTCGCGCAGACGAACGGGATGAAGCTGTTGGTGACCTTGCAGATGCTGCTCGACCTGGCAGTACTGGGCTTGGCCATCAAACTGCTGACCTCGGCGGCGCAACGCGGCGTCCAGCGTCGCAATGAACTCCGCGGCGACGCGGACGGAACCGAGCCAGCCCGGCGACCCGGTTCAGCCATCCCAATAGTAGCCCAATAGTGCGTGGTCCATCGCCTCGAGCACGATCGTGTAGCGCGACGAAGAAGGCATCGGAACCTCGTCGCTCACTATCCTGGAGTTGCAGCAGGCCGAGCGTACAGAGGAGGTGCGATGACCGTTTCGACTCGGAACAGCTGGATCCGAATATCACGGTGCGTGCGATCAACGCTGAGCTTCTCGGAGCACAAACCGCGGCAGAGCGACCGACCGCCGGTGATTTACGCGGTGGCCGGGGCGGGGGGTGGTGCGGCCGGCCGCGTACCGGCAGGTGGAAGCTGTCGGCTTCTTCGGCCCGGGGACGGGGAGCACGTTCGTGACGACGAACGCCACAACCACAGCGACGATGACCTCCGGGGTGACCGACAGCCCGTCCGCGCCCAGTAATAGGACGGCCAGCAGCGTCGAGGTCAACGGCAGCCGCAGCATCGCGGCGCACATCGCACCGATACCCATCCCGATGGCAGGCGCCAACTCCATGCCCGGCAACCCGCTGGCGGCGATGCCGAGGGCTGCGCCGATGAACATCGACGGGAACACCGGGCCGCCACGGAACGCACTGAGCGACAGGCCATAAGCCAGCGCCTTGCACGCGATCAACATGATCAGCACGGCGAGCGAATAGTCGGCGGCGTGCGCGACCAGGTCGGGGAGGGCATCCTCCCCGGAGAACAACACCTGACCGAAACCATTGCCGGTGACCAGCTGATAGCTCATCGCTATCAGCCCGATGAGCAGGCCCAGGCCCGCAGTCACCAGGACCCGGTTCAGATGCACGATCGGGCGCACGGACAGGCCGATCCAGCGGATCACCCAGCCGAAAAGGGCACCGACCAGACCCATGCCCAGCGCCCACCCCATGGTGGCGACGGTGGGCACCACCTGGGGCGGAACCGAGGTCAACGCCAGAGAGAAGTCGCCCAGGCCGGTGAAGGAATCCAGGCCGACGAAGATCAGCGCGCCGATGCCCGACGCGAGCAGGCCGGGCAACGCCACCAGGCTCAGCGTGGCGCCGCCGATCCCGGCCGCCTCCATGATCAGGAACGCGCCGAGGATGGGCGAGCCGAGCAGTGTACTGACGGCCGCGAAACTCCCGGCCGATGCCATGACGGTCAGGGCCATCGGCGGTGCGTCCTTCTTCACCAGGTGCACGGCCAGCGCGGCCAGACCGCCGCCGATTGCGATCAAGGGTGCTTCCGGGCCGAGTACCGCACCCAAGGACAGCGTGCTGAGCGCGGCGAGGATGATGCCGATCAGTTCCGGCCCGGTCGGGGGGCCGCCACCGGTCTTGAACCCGAAGGCGGGTGAGTGGCCGGCATTTCCCGGCAGGTAGCGGATCGTCAGTGCGGTCAACAGCCCACAGAGCACGAGCCAGGGCAGCGGCCACCACGCTGGCGCGGGACCGCCGCTCACCTGGGTCGGCAGCTCCACGAACAGGTAGCTTTGGATCTTGGCGACCAGGGCCAGGAATCCGTAAGCAACGACGGAGATGGGAATGCCCAGGATACCGGCCAGGACGAGCGCCGAGAGGTAACGCTTCGACCGGATCACCGCGACCGGGTCGATGTCCGCCCGGCCCCCCGCCCCGGTCGCCCCCGGTGGGCCCGGAGCGGGTTCCGGCGCGCCCGCAGGGCCGCGTGAGTCAGCCATCAGATGCGCCTCTCCTGATGAGATCTGCCCCAACAACGGGCCCAGAAGACCACTATGGCGAGAACAAGCGGTGCGCCCCATACCGCTTGCCAGCGAGAAGAAAGCACTTGCTGCCACGAGATAGGGACCACCTCAGCGCTCGTCGGCCGTGGTGTGCAGGGTGGTCGTTGTAGCGCTGTGGGTCAACTCGCCGGTTCGGAGTCGATGTGGTGCGGGTCGGCTTCCGGCGTTGCCGGAGGCTGTGGCGTCGACGGTGAGTTCGAACACGGCTGACTGCAGCCAGCGACGGATGCCCCGCGCCTCGGCGTTGTCACTGGTCGACCCGCATAGCCGGAGCTCGCGGGCCTGTCAGCGGTCGGAACCCACACGTAGGCGGCGACCTGGAAAGGAGCGGCCACGCTGACAGACCGCCCTTACAGACGACGATTCGCATCCACTTTAGACATCCGAGCGTCGGACCGGATGCCATTGATCAAATCTGTGGATCACTGGGGCAATGCCTGGGCTCAACTGGTGGTTGCAACACCGGCTTGGTGGAGCGACTGTAGCTGCTCGTCGAGAACTTCGGCTGGCGTCTTCCAGGCCAAGACTTTCCGGGGTCTGCTGTTGACCGCCGCCTGGAGGTTGTCCCGGGTCTCGTGGAACTTGAGGTGGCAGTCCCCACCTGAGTCCTGCCGTGCGGTAGGTACTCGGGTGAACCGCCAAGAACACCACGAGGAAGGGGACCGCCGTACGCAAGAACTACCAGAAGCAGGAGCTCGAAACGAGCCAGCCCGCCGTGCCTGACACGGTGAGCGTGGCGCTGGCCGAGCTGGCCGGCGAGATGCGCGAGGGCCTGCTCGCCCTCGCGGTCGGGACGAGTCTGCAGGTGATGGCCGCGATCATAGAAGCCGATGCGACCGCGGTGTGCGGGCCCAAGGGCCACCACGACCCCGAGCGCACGGCGGTACGCCACGGCCACGGCGCCGGGTCGGTGACCCTTGGTGGGCGCCGGGTTCCGGTCCAGCGGTCGCGGATGCGCGCGGTCGACGGCTCCGGCGAGCTGCCCGTGGCCTCCTACGAACTGTTCTCCGACACGGAGATCCTCGGGCGGATGGCGCTGGACCGGATGCTGGCCGGGCTCTCGACGCGGCGCTACCCGGTCGCGCTTGAGCCGGTCGGCGCGCACACCGAGAAGGCCGCGACGAGCACCTCGCGCTCGGCGGTGTCCCGCCGGTTCGTCGCGCAGACCGAGACCGCGCTCGCGCAGCTGCTGGCCGCGGACCTGTCGCAGCTGGATCTGGTGGCGTTCATGGTCGACGGGGTGCACTTCGGTGAGCACACCTGGGTGGTCGCTCTCGGTATCGACATCGACGGCACGAAGCACCCGTTGTCGCTGGTGGAGGGCTCGACCGAGAACGCCACCCTGGTCACCGAGCTGATCGTGGGGCTGCGCGAGCGCGGCCTGGACGTCACCCGTCCGATCCTGGCCGTGCTGGACGGATCCAAGGCGCTGCGCCGCGCGGTGCTCGTCGAAGATCACCTCCCGAAGAAGCTGCGCACCACGGTCACCTCCCGGATGCGACGTGCGTATCACGCCGACTCCGCGCTGGGTGCCGAGGCCGAACTGTGCGCGCTGGCCGCCGAGCTCGACCGCACCCACCCCGGCGCCGCGGCGAGCCTGCGCGAAGGCATAGCCGAGACCCTCACCGTGCTGCGCCTGGGCGTGCCGCCCACGCTCGCGCGCACGCTGCGCTCGACCAATGCGGTGGAGAGCATGATCTCGATCTGCCGCGATCACGCGGGCAACGTCAAACGCTGGTGCGACGGGCAGATGGCGCTGCGCTGGTGCGCCGCCGGGATGGTCGAGGCCGGCAAGCAGTTCCGCCGCGTGAACGGCCACATGCAACTGCGATCGTTGCGCGACACGCTGGAAAAGGTCACCCAACCTGTCGGTGCCGCCGCTCACAATGACAGCGTCACAGCCACCTGATGATCACCGGACCGCTGCCCAAGTTCCACGGATCTTGGGACATCCTCGGTTAGCTTGACGCAACTGTTGGATCCAGTGTCTCGACTGGATACCTCTGACTGGAACTCGCTGCCATCCCGGATGCCATCGATCAGGTGTACATGTAGGTCCGCGGGAACCGTGGCGTCGATCTTGGCCTGGAACTTCTTGAACTCGATCGTGCGGTGCTGGCGATGCAGCCAGGAGATCACGCTGCCGCGGCCGTGTCGCACGCCGCGAAGAGGCGGGCATCACCAGGCGGGCCTGATCCCGGTCCAGCTACCGCCCGACCGGGATCTCGACCAACCTTCGACATCTGGGCCCATGGCTACCGACGCCCACCGCATCGTGGCATGTGCGCTCTCCTCGGGCGGGTGCGCCCGAGGGTGCCGCACCGTCGGTGTGGCGGGATGTGGAACGAGCGCCGCCCTCAGGCAACCCGCGGTGCGGGGTGCGGGCGCTCCACCTCCAGCCGCACCGCCACGGGCAGCGCAGGCAGGTCGAGCGCGGACCGGGCCGTGGCCAGCACCTCCTCGTCCAGGCGCCGCAGCACGGCGCGGACGTCGGCGTCGTCGGTCAGCCAGAGGGTGACGCGCAGGGCGGGCGCGGCGGTGGAGCCGACCAGACGCGCCCTGGCCCGCCCGACACCCGCCAGCGTCCCGGCCGGTGCGGCGACGGCCTCCGCCGCCGCACCGGAGCTCACCAGGATCGTGGTGTCCGGGCCGCCGTGGAGCACGACGTCGGGTCGCGGCTCGGGGCGCACCGACCGCGCCACCCACGCCAGGCCCAACACGGCCAGCACGATGCCACCCGCGATCGCGATGGCGCGCCACAGCACCCGGATCGGCGGCCACGGTGTCGGCCATGATCGGGTCGAGCAGCGGGCGCCCCGCCCGCGCGGTGCCGAACACGCCGTAGGACAGCAGCGTCACCCCGACCCCTGCGGCCAGCAGGACGAGGCCGATCAGCACCACGAGCCACCGGTCGCCTGCCGCGGAGCGCGCCACGGCCGACCGGGACCGGCGCCGCAGGCAGGCATCGGCCCGTCTCGTCCGGGGCGCGTTCGGGTCGGGAGTGGCCGGGTCGGGCTTGGTGAGGTCCACGCTCATTGGACGCCCTCTTGTTTGCGCACCGACACCGCGACGCGGGGTCGGCGGCGCAGCGGCAGCTCGTCGAGCAGCTCCCTGACCCGGCCGACGATCGTCTCCCGGAGGTCCGGGGGTGCGTCGTGCCACGCGAGGGCGGTCACCGCCACCCGCCGGGCCGACGCCGTCACCGAGGCCGACAGGACGTCGTCGGACGCCTGTATCCGGGTGCCGACCAGTCGCGCCACCACCCGCGGCGGCGTGGTGACCGTCATGTCCGCCGTCGGCGCCTCCAGACGCACGTCGCTGCGCCGCGCGGCGAGTCCGACGATGATCAGCAACAGGCCTGTCACGCCGACGCCGATGGCGTGCCCGGCAGCGGGCTCTGGTTCCACGACAGGCTCGCGAGCGTGGCCAGCCAGTCCGGCCATGGGACGAGGAGGCCCCTGTTCGTTTCCGGCAGCACCCACGCCGCCACCACCTCGATCACCACGAGGACGCCGGCCGCGGCGACGGCGATGCCCAGCAGGGGGCGACGATCCGCAACAGGACACGCATGGTCCCCGCCTACAGCACGCGGGCGCGGTCCGGGGCCGCCGCCGCGCCGCGCAGGCCGGTGACGGTCACGGCCAGCGCGCGCATCCGGTGGCCCGCCAGCCGGGACAGGTCGTCGGCGACGGCGGTGCGTACGGCGTCGACCACGCCGCGGACGGCGGCCGGGTAGCGCAGCGTTAGCTCCAGCCGCACGTCGACCGGGGCGGGATCGCCCGCGCCGACCGTCACCCGGGCGCTCGCCCCGGACTCGCCGACGTCGATGCCCGCCAGCCGGCGCTCGTGGCGCAGCGTGCCGGGCACGCCGTCCGCCGCGTGCTCGACGATCTTGCGCAGCACCGTAGGGTGGATGTCCAACCGGCCGCGTTCGGCGGGCTCGGCCTGCGGGGTCCTCATCGGTCCCGCCCGTGACCGAGCATTGACGTGACGTCCAGCCGTCCGTCGATCGCCATGCCGACCAGCAGCCCGACGATGCCCACGACCAGCGTGATGAGGAATGGGCCGAAGCCGCCGATGGAGCCGGCGACGCCCAGGATCAGACCCGCAAGCAGGCCGGTCGTGGTGGCGTTCATGCGCGTCTCCGTTGGTCAGGCCCCCCGCCGGCGCCGCCGGTCGAGGATGGATGCGGGACGGTCACTCGACGCGCGCGTGCGGGGGCGCGACCAGGGCGTCCGTGCCGTCCTCGGCCCCGGGGAGTTGGATGTCGTGGACGGCGATGTTCACCTCGATCACCTCGAGCCCGGTCATCCGCTCCACCGCGGTGATCACGTTGCGGCGCACGGCCCGCGCCAGATCCACAATGGACGCGCCGTACTCCACGACGATGTCAAGGTCGATAGCGGCCTGCTTCTCGCCGACCTCGACCTGCACCCCGGCGATGTTCGACGCCCCAGTGCCCCCGCCCGGGATCCGCTCGCGAAACGCGCCGAACGCGCGGGACACGCCGCCACCCATGGCGTAGACCCCGGAGATCTCCCGCGCCGCGATGCCCGCGATCTTCTGCACGACCGCCGCCGCGATCGTGGTCTTGCCCTGCGCCGTGTCGTCGGCGATGCGGACGGTGGGGGTGGGGACGGGGGACGTGGACGCTGACGACGCGGACGTCGAGGAGGGTTTGGTCATCCTCGGATTCTCCCGCCGTTGGGGTCGATGGGGTTCGTGGGATGCATGCAGATCCGCACCGCTCACGCCAATTCACCCGTTCAGGCGCAGCGCAGCAGCAGCGTGCACGTCCGATTCCACGGCGCCGACGACGACCTGGAAGGAGCAGCCAGGCTGACGGATCGCCTTACCGACGACGGTTCGCATCCACTTTAGACATCCGAGCGTCGGACTGGATGCCATTGATCAAATCAGTGGATCACTGGGGGAATGTTCCGCCGTTCAGAGTGGTGGGGACGAGGGGAATCGAACCCCTAACCCCCGCCTTGCAAACGTACGGCTAAGCGCCGTCGGGAGCGGACTACGCAGGTCAGCGCGACGTAACACGTGTCGGAGTTGCCTCGGTTGGACATCAGCGGCCACGTCTCGATGCCATCGTGGGTGCCATCTCGTCGTCCCATGTGGACGGGGTACTGCGCCGGGCGCTGCGGGCCGCGACGCGTCGACCGCCCTTACAGCCGCGTGCTCCCCAGCTCCGCCTGCAGCTCGGGGGTTGGTCTGCCGCCGCATTCCGTTGTACTCACACGACGGCTGCTGCGGCAGCAAACCGGCCTCTCCGTCAGCAGGTCGTCAGGGAAGGCGGGCATCAAACCCGATGGCACTACCCGGTCCGGAAAGACTATCTGCGTCATCCCGGGCATACGGTCGCCCGGGTCGTCAGAGATCCAGGGCGGCGCGCAACGGCCCGTCCAGTCGCGCCAACGTGGTCGTGTCGATCCGACCCGCGGCGGGCCGATCCAGACGCGGTAGAGGCGCGACAGGTCCCCGGCATACGCCCAGCCGCACGGCGACCAGGATGGCCAGCAGATCCACCGGGTCCCGGTCGCGTAGCTCGATCCCCAGCGGCCATGGCTGGGGTGAGTCGTTGATCCCGTCGCTGGAGAGGATCACCACCGTGCGCACCTGGTCCGGCGTGGAGGGACGGGCGTAGGTGCATAGCTCACCGCGTCGCACGCAGCTCAGTCTCGGCTGCCGCCAGATCCGTGTCGTCCGAGAGCGCGTCGACGTAGTGGTCGCCCCAGTCGCTGCCCGCCCCCAGCCGCACCGCCTCCCGACGGGCCGCCGCAGACAACCAGGCCGACGTCGACATCCCCGCCGTGGCGACGGCGTACTCGGCCAACGCGTACGCGGTCTGATCCAGCGACAGGTCACCTTACGAGTTGCCACCCGAATACCGAACCAAGAATACGGCTAGTGCGGTGACCACTTACGTTCACCGGTTTGGCGACACGCCGCGATGCGTCCCACGTTGTGTGCGGTGGGCTGCGCACTGTTGATCTCGACATCCCCCGAGATCACGAGGTGCGCAGCCGATGGCAGACCCGGTCAAAGCGAGGCGATTATCCGATCACGAGGGGCAGACGCTGACCCAGATCGTGCGTCGTGGACGCGGTAGCTCGATCCGTGTCCGCCGCGCAACCATGATCCTGGCGTCGGCGTCGGGGACTCCGGTCGCGGCGATCGCCCGGCTGGTCGCCGCGGACGAGGACACCGTGCGCGAGGTCATCCACGCGTTCAACGCCAAGGGGCTGGCTGCGCTGGACCCTCAGTGGGCGGGCGGCCGTCCCCGCCTGATCAGTGACGACGTCACCGGGTTCATCGTCACGACGGCCACCACCCGACCCGGCGCGTTGGGCATCCCGTTCACCCACTGGAGCGTGCGCAAACTGGTCGCCTACCTGGCCCGCAACGATGCTCGCCGGATCTACATCGGGCGGGAACGACTACGCCAGATCCTGCGCGAGCACCACGTCAGCTTCCAGCGCACCCGCACCTGGAAGGAGTCCACCGAACCGGACAAGGGCGCCAAGCTCGACCGGATCGACTACGTGACCAGCCACTTCCCGATGCGCTGCTTCGCGTTCGACCAGTTCGGGCCGCTCTCGATCCGACCCTGCCACGCCCCCACCTGGGCACGGGCGTCCAGGCTGGTGCGGCTGCCCGCGACGTATCACCGCACGCACGGCGTCCGCTACCTCCACGGCTGCTACAGCATCGGCGACGACCAACTATGGGGTGTCACCCGGCGCCGCAAAGGCGGACCACTCACTGTCCGCGCTCCAGTCGATCCGAGCAGCCCGCCCCGACCGCGCACCCATCTACGTGATCATGGACAACCTGTCGGCGAACAAGACCCCCGCCATCCGGGCATGGGCGGTCCGCAACAAGGTCGAATTGTGTCTGACTCCGACCTCGGCGTCCTGGGCGAACCCGATCGAGGCCCAGTTCGGGCCGTTGCGGACCTTCACCATGGGCGCATCCGATCACCCCAACCACCCCGTGCTGGCGAGGCGGTTGCAGGCCTACCTGCGCTGGCGCAGCACCAACGCCCGCCACCCCGACATCATCGCCGCACAACGCCGGGAACGCGCCCGGATCCGCAGTGAACGCCACCAACGCTGGGGCCGACAACGAGCGGCCTGACCCGGTGAACGTTCATGGTCAACGCACTAGGTGGCTGGTGTCTTTCGCGTGTTGGTTGCCGTGGTCGGCGGTCCGCCGCGGGAGGATTTCGGGGTGACGTTGGGGCGTGCTGATCGCCAGGTCGACCTGTTCGACGATGCGGCCGGGTTCTGCGAGCAGTCGTTGCCGGAGAACTCGATCTACCGGTTCCTGGCGCGGGAGCGGGACCGGTTGTTCCCCGACGAGCTGTTCGCCGATCTGTTCTGCGATCGTGGGCGGCGCTGCGTGCCGCCGTCGGTGGTGGCCACGGTAATGGTGTTGCAGCGGCTGGACGGGCTTTCGGACCGGGAGGCGGTCGACCGGTACGCCTTCGACGTGCGCTGGCGCTACGCCGCCGGGGTCGGCGGGTACGGCTCGGGCTGGGCCCGGTTCGCGCACACGGTGCTGGTGGACATGCGCGCTCGGCTGCGCGATTCGACACGACCGGACCGGATCTTCGAGGTGGGGCTGGAGGCGGCGGCCGCGGCCGGGCTGGTGGGGCGGCGGCGGGTGCTGGACTCGACCCCGCTGTATGACGCGGTGGCCACGATGGACACCGTCACGTTGATCCGCTCGGCGGTGCGGGGGCTGCTCGCCGTCGCCGATCCCGAGCTGGCCGCCGCGCTGCGGGCGGGGCTGAGCAGCGGGGACGACTACGCCGGCAACGGTAAGCCGCAGATCGATTGGGACGACCGGGCCGCTCGTGAGGAGTTGATCGACTCCCGGGCTCGCGATGGGTTCGCGGTGCTCGCGCTGCTGGATGGTCGCAGGCTTGCCGACCCGGTCCAGCAGGCGGCGGCGTTGCTGGCCACGGTGCTGGGCCAGGACCTGGAGGAAGGCCCGGACAACGTGTTCCGGATCGCGCGGCGGGTGGCCAAGGATCGGGTGATCTCCACCGTGGACCCCGACACCCGGCACGGGCACAAGACCTCTGCGCGCGGGTTCGACGGCTACAAGGCACACACCGCGGTCGACCCGGACTCGGAGATCATCACCGCGACCACGGTCACTCCGGGCAACGCTGGCGACGCCAGTGTCGCCGAAGACCTCATCGCCGACCTCCTCGGCGACCAGCCGGGTCAGGCCGAGCCGAAGCCCGCCGAGCCGAAGCCCGCCGAGCCCGAGGTGGCCGAGTCGCGTGCGGGCGGAGACGCCGAGCAGGCGGCCGTCTACGGCGACAACGCCTACGGCACCGGGTCGTTTCACGACCGGCTCGGCCAGGCCGGGATCGAGGACCGCTGCAAGACCCAGGCACCCACCGCCGCGGGCGGATTGTTCAGCAAGGACCGCTTCGGTATCGACCTCGACGCCGGCGCGGTGACCTGCCCGGGCGGGATCACCGCCCCGATCCGCCCGGCCCGCGCCGGTGGCGGCACCGCCTACTTCGCCTCGGCCTGCCCCCAGTGCCCGCTGCGCACCCAATGCACCACCGCCGCCGGCGGGCGCACGGTCAGCGTCGGCCCGCACGAGCAGACCCTCACCGACGCCCGCGCCCGCCAGGCCGACCCCGCCTGGGTCGCCGACTATCGCGGCACCCGCCCCAAAGTCGAGCGCAAGCTCGGCCACCTCATGCGCCGCCGCCACGGCGGGCGCCGAGCCCGGGTCCGCAGCACCACCCGCGTCGATGCCGACTTCCGGCTGCTGGCCGCCGCGGTCAACCTCGCACGCATGGCCGTCCTCGACCTGCGCGGATCCGCCGCAGGATGGGCGGTGGCCGTCTGAGCAGCATAAACACGCCCAGCCGGACAAGAGCGCCGATCCGGCGCACCCGGACCCCACCGCCCAGCAGCCGCAACAACTCGCGTGAAACCTCGTCCCCGCCCGTCTCAGGAGCCCCCATGACCCTCCGCTCACGCGAGCGCGTTCCCGAGCCGTCCGCTTCACACCAGCGACCTAGGTCGGCTCGGCCTGCCCGCGCCGTCGTGATCACCCTTGAGGCCGAGCCCGAGGACAGCGGGGCCGCAGGTAGCGGTGATGTCCAGCCGAGGCCGGATACGTTGAGGCCGTGAGCGCGTCGCGGCAGCGTGACCCGGGACAGGTCGGACTGTGGGGGGCGGTCGCGATCGGCGTGGGCGGGATGGTCGGGGGCGGTATCTTCGCGGTCCTCGGGTTGTCGGTGCAGCTCACCGGCGCCGGCGCCCCGGTCGCGTTCCTCGTGGCCGGCCTGGTCGCGTTGCTGACCGCACGGTCGTATGCGCTGCTGTCGAAGTCCTACCCCAGCCGCGGCGGCACGGTCACCTTCCTCAACCGCGCTTTCGGCCCGGGTCGCTTCGCAGGCGGGCTCAACGTGCTGCTGTGGGTCAGCTACATCGTGATGCTCGCCCTCTACGCGCAGGCATTCGGCGCCTACGCCGCGAGCTTCCTCCCCCCATCCGCGCAGAGCCTGTGGAAACACCTGTTCCTCAGCGCCGCCCTCGTCGCCCTGGCCGCTCTGAACGTCGCGGGCGCCACCACGGTCGCCCGCGCCGAACGGATCGTCGTCACGATCAAGATCGCGATCCTGCTGCTGTTCGTGGCGGTGGGCCTGACCGGGATCTCAGCGTCGCGTCTCGCGCCGACGCACTGGAGCCCACCGATCTCTCTGATCGCAGGCGGCATGATCATTTTTTTGGCGTACGAGGGTTTCGAGCTCATCGCCAACGCCGCCGAAGACGTCGCAGACCCGGGTCGCACCCTCACCAAGGCCTACTACATCTGCGTGCTGTTCGTGATCGTGCTCTACGTGCTGGTCGCGGTGGTGTCGGTAGGGTCACTGCCCATCGCCGAGCTGGTGAACGCGCGTGACTACGCACTCGCGGCAGCGGCCCGACCGGCACTGGGACAAGCCGGGTTCGCGATCATCGGGGTGGCGGCCATGCTCTCCACCGCCTCAGCGATCAACGCCACGCTCTACGGCTCGGCTCGCCTGACCTACACGATCGCGAAGTCCCGAGAACTGCCTGCCGAACTGCAACGCCCCATCTGGAACCAACCCCTTGAAGGCCTGTTCATCACCGCCGGAGCCACCCTCATCCTGGCCAACCTGATGGACCTGACCAGCATCTCCACCATGGGCAGCGCAGGCTTCCTCATCATTTTCGCCGCGGTGAACCTCGCCGAAGCCCGGACCGCGCGCGAACGTGGATCAGCAGCATGGGTGTCCCTGCTCGCCGCAATCGCCTGCGCAGCAGCACTGCTGGCACTCATCACCAACAGCACCCCAGCAGCGGCCCTCGTCCTTGTCGTGATGGTGGCCCTGTCCTTCGGCATCGAAATTGTCTTCAAGAGACTCGCTGCCAGGCGGCTGGGCCGTTCTGACCATCACACCTGATCGCGCGGACCTAGAGCAGATCAACAACGCCGCCTGGGCACCTGACCGAGCCCAGCGCGGCCCGGGGGCTTCGAAGGGGTCCGCATCCGGGTCGGACCGATGACAGCACATGGCGGAACCGATCGGCCCACTCGTCGCTGATGAGCCGGGCCTGCACGGGTCAGCCGTGGGCCGGGCCTGAATGGGTCAGGCTCGGGTTCCGGCGATTCCGATCGTGACTCGTTCGGTCCAGGATGCGGTACGTGAGCAGTTTGATGCGGTCGCTGATCAGGAACCAGAGGATCGCGTAGGCCCAGACGAATGCCGCCCAGCCCCAGCCCAGCGGCGTCATGAACAGTCCGTAGACGGCGATCAGGGTGGCCAGGCCTTGGGTACCGAGGACGGCGATCCAGAGGATGCGGGCGGGTCGGATGGACCAGAACGGGCCGCGGGTACGGGTGAGGAAGATCGTCAGATGGCCGGCGACCGACAGCAGGAGGTACATCAAGGTCTGCAGTTGTGGGTGGTCCAGGTGGAAGACCCGGTCGCCGAGGTAGAACAGGCCGAATGCGGCGATCGGCCCGATGACGCCCAGGACGGTGGCGATGCCCAGGACCTGGCGCATGTTCCAGGTTTCGGGTTGGTCGTGGTAGCGGACGTTGTCGTAGGAGATGGACAGGATGGCGCCGTCGTTGAGCAGCGCCAACATCACGATCATGACCGCGGTCAGCGGGTAGAAGTTGAAGATCAGGATGGCCAGTGTCATGAACAGCAGCACGCGCAGCGTTTCGGCGATTCGGTACATCGCGTAGCTGTTCATGCGCTGGAAGATCCTGCGGCCTTCTTTGATGGCGTCGATGATGACCGAGAGGCCGGGGGTCATCAGGACGATGGCGGCGGCGGCGCGGGCGGCGTCCGTTGCGCCGGAGACCGCGATGCCGCAGTCGGCCTTCTTCAGTGCGGGGGCGTCGTTGACCCCGTCACCGGTCATCCCGACGATGTGGCCGCGCTTCTGCAGGACGTCGACGATATGGAACTTGTGTTCGGGGAACACCTGGGCGAAGCCGTCGGCGTCCTCGATGGACCGGGCCAGCGTCGGGGTCTCGTCGCGCTGGGCATCGCCGAGGCCTGCGGCGTCGAGGATGTCGTTGCCCATGTCGAGCTTCTTGGCTGTCTCTATCGCGATGGCCAGGGCGTCACCGGTCACCATCTTGATGGCGACCCCCATCTTCCGCGCCGTCGCGATGGTCGTCTTGGCGTCCTCGCGCGGCGGGTCGGACAGGGGGAGCACGCCGAGGAACCGCCAGGGACCGTGCTCGCCGTCGGCACGGGCCACGCCCAGGGAGCGGAAGCCGCGGGCGGCGAACCGGTTGACGGCCTCGTCCACGGCCGCCTGGACCGTCGCTGTGGGGACGCAAAGGGCCAGGATCACCTGGGGCGCACCCTTGGTGACCTTGAAGGAGCCGCCGTCGGCACCGGTGATGGCGGCTTCTGTGCGTTTGTGCACCGGGTCGAACGGCTGGAAATGGAGGACCTGGTAGCCGCGGAGGGTCTTTCCGTCGGGCAGGCCGTCCAGGACGGCCCTGTCGATGGGGTCGTCGTTGTCGGCGCGCGAGGCCAGCGCAGCGTACAGGATGACCTGCTCGGCCGGGATGTCATCGACGCTGAACGGCTCGCCCAGGGTCAGGGTGTTCTGGGTGAGGGTGCCGGTCTTGTCCGCGCAGAGCACATCCACACCGGCCAGTTCTTCGATGGCCACCAGGTGGCTGACGATCACTTGTTTCTTGGCGAGCAGGCGTGCTCCGACGGCCATGGTCACCGAGAGCACGGTGGGCATCGCCACCGGGATGGCGGCAACGGTGAGCACCAGGGCGAACTGCAGGGTCGTCAGGATCGGGTCGCCGCGCAGGATCGAGGCGACGACGATCACCGCGACCAGGGCCACCGCGAGGACAATGAGGTAGTTGCCGATCTTCAGCACGGCCCGTTGGAAGTGGCTGACGGTGTGCGCGTCCTGCACCAGCCGTGCGGTCTTCCCGAAGTAGGTGCCTGCGCCGGTGGCGTAGACCAACGCCCCGATCTCACCCTGGCGGATGATCGAGCCGGAGAACACCGCCTCACCGGCGCTGCGGGTGGCCGGTAGCGACTCACCGGTCAACGCGGACTGGTCAACCTCGACCGGGTCACCGGCGAGCAGACGCGCATCGGCGGGCACGATGTCGCCCGTGCGGACCCGGATGACGTCGCCGGGTACCAACTCTCGGGCGGGCGGGGTGACCCACTTCCCGTCCCGTCTGGCCCGGGCCGTGATCGCCAAGGTGGCCTTCAGCGCGTCGATGGCGTTCCCGGCCTGGCGTTCTTCGGTGAATCCGACCAGGCCGTTCGCGATCAACAGGACCAGGATGATGAAGAAGTCCGGCCAGTGCCCGACCACACCCGACAGGATGACCGCGATCTCGATCATCCATGGGATGGGACCCCAGAAGTAGCTGAGGAACTTCAGGATCGGGTTGGGCTTGTCCTCGATGATCTCGTTCGGCCCGTACCGGGTCAGCCGCTCGTCCGCCTCGGGTTGGCTCAGGCCCTTCGGTGAGGTGTCCAGCCTCTTCTCGACCTCGGGCAGCGGAAGTGTCTCGAGGTCGTCGCCGTCGTGTGGGTGAGGAGGAGTGTTCCGCGGTGCCGTGGCCTGGGTATGGCGGCTCATCGCGGATCGCCCCAGAACCAGTTCCGGATTTCCGGCATGTCCTGGCCGTGGGTGTCGATGTAGAGGTTGTGCTCGACGAGCTTGTCGCGCATCAACTGTCGGACGTGGTCGCCGGTGGCCCCCAGCTGCGGTAGCCGGTCGATCACGTCTTGCACCAGGTGGAAGCGGTCCAGGCGGTTCTGCACGCGCATGTCGAACGCCGTGGTGATCGTTCCCTCCTCGTTGTAGCCGCGGACGTGCAGGTTGCGGTTGGTCCGGGCGTAGGTGAGGCGGTGGATCAGCGACGGGTAGCCGTGGAAGCCGAAGATGATGTGCTTGTCGGTGGTGAACAGCGAGTCGTAGTCGGCCTCGCTGAGCCCGTGCGGGTGCTCGGTCGCGGGCTGCAACCGCATGAGGTCGACGACGTTGACCACCCGGATCTTCAGATCGGGCAGGTGGGTGCGCAGGATGGAGACCGCGGCCAGGACCTCCAGGGTGGGGGTGTCCCCGCAGCAGGCCATGACCACATCGGGCTCGGCGCCCTGGTCGTTGCTGGCCCACCCCCAGATGCCGATGCCCTCGGTGCAGTGGATGACCGCCTGGTCCATGCTCAGCCACTGCGGGAGCGCGTGTTTCCCGGCGACGACGACGTTGACGTAGTGGCGGCTGCGCAGGCAGTGGTCGAACACCGACAGCAGGCAATTCGCATCGGGCGGGAGGTACACGCGCACGATGTCGGCCTTCTTGTTGACGACGTGGTCGAGGAACCCGGGGTCCTGGTGGGTGAACCCGTTGTGGTCCTGCTGCCAGACGTGCGAGGCGAGCAGGTAGTTCAGTGAGGCGATGGGACGTCGCCACGGCAGTTGCGCAGTGACCTTCAGCCACTTGGCGTGCTGGTTGAACATCGAGTCCACGATGTGGATGAACGCCTCGTAGCAGTTGAACAGCCCGTGCCGCCCGGTGAGCAGGTAGCCCTCCAACCACCCCTCGCTCTGGTGTTCGCTGAGCATCGAATCCAGCACCCGCCCGTCGCGGGCGAGGAACTCGTCGCCGGGCTCGGTTGTGGCGTCCCATTGCCGGTCGGTGGTCTCGAAGACCGCCCCCAACAGGTTCGACAGCGTCTCGTCGGGCCCGAAGATCCGGAAGTTGCGACGCTCGGCGTTGAGCGCCGCGACGTCACGCAGGAACCCGCCGAGCACGAGGGTGTCCTGGGCCTGGACGCCACCGGGCGCGGGCACCGCCACGGCGTGCACGCGGAAGTCGGGCATGTGCAGCGCGTGCAGCAGCAGACCGCCGTTGGTGTGTGGGTTGGCGCCCATCCGCCGCTCACCGGCAGGCGCGAGCTCGGCCAGGTCCGGCAGGAGCCGACCGCGCTCGTCGAACAGCTCCGCAGGCTTGTAGCTGTTCATCCAGCTCTCCAGCTGGGCCAGATGACCGGGATGCTCGGCATCCACGATCAGCGGCACCTGGTGGGACCGGAAGGTGCCTTCGATCTTCAGGCCGTCGACGACCTTCGGGCCCGTCCACCCCTTCGGCGAGCGAAGCACGATCATCGGCCAACGCGGACGCACCGTGTCACCGTTCTCGCGTGCGTCGGTCTGAACCTGCCGGATCCGCTCGACAGCCCGATCCAGCGTGGTGGCCATGAGCTCGTGCATATCCAACGGATCGTGGCCCTCCACGAAGTAGGGGTCCCAGCCGCAGCCCCGGAAGTACTGCTCCAGTTCCTCGTGTTCGATGCGGGCCAGCACGGTCGGGTTGCTGATCTTGTAGCCGTTGAGGTGCAGGATCGGCAGCACTGCCCCGTCACCGACCGGGTCGAGGAACTTGGTGGACTGCCAGGCCGTCGCCAACGGACCCGTCTCGGCCTCCCCGTCCCCCACTACACAGGCGACGATCAAGCCGGGATTGTCGAACGCGGCCCCGAACGCGTGGCTGAGCGAGTACCCCAGCTCGCCGCCTTCGTGGATCGACCCCGGCGTCGTCGGAGCGACATGGCTGGAAATCCCGCCCGGGAACGAGAACTGGGTGAACAGCTTCTTCAACCCCGCCTCGTCCTGGCTGATGTCCGGGTACACCTCGCTGTAGCTGCCCTCCAGGTAGCTGTTGCCCACCAGCGCGGGGCCACCATGACCCGGACCGGCCACGTAGAACATGTCCAGGTCGAATTTCTTGATCACCCGGTTCAGGTGCACATAGATGAAGTTCTGCCCCGGGGTCGTGCCCCAATGCCCGACGACCAGAGGCTTCACGTCCGACAGTTCCAGGGGCCGCTTCAGCAGCGGATTGTCGTAGAGATAGATCTGACCGACCGACAGATAGTTCGCCGCCCGCCAATAGGCGTCCATCCGGTGCATGAGCTCCGGGTCCAGTGTCCGTGTCGTCACGGTGACGTCTCCTTCGTGTGGGTGAGCCCGAGCCCGAGGACCTGGCCGGTCATCTGGGCTATGACGCGTTCCTCGTCCGTGTGGATCACGCGCACATCGACGTGTGGCTGCGGGCCGCGGATCGCACCGTCACCACCGACGGTGGAGTTATGTTCTTCATCGAGTCGACGCCGAGGAAGCCCAGCCCTCGCACACTTGGGAGCGGATGACCGGCGGCGTCCGCCCCTCGACCTGCAGCCCGTCGAACAGGGTCTGGGTCTGGGTGAGTCGGGCGCCGTAGGCGAACGTCCTGGTATCGGCGGAGTGCATGAGCCGCAGCGGCTCATGGCGTGGCGCCGCCTCGTAACGGCCAAGAGCGCGGCGGGCTGGAGGAGATCGATCCGTCCGCTGCGACCACGATCCAACGGCCGGTGGTGGTTTTGGTCATGCGCTGACTCCCACTCCCTCGACCTGGGCTGCAGACCATCCCGACCGTGGCTGCGGCAACACCAACCAAAAGGCCCAGACGTGACGTCTGACGCAAATTCTGCGAAAGATTCATCGGATCCCTTGGCGGCGTCGAAAGCAAGCCACCAAGGGTCCGGAGCAGCAGGAATCCCACTATCTACCACGGAGTCGGCGTCGTCAAAAGCTTCCCGGCGGGGTGACTGGTCAGCCCGATGACCCAGAAGGCCACCACCAGATACGGCGCGGGCTGGGTGAGAAGCCCGGCCAGCCCGCCTGTCGGGTCGACGACGGCCCGTACCGCCAGCGACGTCGCCCCGAAACCCAGCCCGGCCACCACCGCCATCGGCCAGGCCCGCTCGCCGTGCCACGGCCTGACCGTGGCCAGCGCAAGGCCGACGGCGGCAACGGACAGCACCACATAGGCCATCACCGACACGGCGGGCGGGGTTGCGCTCCCGCGCTCGCCGCCACTAGGACGAGCCCGAGCAGGCAGGCGCCGATCGCGACGCGGTCCACCGGCCGCAGCACCGACTCGAAGAGCTTCCGTGCGGCGAGCGCCGTAAGCGCAATGGTGCCACCGAGAACGGCCTGCACGGCGAACACCGGCAGGTGGCGTAGCGCGACGACGGTGCACACCCAACCGAGTCCGTCGAAGATCAGGCCGCCGAGGTAACGCGGCTGCATGACCAATGGGTGCCGCTTGCGGACCCGCCGGAGTCGCGTCGGACTGGAGCAACCCGGCTCCGCTGTTGAAGACCATCGCGCAGAACGCGAAGACCAAGCCGATCAGCAAGCTCCCGGCCCACGCTCTTCCGTGCGGGGTCTCGGGTCACAGGATGCCGATGGTGGCCACGTCGGCCAGTGCCTGTCCGAGGCCACGCCGGCGGGAGGTAGCGGGCCGGGTCGGTGGCGCAGCAGGGGGGCCTTTGTCGGCTTGCAGCTGCACGATGGCGGTCATGTGTCCTCGGTGAATCGCAGACGTCTGGCTACTACGTCGCGGGCCACTTCGCCCACGAGTCGGTGTTCGACGAAGGTGTAGGCCCGCTTCCGTGCGAAGGCATTGGTGGCGCTGAGGCGCAGTCGGGCGACGACCACGCCGGTCGCGCACCGACCACTCAACCTCCTCAAGACCATCTATCGTTGCTGGCCCCTCGCCCGCCCGTGGAGGCGGGTCTGGCGCGCATTCGAGCGCAACTGCGTGACCCGGGTAACCCCTGCAATGGCAACAACAAGGCCCCCAACGACAGCGGCGATCAGCAGCGCCACACCCAGCGGAATGGAGCCCGTGAGCCCGAGGTAGCTGACCTCGACGCGGGCCAGATTCTGCAAGATGAAGATGATGAGCATGACGAGCAACAGGAGCACTCCACCGGTGGCTACCCAGGCGGCTCCGGCGCGTGTGAGCCGTGGCGCTTTCGCCGTGGACCTGGTGGTGACGGTCTGCGTCGCGCGCTGTTCCGTCGGCGGTTCTGGTGCCGAGGAGGAAGGGTCTGTCTTCATGGGTATTGCCTCCGCTCGAATCTCACCTCGGTCGCCCGAGGCCCTTATCAGTTCACGCTGTCGGGCGCCGGTGCGGTAGAGACGGAGGACCCGCCACCAGCCGGACATTCGGCTGCAACTGGTCAGGTCTCGGTCGGCGCGCCTGGTTGATCTCCGTGGCGGGCTGGCGATCATGTCACGGTGCCTGTTGGTCCGTCCTATGAGGAGCTCGCCGCGCTGAACGGTGAGCTTCGGGCGACGGTGGGGGCGTTGACCGAGCGGTTGGATCTGTTGGCGGCCGAGAACGCGGAGCTGAAGCGGCGGCTGGGGCAAAACAGCCAGAACTCGTCGAAGCCGGCAGCCCGGCCGATGACGCTGGCGCACCTGCGCCAGCAGGTCCTCACCCTCCTCAACTGCCAGTACAGCGAGCCGGTGGGACGTGCGTTCATGTCGGCGATCGCCGAACGACCTCGGGTAGATGGCCTATGACTGCGGGATGCACGCCGCCGCGCGACGTCAGATGCTCCTGGCGCTGCGCCTCCTTGATTCGGCCGCTGCGTGGACTGCCCAGGTCACTACGACGCAGCGGCTGGCCTTCTTGCTTCGGCTGTCTGCCGTAGACGCGGACTCGGTGCCATCCCCGGTGCCATGAGATCTACTGTGGATGACCGACATATCGAAGCGTGCTGGTTGCAGGTGGCGGCCGCGCCGTACCCTTGAACCATGACTGAGGAGCCGGTCTCCGTGACGACCGACGGCCTGCACGCGGCCAGCGAGCACGCGAGGTCGTGGGAACAGGCCGTCGAGCGGGCAGAGCACGGTGAGACCGTGGCCGTACTCGCCCACGGCAGACACGTCGCCGACGTCGTCCCCTCCGGGGAAATCGAGCGGCTACGCGAGACCATCGACGTCCTGTCCGACAACGACCTGCTCCGCGAGCTGCGCAGCGGCCTGGACGACCTTCGCGCCGAACGTGTCGTACCCGCCGCCGATGTGGCCGCCGACCTGAGGCGCCGAAGCGCCCAGCAGTGACCGACCGCGACCGTTACGAGGTCGTCTTCACCTCCGCAGCCCGACGTGGCATGAACCGGCTGCCGCTCTCCGCAGCGACAGCGATGTTCGAACACCTCACCGGGCCCGTCGCCGAGAACCCCCAACGGCTCGGGAAGCAACTCGACGCGCCACTGGACAACCTCTGGAGCACCCGCCGGGGCGAGTACCGGGCCATTTACGCCATCGACGACGAACAACACCGCGTCAGCGTCGTCGCTGTAGCCCACCGCCGCGACGCCTACCGGGCGCCGTGAATGTTCCGGACAGGAACCGCAAGGATGACCGGCGCGCGACCGATGCGCCACCGCACGACCCAGCGACACCCGGCATCCCAGATGTCCAATCGGACCAATATTGCAAACATCGATCCACTCAGACGCCAAATCTCGGTGCCATTGATCATCAATTGATCATTAGAACCGACATTTCCGCTGCTCAGAGTGGTGGAGACGAGGGGAATCGAACCCCTAACCCCCGCCTTGCAAAGGCGGTGCTCTGCCAATTGAGCTACGTCCCCATGCCGGACGAGCCAGGCCCGCCCGGCATGAAGAGTGTCGTGCCGTCAGGTGTTCGTGGTTGTGGTGGCCTCGTGCCACAGGTCCTGCTCGGAGCGGGAGCTCCGAACCTTGGAGAACACGAGTGCCCCCGCCGCGATGGCGACGACGATTGCGATGATCTTCTTCATGCGGTCATCCTTGCCTGTCCCGGTGATGGGGAGTGGGCCCAGCTGGATTTGAACCAGCGACCTCGTCGTTATCAGCGACGCGCTCTAACCAACTGAGCTATGGGCCCCTGCGGCGGGGCCGAGGTTACCCCAGCGTCCCCGGCCGCCTACAACCGGATACCCCCGGAGATCAGTCCCGCTCCGACAGCGTCACCTCGATACCGCCGACCAGGTCGGCCGACACGTTGTAGACGAACGCCCCGACCGTGACGGCCACCGCGAACAGCAAACTGTTGATCGCGCCGACGACGGCCGCGATGCCGAAGACCCGGCCTGCGCTGATCAACGGGCTGCCGCTCGGCGCTTCGCCGGACACGAGGTCGGCGTAGGTGCCGTTGAGCCGGTCCCAGACGCCGATGCCGTCGAGCACGCCGTAGAGCACGCCGACCGCCACCAGCCAGATGAGGAACAGCACGACCGCGAGGACGAGCGCCAGCTTGAGCACCGACCACGGATCCAGCCGCTTCAGCTGCAGCGAGGCCTGGCGCGGCGGGCGGGCCCGACCGCTGCGGGACGGGCCCGCGAAGCCCGATTTCCGGCCTTCCGTGCGCTCGTCCGACGGTGGCGGCGACGGCGGCTCCAGGAACGCCGTGGGCCCCTCCATGTCCTGGTCGGCCTCGGTCGGCCGGTGGTCGACGAGCACGGGCGCAGGCTCCTGCCCGGGAACGCGGTTCCACGGCGGCGGGGCGGCCGCAGCGGGGCCCGGCATCGGCACCGCGGCGGGTGTCGCGCTGCGTTGGGCGGCAGGCTGGGCGCTCTGGCCACCGTTCGGGCCGGTTCCGTTGGCCGCATTCGGCATGCGCATTTCAGCAGTCTGCTCCTCGGGAGCGCTTCCCTTCGCGAACGCGACCGCAGGGCCGACCTGCGACGTGCGCGGCATCCCGGCCGCGGACGTTGCGGGGTCGGGTGTCGGCGTGCGGGCCGGGTATCCACCGGTCGAGGACGTGCCCCGGCCCATGCGCTGACCGGCGGGCGACGTGGGCGTGGACGAGCCGGCAGCAGACCTGGACGACCCGCCGGACCCCTTTGCGGCGTCGGCCGGCCCCCCGGGCGCTCCGGGGCCGCTCGATCCTCTGGCCGAAGCCGGCCTGCCCGCGGCCGCGCCGGTGCCACGTGCGGCAAGCCTGGCGGGCTCGGGCCCACCGACAGGACCCGCGGTGGCGGCCGCCGCCCCGTTGGCCGGCGGCGCGGGGGTCGCGGTTGCCGGGGTCGCGGCTCCGGTTGGCGGGGCGGCGTCGGCGGGTGCCGCACCAGCCGACGGCGCCGCACCAGCCGACGGCGCCGCACCAGCCGACGGCGCCGCACCAGCGGTAGGCCCGGCACCCGTCGAGGACCCAGCACCAGCCGACCGGGCGGACCCGGCGGCGCCGGCGGACGGCCCGACATCAGCCGATCGCCTAGTGTCGTCCGACGGCGCAGCATCGCTGGACGACGTCGGGCCGATGGACGACCCGGCGTCGGTCGACGACACCGCGTGGGCCGGGGCCGCGTGCGCGGCCTCGGGATCGGCGGCGGGGCGGGAGCTTTCGTGCCTGCCCGCGCCATCGGCCGCCGTGGAACCCGGCGGCTCCGCGGGCGGGCGCGGCGACGGACCGCCTGCCTGGCCCTCGGCGACCGCCGGGCCGTCGGGTTCGTCCGGGGTGCGCGTCGTGTCGTTCACGAGGTGGGGACTCTCCTGGTGACCATCAGATCAGCTCGTCGTCGCTCGCGTCGTCCTCGGCGTTGCGGGCGACGGCCAGCAGCGTGGCGGAGTCGCCCAGGTTCATCAGGCGCACCCCCTTCGTCTGCCTGCCCGCCTTGCGCACCTCGCGCGCCGAGGTCCGGATCACCCCTCCCGTCGAGGTGATCGCGTAGAGCTCGTCGTCGATCCCGACGATGAGCGCTCCGACCAGCGTGCCACGCCTGCGGTCGTACTGGATGGTCAAAACGCCCTTGCCGCCCCGACCCTGCACCGGATAGTCCTCGATGGGGGTGCGCTTGGCGTAGCCGCCGCCGGTGGCGACCAGGACGAACATGCCTTCCCGCACGACGGCGAGCGACAGCAGCCGATCGCCGCCGTTGAACCGCATCCCCAGCACGCCCGACGTGGCGCGGCCCATCGGGCGCAGCACCTCGTCGCTCGCGGTGAACCGGATCGACTGGCCTTCGGCGGAGACGAGCAGCAGGTCGTCGGTGGCCGCGCAGAGCACCGCACCGACCAGCTCGTCGTCCTCGCGCAGGTTGATGCCGATGAGGCCGCCGGTGCGCGGCGAGTCGAAGTCGGTGAGCCTCGACTTCTTGACCAACCCACTTTTCGTCGCCAAGACGAGATAGGGGGCGGCCTGGTAGTCGGAGATCTCCATGACCTGGGCGATGTGCTCGTCGGGCTGGAACGCGAGCAGGTTGGCCACGTGTTGGCCGCGCGCGCTGCGGTTGGCCTCGGGCAGCTCGTAGGCCTTCAGCCGGTAGACCCGACCCTTGTTCGTGAAGAACAGGATCCAGTCATGCGTCGAACAGACGAAAAAGTGGGCGACGATGTCGTCCTGCTTCAGCTGCGCCCCTTGCACGCCCTTGCCGCCACGCTTCTGCGCCCGGTAGAGGTCGGTCTTCGTGCGCTTGGCGTAGCCCGTCTGAGTTATCGTCACAACGACGTCCTCGACGGCGATGAGGTCTTCGTTCCGGACGTCCCCGTCGTCGGCGATGATCTGGGTGCGCCGGTCGTCGCCGTGCTTCTCGACGATCTCGGTGAGCTCGTCGCGCACGATCTGCCGCTGCCGCTCGGGCCGGGCGAGGATGTCCTGCAGGTCGGCGATCTCGCGCTCGATCTCGGCCAGCTCATCGATGATCTTCTGACGCTCCAGCGCGGCGAGGCGCCGCAGCTGCATGTCGAGGATCGCCTGGGCCTGGATCTCGTCGACGTCGAGCAACTGGATCAGGCCGTCGCGCGCGACGTCGACCGTGGCCGACGCGCGGATCAGGGCGATGACCTCGTCGAGCGCGTCGAGCGCCTTGACGTAGCCGCGCAGGATGTGGGCCCGCTCCTCGGCGCGGCGCAGCCGGTAGCGGGTGCGCCGGACGATGACCTCGACCTGGTGGCGCACGTAGTTGCGCACGACCTGATCAAGGCGCAGGGTGCGCGGCACGCCGTCGACGATCGCCAGCATGTTGACGCCGAAGCTGTACTGCAGCTGCGTGTGCTTGTAGAGGTTGTTCAGGACGACCTTGGCCACGGCGTCGCGCTTGAGCGTGATGACGATGCGCATGCCGACCCGGTCGGAGCTCTCGTCGTTGATCTCCGCGATGCCCGCGAGCTTGCCGTCGCGGTGCTGGGCCGCGATCGACTCGATGAGGTTGTCCGGGTTGACCTGGTAGGGCAGCTCCGTGGCGACGAGGATGGTGCGCCCCTTGGCGTCCTCCTCGGCCTCGACGACGGCACGCATGCGCACCGAGCCGCGGCCGGTGCGGTAGGCCTGCTCGATGCCGTCGCGCCCGACGATCAAACCCGCGGTGGGGAAATCCGGGCCCTTGATGCGCTCCATGAGCGCCGTGAGCAGCTCATCGTCGGTGGCCTCCCAGTGCTCCAACGCCCAGACGACGCCCGCGCCGACCTCGCGCAGGTTGTGCGGAGGGATGTTGGTGGCCATGCCGACGGCGATGCCGGCACTGCCGTTGATCAGCAGGTTGGGCACCCGCGAGGGCAGGACGTCGGGTTCCTGGGTCTTGCCGTCGTAGTTGTCCGAGAAGTCGACGGTTTCTTCGTTGATGTCCTGGAGCATCGCCATCGCCAGCGGCGACAGGCGGCACTCCGTGTAGCGCATCGCGGCGGGCGGGTCGTTGCCGCGGGAGCCGAAGTTGCCCTGGCCGTCGATCAACGGGTAGCGCAACGACCACGGCTGGGCCAGGCGCACGAGCGCGTCGTAGATCGAGCTGTCGCCGTGCGGGTGGTAGTTGCCCATCACCTCGCCGACGACGCGCGCGCACTTGACGTAGCTGCGGTCGGGGCGGAAGCCGTTCTCGCCCATGGAGTAGAGGACCCGCCGGTGCACCGGCTTGAGCCCGTCCTCCACCAACGGCAGCGCCCGACCGACGATCACGCTCATCGCGTAGTCGATGTAGGAGCGCTGCATCTCCTGCTGGATGTCGACCGGCTCGGTGCGGTCGCCCCCGCTGCCGGCGGGCAAAGCAGGGTCCAGGGTGTCGGTCACGTTCAGTCCTTCCAGGGCCTCAGCCGTCGAGGCTTGTCACACATCAAGGAAGCGCACGTCCTTGGCGTTGCGGGTGATGAACGAGCGACGCGACTCGACGTCCTCGCCCATCAGGATCGAGAACAGCTCGTCGGCGGTGGCGGCATCGTCCAGCGTGACCTGCAGGAGCACCCGGTTGGCCGGATCCATCGTGGTCTCCCACAGCTCCTTGGCGTTCATCTCGCCGAGGCCCTTGTAGCGCTGGATGCCCTCCTCCTTGGGCAGCTTCTTGCCCGCCTCGCGACCCGCCTGGATGAGGCCTTCCAGCTCGCGGTCGGAGTAGGCGAACTCGGGCTCAGCGCCGCGGCCGCTCCACTTGATCTTGTAGAGCGGCGGCTGGGCGAGGAAGACGTGCCCGTGCTCGATGAGCGGGCGCATGAAGCGGAACAGCAGGGTGAGCAGGAGGGTGCGGATGTGCTGGCCGTCGACGTCGGCGTCGGCCATGAGGACGACCTTGTGGTAGCGCAGCTTCGACAGGTCGAACTCGTCGTGGATGCCGGTGCCCAGCGCCGTGATGATGGCCTGGACCTCGGTGTTCTTCAGCACCCGGTCGATGCGGGCCTTTTCCACGTTGATGATCTTGCCGCGAATGGGCAAGATCGCCTGGAACATGGAATCGCGCCCGGACTTGGCCGAGCCGCCCGCCGAATCGCCCTCCACGATGTAGACCTCGGACCGCGCAGGATCGGTGGAGCGGCAGTCGGCGAGCTTGCCGGGGAGGCCCCCGATGTCGCCCGCACTCTTGCGGCGGACCAGCTCGCGGGCCTTGCGCGCGGCCATGCGCGCCTGCGCGGACTGCACCGCCTTGTTGAGGATCGTGCGCGCCTCGGTGGGGTTGCGCTCCAGCCAATCGGACAGCCACTCGTTGGAGACGCGCTGGACGAACGACTTCACCTCGGTGTTGCCGAGCTTCGTCTTCGTCTGTCCCTCGAACTGCGGCTCCTTGACCTTGACCGAGACGATCGCGGCGAGGCCCTCCCGGATGTCGTCGCCCGAGAGCGCCGGGTCCTTCTCCTTGAGGAGCTTCTTGTCGCGCGCGTACCGGTTGACGGTGCTCGTGAGCGCGGCGCGGAAGCCCTCTTCGTGGGTGCCGCCCTCACGGGTGTTGATCGTGTTGGCGAACGTGTGGACCGACTCCGTGTAGCCCGAGTTCCACTGCATCGCCACCTCGACCGCGTGCCCGCCCTCTTCGGCCGAGTAGGACAGCAGCTTCTTGTGGATCGGGTCCTTGGCCTTGTTGAGGTGCGCGACGAAGTCCTCGAGGCCGTTCGGGTAGCAGAACGTGTAGTCCTTGATCTTCGCGACGTAGCCCTCGGCGTCGGGCTCCTCGGCGTTGCCGTTGGTGCCGTTGCGCTCGTCGCGCAAGGTGATGGTGAGGCCCTTGTTGAGGAAGGCCATCTCCTGCAGGCGACGGCGGATCGTCTCGACGTCGTACGTGGTGGACTCGAAGATGTTCGGATCGGCCCAGAACGTGACCGTGCTGCCGGTGCGCTTGGTCTCCTCACCCTTGCGCAGCGGGCCGGGCACGGAGTGCGCGTAGTGCTGGCGCCAGACCCGCCCGTCGCGGTGGATTTCGACGTCCAGCGCGATGGACAGCGCGTTGACCACCGAGACGCCGACGCCGTGGAGGCCCCCGGAGACCGCGTAGGAGTCGCTGTCGAACTTGCCGCCCGCGTGCAGGACCGTCATGATCACCTCGACGGCGGGCTTCTTCTCCACCGGGTGCATGTCGACGGGGATGCCGCGGCCGTTGTCGACGACGCGCACGCCGCCGTCGTCCTGCAGCACGACGTCGACCCGGGTGGCGTAGCCCGCCATCGCCTCGTCGACGGAGTTGTCCACGACCTCCTGGACCATGTGGTGCAGGCCGCGCTCACCGGTGGACCCGATGTACATGCCGGGCCGCTTGCGGACGGCCTCGAGGCCCTCCAACACGGTGATGGACGACGCGCTGTAGCCGCTCTTCTTCTCCGCCACGGAACGTGTGCACTCCTCGCGATGACGACCCCACGCCCACGGCACGGCCGCCGTCGCGAAGCCTGTACGACCGGATCTCTCGGGGGACGATCCGGAACATGCCTCCATCATACCGGGGCGGCCCGACAGAAATGCGGCAAGGACACCCCTGAGTGGGCCGCAGGACGCCGAACGCGGCTGTAGACGGGTGGCGACGGCGGAGAAGGGGGTCCAACGGGGCTCCGGCGCCGTCACGTCCCGCCGAGTGACGCCCTGCGGCCGACCCCGCACCCCATGGTCCCACCGCGCACTCCACCGGTGGGGTGCGGCGCTCCACCGGTGGGGTGCGCACTCCGGCGGTGGGGTGCGCACTCCCGCCGTGGAGTGTGCGGTCCGACGGTGGGTGCGCGGTCCTGCGGCGAGGTGCGCGGTCCGGTGGCGGGGTGTGCGGTCCCGCGGTGAGGTGCGCGGTCCACCGGTGGAGTGCGCGGTCCCGCTGCGGGTGCGCAGCGCGGCGGGGTGCGCAGCGCGATGGGGTGCGCAGTGCGATGGGGTGCGCGGGTGGGTGTTGCGCGGCGGTGCGCGGTGCGGTCGGCGGCCGGGGGCGCCGCCGCGACGTTGATCAGCCGTACGTGTCGCGGGGGCCGCGGCCGCGGACGGTGCGCGGGCCGTGGCGCCAGCTCGGACCGCTGGGTCCCACCACCCTGATCCGCTTCACCACGTCCCTGCCCACGGCCGCGGCGAGCCGGGTGAGCAACTGGCGCTGCAGGGTGCGCAGTTGGGTGGCCCACGCCGTTGACTCCGCCTGCAGCACGAGCTCGCCATCGCGGAGCGACACCGGCGTGCAGTGATCGGCGATCTCCGCGCCGACGAGCTGCGGCCACCGACCGAGCACGGTGGCGTCGGTGAGCCGCGGCGACCACCCCCGGTCCAGCGAGACACGGGCGAGGAGTCGGCCGAACATCTGCGGATCACGGTCGTCCGGGCCGGGGCCCGACCAGCGCCGACGGCGGCCGCGCAGGCCGGTCGGCTTGCGCCCGGACCGCTGCGCCGCCCGCTCGGCCGCTTTCTCCGCCGACGCTTCGCGTGCGGCCCGTAACGCGTCGCGAGCGAGGTCGGCGCCCCGCCGAGCGGTACCCCCCGAATTGTCCCCAGGGCTGGGGACAACTGGCACGATGGGCGGTCGCCAGGCGTCGGCGGACGGCCGTTTTGGCTCGTCATCCCCGGCGCCGGGGAAGTTATCCACAGTATCCACAGTGTTGTCCCCAGGTCGTAACGATCATGCTTGCTGCAACGACGCAGCTCGGCGCACCACGCTCTTGTCACCCACCGTGTAGCGGACGCCGTCGAGCACCTCGGGCACGTCCTCGTCGACGGCGGCCGTGACCAGCACCTGCTCGGCGCGCCGGGCGACTTCGGCGAGCGCGCGGCGGCGGCGGACGTCGAGCTCGGCGAACACGTCGTCCAGGATGAGGACGGGCTCGACGTCGTCGTCGCGCAGCAGCCGGTAGGACGCCAGCCGGAGCGCCAGCGCCAGCGCCCACGACTCGCCGTGGCTCGCGTACCCCTTCGCCGGGCCGTCGCCCAGGCCCAGCTCGAGGTCGTCGCGGTGCGGGCCGACGAGGCACACGCCCCGTTCCACCTCCTGGCGCCGCACTCGCGCCAGCGCCTCCAACAACGCCTCCGCGAGCGAGCCCGTGTCGGTGTCGACCGAGCAGCGGTAGGACAGCGTGATCGGCGGCGACGTCGGCGCGACCTCGGCGAACGCCGTCAACGGCGGGGGGCGCGATCGCCGCGACGAGCTCCAGGCGACCGGCCAGGAGCGCCGCGCCGTGGGTGGCGAGATGGCCGTCCCAGACGTCGAGGGTGCGCAGGTCGCCGCCCGACCGTGCGGTCTTGAGCAGGGCGGCGCGTTGGCGCAGCACGCGGTCGTAATCGGCGCGGACGGTGGCGTAGCGCGGGTAGCGGGCGACGAGCAGATCGTCGAGGAAGCGGCGGCGTTCGCCGGGGTCGCCGCGGACCAGCGCGAGGTCTTCCGGGGCGAAGAGGACCGTGCGCAGGATGCCCAGCACATCGCGGGGCTTGGCGGGCGCCCGGTTGACCCGCGCCCGGTTCGCCCGCCCCGCCGTGATCTCCACCTCGACCGACAGCTCGCGGCCGAGGTGCACCACCTGCCCGCGCACGACGGCGCGCTCCGCTCCACGCCGGATCAGGGGGGCGTCCGTGGCGACGCGGTGCGAGCCGAGCGTGGCGAGGTAGCCCGCCGCCTCGACGAGGTTGGTCTTGCCGACCCCGTTGGGCCCGACCAGCACCGTGATCCCGGGGGTGAGGTCCAGCTCGGCCGCCTCCCACGAGCGGAAGTCGGTGACCGCTAGACGGCGCAGGTGCACGTGCCGATCAACCCCGGGCGTCAGCCGGGCAGCCGCACGGGCATCAGGAGGTGGAGATAGCCCGGCACCGGCTCGGCGGTCTCGGCGGCCTGCTCGGAGCCCTCGGCGGGCGGCGGCGGGACCGGCCGGACGAGCGCGGGCCGGTTGGGCGTGGTGAAGGTGAGCCGGGCGCGCTCGACGTGCAGGACGCCCAGCGCGTCGAGGAGGTAGCCGGGGTTGAACGCGATCGTGAGCGGCGCCCCCTCGAGCTCGCAGGGGAGCTCTTCCTCGGCGCTGCCGACGTCGTCGCCGCCCGCGGTGAGGCGCAGCCCGTCGTCGGCGAACTCCATGCGGACCTGCGCGACGCGGTCGGTGACCAGCGCGACCCGCTTGATCGACTCGATCAGCCCGGCGACCTCGAGGATCGCCGACGTGGTGTGCTCGGCCGGGATGAGCTGGCGGAAGCGGGGGAACTCCGCGTCGAGCAGGCGGGTGGTGGCCCGACGGCCCGCGCCGGTGATGCCCAGCATGCCGTCGCCCGCCGACAGCGCGAGCTCGATGCGGCCCGCCCCGGACAACGTCTTCGCGACCTCCGCCAGCGTGCGGGCGGGGATGAGCACGGCGGTGGACTGCTCGGTGTCCTCGGGCTGCCATTCCAGCTCGCGGACGGCCAGGCGGAACCGGTCGGTGGCGGCCAGGGTGAGCCGCGGCCCGTCGATCTCCATGCGGATGCCGGTGAGCATCGGCAGCGTGTCGTCGCGGCCTGCCGCAACGGCCACCTGCGCAACGGCCGAAGCCAGCTCATCGGCCGCGACGGTGCCCGCCAGCTGGGGCATCGCGGGCAGCTGTGGATAGTCCTCGACCGGCATCGTGGGCAGGCTGAACCGGCTGTTGCCGCAGTTGATCGTGGCGCGGGACCCGTCGACGACGAGATCGACCGGCTTCGAAGGGAGGGCGCGTGTGATGTCGGCCAGCAGCCGGCCGGAGACGAGGACGCGGCCGGGATCGCCGATGGTGGCGTCGAGCTCGACGCGTGCCGAGGTCTCGTAGTCGAACCCGGAGACGGTGAGCCGCTCCCCGACCGGTCCGCTGGTGGCCTCGACGAGGACGCCGCCCAGCACCGGAACGGGTGGACGCGCAGGCAGGCTGCGCGCGACCCATGCGGCCGCATCGGCCAGGACGTCGCGTTCGACCCGGAACTTCATGACGGGGACCTCTCGCGTTTCGGTGTCGGGCAGACCTTCTCACGACAGGGCGACAATTTTGCGCTCCGAAGGAAGCGGGACCGGCCGGGGCATCACCGTAGAGCCTTGCGGCGGCAGGTGTCACGGGGGCCGGACGCCCCCGATCCGGCGGCTCGCTGCACACCCCGGATCTCTTTGTAGTTCATGGGGAAGAGAGATCCAGCAGTAGTACCAGGGCCTGTGCGCAGTGTGGATGGTCGCCGTCGGCGCACCTCAGAGGGCGTGGCGCGCTGTGGACTCCGGCCGGGGACGGACGGTGGGCACCTCGGCGCGACGGTGGACGCGCCGGCCGCGGGGCCACCTGTCCCCCGTCTGGACACCGGTTGTCCACCGCTTCGGCGCCCGCCGTCCACCGGCCCTGCGGTGCGCATCCACAGAGTTGTCCCCAGATGTGGGTGAAATAGTGGTCGTACGTGAGCGCAGCGCGACCGGATACCGCAGTGCGCGGGGGGTCGGGAACCCACGGGAGCCCCTCGCGGCGCACAGCGCGCGACCGTGCGTCACTGAAAATGTCACGTATCGCCCTCGGCGCGCCGAGGTCTGTTCGACGAGCGGCGGTCGAAAGTCGGTAACCGGTCGGATGGCGGCGCCGAGCGGACACCTCGATCGGGGCCGTGATCATCGTCGGGTCGCGTGATGAGGCCCCATCGGTGCGCGGGGTTCGCGGGGGTGGGGTCAGTCCTTGTGGCGGGCGCGCTGCTTGATGCGCGCCGTGAGCTCCTGCACCTGTTCGAACGTCTTGCGGCGCTGGGCGATCTCGTTGCGGATCTTCTTGTCCGCGTGCATGACCGTGGTGTGGTCGCGGCCGCCGAAGGTCTGGCCGATGCGCGGGAGCGAAAGGTCTGTCAACTCCCGGCACAGATACATGGCGATCTGCCGCGACTGGGCGAGCGCCTTCGTCTTGCCCGGCCCGCACAGCTCGTCCATGGTGACGCCGAAGAACTCCGCCACCACCGCCATGATCGTGGCGGCGGTGATCTCGGAGGCGCCCGAGTCGGGGATGAGGTCGCGCAGGACGATCTCGGCGAGCTGGGTGTCGACCGGCTGGCGGTTGAGCGACGCGAACGCCGTCACCCGGATCAGCGCGCCCTCCAGCTCGCGGATGTTGCGCTCGATGCGTTCGGCGATGAACTCCAGCACGTCACCGGGGACGGCGAGGCGGTCCTGTGCGGCCTTCTTGCGCAGGATGGCGATGCGCGTCTCCAGCTCCGGCGGCTGGATGTCGGTGATCAGTCCCCACTCGAACCGCGTGCGCATCCGGTCCTCCAGGGTCTCCAGCCGTTTCGGCGGCCGGTCGGAGGACACGACGATCTGCTTGTTGGCGTTGTGGAGCGTGTTGAAGGTGTGGAAGAACTCCTCCTGCGTGCCTTCCTTGCCCTCCAGGAACTGGATGTCGTCGACGAGCAGCACGTCGACGTCCCGGTAGCGGCGCTGGAAGGCGACCTTGCGGTCGTCGCGCAGGGAGTTGATGAAGTCGTTGGTGAACTCCTCGGTGGACACGTAGCGCACCCGCATCCCCGGGAACAGCCGCTGCGTGTAGTGGCCGACCGCGTGCAGCAGGTGGGTCTTGCCCAGGCCGGAGTCGCCCCAGACGAAGAGCGGGTTGTACGCCCGCGCGGGCGCTTCGGCGACGGCGACGGCGGCGGCGTGGCTGAACCGGTTCGACGCCCCGATGACGAACGTGTCGAAGATGTACTTCTCGTTCAGGCGGGTCTGGGAGCGGGCCGCGGTGGGCTCGGCGGCGGGCGCGCCCGCGTAGGCGGGCCATCCCTCGGCGGGCCGCGGCGGGTGGCCGCCGTTGGTCGCGGGCGCGGGCTCCGGCAGCCGGAACGGGCCGGTGTCGACCAGCGGCTCGCGGCTCACGGGCGGTGCCACGGTGACGACGGCGGCCGCGGCCTCGGGTCCGGGCGGGTCGGGCACCTCGGTGCCGCCGGAGGCCGCCGACGCGTCCACGACCACGGCGAGGTTGACCGTGACCCCGAGGTGGCGGCCCAGCGCGTCGCTGATCGGGCGGCGCAGAATCCGTTCGATGGCGTCTTTGGCGAACTCGCTGGGTGCCGCGAGGAGCGCGGTGCCGTCGATGAGGCCGAGCGGGCGGGTGAGGCGCAGGAACGCGCGCTGCTGGGGCGAAAGGGGTGGCGAACCCGAACCCGCCGACGCTCCGGAGAGGTCGCCGATGACCCGGTTCCAGACCTGTCCGAGATCTCCTGCTTCGTCGGCCACCGGGTCGGCACCCCCCTCCGGTTGTCGCCCTACGATGCCCAAACAATTCTGTCCACAGACTTATCCACAGCTGTGCGCAAGACGGTACGCGGACACGCCCACTGCGTGGCAGGCGGCCCGTGAAGTCCTTCGGAGTCGATCCCCCCGGATCGATTGATGGAGGCGCACGCTAGCAATTGGGGACGCATCGCCACAAGACGCCCGCTCGGGCCCGGACGGCGTGCCGGGGCGGTTTGACCCCCTTCCGCGGCGCTGCGTACCCTGGTCAGCAAGCGTGCCCCGGTTGTGGGCACCCTGTCCGACCCCAGCGAGATGGCGACCGGCGGCCCCCGCGTGCCGGTTGCCGACCAGGAGAGCCGACCAGTGAGCAAGGGCAAGCGCACCTTCCAGCCGAACAACCGCCGCCGGGCGCGCAAGCACGGTTTCCGGCTGCGGATGCGCACCCGGGCCGGTCGCGCCATCATCGCCGCCCGCCGCGGCAAGGGCCGCGAGCGGCTCTCCGCCTGATCGCCGGGTCCCGGTGCTGCCGGTCGCATCCCGGCTGACGCACCGGGACGAGTTCGCGTCCGTCATAAGGCGTGGTCGCCGCGGCGGCCGCGCTCGGCTGGTGGTGCATCTGCACAGTGTCGACGGCGTCACCGCGCCGCGGGCCGGTTTCGTGGTGAGCAAGGCCGTCGGCAAGTCGGTGGTGCGCCACCGCGTCGCCCGGCGGCTGCGGCATCTCGTCGGCGCCCGGCTCGGCGCGTTGCCCGCCGACACCCTGCTCGTGGTCCGTGCGCTGCCCCCCGCGGCCGCGGCCACGTCCGCCGAGCTCGGCGCGGATCTCGACGCCGGTCTGCGCACCGCGCTGCGCAAGCGGGGCCCGTCGTGATCGCCCGGCTGCTCGTCGCGCTCGTCCGCGGCTACCAGGTGTGGATCTCGCCCTTCCTGCCGCCGAGCTGCCGCTTCCATCCGTCTTGCAGCGCGTACGCGGTGGAGGCGCTGCAGGTGCACGGTGCCGTTTACGGGTCCTGGTTGACGCTGTGGCGCGTGCTGCGGTGCGCGCCGTGGCACCCTGGAGGCGTCGATCTGGTGCCCCCGCCGCGTAAGCGTGCCGACGCTGCCCGCACCCGTCCGGCCGAGGACCACTCCGAGGAGCAAGCGCCGTGCTGAACTTCATCTACTACCCCGTCTCGTTCATCCTCTGGGCGTGGCATAAGGCGTTCAGCTTCGTGATCGGGGACGGCGGGTGGGCCGGGGGCATCTCCTGGGCGCTGTCGGTGGTGTTCCTCGTCTTCACGCTCCGCGCGTTCCTGTACAAGCCGTTCGTCTCGCAGGTGCGGTCGATGCGCAAGATGCAGGAGTTCCAGCCGGAGATCGCGAAGCTCCGCAAGAAGTACGCCAACGACAAGCAGAAGCAAGCCGCCGAGATGCAGCGGCTCCAAAAGGAGCACGGCGTTAACCCGGTGGCGGGCTGCCTCCCCGTGCTCGTGCAGCTGCCGGTGTTCATCGGCCTGTTCCACGTGCTCCGCTCGTTCGGGCCGATCAACGACCAGGGCGTGCCGGTCAACCTCGACGGCTCGATCCGCACCCAGAACTACTTCTTCGACCAGGCGGGCGTGCTGTCGTTCAACAACGCCAGCCTGTTCGGCGCGAAGCTGGGCTCGTGGGTGACGCAAGGTTCCGAGCTGCTCGAAAAGGCCGGCACCACGATGACCAACATGATCATCGTGATGATCCCGCTGATGATCGCGGCAGGCGTGTTCACGCACATCACGGCGCGGCACTCGGTGGCCCGGCAGGTCGCCTCCGGCCAGGGCATGGACAACCCGCAGACGGCGATCATGCAGAAGCTGATGCTCTACGTGTTCCCGATCGGCGTGGTGGTCGGCGCCCCGTTCCTGCCGCTGGCGATCCTCATCTACTGGGTCTCGAACAACCTGTGGACGCTCGGCCAGCAGTACGTCGTCTACCGCCGGATCGACGCCGAGCAGGCGGAGAAGAAGGAGCAGGCCGTCGTCAACCGGCAGGCGCTCGCACCGCGGCCGGGCCAGAAGCCCGTGCGCCCGGAGCGCGTCGAATCCGCGCCGCTCGAGGAGCCGCCCGCCGAGCAGGCCGACGAGCCGCCCGCGAAGAAGCCCGGCGCGAAGCCGGTCACGCGCAAGCAGGCACCCGCGACGACGAACGGCGCGGCGAGCACGAACGGCAGGGCGAAGAACGGCACCAACGGCACCGCCGGTGCGGGCAGCCGCGGCACGGGGGGCACCCCGGCTGCGCGCCGACCCCGGAAGCGCCGCTGACCCGGCAGACCACCCGCGGCCGCCTGCGTCGGCGGCCGCCGCGGCGAGGTTTCGACGCCGCACCACCCGAGGAGGAGACGCATCGTGCCCAAGACGGCGCAGGAAGGCCCGGCAGGCGGCGAGGACCAGCTTGTCCGTGAAGGCGATATCGCGGGCGACTACCTCGAGCGCCTGCTCGACGTGCTCGACTACGACGGCGACATCGACCTGGACGTCGAGGCGGGCCGTGCGATCGTGAGCATCGACGGCGGGGAGGACCTCGACCGGCTGGTCGGTGACCGCGGGGCCGTGCTGGAGGCGTTGCAGGAACTCACCCGCCTGGCCGTCCAGCAGGCGTCGGGCAACCGCAGCAGGCTCATGTTGGACATCGCGGGCTGGCGCCAGGCCCGCCGCGACGAGCTCACCGAGCAGGGCTTGCGCACGGCCAAGGAGGTGCTCGCGGGCGGCGAGTCGGTGCGGATGCGTCCGATGACGCCGTTCGAGCGCAAGGTCGTGCACGACGCCGTGGCGCGGGTGAAGGGCGTGTCCAGCGAGAGCGAGGGCGAGGAGCCTCGGCGGCAGGTCGTCATCTTCCGCAGCGCCTAGTGTCCACGTCCCAGGGATCACCGGACGCGGTCGTCGCGGCCAGACACGAATCCCCTCGCCCGTGATCCAGGGGACACGGCCCAATCCGTTCGGCGAACGCCTCCCCCTGGCCCGGCGTTACGCCGAGCACCTCGCCACCACCGGGGTGGAGTGGGGCCTCGTCGGGCCGCGGGAAGCGCCGCGGGTGTGGGATCGGCACGTCCTCAACTGCGCGGTGGTCGCCGATCTCGTCCCGCCCAACGCGCGCGTTCTCGATATCGGCTCCGGGGCGGGCCTGCCCGGGATACCGTTGGCGCTGGCCCGACCGGATCTGCGCGTCGTCCTCGTGGAGCCGCTCGCCCGGCGGGTCGAATGGTTGCGCACGGTGCTTGCCGACCTCGAGCTCCCCGTCGAGGTCGAGCGGGGCCGCGCGGAGGACATCTCGGTCCGCAGACGGTGGGAGGGAGCCGACGTGGTCACGTCGCGCGCAGTCGCCCCACTGCACCGACTCGCCGCGTGGTGTCTTCCCCTCGTTCGCCCGGGTGGGATGATGCTCGCCGTGAAGGGCATGTCCGCCCCCGCCGAGGTGGAGCGGGACGCCCGCGCCGTCGCCGCATTGGGCGGCGGTATCCCCCGGATCGAGACGTGCGGGATCGGCATCGTCGATCCGCCGAGCACGGTGGTCGTCGTAGAGCGTCTGCGGCGCAGGAAAGGGTGAGCGTGTACGTGTCCGAGCGGAGCTTGCGGAGCGAGCATCAGCACGACAGCCGAGCGGAGCTTGCGGAGCGAGTACCAACCCGATGTTCCACGTGAAACATCGCCGCAGCCGGGCTGGACGCCGATCGCCGAAGAGGCCGCCCGGGCAGCGCGGGTGCTGCACCCGGACCGGCATCGGATGCCCCGGCCGTCGCGTCGCCGGATGTTGACCGTTGCCAACCAGAAGGGTGGCGTCGGCAAGACGACGAGCACCGTCAACCTCGCGGCGGCGCTCGCCCTGCATGGCGTGCGGGTGCTGGTCATCGACCTCGACCCGCAGGGCAACGCCAGCACCGCCCTCGGCGTCGAGCACCGCCTCGGCACTCCGTCGGTCTACGAGGCGCTGCTCGGTGAGATCTCGCTGGCCGAGGCGGCGGTGCCCAGCACGGCGTCGCCCGATCTCCTGTGCGTGCCCGCCACCATCGACCTGGCCGGGGCGGAGATCGAGCTCGTCAGCATGGTGGCCCGCGAACACCGGCTCCGGCAGGCGTTGGTGCCCGAGGTGCTGGACGAGCTGCGGGTCGACTACGTGTTCATCGACTGTCCGCCGTCGCTCGGTCTGCTCACCGTCAACGCGCTGGTCGCCGCGGACGAGGTGCTGATCCCCATCCAGTGCGAGTACTACGCGCTGGAAGGCCTCGGGCAGCTGCTGTCGAACATCGACCTCGTGCGGTCGCACCTCAACACCGTTCTGCACGTGTCGACGATCCTGCTGACCATGTACGACGGGCGCACGAAGCTCGCCGACCAGGTCACGAACGAGGTACGCGGGCACTTCGGGCCGACCGTCCTCCGTACCGTGATCCCACGCAGCGTCAAGGTGTCCGAAGCGCCGGGTTACAGCCAGACCGTGCTCGCCTACGACCCGGGCTCGCGTGGGGCGATGAGTTATGTCGACGCGGCGCGGGAGATCGCCGACCGGGGTGCGCAGCCGCACGCCCCGGAGGTCTGAGACGGGGGTTGGCCTGCCATGAACGAGCGAGCGGTTCCGCAGCGCAAGGGCGGGCTGGGGCGCGGGCTGGCCGCCCTTATTCCGACCCGGCCCGACGACGGCATCGACGTGTCCGTGCGCATCGGCGCGCCCTTGCCCGAGCCGCCCGAGCAGCGGCGTCCCGCCCGCGATTCCTCGGCTTCGCCACCCGCGGCCGAGCTGCGCGAGATCGACATCAGCGCGATCGTCCCCAACCCGCAGCAGCCGCGCACGCAGTTCGACGACGAGTCGTTGGCCGAGCTGGAGCACTCGATCCGCGAGTTCGGCCTGCTGCAGCCGATCGTCGTGCGCGAGAGCCTGCCGGGCAGCTTCCAGCTCGTCATGGGAGAACGTCGGTGGCGGGCCGCCAAGCGGGTCGGACTGCGCCGGGTGCCCGCGATCGTGCGGCAGACCGCCGACGACGCGATGCTCCGCGATGCGTTGCTGGAGAACATCCACCGGGTCCAGCTGAACCCGCTCGACGAGGCGGCGGCCTACGAGCAGCTCCTCGCCGAGTTCGGGGTCACCCACAACGAGCTCGCCGATCGGCTAGGTCGCAGCCGTCCCGTCGTCACCAACACGATCCGACTCCTGCGGCTGCCGGTTTCGGTGCAGCGACGGGTCGCCGCGGGAGTGCTGTCCGCCGGACACGCTCGGGCCCTCCTCGGGCTCGAAGATGCGGGCCGGCAGGAGGAGCTCGCCGCGCGCATCGTCGCCGAGGGCATGTCGGTGCGCGCCACCGAGGAAGCGGTGGTGCTGCTGCGCCGCGAAGCGCCCGACAAGCCACGCCCGGTAAAGCGACGGCCCCTGCAGGCGCCGGGTCTGCAGGACTTGGCGGAGCGGCTGTCCGACCGCTTCGACACGCGGGTGAAGGTCGAGCTCGGCCAGCGCAAGGGCCGGATCGTCGTCGAGTTCGGGTCGGTCGAGGACCTGGAGCGCATCGCCGAGATGATGAACCGGACCACTGGCGTGTAGCTCGCCGCTACTCCCGATGTTTCACGTGAAACGTCGCGCGATGGCGCGGTCGACGAGACGTAGAGGCGGCCTCGCTGCAGGTCTTCACCTGGCTGCGCCAGTCGTGGCCCGCCAGGTACCGCGAGGCCAGCATCTGGGTGAAACTCGGCGAGCACAGCGTCGCTGATTCGGCGGCCAGCACGAGCCGGTCCCGCACCGCGGGCGGCACGAGCGCCCAGCCCACGACCTCCGGTCTGCTCGCGACGGCGAACAGCGTCCGGATCTCCGATGCCGTCATCCCCGCGGTGCGCGCCGCGAACCGCTCGGTGACGGGCGTCGGATCGGGGCTGAGGTGCTGCGACACGTGCTCGTCTCTGTCGTTTGGGTAACCGAGATCCGATCGAGTGTAATCAGGATGGAGGAACCTCCTGCCCTTCGTCGTGACGTAGCCGCCGGTCACAGCTCACGGGGTGGGAATCGAGGCTGGATCGATCTATCGTCGGGAGGTCGACGCGCACGGCGGCGGCCACGCTCCACCCGTCCCACCGAGATCGGTCGCCGGAGGTCTTGCTCGTGTCTTGGCACATGGCGCCGCTCACTCTGGACAATCTGGACAATCTGCCCAAACGGTGCCGTCGGTGCGTGTTCTGGGAGCTGTCGGAGAACCTCGGCAAGCAGGCGGCCGACTTCGGCTCCACCGAGCTGGAGAAGGAGGCGTGGGTCTCCGAGGTGCTGCTCGAGTGGGGCTCGTGCGGGCGGGTCGTGCACATGGACGGCGTGCCCGCAGGCTACGTCATCTACGCCCCGCCTTCGGCCGTGCCGCGCGCCGCCGAGATGCCGACCGGTCCGGTCAGCGCCGACGCCGTGCTGCTCACCACCATGCAGGTGATGCCGGAGTTCGCGGGTGAGGGGCTCGGGCGGATGCTCGCCCAGGCCGTCGTCAAGGACCTCACCCGTCGCGGGGTCAAGGCGATCGAGGTGTTCGGTGAGCAGCGGCCCGGCACCGAGCCCGGCTGCCTGATCCCGGCCGACTTCCTGCGCGGCGTCGGCTTCAAGACGATCCGGCCGCACCCGCGGTGGCCGCGGCTGCGGATGGAGCTGCGCTCGGCGATGACGTGGAAGGAAGACGTCGAGGCCGCGCTGGAGCAACTTCTCGGCACGATCACGATTCCGCTGCAGACCGGCGCTTCCGAGGTGGGGCTACCGACCCAGACGCCGTCGCGCGCCACCGGCGCGCTCAGGGCGCGTTGTAGCGGCCGCTGACGCACCGGGCGCGGGCTTCGTCGTCAGATGGCCTTGGCCTGGTCGCGTTCGAGCTCACGGGCCAGTACATCGCCGAAAGTGAACGTGCCGGTGGGCTGGTCGTCCTGGCCGAGCAGGTAGAGGCGCTTGACGGCGACGAGGATGCCCTCGGCGACGACGTCGCGGAACGCCGGATCCATGAGCCTGCGCAGATCGCCCATGTTGGACAGGTAGCCCACCTCGACCCGCACCGCGGGCATGCGCGTGAGCCGCAGCAGCTCCCAGGTGCGGCCCTGGGTGCGGCAGTCGTGCATCGCCGTGCGGGTGAGCAGCTCGCGCTGGATGAGGCCCGCGAGCGCTTCCCCCACCGTCGAGGTGGCGCCGGTGCCGTTGCCGAAGTGGAACGTGGCGAGGCCCTGCGCGTACATGCTGCGGTCGGCGTCCGTATGCAGCGACAGCACGAGGTCGGCCCCTGCGTTGTTCGCGAACGCCGCGCGCTCCGGCTCCGACGGGCACGTGTGCTCCTGGCGCGAGAGCATCGCGTCCATCCCCGTGGCGCTCATGCGGCCGACGAGGCGACGGGCCAGGTCCCACATGAGGTCGGCCTCGGCGATGCCCGCGGACACGACGCCGCGGTCGGGACCGCCGTGGCCCGGATCGACGACGATCCGCTTGCCGCGCAGCCGCGGCCCGGCCTGGCGCAGCAGCTCCTGCTCGCGCATCA
Organism: uncultured Actinomycetota bacterium; assembly: GCA_963837575.1. GTDB lineage: Bacteria > Actinomycetota > Actinomycetes > Mycobacteriales > Pseudonocardiaceae > Pseudonocardia. Next base: position 204,491 of record CAWIOI010000002.1, read on the forward strand.
GGTGCGGGCGGCCGCCGGTGACCTTGCGGCCGAGCTGGCGCAGCGAGCGCAGTGTGGCGGGCCCGCACAGGCCGTCGGGGACGAGGCCGTACTCGCGTTGGAAGCGGCGTAGGGCGTGCTCGGTCTGCTCGTCGAACACGCCGGCCGGACGCCCGGGGTCGTAGCCGAGCTCGGAGAGGCGCTCCTGCAGCGCGACGACGTCGTCGCCGGTCATGGGGGCGGTGACCATCAGCGCCAGCATGCGGTCGCCCAGCGTCCAGCCCGCGTCGCGCAGCGCGCGGTAGGTGGCGGGCCCGACGACGCCGTCGGAGATCAGCCCGCGCTGCTGTTGGAAGGAGCGGACGGCGTGCTCCAGCTCGGCGTCGAAGGACGGATCGTCCTTCTGGACGGGAAAGCTGCACTGGTGCAACATCGCTCTGATCTCGACGACCGCGGCAGCGCAGTCACCTCGGCGCAGCAGCTGCATGCACTCCTCGCTCGTCTCGCCCGGGCATGGCCTGCGCCATTGTGCCCTGCCCGCCTCCTGGCGCCGGGCAGCGGGCGGTGTGTGGGCGTGTCCATGTCGTGATATGACGGTGCCCCGCTCCTGATACGGGGCGGGGCACGGTCGGTGTTGTGGATCAGCCGAGGTAGTCGGCGAGGTCCGAGAGCAGCGCGGACTTCGGCCGGGCGCCGACGATCTGCTTGACCGGCTTGCCGTTCTGGAAGACGATCATCGTCGGGATCGACATGACCTGGTAGGCCTGGGCGGTCTTCTGGTTGACGTCGATGTCGAGCTTCGCGACCGTGAGCGTGTCCTTGTTCTCGCCCGCGATCTCGTCGAGCACCGGTGCGACCATCTTGCACGGCCCGCACCACTCGGCCCAGAAGTCGACGAGAACGGTCTTGTCGCTCTTGAGGACGTCGCTGTCGAAGGTGGCGTCGGTGACGTCGACGGTGTGGTAGCCCATGGTGATCTCCTTCGTTCGTGGGTGGACGGTCAGCCGGTGACGGCGGCGACCTGGTCGGACGCGCGGCCGTAGCCGCCGCCCGCGAGCTCGCTGGGCACGGGGCCCTCCGCGAGCCAGCGCTCGGCGTCGATGGCCGCCGCGCAGCCCGAACCGGCCGCCGTGACGGCCTGCCGGTACGTGTGGTCGACGAGGTCGCCGCAGGCGAACACGCCGGGGATCTCGGTGTAGGTGGTGGGGGCGGCGACGAGCACGTAGCCCGCGTCGTCGACCTCCACCTGGTCACGCACCAGCGCGCTGCGCGGGTCGTGGCCGATGGCGACGAACATGCCCGTGACCTCGAGCGTGCTCTCCTCGCCGGTGCGGGTGTCGCGCAGGCGCAGACCCGTGACGCTGCCGTCGCCGAGCACCTCGGTGACCTGGGCGTTGGTCACCCAGCGGATCTTGGGGTCCTGCCGGGCGCGATCCAGCATGATCCGCGAGGCGCGGAACTCCTCGCGGCGGTGCACGATCGTGACCGACCGCGCGAACCGGGTGAGGAACGTCGCCTCCTCCATGGCGGAGTCACCGCCGCCGATCACGGCGATGTCGCGGTCGCGGAAGAAGAATCCGTCACAGGTGGCACAGGCGCTGACGCCACGGCCGAGCAGGGTCTGCTCCCCCGGCACGCCGAGGTAGCGCGCCGCCGCGCCCATGGCGAGGATCACCGCGCGGGCGGCGTAGGTGACACCGTTGGCGACGACGGTCTTGACCTCGCCGGTGAGCGAAATCTCCTCGACGTCCTCCGAGCGCAGCTCCGCGCCGAACCGGGCGGCCTGGCCGCGCATCTGCTCCATGAGCGCCGGGCCCATGATGCCGTCGGTGAAGCCGGGGTAGTTCTCGACGTCGGTGGTGGTCATGAGCGCGCCGCCGAACTGCGAGCCCTCGAACACCAGCGGCTTCAGCTGTGCGCGCGCTGCGTACACGGCAGCGGTGTAACCCGCGGGCCCCGACCCGACGATGATCAGGTCGCGCACGTCGGTGGTCACAGGTTCAGTCCTCTCGTTGCTTCCAGCGTGCACAACACAATCCCAGTACCAGGCATTCCATCGGCCGGCGGGGCTCACGGCGGCGCGACGTGGGTGGCCGCGAGCAGCCTGCCATCCGCCGGACCGCAGTCCGGATCGACGATGAGCACATCGAACGCGCCGCGCACCCCGGTGCCGAGGACGAGCAGCACACCCGCGTGGCCCTCGAACGTCACGCGCCTGCCGCCGAGGAGCGGGGCGGCCGGATCGATGCCTGGGGCGCCGACCGCGCGCAGGCAGCCTGCGCGGCGGGCCGGGTCGTCGAGGCCCGCGGTGTCGCGCACGCCGACGGCGGCGACGGCTTCCGTGACGAGCTGCGGCCTGTCGACGGGCGGTGGGGCTGGGGCTTCGGGGCGAGCGCGCCACCCGGCGACGACCGCGACCGCGACGAGCAGGGCCGCGGCGAGGACGGCCGGGCGGCGGACGAGGCGTGCAGGGCCGCGCTGACGGCGGCCCGGGGCCCCGTCCCGGCGAGCTCGTGGCCCGCGCCCCGGGTGAGGTGGGCCGACGGGCGGGGCGGCGGGCACGTGCGTGCCGTCGGGCGCGGCGGCTGGGCGGCGCGGGGCGGCACTTCGCACGGCGTCGGTCACCTCGCACCCCGACGGCGGGGTGCGAGGTGCACGCAAGGGGTGCGACGTCGGCGGGTCGGCGGGGGCGCCAGGGTGCGGGTTGCTCCCGGACGCGCGGGGTGGGTCGGTCTCGTGCGAAGAGGACGGGTTGGCGGGGGCGGGGTGCGTGTTGCTCTCGGGCGTGGGGGGTGGCTCGGGCGCGTGCGGGTGGGCGGGGTCGGCGGGTTGGGTCGACTGCTCGGCCGCCAGCGCGGCGGACCACCGCGCCGCGAGGGCGGCCGGGACCGACGGCTCGGGCAAGGCCGCGAGCTGGGCCCGGGTGGCGGCGAGGGCGTCGAGGACGGCGCGGGCCGCCGGGTCGGCCGCCGCCGCGGCGCGCACCTCGCGGGCGCGGGCCTCGTCGAGCAGCCCGGCATCGAGGTCGGCGAGCAGATGGACATCGGGCCGCGGACCGGGCGTGGTCATCGCGGCTCCTCTCGGAGGTGCCCGAGCAGCTCGGCGAGCCGGGTGCGGGCCCGGGCACACCGGCTCTTCACCGTGCCCGGCGGCACCCCGACCAGCTGCGCGACCTCGGCCACCGACCAACCCTGCACGTCGACGAGTACGACCGCTACCCGCTGTTCGACGCTCAGCTGGGCGAGCGCATCGTCGACGGCCATCCGGGTGACGACCCGACCGGCGGGGTCGACGCCTCCGGCAGGTTCGCGGTCGTTCCAGCTCTCGGTGGGGCGGAGACGTTCGCGACGGATGCGGTCGATGCAGACGTTGACGGTGATGCGGCAGAGCCACGTGCTCACCGACGCCTCGCCGCGGTACGTGTGGGCCCGGCGCAGGGCCGCGATGAGCGCCTCCTGGACCGCGTCGGCCGCGTCGTCGGGATCGTCGAGCGTGCGCATGGCCACCCCCCACAGGCGCCCGTAGTTGTGCCGGGCGAGCAGGCCGAACGCCCGTGGATCGCCCGCCCGGTGCGCGGCCATCAGCTCCGCGTCGGTGGGCACCCGCACGTCGTCGGGGGCCACCGGGATCACGGCGCGAGGGTAGGACGCGGGGAGCGACCGCCGTGGGCGTTTGGGAAAACCCGCGCCCCGGATCGGCGTGCACCACGCAGTGATCGCCAGTTGGGTGCGAAAAGCGGCCACATCCGGCCGCTTTCGCGCCGAACCGGTGATCATGCCCGCGAGCAGCGGGCGGGGTCAGCCGGCTGCCCGGAGGAATTGCACCTCGTTGATCTGGGTGACGTTGTCCGAGCCGCCGCCGCCGAGCTTGGTGACCCACAGCAGGACGTGGGTGACCGGCTGGCTCCCGGCCAGCGGGATCTGGGTGTCGCCGTCGCCGAGGGTGCCCTGGCTGATCACGGCGGTGTCGTCGAGCGCGGCGTCCGCGGTCTGCGCCGACCGGACCTGGATGACCGTGCCCGGGCTGGGCGAGTCGACCGCGACGGCGCTGAGCTGCACCGCCGACGCGAACGACACCATGATCCCGATGCCGGGCTTGTAGCCGGGGAACTGCTGCTTGTACTCGTAGGTGCGCCAGTTGGTACCGGTGTCGCCGTCGATCACCCGGGAGACCCGGCCTGCGTTGTCGGGGTCGCCGGTGGGGTCGTACACCTCGATCCCGGCGACGGCGACCGGCGCACCCCCGGACGGCGCGGGCGCCGCGGCCGGGGCGGGCGCGCCCGGCGGCGCGGGCGCGGCGTCGTTGCCGACCACGATCACCGGCGCGCTGCGGTTGTCCACGAACAGCGCGCCCACCTTCGCCCCGACGAACCCGAGCACCAGCAGCACGGCGATCGCCAGCCCGGCCAGCCCGACCAGCAGCTTCCGGCGGCGGCCGGGGTCAGGGGCGCTGTGGGCGCGGGAGCCGTCCTGCCAGACGTCGCCGGGCGCGGACGGGACGCCGTCGGGCTCCGGCGGGAACAGGGCGATGCGGTCGTCCTCGGCCACGACCTCGTCGAGCAGCCGGTGGACGGCGGCGGCGGTGTGGACGTGCCCGACGCTGCCGACGGGGCCGAGCGCCCCGATGGCGAGCGTGTCCAGCTCGACCGGCACCCCCGGCCGCTGGGTGGACGGGGGGGCCACGGCTCCGGCGATGCGGTCGGCCGCGCCGAGGCCCGCGCGGGCCGCATCGGCGACCGAGAGCGGCCACCGCGACGTGAGCAGGGTGTAGAGGACGGCGCCGAGGCCGCGGACGTCGTCGGCAGGGAGCAGGTTGGGCCGGGGCAGCGCGAAGCACATCTGGGCGTTGCCGTCGGGGGTGATGCGGACGCGCTGCGGGTGGTCGCAGCCCAGCACCAACCCGTGCCGGTGGGCCTCCTCCGCGGCCGCGGCGAGCGGGACGACCGCGCGAGCGGCGGCGAGCGGCTTGATCAACCCGTCGGCGACGGTCTCGGCGAGGCTCCGCCCGGGCACCCATTCGGTGACGGCCGCGCCCAGGACGTCGTCGGGCACGCCGGAGGCGCCGGGGGCGAGAACGTCGAGCAGGCGGGCGCAACCGGGGTGCTCGAAGCTGCCGGTGCGCAGCGCGCGGACGACCATCTCCCCGGCCCGCGCGGTGCCGGTGGGGTCGGCCTCACCGCCGATCGCGCCGCCCTCGGGGGCGAGCCTGCGCAGCACGGTGACGGCCACGTCGCGCTGCAGCACGGTGTCTTCGGCCCGCCAGAACTCGGCGCCCGCCGCGGTATCGGAACCGACGCGGGTGGTGAGCCGGTAGCGGCCGCCGAGCAGCGCGCCTGCGGCGGTGGACGGCGGGGGGGTCACCGGTACGGCGACCCGCACGGTGGTCGGTTCGCCGTCGCGCTCTGGCGTGGCCGCGCCAGACGGCGGGCTCGCCACCTCACTCACCGCAGGACCCTCCCCCAGGCCGCGCATCTCCCCCGGCCAAGCCTACTTCAGGCGGGTGTACCTCGCCTGTGATTGTGTCGGTCGACAAGCCGTTCGATCCGGCGCAGGAGAGGGTCGAGCTCGCGCACCCGCAGCAGCCGGAGCCCGACCAGCGTGACCGGTGCCGCGACCACCATAGCGACCACCAGTTGCAGCCACGCCCGCCCGAGCGGAGCCAGCCCGTCCCACGGGATCAGCGCGACGATCCCGGCGGCGGCGAGCGCGCCGACGAGGGCGGCGACGAGGGTGCGCCCGGTCGTGGAGGCCACGGCGAACGTCGGGATCCGGCCCAGCCGTCGGCGCAGCAGCACCTGGCCGAGCACGGCGCCCGCCACGAACGACAGCCCGTTGGCCGCGGCCAATCCGAGCACGACCTCGCGCGGCGCCAGCAGCAGCGGGCACACCAGCAGCAGGGGGATCTTCACCGCCACGGTGAAGAGCTGGATGAGCGTGGGCGTGCGGCTGTCGGTCATCGCGTAGAACACGCGCAGCTGCAACATCGTGACGGCGTAGGGCAGCAGTCCGAACGCCGAGCACGCGACGGCCGCGCCGATGCGGGCCGCCCCGTCGAGGTTGCCCGAGCGCAGGCCGAACAGGGCGACGCCGATCTGCACCCCGAACACCGTGAGCAGCACCGAGAGCGGAACCAGGAAGACGGCGGAGAGCCTGCTGCCCAGGGCGAGGTCGTCGACGACGGCGCGCAGCCGCCCGTCCGCCGCCGACCGGCTCATCCGCGGCATGAGCGCGGTGAGGAGCGAGACGCCGAGCACTCCGTAAGGCACCTGCAGGAGGAGCCAGGCGTTGGCGTAGACGGTGACGCCGCCGGGGTCGGCCGCCGCCGCGACGCGGGTCGTCACCATGTAGCCGGGGATGCCGATGAGCACGTACGCGATGACCCACGCCACGAGGCCGCCCGCGGTGGACAGGCGCGGGTCCCACCCCCAGCGTGGGCGGTAGACGAAGCCGGTGCGGCGCAGCGTCGGCAGGAGAACGAGCGCCTGGACGACGATGCCCAGCGTGGTGCCGAGGCCCAACACCAGCAGCTTCGGCTCGCCCATCCGCACCGGGTCGAGGGTGATCTCCCCCGGCATCAGCGCGTAGATCCCGAGGACGACGAGCACGACGAGGTTGTTGAGCACCGGCGCCCACGCGAACGCGCCGAACGAGCCGCGGGTGTTGAGGATCGCGCCGAGCAGCGCCCCGAGGCCGTAGAAGAGGATCTGCGGGAGCAGGAGGTAGGCCAGTGCGGTGGCCAGCTCGGGGTTGGCGGTGGCGGACTGTCCGCCGAGGTAGAGGCGCGTGAGCAGGGGGGCGGAGAGCACGGCGAGCGCGGTGCCTGCGAGCAGCGCGACGCCTGCGAGGGTGATCAGCCGTCGGATGTAGGTCTCGCCGCCGTCGGCGTCCTCCTTCTGGGCGCGCACGAGCAACGGCACCATGACGCTCGTCAGTACGCCGCCGAAGAGCAGCTCGTAGACGATGTTGGGCAGGGTGTTCGAGACGGTGTAGGCGTCGTTCAGCACGCCGACGCCCAGCACCCCGACCAGCACGACCTGGCGGAGGAAGCCGGTGATGCGGCTGACCAGGTTGGCCACCGCCATCACCCCGCTGGAGCGGCCGATCGACTGCGCCGACTGCGTGGGGATGGGGTCGGTGGGCGGCGGTTCCGGCGGCCGTGCGGCGAGCGGGGGCAGCGGTTCGGCGGGGCGCTCCGGGTCGCTCACGGGCGGGGTCGGGGCGAGGGCGGGCGCGGGAGGCGCTCGGTCGGGGCCACGTCCTCCGGGGCCGCGACCAGCGGCGGCGTCGACCGGGGTGGGGTCGGGACCGGCGTCGCGTTCGGCGTCGCCGGGCGCTCGTGGAGGGGCGCCGGAGGCTCGTGGAGGGGCGGCGCGTTCGTCGGCGGGGGCTCGCACGGCGGGACCCCGTCTACCGCCGTGCGAGCCCGGTCCGCAGGCATCGGGGTCCGCGGGTCCGGCGGCCGTGGGAGTCGCGGGTCCTGTGGCGAGGTGGTCCGCGGGTCCGTCCGGGTGAAGACCGGGGCCAGCGGGGCCGTGGGGCGCTGGTCCGCCGGTGGCGGCTCCATCCGGTCCGCCCGGGCCTGCACCAGCGGGGCCGGTATCCGGTCCGGCGGGGCGGGGCCGTGGTCGGGGATCGGCAGCCGGACGGTCGGGCCCGCCGGGTCGCCGAGGGGGTCGACGGTCGGCGGTGGGGTCGGGGCCACCCGGGCCGTCGGGCGCTCCGCCTCGCCCCGCACCCGGCGCCAGATCCGCCGCGCCGCGAGCAGCACGAGGAGCCCGCCCGCGATCGCCGTCAGCCATGCCGTGATCGTGCCGTAGGCGGTGGAGCGCACCTTCAAGTGGCTGGGCGGCCCCAGGAGTCCGCCCGCCGGGGTGCGCACGGCCGCGTCCACGGTGAACTGACCCGCCCGGGTGACCTGCGCGTTCACCGAGACCTGACGGCGCCCGAGCGGCGGGACCTGCTGCACGTCGATCGCGTTGACGCGCAGCCCCGACGTGCTCGCGAGCTCCACCCGCACCCGCACGGTGACGGGCAGCGCGTTCGCCACGGTGATGGGCAGTGGCGCGTCGGAGCTGCCGAGCGCGTACGGGTTGGGCGGCTCCAGCACCCGGATCGAGTTGCGGATCGCGTCGACCCGCCCCAGCACGGCGACGGCGGCGTCCTGCGCGGCCGCGGGCGCCTCCCGGCGGGCGGCCGACGCCCCCCGCAACAGGCCGAGCTGCAGCGGCGTGAAGAGCTGGTCGGCCGTGATGCCCACGTTGCCGTCGACGACGGCGCTGCGCAGGTCGGTGAGGTCGCCGCCCGCTTCGGCGAGCGTGCTGATCGCCGAGGCGGGCACCTCGGCCGCGTCCACCGGCGGGTCGGGCTTCACCGGGGCGGCGGAATCGCCCGCCAGGGTGGGGCCGACCGGGCTGACCGCGCCCGCGGTGACGAGCGTGCCGACGGCGTCGAGCAGGGCCCGCGCGCCCGCGCCGTCGGTGCGCCACTGGTGCGGGGGGGCCAGCACGAGCGGGGTGCTGCCGGTGGCGCGGAACGCCAGCGCGCCGACGAGGTCCTGCGTGGCCAGCGGGCCGTCGTCGCCCGCGAGGGACTCGGCCGTGGCCGCGGCGCCGGGGCTCGCCGCGACCGGGATCGCCAACGGCGCCGTGGCGGCCCGGGTGAGCAGCGGGTCGGTGAGCAGCGCCGTGACCGGCCGTCCGGCGAGCGGCACGACCCCGCCGCGCGCCCGGCCCGTGACGGCGTCCGCGGACAGCAGCACCGACTTCGCGCCGGACGCCTGGACGACGTCGAGCGTGGGGTTGTCGAGCATGCCGTCGGCGGGCCACGCGATGTCGGCCGGGACCGGCGTCTGGAGCAGCGCCGCGAGGATCTGACGGCCCGGGCCGAGCGCGCGGGCGGCGGCGTCGGCGAGCCCGCCGCGGGTGAGGGCGACGAGGTCGGCGTCGGCGTAGGGCAGCGCGACGACACAACCGCCCTTCGCCACGGCCGCGAGCTGGGTGAGCCACTGCCCGGCCACCGCGGCGCCCGTGCCCGCGACGGCGCCCCCGCTCGGCCCGACGACCTGGTAGCCCTGGCTCATCACCGATGCGGTCTCGACGAGGTCGGGGTCGATGGCCAGGCACAGCCCGGCCCGCACGGTCGAGCCGACGGGGGCGCGTTGGGCGAGTGCGGCAACCAGGCCGCCGAGGCGTCCGGTGGGCGCGAACGAGGCGGCGAGGGAGTCGTCCTCGAGCAACGCCGGTGACCCCGGCACGGTGGCGATCCGATGGGGTGTCTCGGCGATCGGGTAGAGCACGGTGAGCGGCGTCGGGTCGGTGCGCACGCGCGGCGGAGCGGCGTCGGGCAGGCCGAGCACGGGCAGCAGCACGCGGGCGGCGGCCAGGCGCGCCCGGGCGCCACCTGCGGGTGTGCCGTTGACGTTGACCAGCAGCTCGTACACGCCGGGGGCGCCGAGCGCGAGGCCGGACCCGCGGAGCGGCACCGAGAGTTGCACGGACACCCGACCGCCGGGGGCCAGCTGCTCGGCCAGCTGCTCGAACGCGGGGACGGCGGCGTCGGTGGGCGCGTCGCCGTCGAGCGCGTCGCGGACCTGGCCCTCCGCGGTGAGCGGGTTGCCGCGCTGGACGCGGACCTGCAGGTCGGTGACCGGGTCGGGCCCGTCGTTGAAGAGGGTGCCCGCGACGGTGAGCGTGGCGGGCCCGTCGGCGGTGACGAGGCGCGGGTTCAGGTTGGTGAGCACGAGCCGCAGGCCGCCCCGGCTCGCCGCCGCCGAAACGCCGGACGAAGGTCCGGAGGCCTCGGCGGGTGTGCCGAACAAGAGGCCTGCGAGAGCCACCATGACGACCGCGGCCATGGCCGCGACCGGCCTCACGCCGTGTCCTCCAGCAGCTCGGTGGCCCGCCGGATCAGCCGTCGCTCGTCGGCGTAAGCCAGGCGCGACTCCAGCTCGTCGAGCGGCACCCAGGCGACCTCGGCGACCTCGACGTCCTCGTCGGACAGCTCGCCGCCGGTGGCGCGCAGGAGGAAGTGGTGCACGGTCTTGTGGACGCGCCGGTCCTCGGCGACGAACCAGAAGTCGATGGTGCCCAGCGGCGCGACCACGCACCCGATGATGCCGGTCTCCTCCTCGACCTCGCGCACCGCCGCCTGCTCGGCGGTCTCGCCTTCCTCGATGTGCCCCTTGGGCAGCGACCAGAGCAGCCGCCCGCGCCGGTCCAGCCGTCCGATGACGGCGGCGGCCCCCGAATCGTGGTCGACGATCAGCCCGCCCGCCGACGTCTCGTCCACCGTGCGTAGCCGTCGCCTGCGGTCGACGGGACGGCCTCCGCGGCGACCGCCCGAGCGACCGCGGGAGGTGGACATGTGCCGATGGTAACGAGCAGGCGACCGGCGGGGGTCGCGCCCGCGCCGTGGGGCGTGCGCGGAACGTACTGTCGGGGCCGTTGTTTCGGCGCCCGAGCGCGTAGCGCCTAAACTGGCCCGCCGTGTCCTTCGCAGTACCCACCGTTTCGTCCGAACTCGTGCGCTCCCAGGAGGATGCGGTGGTCGAGCTCGTGACCGTCCCACCGGTCGCCCAGGAGCTCGCCGACCTGTTCGCGGCGCACGGGCACCGGCTCTACCTCGTGGGCGGCACCGTCCGCGACGCGCTGCTCGGCCGTCCCGAGTCCGACCTGGACTTCACGACCGACGCGCGGCCCGCCGCCGTCCTCGCGCTCGTCGACGGCTGGGCGAGCGCGGTGTGGGACACCGGCATCGCGTTCGGCACGGTGGGCCTGCGCCGCCGCGGCGTGACCATGGAGATCACGACGTTCCGCTCGGACGCCTACGACCGCGTCTCGCGCAACCCCGTCGTCGCCTACGGCGAGACGATCGAGGACGACCTCAAGCGCCGCGACTTCAGCGTCAACGCGATGGCGGTCGAGCTGACCGGGGAGCGGCGGACGTTCGTGGACCCGTTCGGCGGCCTGGCCGCGCTCGCGAGCGGGGTGCTGGACACGCCCGCCACGCCCGAGGAGTCGTTCGCCGACGACCCGCTGCGCATGCTGCGCGCCGCCCGGTTCGTCGCGCAGCTGGGGTTCACGCCCGCGCCGCGCGTGGTCGCGGCGATGACGGCGATGGCGGGCGAGCTCGCCCGGATCACCGCCGAGCGGGTGCAGGTGGAGCTGTCGAAGCTGATCCTCGGCGTGCACCCGCGGCGCGGCCTCGAGCTGCTGGTCGACACCGGGCTCGCCGAGGTCGTGCTGCCCGAGGTGCCCGCGATGCGCCTCGCGATCGACGAGCACATGCAGCACAAGGACGTCTACACGCACTCGCTGGTCGTGCTGGAGCAGGCGATCGGGCGCGAGACCGAGGGGCCCGACCTGGTGCTGCGCCTCGCCGCGCTGCTGCACGACATCGGCAAGCCCGACACCCGGCGTCGCGAGCCGGACGGGCGGGTGAGCTTCCACCACCACGAGGTGGTCGGCGCCAAGCTCGTGCGCAAGCGGCTGCGGGCGCTGCGCTACCCGAAGGTGATCGTCGACGAGGTGGCGCAGCTGGTGTTCCTGCACCTGCGCTTCCATGGCTACGGCGGCGGCGAGTGGACGGACTCGGCGGTGCGCCGCTACGTCACCGACGCGGGGCCGCTGCTGGAGCGGCTGCACAAGCTCGTGCGCTCGGACTGCACCACGCGCAACAAGCGCCGGGCCACGGCGTTGCAGCGCACGTACGACGACCTGGAGGCGCGCATCGTCGCCCTCCGCGCGCAGGAGGAGCTCGACGCGATCCGCCCCGACCTCGACGGCAACGCGATCATGACGCTGCTCGGGATCCCGCCGGGCCCGCTGGTGGGACGCGCGTACAAGCACCTTCTCGCGTTACGGATGGAGCGCGGCCCGCTCAGCCGGGAGGACGCGGAGGCCGAGCTGCGCCGCTGGGCCGCCGACAACCCCTCGTGAGTGGATGACGTTGTTCCGGCGACGTTTTCCGCTCACGACCTGGTGCGGCGCTGCTGGGCGTTGTGCACCAGCAGGCCCGCCGCGTACAGGCCGCTCGCCCCGGCGAAGAGCCACGGCGCCCACCCGTTGGGCGGCGCGGCGAACGCGGCCACCGCCACCGCCCCCACGTAGCCGACGTTGAACACCACGTCGTAGAGGGCGAAGATCCGGCCGAGCGCGCCGTCGGGGCCTTCGCTCTGCACGGCGGCGTCCGCGCACAGCTTGACGACCTGCCCGGACAGCCCGATCACGAACGCCGCGACGAGCACGACGGGCAGGCTGAGGAACACCCCGAGCAGGAGCTGGGTGACGCAGGCGATGGCCAGCGACACCCGGATCGTCCACGGCCGTCCGAAGCGGTGCACCAGCCGGGGCGTGACGAGCGCGGCGCACACCAGCCCCGCCGCGGCCACGGCCACCGCCTCGCCGATGCCCGGCAGCCCTGCGCGCAGCGGCCCGACGTCGGTGAACGCGTAGCGGTAGAGCAGCAGCGTGAGCAGCGTGCTGATGCCGAACGCCAGCCGGTGCGCGGCGAGGCCCGCGAACGAGGCGGCGATCGACGGGTTGGCAGCCACCGCGCGCGCCCCGTCGACGAACCCGCGCAGCACCGCCACCACCGTGCGCGACGGGCCGCTCGGCGCGTCCGGGCCGAGGCTGCGGCGGCCGAACCCGGTGGCGACGAGCGCGGCGACGAGCGGCCCGACGCCCGCGATGAGCGTCGTGAGCGCCGAGCCGGTGTTGCCCGACCCGACGAGCATCCGCAGCCCGATCGCGCAGACCGCCCCGAGCGCCGCGAAGCCCGCGCCCGCTGTCACGGCCAGGGTGTTGGCCTCCACGAGATGGCGCTTCTCGACGACGTGCGGCAGCGCGACCGACAGCCCGGCCAGCACGAACCGGCTGAACCCCATGACCGCCAGCGCGCCGAGGTACAGCGCAGGCCCCGCGACCCCCGCGACGACCACCGCCGCCACCCCGACGACCAGCACGACCCGCGCCGCGTTGGTGTTGACGAGCACCCGGCGGCGGTCCCAGCGGTCCAACAGGGTGCCGACGAACGGGCCCACGAGGGAGTACGGCATCAGGAGCACGGCGAGGCCCGCGGCGACCGCCAGCGGGTCGGCCTGCCGCTCGGGGTTGAAGAGCACCGCGCCGCCGAGAGCGGCCTGGAACATGCCGTCGCCCCATTGGGTGGCGAACCGCAGCCCGAGGAGACGACGGTAGCCGCGGACCCGCAGGAGCCCGAGCACACCGAGTCGTTCCGGGCCCGGTGTCACCGCTGCGGGGGACAGCGGCGGGACCGGGGACGGCACCCGCCGAAGGCTACGCGCAACGTGCGGATGCGACGATGACCGTCGTGGTGGACGACCGCTCGGGGGGACGCGCCCCGCACGACGCCGGGGTGGCGCCCGGAAGTCTCCTGGTGGCCGCGCCGGGGCTAGCCGACCCGAACTTCCGGCGCACGGTCGTCTACATCATCGAGCACCGCGACCGGGGCACCCTGGGGGTCGTGCTGAACCGGCCGGGTGAGGTGTCGGTGCGCGACGTGCTGCCGTCGTGGGCGCCGCTCGCCACCCTCCCGCACGCCGTCTTCGTCGGCGGGCCGGTGGAGGGCCAGACGGCGCTGTGCCTCGCCGCCGTGCGCACCGGGCAGGATCCGGCGGCGCTCGCGGGGCTGGTGGGGGTGCGCGGCCCGGTCGCGCTCGTCGACCTCGACGGCGACCCGGCCCCGCTCGCCTCCCGGCTGCGCGGCCTGCGCGTCTTCGCCGGGTACTCCGGGTGGGACGCGGGCCAGCTCGCCGCCGAGATCGGCCGGGGCGACTGGATCGTGGTGCCCGCATTGCCCGACGACGTGCTGGCCGGGCACGACCCCAACCTGTGGGGCCGCGTACTCCGCAGGCAGGGCGTGCCGCTCGCGCTGCTGGCGACCTACCCCGCGGACGTGCGGCAGAACTGACGGGCCGTCAGCGGCGGGAGGCGGCCACGTCGTCCCCGTCCCCGCCGCGCGAGTTGCCCGGTTCCGACCCGGCCGGATGACCCGTCTCAGCTCTTCAGGGGCCGCTGCGTGCTTGCGCTACCGGCGCTCGGACGGTGTTTCACCCGCCGTCCGACAGCCCGCGACGAGGTCACAGCCTGCGCACGTCCCCCCGCAGGACGCGGCGAACGGGGCGGGGGCGGGCGTGAGCGCGGCGGCCCGATCGCCCACCAGGCCGCCGACGACCGTCAACCCCAGCACGCCCAGCAGGCTTATCGTCAGGACGACCCAATCCAGGGAGGCGCCGCCGTCCACCAGCAGGAACGCCCCACCGACGGCCGCGACCACGCCTGCCGCGCCCACCGGCACCGCAGCCGCCCGGTTGGCCGCCACGAACTGCGTCTCGGACGCCAGCGTGGCCGCCGTGCGGACGCCGACCCAGCGGTTGCGCCGCAGCGCCGACCGCGCGCCGAGCGCGGCCACGACGACCAGCGCCACGCCTGCGAGCGCGAACAGTGAGCCGACGAGGAGACGGACGGTGACGGGCACCGGCCCAGGGTAGGCGCACCCGGTCGTCGGGCCACCTGCGGCGGCGTTACCCTGGTGAGGTGGCCCGTCGACTTACCGACACCACCGCGCCGTAGATCAGAGCACCGGCGCGGTGACCCCTCATGCCCCGGTGGGCGGAGGGGTCTTCTGGTTTCCGGGCCGACTTCAGGAGTGGACATGAGCACGCACACAGCGACGCCCCCCGCGGACGCCGAGACGCTGCCGTTCCGGTACGGCGCCCCGCTGGCCGCGGAGATCGAGCGGCGCTGGCAGAACTACTGGGAGACCGAGGGCACCTTCCAGGTGCCCAACCCGGCCGGGCCGTGGGCGAGCCCGATGCCCGCGGGCGAGAAGGTCTACCTGCTGGACATGTTCCCGTACCCGTCGGGCGCGGGCCTGCACGTCGGGCACCCGCTGGGCTTCATCGGCACCGACGTGCTGGGCCGCTACCTGCGCATGACCGGCAAGACCGTGCTGCACGCCATGGGCTTCGACGCGTTCGGGCTGCCCGCCGAGCAGTACGCCGTGCAGACCGGCACGCACCCGCGCAAGACCACCGAGGAGAACATCCTGCGGTACAAGGCGCAGCTGCGGCAGCTGGGCCTGGCGCACGACCAGCGGCGCTCCGTCGCCACCACCGACGTCGAGTTCTACCGCTGGACGCAGTGGATCTTCCTGCAGATCTACAACTCCTGGTACGACGGCGAGCGGGCGCGCCCGGTCGCCGAGCTGGAGGCCGAGTTCGCCGCCGGGGAGCGGCGCACGCCGGACGGGCGGCCGTGGGCGTCGCTGACCTCGGTCGAGCGGCGCCGGGTGATCGACTCGTACCGGCTGGCCTACATCTCGGAAGCGCCCGTCAACTGGTGCCCGGGGCTGGGCACCGTGCTGGCGAACGAGGAGGTCACCGCGGACGGGCGCAGCGACCGGGGCAACTTCCCCGTGTTCCGCCGCAACCTGAAGCAGTGGATGATGCGGATCACCGCCTACTCCGACCGGCTGGTCGCGGACCTGGACCGGCTGGACTGGCCGGATTCGGTCAAGGCGATGCAGCGCAACTGGATCGGCCGCTCGGAGGGAGCGCAGGTCCGGTTCCCGGTCGGGGACACGGCGATCGAGGTGTTCACCACCCGTCCCGACACCCTGTTCGGTGCGACGTACATGGTGCTGGCCCCCGAGCACCCGCTGGTCGACGCCATCGCCACGCCCCAGTGGCCGTCGGACGTCGACCCGCGGTGGACGGGCGGCGCGCCGACCCCGGCCGAAGCCGTCGCGGCGTACCGCGACGCTGCGGTGCACAAGTCCGACCTGGACCGCCAGGAGAACAAGGACAAGACCGGCGTCTTCACCGGCGCCTACGCGATCAACCCGGTCAACGGCACCGCGATCCCGGTGTTCGTCGCCGATTACGTGCTGATGGGCTACGGCACCGGCGCGATCATGGCCGTCCCCGGGCAGGACCAGCGCGACTGGGACTTCGCGACGGCGTTCGGCCTGCCGATCATCCGCACCGTGGAGCCGTCGACCGGGTTCACCGGCGAGGCGTACGTCGGCGAGGGCCCGGCGATCAACTCCGCGAACGCCGAGGTCAGCTTGGACGGCCTGGACATCGCCGAGGCGAAGCGCACGATCATCGACTGGCTGGCCGCGAAGGGCTTCGGCGAGTCGGTGATCCAGTACAAGCTGCGCGACTGGCTGTTCTCCCGGCAGCGCTACTGGGGCGAGCCGTTCCCGGTCGTCTGGGACGCCGACGGGCCGATGCCGGTGTCGGAGGACGAGTTGCCGATCGAGCTGCCCGAGGTCGACGACTACTCCCCCCGCACGTACGACCCGAACGACGCGAACACCGAGCCGGAGCCGCCGCTGTCGCGCGCCACCGAGTGGCTGAACGTGGGCAACGGGCTGACCCGCGAGACCAACACCATGCCGCAGTGGGCGGGTTCGTGCTGGTACGAGCTGCGCTACCTGGATCCGGACAACCACGAGCGGTTCGTCGACGCCGAGGTGGAGCGCTACTGGATGGGCCCGCGCGGCGGCCCCGACAGCACTGACCCGGGCGGCGTGGACCTGTACGTCGGCGGCGTCGAGCACGCGGTGCTGCACCTGCTGTACGCGCGGTTCTGGCACAAGGTGCTGTACGACCTGGGCCACGTCAGCTCGGAGGAGCCCTACCGGCGGCTGTTCAACCAGGGCTACATCCAGGCGTACGCCTACACCGATGCGCGCGGCACGTACGTGCCCGCCGAGGAGGTCGTCGAGACCCCCGAGGGTGGTTTCACGTGGAACAACGCCCCGGTACGCCGGGAGTACGGGAAGATGGGCAAGTCGCTGAAGAACGTGGTGACGCCCGACGAGATGTGCGAGCGCTACGGCGCCGACACGTTCCGGCTGTATGAGATGTCGACGGGCCCGATGGAGGTGTCGCGGCCGTGGTCGACGCGTGACGTCGTCGGCTCGCAGCGGTTCCTGCAGCGGGTCTGGCGCAACCTGGTGGACGAGACCACCGGTGAGCTGCGGGTTTCCGACGCCACGCCGGACGAGGCCACGCTGCGCGCGCTGCACAAGGCGATCGCGGGTGTGCACGGCGACTTCGTGGCGCTGCACTACAACACGGCCGCGGCCAAGCTGATCGAGCTGAACAACCACCTGACGAAGGCCTACCCCGACGGCGGCCTGCCGCGTTCGGTGGCCGAGTCGCTGGTGCTGATGATGGCGCCGCTGACCCCGCACATCGCCGAGGAGCTGTGGGCGCGGCTGGGGCACACCACGTCGCTGGCGTACGGGCCGTTCCCGGTGGCCGACGAGCGCTACCTGGTCGAGGACAGCGTCGAGTACCCGATCCAGGTCAACGGCAAGGTGCGCTCACGGGTCACGGTGGCGGCGGCGGCCGCCGCGGACGAGGTCGAGGCGGCGGCGCTGGCCGACGCGAAGGTCGTCGAGCTGCTGGCCGGGCGCGCGCCGCGCAAGGTGATCGTGGTGCCGGGCCGGCTGGTCAACGTGGTGGCCTGACCGCTCGTGCGCGGTCCTGACCGCTCGTGCGCGGTAACGAGTGCTCTGGCACTCGTTACCGCGCACGGGTGCGTTTGCGGCGGGGCGGACGGATGGCCTCGCGCGCGATCGTCACGAACTCCGAGTGGGTGAGCCAGTCGTCCACGGCGTCGACGACCGCGGTGGCGTCGGCGATCGCGCGGGCGGCCTCGTCCGGCGGCACGACACCGTCGGCGTCGGCCAGCACAGCGCGGTTGTGCAGCGCCCGGACCAACCGTCCGGCCTCGGGATCCAAGCCGCGTTCGCGCACGACCTGCTTGAGGAACATCGCGATGAGCGCCGCCGGATCCGCGGGCGACACCCGGTCGAGTGCCTCCAGCGCGGCGTCGGCGGCGGACAGCACCCCACGATGGGCCAGCGCCACGGCCTGCGCCGCGAACTGGGTGGTGGCGAGCAGGTGCGCCGCGAACAGCTCCTCGCGGGCGCGGGCGATCCCGGTCACGCGTCCTCCTCACCGGCGCTCACGACAGCTGCACCGCCTCGGCCGCCGCGCGCCGCAGCAGCGGGTTGGCCGGGGCGGCCCACTGTTCGGAGGTGACCGGCACCGCGACCACCGCCGACCCCGCCCGCTCGGTGTGCCGCCACAGCACGTCGTCCATGCGATGCAGCTCCTCCCAGGGCGAGCGCAGGTCCGACAGCACGACCACGATCTCGATGTCGGCGTCCTCCACCCCTTCCCCGCGCGACCACTCGCCGAACAGCAGCACCCGCTGCAGCCGGTCGCCGTACAGCAGTCCGAGGTCGACGGCGATGGCGGCGGGTAGGTCGCCGTCGTCGGCGACCGGATCGGGGTAGTGCGCCATCCACTCGGCGGCGACGGCGCGCTCGACCAAGCCCTGCTCGGCCAGCCAGCGCAGCGCCCGCCGCCGGGCGCGGGCGTCGCGGAAGCGGAACCACTGCTCGCGCAGCTCGGGGAACTCGAAGAGGGTGTCCTTGAACCGGCGGAAGGCGCCGCGCCCGGAGATCGCCCGGTCCAGCAGCTCGGCGGCCCGCCGGTGGTGCACGCCCGCGACGAACTCGGCCATGTCCCGATAGCCCTCGTGCGAGCCCACGGAGCCGATCTCGCGCCAGCCCTCCTCGTCGGGATCGCCCGGCTGGATGCGCCCGTCGCCGGGGTGGATCCACCAGGTCGTCTCCGGGGAGTGGTCCTCCAGCGCCACGCACAGCTCGTCGAGGTCGAGCGACTTCGGATCGAGCATGCTGCGACTCTACTAACCCGCGGCCGGGATGAGCGTCGTCGAGATTCGGTCCGGGCCGGGGGCGGGCTCAGCCGTCGGCGGGCCGCAGAACCAGCTCGGTGAGCGCCGCGTCGGCGGGCGCGGTGACGGCCAGCAGCACGGCGCCCGCGACCGACTCGGCCCGCAGGTAGCGCTCCGGCCGGTACACGCCGCCCTCTTGGCGGACGACGTCGCGTTGCATCTCGGTGTCCGTCCGGCCGGGGTGCACGGACGTGACGCGCACGCCGTTGCCCGACTCCTCGGCGCGGAGCGCGTCGGCGAAGGCCCGCAGGGCGAACTTGCTGGCCGCATAGGACCCCCAGCCCGCCCGCGCGGCGAGCCCGGCCCCGGAGTTGACGAGCACCACCCGCCCACGCGTGGCGCGCAGCGCGGGCAACACCAGCCGGGTCAGCTCCGCGACCGCCACGACGTTCACCTCGAACTGGTACCGCCACGTGTCGGCGGGCGTGTCGGCGATGGCGCCGAGGAGGCCCACTCCGGCGGAGTGCACCAACACGTCAAGCCGGGTGATGCCCGCGACCGCCTCCGCGACGGCCCGGTAGTCGGTGAGGTCGACCGGCCACGGCCGCGCGCCCGGCAGCTCGTAGGCGAGTTCCTGCAGCGCCGCGGCGTCGCGGCCGCCGAGAAGGAGGTCGTGGCCGGGGGCGAGGGCGCGCGCCACAGCGGCGCCGATCCCGCCGGATGCGCCCGTGACCAGCGCCAGTGGACGAAGATCAGGTTCGGTCACGGCGCCGGACTCTACGCGAAGGGTCACCCGCGTGGGGTAGTCCGCTCCCACCCCGCGGCCGCGCGGGCGAGGAGCCTGCGGCCTGCGGTCAGATCCGGCGGGCCGTGGTGAACGGCATCGCGTTGAGCTCCGAGATCTTCACCGGGCTCCCCGACGTGCTGGCGTGCACGACCCGGCCGTTGCCGATGTAGATCGCGACGTGGCTGACCGGCTGGTAGAAGAACACCAGATCGCCGGGCTGCAGGGCGCTCTTGGCGACGGGCGTGCCGACCTGCGACTGCGCCCGGCTGGTGCGCGGCAGCGAGATGCCGACCTGGCGGTAGGACCACAAGACGAGGCCGGAGCAGTCGAAGGCGCTGGGGCCGGTGGCGCCCCAGCGGTACGCCGCACCGAGCTTGCTCATCGCGTTCGCCATCGCGCTGCCGCGCCGCCCGGCCGCCGGGGCAGCGGGCTTGGCGGGGGCCACGGGCTTAGCGGGCGCCACGGGCTTGGCGGGCGCTGCGGCCGGAGCGGCAGCCTGGGGCGCGGCGGCCCGGTTCGCTGGCGGTGCGGATACCGCCGGTGCGGCGGGCGCGGCGGGTCCGGTGGCAGCAGCCTGCGGCCCCGGGCCCACCGCCAGCGGCGCGGCCACCACGAGCGGGCTGCCGGGTGCGGCGGCCTTGGCGGGCGCAGTGGCGAGGGCGCGCATGGCGGCCTGGAACGGGGCCATCGCGACCACCGCCGAAGCCGCAGGCCGCGGGGGCGCCGCTCGGCCGGCGAGGGCGAACGGGCTGGGCGCCGTCGCGGTCGGATCGGCCGCGGGCGCCGGGGAGGCCCCCACGGCAGGTGGCGTCCCCGCGTCAGCCGCCGCGGTGTCTCGCACGCGGCCTCCAGCCACGCGGCCTCCAACGACGCGGCCTCCAACGACGCGGCCTCCAACCACGCGGGCGAGGCCTCCGGCCAGGGGCGCAGCGGCTCCGGCGGCGCCTGCCGCTGCCCCGCCAGCCGCCGCCGGGGCGGCGGGTGCGCCACCCGCGCCGCCCACCCCGTCACCGTTCGGGTCCGCCGCCCACGCCGAGGCCACCGCCGTCTTCGCGGGGACGGGCGGCGCGGCGGGCAGCAGCGTCAGGAGCGCGGCGGCGGTGGTTGCGGTCGCCACGACGGCGGCGCGGGTGGCCAGGGACGGGGGCGGAGCGGGCACGGAGGTCCTCGATGTGCGCACCGCCGAACCCGGGAAGCGGGTGAGTTCAGCGGTGACCCCACGCCCGCCGTCCCGGTTGGCCGACGGTTCGCAAGGCCGTCCGGCACATTACGAACCAATTTCTACGCTTTCCAATGACACCGATCACGGCCGCCGGTGAGGATCATCACCCGATTGCTCCGAACGGTCCACATTGTGCACTGCACCCGGTCTACCAGCGGCGATCCTCCCGTGAACTTACCGGTAATGGTGGAATGGTTGAGATCCGGAAATGTTACGAAATCTCGCCACGAATGAACGCCTCGACGGCGTCACGGGCCACGTCGTCCGGGTACTGCTCGGGCGGGCTCTTCATGAAGTAGCTCGACGCCGAAAGGATCGGGCCGCCGATGCCCCGGTCGAGGGCGATCTTGGCGGCGCGCACGGCGTCGATGATGATGCCCGCCGAGTTGGGCGAGTCCCACACCTCGAGCTTGTACTCCAGGTTCAGCGGCACGTCGCCGAACGCGCGCCCCTCCAGCCGGACGTAGGCCCACTTGCGGTCGTCGAGCCACGCGACGTAGTCGGACGGGCCGATGTGCACGTTGTCGCGGCCCATGTCGCGGTCGACCTGCGACGTGACCGACTGCGTCTTGGAGACCTTCTTCGACTCCAGCCGCTCCAGCTCCTTCATGTTCAGGAAGTCCATGTTCCCGCCCACGTTGAGCTGCATCGTGCGGTCGAGCTGCACGCCGCGGTCCTCGAACAGCTTGGCCAGCACGCGGTGGGTGATGGTCGCGCCGACCTGGCTCTTGATGTCGTCGCCGACGATCGGCACCCCGGCCACGCGGAACTTCTCGGCCCACACCGGGTCCGACGCGATGAACACCGGAAGCGCGTTGACGAACGCCACGCCCGCGTCGAGCGCGGACTGCGCGTAGAACCGGTCGGCCGCCTCGCTGCCCACCGGGAGGTAGGACACGAGCACGTCGGCGCGGGTCTCGCGCAGCACGGCCGCGACGTCCACCGGCTCCTCGTCCGACTCGGTGATCGTCTCGCGGTAGAAGCGGCCCAGCCCGTCGAGCGTGTGCCCGCGCAGCACCGGCACGTTCAACGGCGGCACGTCGGCGATCTTGATGGTGTTGTTCTCGCTGGCGTGGATCGCCTCGGAGAGGTCGCGGCCGACCTTCTTGGCGTCGACGTCGAACGCGGCGACGAAGCGGATGTCGCGCACGTGGTACCCGCCGAAGTCGACGTGCATCAACCCCGGGACCCGCGTGGTCGGGTCGGCATCTGCGTAGTAGTGGACGCCCTGGACCAGCGACGCGGCGCAGTTGCCCACGCCCACGACGGCTACCCGTACCTCGGTCATGGTCCGGTCTCCTTTTTCTCGTTCTCGATCAGCTCGTTGAGCCACCGCACCTCGCGCTCGCAGGAATCGAGCCCGAGCTGCTGCAGCTGTCTCGTGTAGCGGTCGATCTGTTCGCCTGCCTTGGCCAGCGCCGAACGCATGCCCTCCCGCCGCTCCTCCACGGCGCGGCGTCGGCCTTCGAGGATCCGCATGCGGGTCTCGGTCGGGGTGCTCGCGAAGAACGCCAGGTGAATGCCGAACCCCTCGTCGTCCCACGCGTGCGGCCCCGCCTCGGCGAGCAGCTCGTCGAGCCGCTCCTTGCCTTCGGCGGTGATCCGGTACACCTTCCGGGCGCGCTTGGAACTCGGCCCGGACTCCTCGACGATGAGGCCCGCGCGCGTGAGCCGCCGCAGGGCGGGGTACAGGGATCCGTATGAGTACGCGCGCAGCCCGCCGAGCCGCAGCGCGAGCTGTTTGCGCAGTTCGTAGCCGTGGACGGGGGCCTCGCGCAGCAGGCCGAGCAGCGCGAGCTCCAGCACGGCCGACCTCCTGATGCGCGATGGCGATGTACCCGAGCATTATATCGGTCCGATACATCTGCGCGCCGTGGCGAACCTCGCGGCACGCCGGGGACGGTCGGTGCCGAGGCGCCACCGAGTCCCTGCCGCGTACCCTGGCCCGGTGCGCAGCCAGCGGCAGATGGTCGACTACGCCTTGCAGCGACGGGCGCTGCTCGCGGACGTGCACGCAGGCCGGGTGCCCATCGCCGAGGTCTGCGACGCCAGCCCCTACCTGCTCCAGGCCGCCCGCTTCCACGGCGACCCGAGCGACGTCACGTGTCCGGTCTGCCGCAAGGAGCGGCTGACGCTCGTGTCCTGGGTCTTCGGCGAGAGCCTCGGTAACGCCGCGGGCTCCGCGCGCGCTGCACAGGAGATCGAGCAGATGGCGAACCTCCACCGGGATTTCTCCGTGTACGTGGTGGAGGTCTGCCGCACCTGCAGTTGGAACCACCTGGTGCTGTCCTACGTCATGGGCACCGGCGACGCGCCTGCCCGGCGCAGGCGTCGCACCGCTGCCGAGTGACCGGCCGGCGTCGGCCCCCCACCGACGTGGCAGTCTGCACCCACGAACAACCGCCAGGAGGAGCGCGATGACCGTCGGGCAACACCCCCGGTCCGCCGCACCCGGCTACATGGCTCCCCACCGCGTCCCGCCCACCGTTCGACGCCCGGGGCCACCGCCGGTCGGTCCCCCACCCCCGTCGGCGCCGCCGTACGGGGGACGTTCGCCGAAGCGGCCGAAGCGCCGCCACCGCGTGCGCAACTGGGTGCTCGGCGTGCTCGGGGTCCTCGTCCTGCTGCCGCTGCTGGCCTTCGTGGTCGGCTGGATGATCTTCAAGGTGCCCGCGATCGGCGACCAGGGGATCGTCCAGACCGCCACCTACACCTTCGCGGGCGGCGAGCCCATCGCCGTCGTGCGGCCCAAGGACAGCAACGACAACAACATCAACCGCAACATCGTCACGATCGACAAGGTGCCCGCGCACGTCCGCCAGGCCGTGTTGGCCGCGGAGGACCGCTCCTTCTACTCCAACCCGGGCTTCGACCCGATGGGCATCGCCCGCGCGGTCTACAACCAGCTCACCGGAGGCGTCGGTGGCGGTTCGACGATCACGCAGCAGTACGTGAAGGTCTCCACCGGCCAGGACCAGGCCTCGCTGTGGCGCAAGTACAAGGAGATCATCCTCTCGATCAAGATCTCCAAGGAGCAGACGAAGGACCAGATCCTCGAGAACTACCTCAACACCGTCTACTTCGGCCGCGGCGCCTACGGCATCCAGGCCGCGGCGCAGGCGTACTTCGGCAAGGACGTCGGCCAGCTGTCGATCTCCGAGGGCGCGATGCTCGCCGGGATGATCCAGTCGCCGTCGGCGCTCGACCCGATGAAGAACCCCTCGGGCGTCACGATCCGCTGGAACTACACGCTCGACCAGATGCAGGCGGCGGGCTTCATCCCGCCCGGCGAACGGACGGGGCAGAAGTTCCCCGACGACGTGCTGCCCGCCGCGCCGATCGGGGCGGGCGTGCCCGCCGACGACCGCTACCACATCTTCGAGCGCGCCGAGGCGGAGCTGCGCGCCAACGGCATCGCGCAGGACCAGATCGACACCGGCGGCCTCACCGTCACCACGACGATCGACGCGAACCGGCAGAAGGCCGCCGTCGACGCCGTCACCAAGGTGATGAAGACCCAGCCCGCCAACCTGCGCACCGCGCTCGTCGCGGTCGATCCCCGCAGCGGCGCCATCCAGGCCTACTTCGGCGGCTCCAACGGTCCCGGCATCGACTACGCGGGCGACGCGGTCACCCGGCCGCCGGGGTCGACGTTCAAGCCGTTCGTCGTGGCCGCGGCGCTGCAGGCCGACAAGCAGTTCGGGTTGGGCACCCAGTACGCGGGCACGTCGCCGATGGTCATCGCGGGCACGAAGGTGGCCAACTCCGACGGCGACAGCTGCGACGAGTGCACGGTGATGTCCGCCATGACCAAGTCGACGAACACGGTCTTCTACCAGATCGCCGTGCAGTACGGGCCGCAGGCCGTCGCGCAGACCGCGCACGCCGCGGGCATCCCCGACGGCCTGCTGCCCGACCCCATCGGGCGGCATCTCGCTGGGTGACAAGCCGGTGCACGTCGTCGACATGGCGGCGGCGTACGGCACCTTCGCCGCCGACGGGCAGCGGTTCGACCCGCACATCGTGCAGAAGGTCACCGCCGCCGACGGGCGTGTGCTGCTCGACCGCGGCACCACCCCCGTGGGTCAGCAGTCGGTGTTCTCCCAGCAGTTGGCGCGCAACGTCACCGAGTCGATGCTCGACGTGGCGGGCACCTCCGGCTTCGCCCTCGCGGGCGGACGGCCCGCCGCGGCCAAGACGGGCACCAACCAGCTCGGCGAGACCCGGGACAACCGCGACGCCTGGACCGTCGGCTACACCCCGTCGCTGTCCACCGCGGTGTGGGTCGGCACCGACAAGAGCGACCCGATCCGCACGCGCTCCGGCGCCGTCGTCTACGGCCGCACGCTGCCCGGTCCGATCTGGGAGGCGTTCATGAACGCCGCGCTCAAGGGCACCCCCGACGACGACTTCTCGCCCTACGAGCCGATGGGCACCCCCGCGTACGCCAACAGCGGCGGCGGGTCGAGCTACGACCCGTCGGCCACCGCGACGCCCTCCCCCGACGGCGACAACGGCGACAACAACGGCGACAACAAGGGTGACAACGGCGACAAGAAGAAGAAAAAGAAGCACGACAACGGCGACAACGCGTTGCTGATCCCGCCGAGTGAGCTCGCCCGGGTGGGTCGCGCACAGCCCGTCGTCGGGTGAGCCGCCCGGCGGGCGAGCGGGTCGTCCCGACCTGGACCGAGCCGCTCGCGGTGGCGGCGAGCAGGCTGGTGGGCGGCCCGCTCGGTCGCCACGCGCTGGTCGGGCGCAGCATCTTCTGGACGCCGCTGCGGGTGCTGCTGCTGCTCGCCGTGATCACGCTCGCGGCGGGCTGGCTGTTCAAGGCCCCCTGCCTGCAGTCGTACCAGACGTCCGGCGGGCCCGCGCTGGACTGGCGCGACAACCGCCAGTACGTCGCGATGTGCTACTCGGACACCGTGCCGCTGTACGGCATCGAGGGCCTGTCCGCGGGCAACGTGCCCTACCGCGACCCGTGGTACGAGAACGAAGGCACCCCGCAGGAGCGGCTGCGCTACATGGAGTACCCGGTGCTGACCGGGTTCTTCCAGTACACGAACGCCCGGCTCACCGACGCCTACCTGTGGCTCACCACGCGGCTGCCGCTGCCCGCCGGGCTGCCGGTCGTCGTCTACTTCGACATCACCGCGGTGTTCCTGGCGATCGCGTGGATCGTCGTCGTCCGCTGCGTGCACGGCCTTCGGCGGGTGCGGCCGTGGGACACCGCGCTCGTGGCGCTCTCCCCGCTGGTGGTCGTGCACGTCTTCACCAACTTCGACGCGCTCGCCGTCGCCTGCGCCACCGGGGGCATGCTCGCGCTGGCCCGCGGCAGGCCGTGGCTCGCGGGGGTGGTGCTCGGCGTCGGCGGGGCGTTCAAGTTCTACCCGCTGCTCTTGCTCCTGCCGATCGTGGTCCTCGCGCTGCGACGGCGGCAGCTCGGCGTGGCGGTGCCCGCCGTCGTGGGCGCCGTGCTGACGTGGATCGCGGTGAACCTGCCCGTCGCGCTGGCGTGGCCGGTGGGGTGGGGGGAGTTCTTCCGGCTCAACCAGGAACGGCCCGCCGACCCGGACTCGCTGTACTTCGTGGTCAGCTACTTCACCGGCTGGCCGGGCTTCGACGGTCCGCTCGCCGACGGGCAGACCCCGGCCGTGCTCAACGCCGTGGTGGCCGTGCTGACGTTGCTGGTGTTCGCGGGCGTGGCCGCGCTGGGCTTCCGCGCGCCCCGCCCGCCGCGGCTCGCCTCGCTGGCGTTCCTGCTGGTGGCGGGGTTCCTGCTGGTCAACAAGGTGTGGAGCCCGCAGTACTCGCTGTGGCTGGTGCCGCTGGCCGTGCTCGCGCTGCCGCGGTGGCGGCTCGTGCTGGCCTGGATGGCCGTCGACGCGCTCCTCTGGGCGCCGCGCATGTACTACTACCTCACGCCCGCCAACAAGGGCCTGCCGCCGGACTGGTTCCTCGGCGCCGCCGTGGTGCGCGACGCGGTGATGGTGCTGCTCGCCGTTCTCGTCGTCCGGACGATCATCCGGCCGGAGACCGACCCCGTCCGCGAGCTGGACGTGGAGGACGACCCGGACTGGCCGGTCGCGCCCCCGCCCCCGGTCGGTGAGTCCCGCGTTTCGCCACGGTGAGTCCCGCGTTTCGCCACGGTGAGTCCCGTTCGCCACGGTGAGTCGGGCGCTTGTGCACGGTGAGTCGCGCAAACGACCAGGGTGAGTCGTGCGACGGCGGCTCAGGTGGTGGGGACGGCTTCGGATGTCGGCGGGGCCGGGCGGGCGCCGGGGGCGCCCTGCGCGGCCAACCGGTCGCGGCCCACCAACACGACCACGAACAGCACGGCGAGCAGCACCGCCCGCCCCCAGACGCCGAGCGCGACGAGCTGGCCCGCGAGCCCGGCGGACACGTTGCCGCCGATGTCGTTGCCGTGGAGCTTCATCGCGTAGAACCAGCGGAACACGCCGATGTCCATGCAGATGTCGACGACCATGTAGGCCAGCACCCACCGCCACGGCACGGCGAGCAGCACGAAGAACGGCACCAGCCACAGCGTGTACTGCGGCGAGTGGACCTTGTGCAGCAGCAGGAAACCGCACAGCATCGCGGCGCTGACGGCGATCCACGGGTAGCTGCCGCTGCGGCGCCACCGCCACAGCCGACGGCCAGCGCGAGCACGAACGAGGCGATCACGAGCGTGGGCGACAGCCAGCTCACCCAGTGTTGGAACGCCTCGTTGGTGGGCTCGGAGTCGGGGCGGAAGCCCCAGAACCAGATCGAGTTGGTGGTGAGGTCGACCTTGCGCAGCTCCTGGAACGTGAACGAGGCGCGCCACCCGTCGTAGCCCGCGAGCGCGAACGGAAGGTTGATCAGCACCACCGTGGCGGTGGCGGCGAGCGCGACGCCGCGCGCACCCCACCAGTCGCGGCGGCCGGGCCGGGAGCAGGTGAGCACGTAGAGCATCAGCGGAGCGACGAACGCGCCCGGGTAGAGCTTGAACGCGAAGCCGACACCGAGCAGGACGGCGGCGAGCGTGGCCGCGCTGCCGCAGGGAACGCGTGGTGCGCCAGCCGTGCATCACGTACACCGCGGCCACCGCGCACGCCACGACGGGCAGGTCCCAGTTGTGGAAGGCGTAGAGGTAGAGCGGTGGCCCGAGCGCCCAGACGAGCGCGCGCCACCGCGCGAGCCGACCCAGCATCCAGCCGGTGAGCAGGCCGAACGGGGCCATCAGCAGCGCCGAGTAGAGCAGGAACTCGCCGTCGTTGTGGGCGAACAGCGCCCCCACCCACATGAGCAGGCCGGTGAGGACGGGGTACTCGACCGTGCCCCCGGTGAGCTTGCTGTCCGGCGGCGGGGTGATGCCGCCGTGGATGTAGGGGAAGACGTGCTTGTCGATGTCGCGGTCGAGCCAGAGGTACTGGATGTCGGAGTAGCAGAGGTCGCGGTCGATGCGGATGTCGTAATCGGGCGTGGTGCGGCCCCGGTCGTCGAAGGTCGGGCCGACGCAGCGGGCCTTGCCCGCGTAGGCCACCACCAGCATCACGGCGGTGAGCAGCACGATCACGGCGGCGACGGCACGCGTCGACATGCGCCGCGGGTCGAGCGCCGCCCATCGGCCGCCCTCGCCGCGGCCCACGTGCGCGTCTGCAGCCGCGGTGTCGTGGGTGGGTGCGGGTGCCCTGCCAGGCGCTGCGACTGAGCCGTCGGTGGCGGGTGGTTCGTCCGTCACCGTGCGGCCGGGCGCGCTCGCCGTCGCCGCGCCGCCGTCGGGGTCGTCCCGGGCCGGGTGCGCGGCGCCTGCCGTGGCGCTCTTCCCCGGCGCGCCGCCCTCGCGCGCGTCCTCGGGCTCGTCGTCGGCGCCGAGGCGGGCGTCCTCTCGTCCTGCGCGCCGCACGTCGCTACGGGTCACGGCGCGGCCCGGGCGGAGACCCCTTGCCCGCCGCGACGAGCGCTGCCCGCCAGCCGCTCGCGGAGGAAGGCGATGTCGGCGGCCTGGCCCTCGGCGGGGGTCTCGACGACGACGGGGGCGCCCGCGGCGGCGCAGACGGCGGCGAGCTGCTCGGGATCGATGGTGCCTTCGTCGATGTTGGCGTGCCGGTCGCGCGCCGAGCCGAACTCGTCGCGGGAGTTGTTGAGGTGCACGAGATCGATGCGGCCGGTGATCGCGCGGGCCCGGTCGACCACGTCGACGAGATCCTCCCCCGCGGCGAACGCGTGGCAGGTGTCGAGGCAGAAGCCCACGCCGAACTCGCCCACCGCATCCCACAGCCGGGCCAGCGCATCGAAACCGCCGCGCCATCGCGTGATCGCCACCGGCGGTGTTCTCGATGAGGATCGGCACGCCGAACCCGCCCTCGTCCTCCTGGCGGGAGAGGAACTTGCGCCAGTTGTCGACGCCCGTCAGCCTCGTCGTCGCCCTGCGTGACGTGCCCGCCGTGCACGACCAGCCCGATCGCGCCGACCTGCGCGGCCCCCTCGGCGTGCTGGGTGACGAGCTTGCGCGACGGGATGCGGATGCGGTTGTTGAGCGACGCGAGGTTGACCACGTACGGCGAGTGCACGACGACCGCCAGATCGCCCGCCCGCAACGCCTCGGCCTGCGCGTGGACGGGCGGCTTCTTCCATCCCTGCGGATCGGCGAGGAACATCTGGACGATCTCGGCGCCGCGCTCGGCGGCGGAGACGATCGGGTCGTCCTCGCGCACGTGGGCCCCGATGAGCATGGGTGCAGCGTAATGGCGACCCCCGACACTTCCGTGCGACGGTCCGTCAGGCGGGTAGTCGACAGGTGGCGCCGGGCACGTCGCCACCGAGGATTCCGCACGGCTGGAGCCCGCGGTCGCGCAGCCGCTGAACGATGCCGTGGGCACCGTCGAGGCCGTCGGTGGCGAGGATGCCGTCGTCGACGGCGCCGCGGTCGGATGCCGTCAGGTCGTCGACGGTGATGTCGGTGTGCTCGGCGACCTCGTGCAACGGTAGGCCGAGCACCGCGCCACGCACGCCCTGGAAGATCGTGACCTGGGTCCCGTCGACGCCGACGTAGTAGTTCTGCAGCACCCACAGCCTGGCCAACCCACCCGCTGCGGCGAGCACGACCACCACCGCGACGACGGCGACCACGACCCGCAGGACGTTCGGTGGGGCGGCCAGTCCGGGCTGGGTGTCGGGCCTGCGCCCGGCGGCGGTTCCGCTGGTGCGGGGGCGGGCGCGGTGGGGCCGTCGGCGACCGGACCGTCGCTCGACGGCACCGGGCAGGCCTGCGGCAGGCGGGCGGAGGGGGGTGCAGGCGCGACCTCGCGCCCCTTGCGCGTGTCGAGCGCCCGCCACTCCTCACCCATGCCGCCTGCGCCGAGGCGGGCGACCAGGCGGTACGGACCGAATGTGCCCTCGGCCACCGCGCACTCCCGTCCGTGTCCCGCGGGGATGGTACCGGCCGTCATCGGCGTCCCGACCCGCTGGTAATCTCGGAGGTCGCACTTCCGCACGGCGGCCCCGGATCGCCGGTTTCTGTCGGGGTGCGGTGAGAACCTCCTGTCACGGATCGTCCGTGGCCGTCTGAGTCCATAGGAGGTGAGTGGTTCTCATGCGTCATTACGAGATAATGGTCATTCTCGACCCCAGCCTCGACGAGCGCACCGTGCAGCCGTCGCTGGAGACCTTCCTCAACGTCATCCGCACCGATGGTGGGAGCGTTGAGAAGATCGAGGTGTGGGGCAAGCGCCGCCTCGCCTACGAGATCGCGAAGCACGCCGAGGGCATCTACGCGGTGCTCGAGGTCGCGTGCGAGCCCGCCACGGTCGCGGAGCTCGATCGCCAGCTCGGGCTCAACGAGTCCGTGCTGCGCACCAAGGTGCTGCGGCGCGAGCCGAAGCGCGCGCCCGTCGCGGCCGCTGCGAGCTGAGGTCGCCATGGCAGGCGAAACCGTCATCACCGTGATCGGCAACCTCACCGCCGACCCCGAGCTGCGGTTCACCCCGTCGGGGGCCGCGGTCGCCAACTTCACCGTCGCCTCCACACCGCGCAACTTCGACCGCCAGTCCGGCGAGTGGAAGGACGGCGAGGCGCTGTTCATGCGCTGCAACGTGTGGCGCCAGGCGGCGGAGAACGTGGCCGAGACGCTCACCCGCGGCATGCGGGTGATGGTCTCCGGCAGGCTCAAGCAACGCTCCTACGAGACGCGCGAGGGCGAGAAGCGCACCGTCGTCGAGCTCGAGGTCGACGAGATCGGCCCGTCGCTCAAGTACGCCACCGCGAAGGTCAACCGCGTCAGCCGCAGCTCCGAGGGCGGCTTCGGCGGCGGCGGCGGGCGGGTACGGCGGCGGCTCGGGCAGCGGGTCGGGCAGCGGGGGCGGCAGCTCCCACGCGCCCTCCGACGACCCGTGGGGTTCCGCCCCGCCCGCCGGGAGCGGCCCGGCCGCCGACGACGAGCCCCCCTTCTAGATCCACACTTCAGGAGCACTGAGATATGGCAAAGCCCGTCCTGCGCAAGCCGAAGAAGAAGGTGTGCGCGTTCTGCAAGGACAAGGCCCAGGACATCGACTACAAGGACACGGGGCTGCTGCGGAAGTTCATCTCCGACCGCGGCAAGATCCGCGCGCGCCGGGTCACCGGCAACTGCCGCCAGCACCAGCGCGACATCGCGATCGCGGTCAAGAACTCCCGCGAGGTCGCTCTGCTGCCCTACACCTCGACCGCACGATAGGAGGACGGTCCGTGAAGATCATCCTCACGACGGACGTGCCCAACCTGGGCGCGCCCGGCGACATCGTCGAGGTCAAGGACGGCTACGGCCGCAACTTCCTGCTGCCGCGCAAGATGGCCATCGTCGCCACCCGGGGCGCCGAGAAGCAGGTTGAGACGATCAGGCGCGCCCAACGGGCGCGGCAGATCCGCGACCTCGACCACGCCAAGGAGGTCGCGGGCGACCTCGGCAGGCTCGCCGTCACGGTGAAGGCCAAGGCGGCGGGCGACTCCGGCCGCCTCTTCGGCTCGATCACGCCGGGCGACATCGTCGACGCGGTCCGCGCCGCAGGCGGCCCCGCGCTCGACAAGCGGGCCGTCGAGGTGTCCAGCCAGATCAAGACGGTCGGCAAGCACCCGGTCACGGTCCGGCTGCACCCCGAGGTCACCACGCAGGTGGAGATCGCGGTCGTCGCGACCTGAGCCACCCCCGGTCGCCGAGAGGCGGGACACGCACAGCGTGTCCCGCCTTTCGTTTTGCTGCAGAGAGTAACAACGGGCGAAGGGATGGGCGTGAGCTCCGGCGGCCATCCCGCTCGCCTCGAGGGCCCGGACGGAGGTTGCGAACGGCCGCATAACGAGCGCCGAGTGACCGTCCGGACGCGACGGGCGGAGTCCACTCCAGGTGGGCGCGACACGCCGAAGAATCCGGGACCCGGCGTGTCGCTCCCCAATGTTGTCCACAGCTCGTGCACACCCTATGAGCAGCGGAAACGCCTAGAATCCGGTGGTTGTCCCCATCTCTTCCACAGGTCCGTCCCGGGTGCTTCACCGCTCCTCCCCAGACCGATGCACAGCCTTTGCACAGGCCGGGTGGACAGCCCCACCCGACTGTCCCTAACGTCCGGCACGAGGTGCGAGGAGTCCGGGTCACGGGCGTCCGTCGCTTCCCGGGTCGCTTCCCGGAGCCGCGCCGTGGGAAACGCGCGGATCGAACTTATGTTCGATACACTGGGAGTGGGGGTGACGCAGCGTATGGCACAGCCTGATCTTCGTGGGCCGGAGCCGGGGCGCCCGCGGGCCCTCCGTCCGGGCGAGAGCGCGGAGTCGGGCACGTTCGATCGGCAGCCCCCGCAGGACCTCACGGCCGAGCAGTCGGTGCTCGGGGGCATGCTGCTCAGCAAGGACGCGATCGCCGACGTCGTCGAGGTGCTGCGGCCCGACGACTTCTACCGGCCCGCCCACCAGACCGTCTACGACTGCATCCTCGATCTCTACGGCCGCGGCGAGCCCGCCGATGCGGTCACCGTGTCGGCCGAGCTGCAGCGCCGGGGCGACCTCATCCGGCTCGGCGGCGCGCCATACCTGCACACGCTGATCGCCACGGTGCCCACCGCGGCCAACGCCGCCTACTACGCCGAGATCGTCGCCGAGAAGGCGATCCTGCGCAGGCTGGTCGAGGCAGGCACCCGGATCGTGCAGCTGGGCTACCACGGCGACCAGGGCGCCGAGGTCAACGATGTGGTCGACCGGGCGCAGGCCGCCATCTACGAGGTCACCGAGCGCTCCACCAGCGAGGATTACGTCGCGCTCGAAGAGCTGCTGCAGCCGACGATGGACGAGATCGACGCCATCGCCTCCCGCGGCGGCGTCGCGCTGGGCGTCCCCACCGGCTTCACCGACCTCGACGCCGCCACCAACGGTCTGCACCCCGGGCAGATGATCGTCGTCGCGGCCCGGCCCGGGTTGGGGAAGTCCACACTGGGACTGGATTTCGCGCGCTCGTGCTCGGTCAAGCACGGCCTCACGAGCGCCGTGTTCTCGCTGGAGATGAGCAAGTCCGAGATCGTCATGCGGCTCCTGTCGGCCGAGGCGCGCATCCGCCTGGCCGACATGCGGGCGGGCCGCATGTCCGACGACGACTGGACGCGCATGGCGCGGCGGATGAGCGAGATCTCCGAAGCGCCGCTGTTCATCGACGACTCGCCCAACCTCACGCTGATGGAGATCCGCGCCAAGGCGCGGCGGCTCAAGCAGCGCAACGACCTCAAGCTGGTCATCCTCGACTACCTGCAGCTCATGACGTCGGGCCGCAAGGTCGAGTCGCGCCAGCAGGAGGTGTCGGAGTTCTCCCGGCAGATCAAGCTCCTGGCCAAGGAGCTGGAGGTGCCGGTGGTGGCGATCAGCCAGCTCAACCGCGGGCCGGAGCAGCGCACGGACAAGCGGCCGATGCTGTCGGACCTGCGCGAGTCGGGCTCCATCGAGCAGGACGCCGACATGGTGATCCTCCTGCACCGCCCCGACGCGTTCGAGCGCGACGACCCCCGCGCGGGCGAGGCCGACCTCATCCTCGCCAAGCACCGCAACGGCCCCACCAGCACGATCACCGTGGCCCACCAGCTGCACTACAGCCGGTTCGCCGATCTCGCCCACTCCTGAACCGCGGCGCTCGACACGCACTAGCCTGCTGGCGTGTCGGTGGGCATGGACGGCCGCGCAGCGCGCTGTCCGGCGGCCGCGACCCGGACGCGAAGCTCATGGCGCAGAACATCTCCGACGCCCAGCAGGCTTCGATCGAGCTGATGCAGCGGCTGCTCGCCGGTCGGTGACCCCGCCGATCGCAGGTCAGCGAGCGGCGCCTGCCCGCCGCTTCGTCCACACGTCGTAGGCCACGGCGGCGAGCAACACCAGGCCCTTGACCAGCATCACCCGCTCGCTCGGCGCCCCGATCAACGACATCCCGTTGTTGATCACCGCCATGATCAGGCCGCCGGTGATGGCGCCGACGACCTTGCCCACCCCGCCCTGCACGGCGGCGCCGCCGATGAACGCCGCCGCGATGGCGTCGAGCTCGAAGTTGATGCCCGCCGTCGGGCCCGCCTGGTTGAGCCTGCCCGCGAAGATGACCCCGGCGATGCCTGCGAGCACGCCCATGTTCACGAAGATCCAGAACGTGATCGACTTGACCTTCACGCCGGACAGCGCGGCGGCCTGCAGGTTGCCGCCCACGGCGTAGATGTGGCGGCCGAACACGGCCCGGTTGGTGAGCAGGGTGTAGCCGATGACCAGCGCCGCGAGCAGCACCAGCACCCAGGGCAGGTTCTTGAACCGGGCGAGCTGCACGATCACGAACATGACGACCAGCGCGGGCGCGACGATCTTGGCGACGAACAGCGGGAGCGGGTCGACGGCCTGGCCGTAGCTCAGCCGGGCCGCTGCGCGCGCGCCACTGCGTGAGCGCGATCGCGGCCACCGCGGCCAGCCCGACCAGCAGCGTGATGAGGTCGGCGCCGCCGAGCGGGCCGAGGCCGATGTTGCCGAGGTAGCCCTCGACGAACCCGTTGGACAGCGTGCGGACGGCCTCCGGGAACGGGCCGATGCCCTGGTTGCCCAGCACCGTGAGCGTGACCGCGCGGAACACGAGCATGCCCGCCAGCGTGACGATGAACGCCGGGATGCCGAAGTAGGCGACCCAGTAGCCCTGGAACGCGCCGATCAGCGCGCCCGCGCCGACGGTCGCGAGCAGCGCCAGCGGCCACGGCACGTGCAGGTTCACCATGAGCACCGCCGAGATCGCCCCGGTGGCCGCCACGACCGAGCCCGCGGACAGGTCGATGTGCCCGGCGATGATGATGAGGATCATCCCGATCGCGAGGATCAGGATGTAGGAGTTCTGCACGATGATGTTGGAGATGTTCTGCGCCTCCAGCAGCGCGCCGTTCGTGAGCACCGAGAACAGCACGACGATCAGCGCGAACGCGACGTAGATGCCGCTCTGGCGCGGGTTGAACGACAGCCGCCGTGGCGCTCGGCGCGACCCGGGGTCGGTGGGCGCGGCGGCCACCGACGCGGGGACGGTGCTCGTCATGCGGGCTCCTCTGCGTGGGTGGCCTGGGTCATGAACTGCATCAGGCGCTCCTGGGTGGCCTCGGCGCGCGCGACCTCGCCCGTGATCCGCCCGGCGGACAGCGCGTAGATCCGGTCGCAGATGCCCAGCAGCTCGGGCAGCTCGGAGGAGATGACGAGGATCGCCTTCCCCTCGTCGGCGAGCCGGTTGATGATCGTGTAGATCTCGTACTTGGCGCCGACGTCGATGCCGCGCGTCGGCTCGTCGAGGATGAGCACGTCCGGGTCGGTGAAGATCCACTTCGAGAGCACGACCTTCTGCTGGTTGCCGCCCGAGAGCTTCCCGGTGATGCTCGCGACGGTGGGCGCCTTGATGTTCAGGCTGCGCCGGAAGCCCTCGGCGACCCGGTACTCCTCGTTGTCGTCCACCCAGCCGCGGCGGGCGAGCTTGCCGAGGCGCGCGGCCGAGATGTTGCGCTTGATGTCCTCGATCAGGTTGAGCCCGTAGCGCTTCCGGTCCTCGGTGGCGTAGGCGATGCCGTGCCGGATCGCGTCGGCCACCGACCGCACCTCGATGGGCTCGCCGTCCTTCACGATCCGACCGGAGATGTTGACGCCGTAGGACCGGCCGAACACGCTCATCGCCAGCTCGGTGCGCCCGGCGCCCATCAGCCCGGCCAACCCGACGATCTCGCCGCGGCGCAGTGTGAGGTTCGCGCCCGCGACGACGACGCGCTCGGGCTGGCTGGGGCTGTGGACCGTCCAGTCCTCGATGCGCAGCACCTCCTCGCCGACGTGCGACTCGTGCGGCGGGTAGCGGTGCTCCAGGTCGCGGCCCACCATCCCGGCGATGATCCGGTCCTCGGTGACGTCGCCCGCGTGCAGGGACAGGGTCTCGATCGTCCGCCCGTCGCGCAGGATCGTGATCGTGTCGGCCACCGCGGCGATCTCGTTCAGCTTGTGGCTGATGATCACGCAGGTGATGCCCTCGGCGCGCAGGCCGCGCAGCAGGTCGAGCAGGTGCGCGGAGTCGTCGTCGTTGAGCGCGGCCGTCGGCTCGTCGAGGATGAGCAGCTTGACGTCCTTGGAGAGCGCCTTGGCGATCTCGACGAGCTGCTGCTTGCCGATGCCGATGTCGAGCACCGGGGTGACCGGCTTCTCCCGCAGGCCGACCCGGGACAGCAGGCGCTCGGCCTCGTGGTTGGTGCGGTTCCAGTCGATCAGCCCGCGGGTGGCCCGCTCGTTGCCGAGGAAGATGTTCTCCGCGATCGACAGCTGCGCGCACAGGGCCAGCTCCTGGTGGATGATCACGATGCCGCGGTGCTCGCTGTCGCGGATCGACGCGAACGCGCACACCTCGCCGTCGAAGGTGATCTCGCCGTCGTAGCTGCCGTGCGGGTACACCCCCGACAGCACCTTCATCAGGGTGGACTTGCCCGCGCCGTTCTCCCCGCAGATGGCGTGGATCTCGCCGCGGCGCACGGACAGGGTGACGTCCGAGAGCGCCGCGACGCCGGGGAAGGTCTTGGTGATCCCTTCCATCCGGAGGATCTCGCCGGTCACTGGAGCTGGGCCGCCGTGTAGTAGCCGGAGTCGACGAGGACCTTCTGGTAGTTGTCCTTGTAGACGACCACGGGCTGCAGCAGGAACGACGGCACGACCTTGGTGCCGTTGTCGTAGTCGGTGGTGTTGTTGACCTCCGGCTTGCCGCCCTTGAGCACGGCGTCGGCCATCGTCACGGTGGTGTCGGCGAGCTGGCGGGTGTCCTTGTAGACGGTGGAGAACTGCTCCCCTGCGATGATCGACTTCACCGAGGCGACCTCGGCGTCCTGCCCGGTGACGGTCGGGTACGGCTGGCCCGCGGTGCCGTAGCCGTTGCTCTTCAGCGCCGAGAGGATGCCGATCGAGAGGCCGTCGTAGGGCGACAGCACGCCGTTGACCTTGGCGCCGCCGCTGTAGGTCGACGTGAGGATGTCCTCCATGCGCCGTTGAGCGGTGGCCGGGTCCCAGCGCAGGATCGCGACCCTCTTGAAGTCGGTCTGCCCGCTCTTCACCACCAGCGTGCCGTTGTCCATCAACGGCTTCAGCACCGACATCGCCCCGTTGAAGAAGAAGGTGGCGTTGTTGTCGTCGGGCGAACCCGCGAACAGCTCGATGTTGAACGGGCCCTTCGCACCGCCGCCAGTGCTGTCCGTGCCGTCCTCTTTCTTGATGCCGAGCCCGACCAGCAGCGACGTGGCCTGCTCGACGCCGACCTTGAAGTTGTCGAACGTGGCGTAGTAGTCGACGTTCGGGCTGTTGCGGATGAGCCGGTCGTAGGCGATGACCGGGATCTTGCGGTCCTTGGCCTCCTGCAGCTGCGTGGTGATCGCGGTGCCGTCGATCGAGGCGACGACGAGCAGCTTGGCCCCGCGGGTGATCTGGTTCTCGATCTGGTTGACCTGGGTGGGGATGTCGTTCTCGGCGTACTGCAGGTCGACGGTGTAGCCGAGCTTCTCCAGCGCGGCCTTGATGTTGTCGCCGTCGTGGATCCAGCGCTCGGAGGACTTCGTCGGCATCGTGACGCCGACGAGCCCGCCCGCGGCCGACCCGGATCCGGGGGCGGGCGCCTGGTCGGCGGTCTTCTGGCTGGATCCGCAGGCGGCCAGCGCCACCGTGAGGGTGAGGGCCGTGGCCAGTCGTAGAAGTTTCATCTCTCTCCCTTCGAGCTCACAGGCCGTGGGCGAGCCGGTAGTAGGCCTGGTTCCAACGGATGCGGTCGGCGAACGCCGACGGGGTGCTGTCGGCGTCGATCAGCAGCAGCTCGGTGCGGGTCATCGCGGCGAAGTCGTGCAGGGTCTCGGACGTGACGTCGCCGGTGAGCACCGTGTGGTGCGGGCCGCCCGCGGTGAGCCACAGCTCGGCCGACGTCGACAGCGACGGCGCGGGCTTCCACACCGCGCGGGCGACGGGCAGGTTCGGCAGCGGCTCGTCCGGCGGGACGACCTCGATCGTGTTGGCCACCAGCCGGAACCGGTCGCCCATGTCGACGAGGCCGATCACGGTGGCCGGGCCCGGTGCGGCGTCGAACACGAGCCGCACCGGGTCCTCCCGGCCGCCGATGCCCAACGGGTGGATCTCGCACGACGGGGTGGCCGCCGCGATCGTCGGGCAGACCTCCAGCATGTGCGCGCCGAGGATCTTCGGTGCGCCCGGCCCGAAGTGGTAGGTGTAGTCCTCCATGAACGAGCTGCCGCGCGGCCCGTCCGCGCCCATCTCCTTCACCGCGGCGAGCAGCGCCGCGGTCTTCCAGTCGCCCTCGCCGCCGAAGCCGTAGCCGTCGGCCATCAGCCGCTGCACGGCCAGGCCGGGGAGCTGGCGCAGGCCGCCGAGGTCCTGGAAGTTCGTGGTGAACGCGCCGAACCGGCCGTCGAGCAGGAACGCGCGGAGCCCGCCCTCGATCCGGGCGGCGTAGCGCAGCGCTGCGTGCCGCTCACCGCCGCGCGCGAGCTCCGGCGCGAGGCGGTAGGAATCGGCGTACTCGGCCACCAGCGTGTCGACCTCGGCGTCGGCGACGGCGTCGACCCGCGCCACCAGGTCGTTGACCCCGTAGGTGTTCACCGAGACGCCGAAGCGCAGCTCGGCCTCGACCTTGTCGCCCTCGGTGACGGCGACGTCGCGCATGTTGTCGCCGAACCGCGCCAGGCGCAGGCCGTCGAGGTGGTCGCGGCCCGCAGAACGACGACATGGGCCTGGGGGCCATCGAGGCCATCCAGGCCGCGGGCAAGGTGCCCGGCAAGGACATGAAGATCATCACCGTGGACGCGACGCACGACGGCATGCAGGCGCTGGCCGACGGCAAGATCAATTTCATCGTCGAGTGCAGCCCACTGCTCGGCCCACAGCTCATGGACCTGGCCAAGAAGGTCAAGGACGGCCAGCCGGTGCCGAACCGGGTGCTGACCCAGGAGACCACCTTCGACCAGGCCGCGGCCCAGGCCGCGCTGCCCGAGCGCAAGTACTGACCGGAAAGCCAAGTCGGGGACGGGCGAACGGGACCACCGGCTGGTGCCCGGTGGGGGTGGTGAGGGTCAGGCGGCAGTTTCGGTGAGCTGGACCTGGTAGCCCAGGGCGTGTAGTTGGCGTAGCAGGTGGGTGGTGCGGCGGGCGCGGTCGATGCGCTTGGCGTAGAAGTCGGATCCGAGGTCAGTGAACTCGGTGCTGGGGTCGGCGAGCAGCTGGAAGATGATCACCAGGATGGAGCGTTGCAGGGCGACCAGGGCCTTGGCCTTGGGCATGCGTTTGCTCAGCCGTCGGTAGCGGGCGCCGAGGAAGGTGTCGGTTTTCGCGGCGCCGGTGGCGATCTGGGCGAGGGCGGATTTGAGGTAGGGGTTGCCCTTGCCGGTGCGGGCCCGCCCGTTCGTGCGGCCGGATTGTCGGGTGCGTGGGGCGACCCTGGCCCAGGAGCACAACCGCGCGGAGGTGCCGAACACGCTCATGTCCAGCCCGATTTCGCCGAGGACCGCGCGCACGGAGTCCGGGCCGCCGCCGGGGACCGCGCACAGCCGGGCGACTGTGTCGTTGTACGTGGTCTGCGTGTATGTGGTCTGCGCGTATGTGGTCTGCGCGCTGGAGCGATTGTGCTCGTGATCGGTGGGGTCCGCGGGCAGGGCGCGGATCGCGGCGTCGAGCAGCCCGGTGACCTCGTTGATGCGCACGCTCAGCTCGTCGAGCTGGCCGAGCAACAGCCGGGTCAGCCGGGCGTGATGCTCGGTGAACCGGCCGTGCAGGGCCCGTTCCAAGGCGGCCCGGTTGCGTCGTGCCCGGCCCTTGGCCAGCTCGGCCAGCACCTTGGGGTTGCGCTGACCGGTGGTCAGCGCCTCGATCATCGCCCGGCCGGACACTCCGAGGACGTCGGTGAGCACCGACGAGATCTTGATCAGGGCGTCCTCGAGCAGCTTTTCGATCCGTTGCTTGACCCGGGTGCGGTCCTCGACCAGGTCGAACCGGGCTCGGGCCAGGTCCCGCACGTGGCGCATCGGCTCGGTGGGCACCAGCGACGGGGACAGCATCGAGCGCTCCGCGAGCTTGGCCAGCCACACCGCGTCGAGC
The DNA here is from genome assembly GCA_963837575.1 of uncultured Actinomycetota bacterium. Taxonomy (GTDB): domain Bacteria; phylum Actinomycetota; class Actinomycetes; order Mycobacteriales; family Pseudonocardiaceae; genus Pseudonocardia. The sequence goes on from CAWIOI010000002.1 coordinate 244,835, forward strand.
TTGTCGGTCTTCGGGCGGCCCGGCACGTTCTTGACCTGCGCGGCGTTGACCAGCCACACCGTCAACCCGGCCGCCTCCAGCAGGTAGTAGAACGGCCGCCAGTAGTCCGACGTGGACTCCAGCACCACCCGGGTCACCCGCTCACAGCGCAGATGATCACCGAGCTCGACCAGCGCGGCGGTGGTCGCCGCGACCGGCCAGACCTTGGTGACCCGCCGCCCCGGGATCGTCTCGTGCGGTGTCCGCAGGCACACCATGCCGCTGGCCTTGGCCACATCGACCGCCGCGACCCGTTCCACGATCGATTCATGCTCGTCGACTTGCACTTCGACCGGCTCTTGCATCGCCGTGTCCTCCTGTTCGGGGCGTAGCCTCGCCTGGCGGGGCTGCCCGAGGGGACCGGTGGGACTCGCTGAATCTGACCGGCGTGCTCGTAGCAACAGTGCGCAACCCTTCAAGGGCCCCGGCGCCAGACTGACCAACGGCCTCCAGTGCCACAGAAACGACGGCGTCGGGCAGGCAGCCCCGCACCAAGGCTTTCACGCCCGCGCGGCGCCCCCATTGGGACAAAAAGACTGACCCGAGTCCCGCGACGGGGGCGGCGCCTGCCGCCCCCGTTTCGGCGGGTGAAGGAGGAGGACATGACCGCGTCCCCCGTCGTGGAGATGCGCGGCATCACCATCAGCTTCCCGGGCGTCAAGGCCCTCGACGGGGTCGACTTCCGGCTGCGGCCCGGTGAGGTGCATGCGCTCCTCGGCGAGAACGGCGCGGGGAAGTCCACCCTGATCAAGGCGCTCACCGGCGTCTACGGCGTCGACGCGGGCACGATCCGGGTGCGCGGCGAGGAGCGGGTGTTCGCGTCGCCCGGCGCAGCCCAGGAGGCCGGGATCGCCACGGTGTACCAGGAGGTCAACCTCTGCCCCAACCTCACCGTCGCGGAGAACATCCTGCTCGGCCGCGAGCCCCGTCGGTTCGGGCGCATCGACCGGCGTGCCGTGCGCCGCCGCGCCGCCGCCCTGCTCGCCCGGCTCAACCTGGCCGTCGACCCGGATACGGTGCTCGGCGGCCATCCCTTGGCCGTCCAGCAGCTCGTGGCCATCGCCAGGGCCGTCGACCTCGACGCCGCCGTGCTCATCCTCGACGAGCCCACGTCCAGCCTCGACGCCGACGAGGTGCAGGAGCTGTTCCGGGTGATCCGCGACGTCCGCGACGCCGGGGTCGCGGTGCTCTTCGTCTCGCACTTCCTCGACCAGGTCTACGCGATCGCCGACCGCGCCACGATCCTGCGCAACGGCAAGCTGGTCGGCGAGTACCCGCTCGCCGAGCTGCCGCGGCTGGAGATGGTCAAGAAGATGGTCGGCCACGAGCTGGCCGCGCTCACCGAGCTGAACCGCCAGCCGCCCACCGACATCGCGGAGCTGCCCGACACCCCGCTGCTCGCCGCGACCGGGCTGGGCCGCACGGGCGCGATCGCGCCGGTCGACCTCGCCATGCGCCCGGGCGAGGTGCTGGGCCTCGCCGGGCTGCTCGGGTCCGGGCGCACCGAGCTCGCCCGGCTGCTGTTCGGCGCCGACCACGCCGATTCCGGCACGATCGCCGTCGACGACCGGCCCGCCCGCCTGCGCAGCCCCATCGACGCCATCGCCGCCCGCGTCGCGTTCTGCTCCGAGGACCGCAAGGGCGAGGGCGTCGTCGGCGACCTCACCGTGCGCGACAACATCGTGCTCGCCCTCCAGGCCCGCCGCGGCTGGGCGCGGCGGCTGCCCCGGCGCACCGCCGACGAGCTCGTCGCGAAGTGGATCGCCGCGCTGGACATCCGCCCGACCGACCCGGACGTGCTCATCCGCAACCTCTCGGGCGGCAACCAGCAGAAGGTGCTGCTGGCCCGGTGGCTCATCACCGAGCCGCGGCTGCTGATCCTGGACGAGCCCACCCGCGGCATCGACATCGGCGCCAAGACCCAGATCCAACGCCTCGTCGTCGACCTGGCGGGCGACGGCATGGCGGTGCTCTTCATCTCCGCCGAGCTGGAGGAGGTGCTGCGGCTTTCCGACCGGGTCGCGGTGCTGCGCGACCGGCGGAAGGTCGCCGAGCTGCCGCGGGCCGAGGCGTCGATGGCGCAGGTCATGGAGCTGATCGCCCGAGGAGACTCCGATGTCGCCTGACGCCCTGCGCCGCGCCGCGGCGTCGAGCCTGTTCTGGCCCGTGGTCGCGCTGGTCGTCCTGCTCGTCTTCGACGTGGTCGCCGTGCCCGGCTTCTTCTCGTTGCGGATCCAGGACGGGCACCTCTACGGCAGCCTCGTCGACATCCTCAAGAACGGCACCCCGACCGCGCTCATCGCCCTCGGCATGACCCTGGTGATCGCGACCCGCGGGATCGACCTCTCGGTCGGCGCCACCGTCGCCATCTCCGCCGCGGTGGCGTGCGGGTGGATCGCCGCGGCGCCGGACCCGACGAGCGGGAGCGCCGCCGTCGTCGGCGTGCTGCTCGCGCTGGGCCTTTCCGTCGTGCTCGGCCTCTGGAACGGCTTCCTCGTCGCGGTGCTGGGCATCCAGCCGATCATCGCCACGCTCGTGCTCATGACCGCGGGCCGCGGCATCGCCCAGCTGATCACCGACGGGCAGATCATCACCGTGGCCAACCCGCTCTACGCCCAGCTCGGCGGCGGGTTCCTGCTCGGCCTTCCGGTGTCCGTGGTGCTGGCCGCCGTGCTGTACGCGCTCGTCGGCGCCGTCACGCGGCGCACGGCGCTGGGCATGCTCATCGAGGCGGTGGGGATCAACCCGACCGCGGCCCGGTTGGCGGGCATCCGGGCGCGGGGCATCACCGTGGCCGTCTACATCTTCGTCGCGGTCTGCGCGTGCGTCGCAGGCCTCGCGATCAGCTCCAACGTCACCGCGGCCGACGCCAACAACGCGGGCCTGTGGATCGAGCTGGACGCCATCCTCGCCGTCGTCATCGGGGGCACGCTGCTCACCGGCGGTCGGTACTCGGTCGTCGGCACCCTCGTGGGGGCGCTGGTGCTGCAGACCCTCACCACCACCGTCTACACCGCGGGCATCCCGCCGGAGGTCACGCTGGTGTTCAAGGCGCTCGTCATCATCGCGGTCTGCCTGCTGCAGTCGCCGAAGACCCGCGCGCTCCTGCACCGTTCGCGGCCGGCCGCGGTGCTGGTCGGGAGCGCTTCGTGAGCGCCGACACCACCCGCACCGCGCCGGTCGACACCCCGCCCGTGCCGAGCACCCCACCCGCGCACCGACGCAGGCTCGCCTCGCCGCGCGTGCTGCCCGTGCTGGCCACCTTCGCGCTGTTCGTGGCCATGTTCGCGGCGGGATCAGCGCGCTACGACGGCTTCTTCTCCCTCCAGGTGCTGCTCAACCTGTTCATCGACAACGCCTACCTGATCGTGCTGGCCGTCGGCATGACGTTCGTGATCATCACGGGTGGCATCGACCTGTCCGTCGGCTCGGTGGTGGCGCTCTCGGGCGTGCTGGCCGCGAAGCTCCTGGCGATCGGGTGGAGCGCGACGCCGGTGATGCTGGTCGTGCTGCTCGTCGGCGCCACGCTGGGGCTGGCGATGGGCCTGGTGATCCACTTCCTGGAGCTGCAGCCGTTCGTGGTCACGCTGGCGGGCATGTTCCTCGCCCGCGGGCTCTGCTACGTGATCAGCGTCGAGTCGATCCCCATCCGCGACCCGCTGTTCACCGCGATCGCCCAGGGCACCGTGCCGCTGCCCGACGACACGTTCGTCAGCCCGTCGGTCGTCGTGGCGGTGCTGGTCGTACTGGTCGGGGCGTACCTGCTGCACGCCACCCGGTTCGGCCGCACGGTCTACGCCATCGGCGGCAGCCAGCAGTCCGCCGTGCTCATGGGGCTGCGGGTGGGCCGCACGAAGGTCGCCGTCTACGGCATCAGCGGGCTGTGCTCGGCGATCGGCGGCCTGCTGTTCGCCTTCTACTCGCTGTCGGGCTACAGCCTCAGCGCCGTCGGCACCGAACTCGACGCCATCGCGGCCACCGTCATCGGCGGCACACTGCTCTCCGGCGGCGTCGGACTGGTCGTCGGCTCGCTGCTCGGGGTGCTGGTGCTCGGCCTGATCCAGACGTTCATCTCGTTCGAGGGCACCCTCAGCTCGTGGTGGACCCGGATCGTGATCGGGGCGCTGCTGCTGGTGTTCGTCGTGCTGCAGCGGTTCCTCGTGCGCCGTCGGGGCTGAACTAGGCGCTGCTGCGAGAGCGGATCCACTGCACGGTCGACCGCACGCCGTCGACGAGCGGAGTCGGCTCACCCGTCTCGAGTTCGCGACGGGCCCGCTGGACATCGAGGCAGCTCCGGAGCACCTCACCCGGCCGGGCGGGCTCGAACGCGGGGCGGAACGAGCCGGGTGCGGCGTCGGTGACGTCGGCGATCGCCTCGATCAGGTCCAGGACGCTGATCTCCCGCCCCGAGCCGACGTTGTAGGTCGCGTGGCCGAGCGTGGTGGCGTGCGCGGCCGCGAGGTTGGCCGCCACGATGTCCTGGACGTAGACGTAGTCGCGGGTCTGCTCGCCGTCGCCGAACACGACAGGTCGCTGTCCGCGGAGTCGGCTGTCGCAGAACTTGGCGATCACCCCCGCATCCCCCGCCGGATCCTGGCGTGGGCCGTACACATTCCCGTAGCGAAGTGTGACGATCTCCATCTCATTGGTGGCGGCGAACCATTTCGCGTACTCCTCGGTCGCCCACTTGCTGAGGCCATACGCGGAGATCGGGGCGGCCGTTTCCGTCTCCGGCGTTGGCAATACCCGCGACTCACCGTAGATCGCGCCGCCGGTCGACGTGTTGACGATGCGTCGGGCACCGGCCGCGCAGGCCGCCGCGAAGACGTTGATGGATCCGAGGATGTTGACGCCCGCGTCGAAGCCGGGCCGCAGCATGGAGGCGCGCACGTCGATCTGCGCCGCGAGGTGGAAGACGACCTCGGGACGGAATGCGGCGAAAGCCTCGGTCACGGCGCGCTCGTCCCGAATATCGATCTCGGCGAGGCCGATTCCGCGGGTGAGAGCGTCGGCCAGATTGTGCTTCGAACCGTGGCTCAGATCGTCCACGACGAGAACGTCGGCACCTTCGCGGACGAGCTCGTCGACGACGTGGGACCCGATAAATCCGGCCCCGCCGGTCACGATCGTCTTCATGGGGGGACACGATAGCGTTCACCAACGTCGGCGACGGGCTTTCCGGCCGCGCGGAGCGCTCCTCGCGCGCGGCGGGGTGAACAGTCCGAACCGGATTGCCTCGGCCCCGCCCGACGACCGGTAGCATCGGCGTCCGTCGACAGGAGGTCTCGTGCGCTACTGCCTCGGGGTCGACATCGGGAACTCGGCGGTCACGGCCGCGGTGGCCGACGGTGCCGGTGTCGAGACCGTCGTTCTCGGCCGCCATTCGCCGAAGCTCCCGGCCCTCGTGCACGTCACCCCCGACGGCACCATCCTCACGGGTGACGACGCCGTGCGGGCCACGGACCTGCAGCCCACGTGGACCGCCCGGATGCTCAGCAGGCGGCTGGACGACCCGGCCCCGCTCCAGCTCGGCGAGCGCACCTGCGAGGTCACCGATCTGCTGAGCACGGTGCTCTGGGACGTCCTGGACAAGGTGACGACCCTACGTGGCGGACCGCCCGACCACGTGGTGCTCACCCGCCCCGCCGCGCTGGGGCCACGCGGACAGGACCTGCTGGCCGCGGCGGCCGCCCGGGCGGGACGGCCGGACGCGACGATGACCACGGCCGCACTCGCCTGCGGCACCTGGTTCGCAGGCGCCGGACGTCCCTCAGGCCCGTTCGCGGTGTACGACTTCGGTGCGGGCACGTGCGAGGTCGCCGTCCTGCGGGCGGACGGGGAGGGCGTCGAGCTCGTCGGACCGCCCGACGGCGTCCCGCGCCTCGGTGGCGCCGAGCTGGACGAGCTCGTGCGCGGGCACCTCGACACCCGCCTCAGCGGCGCGCTCACCCGGTGGGACCCGCGCACCCGCGAGGGGGCCCGCACGCGCGACCGCGTCCTCGCGGCGTGCGCGGCCGCGAAGGAGACGCTCTCGACGCAGCGCGTGGCCGAGGTGACCTTGCCGCTGCCGTCGGGCACCCGCCGAACCCGGCTGCACCGCGAGGAGCTCGACGGGCTCTTCCGCCGTCCCGTCGCGGACACCGTCGCGGCGCTGCGCCGGGTGCTGGCCACCGCGGACGCGCGGCCCGACGTCCTCGTCCTCACGGGGGGGTCCGCGCGGATCCCGCTGGTCACGGCCCTGCTCCGGGAGACGATCGGGCCGCGCGTCCGCATCGAGCACGCGCCGGAAGGGGCCGTGGCGTGGGGGGCGGCGCAGCTCGCCAACCGGCGTGCGGGTGCGGGGGCGCCCGGCCCGGCGCCGGTGCGCCCGCTCGCCGTCCCGTCCGGCTCGCAGCCGCCGGATTCCGCGCGTGACGCCACCGCAGACCGTCCGCACTCCCCGCAGTCACCGTCGTTGCCCGCCGCCGCAGCCGCGGCTTCGGCAGCCGCCTCTGCGGCCGCGTCGCAGTCCGCCTCTGCACCCGCGCCGCAGTCCGCGCCGTCGTCCCGTCTGCGCCGTCGTCCGCGCCGTCGTCTGCGCCCTCGTCCCCATCGCCGTCTGCGCCCTCGCCGCCGCGCGGCGTCCCCGCGCCCGTGCGTCGGCCGACCCCGCCCCCAGTGGTCCCGCGCCGCAACGACGCTCCGCCCGCTCGTCCCGGCGCGCCAGTCGGGCCCCGCCCGAGCCCGGTCGCGCGCCCACCTGGGCCGACGCCGGAGCCGGTGACCGAGTTCGTGCAAGGGCCGCCCGAGACGGTGACCGAGTTCGTGCGCACACCCCTGGCTCCACCCACGGGCCCACCGCCGATCCCCCCGCCGCGTGTCGGGCCGCCCGCAATGGGGCCGCCCCGGGCTGCCCCGCCGCCCCCGCCGCCTCCCGCTGCGCCGCCTCCCACCCCGAGGAACCCCGCCGCGGGCCCACCTCCGGCCAGCCGGCCGCCCGCCCCGGGGACGCCCGGCGCGGCCCCCCACGACGACCCCCACTCCACCGACCCGGGTACGCGTTCCGAGGGCTCCGACCCGACCTGGCGCAATTCGTCGATCGGGCGCCCCCTGGCCGTCGCGCTGGCGCTGCTGGCGGTCATCGTCGCGATCGCGGTGATCCTCTTCGTGGTGTTGCACCGCATCAACGGCGCGGCGGCCGGGCTCGTCGCCCCGCAGACCCTGGTGGAGGCCTGGTGGACATACATCGGTCCGCGGTCCTGAGCGCGGCGGTCGAGGCCGGGGACCCGATCCTCGTGCTCTCGGCCCACCTCGACGACGCCGTGCTGTCCTGCGGGGCGCTGCTGACCACGCTGGTCAAGCGATGCCCGGTCACGGTGGTCACGCTGTTCACCGCGGCGGGGCCGCCGCCGCACACGTACGCGGCCCGGTCGTTCCTGCGGCAGTGCGTGGTGCCCGACGCCGCGGGGCTGTTCGCCGCGCGGCGGGCCGAAGACGGTGAGGTGCTGACCACGCTGGGCGCCACGTGGCGCCACCACGGGGTGATCGACGCCCTGTTCCGGTCCCGGCGGATGCCCGCGGGCCTGGACGGGGTGGGGCGGTGGGTGCCCGAGCTCGTGCACCGCTATCCGACCTACCGCTACGACATCGCCAAGGGCCGGGTGGCGCGCGCCGACCGCGCCCTGTCCCACGTGCTCGCGGACGAGCTGGCCGATCTCGACGCGGCGGTGGTGCTGGCCCCGATCGGCGTCGGCGCGCACGTCGACCACCTGATCACCCGACGCACCGGCGAGCTGCTGGGCCGTCCGCTGCTGCGCTACTCGGACTTCCCCTACGACTACCGGGGGGCCCGCGTCGACCGGGCCTACGTGGAGCGGCACGGCCTGCGGGAATGGTCGTGGGACACCGACCTGACCGCGAAGGAGCGGCTGATCCGCGGCTACGCCACCCAGGTCGACGCGCTGTTCCCCGGCGGCGAGATCCCGCTGCGCCCGGAGCTCTACTTCGAGCCCGCGAGCTCCGCGTAACGGGCGAACGGCACCGTGCCGTCCCACAGCTGCGCGTCGTGGGCCCAGTAGAACGTGGCGAGCCCGCAGGACCGGGCCTGCCGGACGGCGACGGCCATCATGCCGGTGTCGGAGGGGTCGACGTAGCGCGCGTCCAGCGTGCTCGTCTGACGCCACCCGGGGTTCTCCCCCGCCACCGCGAAGCCGTTGCGCCGGGCGAGCGTCGCCACCCACCGGATGGAGGACCACGAGGCGAAGGCCGCCGATTCGAGGGGAACCGCGTCGTCACCGGGCTGGCAGTCGTCGTCGCCGCCGGAGCCGTCGGCGACCGAGCTGACGTAGCCGACGACGTCCGGCCTGCGCGGCAGCCCGGCGTAGAAGACGTGCCACGCCACCCCCAGGCCCAGCAGGCCCTGCGGCAGGCCCGCGCGGACGGCGCGGTCGTAGTCGCGCGGCTGCACCCCCAACCCCGGTGTGAGGACCTCGTACCGGCCGTGGAAGCCCAGGCGCCCGAACGCGTCGACCTGCCAGGTGACGACGTTGTCGAGCGCGCCGACGTACCAGTCCGCCCAGCCGCGGACCTGGCCCTCGTCCGGGCCTGCGGCGCGGGGGCGCCAACCGGGCAGCGGGTTGGGCGGCATCGACGGCGGCAGGCCGTCGCCGGTCTGGGCGTGCTTGTCGAAGGCCCAGTAGCCTCCGCCCCCGGGGTAGAGGACCTCCGGTGAGCCGCCGGAGGTGAGGCGGATGGCGTCGAGCGCGGAGAGGTCGAGCCGGGCGGCCAGCTGCGCGAAGTAGTCTTCCGCCGCGGCGCGGACGTTCTGGGCGAACACGAAGTTGGCCTCGGTCGAGGTGTTGCCGTCCTGGTCGACGAACCGGGCGTCGGGCAGAGCGAGCACCCAGCCGGGGGTGGCGTGCAGGCCGAGGCCCAGCGCGATGGGCCTGCCCGCCGCGCGCAGCGTGTCGATCTGCCCGCGCACCGACTTCAGGTAGTCGAGGTCGAAGCGGCCGGGCGCGGGCTCGGCCTGCTCCCACGACAGCTCGACCATCGCCGCGGACACCCCGGCCCGCGCCTCGTCGCCTGCGCGGTCGGGCAGGGACACGAGCGTGCCGAACGTCGGCCCCGAGTCCGGCGCCGCGGCCGCCCGCCCGACCACCGTGCAGCCGCTGAGCTGCAGCGCGGCGACCAGGGCCAGGGTCAACGCGACGAGAACCGTGCGGTTTCTGGTCCTCACCCGCCTGCGCCAGTAGCCTCCCGCTGATCGTCCAGCCGTGAAGGGAAGGTCCCCACTGTGGTCCGAGGCGGGATTCTGCAGACGCTCTCGCCCGCGCTCGTCGAGCGCTGGGACCGGCTGGCGCTCGCCACCGGCGCGCCGCCCTTCGTGCGACCGGGGTGGTTGCACGCGTGGGCCGAGGCGTTCGGCCGCACGGACGCGGTGCGGCTGGTCACGGTGGAACGCGGCGGCGAGCTGGTCGCCGTCCTGCCGGTGCTCGGCGGCCCGTTCGGCGTGCGGTCGACCACCAACCAGGAGTCCGCGCTGTACCGGCCGGTGACGGCCGACCCCGAGGCCGCCGCCGAGCTCGCCGAGCGGCTGCTGGCCGCCCGCCCGCGCGTGATCGACCTGGCGGCCGTCGACGTGGCCGACCCGGACGTCGTCGCGCTGCGCGTCGCGGCCCACCGGGCGGGCGCCGGGGTGTTCGTGCGCCCCATGCGACGCTCGCCGTACATCGACGTGTCCGGCGACCCCGCCGCGTTCCAGCGCGGCCTCTCGAAGAACCGCAGGCACGGGCTCAAGCGGCTGCGCAACCGCATGGCCGAGGCCGGGACCGTCGAGTTCGACGTCCGCGACGGCCGGGAAGACCTCACCGCGCTGCTCGACGAGGGGTGGCGGCTCGAGGCCAGGGAGTGGAAGGTCGCGGCGGGCTCGGCGGTGCTCTCCTCGCCCGCCGCGGTCGCGTTCTACGCCGCGGCGTCGCGGTGGGCGGCCGACGAAGGCCTGCTGCGGCTGGTCTTCCTGCGCCTGTCCGGGAAGGCGATCGGGTTCGGGCTGTGCCTGCGCTACGGGTCGACGCTGTCGTTCCTGAAGCTCGGCATGGACGACGCCCACGCGAAGCTGGGCCCGGGGGTCGTGCTCACCCAACATCTGATCGATTACGCCTTCGCTGATCCGGAGCTGCGCGAGCTCGATCTGTTGGGGGACAACGAGTCGTACAAGGCCGATCTCGCGAGCGGCACGCGCGAGCAGGGGCGCATGCTGCTCTTCCCCGGTCGTACGGGCCCGGTGCTGCGGGGGTCGGTCGCCGCGGCCGCATGGGCTCGGTCGGAGCTCGTGTCGCGCCTGCCGGACGAGACCCGCGACCGCCTGTCGGCGCTGCGGAACCGGCTGCGTCGCTGAGGCCGGGACAGGAGCGCCGCGACGAGGTCCCGGTAGCGCCGGGTCACGATCGGCCAGGTGTAGTCCAGGGCCCGTGCGCGGGCGCCCCGGCCGAGCGCGGCCCGCCGCGGGCCGTCGTCGGCGAGCTCCCGCATCGCCGTGCCGCAGAGCGGCGGCGTCGAAGGCGGGGACCGCGACCCCGCAGCCGGGGCCGATCCACGAATGCCGGTCGAGGTCGAAGTGGACGACCGGCTTGCCGTGGGAGAGGGCCTCGAGCGCGGTGATGCTGAAGGTCTCGTAGCGGGAGGGGACGACGACGAAGCGGCATCCGCGCAGGAGGGCCGCCTTGCGTTCACCCTCGACGCGGCCGAGCAGTCGGACGCGGTCCGCCGCGGACGGCGGGATCAGCGCGTGCAGCCTCTTGACCTCGGCCGCGGTGCCGGATCCCGCGATGTCGAGCCGGAGCGCCTGCTCGTCGGCGACGGCGGTGAGCAGCAGGTCGAGGCCCTTCTGGCGGACGTCGATGCGGCCGAGGAAGAGGATCGGGCCATCGGCCGGATCGTCGCCCGGCTCCTCGGCGGGCACGTCGACGCCGTTGGGGATCACCGTGATGGACGCGCCGGGATGGGCGGCGCGCACGAGGGCGCCGTCGACGTCGTTGAGCACGACGAAGTTGCGGTAGAGCCGCAGGCCGCGGCGCTCGATGGCCTCGAAGGGCAGCCCGTAGCGCCGTTGCATGTCCGCGCCGCACAGCATCTGCACCAGCGCCACCACCGGGCGCCGGGCGGTGAGCGGCAGCAGGCTCGCCGAGACGGGCGGGGTGAGGCTCTCGATCCACAGGTCGGTGCGGTGCACGAGCGCGACCAGCGGCAGCAGGAGCTGGAACAGCAGCTGCCCGGCGCGCGGCCCGGCCCAGCCGACCGGGAGGAACCGGTAGTGGACGCCGTCGACGACGCCCGGGCGGGCGCCGCGGTAGGAGCCGCAGAACACGGTGACGGTGTGCTCGACGGCCAGCGCCCTGGCGATCTGCCCGATGACCTGCGGGCCGCCGCCGCCGTAGTGCGGGTTGCCCGCGTGGTCGTAGATCGACAGCGTGACCCGGCTCACGGCTGGGCCTTGCGGGCCGCGAGGCGCTCGCGCACGGCCGACCGCACCGAGGACTGGGCCGTCGACACCGCGCCGAAGGCGGCCCGGGCCGCTTGCTCGGCCCGGGCGAACGGCAGGCGCTCGAACCGCAGCGAGGCGTACTCGCACGGCACGGCCCCGAAGTACTTCTTGAAGTGCTCGCTGCCCGATCCGGAGTCGGACTCGCCCATGTGGAACCAGCGGATGCCGCGCTCACAGGCGTCCTGCAGGGACAAGGAATGGATCAGGTAGGTGGCCAGGGTCTCCCGGGCCAGCCGGTCATCCATCGCGCACATCCAGCCGATCGCGTGGTTCTCGGCGGCGAGGATGACGTTGACCGCGACCGGTTCGCCCGCGCGCAGCACCGACCAGACCACGCACCGCTCGCCCAGCGCGCGCGCCGCCGCCGCGACCTGGCCGGGCCGGTCCCGGCGGGCGGCGAGCCGCCGGGCGATCGCGAGCGGCTGCCCGCGCTGCGCCGCCCAGCGGTCGACGGCCTGCCCGTAGAGGTCGGCGAAGATGGCGACGCCGTCGCCGTGGCCCTCCTCCCGGCGGATCTCCAGGTTGAACCGCTCGGCCTTGCGCACGGAGTTGCGGGCCTGGCGGCGGAACTTCGTCGTCCAGAGCGCTTCCCAACCGTCGACGAGGTCGATGACCTGCGAGGTGTAGCGCACGCGTTCCATGGCGGGGCCCGCGGCGGCGTCCCAGACGGCCCCGCGCAGCGGCATCGGCGTGATCCCGGACAGCAGCGCGCGGCTGCGGGAAAGGTCGTCGAGGACCAGGCGGCAGCTCGCCTCGTCCAGCTCGCCCCCTTCGACGAGGGCGCCGCCGTACGCCCAGCCGTAGGGCCAGGACTGCTCGGTGACGGCGAACCCGCCCACGCTGCGGGCGGCGACCGGCAGCACGAGCCGCCTGCCGTCGGGCAGCACGTAGAGCCTGCTGCGGTCGGTGTAGCCGCGGGTGGCCAGGCAGTCCATCCACTCGGGGGCCTGCGTGGCGACCGCGTCGGGGTCGGCGGCCATGACCTCCCGCCAGACTGCGCGCGGCACGGGGCTCACGACGGGTCGCGGTGGGGCGGGTGCGGGTCGAGCGGGTCATCGCGGTCACCTCGCGAGGTTGGCGTACGGGTTGGCGGGGTTCGCCTCACCGGCGACGGCGGCGGCGATGTCCTTGAGGGCCTGCTGTTGGGCCGGGGCGAGCTGCCCCGCCGCCGGGCCGAGGTCGGCGAGCACGGCGTCGAGCGGGAGCCCGGTGGCGAGCTGCAGGGCGGCCGCGGTGATCAGGACCGGGCCGCTGCCGGTGTCGTCGTGCAGCACGACCCGGCCGCCGCCCGCTTCCACGAGCGCGCGCAGGTCGCCGACCTGCTTGGGCGTCGGCGCGGCGCCGGTCGGCACGTCCACCTGCATGAGCACCATGCCCAGCGTCGGCACCACGGCCTGCTCCTCCACGCTCGGGGGGCCCACGGAGACGATCGTGTGCACCGAGTAGGTGTCGCGCAGCAGCACGAGCTCGGGCTCGGTGGGCGTGCTGGAGCGCACGACGCCGGGCACGACGGCGGCGACCGCGGGCAGCGGGGGAAGGGCCGCGGTCGTGTCGGGGTGCAGCACCCCCGAGGCGCGCACGGCGAGCCCGATCGCCAGCAGCGCGACGACGGCGCCGAGGCGCAGCAGGATGGTGCGCTTGCCCAGCCCGCGCAGCGGGCCAAGCGCGGGCCCGGTCATCGCTTGCTCCCCGAACGCGGGCGGCGCCGCAGCACGCGGGACAGCTCGATGACCAGCACGGGCAGGGCCAGGTAGAGCGCGAGGCCCGCCAGCAGCGCGATGACGAAGGGCCGCACGGTGGTCGGCTCGGTGACGTCGTAGTCGATCGGCAGCGGCGGGGCGGCGGCCGGGTCCGCCGCGGCGGCGGCGGGCGTGAGCAGCTTCGCCTGGCGCACGAGCGGGCCGATCGCGGCGAGACGCACATCGCGCGCGCCGGTCGCGTGCTCCAGCACACCGCCCGCGAACGCCTGCCGGACGGCGCCGTCGGGCATGGGGGTCGGCGGCCCGACCGGGTCGCCGAGCCGGGCGCGCGCCTGCGCGGGGTCGCCGCCGCGCAGGTAGGCGGCGGTGATCGCCGGGTCGGTCAGCAGGGTGGCGGGATCGGCGTTCGTGACCGGCGGCAGGTTGGCGGCCCGGTAGGCCGCGTCGGCGGTCCGCGCGAGCTGGGGCACCACCGGCAGGGCGGTCGCGGGCGCGTCGCCGGTCGCGGTGAGCACGGCGCCGGTGAAGATCTGGGTGCGCACGCCGGGCGCGCTCGGCCAGCTCCCGGAGACGGGCGCGCCGACGACCTGCTTGCCGCCCAGCGCGGCCACCCCGGCGGCGAACTCGTCGATGACGGCGAAGCCGCCGCACCGGTTGGTGTCGGTGATGGCGAACGACCCGCCCGGGATCGGCTCGCTGTCGGCGAGCGGCGCGTAGGGGTCGATCGGGGTGCGCCAGACCTCCAGGCCGTCGTAGGTGAAGGTGTCGTGGCTGTCGATGAGCGTGCCGCGTGCGCGCACCCACTGGGTCAGCTCGGCGGTGGCGTCGCCGTAGCCCGAGGCCACGTCCTTGTCGCTGAGGATGAACAGGTGGATGCCGTGCGCCTGGGCCCCCTCGCCCGTGGCGTACATCGCGACCCGGGTGCCCGGCAGCATGTAGCTGAACCGGTCCGGGTCGCCGGTCACGGAGAACGTGGCGCAGTTCGGCAGCGTGTCGCGGATCGTGTCGGTGATCGAGAAGATCGCGGAGTTGTCGGTGGTGTAGAGCCGCACCCAGCCGGTGATCGACGTGCCGAGCACCAGCAGGGCGGCACCCGCGGCGATCACCACGCGGGCCTTGACGTTGCGCAGCCGGGTCAACGCCGCGTCGGCCGTCATGACCGTGCCGACGATCGCGGTGGGCAGGATGTAGACGAAGAACTGCTCGTTAAGCGTGCCGAGCAGCGTCATGTACGCGGCGAAGGCGTAGCTGGTGATGAGCCAGGCCAGCAGCCAGCGCGCGGCCCCGGACAGCGCCCGGGTCATGAGCCAGAGCAGGGAGAGCGCGCCGAGCCCGAGGAACAGGTAGGACGTCGCGTAGTCGCCCAGCTGGGCGAACAGGGCCGACGTGAACGACACGCCCGGCCGGTTCCAGCCGGTGATCTGCAGCAGGCCGATCAGCCGCTGGAACGTCCCGAACTGGCTGTTGACGAAGTCGGGGGTCAGCCCGAGCGCGTACGCCCAGAGCGGGAACAGCAGCCAGAGCCCCAGGCCCCAGGCGAACCCGCCCCCCGTGACCTTGATCCGGCGGCGGTCGCGGCAGATCACGGCGTGCACGACGGGGGTGAACAGGCTGAACACCGTGACTTCTTTGGTCAGCAGCGTCAGCCCCGTCGCCAGGCCGACGATCGGCACGTAGACCAGGGCCCGGGCGTCGCGCAGCCGGATGGCCAGGCAGAGGGTCAGCATGGCGGCGATGAGCGCCAGCGGCTCGATGAGCGCGAGCCTGCCGTAGCGCAGCAGCACCGGGTCGAAGGCGGCGATGCCGACGACGAGCCCGACGAGCACCAGGCCACGGGTGCGGCCCGCGGCGGGCGCCAGGTAGGCGGCCAGCAGCCCGAGGAGCAGGATGGCGAACGCCATGGTGACCGCGGTGACGACCCGGGCGGCGACGATCGCCTGCTCCAGCGGCGCGTTCTGCAGGCCGAGCAGCCGCAGCCACGCGGCCTGGGTGAGGAACGACAGCGGCGGGTGCACGAAGAACGCGACGTTCGACCACGTCAGGTGCCAGTCCTGGGCGACCTGCTGGGCGGCGCGGGTGTAGACGACCTCGTCGTACTGGGTGTCGGGGCTCGTCGCGATGTTGGTGAGCAGCGCGATGCCCGCCACGACGGCGCCGCCGAGCACGACGGCCAGCTCGCCCCGCCCTCGGGTCGCGGGCGGGGGCGTGGCCGGGACGTCGGGCGCGGCGGTGGTCGGGGACGTCGTGGTCACGGCCGGGCCTCCACAGTGGTGCGCTGTGTCCGGCGCTGCACGTACGCGAGGACGTCCGCGGGCACCAGGCCGAGCCGGACCGCGAGCGCGACGTAGCCTGCGAGCCCGAGGAGTACCAGCGCGGTGCCGAGCACCGTACCCGCGTGATCGGCCGCCAGGAAGGCGCCCGCGGGCGCGGCGAGCGCCACGACCCAGCGGACGGCGGGCGCGAGCTGCGGCGACGACGGGCGGAACCGGGCGAGGTAGGCGCCTGCGAGCAGGGCCGCCATGGCCCACGTGCCCGCCGCGAACGACCACGCGGCACCGACTGGCCCGAACTGCGGCACGAGCACGGCCAGCCCGGCGAGCTGGACGGCGACCGCGACGGGCACCCGCCGCGCGACGACGCCGCCGAAGCCGCGGGCGAGCAGCGCCTTGAGCAGCACGTCCGCGACGAGCAGGCCGACGGTGCCGATGGTGATCACCCGCACCGGCCCGGTGGCGTCCGCGTAGGCCGCGGGCAGCACGATCGACAGCGCCCACTTCGGCGCGATCAGCAGCACGAGCTGCGCGGGGACGAGGACGAGCGGGATGAAGCGCAGGGCGGTCATCGTGACGCGGTGGGCGTCGGCGAGCGTGCGGGCCCGGGCGATGTGCGGGAACACGGCCTCGGAGATGGCCGAGCCGAGGAAGAACGGGGCGCGGCCGATGATCGCCGCGGCCTGGTAGATGCCGACGGCCGCGGCGGCGGCGCCCGCGCCGTGCCCGAGCGCGCCGAGCAGCAGCACGTCGAGCGTGCCCAGCATGCCGAAGCCGGTGGTGGCGATCGAGAGCGGCACCGCGTCGACGAACGTGCGGGCGGCGGCGACCGGGCCGCGGCCGGGCCACTGGTCGCGCAGCGACCAGAGCGACCACACGGCGGCGACGGCCGCGCTGACCAGCAGCGCCAGCGCGACACCGCCGATGCCCAGCGCCAGCACGGTGATCGCGCCGATGACGAGCACGACCTTGGCGACGCACTCCAGCACCCGGGTCGCGGCGACCGCGTCCATCCGGCGGGCGCCCTGCAGCGCGCCGACCTGCACCGAGCCCAGGGCCAGCAGCACGATGGTGACCCCGGCGAGCAGGGTGGGCACCGGGCCGACGCCCGGCAGGAGCGCTCCGGTCGGGAGCTGGATGGCGACGAAGGCGACCGCGAGGATGACGCCGAGGCCGACGTTGCCGACCAGCGCGGCGCGGAACGTCGCGGCGGTGTCGCCGCTCGGCTCGCAGCGACGGCCCGGGCCAGCGCCCAGGGGAAGCCCGCGGCGACCACCGAGGTGGCCAGGAGGAGCAGGGCGATCAGGGTGCCGACGACGCCGAAGCGGTCGGCGGGCAGGAGCCACGCGAGAGCGAGGCCGAGACCGTAGTTGAGGACGGAGGTCGCCGCGACGGCGCCGAGCAGGACGGCGCTGCCGCCCGCGATTCCACGTTCCCGCTGCATGCCCATCGTGGCCACCCCCCTTACCGGTACGAAGCGACGGCGGTCGGCGCGGCGGCGGGGGCCACAGCGGCGATGCGGCTGACGGTGGCGCGCGGGGCGGCGGGGCGGGCGTCGATGGCCTTGGCGAACATCAGCTCGTACCGCTCGACGCAGGCGTCCCAGCTGAGGCCCTCGGCCCGCCTGCGTGCCCGCCGCGACAGGGCGCGCAGCCGGGCGCGGTCGTCGGCGAGGCCCTCGAAGGCGGCGCGCAGGGCATCGCTGTCGCGCAGCGGGACGATGATGCCGGTGTCGCCCGCGAGGTCACGCACACCCGGGAGGTCGGTGACGACCGGGACGCAACCCGCGGCCATGCCCTCCAGCACGACCAGCCCGAACGCCTCGGCCTGGGTGACCGAGCACAGCACCACGACGTCGTGCTGCTCGAACGCGGTGGCGAGCTCGTCGTCGTCGACCCGGCCGGTGAAGGTGACGTTGGTGGCGTCGCCCGCGAGGCGCTCGTAGTCCGCGCGGCCGGGGCCGTCGCCGATCAGGGTGAGCTCGAGGTTCGCGCGGCCCGCGACGGCCGGGATCAGCCAGTCCAGGCCCTTGTAGGGGCGCATCTGGCCGACGAACAGCACGCGCAGCGGACGCTCGCGGCGCCACCGGCCGCAGCGGCATCGGCCGCAGGTCCACACCCCACGGGATGGTCTCGACCGGCGGGCCGTCGGGGCGACGCTGGTCGTCGGCGTAGGCCTCGGAGCTGGTGATGATCGCGTCGGCGCGGCCGCTGAGGAAGCGGTGCATGCTGTTGTAGACTTTGGAGAGGGTCTCGGCGCCGCGCACGGAGAGCGCGGAGTGGTGGGTGTAGACGATCGGGACGCTGCGGCGCGCGCCCGCCAGGAGCAGCACGACGTCGCTCATCGTCGGGACCGGCCCGTGCAGGTTCACCACGTCGTAGTCGGCGATCAGGCGCGAGATGTGACGCCAGTAGGCGATCAGGGCGCTGAAGCGGTACTCGCCGAGCACGAGCCGCGGGATCTGCACCGAGGAGAGCACGTCGACGCGGTGGCCGCGGTCGCGCAGCCCGTTCGTGATCCGGTCGACGCAGCGGGAGATGCCCGACACGATCGGCGGGGCCTCGCTCGTGATGATCAGGACGTTCATCGCGTCGTCGGTCGCCGTCGAAGGGCGCGGTGGCGGGCCGGATCGCGCGGCGCGGCGTGGCGCTGCGCAGCATCGCCAGGTGGCGCAGGAAGCGCAGGCCCTCGCGGAGGGTGGACTTCGACTCGCCCGCGTGGCGGGGGGCGAAGGTGAACGGCACCTCGGCGAAGCGGGTGAGCCCGCAGCGCACGGCCAGCTCGAGCAGGATCTTGTAGCCGACCGGGTTCACCCGGTCCAGGTCGAGTGCGGCGAGGCGGACGGCGAAGAAGCCGCTCAGCGGGTCGGTCATGTCGGCGACCGGGCCGCCGAGCAGGCTCATGGCGAACCGCTTGGCGCCGCGCGACACCGCGTGCCGGTACGAGCTGCCGAGGCCGTCGCCGTTGCCGCCGGGCGCGTAGCGCGTCGCGACGACGAGGTCGTGACCCTCGGTGGCGGCGAGCAGCTGCGGCACGACGGCGGGCGGGTGCTGCAGGTCGGCGTCCATGACGACCGCCCACTCGGCCGCGGCGGCGCGCAGGCCCTCGACCACCGCGCCGCCCAGGCCGCCCGAAGGCTCGTCGCGGTGGATCAGCACGACCCGGAAGGGCATGGTCGGCGCGACCGCGCGGACGATCTCCGGTGTCTCGTCGGTGCTGTCGTCGACGACGATCACCTCGGCGCCCGCGGGGAGCGAGTCACCGAGCTGCCGGAAGAGCAGCGCGATGTTCTCGGCCTCGTTGAAGGCGGGAACGACGACGGAGACCGTCGGAACGGGTGCAAAGCTCGGGGTCCACATCGGACGTCCTCCCACGGAGACGCAACATTAGGGAGAATGGTGCCGATCGGAGGCGTCCGGCGGGATCCACGCCGTGGGGAGGTCATCCCACGGAGGGGGGTAGGAAACTGTTGCCTACTCGTCAGTATCTTTCAGTGCCGGGCCGGTATCTGGGCTGCGGCCCCGCTGTTCAGGTCGATCGCGGGGAAGGCGGCCAGCGGGCGGTCGGCGGGATTGACCGTCGCGACGGCCGACGGCGCGAACCAGCGCCACGGGGTGCCCGCGATGTCGTCGCCCAAGGCGTCGTCCGGGGGGTCGAGCGGGTTGCCGGTGGTGCAGCGCACCCGGGGCAGGCCACGGTCGTCGACGAGCACGGCGGTGCCCGCCTGCAGCACGGCGGGGTAGGTCGAGTCCGCTGAGCCCGTCCATTCGTGCTCGTCGACCAGCACGTCGGCGCGCAGCACGAGCGGGGTGAGCGAGGCGATCAGGGCGGCGGCGTCGCCGTCGGCGCGGCCGTCGGCGCGCGCCCAGGCCTCGGCGCGGCCGGCGGCTTGCAGCGCCGCCGCCAACGCCGTGGGGTCGCAGGCGCCGTCGACGTACCCGTACAGGCCGGGGCTGTCGCCGCGGCGGTCACCGCCGGGGTTCGCGGGCGGCATGACGTCGGTGCGGTCCTTGCCGACGGGGGCCGTGTACGCCCGCGGGCTGGCCTGGGAGACGGCCTCGAGCCGCACCGAAGCGGAGGCGTCGGTCGTGGTCAGCCCGATCCAAATCGCCGCCGCGGCCAGCGCCACGGCGGCGACGGAGGCGACCAGGACGAATCGCGTCCGAAGGGGTGGCGTCGGCACGTCAGGCAGGCTCTCGTGGGTGTCGTCCCCGCTGCGTCGCGCTGCGGGAGCTATTGGCCGGGGCGGCGAACAGTACCCGCTCCCAGCGCAGGTGGCGGCTCCACCACCGCTGGCGCACGGCGACCCAGCGCTTGCCGCAGGCACAGCGGTACTCCTCGCCTGCGGCCTGCGCGGTGTCGGGCGCGCACATGTGATCTTTGATCGTCGTGCCTCCCGCACTCGTCGGAACGCCGGAGCTGCATGCAGTCTCGGAGGTCGACGCGTCACTGTCTACCTCCAGGACGGCCTTCCCTCCATCGGTGATCGCTGCTACGAACAGGCGCCATGACCGACGCGCAGCAGCTCGCCGAAGACCTCGCCGCCCGCGGCGTCGCAGGCGTGACGATCCACTGGGCCGACAACAACGGCATCCCGCGCTCGCGCACGGTGCCGGTGGCGGCGCTCGGACGGGTGGCGGAGATCGGCGTGGGGATCACGACCCTGTTCGCCGTGTTCGACAGCCACGACGCCATCACGTTCGCGCACGAGCCGCTGTCCACGCCGTCCGGGGACGTGCGGCTGATCCCCGTGCTGGAGGCGCTCACGCCGCTCGCCGGGCAGCCCGCGCTGGCCTGGGTGCCGGGGCGGCAGGTCGGCGCGGACGGCAGCCCGTGGCCCTACGACCAGCGCGGCGTGCTGGAGCGGCAGGTCGCGGCGCTCGCCGAGCAGGGGCTCACGGCGCAGGTCGGCTACGAGATGGAGTTCACGGTGACGACCGGGGAGTTCGAGCCCGCGCACCACGGCCCCGCCTACAGCCCGCAGGCGCTCGTGCCGATCGACGGGTTCGTCGCCGACGTCCTGCGCGACTGCGCCGCCAACGGCGTCCCGCTCGGCCAGCTGCACGCCGAGTACGGCCCCGCCCAGATGGAGCTGTCCATCGCCGCGGCCGACCCGGTCACCGCGGCCGACCGCCAGCTGCTCGCCCGCCAGACCCTGCGCGCCGCCGCGGACCACCACGGCCTGCAGCTGTCGTTCGCGCCGCTGCCCGCGCTGGACATGGCGGGCAACGGCTGGCACATCCACTCCTCCATCTGGCGCGACGGGGTCAACCTGCTGGCAGGCGGGCCCGGCTCGTACGTGGCGGGGATCCTGCGCGACCTGCCCGCCGTCGCCGCCGTCACCGCGCCCAGCCTCGGCTCGATCACGCGCCTGCGGCCGGGCTACTTCGCCGGGGCGTACGCGTTCTGGGGGGTGGAGAACCGGGAGGCGCCGCTGCGCTACATCCCCGGCTCGCCGCTGCTCGGGGCCGAGCACGCGAACGTCGAGCTGAAGACGTCGGACGCGTCGGCCAACCCCTATCTCGCGCTCGCCGCCGTGCTCGCCGCGGGCGCCGCAGGCATCGCCGAGCAGGCGGAGCTGCCCCCGCCCGTGCAGGCCGACCCCGGCACGTGGTCCGACGACGAGCGCGCCGAACACGGCATCGCCGCGCTGCCCGGCACGCAGGCCGAGCAGGAGGCCGCGCTGCAGGACTCCCGGGTCGCCGACGCACTCGGCCCGGAGGTGCTCGGCGCGTTCCTCGCGGTGCGGCGCTCGGACGCCGCCGCGGCGCAGACCATGGAGATCGACGACGTGCTGGCCGGGTTGCGGTTCCGGTACTGAGCGGAGCTTGCGGAGCGAGCATGGGCTCCGAGCCACCACGGCGGTGGCGGACGTGCCCGTCCACCACCGCCGTCAGGGGTCCCCTCCCCGGAGGACACCCAATCAGGTTTTCCCCGTGCGCGGGGAGTGGTCATCCGTACCCGTGTGTGGCCAGATCATCCCGAGGGCAAGTCCATCAGTCGGATTCGCGGCCCAGGACCCGTCCGGGACGTGACACGGCGTACCAGAACTTGTCTTAATGGGCAGAACGCGGCCAGGATCGCGGCATGGACGGGTCCGGGGTGCGGGTGCTCATCGCGTCACAGCTCGGCGGCCTCGTCGCGCCCGCGTTCCGGGAGGCGTTCGGGCCGGGGCTCGTGACCGTCGCGGTGGACGAGGCCGCGGTGCGGTCCGCGATCGCCGATCACCTGCGCTACGACGTCGTGCTCACCGATCTCACCTGGCAGCACGTCGACCTGGAGTTCGCGTTCGACGGGCTCGACGTGCTCGACATCGTGCAGCGGCTCGGCAGGCCCGCGCCCGTCCTGTTCGCGCTGCAGGGCCACAACGCCGAGCGCGACCACCTCGACGAGGCCGTGGCCCGCGAGGGCGTGGCGGGCACGGTGCCCAAGTCGGGCGGCATCCCGGCGATGGCGACGGTGCTGCGCGAGGTGGCGGCCGGGCGTCAGCTGGCCATGGCACCGCCCGCCGAGCCGACGCTGCACCGGTGGTTCATGGGCGGGCGGCGCGGGGAGACGGCGGCGCGGATGGCGGGCGCGATCGCGGCGGGTCGGGCGGCCAACCACGACACGCTGGCCGCGGCGGCGAAGTGCTCGCGCAACACCGCCGTGAAGGTGGCCGAGAAGTACCTCGGCCCGTTGATCCGGGAGCGCGGTGAGCACACCGACGAGCTGCCCTTGACCACGCAGACGGTGTACCGGTGGTGCGGCCAGCACGCCCGCTACCTGATCAGTTGGTGTCGCCGCAACGGGCATGCCGACGTGCTCGTCCGCTGAGAACGGGAGCACGATGATCCCTGTGAACCGACTCGTCCGGCTGCTGGTGGTCGTCGCGCTCCTCTTCTTGGCGGGCGTCGGGGTCGCCGCGGCCGATGCGCCCTTCCGGTTGGCCGACCGGGTCACCGACCGCGCGGGCGTGCTGGACCCGGCGGCGAAGGCGCGGGTGCAGCAGGCGGTCGACCGGCTGCGCGCCGAGAAGGGCTACGACCTCTTCGTCGTCTACGTGCAGTCGTTCGACGGCGCGCAGACCGACGCGTGGGCGAACCGCACCGCCGAGTTGTCCCAGCTCGGGCGCACCGACGTGCTGTTCGCCGTCGCGACGCAGGACCGGGCCTACCACGTCTCCTACGCGCAGGGCTTCCCGCTGAGCCAGCAGACCACCGACGCGATCGCGGCCAAGGACGTCGAACCGCTCCTGGCCGCGAACGACTGGGCGGGCGCCGCGGTCGGGCTGGCCGACGGGCTGCGGTCCGGCGGCGCGTCGTCCAGCGGTGGGGGTGCCGGGCTCGGGGGCCTGATCGTCGGCGGGGTGGCCGTGGTCGGGGTCGGCGGCTACCTGTTGGTGCGACGGCGACGTCGTCGGACGGCCGGTCAGGAGGCGCCCCCCGCGTCACCCGCGCCCGAGTCGGGCGAGTTCGCCGAGGTCCCGACCGACGACCTCGACTACCGCGGCAGCCAGGCGCTCCTCGACGTCGACGACGCCGTCCGCCGCTCCGAGCTGGAGCTCTCCGCGGCGCGGGCGCACTTCGGCGACGCGGCGGTGGCGGAGTTCGCCGCGGCCCTGGAGGCGGCGCGCGGGGAGATGCTGCGCGGGTTCACGCTGCGCCAGCAGCTCGACGACGACATCCCCGAGGACGAGCCGACGAAGCGCCGCATGCTGGCCGAGATCATCACGGTCTGCCGGTCGGCGGACGATCGGCTCGACGCGCAGGTGGCGGCGTTCGACAAGCTCCGGAACTTGGAGGCCACGGCGCCCGACTACCTCGCGGGCCTGGCCAACCGGCTGGACGCGGCGAACGCCCGGCTGCCCGAGGCCGAGGCGGCGTGGGCGGAGCTGCAGCGGCAATACGCGCCGGGGTCCTGGGAGCCCGCCGCGGGCAACCTCGACCAGGCCCGCAGGCTCCTCACCGGCGCGGCGGCCGAGCTGGCCGAGGCCCGCGCGGCCCTCGCCGCCCCGGGCTCCGCGGCGCCCGACGGCACCGCGCCCTCCACTGCGCCTGACGGCCCCGGCGGCAGCGCGCCCTCCGCTCCGCCCTCCGCCCCGCCCGGGGGCGCGGCGCCCACCACTCCGTACGGCGCCCCCGCGGCCCCACCCTCCGACCTGCCCGGAGGTGCCGCACCGCCCACCGCGCCCGGCGGCACCGCGCTCTCCACCCCGCCCGGCGGGACGGCGTCCTCGACCCCGCCCGGCGCCGCGTCCACGCCCACCGGATCCTCCGCTGCCGTTTCACCCGGGCTCGGTGGGCGGAGCGCGGCGGTCGTCGCGGGCCGGGCCGCCGAGGCGGCGATGACCCAGGCCGAGGCGCTGCTCGACGGGCTCGGCCGCCTCGGCGCCGACCTGGCCGCCGCGGGCGAGCGCATCGCCACCGCCCGCGCCGAGACCGAGCAGGATGTTGCGGAAGCCCGCGCGCTGCTCACCGAGGGCGACCTGGGCGCCGACTCCGGCGATCTCGCCGCGCTCGTCGCCCGCGCCGAGGCCGCGCTGGCGTCGGCGACCGCGGCCCAGAACGCCACACCCCCGGACCCGATGGCGGCGTTGCGCCTCATCGACGAGGCCGACGGCGCGCTCGACCGCGGGCTCGTCACCGCCCGCGACGCCCAGGCCGCCGCCCGCCGCGCCGCCGCCGCTCGGGACCAGGCGCTGCTCACGGCGCGCCCGGCCGTCGCGGCGGCCGAAGACTTCATCGGCAGCAGGCGCGGCGCCGTCGGCACGGAAGCCCGCACCCGGCTCGCCGAGGCCCAGCGCCACCTCGCCCAGGCCCAGGCCGACGGCGTCGCCCCCGCCACCGCGCTCGCCGAAGCCCAGGCCGCCGACGCGATGGCTCGCCGGGCCCTCGACCTCGCCCGGTCGGACGTCTCGCGCTGGTCCGCGGGCGGCGGCGGGGCGGGCGGCATGGGTGGGGGCGGCGGTGCGGCGGGCGGTATGGGTGGACTGGCGGGCGAGCTCGGCGGCCTCGTTCTCGGCGGCATCCTGGCAGGCGGCCTCTCCGGCGGCCGCGGCGGTTACGGCGGCGGTTACGGCCGGGGCGGCGGCTTCGGTGGCGGCTTCGGGGGTGGCTCGTCGGGCGGCTTCGGCGGCGGGGACGGCCCTCGCCGCGGGGGCGGCGGCCGCTTCTGACCCGCGGGGCGCACGCGGGCCCGTCGCGGGGCGGCAGGCGCATCTGCCCGAGGCGTGCGCCCCACCCGGTCGCGCTGCCCCACCGGACCACGCCGCCCCAACCGCCGCCCCACCCAGCCGACTCCGCACCCCTTGCTGTCACTTCGCACCCCGCCGGCGGGGGTGCGAAGGCCGTGACGTGCGAAGTCGACCCGCGGGTGGCGTGGCCGGGGCGGCCGTGCGGGCGTGGCTCAGGCGCGCGTGCCGTTCTCCAGGTACCACGTCTCGCCTGCGGCCAGGGCACCGAGCGCGGCGCTGACCTGCCGGTTGCGCTCTGGCGCCAGCATCACGAACAGTTCCTCGGCGGGCACGCACGCCCACGACTCCACCTCGGGCGAGAGCACGAGCGCGTCGAGCCCGTCGTCGTCGAGCGCGCCGCCGTCGAAGAGGAAGTGGGCCCCCTCTTCGCCGGTCCGCGTCGTCCAGTCGACCGTCAACAGCGGCCCCGGCGCCAGCTCCAGCCCGAGCGTCTCGCGCAGGGCCCGCGCACAGGCCGCCCGCGGCGACTCCCCGTGCCGCAAGGCCCCGCCGGGGATCTCCCACCGCGCGTGGTGCAGCGGCTCGAGGATCAGGACGTGCCCGTCGGCGTCGAGCACCAGCACACCTGCGGCGGCGGGCGGTCGGGCCCGGGCGTCGGCTTCCACACGTTGCAGTATGCCGTCCCAAGATATATGCTTGCCAATAGGCAATTATTAGAGGAGTCACCGTGACCGCGCTCGACGCCGAGGACGTCGCCCGGCTGCGCATCGCGTTGACCCGCATCGCGCGGGTGCTCGACCGGCAGTCACGCGGGCACAGCCTCACCGGCACGCAAGCGTCCGTGCTGGCCACGGCCGCCCGGCTGGGCCCGGTGCGGATCACCGAACTGGCCGAGATCGAGGGCATCAACCCGACGATGCTCTCGCGGATCGTCGGCAAGCTCGAGGACGCGGGCCTGCTGCACCGGCGGCCCGATCCGGACGACCGGCGCGCCGCCCTCGTCGAGCCGACCACCGCAGGCCGGGAGCTGCAGCAGCACGTGCGCGAGGAGCGCACCCGGCTGCTGGCCGAGCACCTCGCCGGGCTGCCGGACGGACACGCCGCCGGTCTGCTCGACGCGCTGCCCGCCATCGAGGCGCTCGCCGCGGCACTCCTCACCGCACAACCCCAGAAGGACCCCGATTGACCACGCTCTCCCAAGTCGGCCGTCAGGCGTTCTCGTCGCTGGCCAACCCGAACTACCGTCGCTACACCCGTGGCCAGGCCGTCTCGCTCGCGGGCACCTGGATGCAGTCGATCGCGCAGTCGTGGCTGGTGCTGGAGCTCACCGGCTCGGCGACCGCGCTCGGCACCGTCATCGCCCTCCAGACCCTCCCGACCCTGCTCCTCGGCCCGTACGCGGGCGTCGTCGCCGACCGGATGGACAAGCGCCGCCTCATGATCGGCCTGCAGGCCGCGATGGGCGTGCTCGCACTGGCGCTGGGCGTGCTGACGATCACCGGCGTCGTCGCGCTCTGGCACGTCTACGTGTTGGCCTTCCTGCTCGGGCTCGACAACTGCTTCGAGAACCCGGCCCGGCAGTCGTTCGTGCTGGAGATGGTCGGCCCGGACGACCTGCGCAACGCGGTCAGCCTCAACTCCGTGATCGTCAACGTCGCCCGCGTGGTGGGCCCGGCCATCGCGGGCATCGTGATCAGCCTGGGCGGCATCGGCCTGTGCTTCTTGCTCAACGCGGCGAGCTTCGTCGCGGTGGTGGCCTCGCTGGTGCGCCTGGACACGGCGGCGCTGCTGCGTTCGGACCCCACCCCGCGGGCGCCGGGTCAGCTCCGCGAGGGTCTGGCCTACGTGCGGCGCACGCCCGCGCTCGCCGTACCGCTGCTGATGATGGCGCTGGTCGGCTGCCTGGCGTACGAGTTCCAGGTGGTGCTGCCGGTGCTGGCGCAGCAGACCTTCGCGGGCGACGCCCGCACCTACGGCTTCCTCACCGCGGCGATGGGCCTCGGCGCGGTGGTCGGCGGGCTCTACGTGGCCGGGTGGGGGCGCACCGGGATGCCCGCGCTGGTCGTGGCGTCCGCCCTGTTCGGCCTGGCGATGCTGGGCACGGCCGCGGCGCCGACCCTGCCGGTCGCGCTGGTCGGGATGGCGCTGGTCGGGGCGTTCAGCGTGGCGTTCCTCTCGACGGGCAACAGCACCCTGCAACTGGCCGCCGACCCGCAGATGCGCGGGCGGGTGATGGCGCTCTGGGCGGTGGCGTTCCTGGGGTCGACGCCGATCGGCGGCCCGATCGCGGGCGTGGTCGTGCAGTACTTCGGCGGCCGGGCGGGGTTGGTGCTGGGCGCGGTGGCCTGCCTCGTCGCGGCCGCGGCGGGGGCCGTGGTGGCGCGCTCAGCGGTCCGGCGGAGCGCCGAAGTCGTGGGGTGACACCTCGTCGAGGAAGCTGCGGAACTCCTCCAGCTGCTGCTCGGGCGGCGCGTCGGTGCCGTCGGGGAACAGGTCCTCCACCGGCTGGCCCACTTCGTCGAGGATCGTGTCGGCGACGGCGATCGGCAACCGTTCCCGCACCGCGACGGCCAGCGCGTCGCTGGGCAGCACCGGGATGCGCTTGTCGCCGTCGAAGACCAGGTCGGCGCTGAACACGCCGTCGGTGAGGCCGGTGATCTCCGCGCTGTCGAGCGTGTGGCCGAGGCCGCGCAGGATGGGGATGAGCACGTCCTGCGGGAGCAGCGGGTCCTCCTCGCCGCGCGGGCCGATCGCGATGACGTCGGCCTGCGGCTTGCGCAGGAAGACCGGCAGACACCGGCGGCCGTCCGCCTCGCCGAGCACCAACACCGGCTGTCGGGTCTGGGCGTGCAGGACGAGACGGATCACCCGCATGGTGAGCATCTCCGCAGTGTGGCGTGGGCGTGCGGCGGTAGCCGTCTCAGATGGAGACCGTCCCGCGCCGCTGCGCTGCGCCCCGCCCCGCCCCGCCCCGCCGCCCCGCCCCGCCCCGCCCCGCCGCCCCGCCCCGCCCCGCCGCGCCCGCCCCGAAGCCGACTTCGCACCCCATGGGGTCACCGCGCACCCCATCGGTGGGGTGTGCGGTCGTCTGGTGGGGTGCGCAGTCAGGCCGCGGGGTGTGCGGTCGGGTCGTCCCACGGGTGCGCGGTCGTCCCACGGGTGCGCGGTCAGGGCGCGGGGTGCGTGGTGGCTGGGGTGCGTGGTGGGGCGGGCTCGTAGCCTGCGCGGGTGGACCTCGCGCACGCCACCGGGCTGTACCGCACCTACGCCGACGACCTGCGCGCGGTGATCGACCAGCAGCGCGCCTTCCTCGCCGCGAAGCGGGTCACCCCGCAGCTCGACGACGTCGAGGCCGAGCTGACCTATCTCGCGCTACGCGACCACCGGCCGGACACGGTGATGGAGCTGGGCACGTTCCACGGCTGGTCCACCACGTGGATCCTGTCGGCAATCCGCGACAACGGCGGCGGCCACCTGCACTCGTTCGACCGCGTCGACACGGTGCTGCGCAACGTGCCCGCCGAGCTCGCCGCCGACCGGTGGACGTTCGTGGCGGGTGACGCGGCCGCGAACCTCGCCGCCGTGCCCCCGGACATCGGCTACCTCTTCGTCGACGCCGACCACGGGCGCCGCTTCGCCCGCTGGTACCTCGCGCACTTGTTTCCGCTGGTGGCGGCGGGCACCCCGGTGAGCGTGCACGACGTGTTCCACGGGCGCCGGGCCCGTCCGTGGTCGGAGGGCGCGGAGGTGTTGCGCTGGCTCGCCGCGCACGACACGGTGTGGTTCACTGCCGCACGCCGCCACGCGCCCGCCACGCTCGCCGCCCTCGACGACGTGCGCGCCGAACTCGGTATCACCGGCGCCCGCGGGACGACGGTGAACCCGATGATCTTCTTCAGCCTGCCGTCGGCCCCTCCAACGTCAGCGGCAGGCCGAACATCGGGAACAGCGCCTCGACGTCCAGGAACGCGTTGAGCCGCACGATCTTGTCGCCGCGGATCTCCGGGGCCTGGATCGCCCACGCCACGTAGCCCTCGCCGTCCGGGGCGGGCTTGTACTGGGCGAACCCCGGCATGCCGTTGACCGTGACCGGCACCATCTTCGAGCGCGCACACGGGGCGCCCGGGCCGATGTGCCAGGCGACGATGTCGTCGGTGCCGGTGAGCCACAGCGCGTACGGCGGCATGGACATCACGGCGTCGTCGTGCAGCAGCCCGACCAGGGCCGTCATGTCGTAGCGCTCGAAGGCGTCGGCGTAGCGATCCAGCAGCTCCTGCTGCTCGGCGCCGATCTCGCCCACCGTGTCGAGCTCGCGCTCGCCGAGCGTGGCGCGTGCCCGCTGCAGCGCGCTGTTGACCGACGCGACGGTGGTGCCGAGCAGCTCGGCCGTCTCCGCCGCGCTCCACTGCAGCACCTCGCGCAGGATCAGCACCGCGCGCTGACGCGCAGGCAGGTGCTGCAGCGCGGCGACGAACGCGAGCCGGATCGTCTCCTTCGCCACGGCCACGTCGGCCGGATCACCGTCGACCGGCACGACCATGGCATCGGGCACCGGCTGCAGCCACGTGTCCTCACCCATGGGATCGCCCAGCGACGACGGCTCGGGAGTGCTGGCCGAGCCGAAATCCATCGGCCGGGCCCGGCGGCCGCGGCTCTCCAGCATCGTGAGGCACACGTTGGTGGCGATGCGGTAGAGCCACGACCGAAGTGACGAGCGGCCCTCGAACTTGTCGTAGCTGCGCCACGCCCGGACCATCGTCTCCTGGACGGCGTCCTCGGCGTCGTGGCTGGAGCCGAGCATGCGGTAGCTGTAGCCCGTGAGCTCGACCCGGAAGCGCTCCAGTTGGGGTGCGAGCGCACTTTCCGTGGCGGTCATGTCCTCCCCCTGTGTCCTGCGGTGCACCCCACAGTAGAGAACGGCACCGACAGTTTCCGGCCGGACCGGGCAGGCGCTCAGCCGCGTCCGATGAACGGCATGGTCGTCGCCATGATCGTGATGAACTGGACGTTCGTGTCGAGCGGCAGACCGGCCATGTGGACGATGGTGGACGCGACGTGGGCGGCGTCGAACGTCGGCTCGGCGCGCACCGAGCCGTCGGCCTGGCGGACCCCGGTGGCGATGGCCGAGGTCATCTCGGTGGCGGCGTTGCCGATGTCGATCTGCGAGCAGGCGATGTTGTAGGGGCGGCCGTCCAGCGAGAGCGAGCGGGTGAGGCCGGTGATCGCGTGCTTGGTCGCGGTGTAGGCCGCGCTGCCGGGGCGGGGGACGTGCGCGGAGATGGAGCCGTTGTTGATGATCCGGCCGCCGGACGGGGTTTGGGCGCGCATCGCCCCGAACGCCGCGCGGGCGCAGAGGAACGAGCCGGTGAGGTTGACGGCGACGGTGTCGAGCCACGCCTGCACGTCGATCTCGTCGGGTGTGCCGGATGGGCCGAACATGCCCGCGTTGTTGAAGAGCAGGTCGACCCGGCCGAACCGCTCGGTCACGGCGGCGAACAGGGCGTCCACTGCCGCGGGGTCGCCGACGTCGGTGGGCACGGCCAGCGCGTCGGGATGGCCGTCGGCGGTGGCGTCGAGCGCGTCGGCCCGCCTGCCCGCCAGCGCCACGCCGTACCCGGCGTCGAGCAGCGCCCGCGCCACCACCCGACCAAGCCCGGAGCCCGCTCCCGTCACCACCGCCACGCGATCCGCCATCGGCCCAGTCTTCCCCACCGCGCCCGCGGGCGGGGGAAGCCGATCAGCGCGGCGAGCGGATGCGCACTCCGCGCCCCGGGATGCGCGCCGGTGATCGCTGCTGTCCGCACTTGACGACGGTCGGCACCTGCTTGTGGTGCGGCTCGTCCCGATCCGCGCCGGGGACGTGGCGACCGAACCGGTGGCGCTGTTGCCGCGCCGGTGGCGTGGTGGCCGCACCTGCATCCCGGTGGCCGCACGGGTGGCGTGCCGACCGCATCGGTAGCGCGGTGGCCGCACGCGGGTGGCCGCACTGATCTGGCGTGGCGTGCCGACCGCATCGGTAGCGCGGTGGCCGCACGGGCATCGCTGTGCCTGCACAATCGCCGGGACGCCGGTGCGGGCACCGCAATGCCGGTGCCGTCGTGCGGCACCCCGTGCGGCCGCGGTGGTGGTGCGACGACGGGGTCAGCCGTCGGGGGCGGGGACCGTGATGCGTGCCGGGACGGGTGCGCCGAAGAGGAGCGCGGCGACGTCGCTGACCGCGTGCACCCCGTCGGCCAGGGAGCCCGTCGGACCCACCTGGTACATGATCGCGACGGCGTAGCGCTCGTCCGGCCCAGCGAAGCCGACGGTGTCGGTCACCCAGTGCTTGCCGTAGGGGTCGGACTCGAAGGACCAGCCGTCCTTGTTCCCCGGCCGCTGTGCGGGCCCGGCTCCCCACACCCCCCACTGCTGGTTGGGTGCGACACCGCGCATCGCGCCGACGAGGTAGCCGCGGTCGGCGGGATCGGCGCTGGTCAGGACGTAGCGCATGAGGGCGGCGAGGTCGTCGGCCGTGCACTTGACGAACCCCCAGTACGTGCGGGGGGTGAAGCCGGGCACGAAGCGCAGGCCCGCCATGCCGAACTCGGTGCGGAAGCGGCCGAGCATCGCGTCGTCGCCGTAGGCCTT
This sequence comes from uncultured Actinomycetota bacterium, assembly GCA_963837575.1. Classification (GTDB taxonomy): domain Bacteria; phylum Actinomycetota; class Actinomycetes; order Mycobacteriales; family Pseudonocardiaceae; genus Pseudonocardia. The sequence continues at coordinate 276,170 of CAWIOI010000002.1, forward strand.
CCAGAGCCGGTCGGAGGCGGCCTCGTCGGAGAAGTTGAGCATGGTCGCGACGTCGTGCCGGTCGGGCGCGCTCAGGGTGATCTGGCCCGCTCGGTCGCGGCGCAGGAGGTCGGCGGCGATCGCCAGCTTGATGGTGGAAGCCGTCCAGCCGGGGTGGGTCGCATCACCGCTGCGCCAGGTCGCGCCGGTGACCCGGTCGGTGAACACGACCGACAGGTAGCCGTGCGCGCCGACGGTGTGGTGGGCGTACGCGGTGACCGCGGCGAACCGCTGCTGCTGCGGGCAGTTCCACGGGCCGTTGGTGCAGCCGGTCGAAGGTGCGGCGGTAGCAGCCGCGCTCGGCGGGACGGCCGCGGTGCCGGATGGGGTCGCCGTGGCGGATGGGGTCGCGGTGGCGGATGGGGTCGCGGTGGGGGATCGGGTCGCGGCACCCGCCGCGGCGGTGGCGGCTGTCGTCGTGACGGGTCCGGGCCCCGCGCATGCGGCCAGCGCGAGGCATGCGGCGAGAGCGGCGGCGCGGCCACCCCCCGTGGCGCGGCCACGACGGCAGGCGCGGCCCGGTGGGGTCGCGGAGCCGGGTGGGGTGGCGCGGCCGGATGGGGTGGCGCCGGTGTGCAGGGCGCCGGACACGGCGCGGCCTGCGGGGGTGGCGATGGCGCGCCGGGAGGCGTGGGGGTGTGCGGCGATGGGGCGACGGTAGCGCCTGATCGGGCGAGCACCGAGCAGGGCGTCGCCCGATTGGGGCGGGTGGGCCGCCGCGGAATGTCACGCTCCGCCACCGGTATCACCCGGTGTGTTCCATCGTTGACCGTCTGTGCAGAATGGAGACCCGGACGTTCCCTCCCCGACGGTGTCGAGGTCTCGCCCGGACCGATCGCCGCGAGCCGAGGGATCCGCGATGTCCAGCACTGTCACCTGCCCTGATTGCGCTCGTCCTGCCGTCGTGCTCGGCCGGTTCGACCTGCCGAGCGCGAGCGGTCCGGTCGAGTACCTCCGCATCCGCTGCGCGGGCTCGTTGTCACTCATCGTGGCCACGGCCGAAGTCGACCAGCGGCGATCGGCGAGTCGGGATCGGGTGCGCGGCGCGGGGAGTTAACCCAAAGGGGTATCACGGCGAGCCCGTCACCACTCGGCGTTACAGTGACCACTGCCGAGGGTGCGGAGGACATTTGCTCACCGAGATCCTGACCGCCCGAGAGCCATTCGGGCCACGCGACTCCGAGACATTATTGCGGGCTGAGCCGTCCGAATACGACCAATTGTTCGACCGCAGCAACGGCATTTACGCCCAGGCCTTCAGCGCCACCCCGCGGACGTACCTCATCGGGCGCAAGGGCGCGGGCAAGACCGCGTTCCTGCGCGGGGCCGCGTTCCGGGCGGGCGCGGCGCCGCGGCGGATGTTGGGTACGGCGTCGGTCTACGCGGACATGGCCGCACTGCTGCAGAAATACCGGAGCCATCGCGGGCCGGTGTTCGCGGAACACTCGGGCGATATCTGGCTCGCGTTGTTCGAGCACGTCGCGATGTTCCACGCCTGCGATACGACGAGCGCCGACGATCCGCCGCACGAGATGCAGATCGTGTGGGATTACTTCACCGGAGAACCGCACGGCGAGAACGCCACGAGCGTCGCCGCCCGATTCCTCGCCGAGCTCGAGGAACGCGTGGTCGACGAGGGCGTGCGCGGCCGCGACGAGCTCATCGGCGGCCTCACCCGCGGCGGCGTGAGCTTCGCCGAGGCCCGTCGGGCGTGCGAGGTGCTGCTGGGCCACCGCCCGGTGATGATCGTGATGGACAACCTGGAGGACCTGCACGTCCAGATCGACGAGCTGGAGAACGTCCTCTCCGGGCTGTTCTACGCCGTCGGGAAGGCCGCCCGCACCACGGCGAAGCGGCCGTTCGACCTGCAGGTGTGCCTGCCCTCGGAGCTCTGGGACGAGATCCACCGCATCTCCGCCAACCCGGAGAAGGACTTCGGCGGCAACTACCTGACGATCTACTGGACGGCCGAGGAATTGCTCCGGCTGGCCGGGCGCCGCTACCGCCTCTTCATGCAGCACCACCACCCGCGCAGGCTGGAGGCGCTCGATCCCGGCGGCAGCAACCGCGATGTCGCGCTGCTGCGGGCCGCCCTGCCGAAGACGGTGACGGGCGGCCTGGGCGTCGAGGAGGACACCGTCGCCTACCTGCTGCGCCACACGCAGCTCCTGCCGCGGCACCTGATCGAGATCCTCAACAACGTCTTCACGGCGCCGGTGCCCGATTCGCCGCCGTGGGCGGTCACGCCGGAGGCGGTGCGGGTCGGCACGCAGACCGGCGAGCGCATGATCGTCGACGGGATCTTCGCCGCGTACCGGCGCTCGTTCCCGTTCGCCGCGCAGGCGATCCGCCGCCTCGCGAACCGCCTCACGGTCTGCTTCCCCGCCCGGCAGCTGCGCACGATCTTCAACCAGGAGGGCATCACCAAGATCACCGGGCAGGACTTCGACGACTTCCGGGACATGCTGATCAAGCTCGGCGTGCTGGGCGTCAAGGTGAACGCGACCACCCGCTACAACGAGGCCCGCTTCCAGTACACGTTCGACTCCGCGCTCAACGCCCACGAGGACCTCGACGAGCTCTGCTTCCACCCGCTGTTCACGCGCTACCTTTTCGAGCACGCCCTCGACGACCTGCGCGACAAGCGCGAGCTGCCCACCTACCCGTTCGGCAGCGACCCCGAGGACGGCGGCGACTACCGCATGCGGTTGGGCTACGCGCGATGGCGCTGAGTCCCCGGGCGGCGCAACCCGTCCCCGGCTACGACGAGGAGTACTGCGCCGAGCGCCCGACCGGACGGCGCATCGGCATCTCGCTGTCCGGCGGCGGGATCCGCTCGGCCGCGTTCAACCTCGGTGCGCTGCAGGCGTTGCAGGAGGAGGGGGTGCTGGGCAGCGCGTCGTACCTCGCGGCCGTCTCGGGCGGCGGCTACATCGCGAGCGCGCTGACGATCTCGCACGCATACGCCGAGCCCGGGGCCGAGGACGGCCACCCGCTGTGGGCGCACGGCTCGCCCGAGGAGCGGCTGCTGCGCCGCAACACCAACTACCTCGCGCCGGGCACCGCGGGCCGCACCTGGTTGGTCATGAACGTGCTGCACGGCTTCGTCCTCAACTACCTGCCGTTCCTGCTCTCCGGCTTCGTCGCGGGCCAGGTGCTGGGCTGGCTGGCGCACCTGGCCGGGGTGACGCTCCAGCACCCGCCGTCCTCGCTCGTGCTGGTGCCGCTGTACGGGGTGGGGATCTTCGTGCTCGCGGCGGTGGCGGTGGTGGCCCGCGCCCGGTGGCGCGACGGGCACAAGGGGGTCCGCGGCTACGGCGAGAGCTCGCTGGAGAACGCGGCCGCGCTGTGCATCCGGCTGGCCGGGCTCGCGCTGGCGGTGCTGGCCCTGCCGTGGCTCGCCGCGCTCTACGGGGCGGGCACCCGGGCGGTGCTCGGCCGCCTCGCCGACCAGCCGCTCTCCCTGGTCGCGGCCGCGGGCGGATGGCTGCTGATCGCGTTGGCGCTCGCCGTCGTGGCGGTGCCGCTGGCCCGCCGTCCGCGGGCGCGGTGGCTCGTGTTCGTGTTCGCCGTGCTGGCGAGCGGGGCGCTCCTGGGGGTGCCGCTGCTGGCGTCACTGGAGTACGCCATCCGCCTCGGGATCACGGGGTGGGGCGTCGTGTCCGTCGTCGCGGCCGCCGCCGTCGTGCTGCTGATGGCGATCAAGGTGCACAACCGGCGCTATTCGTTGCACCTGTTCTACCGCGAGCGCCTGAACAGCGCGTTCGCCGTCAAGCGTCGTTCTGACGAGAACGGGCGCCCGGTCGCGGAGCCGATGCCGTACACGACGTCGCTGCCGTTCTCCGAGATCGGACGGCGGCTGGCCGAGCGCGCGGCGCAGATCCCGAAGCTGATCGTCTGCTGCGCGGTGAACGTGACGTCGGACGAGGTGCCGGTGGGCCGGTTCGCGGAGTCGTTCACGTTCACCCACGACGCCAGCGGCGGGCCGCGGTTCACCTACCAGGACACCGCGCGGTTCGAGGAGATGCGCGGGCCGAAGGGCACCGCGCTCACGCTGCCGTCGATCATGGCCGTGTCCGGGGCGGCGCTCGCCCCGCTGATGGGCCGGTTCACGTTCCCGCCGCTGCGGCTGCTGATGGCGCTCACGAACGTGCGCCTGGGCGTGTGGGTGCGCAACCCGCGCCACCCCAGCTGGGACGCGGGCTCCGAGCCGCCGACCGGACGGCTCGGCAGGCTGTGGGCGGCGATCGTCGAGGGGTGGCGGGAGCCGGGGGCGCTGTACGTGCTGCGGGAGGCGGTCGGCGGGCTCACGCTCACCAAGCGCCGGTTCATCTACCTCACCGACGGCGGCCACTGGGAGAACCTCGGGCTGGTCGAGCTCCTGCGCAGGCGCTGCACCCAGATCCTGTGCTTCGACGCCAGCACCGACGCCGACGGCGCGGCGGGCGACATCGGCCGCGCGATCGCGCTGGCGCGCAGCGAGCTCGGCGCCGACATCACGCTCGACCCGGCGCCGACCATGCCCCGCGACGGCGCGCACAGCGCCGACCTTGCCGTGCTCGGCGAGGTGCGCTACCCCGACGGCGACAAGGCCCGGCTCGTCTACGCCAAGGCGGCGCTGACCGAGAACCTGAGCTGGGACCTGCGCTCCTTCCACCACCGCGACGGGCAGTTCCCACACCACTCGCTGGCCCGCCAGATCTTCACCGACGAGCAGTTCGAGGCCTACCGCAGCCTCGGGCACGCGGCAGGCCGTCGGGCGGCGGAGGTGTTGAACCTGCCGACGTCCCAGCTGGCCACCAACGGGCACGTTGCTCGTGCGCGGAAGTAGCCAGGCACGACCCGCGGCGGTGGACGCGGGGAAGCGGCGCGCCATGTCGCGGCAGCGCAGCCGGGACACCGGCCCCGAGCTGGCCGTTCGCACCCGGCTGCACGCGCTGGGCTATCGCTATCGGGTCGACCACCGCCCGCTGCCTTCTCTGCGGGCCCGCGGGGACCTGGTCTTCACCCGTGCCCGGGTGGTGGTCTTCGTCGACGGGTGCTTCTGGCACCGCTGCCCGCAGCACGCGACCTCGCCGCGGCACAACGGGGCGTGGTGGCAGGCGAAGCTCTCCACCAACGTCGAGCGCGACCGGGCCACCGACCGCCGCCTCGCCGAAGCGGGCTGGCGGGTCGTGCGGATCTGGGAGCACGAGGCCCCCGACGCGGCCGTCGCGCTGATCACAGCTGCGCTGGGCCCTCCTCGATCCGCACCCCCAGCTCCAGCACCACGTCACCCATGACGTCCTGCACGGCGACGGTGTCGGCCAACGGCATCACGTCGCTCTGCGGCTTCCCGGCCGCCACGCACTCGGTGACCTCGATCAGCTCGTGCGCGTACCCGCCGCCGGTGCGCGGCGCGACGATCGTCTCCGGCTCGGCGCCCCGGCGGTGCAGCACGATCGTGTCCGGGTGGTGGAAGCGCGGCAGCACGTCGAGGAAGCCCTCGGTGCCGTACACCCGCATCTGGCCCGGCGACGTGCACCGCAGCGAGCAGAAGAGCGACGCCGATCGGCCGCCCGGGAAGCCCATCAGCATCGACTCCTCCAGGTCGACGCCGGTGTCGGTGAGCACGCCGTGCGCGTGGACGATGTCCGGGGTGCCCAGCACCATCTGCGCGAACGAGATCGGGTAGACGGACAGGTCGAACACCGCGCCGCCGCCGATGGCCGGGTTGTAGAAGCGGTCGGTCGGGTCCTGGTTCGCCTGCACGCACAGCTCCCCCTGCACCGACCGGACCTCGCCGAGCGCCCCGGCTTTGATCAGCTCGCGCATCCGGGCGACCGCGGGCTGGAACCGGGTCCACATCGCTTCCATGGCGAACGTGCCGGTCGACGTGGCGAGGTCGACGATCTCGCGGGTCGCCTCCGGCGTCACCGTGAACGCCTTCTCCACCAGGATCGCCTTCCCCGCCCGGAGCGCGGCGAGCGCGATCGCCCGGTGTTGGGGGTGGGTGGTGGCGATGTAGAGGACGTCGACGCCGTCGTCGTCGAGGATGGCCTGGTAGGAGTCGTACGCGCGGGGGATGCCGTGCGTGGTGGCGAACGCCTGCGCCCGCTCGGCGGAGCGGGAGGCCACGGCCACGAACTGCGCGCCCGGCACGTGCGGCGCGTCCCCGATGACCTTCGACGCGATCCGACCCGGCCCGACGACACCCCAGCGAACGGTCATGCCCCCCATCTTGGTGGATCAACCCACAGCGCAGGCACAGCCGAGCCACACGGCGTGCCCATCGGTCCCCGACAGGCTCGTGATCACCCGGGCCGCAGCGGGCCCGCCGAGGAGAGGACGTCCCCGGCTTCGCCGACCTCGTAGTTCCACCGACCGCGCACCCCACCCACCCACCTCGCACCCCACCGATGGGGTGTGCGGTCGACGGGTGGGGTGTGCGGTCGGCGGTGGGGTACGGGGGCGAGCCCGGCCGTCAGGAGGTGCGCAGCGCCTTGTCCAGCCACTCCAGCGCGGCGTCGGCGATCTCCCGCCAGCCGCTGTCGACGACCAGGGAGTGGCCGCGGTCGGGGAACTGGCGCAGCTCGGTGACGGCGGTCGAGTGGCGGTACTGCTTGAACGTCGAGCGCGTGACGGAGTCGGGCACCGTGTGGTCCTTCCCGCCGGAGATGAGCAGCAGCGGGCCGCGCCGGGCGTTGCGCGTGTCGACGGCGGCGGGCGAGTGCGCCGCGAAGTTCGCCGTCGCCGCCTCGAAGAGCGGCTTGGCGGGCGACGGGATCGTCCAGCGTTCGTGCAGCACGTCCGACTCGTCCCGGCTGATGGCGTTGCCGAAGCCATAGCGGAACTGCTTGGCGGACAGGCTCACCGCGCGCTTGGCGTTGGCCGGGTTGCCCAGCACCGCCCCGGACGCCCGCAGCTGCGCGGGCGGCAGCACCTTGACCCCGCGGATCTGGGCCGGGTCGATCGCGACGGCCGCTGCGCCGAGGTTGCGGCCCAACAGCTTCTGCGCGATCAGCCCGCCGAACGAGTGCCCGATGATCACGGGCGGCTCGGCGAGCCCGGCGATGACGCCCGCGTAGTGGTCGGTGACGTCCTCGATGCCCAACCCGGCGACGACGTCGGGTCGGGCCCGGGCCTCCTCGACCGTCGGCGGCTCGTGCGGCCATCCGGGCGCGACCGGGTCGTAGCCGCGCTGCGCGAACAGGTCCAGCCACGGCCGCCAACTGGTGGCGTGCAGCCACAGGCCGTGAACGAACACAGCGGGACGGGCCATGGGTCCTCCTCGAGAGCGGGTCGTTGGCTGTCACCGTGCCCCATGCCGCGCTCAAGGTCGACCGCGCCCCGCCGGGTGGATCAATGCCGGTAGCCCGCTCGGATGATCGCCGCGGCGGAGATCACCGCTCGCCGTCACCCGGCCACCGCTGCCCGCGCCGTGCATTGCCCGACCGGTTGGCCGCTCGTAGGTTCGCGGGGCACTTCCGGCACAGCGCGACGCCGAGGGCTCCGCTCCCCCCTTCCGGGCACCGGCCCGGATGGCGGGCCCCGCAAGCGTCGCGCCCGAGGAACCACCGTGCGATCCCTTCGCCATGCCCTGAGCGCGGCGGCACTGGCCGCCGTTGCGCTCGGCGGCCTCACCGTCGGAGGCGACCTCGACCTCGTCGCCTTGAAGGCCACCGCACAGGCGGCCGCGGCGGTCCGGACGCCCACGCCGCCCCGCCCGGTCGCGGCCGTCCCCACCACCCGCGCGCGGACGGCGCCGCCGCGAACCCCTCGACCCGCGACGACACCGGCCCCGCCGACTGCGCAACCCCCTCAGGGGTTGCCGCCCAGATCCTCACGCTCGTGAACGCCCGGCGGGTGAAGGCGGGCTGCAAGGCCGTGTCGCTCGACCCCCGGCTCACCGCCGCGGCCGCGGGCCACGCGCAGGACATGGCCATGAACGACTTCTTCGGCCACACCAGCCCCGACGGCCGCACGTTCGTCGACCGGGTCAAGGCGGCCGGCTACCCGACCCCGCGCTCGGAGAACATCGCCGCGGGCCAGCCGACCGTGGCCGCGGTGATGGACGCCTGGATGGGCAGCGCGGGTCACCGCGCCAACATCCTCGACTGCTCGGCCACCGCGATGGGCGCCGCCAGCGCACAGGGCGGCACCTACGGGATCTACTGGGTGCAGGACTTCGGCCGTGAGTGGAAATAAGTGCTCTGGCACTCGTTTCCACTCACGACCTCAGCAGACCCCGGAGCTGGTCGGTGAGGTCGGCGGCGCCGTCGCGGTTGTCGGCGACCAGATGCGGCACCGGGGGCGGGTCGCCGGGGCGCATGCGGGCGAGGAAGGCGTCGAAGTCGGCAAGCTTGCCGGTGTCGCGCGGCGAGCCGCGGGCGAGCAGCCTGCGCCGCAGCGTGGCGGCGTCGGTGCGCACCCAGACCAGCCGGACGGGCGGCCCGCCGAGCTCGTCGACCCACGCCGCCCAGCGCCCGACGTCGTGGATCGCCGTGGTGAACGGGCCGGTCACGAGCACCGGGCAGCCGTGGGCGCGGATCTCCCGGGTGAGGGCGGCGAGCCCGGCGTACTCGTGCACCTTGATGTGCGCGTCGTACCAGGCGCCCTCCCGCTCGCCCGGGGGGCGCCCGGCCGCGGCCAGCGTGGCGGCGACGAACCCGCCGTACACGGTGTCCTTGTCCAGCAGCGCCGGAACCGGGTCGAGCAGGGCGAGCAGCCGCTCGGTCACCGTGGACTTGCCCGCCCCCGGCGGCCCCGCCACGACCCACACGTCCGCGCCCATGCGCCCAGCCTGCCGCACCCACCACCGCGCACCCCACGGCACGACGGCGCACCCCATCGGTGGGGTGCGCGGTCGGTCCACGGGGTGCGCGGTGCGTTTCGACGGCAGGGTGGCGCGGACGGCGTGCGTGGTGCGGGCGGGCCCGCAGGGGGCCGCAGCGGCTACTGCGGGACCGTCTGCGGCGCGGGCAGGGGGTGGGCCGGGCTCAGCGACGGCACCCGGCCGCCCGCCCGGCGGACGGCGCGGCGGGCCATCACGTACGCCCCCGGCCCGCGGAGGGTGCCGCCGACCCGCAGTCGCGCCGTGTCCTCCGGCATGCCGACCCCCGCGTCGGCCTCCCGGTCGGAGATCACCTTGAGCTGCGCGACAGCCGCGGGCAGCCGCTTCAGCGCGGCGCTGCGCGCCCCCCGGTCCAGCGCGATCTTCGTGAGCAGCGCGGACAGCCCGACGGCGTAACCGCGCAGCTGCTCGCGCATCGACGCGCCGTCAACCCGGTGGTGGTGCCACAGCAGCGCGCTGGGCTCGTAGCCCACCGCGTGCCCGGCCAGGATGAGCCGGATCATGAACTCGCCGTCCTCCCCGCCGTGGGTGGGCGTGCCCGGGCCGAGCGCCTCGTCGAACCCGCCCGCGGCCCGCGCGAAATCGCTGCGCACGGCCATGTTCGCGCCGATGCCGAACAGGCCCGGCGAGAACGGGAAGATCGCCGAATCCGGCGGCGGGTCCTGCAGGCTGAACCGGCGCGCCAGGAACCCCTTGTTCCAGGCCAGCGCGGTGTCGGCGGCGCGTTCCTGCTCGGTGTCGAGCCGGGCGGCGAGCACCGGCCCGCTGACGCACGCGAGCGTCGGGTCGGCGGCGAACGCCCCCGCCATGCGGACGGCCCACCCCCGGTCGACCTCGGTGTCGTCGTCGGTGAACAGCACCACCGGCGTCGTCGCCTCGAACAGCCCGCGGTTGCGGCCGACGGAGGCGCCGCGGCGCGGCTCGCGGATGTAGCGCACCCGCGGGTCGGCCAGCGCGTGGACGACCTGTGCGGTGCGGTCGTCGTCGGGCGCGTTGTCCACGACCAGCACGGTGATCGCCGGGTGGTCGCCCGCGAGGATGCTGCGCACGCAGCGGGCGAGGCTGTTGGCCCGTCCGCGGGTGGCGACGACCGCCGTCACCGGCTGCACGCTCAGCGGCGGCTGGCGCACCGGGCGCAGCGGTCCGAGCTGGGCGGTCAACGCCCGCCCGACGGCCTCGGCCGAGGCGTGCCCGCGGTCGAGCCGCACGGTCGCCATCCCGACCGGCACGTCGCCGACCGTGACGAGCAGCCGCGCCGCGACGTAGCGGCCCGCCACCGAGATCGGCTGCAGCGGCGCGGCCCGGTCGACCGTGCTGATCCAGGCGGGTCCGTGGACCGGCTGGGCGCGCACCTGCACGGTGGGGCCGTCCATGTCGTTCTCAGCCACCGACGACCCTCGCCGCCACTCGATAGACGCCCCCGCGGGCCGCGTCGCGCGCCGCCCGCAGCCGGGCCCGGCCGCTGGGTCCGGCCCGGTGCCAGGCGAGCAGCGCCACCCCCCAGACGTCCCTGGCGAGCGTCGCCGTGCCTGCGGCGCGCGCCTCCGCCGCCCAGCGGTCGCCGATCTCGTCGTGGCCGTCGCGGTAGGCGAAGACGGCGGGCCGCACGTACGCGAGGCCCGGGTGGCTGCGGCGCATCAGCGGCGCGTACTCGGCCAGGATCGTCTCGAGCGCCCGGTAGCGCCCGGAGCGGTCGCGGCTGATCGAGCCGGTGCGCATCAGCCGCATGTCGACGTGCCAGCGGCGGATGCCCTGGAACACCGGGGTGGCCGACTTGGCCGCGATGCGCAGCCACATGTCGAAGTCGACGCCGCTGCGCAGGCTCGCGTCGAACGTGCCGACCTCGGCGAAGCACGAACGGCGCAGCACCAGCGCACTGCCGTTGTGTGGCGGGTTGTGGTCGACGAGCAGCCGGTCGAGGTCGCACGGCCCGGCGGGCTGCCAGCGCATCCCGACCACGCGGCCGCTCTCCAGCAGCACGCGGGTGTGGCTGAACGTGACGCCCACGTCGGGCGGCGCGGCGTCGAAGGCCGCGAGCGCGGTGCGCAGGAAGTCGGGGTGCCAGCGGTCGTCGCCGTCGAGGAAGGCGACGAACGGGGCCGACGTCGCGGTGAGCCCGATGTTGCGCGCCCGGCCCGATCCGCCGTTCTCCGTGCGGACCAGCCGCAGACGCGGGTCGCGGGCGGCGCGCTCGGCGACGATCGCGGCCGTGTCGTCGGTGGATCCGTCGTCGACCACGACGTACTCGAGCCTGCCCTCCGTCTGGCCAAGCACCGAGTCCATCGCCTGCCCGATCCAGGGCCCGACGTTGTACGCGGGCGTGACAACGGAGACCAGCGGTGCGTCGTTCATCACCCCTCCAGACCAGTCAAATTAGACCATCTGCCGGGATCTAGGCGGTGGGGAGCGCCCGGACCAGGCGACTACTCTACGAACTATGTCGCTTACTGCTCGTATCGTAATCGGCCGGCGATTGGGCTGCTTGCCGCCCCGACTCTACGCCATTGGCCTGCATCTTCTCTTCCAAGGGGAGGTATCCACCCTGCAAAGACCACGGGGATACGCCCAGATGGCAGCGGCGAAGAACCTCGCCTACCAGCCCCCACTTGTACATCGAACGGCTGACAAGTACGCCGTTCGGTCGTACGTGGCCGACACGGTCGGTGAGCGGTACCTGATCCCCCTGCTCCAGGTAATCAGCCACGCGGATGATCTGGACATGGCGGCGCTAACTGAGCCATGCGTGATCAAAGGGACGCACGGGTGCAACATGACGATCCTGCTGCCGGAGGGCGCCCCGCGGAACGAGCGCGCCATCCGCGCGACCGTCCGCCGCTGGCTCGCCACGGACTTCTACCGGACGGGGTGGCGGGAGGCGCCCTACCGCGGGCTGCCGCGGCGGGCGGTCGTCGAGCGGTTCATCGGCAGGGACGGCGCGCCGCCGTCGGACTACAAGTTCTTCGTGTTCCACGGGAAGGTCGGCATGGTCGTCGTCGACCAGGACCGCTTCTCCGCGCACACCTCCACGCTGCTGCACCCGGACTGGCACGCGTTCGCCGTCGAGGGCACGTTCGACGCCGCCGACGACCTGCCCGCCCAGCCGCCGAACTACGGGGAGATGCTCGAGGTGGCGCAGCGGCTCGCCGCCGACTTCGCGTTCGCCCGCATCGACCTCTACAACGTCGACGGCCGCATCTACTTCGGCGAGATCACCCACAACCCCGGCGGCGGGCTCGTCCGGCTGCGCCCGCGCGCGTTCGACCGGGCGCTGGGCGAGCTGTGGCGCACCGGCACCCCGATCCCGGAGCGCTTCATCCGCCGCCCGCACGCGGCGGTCGGTTCCTGAGGGTTGATACCGTGCCCTCCCCGATCCGGTGACAGGAAGTGATCGTGCGAATCGCATGCGTAGGCGGCGGCCCCGCCGGTCTGTACCTCGCGCTCTTGGCCCGGCTGGGCTCGGCGCGCCATGAGGTGACCGTGTTCGAGCGCAACCCGCCCGGCACCGGGCAGGGCTGGGGCGTCACGTGGGGCGAGGAGTTCCTCGACGACGTCTACGCGGCCGACCCGGTGAGCGGCCGCAGGCTGCGCTCGGTCGCCAAGGTCTGGGGCGACCAGGTCGTGCGGGTCGGCGGGCAGGAGCCGGTGCACATCGGCGGCCGGTACGGCTACTGCGTCGACCGCAGCCGCATGATCGACGTCCTCACCACGCGCGTCCTCGAGCTCGGCGGCCGCGTGGAGTACGAGCAGGCGGTCGACGACCCTGCCGAGCTCGACGCCGACCTCGTGGTGGCCGCCGACGGGATCGGCAGCCGCCTGCGGGCCACGCGGGCCGAGACGTTCCGCCCGACCGTCACCACGGGCCGCAACCAGTACGTCTGGCTCGGCACCCCGAAGGTGTTCGATGCGTTCACCTTCGCGTTCGAGCGCACCGACGCCGGGTGGATCTGGGCGTACGGCTACCCGTCCTCGGGCGCGACCAGCACGTTCATCGTCGAGTGCGCACCGTCGACGTGGGAGGGGCTCGGGCTGGCGTCCGAGGACGGGCTGCGGGTGGTCGCCGAGATCTTCGCCGACGTCCTGTCCGGCGAGCCGCTGCTGGGTCCGGCGTCGTGGCTGCGGTTCAAGGAGATCCGCAACGCCACCTGGCGCGCGGGCAACCTCGTCCTCGCCGGGGACGCCGCGCACACCACGCACTTCGGCATCGGCTCGGGCACCGTGCTGGCCGTGCAGGACGCGATCGCGCTCGCCGACGCGCTGAGCGGCGTCAGCACGAAGGGCGTCGGCCTGGACGTCGCGCTGGCCGCCTACGACCGCCGTCGCCGCGCGGCGCTCACGCCGATCCAGGGCGCGGCGATGCGCAGCATGCGGTGGTTCGAGGACGTCGACAGGCACCTCACCGCCGACGCCGTGCGGGTCGCGTGGTCGCTCTTCGACCGGCGCGGCGACCAGGCCCCGTGGCGCTACCAACTGCACCTCGCCACGCAGGTGGAGCCGCTGCGGCAGGCGCGGCGACGGATCACGACGGCGCGTCGGACCGTGCGGGAGAAGCGGCGGGAGCGCTCGGTATATCACAGAAAGTAGCGATCCGATGACCTCCATCGGGCCGGACGGGGGCTTGCTACGGTCGCCGCTCTCCCGGGGAGGTGGCTCGGAACATGAAGATCACATGCATCGGCGGCGGCCCGACCGGCCTGTATTTCGCCCTGCTCTCGAAACTGCGTTCGCCGCGGGCGGAAGTCACGGTCATCGAGCGCAACGCGCCGGGCGCGACGCACGGCTGGGGCGTCACGTGGGGTGATGAGCTCCTGGACGACCTCTACACCTGCGACCCCGTCTCCGCCCGCAGGCTGCGCGGCGCCTCGATGCTGTGGGGCAAGCAGGTGGTGCGGATCGACGGCAGGCCGCCCGTGCATCTCGGCGGCAAGTACGGCTACAGCATGAGCCGCAGCCGCATGCAGCAGATCCTCACCGACCGGGCGAGCGAGCTGGGCGTGCGGCTGGAGTACGGGCAGGCCGTGGACGACGACGCCGCGCTCGACGCCGACCTCGTCGTCGCGGCCGACGGCGTCGGCAGCAGGCTGCGCACGCGGCACGCCGAGCGGTTCGCCCCGACGATCACCACGGGCCGCAACCGCTACATCTGGCTCGGCACGTCCGCGGTGCTGGGCGCGTTCACGTTCGCGTTCGAGCGGACGGCCGCGGGCTGGGTGTGGGCGTACGGCTACCCCTCGACGGGGGGCACGAGCACGTTCGTCGTCGAGTGCACGCCGTCGACCTGGACGGGGTTGGGGCTCGACCGGATGGCGCCGGAGGCGGGGCTGCGCCTGCTGGAGTCGGTCTTCGCGGACGTGCTGTCCGGGCACCGGCTGCTGGAACCGCCCGCGACCATCGGGCGCTCCCCGTGGCTGCACTTCCGGGAGATCCGCAACGCCAGCTGGCGGCACGGGCGTGTCGTCCTCGCCGGGGACGCGGCGCACACCACGCACTTCGGCATCGGCTCGGGCACCGTGCTGGCCGTGCAGGACGCGATCGCGCTCGCCGACGCCGTGCACGCCCCCGGCGTCCGGCTGCCGGACGCGCTGGACGCCTACGACCGTCGCCGCCGCGCCGCCATGGGCCCCATCCAGGACATGGCGATGCGCAGCATGAGCTGGTTCGAAGACGTCGACGCGCGGCTGGGCGGGGATCCGGTGCGGGTGGCGTACTCGCTGTTCGACCGGCGCGGCGACCAGGCGCCTTGGCGCTACCAGCTGCACCTCGCGACGCAGATCGAGCCGCTGCGCCAGGTGCGCAACGGCCTCACCTCGGCCCGCCGCTCGGTGCGGGGCATGCAGCGCAGCCGCCGCGCCCGCGCCGACGTCCGCTGACCCGCGCGCCCCCGAAGCCGCTGCGATGCGGGCCGCCCGCCGACCCGGGCTACCGCGGGCGGTCGAGCTGGTAGACGTAGTGGTCGCGGTTGTCGATCGGGTTGTCCGGGGTCAGCTCGCCCGCAGCGACCCGGCGGAACCCGGCGCGGCCGACCGCCCGCCACGACGCGGCGTTGGCCTGGTGCATCGCCACGACCACCGCGCTCGCGTCCGGGTAGGCGGCCCAGCTCTCCGCGACGAAGGCCGCGATCATCGCGGCGCCGAGCCCGCGGCCGCGGCAGTCGGGCTCGCCGATGAGGTAGTCGATGCTCAGGGCGCCCGGGGGCGGCGGGCACACCGGCGTCAGCTCCGCCACGTACTCGGGGTAGGCGGCGACCGCGTACCGCTGGATCAGCCCGAACGGCCGCCCCTCGGTCCAGGCCAGGAAGACCTCGGTCGGCGTGGCGCCGTCCGCCTCCGCGCCGAAGTCGTCCTCCAACGCCTCCGGCGAGGTCTGGTGGTCCCACCAGCGCGCCACGGTCGGCTCGCTCAGCCACTTCGCCAGCAGTGGGAAGTCCGCGCGCCGCAAGGGGACGAAGGTGATCCCGCTCATGTCGTCAGCCTACGGGTGGCAAGATCGCCGGTTCGGCGCGTTTCCGTGCCAGATCCGGCCGCATTCGCGCCGAACCGGTGATCATGCGGGCTCGGCGGCCTCCCCGTCCGGGCTGGCGACGACCACCGTGTACCCGTCCGGGTCGCTGATCCAGATCTCGCGGTGGCCGGGCCCCATGCCCTCGCCCTCGGGCGGGTTGCGGTGCGGCCCCCGCACGACCGGGGCGTCGAGCTCGGCCGCCCGGGCGACGACGGCGTCGAAGTCGGAGACGTCGCCGAACCAGAGGAGCACGCCGTTGCCGAGCTCGACCGCCTGGTCGCCGATCGGGCCGTGGTGGTGCTCCACCTCGAACCGGTGCAGCTGCAACACCAGCTCCCGCCCCGCGAGCAGCCGCTCGTACTGGGGACCACCGTGGTCGCTGCGCAGCCCGAGCAGGCGCTGGTACCAGCGGCTGGACGCCTCGACGTCGCGCACCGCGATCAGGGTCTGCGACCGCGGCGGGCGGGCGTGCACGACCACGCCGACCCGGTTGCCCGCCGGGTCCTCGATCTCGACGAGCCAGCGCTCGGCCCCATCGCGGTAGGGCCGCTCGCACAACCGCCCGCCTGCATCCAGCACGCGCTGCAGCGTGGGGTACAGGTCGTCGGCGCGGATCCACACGAGCGGCCCGGCGTTCGGGGCCGGGGTGCGCTCGGTGCTCCACTGGCCGATCATCCCCGGCGCCTCGAAGCTGCCGTCCGCCACCGACCAGCCGAACACCGCCTCGTAGAAGGCGGCCGAGCGGGCGAGGTCGCGGGCAGGCAGCTGCAGGTAGTCGACGCGGCCGTGGGTCATGGGGTCCTCCCGGGGTAGAGCAGGGCGTGTGCGGAACGGGCGAGCCACTGCCCGTAGCGATCCGGGGTCCAGCCGCGGTGGCGGACGAGCCGGTCGTAGAGGGCGGAGTCCATCAGCAGCCACAGGTCGTCGACGGCGTCGGCGTGCGGCGGCGCGATCCGGGCCAGCGCGTCGACCAGCCAGCGGGCGGTGGCGGCGCGCTGGTCGGTGAGCTGCGTCGCGAGGGCGGCCAGCTCGGGATCGGTGCGAGCGCCCTCGAAAACCGCCAGCACCAGCCCGGCCGAACGGGACTGGGCGGCTGCGATCACGTCGGCCGCGACGGCGAGGAACTCGGCGGCCGTCTGCGCCTGGCGCGCCGTGTCGGCCCAGGAGCGGTCGAGGACGGGGACGGGCTCGTCGTCACCCGCGATCGCGACGTCGATGGCCGCCTTGAGCAGCCGGGCCTTGGTGCCGAAGCCCAGCTCCACGGTCGGCACCGCGACACCGGCCGCGACCGCGATCGCGCGCATGGTCGCGCCCGCGTAGCCGCGCTCCAGGAACAGGACGGCGGCGGCGTCGAGGATCCGCCGACGGGTGCGGCGCGCCTGCGCCGCGCGCCGGTCCGATCGGTACACGATTCACTATGGTATCCCCATAGTTGTTAGGGTGTAAGCATGCCTTCGCTCTACGAGCACGCCGGTGGCGAGAGTGCGCTGCACCGCCTGGAGCAGACGTTCTACGACAGCGTGCTCGTCGACCCGTTGCTCCAACCCCTGTTCGGCAAGGGCCAACCGCAGCACGTCGACCACCTCACGGCCTTCACCGCCGAGTCGTTCGGCGGCCCCGACCGCTTCTCCCGCGAGCTGGGCTTCGACCACCTCATCGCCGTGCACCGCGGCCTCAAGATCAGCGAGGAGCAGCGGGAGCGGTTCGTCGAGCTCTACCTCAAGGCCCTCGACGACGCCGGGATGCCCGACGACCCGGAGTTCCGCGACGCCGTTCGCGAGCACGTCGAGTTCGGCACGCAGGTGGCGAAGCAGAACTCCAACGCGGAGACCGACGACCAGCTGCACCCCCTGCGCTCGGTTCCCCGCTGGACGTGGGCGGGCGACGACTGCTGACCATCGCCGCGCGGCACCCGCACTAGCCTGGCGCCCGTGAACCGAGCTGCCCTGCGGCGGGCGGGCGCTGCGGCGGGCCCGCTGTTCGTGGGGGCGTTCATCGCCGAGGGTGCGACCCGGCCGGGCTACGACCCGATGCGCCACCCGGTCAGCGGGCTCGCCCGCGGGCCGCGGGGATGGCAGCAGCGGGCGAACTTCGCGGTCGCGGGCACGCTCCTGCTCGCGGGCGCCGTCGGTCTCGGGCGGCGCGGCGGGCTGGTCGGCGCGGCCGCGGTCGGCCTGCTGGGCGCGGGCGCGTTCCGCACCGACCCGATCGGCGGCTACCCGCCGGGTGCCGCCGAGGAGAAGACCCGCGAGGGCCGGTTGCACGACCTCTTCGGTCTGCCGGTGTTCCTCGGGATCCCCGCGGCCGCGTTCGTCGAGGCCCGGCGGGGCCGGGGCGGATGGCGGCTGGCCTCCGTGGCGAGCGGCGTGGCCGTGCTGGTCTTCTTCGTCCTCGCCGGTGTGGGTTTCGCGGGCAAGCCCCTGCCCGGCGGGCTCTACCAGCGGATCTCGCTCGGCATCGGGTTCGGGTGGCTCACCGCGCTGCTGCTCCGCCGACGCTGAGCCGCATCCGCAGCGCGGGCCCGAACTGGGTCTCGGTGACGCCGTGGTCGACGAAGCCGGCAGAGCGGTAGAACGCCATGGCGTGGTCGTTGGCCGTCACCTCGATCCACGGAACGTCCGCCTCTGCCGAGAGGTGGCGGATCAGCGCGGTCGCGACGCCGCGGCGCATGTGCGCGGGGTCGACGAAGAGGTCGTCCAGCTCCCATGCACCGCCGTTCGGCGTGGCCGTGGCGAACCCGAGCACGGTGCCGTCGTCGGCGACGGCGACCCGCACGTGGCCGTCGACCACCGCGTCGACGGGGAACTCGAGGACCTCGGGGTGGGCCAGGAGCGCGGCCCGGTCGCCCTCGTTCGAGAGCGACGCGGAGCGGAAGATCTCCCGTATGGCGTCGAGGTCGGCGCGCTCGGCCCGTCGAATCATGTCCATCTCCGCAGTTCGGATATCGGTCGGCCGCGCCGGTCTTGGCGAGCAGCCGGGCGACGTGCGTCTCCACCGTGCGCCGCGACAGGAACAGCCGCTCCGCGGCCTCGGCGTTGGTCGGCCCGGTGGCGACGAGCGCGAGCACCTCGGCCTCCCGGGCCGTGAGCCGCGCCCGCGGACGGCGGCGTCGACGAGCCCATCGCGGTGGTCAGCTCCGCCTGCCGCCCGACCAGCACCGGGCTGCGGAGGGTGGGCACCGCCCCAGCCTGGCGCGCACCGGCGCGCACCGCCATCCGCAACCGCGCCGCGGCCGCCGACTGCGCACCCCGCCGGTCACTTCGCACCCCGCAGACGCCGTGCGAAGTGGTGTCTCGGGGTGCGAAGTGCGACGGCCGCGCTCCGGAGCCCGCCGCCCGCCGGGCCCGCGCCCACGATGAGGATGTCGGTGGTGAACATGCCGCCACGATCCGGGCCGACGGCGCCGTGCGCGTCCGTAGCGGCTACGGATTTTAGACCGCGGCGAGCACCGCCTCGACCAGCCGCCGCACCGTGGTGAAGTCCGTGCCCAGCACGTTCTTCGTCACCGCGACGGCGACGCCCCGGTCTGCGTCCGCCCCCGCCCAGCTGCCGCCCGCGCCCGCCCAGCCGAACGCGCGCGCCCGGTCCCCGCCGACGTCCCCGTCGAACGGCAGCCCGAGCGCGAAGCCCAGGCTCATGCGGCACGGGTTGCCGTACACCTGGTCCTCGCCCGCCGCCGACACCGTGGTGACGTCGGCCAGCCGCGGGCTCGCCAGCCAGCGCGCGTACAGCGCGGCCAGCGCGCGGGCGGTGACCTTCGCCCCCGCAGGGATGTCCGCGGCCAGCATCCGCGGGTCGGCGCCGAGCGCGGCCGTCGGCAGCACCGTCAGCGGCGCGGCCCGCAGCATCGACGCGGGCATCTGCGACCAGTCCACGTCGGACGGCGCGTCCTCCGGGACGGCGAGCCCGGCCGTGTCCGGCATCCCGTAGCGGATCTCGCCGGGGTGGCCGATGTCGTCGGTCAGCTCGGCGAGGACGTCGGCCAGCTCGCGCTTCGTGACCCGCCGGACGATCTCCCCGCAGAGATAGCCGAACGTGTAGGCGTGGTAGCCGACGGCCGTGCCCGGCTCCCACCAGAGCCGCGCGTCCTCCAGCGCCGCGGTCATCGTCGGCCACGAGCACACGTCGTCGACCGAGACGCCGTCGGGGAGCCCCGGCACGCCCGCGCTGTGGTCGAGCACCTGCCGAACGGTGACGACGTCCTTGCCGTACCTGCCGAACTCCGGCCACACCTCGACGACCCGCGTGTCGAAGCCGAGCAGGCCCTCGTCGACCAAGCGGTGCACGAGCGTGGCCGTGGCGGCCTTTCCGATCGACCAGTTGTAGAAGAGCGTGTCGGGCGTGACCGGACGCCCGGTGGCCGGGTCCGCGACCCCGGCGACGACGTCGACGACCTGCTCCCCGTCGACGTAGGCCGCCACCTGCAGCCCCCGCTCGGCGCCCGACGCCACCAGGTCGTCGGCGATCTCCTGGACGTCTCTCATACCGGGGTGGACCCGCCGGGCGGACCGAACTCATCGGCGACGACGGTGACGCAGCACCGCCCCGGCGCCGGATCCAGGACGGCGCGCCCGCCGGTGCCGTCGAGCAGCGCGCCGACGAGGTGCACGTTCATCCCGCACACCAGCGCCGTGTGCTCCCGGACGAGCGTGTGGAACGGGCAGTTGACCAGCTCGACGACGCCGTCGCGCTCGCGCGGCTCGTAGCCCAACGCCTCCAGGGCCTGCGCGACCGAGCCCGACCGAGCCCGGCGCCCCGCGGCGGTGGCGGCCTCGGCGAGGGCGTCGGCGCCTCCGCCCCGGTCGAGCGCCGCGGCCATGATCTGCGCGGCCAGCTCGTACCGCCGCGGCGGCAGCGTGACCGTGACCTGCCGCGCCGAGCGCCGGTACAGCTTCGCGGGCCGCCCGGCGCCGGGGCCGCGGCGACCGGTCAGCCGTCGGAACTCCGTCTCCAGCAGCCCGTCGGCGACCAGCTTGTCCAGGTGGAACTTCGCCGTGTGCCACGGGACGCCCGCGCCCGCGGCGGCCTGGTCGCGGCTCACCGGCTCGGCCTGCGCGACCACCCACCGGTACAGCGCCCGGCGCACCGGCTCCGCGAGCGCGCCGAGGCTTTCGACGTCGTCCACCGACCACCCTTCGCAGAGATGCGACCGTTGACCGAATCCGGGTCGGACTCTAATGTACACGCTATCGTCTCTTAGATCGGGGGGCTCGATGTCCGTGGGCGCGCCGCTGCGGGTCCTCCCGCAGACTCCCGGGGTGGATCTCGGCGCCGCCGAGCGCGCGGCCGCCGCGTTCCTCGCCGCGCTGGGGGTGACGGGCCCCGGCCGCGACCCCCGGCGCATGGCCCGCGCCTACGCCGAGCTGCTCAACCCGCGCTCGTTCGACCTCACGACGTTCCCCAACGACGAGGGCTCGCCCGGGTCGTGGAGCTGCACGCCCACCGTCCGCAGGTGCAGGAGCGGCTCACCACCCAGGTCGCCGACTGGCTGCACGGCCACCTGCACCCGCGCCGAGTTCCTCGCCCTCACCACCGGAGGCCGCCATGGCTGAACCCACCACGTTCGCGATCGTCGGGGCCAGCCTCGCCGGGGCGAAGGCGGCCGAGACGCTGCGCGCCGAAGGGTTCGACGGCCGCGTCGTGCTCTTCGGCGCCGAGGCGCACGTGCCGTACGAGCGCCCGCCGCTGTCGAAGGACTACCTGCAGGGCCGGGGCGAGCCGCCGTTCGTGCACCCGGCCGAGTGGTACGCCGAGCAGGACGTCGATCTGCGCCTCGGCACGTCGGTCACCGCGCTCGACACGGCCGCGCACGAGGTCGAGACGGCCGACGGCGACCGGCTGCGCTACACGAAGCTGCTGCTCACCACCGGATCGAGCGTGCGGCCGCTCGCCAACGCCCTCACGCTGCGCACGCTCGACGACAGCGACCGGCTCCGCGCCGCCCTGCGCCCCGGCATCCGCGTGGTCATCGTCGGGGCGGGCTGGATCGGGCTGGAGGTCGCGGCCGCCGCCCGGATCGCGGGCGCCGAGGTCACCGTGCTGGAGCAGGCCGCCGCGCCGCTGCTCGCCGTGCTCGGACCGGAGATGGCCGCGGTGTTCGCCCGCCTGCACGTCGAACACGGCGTGGACCTGCGCTGCGGGGTCACCGTGCGCGCCGTGCGGTCCGACGCCGTGCTGCTCGACGACGCCGTGGTGCCCGCCGACCTCGTCGTCGCGGGCATCGGCGTGACCCCGGACGTCCACCTCGCCCGGGCCGCAGGCCTCACGGTCGACAACGGCGTGCTCGTCGACGAGCACCTGCGCAGCTCCGACCCCGACGTGCTGGCCGCGGGCGACGTCGCCAACGCCTACCACCCGCTCCTCGGGAAGCACGTGCGCGTGGAGCACTGGGCCAACGCGCTCAACCAGCCCGTCGTCGCGGCGCAGACCATGCTCGGGCAGGACGTCGCCTACGACCGGCTGCCCTACTTCTTCACCGACCAGTACGACCTCGGCATGGAGTACACGGGGCTCGCCGACGGCGAGCTCGTGGTGCGCGGTGACCTCGACGCCCGCGAGTTCGTCGCGTTCTGGCTGCGGGACGGGCGGCTCACGGCCGCGATGAACGTCAACGTGTGGAACGGCGTGCCGGAGGCCGCGCAGCAGCTCATCCGGGCGGGCACCCGGCTGGACGCCGCCGCCCTCGCCGATCCCGCGGTGCCGCTGGACGCGCTCGCCGCGTGACAATGGCCGACGTGGCCGATGACGACGACGAGCCTGGCGACGCGGTCTGCTGGTTGCACCAGCTGTGCCCGGGATGCGGGGCGATGCCCACCGGCGAGCACCCCGAGCGCTGTTGGCGTTGCGGGGCCGCGCTCACGCCGGACGATCAGCGCCCGAGGGCCTGACGGACCAGCCCGTACAGCGACTGCGGGCCTGCCGCCACCCCGTACGCGCCGCGCGCCTCCAGCTCCGCGGACTGCGCGATGGCCTTCCGCCCGCCGTAGACGACGACCGGCGGGCCGCCCTCGGCGATCACCGGGTGACCGAGGAGGTCGCTCCCGGCCGCCCGGGAGCGATCGGACGACCCGAGCCTGCCGAGGTCGGTGATCACCAGGTCGTACCGGCTGAACCGCAGCTGCTCGATCGCCTCGCTCGTCGACACGACGTTGTCGAAGAGGATGCCGTCGGGCCGAAGGAACGCCCGTTCCTGCTCGTTGTTCGCCGGGTAGTCGTCGACCCAGAGCACCCGGAAGGCGCGGGGCGTGGCCGCGAGGTGCGGCACGGCGTCCACGAGCGCGTCGATGTCGCGCCCCAGCGTGGGCGTCGTGAGCACGGACGCGCTGCGCTCGCCGATCCACCGCAGCTCGGCGGGCAGGTCCGCGGCGCGGGGCATGCGCGCGTCGTCCACCAACACCAGCTGGATCCCGCAGCCGTAGAACCGGGCCTGCATCCACTCGAAGGCGACCACGTCGTTCGGGTCGCGCAGGCGCTGCGGGTCGAACCCCGGCCCGACCAGGAAGAGCACCAGGTCGGATTTCGCCAGCCACTCCCGGATGACGTCCCGGAACGTCGCGCCGGTCGCGATGGCCGCGGTGTCGAGGAACACGGCGTGACGAGCGAGCAACAGAGCGTACCGCAGCGCGTGGGCGACGGCCGCCGTGTCGCTGCGGCGGTAGGAGAGGAAGACCTGCACGGGTGCAGCCTGCCGGAAACCCGGTGGTCGCTCGGCAGGCCCGCTCGTAGCGTCGGAGCCGTGCGCGTCGTGTTCCGCAAGGTCGAGTTGAGCCAGTGCGACTGGGAGGCCGTCCGGGCCCGGCGCACCCGCGTGCCCGGCTGCCGGATGGGTGGTCGGGTCCGGGCGGGCACGCTGCCCCACGACCTCGCGCAGTTCGTCGTCGAGGGCGGCCTGGGCCTGCGCTACGGCTTCTGGGGCCTGGTCGCCGACGGCGCCACGTTCGCGAGCATGCGCAAGCGCCGCACCCGCTCGGGCCGGGCGGTGATCGCCGCGCACCGGGCCGAGCTGGACGCAGCCGAGGCCCGAGTGCACGCCGAGGTGCAGGTGCTGGAGTCCGGCGGCGCCAGCCCGCTGCGGGCGGAGTGGGACGCGATGGTGGCGCGGTGGGCCGCGCTGCCCGTCGGCGCGACCCTGGAGCTCACGTGGCCGCTGCCGAGCCGTCCGCTCGCCTCGGCCCGCCGCTGATCACCCGTCATCGCCTGCCCGCCCGGCTCAGCGACCACGGCGGAGCGCGATCACCAACTGCGTGGCCAGCCGGGAACCGTCGGGGCACACGCTGCGATCACGTGTGCCCCGAACGTGGTCGTGCGCCCCGTCCGGGTGGCCGCACGGGCAGGACCCGCGACGCTGGGTCGGCATCGCCTGCGCGCCCTCGGATCCATCCGCCCGCTCCCCGGGTTCACCGCAAGCGCTGCTCATCCGTCACTCCTCGCAGCCGGACCGTCACCCATACCCGCATGTCGGGCGGGAGAGGGCAAACGTCTCTGCCACGAACGAGATTCCCCCTATCGGGTGACGCGCTCAGCCCTCCAGCGCGGCGTACTGCATGTCGGGCACGTCGTTCACCTTCTCCATCGTGTTGATGCTGACGTGCGGCCACTTGATGCGGCCGGGGCCGCCGTCGAACCGCGGGAAGAAGTCCAGCTCCACGATCTGCGCGTACTGCATCCGCAGCTTCGGTTGACCTGCGGCGTCGGTCTCGGCGAGCTCGTGGATGAAGAACGTCGCCTTCATCTCCGAGGCGTTGGCCTGCTTGACGACGAACGGCACGTTGTGGATCCCCCCGGTCGCGAGGGTGGTGTCGAACTCGAGCACGGTCGTGCGGACGATGTCGACGCCCGCGTTGGCCGCGTTCAGCAGCGCGGTCGGGTCGGTCGGGTCGAACAGGCCCTGGAACAGGTTCTCGTGGAAGTGCCGGTAGGGCGCCAGGTACGGATCGGCGACCAGGTCCTGTGGCACCCCGATGGGCAGGGCGTTGATCGTCGGGATGGGCGCGGCGCCGTCGACGACCTGCGCGGTGCCGAGGCCGAGCGCGGCGTCGCCGTGCGGGATCGTCGCGAGCCGGGCGATGTCGGGGCCGCCCTCGCCGTTCGGGTCCGACATGTTGAGCAACAGGCCGGGCTCGTGGTGGATCGGGGTGTTGGGCGAGCCTGCCAGGCCGCTCTGTGGGAAGTCCTCGGCCGCGATCTGGGTGATCGACTGCTCGTAGTCGAGCGTGACGACGAGCTGGTCGCGGTTCTCGACCGGCGCCCCGCCGATCCCCCGGTTCGGCACCGCCTTGTCGACGAGGTTGAACTTCAGGATCTCGTTGTACTGGTTGAGCAGCAGCCGAAAGCCCGGCTTCCCGTCCGCCGCGAACGGCAGCGCGATCATGTTCCAGCCGCGGCCCGGCAGGTTGGGTTGGTTCGCCCACGTGCCCGGAAGCAGTGTGAACGGTCCGAGGTCGGCATCGCCGGTGACGGCGGGCGCGATCGTGCGGCCTTCGCGCTCCATGCGGGCGATCTGATCTGGTGCGAACACGGTGTCCCCCTGGGTGTCGACTATGAGGGGAGAGTCGCCCGCCGCCTTCTCTGATACCCGACCTCGGACAACTCCTGTAATGGCGACATAACCCGGAGGCGGGCGGGGCGGGGACCACCCGGCACGCCGAAGACCTCGCGGCGATGACGGCGGCGATGGAGATCTCGCCCGAGCAAGCGCGTGAAGAGGGGCGACGGGAGTAGCAGCGCCACGCCGCGACGCCGGGTGTCCGCGGGGACGCCCGGCGTCGTCGTGGTGGCGACCCGGGTTGCCCGGCGGTGACGCGCGCTCGCTCGGCGGTGGCCCGGGCTGCTCGGCGGGGACCCGGGCTGTACGGCGGTGGCCCGGGCTGTACGGCGGTGGCCCGGGCTGTACGGCGGTGGCCCGGGCTGTACGGCGGTGGCCCGGGCTGCTCGGCGGTGGCCCGGGCTGCACGGCGGGGACCCGGGCTATACGGCGGCGTTCGCGCATGCGTAGCCGTGCCGACGCAGGCGTCGCGGCACCCGTGCGGGCACCGCAACGCCGGTGCGGCGGGCGGCGACGTCGACGCGTCGCTACCTCAGCGTGGCGGGGCGCTCCACGCCGGTGCGGCGGCGCACCGACTCGGCGTAGACGTAGGTGCGGATGTGCAGGATCGGGTCGTCCGACAGCTCGATGCCGTCGGTCACGCGTGTCGGGCCGGGCCGCACTACGGCTCGTCCCGCACTCCTAGATCCGGCGGGGATGGTCGCCCACGGCTTCGACCCGGCAGCCTGCTGTGACGGCGCTGCTGACCCGGCCAGCCGTCCCGTTCAGTGGGACGCCGCGTTGGTCCGGCCGCTGCGGTCCCCGACCCTCGGCACAGCTCATCTGTCGTGTCGAAGGAGACCAGCCATGACGGCGCCCAACGCGATGACGCTCGTGATCCCGCTCAAGGCGAAGGTCGGCGTGGCCCTGCAGGACTTCTACGACTACTGGCTCAACGCCCACGTCACGCTGCCGCCGCGGTTCCCCGGGATCAGCTCGGTGTGGCTGCACAAGACGTCGCTAGTCGACGCGCTGTGGCCCGCGGTCGAAGGCGTCTCGACGCACCCCGATGAGGAGGACACCTTCGACGGCGTGCCCGAGGCGACCTTCCCGACCATGGACGACCTGCAGGCGTTCATCAAGGCCTCGCGCGTGCAGATGGAGGACGGCATCAACTTCCTCTCCCAGGAGATCGGGTACGCGGCGCTCGGGGCCAACAGCGCGACCGTCCGCGACGCCACCGACCCCGCCCCCGACGGCACCGACGCCTACGTCCGCCACCTGGTGTTCCTGCGGAAGCGGCCGGAGGTGCCGGTGGCCGACTTCCGCGCCTGGGTGGACGACGCGCTCGTGCCCGGCCTGGCCGCGTCCGATGAGGTGCTGAAGCTGCGCCGCCACCTGTTCGAGGAGCTCGACATCACCCTCGACCACCCCGGCGTCACCATGACCAAGCCGATGGAGCGGCAGTACCAGGCGATGGTGGAGGTGGTCGTCGGCGACGAGGCGGCGTTCGCGCGGTTCGTCGGCTCCGCCGCCTACGCGGGCGTGGCCGCCGAGCTCGCCCACCGGTGCGCCGCCGTGCATCCCGCGCGCGTGCTGCGGTGCATCACCACCAAGCACGACGGCCGGATCACCCTCGCCGGGGTGCGGGGCGTCGCCGTGGCCGACCTCATCCGCAGGCTCGGCGCGACCAGCCAGACCCACGACGACGTCTCGCGCGAGTTCCTGCCGCCCGCGGACCTCGTCCGCAGCTGAGGTCGCTGCCACCCGGTGCGCGGACGCCCGGTGACGACCCGCCGTGTCCGGCGCAGACCACTCGCGTGGCGGCCGCTCCGGGGTGGCGCCGTCAGACGGACGCGGTGCGGCGCCCCGACCGCCCTCGGCAGGCCTGCGCGGTGAACGGGTGGGCCGGAACGCGCTGCGAGGCTCCTCGGAGGAGGAGATCGGAGGGCCGCCCGCCATGCGCAACGCCTCGGGCGTCAACCGGCCGCCGAACTCGAGCATCGCCGATCGGCAGCGGCCCTCCAGGTCATCGAGGCGGATGGTGACGTTGAGGACTGGGCGCCTGCCGCCGGTGGTGGGCACCTCGGCGTGCTCGAGCACGTATCCGCACGCGTCGGCCAGCGCGTGGGCCTGCCGTTGTGCAGGCGTGCGGTCGTCCTCGGCCGTGCGCGGTTTGGCCTGCGCGTCGAGGAGGGCCGCGATGGTGTCGAACATCGCGGCGTCGTCGAATCGGCCGATCAGCCGCCCACCGCCGCCGACGCGATTGCCGTGCAGGCGCAGTTCGTTGATCGAGACCTGCCGGTCGTCGGGCTCAGGGCCGTCGGCGTCCAACGCCTCGATCAACTGGGCGCCGCGGGCGGCGAGCTCGGCCGGGGTGCATTCGCGGCACCAGGCCGCGAGTTGTTCCTCGGCACCCGTCCACGTCTCAGGGGTGAGCCGCTCGGCGGCGGTGGTGTCGAGCAATCGGGCGATGACCTCCACGTGCCGCAGGCTCGCCTCGCCCGTCTCGAACACCGCGGCGGTGGCGCCCAGCCGCGGTGGCAGCGCTGCGCCGTGCAACCCGACCCGCGGCCGGACCAGGGGTGCGGCGGCCAGACGGCGGCGGGCTTCGGCGCGGTCCCAGCCCAGCAGGTCGCCGAGCGCGGCTGCGGAGGAGCGGTAGCCGCGCTCGGCGAAGACGCCACGTCGTTCGACTTCGGCCAGCGCGCCGACCATCAGTCGGTCGATCCGCCGGGTCACGGCTTCGCACAGGGTCAGCAGGCTGAGCAGATCACCGTCGCCGGTGCCGGGGCCTGCCAGCTCGGCGAGCCCGGCCAAGGCCGCGTCGATGCGTTGCGCAGCGCGGCGGGCGGGGTCGTCGGACATGAGCTCAGCTTACTCGACAATGCGTTCGAATCCAGTGCTTCGACGTTAACATATGCAAACCGTTCGGAGCGCGGGTCGACGGAAGGCGCCGACCGTGCCAGGCTCGGCCGGTGACCGTTGACGAGTTGGCGGCAGCCGCGTGCGTCGACCCGGCCGACGTCCGGGTCGTCCTGACCTGGCTCGACGACGGGCCGGTCACCGACACCGACGTCCCCCTGCCCACGGCGATCGCGGTCCATCGCCTGCTCAACCCCGACAGCGAGCGCACCGTCCTCCCGCTGTACTACAAGCGGTAGGGGCGGAAGAACGCGCGCAGCTCCTGTGCGTAGAGCTCGGGCTCCTCGAACGGGGCGAAGTGTCCGCCGCGGGCGGGTTCGGTGACGCGCACGACGTTCGTGGTGCGTTCCAGCCAGGCCCGCGGCGGCCGGACGATGTCGCCGGGGAACAGCGAGAAGCCCGACGGCACCTCCACCCGGCGGGCGTGTTGGGCGGGCGGGATCCCGGCGTTCGCGTGGTACATGCGCATCGACGAGCCGATCGTCGCGGTGAGCCAGTAGATCGTGACGTTGGTGAGGATCTCGTCCTTGGCGAAGCGCCGTTCGACGTCGCCGTCGCAGTCGCTCCACGCCCGCAGCTTCTCGACGATCCACGCGGCGAGCCCGGCCGGGGAGTCGGTGAGGCCGAACGCGGCCGTCTGCGGCTTCGAGCGGTGCATGGCGGCGTAGGCGCCCTCGGCGGCGCCCCAGGTCGCGGCGCCCGCCATCCAGGCACGCTCCTCGGGCGTGAGGTCGGCCGGGTCGCCCCCGTAGATCCCCAGGCCGGCGTCGGTGCGGTGCACGGCCACGACCCGGTCCGGGTGGTTGAGGCCGAGGTAGCGGCTCACGTGGCTGCCGATGTCGCCGCCCGCCGCGCCGAACCGCGGGTAGCCCAGTGCGCCCATGAGCTCGGCCCACCGGTCGGCGACCGCAATGGAGTCCGGTGGCGACCCGGTGGGGCGGTCGGAGTACCCGTAGCCGGGCATGTCGGGGACGACCACGTCGAACGCGTCGGCCGGATCCGCGCCGTGCGCGCCAGGGTCGGTGAGCAGCGGGATGACCTTCGTGTAGCGCCAGAACGAGTCCGGCCAGCCGTGGGTGAGCACCAGCGGCAGCACGGGTCCCGGGGACGCGACCGCCCGGGCGTGCACGAAGTGGATCCGCGTGCCTGCGAGCGGGACGCGGAAGCGGGGCAGCCGGGCGAGCGCGGCCTCTTGGGCGGGCCAGTCGAATCCGTCGGCCCAGTAGTCGACGAGCTCGCGGAGATAGGCGAGGTCGGCGCCGAGCGACCATCCGGCGTCCTCAGGAGCGTCCGGCCAGCGGGTCGCGCGCAGCCGGGCGCGGAGGTCCGCCAGGTCGGCGGGGTCGGTCTGCGGCGCGAACGGCTCCGGGTGCGGCACCTCGGGCATGGGAGCACCCTACGGGCCGGGCCCCGTCGGCGAGCCGAGCCATCGAACGGGTGGTGGCGGGCCCGGCGGCGTGTGAGGCCGGTGCTGCCGGGTACGCGGCGGCCATGAACGCAGAGATGCCGCGATCGCCTGATCTCGAACGCGCGTCGACCGGCGAGCTGGTCACCCGGCTGTCCGAGCAGGTGTCCGCATTGGTAAAGGGTGAGCTGGAGCTCGCACGCACGGAGCTGGCCGAGAAGGGCAAGCGGGCGGGCGGCGGCGCCGGGGCCGCGGGCGCGGGCGGCCTGCTCGCGGCGTACGGGCTGGCGATCCTGCTCGCCGCGGCCGTCGCCGCCCTCGCGCTCGTGTGGCCGGTGTGGTTGGCGGCGCTGGTCGTCGGCGTGGTCGTGCTCCTCGTGGCGGGCGGGCTGGCCTTGTACGGCCGGTCGCAGCTGCGTCGGGCCCTGCCGCCCGTGCCCGAGCACACCGCACAGAGCGTGCGCGACGACGTCGCGACGGTCCGCGAGGCGGCGAAGCGATGACGGATCCGACGAAGCGGACGACCGGCAGCGCACCGGCCCCCTCGGCCGATCCCCCGGCGGGTGCCGTCGCGCCGCCACCAGCCTCGCCGCCACCGTCCGCGCCAGCGTCGACACCACCGCCCGCTCCGGCTGCCGGACCACCGGCCGCGGCGGCACCGGCTCCGCCGTCTGCCGTACCCCCGGCCGCGGTCGGGCCGGAGCCCTCGGCCCGGGAGCGCGTCCAGGCGGGCGTGCCGCGCACTCGGGACGAGCAGCGCGTCGACCTGGGCGAGCTGCGCGAGGAGTTGGGCGCCACCGTCGACGAGCTGACCAGGCGCGTGGACGTCCCCGCCAGGGTGCGGGCGCGGCGGGACGCGACCGTGGCACAGGCCCGACACCTCGGTGGGCAGGCGCAAACCGCGATCGAGTCCCGGGTGCCCGCCGCGCGCGCGATCACCCGCAACCCCATGGCCCTGGCGTCGGTGGCGGCGGGGCTGGTGCTCGCCCTTCTGCTGGTCCGGCGCCGCCGCAGGTAAGCGCGGATCAGCGGCTCCGCCACCGGGTCGCGACGGCGAGCAGCCCGGTGGCCGCGAGCGCCGCCGTCGTCGTCAGGCGGGGGTGCCGCGAGCACCACTCCTGCGGATCGGTGCGGTGGGCCTTCCCGTCGAAGATGCCGTGGGCGCCGTGGTCGTCGACGGCGTCGCGGGGCTCCCAGAGGTTGTGCGGCCGGTCGGCGGGGACGGGCTCGGCCGTCTGCTGGGCGTCGTAGCCGGTGCGGGCCAGGTAGCGGTCCAGCAGCGCGGGGGCGAGCTTCTGGCCCACCAGCGTGCCCACCGTGCTCGACCCGACCCAATACTGCTTGCGCCGCGGGTGGTCGGCGGCGTAGACGACGGCGCGCGCGGCCAGCTCGGGCTGGTAGATCGGCGGCACGGGCTGGGGGTGGCGGGGCAGCCGCGACAGCACCCACGAGAACTGGGGGGTGTTCACCGCGGGCATCTGCACGACCGTCACGCGGATGGCGCTGTGCTCGTGCATCAGCTCGGTGCGCAGCGACTCGGTGAACCCGTTCACGGCGTGCTTGGCCCCGCAGTACGCCGACTGGAGCGGGATGGCGCGCCCGCCCAGCGCCGAGCCGACCTGCACGATCGTGCCCCGGTTGCGCGGACGCATCCGGGCGAGCGCGGCCATCGTGCCGTGGACGTAGCCGAGGTAGGTGACCTCGGTGACGCGGCGGAACTCGGCCGCGCTGATCTGGTGGAACGGCGCGAAGACCGAGGTGAACGCGACGTTGACCCACACGTCGATCGGGCCGAGCTCGGCCTCGACCCGGTCCGCCGCGCGCTCGACCTGTTCGGCGTCCGCGACGTCGGTGGGGATCACCAGGGGGGTGCCGCCTGCGCTCTGCACGTCCTTCGCGGCGGCCTCCAGCCCCGCCCGGCCGCGGGCCAGGAGCGCGACCTTGGCGCCCCGCGCGGCGAACTGGACGGTCGTGGCGCGGGCGATCCCCGCACTGGCGCCGGTGATGACGACGGTCTGGGTCACGGTGTCTCCTCGGGTAGCCGGCCGGTGTCGGGTCCGGCCAGGCGCACGGATGCCTCCAGGAGCAGCGCGTGCACGAACGCCTGGACCCGCGGGTCGTCCGGGCTGCCGACCATCTCGGCCACCGGCACCCGCGGCTCGGCGTCCTGGGCGAGCACGACGTCGCAGAACGCGCGCAGCGTCGGCTCCTCGTCGGCGGTGAAGAAGCGCAGCGGGCCGGGCGGGTCCAGCCGGGCGAGCACCGTCTTCTTCGTGGCCTCGTCCCACGTGTCCGCCGCGTCCAGGACGTCGAAGTCGGGGTAGCGGCCGATCATCTGCGGCGTGGTGCCCCGTCGCTGCCGCGGCAGCCAGGACGGGTGCGGTGGCTGCGCGCCCGGGCGCAGCTTGGGCAGGTGCTCGCCCCGCGCGACGTCGGGCATCAGCGCTCCCGGCGCAACACCGCGGCCAGCAGGCCCATTCCGCCGACCATGGCCATCAGTCCCGGCGCCGAGATCGGCGGCCCCATCGGCAGGTTGTAGGTCCACAGCCGCCAGCCGCCGGGCTTGCGCGCCACCCCGCGCGCGTGGAAGTACTCGCCCAGCAGCCCGTTCGCTGCGTACAGCCCGGCCGTCACCGGCAGGGCGGTGCGGGCCCACCGTTGCGAGAACACCCCGCCGATCCCCGCCACCACCTGCGGCGGGGACAGCAGCACCGGGCTCCACATCCACTTGTTGCCGAAGCGGCCCCGGTAGTGCTCCAGGTACACCTCCGCCCCCGTCACCACGGCCGACGCCGCGGTCAGGCCGGACAACGCGCGCTCGAACCGGCTGTGCGCGACCTCCCGCAGCGCGCGGTCGAGCTTCCTACGTGGCCACATGTGCGTCTTTCCTCGCGGACCGGATCAGCAGGGACCGGATCGTCGATGCGGTGAACGCCGTCGCGATGGCCGTGTCGACCAGCGCGCCGCGGCGCCAGCGGGGGGCCAGGACAGCGAGGCCGACGTCGCTGAGCGCGTGCAGGCCGTCGGTGCCCACGCCCAGGTAGCCAACGGTTGGCCAGGGCCCCACCGCCTCGACGACGGTCTGGGCGAGGTGCCGGGCGCCCAGCACCCGCATCGTGACGACGGCGCCGCGCGGGACGGGCCGCTCGACGCGGGCCACCGTGCGCAGCAGCGGCCGCGGGGCGACCAGCAGCGCGAGACCCCAGCAGGCCCTGGCGACGCGCGCCATCACGGCTGCTCCACGGGGACGTCGTCGGCCGTGGCGAACATCGTGAGGATCCCCAGCCCGTGCAGCGTGCGGTGGGCGCAGCCGGTGAGCCCGACGAGGCACGGCGGCCCTCCCCCGCGGGCGAGGGTCCGGCGGCGCAGGCGCAGCAGCACCGCGACGCCCGCGCTGCCGAGGAACTCGGTGTGGCGGAGGTCGAGCACGACCTCCCGCGGCTTTCGCGTGTCCAGCAGCTCGTGCAGCCGGGTCTCCAGGCCGGGGGCGGTGGCCAGGTCGAGCCAGCCCGTCAGCCGGACGACGAGGACGCCGGGGCGCGGCTCGTCGACGGCGACGGTGAGCTGCTCGGGCTCCGCGTTCGTCGTAGGGGTCGTCATCTCCGGGTCGCCTCCAAGGTACGGATCCGGTAGCGGTCGACGGCGTCCGCGCGCAGGGTCAGGCTGTGTCCGGCCGCTCGCGGATCCGGGCGGGTGGGGCCTCCGGTCGGGTCGAGGGTGCCGTCGAAGAGCAGGCCCTCGATCCGGACGTGGTCGTGGAACCACTCCAGATGGCGCAGGTCGGGCGTGGCCGCGGCCACGTGGGCGTGCAGGTGCGGCGCGCAGTGTCCTCGGCGCGACCCCACGCGGCAGGCAGCCCGTTGATCCCGTCTCCCGCGTAGCCGAAGACGGTGTCCACGCCCCAGGCGCGCAACCGGTCCAACACGTGATCGGCAACCGTGGATGCCACGACGTCCTCCTCGATCCCCGCGTACCCGCCCTGGGGTAACCCAATCGGTGTACGGCCACACACGTTCCATCAATTTTTGCGCTAACGCAAACGATGGCAGGTAGGAGAGGTATCAGCCCCGGAGCGTCATGGGCCTGCCGTCGTCCAGCCGAGCGACCAGGCGGCGCCGTCCAGGGTCGCCCCGCCCGCCTCGGCGAAGGCGCGCATGACCGGCACGAGTGAGCGCCGCCGCGCGGGTGGCATGCGATCGAGGATGGCGGCGATGGCGACGCGGCGCTGGTCCATCACGTGATCGACGAGCGTCTGTCCCTTGGCGGTCAGCGTCAGGACGAGGTTGCGCCGGTCGGTGGGGTCGTCGCTGCGGTCGAGCAGGCCCGCGGAGACCAGCCGGTCCACGGCCCGCGTCGCGTTGGACGGGTGCACGCCCAGGCCGTTCGCGACCGCCCCGAGGTTGGGCGCGGCCCGGCTGGCCACCAGCACGAGGACCCGGAGCTGGGGCAGCGTGACGACGTCCTCGACCGCGGCCACCGACCGCGCGCTGACCGCCACCAGCACGCGCGCCGCGGCCATCACCGCCTCGACATCGTCGTTCACGCCGCCTCCACCGTTGCTGGTGCGCATCGATTGCACTGGCGCTCATCGTACGGCTCTGGTGGCTCGTCCGTTACGTCCCGGTCATCCCGTCTGCGTGCGGTCGGGCCTACGCGCCGACCCGACCGGTCACGAGGAGCAGCCAGTCGCGTCCGCCGTCGGAGTTCGCCCCCGGCGTCGACACGCGGCCCGACGGGTCGACCGCGGCCGTCACCGGCGGCCTGCCCGCGGCCGCGGGATCCACCCACGCGACCGTCGGCGGCCCGGCGATCCCCGCGAGGTCGAGCGTGAGCGTGCGCTCGGTCGGGACGTAGACCACCGCCCACGACCGGTCCGCCGCCCGCGCGACCGTCGCGTAGTCGTTGCCGACCACGCTCACGTCGCTGTCGTCGTGCGTCATCTCGGCGCCCCGTCCGGCGACGACGAGGTCGGCACCCTCGTCGGGAACCAGGCTCCACCAGCTCCGGGCGGCGAACAGGTCGCGGATCGCCTGGAGCTGGCGGACCGCGGGCGTGTCCAGCCTGGTCTCCCATCCCGGCGGGAACTTCCAGTCGGCCGAGCCGAAGAAGGTGCCGGGCGAGCCGGAGGTCAGCGCCCACAGCGCCTGCCTGCGCAGCGTCTCGTCGGTGGTGGGCGGGCTGCCGGGCACGTTGTTCTCGCCCTCGTAGTTGGCCTCGCCGAGCAGCGCGGGCCGGGGGTCGCGGCCTCCGGTGCGGAGGTAGCCGTCGAGCACGGCGCGGTAGGTGGGCTGGTAGGTGTAGACGAAGTTCCAGTCGACGACGTCGCGCCAGTAGGGGCTGTCGGTGGACAGCGACTTGGTGTACCAGAGCTGGATCGAGAACGGGCGGGTGTTGCCCGTGGACCTGATGCCGTCGAGCATCGCGGAGAAGAGGCTGTTGGCGTAGCGGTCGCGGGCCGTGAAGTCGCCGCCCGCCATCCACACGACGTTGGGCAGGGACCCGTAGCGCTGCGCGACCATCGTCGCGTAGCGCCGCACCCGTTCGCCGCCCGCGCCGCGGAAGATCGTCTCCACGTTCCAGCCGTCGACCGGGTAGAGGAAGATCGTGTTGCCGTGCAGGCACGCGGTGCGCAGCACGGCGTCGACGCGCTGCCAGTACGCCTCGTTCCACCGCGTGACGTCGCCGTCGACGAACGGCAGGACGCCGTCGAAGGTCGCGCCGTCGTCGCTCGGCGCGCCGTTGGCCGTGGCGCCGATCAACGACATGATCGAGGCGTTGAAGCCGAACCGCTCCCGGTCGGCGAAGTACAGGCGGGCCTGGTCGGGCGACCAGCGCGTCAGGCCCGCCCACGGCGAGTCGCCCCGCACGAGGAGGGGCGCCCCGTCCTGGTCGCGGAAGTACCGGCCGTCCGGGCTGACCGACGAGACGAACCGGCGGCCCGCGGGCACGTCACACCGCACGGGGGTCAGGTCGGCCCGTGGTTGGGCGGGAGGCGTTGCGCAGGCCGCCGCAACGGCGAGGACGACGAGCAGTATGGCGGTCCGCACCCGTCATCGTCCTTCCTCCGCATCATCGCCGCCCTGCCTATCACCCTGCCTACCGCGGCGCCACGGCGTGGGCCCCGCATGCACCCGAGCCGGTGGTCTGCGTGGAGCTCGCTCCGTGTCGCCTGCCACGCTCGGGTAGTGCCCCTCCTGCCAACGAGTCCGCTTCGTGACGTCTGGCTGCCGTGCCGATGATCCCGAGGTGACCATCCGCCTGGCGGCTCGGACGGATACCGTGCCGTCGTCCCCACTCGTCGAGGGAGGAAAGCGCCAGTGGAGGTGAACGAGGTACTCCTGCCCGGTGTCGGGCTCCGCTACGAGTTCGTCAACGCCGACGGCGACCGGATCGGCATCGTCGCGCGTCGCACCGGGGAGTTCGAACTGGTCGGCTACCGCGAGTCCGACCCCGACGCCTGCATGTCGCTGTTCCGTCTCACGGCCGAGGAGGCGGACACGGTCGCGGAGATCCTCGGCGCGCCCCGGATCACCGAACGCTTCGCCGACCTCACGCGCGAAGTCCCGGGCCTGTCCGCGGGCCAGATCAGCGTCCCGGCCGGCTCACCACACGCGGGCCACGCCCTGGCGCACACCAGGGCGCGGACCCGGACCGGCGCCTCGATCGTCGCCATCGTGCGCGGCGAGCACGTCATCGCTTCGCCCACTCCCGCGGAGATCCTGCACGCGGACGACATCCTCGTCGTCATCGGCACCGACGCGGGCATCGCGGGCGTGCGCCAGATCCTTCATGGCTGACCGGTGCACACCCCGCTGGCGCTCCTTCTGGAACTCGGCGTCATCCTGGTGCTCCTCAGCGGCCTCGGAGCGCTGGCCCGCCGGGCCGGACTTCCGCCGATCCCGCTGTACCTGCTGGCCGGGCTCGCGCTCGGCGACGGCGGCATCGCCCCGGTGCCCGCGGCGGGCGAGTTCGTGCATACCGGAGCAGCGATCGGGGTCGTCCTGCTGCTGCTGACACTCGGCCTGGAGTTCACCACCGCCGAGTTCGTCCACAGCCTCCGCCGCCACGTGCCTTCTGCGGTCCTCGACCTCGCCCTCAACGCCGCGCCCGGCGCGGTCGCCGGGTGGCTGCTCGGCCTGGACGCCGCGGGAATCCTCGCCCTGGCGGGCGCCACCTGGATCTCCTCCTCCGGAATCGCCGCCCGCCTGCTCGCCGACCTGCGACGGCTGGGCAACCGGGAGACGCCCGCCGTGCTCGCCGTCCTCGTCATCGAGGACTTCGCCATGGCCGTCTACCTGCCCGTTCTCGCGGTGGTCGCGGCGGGCGGAACCTGGTGGCAGGCGGCGCTGGGCGTCCTCGCCGCAACCGCCACCGTCGCCGCGACCCTCGCCGCCTCCCACCGCTGGGGCCACCACGCGAACCGGCTGGCTCGCCCACCCCGACGCCGAGCAGCTGATGCTGCGGATCCTCGGCACCACCCTCGTCGTCGCCGCACTCGCCGAGCTGGTCAACGTCTCGGCCGCCGTCGGCGCGTTCCTGGTCGGCCTCACCCTCACCGGCGACACCGCCGAACGGGCCCGGGCGGTGCTGTCCCCGCTGCGGGACCTGTTCGCCGCCGCGTTCTTCCTCTCCATCGGACTCGCCGTCAACGTCCTCGACCTCGTCCCGGTCCTGCCCGCCGCACTCGCACTCGCGATCGTCGGCATCGTCACGAAGATCCTCACCGGCCGGTACGCGGCCGCCCGCGACGGCGCGGGCGAACGCGGACGCATGCGCGCGGGCACCGCCCTCATCGCCCGAGGCGAGTTCTCCATCGTGATCATCACCTTGGCCGGAGCAAGCGATGCCGTCCTCGGCCCGCTGGTCACGGCCTACGTCCTGATCCTCGCCATCACCGGCCCACTCGTCACCCGATGGGCGGGCAGGACGAGGTCACGAGCAGCATCGGGATTCTGCGCAGACGGAGTAAACGGAAACGACGCCGGTCTCCCGCAGAAGAACGACGCCACGCCACCGGACAGCGCCCCGGACGAGCAGGCAGGCGGACACCATGAGACGCCGCACTGATCGAGACCTCCTGGCCTGTGCGGGCGACGGTCATCGGACACGCGCCTCGGCGCCTCCAGGCCCCCGATCGGCGTCGGGGAGCACTGCGGCTTCGATCGTGCTGGTGTGGGCCGGTCGCGCTGCTGAGCCGCTCGTCGTGGGCGGCCGCGGCCCCGGCACGGTCGCCGCGACGCTGCTGGGCTCGGTGGGGCCCCATCGCGGGCACAACGCCGGATGCGGGTTGTCGTGGTCCGCCTGCGCTTGCGCCAGCACCGCGGACACGGCGGTCGTGCTGACACCATCGCCTCAGCCGCGTGCTCGGACAGGTCCCGACGGGTGAAAGGTCGTGAATAGTGACGGATATGCCCTTCACACGCCAGCCGATCGTGGTCGGTGTCGATGGTTCTGCGTCGGCCCTCGTGGCTGCGCGGTGGGCGGCCCGGGAGGCCGCGCTGCGCTCGGTGCCGCTACGGCTGGTCACTGCACTCGGGTGGGCGGCGGTGCAGCACCTCGGCGATGCGGGACCGGGCCCTGGCTACTTGTACGACGTGTTGCGCGAGGCGGCACGCGGCAGGCTCGCCGTGGCGGATGCCGCGGCGCGCGAGGCCGTCGCGGATGTATCGACGGAACAGGAAGTCCGCGACGGTGACCCGGTCCCCGTGCTCACCGAGGAGTCGACGCGCACTGCGCTGCTCGTGGTGGGCGACCGGGGCCGGGGTGGATTTCCCGGCCTGGTGGCGGGGTCGACAGCGGTAGCGCTGGCCGCCCGTGCGTCATGCCCGCTCGTCGTGGTCCGCGGCCCGGTGTCCGCGGTGGCGCTGCCGGGCGCCGCCCCGGTGGTGATCGGGGTCGACAGCTCGCCGACGAGCGATGCGGCCCTCGCATTTGCCTTCGCGGAGGCGTCTCTGCGGGGCGCGCCCCTGGTTGCGGTGCATACCTGGATCGATCAGGCGCTTGATCCTGCCATGGCCCCACTGCTGAGCTGGGACGCTGTCGAGACCGAGGAGCGGAGGGTCTTGGCTGCGCGCGTCGCCGGTTGGTCGGCGAACTATCCCCAGCTCGAGGTGCGTTGTCTGATCAACCGCGACCGACCGGCGAATACGTTGGTGGAACTGTCGGCCGGTGCCCAACTCGTGGTGGTCGGCACCCGCGGGCGGAAAGGCCTCACCGCCACGCTGCTGGGCTCGGTCAGCCGGGCGTTGATCCAGCACGCGCAGTGCCCGATCGCGGTCGTGCGGCCCGACGGCCATGTCGGACGCTGATACCCGCTTGGCCGGTCCCTGATCGAGGATCGGTGGGCCGATCGCTGGTGATGGGGGACTTCCGGCCCTGCACCGACGCCCGGAGGGCCGATGGTCGCCGTCGGTTCCGCCCGCTGTACTGGGTTTGAGGGCGATCCGAGCCTGGCGCTCGGAGGGAGGGCCTGCGGTGGCGGCGCATCCGGAGGAGCTTGCGGCGATGCCCCTGCCTGACGCCGTTGCGCACCTGGACAGTTCCGTGCGGGGGTTGACTGCCGCTGATGCGAACACGCGGTTGCAGCGGTACGGGCCGAACGAGATCCAAGAGGAGCGTCGGCATCCGGTATTGGTATTTCTGGGGTATTTCTGGGCACCGATTCCGTGGATGATCGAGATCGCGCTCGTGTTGTCGCTGGTGGTCGGACATTGGACGGACGCCGCGATCATCGGGGTGCTGTTGGTGATGAACGGCGTCGTGGCGTTCGCCGAGGAACACCAGGCCGCGGGCGCGATCGCCGCGCTCAAGCAGCGCCTGGCGAGCACAGCCCGGGTGTTGCGCGACGGGTCGTGGGCGACGGTGGCGGTACGCGAGCTGGTGCCCGGCGACGTGATACGGGTGCGCCTAGGCGACGTGGTGCCCGCCGACGCCAGGGTGCTCGACGACGTCTCGCTGGACGTCGACCAGTCGGCGCTCACTGGCGAGTCGCTGACTGTCGACCGGCACGTCGGGGAGACCTTGTACGCCGGGTCGATGGTGGTGCGGGGTGAGGGGAACGCGCTTGTCTACGCGACCGGTGCGTCCTCGTACTTCGGCCGTACGACCGCGCTGGTTCAGACCGCGGGTATGGTCAGCCACTTCCAGCGTGCGGTGCTGCGCATCGGGCACTACCTGATCCTGCTGGCGCTCGCACTGGTGACGGCGACCGTCGTGGTCTCGCTGCTGCGCGGGAACGCCGTCCTGGCGACGCTGGAGTTCGCGCTGGTGGTCACGATTGCCTCGGTGCCGGTGGCACTTCCTGCGGTGTTGTCGGTGACCATGGCGGTCGGCGCCCGCAAACTCGCCCACCGACAGGCTGTGGTCAGCCACCTGCCTGCGGTCGAGGAACTCGGCGGCATGGACGTGTTGTGTTCGGACAAGACCGGCACGCTCACCCAGAACCGCTTGGCGGTGGCCGACCGGTGGACCGCCACCGGCGTAACCGAGCACGACCTCCTCACGGCCGCCGCGCTGGCGTCCCGTGTCGAGGACCACGACCCGATCGACGACGCGGTACTCGCCGCAGCCGATCAGGTGACCGGGGTCGAGACCGAACAGTTCGTACCGTTCGACCCGGTGACCAAACGCACCGAGGCCACCGTACGCGGCCCGGACGGACACCGTTCCCGGGTCAGCAAAGGCGCCCCGCAGGTCATCGCCGCGCTGTCCGGCGACGGGGCCGAGGTGGCAGCGATGGCGAGCGCGGTGGAGCGGTTCGCCGACCGCGGGCACCGCTCGCTGGGCGTGGCGCGCGGCGACGCAGACGGCGGATGGCGGCTGCTGGGGGTGCTGGCCTTGGCCGACCCGCCACGCGAGGACTCGGCCGCCACGATCACCGCCGCCCGGCGGTTGGGCGTCGAGGTGAAGATGGTGACCGGGGACCAGGTCGCGATCGGTCGCGAGATCGCCCGCCAGGTCGGGCTCGACGACCAGATTCTCGACGCCGGCGCACTCGGCACCGGCGAAGACGTCGACGAGGCCGAGTTGGGTGCCCTGGTGGAGGTGGCCGACGGGTTCGCGCAGGTGTTCCCCGAGCACAAGTACCGCATCGTGCAGCTGCTGCAGGCCCGCGGACACATCGTCGGGATGACCGGCGACGGGGTCAACGACGCGCCCGCGCTCAAGCAGGCCGACGCGGGCATCGCGGTGGCCGGGGCCACCGACGCCGCACGGGCCGCCGCCGACGTGGTGCTGCTGGCCCCGGGACTGTCGGTGGTCGTGAATGCGATCCGGCAGGCGCGGGAGATCTTCGCCCGGATGACCAGCTACGCCACCTACCGCATCGCCGAGACCATCCGGGTGCTGTTGCTGATCACACTGGCGATCATCGTGTTCAACTTCTTCCCGGTCACCGCCGTGATGATCGTGTTTCTCGCGCTGCTCAACGACGGCGCCATCCTGGCGATCGCCTACGACCGCGTCCGCGGCTCGGACACCCCTGCGGCCTGGAACATGCGCAGCGTGCTCACGGTCGCGACCGCCCTGGGCGTGATGGGGGTCGCGGAGACGTTCCTGCTGTTCGCCATCACCCGCGGTGTTTACGGCCTGGACGCGGACCTGGTCCGTACCCTGATCTACCTCAAACTGTCCGTCTCCGGACACTTGACGATCTTCGTTACCCGCAGCCGCGGACCGTTCTGGTCCCGTCCCGCGCCCGCGCGGATCTTGGTGGCGGCGGTGCTCGGAACCCAGGCGGTCGCCACCGTGATCGCGGTCTACGGCGTGCTGATGACGCCGTTGGGATGGGGCTGGGCCGCCGTGGTCTGGGGCTACGCCCTGTTCTGGTTCCTGGCCGAAGACCGCGTCAAGCTCGCCACCGGCCGCTGGCTGGACCGGCACCCCGGGCGTGCAGGTGCGGACCGGGAGCAGGCGAAGCAACCGCAGTGAGGAGCAACCGGAGGTCCGCGACGGTCGCCACCCCACCATCCGAGGCGGACCCCTCAGCGGTTCGCCCTGCGTAGCCTGCCGACAATCGTCGCGGCGGGACGTCGCCGCCCCGCCACCGACCGGGCGTGGTGCCCGCAACTTGCGGCGCATCAGGAGGTGGCTGCGTCGCCTGCCTCCCGCTCCCGTGCGGTAGCGCCGATCAGCATGCGGCTGCGGGTCAGCGCGACGAGAACCAGGACGGCGACCAGGTAGGTGCCGAGGATGACCCAGTCCGGCGTGTCGAGGACGGCCGTGTAGGCCTGCGAGCGGGGCAGCAGGATCAGGTGGTCTTGGGCGGGGGTGAAGCTCGCGTGCAGCAGGATGCACAGGCCGACGCTGCGGGTTGCCAGCCACAGGGTCGTGTAGAAGAAGGCGAGTATCGCCGGAACCACGAAGCCTGCTGGGCCGTAGACCGGGACGTGCCAGATACCCCAGACCAGTCCGAGGAGCAGCGTGGCACGCCATGGCGGGTGCTTGGCCAGCAGCACCGGGAGGCCGAAGCCGCGCCATCCGGGCTCCTCCATTGCTCCGCCGAGGACCAGGACGAACAGGAAGGTCCCGGCGTAGGCGGGCAACCGGTCGACGGCCAGCGTCCAGTCCACCGGCTCGCCGAGCACGGCGAGGGTCGCGTTCACCACGGCGTACACCGCCGCGGGCAGCCCCAGCGCGTAGAGC
This sequence comes from uncultured Actinomycetota bacterium, assembly GCA_963837575.1. Lineage (GTDB taxonomy): Bacteria > Actinomycetota > Actinomycetes > Mycobacteriales > Pseudonocardiaceae > Pseudonocardia. Next base: position 318,035 of record CAWIOI010000002.1, read on the forward strand.
CACCAGCGCAGCGGGACCCGCCACCGCAGGATCGGCACCAGCCAGGCGCGCAGCGACTCGCCCCGCAGGCGGGTGATGACGGCCGCCGAGGCCGCTGGTCCCAGGGCGCCCAGCAGGAACGGGACGGTGCCGCCCCCCAGCCCGGCGACCAGCCACAGCGACCAGGAGATGGCGTAGGCGAAGAACACGAAGGTACCGAAGGGCCGCCGCTGTGCCAGCGTACTGACCCAACCCGCGAGCCGACCAAGCCCGGCTGTGACGTTCACGAGAGCGCTCCTGTCCCGGGACGGACGCCACCGGGACGCACGACGGTGCCTGCGTCGGCCCTCCACGGCAGACGGGAAGAGGACAGCGGCGGGAAGCGCTCTGGTCGGTGGCGCCGCGGCAACCCACCTGTGGGCACGGTGAGCGTCATGTCTTGCCGCCTCCTCGTCCGTTCCAGCCCGGCGCGCCGCGCGTCCGCGGGCGCCGATCCAGCGTCTGGTTCGAGCGGGCCTGCGGCCCAGCGGCGTAGGTCCCCGGTGCGCCCGGGCAAAGGACAGGCCTTGCCCCGTCGGGCCCGTCCCCTGCCCGTCGCGGTCGGGCTCACCGACACCAGGACGGCAGGACGACAGAAGGACCCATTTCCGAGGTGGCGGTTGTGCCTCACGTGTATGCGGCAGAGCGAATCTCGTGCCACGAGTTGTGCCACGCGACGCAGATGCGCCGTAGCACTAGATCCGCGGATTCCGCGTCTCGTCCGCATCAACTCGGCGTTTGCTCGAAGCTGCAGGCGGGGTTGGGGAGCGCACCGCCGCATCTGTCAGCTCAAGGCGCGCAGGTGACAGTCGACTTGCGTGGGATGAGTGTCGGTGCGGCAACGAGGGTGCGGGGTGGGCTGTCGTTGTCGGCTTCGCGGAGGAGTTCGAGGGCGTTGGCGGCGATTTGTGGGAACGGCACGCGGACTGTGGTGAGTGGCACGGGGAGCCGGCTGACGACGGGGATGTCGTTGTAGCCGACGACGGACAGGTCTTCGGGGACGCGCAGCCCGAGGGCATGGGCGGTGGCCATGACGCCGATGGCGTTGTTGTCGTTCACGGCGAAGATGGCCGTGGGGCGGTCGGGTCGGTCGAGCAGTTTCCGACCGGCGATCTCCCCGGACTGCATCGTGAACGAGTCGCCTCCGAACAGTGTCTCGTCGACGGGTACGCCTGCTTCGGTGAGGGCGTCGCGGTATCCGGCTTCGCGGTTTCGAGCGGTGGAGGCGTAGGACGGGCCGCGGACCAGTCCGATGCGCCGGTGGCCGAGGTCGAGTAGGTGGCGGGTGGCGAGGTGAGCGCCAAGCCGGTCATCGCCGAGCGAGGCGAAGCTGCTGTCGTTGGTGCGCAGGGCCAGCACGTGTGGCAGGGAAGGGTTGGCCTGCCCGAGTGGGATCGGGGTGTTGATGCGGGCGGTGGTGAGGATGAGCCCGTCGACCCGGCGGCGCACGAGTGACTCCACGGCGACCCGTTCGGTGTCCGGGTCGTCGTTGGTGCTGGCGACCACGGCGAACAGACCGCGGCTGGCCGCCGCTGCGGCGATCTCCTCGTAGAACATGGCCATCACGGTGTCGGTGAGGTGCGGAACGACGACACCGATGGTGCTGGTCCCGACCCGACGCAGGCCCGAGGCAAGGGGATCACGAACGTAGCCGAGCTCGGCGGCCGCCTTGCGCACCCGCTCGGCCGTGGCGTTGTGCGAGCGCGGCAGCCGCTCGTCGAGCACCCGGGACACGGTCGACTTGCTGACCCCGGCCACGCGGGCCACGTCCACGATCGTCACCATGGCCTGATCATAGATCGTCGGGAACGTTCCCGCAAACGATCTGTACTGAAGGGTTGACGGCGGGGACCTAAGGCTGCAGACTTTGGGAACGTTCCCGCAACCGATCCTAACAGCGGACGGGGAGACGGCGAACGACAGACAAAGCTTCAGCCGAGAAGGGCCAACGAATGTCTACTTCTGAACTTCCCGCTCTGGACCTGCGTGGTCTCAACCCCGCCCCGGTCACCCCGTTCACCCCGGATGGCGACGTCGACCACGCCGCCATGGCCGGGCTGGGCAAGTGGCTGGCCGGGATCGACGGCGTGAAGAGCCTGGTCGTGTTGGGCCACGCCGGTGAGGGCACGTTTCTCACCCAGGACGAGCAGGTCGCGCTGGTCCGCAACCTGGTCAACGAGGTGTCGGTGCCGGTCGTCGCAGGCATCACCGGAGAGGGCACGAAGGTCGCGGTCGAGGAGGGCCGCCGGGCCGTCGAGGCCGGCGCTACGGCCGGGCTGGTCTACCCCTCGCACGGCTGGCTGCGATTCGGCTACCAGGCCGGCGCCCCGCAGGACCGCTACCGGGCCATCTACGAGGAGACCGGGCTGCCGCTGATCCTGTTCCAGTACCCGGACAACACCAAGGCCAACTACAACCTCGACACCCAGCTCGAGATCGCCGCCCAGCCCGGGGTGTTCGCCACCAAGAACGGTGTGCGCAACATGCGCCGCTGGGACACCGAGATCCCGGTGCTGCGCGCCGAGTTCCCGGACCTGCAGATCCTGTCCTGCCACGACGAGTACCTGCTGCACACCATGTTCGACGTCGACGGCCTGCTCGTCGGCTACGGCGGTCTGGCCCCCGAGCCGCTGATCGAGCTTGATCGCCGCAGGCAAGGCCCGCGACTACGCCGCCGCCCGCAAGATCCACGACCGGCTGCTGCCGGTGACCAAGGCCGTGTACCACCGCGGCTCGCACATGGAGGGCACCGTCGCCCTCAAGATCGGCCTGCGCACCCGGGGCATCCTGCCCAACGCCGTCGTCCGTTCACCGCTGGTCGACCTCACCGCCGAGGCCGAGACCGAGATCGCTGACGCGATCAAGGCTGCCGGGCTGGCCTGACCCCTCTCACAGCGCCGATCTCCACGATCCGACGTTGAGACACGCCTGACCCGGTCGCTGACCATCCCGGCCGGTCAGGCGGGCCGAACGCGCAACACTCGCCCTCGGCCCTTGTTGCTTCCGCACGCCGGCGTGCACCGCCCGGTTCCTACCCCCGGGTGGCAGCCCCGTCCGGTGACACCGCAGTCCCCGACGAACTCCGCCGCTCAGCGCGTCGCGGAGGGCGAGGAAACCTCGACATGTCCACCTCATTCGCCGCAGGCGCCGGCGGTTCCGCGGCCACGGCCAATGCCGAGCTGGTCGCCCGGCTCGAGCGCATTCCGGTCACCCGCCGCCTGCTGCTGATCCGCATCATCATCGGCTCGGCCACCTTTTTCGACGCCTACACCGTGCTGGTCATCGCCTTCGCGATGCCCCAGCTGATCAAGCAATGGCACCTGACTCCGACCTGGGTCGGGTTGATCCTTTCCGCGGGCTACCTCGGACAGCTCATCGGCGCGGTCCTGTTCGGCTGGGTCGCCGAGAAGATCGGCCGCCTGCCCACCCTGCTCATCACCATCGTGCTGTTCGTCTCGATGGACATAGCCTGCCTGTTCGCCTGGAGCGGCATCGCCATGCTGGTGTTCCGCTTCCTGCAGGGCATCGGCACCGGCGGTGAGGTTCCCGTCGCCTCGGCCTACATCAACGAGTTCATCGGCGCCCACAAACGTGGCCGGTTCTTCCTGCTCTACGAGCTCATCTTCCCCGTCGGCCTGCTGTTCGCCGGCCTCGCCGGGTACTTCCTCGTCCCCGTCTACGGCTGGCAATCCCTGTTCATCGTCGGCCTCATCCCTGCCGTCCTGATGATCCCGCTGCGGATCCTCATGCCCGAGTCCCCGCGCTGGCTTGCCTCCAAGGGTCGCATCGACAAGGCCGACAAGGTCGTCTCCATGCTCGAACGCGAAGCGGTCAAGGAAGGCAAGACCCTGCCCGAGCCGGTCATCCGTCCGGTCGATCCGCACGCCACCGACCGCTCGGACTGGCGGGAGATGTTCCGCGGCATGTACCTCAAGCGCACCCTGATGATCTGGGTCCTGTGGATCGCCGCCTACGTCATCAACAACGGCCTGGTCACCTGGCTCCCGACGCTCTACAGCGAGGTCTTCAAGCTGCCCCTGCAAACCAGCCTGCTCTACGGCTGGATCACCTCCGCCGTCGGCGTCGTCGCATCACTCATCTGCGCGCTCTACATCGACAAGGTCGGCCGCAAGCGCTGGTACACCATCGCGTTCCTGCTCGCCACCGTCCCGCTGGTCATCCTCACCGCTCTAGGCGCCACTACCGCCACCCAGGTCGTCATCCTCGCCCCGATCGCCTACGCGATCCTGCAAACCATCGCGTTCTCGCTCTACCTCTACTCCGCCGAGCTCTACCCCACCCGCCTGCGCGCCGTGGGAACGGGCTTCGGCAGCGCCTGGCTGCGGGCCGCGTCATCCATCGGGCCCGTCCTCGTCGGGTTCATCGTCGCAGGCGTCGGCATCCGCTTCGTGTTCCTCGCCTTCGCCGTCATCGCCCTCATCGGCGGTCTGATCACCGCCCGATTCGCCATCGAAACCAAGGGCAAGGTCCTCGAAGAACTTTCGCCCTGACACCCCATTTACCCCCTCCGGCCGCGAGCACCCCGCCCGCGGCCGGAGCCGTTCCTGCCAAGGAAAGGCCTTCGACGATGATCTTTGCCGTCGCCGACCGGTACTCCGACGACATCGCCACCCGCGACGCCTTGCGGCAACCCACGATCACAGGTGGCAGGGCCCAGCTCGGACCTGATGGGGCCGGCGCAGCGACCCGCAGTGGCTGTGTCACCCGGCCGGTCGAGCCGGGTTCCGTGCCAGCGGTGGGCGGGCGGGTGAGCGGTCTCGGTAAACCAGCGGCGCGGACGCAAGGAACGCCGAACCCCAGGGCTACGCCGCTGCAGGGTCCAGGATCGTGACGCTGGCCGAGTCCGAAGGCTCGGGCACCGGCTGCCCGAGCTCACGCAGCACCGCGAGGTGCTCGATCATCGCTTCCAACATCAGCCGCTTGGTCTCTTCGAGCGTGTCAGCAGCGGCAACGACGCCTGGTAGGTCCGGGGAGTACGCGGAGTAGCCCGAGTCGTCGTCGCCTTCGAAGACGACCACATAGCCCCTCACGTCCGCTCCCTTCGTAGTCCAGCTTGCTTCAGGATGCTCCGCTTCTGTCTTCGGCTTCAACGTCGCACTCGGTTTACCGGCCACGGTGACCAGGCCTGGCTTGCCGGGGTGCGTGTAGTGGCGGTGCGAGCCGGTCACCCGCTTGAGCACCCAGCCGTCTTGCTCCAGTAGCCGGAGGATCTCGCTGACCTTCATCGGCACGGAGCACGACGGTACTCAGCCTGCGAGCCATGGCGTCCAGCGGCAGCGGGTCGGCATCGAGGCGGCCTCGACCCGACGGCGACGCAAGGGCGAGCTCGCCTCCTCTGCGAGCCAGCGCCTTCGAGTTGCTCACCTCGTGGCATCACGCCGACCGTCGTTGACCAGCGCAAACGGGCGCTCGTCGCCGAGGACCTACCGATTTGGTGCCACGTTCGATCTTGGTTTCACCGCAAATTCGGATCTGATCGACCCTGAAAACGCAGGTCAGAGCTTGAGCCGGAGGTCGGGATCGAACCGACGACCTACCGCTTACAAGGCGGTTGCTCTACCACTGAGCTACACCGGCATCCGGGTCATCGTACGGGGGATGGTCGTCACGAACTCGGTGCCGGGCCGCTTGTGCCCGTAGGGTCTCATGCGATGGCCGACTTCGTGGTGGTGGCCAACCGGCTGCCGGTAGACATGGAAACCCTGCCCGACGGGACGACCGAGTGGCGGGCCAGCCCTGGCGGGCTGGTCACCGCCCTGGCGCCGATGCTGCGCGGGCGCGGGGGCGCCTGGGTGGGCTGGCCCGGGCGTCGCGGACGCCGCGCCCGAGCCGTTCGAGGAGGACGGGCTCACGCTGCACCCGGTCCCGCTGTCCGCGCAGGAGGTCGAGGACTACTACGAGGGCTTCTCCAACGGCACGCTGTGGCCGCTCTACCACGACGTCGTGGCGCCACCGGAGTTCCACCGGCACTGGTGGCAGGCCTACGTCAAGGTCAACGAACGGTTCGCCGACGCCGTCGACGAGGTGGCCGACGAAGGCGCCACGGTCTGGGTGCAGGACTACCAGCTCCAGCTGCTCCCGGCCGCGCTGCGCGAGCGACGGCCCGATCTGCGCATCGGGTTCTTCCTGCACATCCCCTTCCCGCCGACCGAGCTCTTCCTGCAGCTCCCCTGGCGCAAACGGATCATCGAGGGCCTGCTGGGCGCCGACCTCGTCGGGTTCCACACCGCTGGGTGGCGCCCGCAACTTCCGCGCCCTCGCGGCCCGCCTCACCGACGCGACCATCGAGCGGGGCGAGCTGCGCTACGGCGGCCGGACGCGTCCGCGTCGGGGCGTTCCCGATCTCCATCGACGCCCACACGCTCGACGAGCTCGCCCGACCCCGGAGGTCCAGGATCGCGCCAAGGCGATCCGCGCCGAGCTCGGCGATCCCGAGCACCTGATCCTCGGCGTCGACCGGCTCGACTACACCAAGGGCATCAAGGTCCGCCTGCGCGCCTTCGAGGAGCTGCTCGAAGAGGGCCGCGCCGACGACACCGTGATGATCCAGATCGCGACGCCGAGCCGCGAGCGCGTCGAGCAGTACCAGCGGCTGCGGGCGGAGGTCGAGCAGGCCGTCGGGCGCATCAACGGCGAGTACTCCCGCGTGGGGCATCCGGTGCTGCACTACCTGCACCAGTCGTTGCCCCGCGACCAGCTCGCGGCGTTCTTCGCCGCCGCCGACGTCATGCTCGTCACGCCGCTGCGGGACGGCATGAACCTCGTCGCGAAGGAGTACGTCGCCAGCCGTCCCGACCTCGGCGGCGTGCTCGTGCTGTCCGAGTTCACCGGCGCCGCGATCGAGCTGAAGGACGCGCTGCTGGTCAACCCGCACGACATCGACGGGCTGAAATCGGCCATCGTCACCGCGTTCGACATGCCACGCACGGAGAGCAGCAAGCGGATGCGGACCCTGCGGCGCCAGGTGCTCACCCACGACGTCGACCGCTGGGCCCACAACTTCCTCGACGCGCTCGGCCTCCCGCAATGATCGAGCCTGCGACTACCAGCCCGAGAAGAACCGCTGGTCCTCGCGTGGCGGCCCGCTGGTCGCCCCCACGATCAGCTCGGTCGGCAGGCTCACCCGCCGCGGCCGGTTGCGGTCGCCGCGCTGCAGCAGCAGCTGCCCCGCGACCCGCCCCTTCTCCAGCACGGGCTGCCGCACGGTCGTGAGCCCGGCCCGCTCGGCCTCGGGCACGCCGTCGAACCCGGTGATCGTGAGGTCGTCGGGCACCGCGAGGCCCTGCTCGGCGGCGTGCCGCAGCGCGCCGAGGGCGAGCACGTCGGACGTGCACACCACCGCGGTGATCTCGGGGTGCGCCGCCAGCAGCTCGGCCGCGGCGTCCGCTGGCCCGCCTCGACGCTGTGGTCGAACCGCTCGATCACCGGCACCTTGGCCCAGTCGACGCCGACCTCGCCGAGCCCGTCGCGCAGACCCGCGAGGCGGTCGCGCTGCACCGGGTAGGTGGCGTTCTCCTGCCGCTCCAGGTCGGCGGGCCCGTCGTTGTGCCCGGTGCCCAGCCGCATGCACAGCACGCCGATCCGGCGGTGGCCCAGCCCGGCGAGGTGCCGGGCGAGCGCGAGCATGCCCGGCGCGGTCGTCGACGCCCACCCGGTCGACGCCCTCCACCCCGTGCGGCTGGTCGCAGACGACGATGGGCAGCGGCCGCTCCAGCACGGCGAGGAAGTGCGGGTCGTCCTCGCGCACGGAGTAGACGACGAAGCCGTCGACGCCCGCCTGGTGCACGGCGGTGACGTCCTCCTGCTCGGGGCTCACCGGCACGAGCAGCAGCCCCTGCCCGGCCTCCTCGCAGGCCAGCGCGAGGCCCTCCAGGAAGCCGGTGGCCGCCGGGTCGCGGAACGCGTAGGACAAGCGCCTCGGTCAGCAGCAGCCCGACCGCCCCGGCCTTGCGGGTGCGCAGCGAGCGCGCGACGGGGTCGGGCCCGGGGTAGCCCAGCCGTCGGGCGGCCTCCAGCACCCGGGCGCGCAGCGGCGCGGACAGCTGGTCGGGGCGGTTGTAGGCGTTCGACACCGTGGTGCGCGAGACGCCCAGCTCGGCGGCCAGCGAGGCGAGCGTCGCGGGCCGACGACTGCTCGGGATCCCGGACATCTGCGAACCGTAACGGTTCAGACACCACGCGCGGAAGCGCGACGGCTCGTCGGTGCGGCGTGCGGCACGCCGACAGCGACACGCTAGAGTGAATCGACAACCGTTTTCGTTATCATCCGGAGTCGTGATGCCACTTCTGCGCGCCGGCGGCCGCGCTCGCCGCGCGTCGCCCTGCTGGCCGCCTGCGGCATCGGCGCCCGCCGCCGCGCCGGCGGGGCCGTCGGTGGTCGCCTCGACCGACGTCTACGGCGCCATCGCGAGCGCCGTCGGCGGCGACGCCGTGCACGTCACGTCGATCATCACGTCGCCCGACGCCGACCCGCACGAGTACGAGCCCACGCCGAGCGACGCGCTCGCGGTCTCCCGGGCCAACGTCCTCATCTCCAACGGCGGCGGGCTACGACGACTTCGCCGCCAAGCTGCTCGACGCGGCGAGCACCAAGCCCATCGGCGTCGTCGTCACGGCGCTCTCCGGCTTCGACACCGACGGCGCCCGACTTCAACGAGCACGTCTGGTACGACCTCCCGACGATGAAGAAGCTCGCCGACTACCTCGCGACCGCCCTCGGCGCCGCCGACCAGCCGAGCGCGCGACCGTTACCTGGCCAACGCGAAGAAGTTCGACGCGCAGGTCGACGGCCTGATCGCGAAGGTCGCAGGCGATCAAGGCCGGGCACGCGGGCGCGCGGGTCGGCGATCACCGAGCCGGTGCCGCGGCTACCTCCTGCAGGCGGCCGGGCTCGTCGTCGCGACGCCCGCCGGAGTTCTCCGAGGCCGTCGAGGAGGGCACCGACCCGCCCGCCGCCGTCGTGACGGCTAACCTGGCCACGTTCAGCGGCCCCGAGCAAGGTCGCGGCGCTCGTCGAGAACGCCCAGACCGAGGGGCCGACCACCACCCAGGCCGAGCAGGCCGCGGCGGCGAACGGCGTGCCCGTCGTCAAGGTCACCGAGACCCTGCCCGCCGGCGTCACCGACTACGTCGCCTGGATGAGCCGCCAGGTCGACGCGCTGGCCGCGGCGTTGGATGGCACCATGACGGACGTCGGCGCACCCGCGTGAGCACCGCACCCGCGGTGTCGCTGCGCGGCGCCGCCCTGCGCTTCGGCGAGCGCACGCTGTGGGACGGGCTGGACCTCGACGTCGCGCCCGGCGAGTTCCTCGCCGTGCTGGGGCCCAACGGGTCGGGCAAGACCACGCTGCTGCGGGTGCTGCTCGGGCTGCAGCCGCTGCACGCGGGGCAGGTGCTGGTCGGGGGGCAGTCCGCCCGCGCGCGGCAGCCGGGCCATCGGCTACGTGCCGCAGCAGAAGGCGCTCGCCGAGGACCTGCCGCTGCGCGGCGCGCGACCTCGTCGGCCTCGGCCTCGACGGCCACCGCCTCGGGCGTCGGGCCTGCGCGGGCCGGCCGGCAGCGTCGCGAGCGGGTGCGGCGCCGCGCTGGAGTCGGTGGGCGCGCAGCACTACGCGGACGCGCCGGTCGGGCGGCTGTCCGGCGGCGAGCAGCAGCGGCTGCGGGTGGCGCAGGCGCTGGTCGGCGACCCGTCGGTGCTGCTGTGCGACGAGCCGCTGCTCTCGCTCGACCTCGCCCACCAGCAGGTCGTCGCGACGCTGATCGACCGGCGGCGGCGCGCGGCGAACACCGCCGTCGTGTTCGTGACGCACGAGATCAACCCGGTGCTGCCGCTCGTCGACCGCGTGCTCTACCTCGTGGACGGGCGCTTCCGGGTCGGCACCACCGACGAGGTGATGACCTCGGCGACGCTGTCGGAGCTCTACCGCACCGACGTCGACGTGCTGCGGGTGCGCGGACGGCTCGTCGTCGTCGGGGCCGATGCGCCCACGATGGCCACTGCCATCCGGAGGAGCGACGTGATCGAGCGGCTGTTCACCTTCACCGGCACCGGCGACGCTGCTCGGCCAGGGCTTCGTGCAGAGCGCGCTGCTCGCCGCCGCGCTGCTCGGGCTGGTCGCGGGCGTGCTCGCGCCGCTGATCGTGGCGCGCGGCATGGCGTTCGCCGTGCACGGCACCGCGGAGCTCGCGTTCACCGGCGGGGCCGCGGCGCTGCTCGCCGGGATCAGCGTGAGCGTCGGGGCGGTGGCCGGGCGCGGTCGCGGCCGGGATCGTGTTCGGCCTGCTCGGGCTGCGGCAGCGCGAGCGCGACTCGGTGATCGGCGTCGTGCTCGCGTTCGGCCTCGGCCTCGGGCGTGCTGATGATCGCGCTCTACCCCGGGCGGGCGGCGAACAAGTTCGGGCTGCTCACCGGGCTCGATCGTGTCGGTGGACTCGACGAACCTCGGGGTGCTCGGCCACCGTCACCGTCGTGGTGCTCGGCCGTGCTCGCCGTCGTCTACCGGCCGCTGCTGTTCGCGAGCACCGACCCGGACGTGGCCGTGGCGCGCGGGGTGCCGGTGCGGCTGCTGTCGCCGCTGTTCGCCGTGCTGATCGCGCTGACCACGGCGCTGGCGGTGCCGATCGTCGGCGCGGTGATCGTGCTCGCGGTCACCGTGATCCCGGGCGCGGCGGCGGCGCGGGTGACGGCGAGCCCGCTGGTCGCGACGCTGCTGGCCGTCGCGTTCGCCGAGCTCGCGCTGGTCGGCGGCACGGTGGCGTCGCTCGCGCCGGGCCTGCCGGTGAGCGGGTACGTCGCGACGATCGCGTTCCTCTGCTACGTCGGTTGTCGCCTGACGGCCCGTGCGCGGAAACGAGTGCTCTAGCGCTCGTTTCCGCTCACAGGAGCCGTCGCCGGCGGCGCCACCTCGGCCAGCACCACGCCCGGCGGCCACGGAGGCGTTGAGCGACTCCACCGGCCCGGCCATCGGGATCGACACCGTGACGTCGCAGGTCTCCTTGACCAGCCGCGACAGCCCCTTGCCCTCCGAGCCGACGACGAGCACGAGCGGGTCGGCCGCCAGGTCGAACTCGTCGAGCGTGACGTCGGCGTCGGCGTCCAGCCCGGCGATCATGTAGCCGGCGGTGGCGAACTCGCGCAGCGTGCGCGTGAGGTTCGTCGCGCGGGCCACCGGCAGCCGGGCCGCGACGCCCGCCGACGTGCGCCACGCCACCGCCGTCATGCCCGCCGAGCGCCGCTGCGGCATCACCACGCCGTGCCCGCCGAACGCGCCGACCGAGCGGACGACCGCGCCGAGGTTGCGCGGGTCGGTGACCCCGTCCAGCGCGACGATCAGGCCCGGCGCGCGCGACTCCGCCGCGATCTCCAGCAGCTCGTCGGGGTGGGCGTACTCGTAGGGCGGCACGGTGAGCGCGACGCCCTGGTGCAGCGCGCCGCCGGAGATCCGGTCGAGCTCGCCGCGGGGCACCTCCAGGATCGGCGACGCCCGCCTCGGCGGCCAGGTGCACGGCCTCGGCGACGCGCTCGTCGGACGTGCTGCCCACCGTGACCGTGAGCGACAGCGCGGGCACGCCCGCCCGCAGGCACTCGACGACGGGGTTGCGGCCGAGCACGGTCTCCGGTGGTCTCGCCGTCGCCCGGGCGGCGCCGGTTGCCCGCGGTCTTCGGCTTGGCCGGCCGTCGCGCGGCTTGGCGCTCGGCCGCGGCCGCGGCCTTGGGGTGGCCGGGGCGGCGCTCGGCGGGCGGCGTGGGGCCCTTGCCCTCCAGCCCGCGCCGGCGCTGGCCGCCGGAGCCGACGACCATCCCCTTCTTCGTGCCTTCCTTGCGCACCGCGCCGCGGCGCTTGGAGTTGCCTGCCATCTCTTTCTCACTTCTCGAGTGCGGGGCTGGCCTCGTCACGCGTCCTTGAGCGACCAGGTCGGTCCGTCGGGGCTGTCCTCGACGGCGATCCCGGCGGCGGCGAGCCTGCCGCGCACCTCGTCGGCGGCCGCGAAGTCGCGGCGGGCGCGGGCCTCCTGGCGCTGGGCGAGGAGGTCGTCCACCAGCGTGGACAGCGCCGTGGACGCCGTGTCGCTGCCGTCGCCGCGCGCCCACTGCGGGTCGAGCGGGTCGAGCCCCAGCACCGCCGTCATGGCCCGCACCGAGGACGCCGCCCCGAGCGCGGCCTTGTGGTTGCCCGCGTCGAGCGCGGTGTTGCCCTCGCGCACGGTGTTGTGCACGGCGGCGAGCGCGCCGGGGGTGCCCAGGTCGTCGTCCATCGCCGCCGCGAACTCCGCGCACAGCGTCGCCCGGCTCCGGCGCGCCGACCCGCTCGCGCACCCGGTGCACGAACGACTCGATCCGCCGGTAGGCCGCGACCGACTCCTGCAGCGCCGCGTCGGAGAACTCGATCGACGACCGGTAGTGCGGAGCCGACCAGGTAGTAGCGCAGCTCGACCCCGCGCACCCGGCGCAGCAGCGCGTCGATCGACAGCGTGTTGCCCAGCGACTTGGACATCTTCTCGCCGCGCCATCGTGACCCACGCGTTGTGCAGCCAGAAGCGGGCGAACGCGGTCGCCCGCCGCGTGCGACTGGGCCTGCTCGTTCTCGTGGTGCGGGAAGATCAGGTCGATGCCGCCGCCGTGGATGTCGAACTCGGCGCCGAGGTACATGGTGGCCATCGCCGAGCACTCCAGGTGCCAGCCCGGCCGCCCGCGTCCCCACGGGGTGGCCCACGACGGCTCGCCGGGCTTGGCCGCCTTCCACAGCGCGAAGTCGCGCTGGTCGCGCTTGGCGTCGGAGTCGGGCTCGCCCTGGACGACGTCGTCGATCTTCTGGCCGGACAGCGCGCCGTACTCGGGGAAGCGAGCGGACGGCGAAGTAGACGTCGCCGCCCGCGGCGTAGGCGTGGCCCGGAGTCGATCAGCCGTTCCATGAGCTCGATCATCTGCGGCACGTGCCCGCTGGCCCGCGGCTCGATGCTACGCGGGCAGGCAGCCGAGCGCGGCGTAGGCGGCCTGGAACGCGCGCTCGTAGGTGGCCGCCCACTCCCACCACGGCCGGTGCGCGGCCGCGGACTTGGCGAGCACCTTGTCCTCGATGTCGGTGACGTTGCGCACCAACAGCACGTCCAGGCCCGCCGTGGGTGAGCCAGCGGCGCAGGACGTCGTAGTTGAGCCCGGAGCGGACGTGGCCGATGTGCGGAGCCCCCTGCACCGTGGCGCCACACACGTAGATCGACGCAGCCCCGGATCGCAGCGGGACGAAGTCCCGCTGCTCTCTCGTGGCGGTGTCGTGCAGGCGCAGGCTCACTCGTCCAGGGTACGGAGTTCCTTCGCTCTGTGTCGAGTGAGCTCACACGTGGCCAGGTCGAGTTCCGATTTGTCCATGACGCAGGGCCGTCGCGCGAGGCTGGAGTCATGAGCGAGATCGAGGAGTTCTACCCGCGGTTGGTGGTCGAGGGCGCCGACGACGCGCTGGCGTTCTACACCAAGGCGTTCGGTGGCGAGGTGACCGAGCGCTACGCCGACGGCGGACGGGTGCTGCACGCGATGGTGGTGGCGGGCCCGCGCGGTTCGCGGTGAAGGACGCGGGCGACGGCGACCCGGCCCCGTCCGGCGGCGGCGGCATGCCGGTGATCATGGCGTTGTACGTGGCCGACCCGGACGCGGTGGCGGCGCGCATGCTCGACGGCGGCGCGCGGGTGATCTTCCCGGTGGCCGACCACGACTACGGCGACCGCGCCGGCCGCCTCGCCGACCCGTGGGGCCACCAGTGGATGCTGGCGAAGCGCCTCGCTGACCGCACCCGGGTCGCACGGCGAGTCCGTGCGGTTCCCGAGTGACGGCGAGTTGCGCGTCTCGCCACGGCGACGTCCGCCGCATCGGCGGAAGGTGCCCCTGCTGCGACTCAGTCGGAGGAAGGGGCCCCTGCTGGCGGCCGGTCGAGCCGGCGGGGAGCAGCAGGGCCGTCGCGATCGCCGCGACGCCCTCGCCGCGGCCGGTCAGGCCGAGGCCGTCGGTCGTCGTGCCCGACACCGCGACCGGCGCGCCCACCGCGTCGGAGAGCACCCGCTGCGCCTCGGCCCGGCGCGTGCCGATCCGCGGGGCGTTGCCGATCACCTGGACGGCCGCGTTGCCCACGCGCCAGCCCGCGGCCGCGACGAGCCTGCGCACCTCGGCGAGCAACGTCACACCGCTCGCGCCGGCCCACTCCGGACGCCCGGTGCCGAACACCGCGCCGACGTCGCCGAGGCCCGCCGCGGAGAGCAGGGCGTCGCAGAGGGCGTGCGCGGCGACGTCGCCGTCGGAGTGGCCCGCGCACCCGTCGACGCCCGGCCACAGCAGCCCGGCGATCCAACATGGACGGCCGCGCTCGACCGGGTGCACATCGGACCCGATGCCGACCCTCACCGCAGGTGCTCCGCCAGCTCGAGATCCCACTCGGTGCGCACGGCGAAGGCGAGCGGGTCGCCCGGCACCAGGTGCGCGACGGTCGCGCCCGGCCCGCCCGACCCACGGCGACTGCACGACGCGCAGCCCCTCGCGGTCCGGGGTGCCGCGGACGAAGCCGTCGGCGTCGACGCGCTTGACGGTGTCGGTGAGCGGCAACGCGGGCACGGCCGCATCCTGCCCCCCGCGCACGGCGGCGACGACGGCGGCGACCAGCCCCGGTGGCGTCAGCGGCCGCCGCGCGTCGTGCACGAGCAGGAGCGCACCGTTCTCGTCCACCGCTCGTTGACCGATGTGTGCCCGACGCAAGCTCGACCGGCAGCCCGCGCGCACGCGGCGAGCACGTCGGCCGCGGGCGCGGGCACGTCGAGAACGACGTGCGTCGCCACCCCGGCGTCGAGCACGCACCGCACCGCGCGCACCACCATCGGCACCCCGCCGACGGGGCGCAGCACGGACACACCACGATCATCGGCCGCGACCGTGGCCGCGACGCGCATCGGAGGACTCAGGCGTTGGCGGTGGCCAGGACCTCGTCGAGCAGCAGCTCGGCGCGGCCCTCGTCGGTGCCCTCGGCCAGCGCCAGCTCGCTCACGAGGATCTGGCGGGCCTTGGCGAGCATCCGCTTCTCGCCCGCGGACAGGCCACGGTCCTTCTCGCGGCGCCAGAGATCGCGCACGACCTCGGCGACCTTGTTCACGTCGCCGGAGGCCAGCTTCTCGAGGTTGGCCTTGTACCGGCGTGACCAGTTGGTGGGCTCCTCGGTGTGCGGGGCGCGGAGCACCTCGAACACCCGATCAAGACCCTCCTGGCCGACGACATCGCGAACCCCGACGACTTCGGCGTTCTCAGCGGGCACCTTGACGGTGAGATCGCCCTGGGCAACCTTCAGGACCAGGTACTCGCGTGCCTGTCCCTTGATCGTCCGGGTTTCGATCGCCTCGATGAGAGCGGCACCGTGGTGCGGGTAGACAACGGTCTCTCCGACCTTGAAAACCATGTGTCCCTAGCCCCTTTCGCTGATACCAGGTTAACACGCCTCGCCGACGGCTACGTCGCCGGGAGGCGGTGTCGTTGCAGGTCAGGGGCTTGACAACGGGCGAGAAACGTGCCTGCGACCGGCCACGTCGCCAGAACCGGATCTCCCGGACTAGTCTCTCGCATCGTGAGCCGCAGCGTCTCCTCGCCCCGAGTCGTTCTCGCCGTCGGCGCCGTGGTCGGCGCGCTCGCGCTCGCGGGCTGCGGCGCAGGTCAGATCACCCAGACCAGCAGCCAGGCGTCCGGCGTGGGCGGCGCGAGCGCCAACATCGGCCAGATCGCGATGCGGGAGGCGGCGTTCGCCTTCACGGGCAACGGGAAGACCGCGGTGATCTACCCCGGCGGGCGGCACCGCGCCGCTCACGCATGACCGTGGTCAACTTCGGCGCGCAGAGCGACAGGCTGACGGGCGCGTCGAGCCCCGTCGCGGAGTCGGTCAAGATCACCGGGGACGCCACGATCGCCAGTGGGCGGTGCTGCTGCTCGATGGACGGCGAGCCCGCCGGTCAACCGGCCGGGTGCCGCGGCCCAGGCCACGCCTGCGCCCGGCCGGGCAACGCCGCCCAGCGCCGCCGCGACCCCGGCCCTCAGCCAGCGCCGGCCGCCGCCCGGCCATGCCGGCGGGCGCCGACCGCCGCAGCCACCAGCGGGTCGCCGCCCGCGCCCACGCGTCGGGCCCAAGCGAAGCGGGCGCGCCGACCCACCGCCGCCGCCGTGCGCCGGGCACCACCACCGCGCAGGTCGTCCTCACCGGGCTGAAGCAGGACCTGAAGGTGGGCCCGACCTACCCCGTCGTGCTGACCTTCCAGCGCGCTGGCGACGTCACCGTGCAGGTGCCGGTGGCCAACCCGGGCGAGAACCAGGGCCCGACCGGCGAGTGACCACCCGCACCCGCACGGCTTACCGCTGCTCGGCCTGCGAGTACCGGACGGCCCAGTGGGTGGGGCGCTGCCCGTCGTGCCAGACGTGGGGCACGCTCGTCGAGACCGCCGCCGCGAGCCCGGCGCGCACCCGGGTGGCCGCGGGCGCGCCCGCCACGCCCGCCCGCCGCATCGCCGACGTCGGGCTGGACACCGCCCGGGCCCGGCCGACCGGGGTGTCCGAACTGGACCGCGTGCTGGGCGGCGGCCTCGTCCCGGCGCGGTGGTGCTGCTGGCCGGCGAGCCGGGCGTGGGGAAGTCGACGCTGCTGCTGGAGGTGGCGGCGAAGGCGGCCACGCGGGTGCTGTACGTCACGGGCGAGGAGTCGGCCGGGCAGGTGCGGCTGCGGGCCGAGCGCACCGGCGCCCTGCGCGACGAGCTGTACCTGGCGGCCGAGTCCGACCTCGGCGCGATCGTCGGGCACCTCGACGAGCTGCAGCCCGGACCTGCTGATCGTCGACTCCATCCAGACGATGTCCACTGCGGACGCCGACGGTGCGCCGGGCGGGGTGACGCAGACGCGCGCCGTCACGGTCGCGCTCACCGCGCTGGCCAAGGACCGCGGCCTGCCGGTGCTGCTCGTCGGGCACGTCACCAAGGACGGCGGCATCGCCGGGCCGCGGGTGCTGGAGCACCTCGTGGACGTCGTGCTGTCGTTCGAGGGCGACAAGCATTCCGACGCTGCGCATGGTGCGCGGCGTGAAGAACCGCTTCGGGCCCGCCGACGAGGTGGGCTGCTTCGAGCTGCGCGACGCGGGGATCGTCGGGATGCCCGACCCGTCCGGGTTGTTCCTCGCCCGGTTCGGGGGACCGCCGGTGCCGGGAACGGCCGTCACGGTCGTCATGGACGGACGGCGTCCGCTGCCCGCCGAGGTGCAGGCCCTGGTGCACGGCAAGGACATCCCCAGCCCGCGGCGGGCGGTGAGCGGGCTGGACAACGCCCGCGTGGCGATGCTGCTCGCGGTGCTCGAAAAGCGCGCGGGCATCCGGCTGCACGACGCCGAGGTGTACGCGGCCACCGTCGGCGGGATGCGCGTGGTGGAGCCCGCGGCGGACCTGGCGCTGGCGATGGCGATCACGTCGGCGCGCAACGACGTGGCGTTGCCGAGCGACGTCGTCGTGCTCGGCGAGATCGGCCTGGCGGGCGAGGTCCGGCGCGTCACGGGGCTCGGGCGCAGGCTCGCGGAGGCCGCCCGACTGGGCTTCACCCACGCCCTCGTGCCCGCTGAGAGCGAGGCGGGCCCGGCGGGGATGACGGTCACGGAGGTGCGCGACGTGGCGGCGGTGCTGCGCGCGTTCCGCTGAGCCGCCCCGCTACGCGGTCAGCTGGAACGGGGTGGGTGCGCTGATGTCGTCGTCGAGGCGGGACATCACGCGGTAGTTGCCTGCGGGGACGACGGTCCGCGGGCTGGGCGCAGCCCGGGGTCGAGGTGCGGCCCGCCCACGACACGGCGAAGGCGACGGGCTGGCCGGGGATCAGCGTGCGCAGGTCGGGGCGGCCCGCGTTGCCGCAGTCGTTGCTCGACCAGAGCCGGATCTTGCCGTCGCCGCTCCAGACGACGATCTCCTGACGGGAGGGGTCGAGCTCGCGCACGCACGGCTGGGGGCTCGTGTTCGTGACGACGAGGCGCAGCACCGGGCGCTCCCCGACCTTGTGGACCGGGCGGTCGATCTCGGCCGTGACGCCCGTCATCGCGTTCGTGCAGGGGACGGGGCCGGTCGGCGGCACGGCGACCGGCGTCGCCACCGGGGCGGGTCGGGGGGTCAGGTCGGGCTGGAGTTGCTCGGACGTCGCGGTCATCGGGCCGCCCGGGGTGCCGTCCGTCGCGGGTGCCTCGGCCGCCGGTGCGGCGGCCGGAGGCGGTACCTCGGCCACCGCAGCCCCCGTCGCGCCGCCGCGTGCTGCGCCCCCGCCGGGCGCGCGGCCTGCCGGAGCATCGTTTGCTGCGCCCACGCCAGCCGGGCCTGCTGCGCCGACGATCGCCGGACCGCCTGCCGGGCTGCCGGCCGTCGGGCCGCGCGTTGCGCCTACGCCTGCCGGGCCGCCGTTCGTCGGGCCTCCGCTTGCCGCGCCACCGCCTGCCGCGGCCGCACCCGGCGCGCCCGCGGGCCCCGGGACCACGCTCCCGGGAGCGGCGCCGCCCGCCGAGCCCGTGCTGCTCGCCGCCGGACCGCCCACGCTGCCTGGATGTGCGCCGCCCGCGTCCGCACCGCCCTGCGCCTCGCCGTCAGGAGCCCCACCGGCCGCCGCGCCGTCCCCTCCTGCGGCCCCGCCGCCGTCCGGCCCCGTGGCCCCGGCGGTCCCGCTGGCGAGCGCGTCGGGGCCGCCGTCCGCCGTCGCCGTCTCCGGCGCGATTCGACAGCGCGGCCCGTGTGGTGCGCGCCGACTCCTCCGGCGTGCCGTTCGCCGCGCTCACCGCCCAGGTCAACGCCAGCACCAGCGCGAGCGCCGCGGCTGCCGCCAGCCCGCGCCGCCGCCAGTAGACGGCGGCGGGAAGCGGTCCGACCGGCTCCCACATGTCACGCAGAGTACATTATCGATTACTCCGCGTCGCGTAAGGGTACTTGCCCCGATCGGGTCAACCCGCCAGACTCGACCCGTGCTGCGCGTGCTGCTCGAGGCGTTCTGGCCGAGCAGGCGCGTCGTCGAGTTCGACGAGTTCTGTCGCCCGGTCGCGTAGCACTTCGCGCCTTTCCGCGCCCCGTCATCCCCTTCGCCAGGAGGATAGCCATGTCCGTCACCGATGAACTGCTCGCCAACAACGCCCGCTACGCCGAGTCCTTCTCCGGCCCGCTGCCGCTGCCGCCCGCGCGTGGCGTGGCCGTCGTGGCCTGCATGGACGCACGCCTCAACGTCTACGGGGTCCTCGGCCTGAACGAGGGCGACGCGCACGTCATCCGCAACGCGGGCGGCGTGATCACCGAGGACGAGATCCGCTCGCTGGCCATCAGCCAGCGGCTGCTCGGCACATCGGAGATCGTCCTCATCCACCACACCGACTGCGGCATGCTCACCTTCACCGACGACGGCTTCAAGTCCACGGTCCTGGAGGAGACCGGCATCAAGCCCCCGTGGGCCACAGAGGCGTTCGGGGATCTCGAAACCGATGTCCGCCAGTCGATCGCCCGCATCAAGGCCAGCCCGTTCGTCCCCAAGAAGGACTCGATCCGCGGCTTCGTGTTCGACGTGGCCACCGGGAAGCTGAACGAGGTCGTCTGACACGATCCACGATCGTGTTGCTGCCCGAGGTCGTCCACGACTGGTTCCTCGCGTCGGCTCGCGACCTGCCCTGGCGTCGCGCGGGCACCACGCCGTGGGGCGTCATGGTCAGCGAGTTCATGCTCCAACAGACGCCGGTGGCGCGCGTCGAGCCCGTCTGGACCGCGTGGATGGCGACCTGGCCGACGCCCGCCGCGCTGGCCGCCGCGAGCCGGGCCGAGGTCCTGCGGGCGTGGGGCAAGCTCGGCTACCCGCGGCGGGCGCTGCGCCTGCACGCCGCGGCCGAGGCCATCCGCGACACGCACGGCGGCGTCGTACCGTCCGATGTGGACGCGCTGGAGGCGCTGCCCGGAGTCGGCGCCTACACCGCGCGGGCGGTCGCGGCGTTCGGGTACGGGCGGCGATGCCCGGTGGTCGATACGAACGTCCGTCGGGTGGTCGCGCGCGTCGTTCACGGCGCAGGCGACGCGGGGCCCGCCCGGGTGACGGCCGACCTCGCCGACGTCGACGCGCTCCTGCCGCCCGACGACGCCCGCGCGGCGGTGATCTCGGCGGGGCTGATGGAGTTGGGCGCGGTCGTCTGCGTGGCGCGGACGCCCCGGTGCGGCGCCTGCCCGGTCCGCGACCTGTGCGCCTGGCGCGCCGCGGGTCATCCCGAGTACACGGGCCCGCGCAAGGCCGTGCAGACGTACGCGGGCACCGACCGTCAGGTCCGCGGCCGCCTCCTGGACGTCCTGCGCGCGGCCGAGGCCCCAGTCGAGCGGGCCGCGCTCGACGCGGTGTGGGCGGACGCCGCCCAGCGCGACCGCTGCCTCTTCTCACTGCTGGAGGACGGCCTGACCGAGCAGCTGCCCGACGGCCGGTTCGCCTTGCCCGCCTGACCCTCGCGAGCTCGACGTTTTGGCCCCGAACCCCGCGAACGTCGCACTCGCGCAGCGTGGCGCGGCTGCCGTACACGAAACCAGAACTCGGCGTGCAGGATGCGCGACTCACCCCCTCGTCCGGCACGATTCCGCCACGCACCGGCGCGATGCGGGCCCTCCGCGCTGCCGAACGCGTGCCGCGCCGTGCCGAGACGCGCGCCGCGCCGTGCCGAGACGCGTGCCGCGCCGTGCCGAGACGCGGCGCCTCGCGCCGCGCTCGAAACGCGCGACTCACCCTGCAGGAACGCGGCGACTCACCGTGCTCGAACGCGCGACTCACCGGGCACAAATGCACAACTCGCCGTGTCAGGACGCGCGACTCACCCTACGGTGCGCGCTGTGGCGCAGACGGTCCGGTTCCTCCTCGACGACGACGCCCGCGCCGCGCTGGCCGGGCTCCGGGGGCGGGTCGCGGCCGCCGGGATCCCGGTGCCGAGCGACGAGCCCGCCGTCACGGCCGCGGCCGCCGCCGTGGTTCCCCCCGCCGCTCACGACGCGCTGGTCGCCGAGCTGCGCCTGCTCGCGATCCCCTCGCTCTGGCTCGCCACGCTGGGCACCGTCGCCGGGCGGCCGGACGAGCTGGTGCTCGCCGCCGTGGTCGACGCCGAGCTGCTCGCGGTCCACGCGGCCGTGCACGACGCGCTGGCCGGGCGCGTCCGGGGGCCGGTCGCGGCGTATCTGCCCGGCGCGTGGCTTCCGCACTGCGTGCTCGCCACCGCCCACCCCGCGGAGGCGTTCGCCGCGCTGCATCCCGTGACCCCCATCCGAGCCCGGGTCACCGGCGTGGCCGTCTGAGCCACTCCTCGACGACCGCCCGGTAGGCGTCCGGCGCGTCCCGGTGCACCAGGTGGCCGGTGCCGGGCACCACGACGTGCCGCGCGTCCGGCAGCCGCCGCGCCATCTCCGCCATCTGGCCCGGCGGTACGACGCTCGCCTCCGCCTCGATGAGCAAGGTCGGGCACGTCACCTCGGACAGCACCGGCCACCAGTCCCGCTCCGCCCATTCGGCGGCGATCTCGGTGGTGTGCGCGACCTCGGCCAGCAACGCCCACCCGTCCGCCCGCTCCTCGACGCACTCGATCATGTAGTCGCCGTACGCGCCGAACGCCTCCCGCACCGCCGCGAGCGCGGGCCACCGCGTCGGCAGCGCCCCGAACCAGGCGCGGGCGTCGGCGGCGGAGCGGCCCGCGAAGTCGACGCCCATGTCCTCCACGACCAACGCCCGCACCAGCTCCGGCCGCTCCGCCGCGGCGACCAGCCCGTGCAGCCCGCCCATCGAGTGCCCGACGACGACCGCCGGGCCGACCTCCGCGAGCAGCTCGACGACGTCGGCCGCCAACCGCTCGGTCGTCCACGGCCCGCGGGCCTGCGAACGGCCGTGCCCCCGCGCGTCGAGCCCGACGATCCGGCCGTGGTCGGCGAGCCACCGCGCGACCGGCCACCACGTCGCGGCCCGCCCCATCAGCCCGTGCAGCACGACGATCGGCCGCCCCCGCCCGCCGAGCTCGACCACCCGTAGCTGCACCCCATCCGAGGTCCGCATGGGGGCTAGGTTAGGAGCGTGGCTGTCGTGAAGATCAATGCGATCGAGGTCCCCGAGGGCGCGGGCCCCGAGTTGGAGAAGCGGTTCGCCCACCGGCTGCACGCCGTGGACGGCCAGCCGGGCTTCCTGTCGTTCGAGCTGCTGCGTCCGGTGGCGGGCGAGAACCGCTACTTCGTCGTGACGCACTGGGAGGACGACGAGTCGTTCCAGGCGTGGCTCAAGGGCCCGGCGATGACGGCGCACTCGGGCGAGCGGGCCCGGCCGGTCGCGTCGGGGTCGTCGCTGCTGGAGTTCGAGGTGGTCCAGCACTCGGAGGCGACGTCCTGAGCGATCTACGACCTGGACCGCTTCGTCAGCGCCCAGGCCGGCGCGATCGACACGGCCATGGCCGAGCTGCGCGCGGGCGCCAAGCGCGGCCACTGGATCTGGTACGTGTTCCCGCAGCTCAAGGGCCTGGGCATGAGCCCGACGTCGATGTACTACGGCATCGGCTCGCTGGCCGAGGCGCAGGCCTACCTGGCCCATCCGCGTGCTCGGGCCGCGGCTGAAGGAGTGCGTGCGGCTGCTGCTCGACGCGCCCGGCTCGGCCGCGGACATCCTGGGCGGTGACGACGTCAAGCTGCGGTCGTCGCTCACCCTCTTCGTCGCGGCCGATCCCGACGAGCCGCTCTTCGCGGCGGCGCTGGAGCGCTTCTTCGACGGCATGCTCGACCCCCGCACGCTGGCGATGCTGGGCGGTTAGGGCACGTCGTCCACGGTCGGCGCGACGACGGCGAAGAGGTCGGCCACCCCGGCCAGGCTCGCCGCCTGCAGCGCCTCCGCCGATACTCGCCACCGATGCCGGGCAGCGACCGGGTGGCGGTGGCGGACGCGACGACCGTCGGCGCGTAGCCCAGGTTGAACGCCCCGCGCGCGGTGGAGTTGACGCACATGTGCGTCATGAAGCCCGCGAGCAGCAGGTTCTGCGGGCCGCCGGTGAGGCGTTCGTGCAGGTCGGTGCCCACGAACGCGTTCGGGAAGTGCTTGACGACGACCGTCTCCCCCGCGCGCGGCGCTACGCGGTCGACGATCGCCCCGTTCTCGGCGCGCACGTCGTACAGGCCGCCTTCGCCGTCGTCGTGCTGGATGTGCACGATCGGAATGCCCGCGCTGCGGGCGCGGTCGAGCAGTTCGGCGGCCTGGTCGAGGGCGGCCTGCACGCCGACGAGCTCCATGGGCCCGCGGGTGTAGGTGTTCTGGCAGTCGATCAGGACGAGCGCGGACTCGGCGAGCGCGACGGGCTCGGCGGGCAAACCGGCGAGCGCCCGCAGCGTTGCGGACATGACGGCACCTCCGGACGACGGCGTTTCCCCGACCCTAACCGGGCCCGGCACGTGCGGAGCGGAAAGCCTGTCCCTTCCGCTAGTGCGGGGGCGAAAGGGTTGCCTTGCTTGATCGTCGGTGCGGATGCTGTGGCCGATGGGTGCTCATCCGCTCACGGCGGTGCTGCCGCTGCTGCGTGACACCCTCATCGCGGTGGCGGACGAGTACCGGATGGTCGTCACGGACACGCAGGGTCGCGTCGTCGGCGAAGACGGCCGCGAACACCGTCTGACCAGCGCGGCGGCTCCGATCCACGACCCCGAGACGGGCGCGGTGATGGGCGCCGTCGACGTCACCGGGCAGGCGGGCACGTTCCATCCGACGACGCTGGCCCTGGTCGTGGCGGCGGCGCGGCTCGCGGAGGGGCTACCTGCGCCCCTCAGCTGGCGGTGCGTCAACCGTCGCGTAGGCTGCTCAGCGCGTCGGCCTGCTCCACCGGGCGGGCTCAGCGACGAGCAGGTGGCCGCCGGGCATCTCGTCGACGGCGATCCCGAGGCGTTCGCCGCACCAGCCGCCGGCGCTGCAGCTCGATCGCGGACGAAGCGGTCGTCGCGCCGCGGCGAGGAACCGGATGGGCAGGTCGGGCCACGGCGCCGTCCAGCGGCTGCGCGAACGGCGTGCCGGACTGCTGCGAACTGCCGTCGCGAGCGCTTCGGCGCGGACGTCGGCGGGCACGTCGTGGAAGAACGCCTCGATGTCGTCCGGGTCGTCCTCGAGGCGGCGACCGCCGCGTCGGCGTACGCGGCGAATCCCGCGTCGTCGTCGCCGCGACGTGGAGGTCGACGGCCACCGCGCCTGTGCCCGCGCGCCACGGAGCTCGGGTACCACCCGATGCCTAGTACCAGGCCTGTCCGCGCTGCGCCGACTCACCGCGTCTGATCGGCCAACTCGCCGTGTCGAAATGCGCGACTCACCGGGGTCAGCGGGCGGGTGAGCCCGGCTGCTCGTCGATCTCGTCAGGGATGCCGTCGTCGTCGCTGTCGGGCAGCAGCGGGTCGGGCCGCCCGCCGCGCACGGCCTCCAGCTGCGCGGCGAGCGCCAGCCCGGCCAGCAGCGCCACGCCGGTCACGTTCGCCCACAGCAGCAGCGCCATCACCGCGGTGAGCGGCCCGTACGTGTCGCCGAAGTTCGCCGCGGCCGCCACGTAGAGGCCCAGCAGGCCCGAGCCGACGAGCCACGCGAGCACCGTCAGGCCCGCACCGACCGCCAGCCACGACAGCCCCGGCTGGTGGCGCCGCGGCGCATGTCTGAACAGCATCGTGACCGCGACGATCAGCAGCAGCAGCCCGGTAGGCCAACGCAGGACGTCCCACACGGTCTCCGCGGCGTCACCCCAGCGGTAGACGGCCTCCACCGCGTCCCCGAGCGGCTCGCCCGCGACGATCAGCAGGAGACCCGCCGCCATCGCGATCCCCGCCGTGGCGGTGAGCACGGCGGCGCGGCCGTACTTGCGGAGCGCGGGCCGGTCGCGCTCGGTGCCGTAGATGCGGTTGGCGCCCCGTTCGAGCTGGGCGAACGCCGAGGTCGCGGCGACGAAGGCGGTGGCCAGCGCGAGCGCGACGACCACCTCGGCGCGCTCCGTGCCCTCGTCGTCGGTGCTGACGACGTCGGCCACCAGCGCGTCGCTGCGGCCCGGGGAGATCGCGACGACGGTCCGCGCGACGACCTCGGCCGCCGACCGCGCCCCGATCGCCGTCGCCAGCCCGGCGCCCGCGATGATCAGCGGCACGGCGGCGAGCGCGAGCTGGAGAGCGAACGCGCGGGCGTGGCTGAAGCCGTCGCCGTAGCGGAAGCGCAGGAACGCGCCCGTCAACAGGGCGCGCAGCCCGTGGCGGCGAGCGGTGGGCCACGCGTCCTCGGCGGACAGCTCGTCGCCCGTCATCAGCCCGGTCTCGGGCACGGGCCGCACGGAGCTCACGCCCGCGATTGAACCAGCACGTGCCCCGCGGGAATTGGTAGTGCGCGGAAACGAGTGCTCAGGCACCCGTTTCCGCGCACGGCTCGGTCAGCCGCCCCGCAGCGCCGCCCACTCGTCGTCGGTGAACAGCCGGGAGCGGATGAGGAAGCGCACGCCTTCCGGCGCCTCGACCGAGAACCCGCTGCCCCGGCCCTTCACCACGTCGACGGTCAGGTGCGTGTGCTTCCAGTACTCGAACTGCGACTCGGACATGTGGAACCCGATCGGCTGCTCCAGTCCGGGCACGGTCGAGGTCGCCCAGGTGGACGTCCGAGCCGCCGAGCTTGAAGTCGCCGTCCGGGTAGCACATCGGCGCGCTGCCGTCGCAGCAGCCGCCGGACTGGTGGAACATCAGCGGCCCGTGCAGGGCCGTCAGCTTGACCAGCAGTTCGGCGGCCGCAGGCGTCAGCGCTGACCCGGGCGGTGCCGGAGTCCGGCACCTCCGCGGGCTCCATCAGAAGAAGCCGAGCGCGTTCGGCGAGTAGCTGACCAGCATGTTCTTGGTCTGCTGGTAGTGGTCGAGCATCATCTTGTGGTTCTCGCGGCCGATGCCGGACTGCTTGTAGCCGCCGAAGGCCGCGTGCGCCGGGTAGGCGTGGTAGTTGTTCACCCACACCCGGCCCGCCTGGATGTCGCGACCGGCGCGGTAGGCGGTGTTGGTGTCGCGGCTCCAGACGCCTGCGCCGAGACCGTACAGCGTGTCGTTGGCGATCTTGATGGCGTCGTCGTAGTCGGAGAAGCGGGCCACCGAGACGACCGGGCCGAAGATCTCCTCCTGGAAGATCCGCATCGAGTTGTCGCCCTCGAAGATCGTCGGCTGGACGTAGTAGCCGCCCGACAGGTTGCCGCCGAGGTCGGCGCGCTCGCCGCCCGCGAGGATCTTCGCGCCCTCCTGCCGTCCGATGTCGATGTAGGAGAGGATCTTCTCGAGCTGGTCGTTCGAGGCCTGCGCACCGACCTGCGTGTCGGTGTCGAGCGGGTCGCCCTGCTTGATCTGCTCGACCCGCTTGACGCCGTCGGCCAGGAAGTCGGAGTAGATGCCGCCCTGGATCAGCGCGCGCGACGGGCAGGTGCAGACCTCGCCCTGGTTGAGGGCGAACATCGCGAAGCCCTCGAGCGACTTGTCGTAGAACTCGTCCTGCTTGGCGGCGACGTCGTCGAAGAAGACGTTCGGGCTCTTGCCGCCCAGCTCCAGCGTCACCGGGATGAGGTTCTCGCTGGCGTACTGCATGATCAGGCGCCCGGTCGTGGTCTCGCCGGTGAACGCGATCTTGCGGATGCGCTTGCTGGACGCCAGCGGCTTGCCCGCCTCGACGCCGAACCCGTTGACGATGTTCAGCACGCCCGGCGGCAGCAGGTCGGCGACCAGCTCGTTGAGCACGTGGATCGACGCCGGGGTCTGCTCGGCGGGCTTGAGGACGACCGCGTTGCCCGCGGCGAGCGCCGGTGCGAGCTTCCAGATCGCCATGAGGATCGGGAAGTTCCACGGGATGATCTGCCCGACGACGCCGAGCGGCTCGTGGAAGTGGTAGGCGATCGTGTTCTCGTCGATCTCGGAGATGCCGCCCTCCTGCGCGCGGATCGGCGCCCGCGAAGTAGCGGAGGTGGTCGATGGCCAGCGGGATGTCGGCGGCGAGGGTCTCGCGGCACGCCTTGCCGTTCTCCCAGCTCTCGGCGATCGCGATCGCTTCGAGGTTGGCTTCGATGCGGTCGGCCATCTTGTTCAGGATGTTCGCGCGCTCGGCGACCGAGGTCTTGCCCCAGGCGGGCGCGGCGGCGTGCGCGGCGTCGAGGGCCTTCTCGACGTCCTCCGCGGTGCTGCGGGCGACCTCGGTGAACGTCTGGCCGGTGATCGGCGTCGGGTTCTCGAAGTACTGGCCCTTGGCGGGCGGCGACGTATTCGCCGCCGATGAAGTTGTCGTAGCGGGGCTTGAAGGTGACGACGCTGCCGTCCGTGCCCGGTGCCGCGTACTTGGTCATGTACGAGGTCCTTCCACATCGTTGAGGCTGATGCGGCGGACGCTAGGTGGCGGCGGGGTTGCAGCGACGTTGCAGCGGGAGTGGCCACCTGACCTTTCCGCTAGCACGGCGATCCTGACCGGCTCCCCGCGGTGAGTCTCGCGTTTCGCCACGGTGTGATGGCGATTTCGGCCTGCCGCGTGTGCCGAGATGCCGAACTCGGCGTGGCGGAGCGCGCGACTCACCGCCGGTGCGGTCGTCGCCCCCCGCCCTGCCGCGGCCGCCCGCTGGGGCGGTGGACGCCGCCCCCCGCCCTGCCGCGGCCGCCCGCCGGGGCGGTAGACGCCGAACGCCCGCCCGGAGGACCGGGCGGGCGTTCGCTGCCTTGCGGGCTTACTCGCCCTTGGCCATGTCGACCGGCGGGGCGTCGGGCACCAGGCTCGGCTTGGGCTCACCGCGGAAGGTGAACTTGGCCTTGTCGTCGGCGGCCCGGGAGCCTTCGGGGGCGTCGGGGTCGAGACCCTCGACGTCCACGATGACGATCTGGCCCGGCTGCACCTCGCCGAACAGGATCTTCTCCGACAGCTGGTCCTCGATCTCGCGCTGGATCGTGCGGCGCAGCGGCCGCGCGCCCAGCACCGGGTCCCACCCGCGGCGGGCCAGCAGGCCCTTCGCGGCCGGGGTGAGCTCGATGGCCATGTCCTTGTTGGCCAGCGCCGCCTCGACCCGGGTGATCATGAGGTCGACCATCGTGATGATCTGCTCCTGGGTGAGCTGGTGGAACACCACGATGTCGTCGATGCGGTTGAGGAACTCGGGGCGGAAGTGCTTCTTCAGCTCGTCGTTGACCTTGTTCTTCATCCGCTCGTAGTTCGAGCCCTCGTCGTTGCTCTGGGCGAACCCGAGCCCGACGGCCTTCGAGATGTCCTGGGTGCCCAGGTTCGACGTGAAGATGATGACGGTGTTCTTGAAGTCGACCGTGCGGCCCTGGCCGTCGGTCAGCCGACCGTCCTCCAGCACCTGCAGGAGGGTGTTGTAGACCTCCTGGTGCGCCTTCTCGATCTCGTCGAACAGCACCACCGAGAACGGCTTGCGCCGCACCTTCTCGGTGAGCTGGCCACCCTCCTCGTAGCCGACGTACCCGGGAGGGGCACCGAAGAGCCGCGAGGCGGTGTAGCGGTCGTGGAACTCGCCCATGTCGATCTGGATGAGCGCGTCGTCCTCGCCGAACAGGAAGTTGGCCAGCGCCTTCGACAGCTCCGTCTTACCCACACCGGACGGGCCGGCGAAGATGAACGAGCCCGACGGGCGCTTGGGGTCCTTCAGACCGGCGCGGGTGCGGCGGATCGCCTGCGAGACCGCCTTGACGGCGTCCTCCTGGCCGATGATCCGCTTGTGCAGCTCGTCTTCCATGCGGAGCAGACGCGTGGTCTCCTCCTCGGTGAGCTTGAAGACGGGGATGCCGGTCCAGTTGGCCAGGACCTCGGCGATCTGCTCGTCGTCGACCTCGGCGACGACGTCCAGGTCGCCGGACTTCCACTGCTTCTCCCGCTCGCCCTTCTGCGCGAGCAGCTGCTTCTCCGAGTCGCGCAGGTGCGCGGCCCGCTCGAAGTCCTGCGCGTCGATCGCCGACTCCTTGTCGCGCCGGACGTTGGCGATCTTCTCGTCGAACTCGCGCAGGTCCGGCGGCGCGGTCATCCGGCGGATGCGCATGCGCGCGCCCGCCTCGTCGATGAGGTCGATGGCCTTGTCGGGCAGGAACCGGTCGGAGATGTAGCGGTCGGCCAGGGTGGCCGCCGCGACCAGCGCCGGGTCGGTGATCGTGACCCGGTGGTGGGCCTCGTACCGGTCGCGCAGGCCCTTGAGGATCTCGATGGTGTGCGTGACCGACGGCTCGCCGACCTGGATCGGCTGGAAGCGCCGCTCCAGGGCCGGGTCCTTCTCGACGTACTTGCGGTACTCGTCGAGCGTGGTGGCGCCGATCGTCTGCAGCTCGCCACGGGCCAGCATCGGCTTGAGGATCGACGCGGCGTCGATCGCGCCCTCCGCGGCACCCGCGCCGACGAGCGTGTGCAGCTCGTCGATGAACAGGATGATGTCGCCGCGGGTGCGGATCTCCTTGAGCACCTTCTTGAGGCGCTCCTCGAAGTCACCGCGGTAGCGCGAGCCCGCGACCAGCGAGCCCAGGTCGAGCGTGTAGAGCTGCTTGTCCTTGAGCGTCTCGGGCACCTCGCCCTTGACGATGCCCTGGGCCAGCCCCTCGACGACGGCGGTCTTGCCGACGCCCGGCTCGCCGATCAGGACGGGGTTGTTCTTGGTCCTCCGGGAGAGGACCTGCATGACCCGCTCGATCTCCTTCTCGCGCCCGATCACCGGGTCGAGCTTGCCCTCGCGGGCGGACTGGGTGAGGTTGCGGCCGAACTGGTCGAGCACCAGCGACGACGACGGCGTGCCCTCGCCGCGACCGCCCGTGCTGCCCTCGGCGGGCTCCTTGCCCTGGTAGCCGCTCAGCAGCTGCAGCACCTGCTGGCGGACCCGGTTGAGGTCGGCGCCCAGCTTGACCAGGACCTGCGCCGCGACGCCCTCACCCTCGCGGATCAGGCCGAGCAGGATGTGCTCGGTGCCGATGTAGTTGTGGCCGAGCTGCAGCGCTTCGCGCAGGGACAGCTCCAGCACCTTCTTGGCCCGCGGCGTGAACGGGATGTGCCCGCTCGGCGCCTGCTGGCCCTGGCCGATGATCTCCTCGACCTGCTGCCGGACGCCCTCCAAGGCGATCCCGAGGGACTCCAGGGCCTTCGCGGCCACACCCTCGCCCTCGTGGATGAGGCCGAGGAGGATGTGCTCGGTGCCGATGTAGTTGTGGTTGAGCATCCGGGCCTCTTCTTGCGCCAGGACGACAACCCGCCTCGCTCGGTCGGTGAACCTCTCGAACATTCGATCTCCTCGCCTACTGCGCATGAACGCGCGGCAACACCCGACGACGCTGCGCCGCGTACGCCTCCCCCCACTGTATCGGCTGGAGGGGGGTCGACGCCTGTGGCGCAGGCACAGCGAAGGGGCCCGCGCGCACGCGGGCCCCTTCGCGGAAGGCGGACTAGTTCGCCTGGTGATAGGCCTCCAGCACCTCGCTGGGGATCGTCCGCGGTCGGACACCTTCATCTTGTGGGCCCGTCGCCCATTCGCGGATCGCCTGGTTCTGCTCCCGGTCGACCGAGGCCCGCCGCGCCGGAGCCGAGGCCACCGCGCGCTTGGCCCGGCCACCCGCCCGGCGGGCGGAACCGACGAACTCGGCAAGCGCATCGCGCAGCTTGCCCGCATTCGCCGAGGACAGGTCGATCTCGTAACTCTTGCCGTCGATTCCGAACTCGACGGTCTCGTCGGCCTCCTGGCCGTCGAGATCGT
>CAWIOI010000003.1:0-154654 GCA_963837575.1 uncultured Actinomycetota bacterium
CGTTCCGTGACGAAACCCTGCACACGTGCCGCTCCCCGTACCCCGGGAGAACCCGGCGGGCGCATCTCCGGAACGCCCTCCCACCGGACCTGGCCTTCACCGTGACATGAGCGGCTCGGCTCCTCCACTGTGAGTCTGACGAGGCTGCAGGACTCGCGCCTGATGGCACTACGGCCCGCGTGCTTGCTCCCTCCAAAGAGGCTCTCGACACCCCGCTCAGCCCGCCACCTCTCGATGACGAACCGGGGCCTGCTACCGGGCGCTCCGGCACCTACCCGGACGGGACTCACACCCGCTGGCTTCGTCCAGCTTCCAGGACGCAACACGCGCCGACCCTACGCAACCCGCGCGCAACCGTGGGGCCGGACCGCCCCGGCCGGCGTAGCCTGGCCAGGTGACGATGGCACCGGAGGGCCGCAAACTGCTGCGTTTGGAGGTCCGCAACGCCGAGACCCCCATCGAGCGCAAGCCATCGTGGATCCGCACCCGCGCTCGCACCGGCCCGCAGTACACCGAGCTGAAGGCGCTCGTCCGCTCCGGCGGGCTGCACACCGTGTGCGAGGAGGCGGGCTGCCCCAACATCTACGAGTGCTGGGAAGATCGCGAGGCCACGTTCCTCATCGGCGGCGAGCAGTGCACCCGCCGCTGCGACTTCTGCCAGATCGACACCGGCAAGCCCGCCCAGCTCGACCGCGACGAGCCCCGCCGCGTCGCCGAGTCGGTGCGCACCATGGGTCTGCGGTACTCCACGGTCACCGGCGTCGCCCGCGACGACCTGCCCGACGGCGGCGCCTGGCTCTACGCCGAGACCGTCCGCCAGATCCACGAGCTCAACCCGGGCACCGGCGTCGAGCTGCTGATCCCCGACTTCAACGCGCTCGACGACCAGCTCGGCGAGGTGTTCGCCACCCGGCCCGAGGTGCTCGCGCACAACCTGGAGACCGTCCCGCGGATCTTCAAGCGCATCCGGCCCGCGTTCCGCTACGACCGATCGCTCTCGGTCCTCACGAAGGCCCGCGCCGCCGGACTGGTCACCAAGTCCAACCTCATCCTCGGCATGGGCGAGATCCCCGAGGAGGTCACCGCCGCGCTGGCCGACCTGCACGAGGCGGGCTGCGAGATCATCACGATCACGCAGTACCTGCGGCCCACCCCGCGCCACCACCCGGTGGAGCGGTGGGTCAAGCCCGAGGAGTTCGTCGAGCACGCCCGGGTGGCCGAGGAGATGGGCTTCGCGGGCGTGATGGCGGGCCCGCTGGTCCGCTCGTCCTACCGCGCGGGGCGGCTCTACGCGCAGACGAAGCAGCGGCGCGGCGAGCCGCTGCCCCCCGGCCTGGAGCACCTGGCAGACGGCGGTGCGGCTGCCCAGGAGGCCGCCTCCCTGCTCGCCCGCTAGAGCTATCCTGACCGGCATGGCCGGGAAGCCCGCCAAGGCGGACAAGGAATCACAGAAGGCAGCGAAGCGGGAGAAGCGCGCCGCGTCGAGGATGCGGTACAAGCAGCTCTGGCAGGCGTTCCAGCACCAACGCCGCGAAGACAAGGTGCTGCTGCCGCTCATGATCGGCTCGATCGTCCTGGCCACCGCGCTGGCGTTCGGCATCGGGCTGTTCTTCGGGATGCAGTGGGTGGTGCTGCCGCTGGGACTCGCCATCGGGCTGCTGGTCGCCGTATCGATCTTCGGTCGACGCGTGCAGAACTCCGTGTACGCCAAGGCCGACGGCCAGCCGGGCGCGGCGGGATGGGCGCTGGACAACATGCGTGGCGGGTGGCGGGTGAGCCAGGGCATCGCGGGCACCACCCATCTCGACGCCGTACATCGCGTGATCGGCCGCCCCGGCGTGATCCTCGTGGCCGAGGGGGCGCCGCACCGGGTCAAGACCTTGCTCGCGCAGGAGAAGAAGCGCACCTCGCGGGTGGTGGGCAGCACCCCGATCTACGACTTCATCGTCGGCAACGAGGAGGGCCAAACCCCCCTGCGCGATCTCCAGAAGGTCCTCACCAAGCTCCCGCGCAACATCTCGACCGACCAGATGGACGACCTGGAGAAGCGCCTCGCCGCGCTGGGCTCGCGCGCCGCGGCGATGCCGAAGGGGCCGCTGCCCGCGGGCGCGAAGATGCGCAACATCCAGCGCACGGTCCGCAGGCGCTAGCCGCGCTCACGGTCGGGTGCGCACCACCACGGTGTGCGCCGCGCGGTCGTGCCAGCCGCGTCCGTCGACATCCCGCACGAGCGGCGGCGCCACCACCGCGATCAACGCCGTGCGCAGGAGTGTCCGGCCCACCCCGACCGACGGCAGGCCGTCGACGGAGATCACCCGCACCCCGAGCGCCGTCATGCCCGCGCTCGCCCCGAACGCCATGACCGGCACGGCCGTCAGGACGAACCAGACACCCAGGACGAGCCAGCCGAACCAGGGAGTGACCGCGGGGTCGGGAGTGGCGAATATCGCGGCGATGCCGTAGCCGATGAACCAATCGACCGTCAGCGCGGCCAGCCGCCGCCCGAAACCCGCGGCCGACCCCACGCCCACGGCAGGAAGCCCCAGCCGTTCACCCGGGTAGCGGCAGGCAGTACGTCCGTTCGGTCCAATAGTCGTCCCGGGCATCCAGGACTCGAGCCACCCGGCCATAGTTGCAGTCTAGGTTGCGCAGCATCGCGGCAACCGGCCGCGAGGCCGTTAACCTCTGCGAAACCATCGAGTGACCGACGGGCAACATCGCCGCCATAGCGTCGCTCGAACCCACGAGCCGATCGAAGGAGCAAGCGAGGGTGTTCAACAACTCCGAAGAGGTTCTCAAGTTCATCTCTGACGAGAAGGTCGAGTATCTCGACATCCGCTTCTGCGACCTTCCCGGCGTGATGCAGCACCTCACCGTTCCCGCCACCACCGCAGCCGACATCCTGGAAGACGGCGTCGCGTTCGACGGCTCGTCCGTCCGCGGCTTCCAGGCGATCAACGAGTCCGACATGGCGCTGCTCGCCGACTCCGCCACCGCCCGGCTGGACCCGTTCCGCAAGCACAAGACGCTCAACATGAACTTCTTCGTGCACGACCCGATCACGGGCGAGCCCTACAGCCGCGACCCCCGCAACGTCGCGCGCAAGGCGGAGGAGTACCTCGCGGCGTCCGGTGTCGCGGACACGTGCTACTTCGGCGCCGAGGCCGAGTTCTACATCTTCGACTCGGTGCGCTACAGCTCCGACCCGCATCAGACCTACCACCACATCGACTCCGTCGAGGGCTGGTGGAACACCGGGCGCGAGGAAGAGGGCGGCAACCTCGGCTACAAGGTCACCTACAAGGGCGGCTACTTCCCGGTGCCGCCGGTCGACCACTACGCCGACCTGCGCGACGACATGGTCACGAATCTGATCGCGGCCGGTTTCCAGGTCGAGCGCGGCCACCACGAGGTCGGCACGGCGGGCCAGGCCGAGATCAACTACAAGTTCAACACGCTGCTGCACGCCGCGGACGACCTGATGCTGTTCAAGTACCTGATCAAGAACACCGCATGGGCCGCGGGCAAGACCGTGACGTTCATGCCGAAGCCGCTCTTCGGCGACAACGGCTCGGGCATGCACGCCCACCAGTCGCTGTGGAAAGACGGCCAGCCGCTCTTCCACGACGAGTCCGGCTACGGCGGGCTCTCGGACACGGCCCGCTACTACGTCGGTGGCCTCCTGCACCACGTGCCGAGCCTGCTGGCGTTCACGAACCCGACCGTGAACTCCTACCACCGCCTGGTGCCCGGCTTCGAGGCGCCGGTCAACCTCGTGTACTCCGCGCGCAACCGCTCGGCGTGCATCCGTATCCCGATCACCGGCAACAACCCCAAGGCCAAGCGCCTGGAGTTCCGCAGCCCGGACTCGTCAGGCAACCCGTACCTGGCGTTCGCGGCGATGATGATGGCGGGCATGGACGGCATCAAGAACAAGATCGAGCCGCCTGCCCCGGTCGACAAGGACCTCTACGAGCTGCCGCCGGAAGAGGCCAAGGACATCGCCCAGGTGCCTTCCAGCCTGCCCGCGGTGATAGACCGGCTGGAGGAGGACCACGAGTACCTGCTCGAGGGCGGCGTGTTCACACCCGACCTGATCGAGACGTGGATCGACCTCAAGCGCACCAACGAGATCGACCCGCTGCGGCTGCGCCCGCACCCCTACGAGTTCGCGCTCTACTACGACGTCTAGGCCCACGGCCTCCTGAGACACCCGGCAAACGGTGGCTGACCTGCGAAGATGTCTTCCGGTGTCAGCCACCGTTTCCGTGCTCGTGTGCCCCGGCGCGCCCAGATCGAAGCGCGAGTGGCCGGGGGCTGGGTCAACTACTTGACCGGCCCGCCGTTGCCGACGTGCCTGCCGTGCTGACCACGTTCGGCGACGAACTCGCGGAAGGCCGCCAGCGCCCGGGGACCGTAGACGGTGCCCGGTCCTCCGTTCATCAGGATCGCGACCCCGAGCGCCTCGGCGACCTCGGCCTCGATGGCGCCCTGCTCGGCAGCGCCATGAGCGTGGGAGGCGATGCAACCGTCACACTCCCGGGTCACGGCGATCGCCAGTGCGATGAGCTCTTTGGTCTTCGCATCCAGCGAGCCTGCCGCCAAGGCAGCCTGGTGCAGCGCGGCATAGCCGCGATAGACCTCCGGGATCGCCCGACGTAGCTCCCGGCCCAGAACGCGAGCCTCGTCGCGGATCGCCGATCCGTGTCGCTCATGGTCCACCGTGAATCCCCTCCTCGACGAAGGCGCCGACGCTGCGCGCCGGTCCTGACCGACCCTCGTCCGGCCAGGAGAACGAGGCAAAGGGCATTGGTCCCGAGGTTGTCGGTCGGGTGACCCGAGCGACGACCGGCTCTACATCGACGTCTACGCGCTCGGCCGC
This sequence comes from uncultured Actinomycetota bacterium, assembly GCA_963837575.1. Lineage (GTDB taxonomy): Bacteria > Actinomycetota > Actinomycetes > Mycobacteriales > Pseudonocardiaceae > Pseudonocardia. Next base: position 4,883 of record CAWIOI010000003.1, read on the forward strand.
ATCCTCGACGAAATGCTGGTAGGGCATCGTTCTCCCAACTCGACGAGGGCCAAGCCCCCGCCACCGGACGCGAGGGGTCATCCGCCCAGTAGGAGAACACCGCCGAGGGACAGGCCTGCGACGAGCAGCGTCGATGCCGCGGCGACAGCCACGACCGGACCGCTGCGGCGCAGCAGTGACGCGACCCGGACCCCGGCGCCCATCCCGAAGAGAGCGGCGCCGAGGGCGGCCACCTGGACCTGGGAGATCACGTCCAGGGCCCCGGAAGGGACGAGCCCAGTGCTGCGGAGGGTGACACAGGCGACGAAGCCGAGCACGAACAGCGGGACGACCGGCGGCCGCTTCGTGTGCGTGTTCCGGCAGGCAGAGGTCATCCGTCGCCGGGTGCTGACCGTCGCGACCACCGGAGCGAGCAGCAGCACCCTGGTCAGCTTGACGACGACGGCGACTCCGACGACCGTCGCTCCGCCTGCCCCTGCCGCCGCGACGACCTGACCGACCTCCTGGATGCTGGCGCCTGTCCAGACGCCGAACTGCGCGTCGGTGAGCCCCAGGGGACGCCACAGCAACGGCAGCAGCACCATGGCCAGCGTCCCGAAGAGGGTGACCATTGCCACCCCGACCGCGACGTCTTCCTCGTCGGCGCCTGCCGTCTCCTCCATCGCCGCGATCGCCGAGGCGCCGCAGATGGCGAAGCCCGTTCCGACCAGCAGGCTGCGTGCCCGCCCGAGCCCGACCCGGTTGCCGAGCCAGGTGGTGACGACGAGCGTCACGACCAGCGTGGCGGCCACCATGGCGACGGTGCCCAGCCCGAGCGCCGCGATCGCGCCGAACGACACCGAGAAGCCGAGCAGCACGATCCCGACCCGCAGCAGCCGCCGGGTGAGCAGGCTCAACGCCCGGCCCGCGACCGGGGGCAGCAGCCGGACGTTGCCCGCCACAAGCCCGAGCGCCACCGCCCAGGTCAGCACACCGACCGAGGGGACGAACCGGTGCGCGAGCAAGGCACCCGCGAGGCCCGCTGCCGCGGCGACGAGGCCAGGCCATCGACGCGGCCGGGTTGCCCCGCCGGTGGTCGCGCGCTGGTCTGCATCCTGCATGCCGGTGGCGGGTCCGCTCTGCGTACCCGTAGCTGGTAGCGCGGTCATCGGCGCGGGAGGTCGGGCACGCGTGCGCCGCGTGCAATCTGCAGGCTCATCGGGTAGGCGCGCAGACCGACGTACAGGAACACCACCGAGACGAGCGCGGCGAGCGGGACGAACCGCATGGCGGTCACCAGGCCGACGCGATCAGCGATCAGCCCGACGACAAGTGGTCCAGCAGCCAGACCGAGCACGTTGTTGGCCAGGGTGAGGGTGCCCAGCGCAGTAGCGCGGATCGGCTCGGCGGTCAGGTTGGCGACCATCGCGCCCGCCGGTCCCGAGGCGCCTGCGGCGAAGAACACGCCGAAGGCCAGCAGGGTCAGCGCGGCACCACCGGGATGCACCGAGAAGCCGGCACCGAGCAACACCAGTGACGTCGCGCCGTACCCGATGGCGGTCGTCCATTTGTGGATCGGCGCGAACCGGCTCAGCCGGTCCGTGACCGCCCCGCACACGACCATGCCGACGCCCATCAGCAGGATCGCGACCGCCGCGACACCGGCCGCCTTGTCCGGGGCGAGCCCGTAGGCGCGCCCGACGTAGCTGGGCAGCCAGGCGAAGAGCGACCCGGCGACGAACAGTTGCAGTCCGCTGCCTGCGTAGGCGCAGAGCACCGAAGGGGTGTTCACCAGCGTGCGCAGCCGCGTCCCCCGCCCCGGCGTGCACGCGGGTTCGCCGTCGGCGAGGTCGTCAACACGCGACCGGTCGAGTCTGGCCTCGCTCACCAGCAGCCGGTACAGCACGGCGAAGACGAAGCCGAGGACGGCCATCAGCCCGAACGACCACCGCCACCCGAGCTGGACGGCGATGGTGCCGCCCAACGCAACCCCGATGACGCTGCCGAACGACCCGCCTGCCATGAAGGCTCCGGTGAACGCGGCGCGGCGGTAGGCCGGGAAGACCGCCAGTACGACGGCCAGCCCGACGCTGCCGTAGGCGGCCTCCCCGACGCCGATGAACAGCCGCGACAGCATGAGCTGCCCGTATCCCGTCGCGAAGGCGGACGCGGCGGTCGCGAGGCTCCAGACGGCCGCCATCAGGACGATCGCACGCACCCGGCCCCAGCGGTCGGCCAACAGGGACAGCGGAACGGCCAGCACCCCAACGGTGAGTGCGACGACGCTGGTCAGCGCACCGAGCCGGGTGTCGCTGAGCGCCCACTCGACCTTCAGGAACGGGAAGACGGCCGAGAGCACCTGCCGGGACATGTAGTCCGAGAGCAGGAGACCGAACGTGAGGAGGAAGACGACCCAGGGGAAGACCCCGCGGGCGCGGATCGGGGAGGCGTGGTCGTCGACCACACCGTGAGCAGCCATCGTGGCCATGTCGACGCTCCGTCGCGGCGAGCCGGTATCGGCTGTGGTATCAGGAATGGTGCAGGAATCCGACCTGGCCGGGACGGCGGTTGGGCGGGTAGCCGAGCTTCGCCAGCGCCTCGTCGGCGCTGCCCCAGTACTCGTCGAGCTGGTAGATCTCGCGCGCTTCCTTGCCGGTGGCGACTGTGCGGCCGAGCTCGTCGGCGATGCGGACCAGCTGCTCGGTCGGCAGCCGCCGAGGTGATCTTCTTGCCGGGCGCGCGCCAGAGGGTGTCCTCGTTGCCGCAGCGGGTGTGCAGGCCCATGGCGATGGCCATCGTGTTGACCGGCAGGACGTTGCGCATGATGCTTTCGAGCGTCAGCGACGCGCCGTCCGGCACCCGGCGGATGAACTCCATCATCGTGTACGGGTTGGGGCCGTCGAAGCCGCCGCCGATCGCCACCCAGGTGATGTTGAGCGGTCCGGTGTACAGGCCGCGGCGGACCAGCCGCTCCACGGTCTCGAGCTGGGCGGAGTGGGCCAGCTGGAAGTGCGGCTGGATGCCGTTCGGCGACCAGCCGCCGCAGGTGCTCCTCGACCCATGCGGGACTCGCGGGCACTTCCATGTTGCGGTAGGCCTCCCACAGCTCGGGCCGCTGGAACGAGGTGCCCGCGATGTCCTCGGCGGTCATCAGCTCGACGATGTTCATCTGCGAGGTGTTGATCGCGATGGTCACCTGGTCGGGCTTCGGGTCGAGTTCGGCGAGCATGTGCCGCGTGTCGTCGGAGAGCCACTTGGCGTCGGTCGCCTTCGCCCTCCGGCGCGAACGAGATCGAGCCGCCGACCTGCAGGATCATCTCCGGCACGGCCTCGACGCAGCCTGCCGAGCAGCTCGTTGAACTCGACATCCGCTTCGAGCCCTTGCCGTCGAGCTCGCGCACGTGGATGTGCAGCACGGTGGCGCCGGCGTTCCAGCAGTCCACCGCCTGCTGGACGTGCTGGTCCATGGTCAGCGGGATGTCTTCGGGGAAGTCGGCGGGCTCCCACTCGGGGCCGTAGGGGGCCGCGGTGATGACGAGCTTCTCCTGGTTCTCGGGGAAGAGTGAATCGTCGAGGAAGTGCATGGGAATGCTCCGTTCGGTGTGTGTTCGGAAAGGAATCGGAAATTCGGAATAATGTCCGGGTGTCAGAAAGTGGGGGTGCCGACGATTCCCGCCCGCTCCATCTTGCGGACGGCGGGCCAGTAGTCCTGGACGGCGTAGTGCTGGGTGGAGCGGTTGTCCCAGATGGCGAAGCTGTTCGGCGTCCAGCGCCAGCGGACCTGGTACTCGGGGACGGACGCCTGCCGGACCAGGTAGTTGAGCAGCTCGCTCGCGCCCGGGGCGTAGTCGAGTCCGAACCGCACGTTCTCCGGGCGTGTGGAAGTTGACGAAATGGGTGGTGAACGCGTTGACGAACAGGATCTTCTCGCCGGTCTCGGGGTGGGTGCGCACGACCGGGTGTTCGGCGTCGGGGAACCGCGCGTGCAGGGCGCGGCGCTGCTCGGCGGGCATCGCCGCGCCGAAGCTCGCCTCGATGCTGTGCCGGGCGCGCAGGCCGCGCGATCTGGGTCTGCACGTGCTCGGGCAGCCGCCGGTAGGCCTCGGCCATGTTCACCCAGATCGTGTCGCCGCCGACCTGCGGGCGTCTCGACGCAGCGGAGCACGGAGCCCATCGGGGGGCTCTCCCGCCAGGTCGCGTCGCAGTGGAAGGCGTTCTCGTAGTGCTCGGGCGTGCTGTCGAGGTCCTTGTAGATGCGGACCAGGCCGGGGTGGTCGGGGTCGCTGCCCAGCGACCGGGTGGTCCTCCAGCGGCCCGAACCGCTCGGCGAGAGCGACGTGCTCGCGCGCGGCGTGATGTCCTGGTCGCGGACGAACAGCACCTTGTACTGCAGCAGCAGCTCCTTGATCTCGGCGAAGAGCGTGTCGTCGCGGGCGGCCTCGGCCAGGCTGACGTGGCGCAGCTCCGCGCCGATGGTGGCGGTCAGCGGAACGACTTCGATCGACTGGGTCTTAGCGGCCGACGAGCTGTTCGGCGCGGCGGTCTCGATCAAGGACAGCATGGGATTCTCCCGTTCGGTGTGGTGGCGTGGGGATGCGGAGGCTGGCTCAGGCGCCCGCAGACTCCAGGCAGAAGACCGAGGACCCGACGCTGCGGCCGGACTCCAGGTCGCGGTGGGCCGCAACGGCGTCGTCGAGGGCGTAGCGCTGGTTGATCTCGACGGTGATGCGGCCGGCCGCGACGTGGTCGAAGAGCTCACCGGCGAGGGCCGCCCGCTCCGCCGGGTCGGCGATGTAGTCGGCCAGCGCGGGCCGGGTGACGAACAGCGACCCCTTGACGGCCAGCTCCATCGCGTCGATCGGCGGGATCGGTCCGGACGCCGTGCCGAAGCAGACCAGCAGACCGCGCCGGCGGAGGGAGTCCAGGGACGACGGGACCGTCGTGCGGCCGACGCTGTCGTAGGCGACCGGCACGCCGACGCCGTCGGTCAGCTCGCGGACGCGCGCGGCGACGTCCTCGCGCGGGTAGATGATCGTGTGGTCGCACCCGTGGGCCCGGGCGATCGCGGCCTTCTCGTCGGTGGAGACCGTGCCGATGACCCGGATGCCGAGCAGCCTCGCCCACTGGCAGAAGATCAGCCCCACCCCGCCTGCCGCGGCGTGCAGCAGCACGGTGTCTCCCGGCGTCGAGGTCGCGATGCGGCGCAGCAGGTACGCGCAGGTGAGGCCGCGCATCGTCATCGCCGCCGCGGTCTCGAAGGGGATCGCGTCGGGCAGCGGGATCAGGTGCGCCGGCGTCCATGCACCCGCTCGGTGCTGTAGGCGCCCAGCGGGCTGCCGGTGTAGGTGACCCGGTCCCCTCGGCGAAGCCGGTCACGCCGGGCCCGACAGCCTCGACGACGCCGGCCGCCTCGACGCCCATCCCGGCCGGGAGGACCGCCGGGTAGAGCCCGGACCGGAAGTAGGTGTCGGCGAAGTTGAGGCCGACGGCGTCATGGCCGGACCCGCACCTCGCCGGGACCGGGGTCGCCGACCGTCGAGAGACTCCCAGCGCAGCACCTCGGGCCCGCCGGTCTCGTAGAAGCGGATGCCCTTGGCCATGGCGGATCTCCTTCTCGACGCGCACCGGGCAGCACGAAGGCCGCGTCCGGCGCAGGGGTGTGAAGACGACGCGGAGGGCTGCCGACCGATCCGGCGAGCTGTTTCCGGCTTTCCGCGACAGGGACAACTCTGACAGCAGCGACCGACCAGGGCTGTACTGATTCGGACAACTGTCTTAACCTTTTCGGACAGGGCCGCGAGGGGGTGCGGTGATGCGTCCGTGCGTCCGGTGCGCAACGCTCGACGGCTACGTCGGGCTGGCGCGATCCTCGGGGCTCGACCCGGCTCGGCTGCTGGCCGGGGTCGGGCTGGACATCGCCGATCTCGCCGTCCCCGACAAATGGGTGCCTGCCGTAGCGGTGGCGCGGCTGCTGGAGCGGTCCGCGCAGGAGTCCGGGCTGGAGGACTTCGGCCTACGGCTGGCAGGCCTGCGCAGGCTGTCGACCCTGGGCCCGCTCAGCGTCGTGCTCCGCCAGGAGCCTGATCTCGGCAGCGCGCTGCGGCTGCTCACACGCTACGAACACAGTTACAACGAAGCGTTGCGCCTGCGGCTGGAGCGCTCCACCGACCTGGCCACGATTCGGCTGTGGCTCGAGTTCGGCGAACCCGCGCCGATCCGACAGTCGCTGGAGCTGGCGACGGCCGCTCTGCTGGGCATCGTGCGGGAGCTGCTGGGACAGCAGTGGGAGCCGCTGGCCGTCTGCTTCTCCCACGAGCGTCCCGCCTCGCTCGCCACGCACAGGGCCGTGTTCGGGCCTCGCCTGCGGTTCGGGCACGAGTTCGCGGGGCTCGTGTTCTCCGCGACCGAACTCGACGCGGCGAACCAGGCGTCTGACCCCCTGCTGCGGCCCTACGCCGAGACGTTCCTGCAAGCGCTCGGAAGCCCGCGCGGTGCCACGGTGGCCGACCAGGTCAAGCAACTGGTCGAGATGCTGCTGCCGCTGGGCCGGTGCTCGACCCAGCAGGTCGCGCGGAGCCTCGGCGTGACCCAACGGACCCTGCACCGCCACCTCGCCGCTCACGACGACTCGTTCTCCGAGATCGTGCACCGCACGCGCGAGGCGCTCTCCGAGCGCTACCTCGCCACCGATCGCTATTCGCTGATCGACGTCTCCCAGATGCTCGGCTTCACCGCTCCCAGCGCGTTCTCCCGATGGTTTCGCCAGCGGTTCGACATCAGCCCCACCCAGTGGCGATCCGGCGCATTCAGATGAAGTCGTTACTGCTGGTAGACGCCGATGTCCACCCTGCCGTCCGGCGGGCGCGGCTTTCCGTCGATGGCCGTGGCCGGTGCGCCGAGCGGCACGCCTGCGCCCAGTCCAGGGCTTCCCGGGCGGAGGTGGTAGTCCCCCGATCCGTCCGGCTGAAAATTGACGAACTCCGGGTCCGCGACCACGGTTCCGCGTTGTTGGGCGGTCGGCACGTTGATCCGTTGAGTACCGTTGTTCCAGAGGATGTTGTTGAGGAACACGTTGTTGGAACCGGTGGCGCCGCTCTCCCGGATGCCATCGCGTCCATTGTTCACGGCGATGTTGTTGGACACGATGAAGTTGTCGGCGTTGACCCTGCCGTTGTTCGGTTCGTCACCCTGGCCGATCACGATGCCGCCTTGGCCGTTGCCGAAAACCAAGTTGTTCGAGATGTACAGCGCGTTGCAGTTGTGCCAGCAGTGGATGCCGTACCCCGCGTTGTCGTAGGCGATGTTGTTGGCCACGATGCCGTGCGGATGGCTGACGTAGATGCCGTGGTCCAGCTGGTCTTCCCCGCAATGGGACACGATGTTGCCGATGACGTCGATGTCGTGCATGTCGTAGCGGTCGTTGGCGGTGGTGATGCAGTTGCCCGCATGGAATCCGTGGACGTTGTTGTCGATGAGGCGGACGAACGAGCCGCCGCTGAGCAAGCCGTCGGTGTTGGAGCCGCTGATGTCGAACCCGACGACGTCGACGTAGTCACCGTTGTTCTGCCAGGCAGCGTCCTGTGCGCCGGTGCCGACGATCTTGGCCCCGCCGCGGTGGGCGGACACGAAGGAGATCCGCGCATCAGCGGTGCCGTCGACGGCGGTGGTGATCGACCCCGGGTAGGTGCCGTCTCCGACGATGACCTCCGTGCCGGGGCGGGCCATCTTGGCCGCGCGCTCGACCGATCGCAGGGGCGCCGCCTGCGTGCCAGGGCTGTCGTCGTTGCCGGTGGGCGACACATGGATCTCGGCGGCGGCCTCGCTCGGCGCGACTTCCGTCTTACCCGCCGACGCCGACGCCGATGGCGACGGCGGCGGCGGGGGCGATGGCGGCGGGTGCGACTGCGACGGGAACGGCGCCGGGGGCGGGGGTTCGACGCCCGACGCGCATGACGGAACCAGCGTCGCGCCGGCGATCGCCAACACCAGCGCGGTCGTTCGCCAGCCGTTCATCCGGTTCGAGATTCCCCACGTGCGGGCCAGGTCCGCCTTACTAAGGCATGCTACGTGTTCTGCGACGTCCCTGGGTCAGCCCGTGCACGATGGGGCGCAGATCCTTCCTGCTGCACGTTGCGGCCGCGACGGTCAGCCCGGCCGCGGGGAGCACTGCCTCAGGCCGCCTGGGAGATCAGCTTCGCCGGGAGTTGCGCTGCTCGCTTCGCCACGCCGCGCAGCTGCTCGCGGGGACGCTGCTGCTCACCGTGCAGGGCGTTGAGCACCTCAAGCGCCCCGGTGAGCAGCGGGATCGTCCACTGCGTCACCCGCAGCTGCCGCTGGGCCTGCTCGACGCCGACCGGCACCTCCTCGGCCCGCTCCGCGCTCGCCTGCTCCGGCGAGGAAGCCAGCTCGATCTTCTTGCCCAGCACCCGGCTGTACCCGGTGACAGCCAGCGCCGCGCCGGTCAACACGGTCTTGGCCACGGTGGAGGCACCGACGCCGCGCTGACCGACGACACGCTTGCGGTTCGTGGCCAGGATGCCGACCGCGCCCACCAGGTGGGCGCCGATCGCGGCGGCGTTGACCGGAGTCCACCGCGCCCAGCCGTCGCTGGCGATCTGTGCGGTGCGCAGGTTGCCGCCCTCGCGCTCGGCGGCACCGTTGAGGCCGACAGCGCCCATCAGGGAACCACCGAACCAGGCCGCCAGGCCGAGATCGTGCAGGGATCGGACAAGGGTGTTGCGTTCGGACAAAGCCGCTCCTCGAACTCGGGTGAAGTGGGGACCTACCCCGTCCGCGAGAGTCGAACCCCTCCCCGGGCGTCGGATTCGCCGCGGCGCACCGGCATCGGACGTCCGACGCCGCCGTTTGATCGAGACCAGGCTGGGCAGTACCAAGGGCGTGTTGCTGACCAGACCCCCTGGCGATGGAATCCGTCGATGAGCGCCCACGTCCGTGTCGAGATCACCGGGGAGGGTCCGGTGCTCGTGCACGGCGCCACCGAGATCGTCACCCCCGACGGCACCACGGTGCGATCGGAACGGGCGGTCACCGCCCTCTGCACGTGCCGACGCAGCCGGCGCTTCCCGCTGTGCGACACCAGCCACCGCAACCGAGCACGCCGCCGACGCGCCGAGGAGCAAACGTGACGGCCCTCGGCGAGGCCACCGGCCGCACCGCGTCACGCACCGCCGCATTGCCTGCGCCGCGCGGAGCGCTGTCGGCCTGCGTGCTGGCCGCGCTCCGCGACGGCGCCGCACCGCGGGACCCGCCACGGGTGCACGAACCGTACGGCGAGGACGCCCAGCTCACCCTCTACTGCCTCTACGAGCTGCACTACCGCGGCTTCGCCTGCGTCGATGCCGAGCGGGAATGGGATCTCGACCTGCTGCGCCAGATCCACAGGCCTGGGTGATCCCCCGGCTGCCTGCGACGGCGAAGGCGGCGCTGGTCACCGTGGAGCACGACGAGTACGGAGCAGGCGATCCGGAACGGATGCACGCGCAGCTGTTCGCGGCGATGCTGCGTTCCGCAGGCCTGGATGACGGCTACGGCGCCTACCTGGACCGCGCGCCCGCGGAGACCTTGGCCGAGGTCAACCTGATGTCGTTGTGCGGGCTGCACCGCGCGTTGCGCGGTGCTCTGGTCGGGCAGTTCGCCACCGTCGAGCTGACCTCTTCACCCGGGTCCGACCGCCTCGTGCGCGCCATGCACCGGATGGGCTTCGGACCGACCGCGTCGGAGTTCTACGCCGAGCACGTCGAGGCCGACGCCGTGCACGAGCAGCTGGTGCGCCGCGGCGTGCTGCGCCCTCTGTTGGCCGAAGAGCCCGAGCTCGCGCACGACGTCGTCTTCGGCATCCGCGCCAGTACGCTGCTGGCCGACCGGTTCGAGGACCGCCTGCTGACCGCGTGGTCGGCGGGCCGGACCTCGCTGCGGCAGGCGCTGCCCGCGGGCTGAGAGAGCACGTACCCGGCCTACGCCGGAAAGGCGCCTCGCAGTGCGGATGTGGGCGGGTTGCCCGTGCGGCGTCGCTACCGCTTGAAGTCCAACTCCTCCAGCCGGGTCTGGACTGTTCGGCCGTGCTCCCACGCGTTGGCGCCGGGAGCCACCTCCGGGCACGGGATATCGGCCCGGTTCCGCCGCTTGCGCGGTGTGGACACGCCGAGCCTGCGATCCCGGTCATCGACCAGTGCCTCGTCGGCCTGGCCGTCCTCGGTGAAACCCATCATCAGCTGCGGGATCCCGTACGGGAAGTCATCGCGGTCGTACTGCCATGTGTGGAACGTCTTCCCGTACGTCGAGACGAGGTCCTCGAAGTAGGAGTGCTCCGCCAGATCGGGAATCCCCGGTGCGACCAGGATGCCGGACGTGACCTCGTAGTGGTGACTGTGCCACAGCCGCTTCTCGTCGTCGGGGAGGCTGCGGAAACGCTCCTCGCTGATGATGTACTCGATCCCGATCAGACGGGCGTCGGCGGCGTTCCGGTCGAATATCACGCATTGGTGCAGGTCGTGGCGGAGGTGGATGCAGAAATGCGTGGCCTCGACCTGGCGGCCCATTTCGTCGGCGTACATGTGGAAGCCGTTGAGATAGGTGCTCATCGCGTCGAGCGGGTATTTCGGCTGCATCGCACCGGCCGCGACGTCAAGGACACGGTGCTTGAGGGAATGGCCTTCGCCGATCTTGGCGTTCGCTGCCGCCTTGCGGCCGAACAGCACGCCTGCTGCGACCACCACCCCGGTGACGGCGCCGACGCCGATCGATCCGGTTCGGCCCCCGCGGCCACGGTCCTGAAGGGATTTCGCGTGTCGAGTCACCATGCGCGTTGGCTACCCCGGTGGAGACGCCCGAACCGTTCTCGACGTCCCGAGACGGGTTTCACCTGCCCGGCCACGGGCGTCCGTTGCCGCACCACCCGCGGGTGGAGCGCCCACTGGTCGGGCTGAGCGCGACGACCGCTGCACCGGCTCGTCCGAGGCTATCGAGATGTTGTTCACAGAGAAGCGATGCATAAGACCGTCGGGAGCAGGTACGCGGCAGTCATGGCTTCGACCACCAGACCCGAGACGGTAGCCACCGCCACCCTCGTCGCCCAGTTGCACGCACTCGACCAACTGACCAGGACCGAGGCGCAGATCGCCCGCGTGCGGACCGGGCAGGCCCGCACCGACGCCGTGCGCCGCGAGCTCTCCGAGAACGGCGACAACGCCGATCGCCGCGCCGCCAGGATCACCGCACAGCTGCGCGTTCTCGACGCCCTCCCCGATGTCGTCAGCCCGGCCATCGGCCGGGTGCTGGCCTTGGTCAAGGCGACCGTCGACCAGGCGCAACCGATCGACGAGGCACTGCTCGGCGACATGACCCTCGAACACCAATTGCTCGACCGCGCCCGCTACCTGCGGGTGTTGGCCCAACGGGCCGGGCTGACCGACGTGCGGGAGCTGGCCGACGACCTCGTCACCGCGCACTCGGCGACCGTCGACTGGCTGACCACCGTGTTGGCCGAGGAAGCGCTGGGTGGGCCGCCCGCACTGGTCCCGACCCCGTTGCAGCGGGTGGCGGGCGGTGTGGTGCAGGCGGTGACCTTCCCGACGCGGTTCGCGGTGCGCGGTGCCAAGCGTGCGGTCAACACCGTCTACCGGCGCGGTGAGCGGGCCCAGGAGGCGGTCGAGCAGATGGCGGGCGCGGTCGCGACGTTGAGCTCGGGAACCCGGGAGGTGGCCACGGCAGGCCGCGACGCCGTCCTGCAGCGGGCGGAGCGGGTCGCCGGGCGCGAAGGCGCGAGCACGGTGGCCGAAGCGGTGCACGAGACCCGTGCCGAACGAGGTGCCTTGAAGGCCGCCGAGCTGCCGATCAAGCGCTACGAGGAGATGACGGCGGAGCAGGCGGTTGCCGCCCTGCGCACGTTGACCGATCCGAACGAGCTGAACGTCATGATCAGGTTCGAGGAGAGCCACAAGAACCGCTCAGGCGTGATCTCAGCGGCGCAGACCCGTTACGCGGCCGTGGCCAAGGACATCGCGGGCATCTGAGGAGAGATGGCCCGGTCGACGTGCGGCTCTCCTGTCAGCCGAGCACCTGGTCGAAGAACTCCATCGGCCCGGCGGCTGCGCCCAGCTCGTCCGTGATCGCGCCGTCGATCATCACGAACATCATCCGAACGGGACGGTCGGAGCGATTCGCCCAGGCGTGGTTCGTGCCGCGCTGGACGACCGCGTCACCGGGGCCGACGCGGGTCTCGGACCCGTCGTCGAGCAGCAGCCACGTCTCACCCTCGAGCACGACGCCGACGTCGATGGTCTCGGTGCGGTGCAACGGCGACTCCGCGCCCGGCCCCATCTCCGTGAACCGCACCAGCACCCCGCCGTCGGGCGGCGGGGTGCGCACGGGACGGTCGGTCGGCTCGGGCTCGCTCGCGGCGATCGGCGACGGCGTCCGGTCGGTGATCCAGATCTCGTGGAACGCGGCGGCGCCGACGTCGAGCGTCTTCGGCGTCGGGGCGTCCGACAGCACGACCGACCTCCCCGAGGCATCGTGGCCGGTGACGATCCTGCGTGGCGTCGCGCTCATCGGTGCGTGAGCCTACCGCGCGCGCCACGCCGACGATCACGTTCCGGTCTGATCGTCGCCTGCCCGACCGTGGGCCGCACGCCGATGGCGAGCCGGACCACCGGTCGGCCGCCGACCGGACCGTGGGCCACACGTACGATCCCGGACCGTGATCCGGACGGGCGAGCGGGGGACGCGGTGAGCGGTACCAGGGTGTTGGTGGCGGGCGCGAGCATCGCAGGGCCCGCGCTGGCCCACTGGCTGCGTCGGCGGGGGGCCGAGGTGACCGTGGTGGAGCGGGCCCCCGTGCTGCGTCCCGGTGGGCAGGCGGTGGACGCGCGCGGAGTGGCCAAGGAGGTCATCCGGCGGATGGGGCTGGACGCGCCGGTGCGCGCGGCCCGCACCGACACGGCAGGCGCTTACACGGTCGACGTCGACGGGAACGTGCTGGAGACCTACAGCGCGGACGACCACGGCGGCGACGGGTACATCGCGGACATCGAGATCCTGCGCGGGGACCTGTCCCAGGTGCTCTACGACGACACCCGCGACGGCGTCGAGTACGTCTTCGGGGACCGGATCGCCGAGCTCACCCAGGACGCCGACGGCGTCGACGTGGCCTTCGCGGGCGGTGACCGGCGGCGCTTCGACCTGGTGGTCGGGGCCGACGGGCTGCACTCGGCGCTGCGCGCGATGGTCTTCGGGCCGCGCGAGCGGTTCATCCGCCACCTCGGGCTCGTGCTGGCCTTCTACACCGTGCCCAACGATTTCGGGCTGGACCGCTGGCTGATCGACTACCAGGACCCGGCGTCCGGGCGTTCCGCGGGCCTGCGGCCCATCCCGGACGCCACCCGGGCGATGGCCATGCTCTCCTTCCCCTCGCCCGACCTCGACGTCGACCACCGCGACGTCAAGGCCCAGAAGCGCCTGCTACGCGAGCGGATGGCGGGCTTCGGCTGGTTGACCCCGCGCATCCTCGCGCACCTTGACGACACCCCGGACTTTTACCTCGACCAGGTCGCCCAGGTGGTGATGGACCGCTGGTCGAGCGGACGGGTGGGGCTGCTCGGGGACGCGGCGTTCAGCTCGTCGCCGTACTCCGGTGGGGGCACCGGGCTGGCCCTGGTCGGGGCCTACCTGCTGGCCGGGGAGCTGGCCGCCACCGGGTGGGACCCGGAGGCCGGGTTCGCCCGCTACGAGGAGCGGATGCGTCCGTACGTCGAGGCCAACCAGGAGATCGGCCGGATGCACGCGGGCATCCGCGGCGGCCCCGGGCCGGACGCCGAGCCCAGTCCGGAGCCCGACATGGAGGCGCTTACCGAGCTGGTCGAGCGCGCGATCAACGGTGCCGAGCTGCCCGACTACGCCGGGGTGCCGGACTCCGGGGCGCCGCTACACCTTGGTGAAGACAATTGCTGAATACAGTTCCCGGCTCCCGCCCGGCGTAGGCCGCATGTAGCCGTCCATCGGATTGTTCATCACGCGAAACGCGTCCTCCGCATTCCGCACGACCAGCGTGGCGGAACCGCCGCCGTCCAGGTTCAACGCCGCCACCACTCCTAGACGGTCCGCCATGTGGACGGCGAGTTCGGTCAGGGTCATGCCTGCGTCCGCGTCCGATCGGCCGTCGACGACGACGCCATAGACGTACTCGGCGTCGTAGCCGATGGCGGCACGAGGGTAACGACCATCGGTGATATCACTGTCGAACTGACCGGAGCCGACGCGGAAGCCCTCGCTGTCCGCACCCAGATCCAGCACGGGCCGCCCGTCGACAACCAGTACCGGTCCGGCCTGAAGCAGGTCGCCGACCGGGCGAGCAGGCAACATCTGGCGCCGGTCGATACTGATGCGATCAGCCTCGATGTGCACCGATCCGCGGACGTCGTGCCAGGGCGCCTGGAAAGCGGCGTGCGACTGACGCTGTCCGGCGATCCACAGCTCACCGAGGGGTTGTCGCGCTTCACGCACGAAGAATCCGCCCGACATCGCCGCCACCACGTGGCCGTCGAGCTCGTGGCAGACGTCGGCTACCCGTCTTCCCGACCCCAGGCCCACCACTCGGACAACCGTGTTGCGCAACTCCCGTCGAAACGCGTGGACGGTCGTCTTGCGGTCGTCCGCCAAGACGACACGCTCACTGTGCACCGACGGCAAGCCATCACCTACTGCGTTGTGCGGCAGCAAGACGCTCCTTGAGAATGCGGCCTGAAGTTTGCGCACGGCATGCTCGATCGCCATGACGTGAGCGAGACCTTAGGTCAACCGAGCGCAGGGCGCGTGAAGGCCACGCGGCTGTGGTGTAAATACGTCGTTGCCAGGCGGCGACAGCGGCCCTAGATCATGCACCGACCTCGGGAGCGCCGGCCGGAGCAGGGGGTTCCTCAGGGAAGCGCGGAAGGTCGTTCAGCCTGCCCTCGGCGGCAGCGACCACCGTGCGGGCAACGCCGTCCCAGGAGAAGCGCTCACGGGCCCCCTGGGCGAGCGCGCGCCGGGTGCGTTCGCGGAGCGGTGCGGGAGCGTCGAGCCAGCCGATCACACACGACGCGAGGTTCCGCACGGCGTCGTCGTCGAGTCGGAAACGCATCCACGGTGCCACCTCGGAGGGCACGGTGGCGTCGAGCATGCGGCTGACCTCCGCGAGGCCGGAGTGGTCGGCGCTGATGGGCAGCGTGCCACAGCACGCCGCCTCGGCCGCGACCATGCCGAACGCCTCGGGGAACGTGCTGGGCACCACGAGCGCCTCGCAGGCGGGCAACAGGTCCGCCACCTCCGGGTGCTCCAGACGCCCGGTGAACACCACGCGCTTGTGCATGCCGGGAGCGCCTTCGAGGAAGCGCCGCCGGGTCTGGCCCGTGAGCGAGTCGAGGAACGCGAGCAGATGGCGCAGCGGGCCGCGCCTGCCGCCCTCGGCGCCGCGGCCCTCCTCGGCGATCTCACGTACCGCCGCGAGGTTGCCGTCGGCCAGCAAGTCGATCATCCGCACCGCCGTGGTGTGCCAGGCGCCGAAGCCGACGACGACCAGGCGTGCGTCGGGCAGCCGCTGGAGCACGAGCGGCCACGCGGCGAGCAGCAGGTCGAGGCCCTTGGAGAGGATTTCCTTGCCGAGGAACAGCACGATGCGGTCCTCGCCGGGGCGCAGCTCCTCGATCGCCTGGGCGACCGCGGCGGTGTCGCGACGCACCGAGAATCCGTCGTCGGTCGACGGCGGTTGCTCCGCGAGGTACTCGACGACCCGCTGCACGCCTGCCGCGGCGGCATCCCGGTCGCGGGCGCGGAAGACCTCGACATCCACCCCGGGTGGGCCCAGGCGCGTCTTCGCGGGCAAGCCCGGGTCGTCGAGTGCCGCCCACAGGCTCTCGGCGGTGTAGCGCGAGCCCACGAGCACGCAGCAGGCGGCGTCGAGGCCTTCCCGGGCGTAGGGGAGGAAGCGCGGGTACGGCTTGACCGTGTACTCGAGGGCCGAGCCGTGGATCACCACCGCGTAGGGCACGGATCCCGCGAGGCCGCGGGCGAGGATGACGGGGCCCATGACGAGGTGGTTGGCCATCGCGATGTCCGGCGCAACACGTTCGGCGACCGCACGCACCGCTTGGACGTTCGCGTCGAGGTAGCGGTCGAGCTCTTGCTCACCCAGGTCGGGAAACGGCTTGGCGTCGACGCCCGCATAGGAATCGGGGACGTAGACCGGCAGCACGGCGCCGATCTCCGGTCGGTAGGCGGTGCAGCGAACCGGCTCGCGCAGCGTCTGGACGGTGAGCCGACCATCGCGCCACGTCCCCACCGCGTCGACGAAGTCGAGCCGCCCGGGATCACGATCCTGGCTGAACAGGTGCACCTCGTGGCCCGCGCGCCGCAGCGCCGCGGCGAGGTTCGCGGTGTAGACGTTGGAACCCGTCCCGGAGAGCAGATAGCCGTGGAACACCAGGATTCGCACCAGATCAACCCACCCTTCTCGACACATCAGAATCGTCTGACCGGCTGAAGCCCGAGTCGGGGTCGGGGTCGTGGTCCCCGACGGATGCCTTCGGGCACCCGTGGCTCCACAACCACGCACAGGCCGCTGCTGGACCAGCCGCGATCCACACCGCCGACAGCCGAGGCTAACTGATCCACGAGCCGGCGCGCCGGGCGGCCGTGATCGGCACGGACCGACATAGTCCGCGGCGGACGGGGTATCGCCCTCCCCATGCGTGCTCTCACCTGGCAGGGCCGTCGCGACGTGCGCGTCGAGACGGTGCCCGACCCCGTGATCCAGGACCCCACCGACGTCATCGTGAAGATCACCTCGACCGGGCTGTGCGGCTCGGACCTGCACCTGTACGAGGTCCTCGGCCCGTTCCTCGATCCCGGTGACGTCCTCGGCCACGAACCCATGGGGGTTGTCGCGGAGGTCGGGCCCGCGGTCACCGAGGTCGGCGTCGGCGACCGGGTGGTGGTGCCCTTCAACATCTCCTGCGGGACCTGCGCCATGTGCTCATCGGGCCTGCACAGCCAGTGCGAGACCACCCAGGTGCGCGAGCAGGGCAGCGGCGCCGCCCTGTTCGGCTACACCAAGCTGTACGGCCAGGTGCCCGGTGCGCAGGCCGAGTACCTGCGGGTCCCGTTCGGCAACACGTTGCCGATCAAGGTGCCGGACGGCCCTTCCGACGACCGTTTCGTCTTCCTGTCCGACGTCCTGCCGACCGCCTGGCAGGCCGTCGCGTACGCGGACCCGCCCGCCGGAGGCTCGCTCGTCGTACTGGGCCTCGGCCCGATCGGCGACATGTGCACGCGCATCGCCCGCCACCGCGGCGTCGAGCACGTCATCGGGGTCGACCTGGTGCCAGCGCGGCTGGAGCGGGCCCGCGCGAAGGGCGTCGAGGTCATCGACCTGCGCGCGCACCAGCGGCACGCCGGCGACGTCATCCGCGGACTCACCGCGGGACGCGGCGCGGACGCCGTCATCGACGCCGTCGGCATGGAGGCGCACGGCTCCCCGATCGGCAAGCTCGCCCACACCGCCGTCGGCCTGATGCCGGACGCCGTCGCGGCACCGCTGATCAAGACCGCGGGCGTCGACCGCATGAGCGCGTTCCGCTTGGCGATCGACGTGGTCCGCCGCGGCGGGACGATCTCCCTCTCCGGCGTCTACGGCGGCACGGCCGACCCGGTCAACATGCTGCGCTTGTTCGACAAGCAGGTACAGCTGCGCATGGGCCAGGCCAACGTGCACCGCTGGGTGCCCGACATCCTGCCGCTGCTCACCGACGACGACCCGCTCGGCGTCGACGGGTTCGCCACCCACCGCCTGCCCCTGGAAGAGGCGCCCGCGGCGTACGCGGCGTTCCAGCAGAAGGCCGACGGCATGGTGAAGGTGCTGTTCCGCCCCTGACGACGGTTGCGCGACGCCCGCCCCTCAGGTGCGCAGCGGTGCCTGGAGGGCGGCCAGGACGGCCTCGACGACGCGGGCGGGCGCCAGGTCGGCCATGCACGCCGGTCCCGCGTCGGCGAGCGGACAGGCCGCCTCCCACCAGCACACCTGCTCGGTGATGGCGGTCGGTCGGCGGTGCGGGCAGCCGGGCAGGCCCTGCAGGTCGACCGAGGGTGGGTCGAGTCCGTAGCGCGTGGCGACCGTCGGCCCGAACAGCGCGACGGTGCGGGCCCCCGCCGCCGCGGCCACCCGCACCGGGCCCGTGTCCGGCCCGACGACGACCCCACCCCGCCGCCCGACCGCGGCGAAGAACGCCGCCAGCTCGCGCAGGTCGATGCTCGGCACGTCCTCCCCGAGCACGAGCACGGGCACGCCCCGGGCCGCCAGGTCCGCGACGAACCGCCGACGGTGCGGCCACCACTTGACCGCCATGCCCGCGTCCGGCACCACCACGACCGGCGCCGCGCTCCCCGCCACCAGTTCGGCCAGCCTTGCGGCGCCCTCCGCCCGCTCCGCGTCGGTCAGGTGGATGCGCGGCGGCTCGTATGGGCCGTCCACCAGGCCTTCGGCGGCGAGTATCCGCAGGTAGCGCCTGCTCACGAGCTCGTAGGGCGGTGGGCGGCGCCACAGGTCGGTGACGCTGCGAGGCACGCGGCGTTCGATCTCGGCGGGGATGCCGTCGTAGCGGGTGGTGCTGACAACGAGGTCGAAGCGGCGCCGCTCCAGCTCCGCGACGACCGCCGCGCGCTCCCGGCCCTTCGGTACCGCGCGGACCTCCGCGACCGCCGGGTCGGCGGCGAGCAGGACGGACCCGGGCGCGTGGGTGAGCACCCGGACCGCGGCCCGGGGATGGCGGCGGGCCAGCCCGCGGATCGAGGGCAGGAGCATCACCAGGTCCCCGATGCCGCCGAGCAGGTCCACCACGAGGAGGTCGCCCACCTCGTCCGACGCCGACCGGGCGGCCGGTGCGGGCTCAGCGGACGACATGCCCGGACACCGCTTCCCGCGCCGCCGCGTACAGCTCCTGGTGCCGCGCGGCGAGCCGCGGCCACGTGCGGTCGGCGGCGAGCCCGGCCCCGCCTGCGGCGACCCGGGCTCGCAACGCCGGGTCGTCGAGCAGCCGTTCGAGCGCGACGGCCACCGCACCGCTGTCGCGCACGCGCCGGGCGACGACCACCGTCTCGCCGTCCACCAGGTCGGGATCGGGCGGATCGGCCGCCGTCACGAGCGTCGGGAGGCGATGGGCGAACGCGGACAGCAGCGCGCCGCTCTTCGTCGTGGCGCCCGCCGTGAACGGGAACGCCGCGACGTCGGCGGCATGCAGCGCGGCCGAGACCTGCGCCGCATCGAGGTGGCCGGTGATCGTCACATGGTCGCGGACGCCGCACTCCCGGGCCCAGGACGTCAGCTCGCTGCGGAAGGCGCGCGCCTCGTCGGGCGGCAGGGCGAGCGAGGTGAACCCGCCCAGCACGAGCAGGTGCAGCCGGCGGTGGCGGCCGCGCAGCTGCGCCACCGCCTCGATCAGGTAGCGCAGCCCCTTCACCGGGTGCACGAACCCGAAGAACGCGACGACGTCGGCGTCGGCGGGCACCCCGAGCCGGGCGCGGATCCCGGCACGTGGGCCCTGGTCGGCGACGTTCGGTGCCAGCGGGACGACGGAGGTGGCGCGGCCGAGCCTGTTGGCCACGGCCGCGGCGTGCCCGGCGTTGGTGGTGACGACGGCCGCGGACGCCGGGACGAGCCGCCACGTCTCGCGGTCGAACCACCTACGGCGTTCGAGCGGCGTCCACGCCGTCCCGGCCACCCAGGAGGGGGCGGACCACCAGCCGTACTCGTGCAGCGTGGTGACCACCGGCGCATCGACCACGTCCGGGAGCAGCCCGACCCACGGCGAGAACCGGTAGGCCGAGGGCGCGAACTGCACGTGCACCAGCGCGGGCCGCAGCGCCCGCAGCCTGCGCGCCGCCCGCGCCGCCCCGAACGGGCCCGGGGTCACCGGCACGGACACCACGTCCGTGCCTGCCGCCCGCAGCGCGTCGACGAGCCGGGCGGTGTAGTCCGCGACGCCGTCGCGTTCCGGATCGGCCCGGCCGTGGACCATCGCGATCGTCACTGCTCGTCCGTTCCCGGGGCGGCGCGCCCCAAACGTGCCGGGTTCGCCCCTCCGGGCCCGGGGAACGCAGGCCCCGTGACCGACTTCGAGCACCCCGCGGCGTTGTCCGGACCGCCGATCCGCTGGGAGAACCTGGGCCGCCTGCTCGTGGTGCGCCCGGACAACCTCGGCGACGTGCTCCTCGCCGGGCCCGCGATCGCCGCGCTCCGGGCCGCCGCCCCGGGCGCCCGGCTGGACCTGCTCGCCTCCCCGGCGGGAGCGCAGGCGGCAACACTGCTGCCCGCGGTCGACGACACGATCGTCGCCCGCGTGTCGTGGCAACAGATCGCCACCACCGCGGAGCCGCCGGACACCGCGCTCGTGGCGGAGATCGCCGAGCGCCGCTACGACGCCGCGGTCGTGCTCACGTCGTTCTCGCAGTCGCCGTGGCCCGCCGGGTACGCGCTGCAGCGGGCAGGCGTGCCCGTGCGGGCCGGGACGTCCAAGGAGTTCGGCGGCACCGCCCTCACCCACTGGGTGCCCGCCCCGGACGACGGCCTGCACCAGGTCGACCGCGCGCTGTACGTCCTCGGCCGCCTCGGCGTCGCCCCGCCGCAGCCGCCGACGCTGCACGCCCGCGTCCCCCCGACGGGTCGGGCGGCTGCCCGCACGGCGCTGGCCGCGGCAGGCCTGGACCCCGCCGAGGCGTACGCGGTCGTGCTGCCCGGCGCCTCGTGCCCGGCGCGGCGCTGGCCCGCGGACCGGTTCCGGGCGATGGCCACCCGGCTCGCCGAGAAGGGCCTGCCGGTCGTCGTGAGCGGTCCGGCCGCCGAGCAGGAACTCGTGGACGCGGTCACCGCCGACGCCACGCCCGGCGTCGTCGCCATGGCCGGGGCGCTCGACGTGCCCGGCTTGGCGGCCCTGCTCGCGGGCGCGGCGGTGGCCGTCACGAACAACAGCGGCGGCATGCACCTCGCCGACGCGGTGGGCACGCCGGTGGTCGCGCTCTTCGGCGGGACGGAGGACGAAGGCCAGTTCCGCCCCCGGTCCGTGCCCGCGGCGGTGCTGCGCGTGCCCACCTGGTGCAGCCCGTGCCGCCAGTTCCGCTGCCCGTTCGCGCTCGAATGCCTCGATCTCGCGCCCGAGTCGGTGGTGACCGCGGCCGTGGGTCTCGCCGGGTGGTAGGGCCGCGTCCCGCCGGGTATGCGGCCCGGATGGACGCCCGGCAACAGGACGAGATCGCCCGGCTGCGGGCCGAGCTGGCCGAGACCCGCAGCGAGCTGGGCGCCCTGCGCGAGCAGCTCGCCGAGCGCGACCGCAGCCCCCGGTTCGCGGCGATCTACCCGGCGTTCGAGGACCGCTTCCGGGGCGCGGAGGCCGACGTGCGCGCGCGGCTGTCGGTCTACCTGCCCGAGGTGCGCGCCTGCGTGCGTGCCGACGCGGACGGTCCCAGGGTGCTCGACCTTGGACCGGGCCGGGGTGAGTGGCTGGCGCTGCTGTCCGAGGCGGGCGTACCGGCGGTGGGCGTCGACGACAGCGCCGCGATGGTCGAGCGCCTGCGCGGCCGCGGCCTCGACGTCGTGCTCGACGACGCCGCCCGCCACCTGGCCGACACGGCCGACGGCGCGCTGGACGTCGTGACGGCCTTCCACGTCGTGGAGCACCTCGACCTCGAGTCGTTGCTCGCGCTGCTGGACCACGCGCGCCGCGTGCTGCGCCCGGGTGGCGTCCTGATCCTGGAGACGCCGCACCCGGCCAACCTCGTCATGGGCGCGTGCAACTTCTACCTCGACCCCACCCACCGGTCCCCGGTGCCGCCTGCCCGGCTGGAGTTCCTCGCCGCGGCGAGCGGGTTCACCGGGATCCGGACCTGGGAGCTGCATCCCAAGGAGGACGTCGACCTGTCCGGCCTGCGGCTCGACGGCGTCCAGGCGGCCGACACCGCGGCGCTCGCCGCCGCCCTGCAGAAGGGGCTCTTCGGGCCGCAGGACTACGCCCTGCTGGGCCGAGCTCCGGAGTGAACTTCCCTTTACGGAGAGTAGTAGTTGGCGTCGACGTGTTTCAGACGAGCGCTCCGTGCAGATCTCTCCGGTCATGTCCGCACCCGCTCGGCCCGCGGCCGTGCTCTTCGACCGCGACGGCACCCTCGTCGTCGACGTGCCCTACTGCAGCGACCCGCGCCTGGTGCGTCCGATGCCGACGGCCCGGCAGGCCCTGCACCGGTTGCGCGCCACGGGGATGCCCACCGGCGTCGTCACCAACCAGTCGGGCATCGGACGGGGCATCATCGGCCGCGCGGCGGCCGCGGCCGTCAACGCGGAGGTCGACCGGCTGCTCGGGCCCTTCGACGTGTTCCGGACCTGCCCCCACGCCCCCGAGGACGGCTGCGCGTGCCGCAAGCCCCGCCCCGGCATGCTGCTCGACGCGGCGGACGAATTGGGCACCGCACCGAGCAGGCTCGCGCTGGTCGGCGACATCGGCGCCGACGTCGAGGCCGCGCTGGCGGTAGGGGGCACCGGCGTGCTCGTCCCCACCGCCGTCACCCGGCCGGAGGAGATCCGCGCCGCCCCGGTCGTGCGGCGGACGCTGTTCGATGCCGTCGAGTACCTCCTCGCAGGCGCCGTGGAAGAGCGCTCGTGAGGCGGGTGCTGGTCGTGCGCCTCGACGGAGCAGGCGACGTGCTGCTGGCCGGTCCTGCGGTCCGGGCCGTTGCCGCTCGGGCCGAGGTGACGATGCTCTGCGGGCAGGACGGCGCGCCTGCGGCTCGGCTGCTGCCCGGGGTCACCGACGTGCTGACCTGGGCCGCCCCGTGGGTGCTGGCCGACCCGCCCCCGGTCCGCCGCACGGATCTCGACCTGCTCGCGGCCCGGGTTGCACAGCGGCGGATCGACGAGGCGGTGGTGCTGACGTCGTTCCACCAGTCACCGCTGCCCACGGCGCTGCTGCTGCGGTTGGCCGGGGTGCCCCGGATCTCCGGTGCCTCGGTCGACTACCCCGGCGCGCTGCTCGACGTGCGGCTGCGTCCCGGCGAGGACATCCCCGAGGACATCCCCGAGCCGGAGCGCATGCTCGCCATCGCCGCGGCCGCGGGGTACCCCGGCGACGGCGGCGGGCTCGCGGTCCGGCCGCCGCCCGAGGTCACCGGCCTCGTTCCCGAGGAGCCCTACGTCGTGGTGCATCCGGGAGCGGCCGTCCCGGCACGGCGCTGGCCCGCCCGGCACGCCGCGCGCGCGGTCACGTTGCTGGCCGACGCGGGGTGGCGGGTCGCGGTGACCGGCGGCCCCGACGAGCGGCTGCTGACCGCCGCCGTCGCGGGCGCCGCAGGCACCGACCTCGGCGGCCGCACCGATCTCGCCCAGCTGTCGGGCGTGCTGGCCCGCGCGTCCGCGGTGGTCGTCGGCAACACCGGCGCGGCGCACCTGGCGGCCGCGGTCGGCACGCCGATCGTCTCGTTGTTCGCGCCGGTCGTCCCGGCGGTGCGCTGGCGCCCCTACCGCGTGCCCCACACCCTGCTCGGCGACCAACGTGCGGCGTGCCGCGACTCACGAGCCCGCGAATGCCCCACCCCGGGCCACCCCTGCCTCGCGGTCGTGACCGCCGAGATGGTCGTGCACGCCGTCGCCGACCTCACCGGCGCCGCCGTGGCGGAGGCGTCGGCGTGAACATCCTGATCTGGCACGTCCACGGCTCCTGGACCACCGCGTTCGTCCAGGGCGGGCACCGGTACCTGCTGCCCACGCTGCCCGAACGGGGACCCTGGGGCGGCGGCAGGCCCGCCGCCTGGGACTGGCCCGCGAACGCCGTGGAGGTCTCCCCCGCCGAGCTGCGCGACACCGACGTCGACGTCGTGGTGCTCCAACGGCCGGAGGAGGCCCGGCAGGCGGCGGAGTGGCTCGGCCGGGTCCCCGGCCACGACGTGCCCGCCGTCTACCTCGAGCACAACGCGCCGCGCGAGCACGCCGCCACCACCCGGCACCCGGTGGCCGACCGGGACGACGTGCTCCTCGTGCACGTCACCCACTTCAACGCCCTGATGTGGGACGCGGGCCGCACCCGCACCACCGTGGTCGAGCACGGCGTGCTCGACCCGGGAGCGCGGTGGACCGGCGCGCTGCGCTCCGCGGCCGTCTGCATCAACGAACCGGTCCGCCGGGGCCGCGTCACCGGCACCGACCTGCTGCCCCGGCTCGCCGAGGCCACGCCGCTCGACGTGTTCGGCATCGGCGTCGAGCGGCTGGCCGAGCACTGCCCCGGCGACCGCGTGCGGGCGATCGAGGACCTCCCCCAACACCGCCTGCACGACGAGCTGGCCCGCCGAGCGGCCTACGTGCACACCGCCCGATGGACCTCGCTGGGGCTCTCGTTGATCGAGGCGATGCTGCTGGGCATGCCGGTCGTCGCGCTCGCCACCACCGAGGTTCCCGAGGTGGTGCCGCAGGCGGCCGGGATCCGGTCCAACGACCCCGAGCGGCTCCGCGACGGGCTGCGGAGGCTGGTCGAGGACCGCGACGCCGCGGCGGCCGCGGGGCAGGTCGCACGAGCGGCCGCGCTGGCGCGGTTCGGGGTCGCCCGCTTCCTCGCCGACTGGGACGCGGTGCTCGCCCGGGCCACGAGCGACCACGCGGCGCGCCGACCCCGCCCCGCCCACCACCAACCGACGACGACGACAAGGAGCTGAACAGTGCGCATCGCGATGGTCTCCGAGCACGCGAGCCCCCTTGCCGCACCCGGCGGTCCCGACGCCGGAGGGCAGAACGTCCACGTCCGCGAGCTGAGCCGGGCGCTGGCCGCGGCCGGGCACGAGGTCACCGTCCTGACCCGCCGCGACGACCCCGACCAACCCGACGTGGTGCCGCTGGCCCCCGGCGTGTTCGTCCGGCACGTCGCGGCGGGACCGGCACGTCCGATCCCGAAGGACGACGTCGTCGCGCACCTCTCCGAGCTGGGGCGGGGCATCGAGCGGAGCTTGCGGGCCGAGCCGCCCGACGTCGTCCACGCGCACTACTGGATGTCCGGCCTCGCTGCCGCGGCCGCGTTGCGCGATCTCGACATCCCGCTGGTGCAGACCTTCCACGCGCTCGGTTGCGTCAAGCGCCGTCACCAGGGTGCCGCCGACACGAGCCCGGAAGCCCGCATCCCGGCCGAGCGGTTGCTCGCCCGCCAAGCCGACCGGCTCGTCGCCACCTGCGACGACGAGCTGTTCGAACTGATCCGCATGGGCGCGCCCCGGCGGCGGGTGTCGGTCGTGCCCTGCGGCGTCGACGCCGAGGCGTTCGCGCCCGACGGACCCGCGCTGCCCCGCGGCGACCGACCGCGCCTGGTCAGCGTCGGACGGCTGGTGCGGCGCAAGGGCGTCGACGAGGTCATCGCCGCGCTCGCCGACGTGCCGGACGCGGAGCTGCTCATCGCGGGAGGCGGCGCGGACGGCGCCGACTCCGACACCGTTCGGCTGGACGAGGTCGTCGCCCGCTGCGGGGTGCGCGACCGCGTGCGGTTCCTCGGCGGTGTGCCGCGCGCGGACGTGCCGCCGCTGCTGCGGTCGGCCGACGCGGTCGTGTGCGCGCCCTGGTACGAGCCCTTCGGCATGGTGGCGCTGGAGGCGATGGCGTGTGCGCGGGCCGTCGTGGCGTCGGCGGTCGGGGGCATGCAGGACACGATCGTGCACGGGGTCACCGGGCTGCACGTGCCGCCCCGCGATCCCGACGCCCTCGCCGCCGCCCTCCGCGAGGTCCTGGCCTGCCCGACGGCGTTCGGCGCAGCGGGCCGCGCACGCGTGCTGGCCCGCTACACGTGGAAGCGCGTCGCCGCTGCCACCGAACGGATCTACGACGCGGTGGTGGACGAGCGGGTGGGGCCCGCCGCCCGGGTCGCCGGGGACGCCCGATGACGGGCCGACCGGCGCCTTCCCGGTGCGGCCGTGTCCTCCTCGACGACCACGTCGACCGGCTCGCCGCCGCCCTGCCCGCGCTGCGCGCGTCCGGCGACACGCTCGCCCGGTGGGGCGCAACCCTGGCCGACCGCCTCACCAACGGCGGCAAGCTGCTCGCCGCAGGCAACGGCGGCAGTGCCGCCGAGGCCCAGCACCTCACCGCCGAGCTCGTCGGGCGGTTCGACGGGGAGCGCCTTCCCCTCCCCGCGATCGCGCTGCACGCCGACACGTCGGCGGTCACCGCGATCGGCAACGACTACGGCTTCGAGGAGGTGTTCGCCCGGCAGGTCTGGGCGCACGCCCGCCCCGGCGACGTCGTACTGCTGCTGTCCACCAGCGGGCGCAGCCGCAACCTGCTCGCCGCGGCCCGCGCGGCGCGGTGCCGCGGCGCCGACGCCTGGGCGCTCACCGGCGGCGGGCCCAACCCGCTCGCCCGGCTGTGCGACGACGCCGTCTGCCTCCCGGGCGACACCGCGACGGTGCAGGAGACGCACCTCGCGGCCGTCCACATGCTGTGCAGGGCCGTGGAGGCGGCGCTGGCATCGATCCCGACCGCACTCATCGAGACCGACGAAACCGGCGCACCACGCGCCGCATCCTAGGAGGACCCCCTCATGACCTTGACCGACCAGCGCACAGCGCCCCGGCGCGACGCCACCCGGCCCCCGGGAAGGGTGCTCGTCACCGGCGCCGCATCCGGGCTCGGTCGCGCCGTCGCGGCCGCGGTCGCGACCGCGGGCGGAACCCCGCTCCTGCTCGACCGCGTGGATCCGCGCACCGACGGCGACCCCCTGCTCGCCGACGCGCCGACCACCCTGGTCGACCTGGCCGAACCCCGCGCGGCCGAGGACGCCGTCCACCGCATCGCCGGTGACGGGCTCGACGCCGTCGTCACGGCGGCGGGCGTCGACGCCTGCGGCCGGATGGACGAGGTGCCCGCCGCCACCTGGGAGCGGGTGGTGCAGATCAACCTGCTCGGCACCGCCGCGGTCATCCGGGCCGCGCTGCCCGCCCTGCGCGCGACCCGCGGCCGGATCGTCACCGTCGCCTCGACGCTCGGGCTGCGCGCCCTCTCCGACGCCAGCGCCTACTGCGCCTCCAAGTTCGGCGTGGTGGGGCTCACCCGCGCCCTCGCCGTGGAGCTGCAGGGCGAGGTCGGCGTCACGCTGCTCGTCCCCGGCGGGATGAACACCGCGTTCTTCGACGGCCGCACCGAGCAGTACCGCCCCGGGCCCGACGCGATGCTCAACGACCCGAGCGAGGTCGCCGCGGCCGTGCTGTTCGCGTTGAGCAGGCCCGCGGGCTGCGAGGTGCGCGAGCTGATCGTCACGCCGTCCGTCGAACCGTCGTGGCCGTAACGGCGGCAGGCACTCACGCCTGCGCGGGCTCGCGGTGACGACGCCGCCGTGCTCCGTCTGCGGTTGGGGATGATCGTCATCGGGGCGATCTCCGGGAGTTGATCACACCGGTGTTGAACCCGGCCAGGTGCAGTCCGCCGTGGAAGCGGGCGTGCTCGATCTTGAGGCAGCGATCCATCACCACGGGCAGGCCCGCGGCCTCGGCCTTGCGCGCGACCTCGGGCACGAACAGGCCGAACTGGAGCCAGAACGTCCGCACGCCGACGTCGATCGCGTCGGCGAGCACGTCGGGGAGGTCGGCAGGCTTGCGGAACACGTCGACGAGGTCCGGGACGACGGGCAGCGCCGCCAGCGTCGGGTACACCGGCTTGCCGAGGACCTCGGTCTCGTTCGGGTTCACGAAGTAGACCTCGTAGTCCGTACTGGCCAGCAGGTAGGTCGCGACGAAGTTGCTCGCCCGCTGCGGGTTGCCCGACACACCCACCACGGCGACGGTCCGCGTCCGACGCAAGATCGACAGGCGGTCCAGCGCGTCCGGGCTCGCCCACTCGTCGGTCACGACTCGTCCTTGGTCGCCGCAGCGAGCGCCTGGTCGAGGTCCCAGAGGATGTCCTCGACGTCCTCCAGCCCGACGGAGATCCGCACGAGATCCTCCGGCACGCCTGCGTCCTGGAGCTGCGCGGGCGTGAGCTGGCGGTGCGTGGTCGAGCCCGGGTGCAGGACGAGGGTGCGGGCGTCGCCGATGTTGGCGAGGTGGCTGGCGAGCTGCACCGCGCCGATGAAGCGCTCGCCTGCGGCGCGGCCGCCGCGCACGCCGAACGCGAACACCGCGCCGGGCCCCTCGGGGGTGTAGCGCAGCGCGCGCTCGTGGTGCGGGTGGTCGGGAAGGCCCGCCTATCGCACGTACGTGACGCGCGGGTCGGCAGCGAGCCACTCGGCCACCGCGCGCGCGTTCGCGACGTGGGCGTCCATCCGCTGCGGCAGCGTCTCCACGCCCTGCAGCAGCAAGAACGCCGCGAGCGGGGAGAGCGATGGGCCGATGTCGCGCAGCTGCTCGGCGCGCAGCTTCGTGAGCCAGCCGAACTCCTGGAAGTTGCCCCACCAGAGTCAGGCCGCCGTAGGACGGCACCGGCTCGGTCATGGCCGGGAACCGGCCGTTGCCCCAGTCGAACCGGCCTGCCTCGACGATCACGCCACCGAGCGTGGTGCCGTGGCCGCCGAGGAACTTCGTGGCCGAGTG
Source organism: uncultured Actinomycetota bacterium (assembly GCA_963837575.1). GTDB lineage: Bacteria > Actinomycetota > Actinomycetes > Mycobacteriales > Pseudonocardiaceae > Pseudonocardia. The sequence continues at coordinate 33,443 of CAWIOI010000003.1, forward strand.
CAGACGATGTCGGCGCCGTGTTCGATCGGACGGCACAGGTACGGCGTGGCCACCGTCGCGTCGATGGCCAGCGGCAGGCCCGCCGCGTGGGCGACGTCGGCGAGCGCGGCGATGTCGGCGACGTCCCCGGAGGGGTTCGCGATCACCTCGGCGAAGACGACCTTCGTGCGGCCGGTGACGGCGGCGGCGAACGTCGCCGGGTCGGCGCCGCGCACGAACGTGGTGTCCACCCCGAACCGGCGCAGGGTGACGTCGAGCTGGGTGATCGTGCCGCCGTACAGCTCGGCCGACGCGACGATGTGGTCGCCCGCGCCGGCCAGCGCGGCGAAGGTCAGGAACTCCGCGGCCTGCCCGCTCGCGGTGGCCACGGCGCCCAACCCGCCCTCCAGGCTGGCCATCCGCTCCTCGAAGGCCGCGACGGTGGGGTTGGCGATGCGGGTGTAGATGTTGCCGAACTTCTGCAGCGCGAACAGGTCGGCCGCGTCGGGCGGTGTCGTCGAACACGAAGCTCGTCGTCTGGTAGATCGGCACGGCCCGGGCTCCGGTCGTGGGGTCGGGTGGGCCGCCCGCGTGCAGGGCCCGGGTGGCGGAAGCCCCAGGTTCGGTCGGCCATCGGTCTCAATCCCTCTCGGTACCGTCAGGCGGGGTCGGTCGGCGACCGGTGCGCCCTCGGGTTACCACCCCGACCCCGACCCTGCCAAGGAGATGACCGGATCGGCGGGCGTCAGCCGGGTGGCGTGCGGCCGAACGGCGGCGGCTGGGCCTGCTGGCTGAACTGGCCGGTCCACGCCGCGCGGGCGCCGGAGTCGCCGATCCGGTAGTCGGTGACGACCGCACCGACGGCCACGATCACCGCGACGACCGCCAGCCCCACCGAGACCGCGCGGCCACCCCACCGGGGCTGCGCCTCCGATCGGTCGAGCCGAGCGCGGCGGTGGGTCGTGCCCGGTCCCCCGACCGTCATCGGCTCGGCCCACTGGCCCGCCCGCGCGGCGACCCACTCACGAGCCAACACCGCCAACGCGATGCCGGGCCCGCGCCGCAGGCCAGGTCGTCACCAGGACGATCAGGAGCGCGCTCAACGGCACCAGCACCACGACCGCGTGCACCAGCAGGATGTGCGCAGGCAACCCGCCCACTGTGGTCATGGCCACCTCGTCGTTCGGAGCTCGTACGTGGACTTTCGCACACTCGCGGTTGCTCAAGCGGCGTAGGCGAGCGTGTCCAGCAGCACGTCGGTGATTTTGGTGTCTTCGGCTGCGGGGGCTGACAGCGCTGTAATTCGTTGTGACCAGAGCACGCGGCGCAGCGCGGCGAGGGCGTCGAGGAAGCTGGGCGTGCTCTTGTGGGGGTACCAGGGGCGGGTGATCCAGGTGCCGCCGGTGGGGTGGGTGTCGAGGTACCAGCACCAGGTGAGGGCGTGCAGCCACAGGGACAGACCGGCGGCGCGTTCGGGGCCTTGGCGTTTCCAGGTCTGCGGGTCCTGGGCACCAAGATCCTGCTTGACGTCGCGGAAGCAGACCTCGATCGACCAGCGGCCGGCGTAGCGGGAGGCGACCTGGGCGCCGGTGGCGGTGCGGTCGGTGGTGATGAAGAAGTCGTCGGGTTCGATCCCGTCCGGGTCGCGGACGATGACCAGCCGGAGCAGGTCGCGCTTGTTGACCGTGTACCAGAGCACGTCGCGGACCAGGACCAGCCGCCGCACGGTTCGCCCGCCCAGCTCGGCATCCACCTGCTGCCAGTCGGTGGCGTGGGCGGTGGTGGCGATCCCGGTGGGGGTGGGCAGCCGCTCGCCCTTGGTGCGGGGCCGGCCGCGTTTGCCGGTGCGCGGCGGCGCGGGCTGGTAGAGCGCGGCGTCGCGGCGGATCCGGCTGGTGAGGTGGGTGCGGGGCAGGCCGGCGCCGCACAGCGAGGCGTAGGCGCCGTCCCCGCACAGGTGGAACTCCCGGTCCGGCAGCCACGCGGCGAGCTCGCGGACCATCGCGGCGGCGTGCTCGACGGTGCTGGTGGTGTCGTTCTTGCGGTGCAGCCGGGCGTTGACCGGCAGCGCGATCGGCGGGCCGCCCCACGGCGGAGTGACCCGCAGGGTGAGCACGACCAGGTTCAGTCCGAGCGCGTAGACCACCCGGCGGACGGTGGAGCGCACCGCGTCCGGCGAACACCCCGGCGCCCTCGACGTTGCGGCCGGCCTTGTGGAACAGGGTGTCGTCCACGTCCAGCATGACCACCCCGGTGGGGGCGAATCGGGTGATGGCGTGCACGGCGAGCACCCGCCACAGGCCGCTCATCGCCCAGGCGCCGTCGCGGACGAATCGGTGGTAGGCGTCGTGTGCCCGGCGCCCGGCCGGGTCGGCCACCGCGATCATCGCGGTGATGGTGCGCCGGCCCGGCGCGCACACCCAGCCGAACAGCAGGTCGGCGAACAGGGCGAAGCTGGGCGCGCGGAAACAGGTGCGGGTCAGTTCCAGCAGCGCCGTCCACCCGGTCACCGGGCCCGCCGGGGCCGCCGCCCGGCGGCCCGGTCCGCGGCGATCCGGTCCGCCAGCGCCGCCAGGCCGGCCTTGGCCTGCGCCTGCAGCTCCGCCTGCGCGGCCCGGTACCGGTCGAGCGCCGCGGCCACCGCCGGCACGTCCGCCTCGGTCAGCGTCAGTACCCGGGTCCGCCCGCCGTCGGAGTAGCTGAGTGCCGGCGTCTCGTGCAGTTGCTCGCCGTCCGCGCACCGGCAGCTCGGCTTACCGCAGCGGCGGCGCAGCGTCACCAGTGACCCGCGCAGCAGCCCCGGCATCCGCTCCGACGGCTTCTGTGGCATGGCCATCCCAGTCTCCCATCTGTTTGCGCTGGCACAAACAGATGGTCTTGCGGTCTGGCCTGCTGATCACGGATCACGAACGGCGTGTCGCGAGCAGACGCTCAAGTTGGTCGCGCGGATAATCCAGATCCGGAGAGCGCCCGGCTACGTCAACCAGTCAGGGCCAAAGTGCGAAAGTCCACCGTACGGAACATCCGGGCTGCCCGGCGCGCCCGTCGGCCACGCTATCGACCGACACCGGAGCGCGACCGGGATCGAACACGGCTCTTACCCGATTCCCACCTCGGCCACGCCGATATCTCATGGATGTCGCGCACAGTGCCGTCATCCCGGGTTGTCATCCCGCAGGGCAGACTCCGGGGGGTTGCTGGGGACGACACCGGTGAAGGAGAGCGATGGGCGTCGAGGCGGGGCGGACGGCCGCGGCGGGGTTGACGAGTGCGGAAGCGGATGTCCGCCGTCGCCGCGGCGAGGCGAACTCCGCGGTCAGCGGGACCTCGCGCAGCTACGCGACGATCCTGCGCACGCAGCGTCTTCTCCTTCTTCAACGTCATCCTGTTCGTCATCGGCATCGCGCTGCTGGCGTTGGGCCGCTACAGCGACGCGCTGATCAGCGTCGGGCTCGGCCTGGTCAACGCGCTGATCAGCGCCGGGCAGGAGATCCGCGCCAAGCGCAAGCTCGACCGGCTCCAGCTGCTCGACGAGGCGCCCGTGCTCGTCCTCCGCGACGGCCGCGAGGTCGAGATCGCGCCGGACGTGGTCGTGCGCGGCGACGTGCTGCGGGTGCGGCCGGGCGACCAGATCGTGGTGGACGGGCCGCTGCTCGACGGGGCCGGTCGAGGCCGACGAGTCGCTGCTGACCGGCGAGTCCGACCCGGTCGTCAAGCGAGCCGGGCGACGAGCTGCGCTCGGGCAGCCTGTGCGTCGCGGGCGAAGGCCACATGCTGGCCCGGGACGTCGGCGCCGCGAGCTACGCGGGCCGGCTGACCGCCGAGGCCCGCCGGACCACCACCGACGTCACGCCGCTGCAGCGGCGCATCGCGTTCGTCGTGCGGCTGGTGATGGCGCTCGACGGTGCTGATGAGCGGGGCCATCCTGGCCCAGGCCGCGCTGGAGGGCTTCACCCTCCTGCGGGTCGTGCAGACCACGGCCGTGCTGTCGGGGCTGGTGCCCTACGGGCTGTTCTTCCTCATCGCCGTCGCCTACACCGCGGGCGCGGCGACGATCGCGGGCCGGGGCGCGCTGGTGCAGCAGGTCAACGCGGTCGAGTCGGTGAGCAACGTCGACGTCGTGTGCACCGACAAGACCGGCACGCTCACCACCGGACGGCTCACGCTCGACGAGGTGGTGCCGCTCGGCCGGCGACGACGCCGCGGCCGAGGGCCGCGCTCGGCGCGCTGGCCCGCACGCGCCACGACGCCCGAACCTCACCACCGCTCGCGCTGGCCGCGGCGCTGCCCGACGGCCCGACGTGGCGGCTGCGCGACGAGGTGCCCTTCACCTCCGTCGCTGCGCTGGTCGGGCGTCGACGACCGACGAGGGCACCTGGGTGCTCGGCGCCCCCGACGCCCTCGCCCCCCACCTGCGCCACGCAGCTTCCCGCGCACGCTCGTCGCCGAGCGCGACCGACCGCGGGCTGCGCGTGCTGGTGCTCGCCCGCGCCGCGCGAGCAGGCGCGGGCCTGCGCGACGCCGCGGGCCGGCCCGCGCTGCCCGCGCTGGACGGCGTCGCCCTCGTCGCGCTCGCCGACGAGCTGCGCCCCGAGGTCGTCGAGGCCATCGCAGCGGTTCCGCGCCGACGGCGTGGCGCTCAAGGTGCTCTCCGGCGACGACCCGCGCACGGTCGCCGCGCTGGCCGCCCGCGCCGGCCTGGGCGAGGGCGCGCCGGTGGCCGGGCCGGAGCTCGACGGCCTCGACGACGCCGCGCTCGACCGGCTCGTCGCCCGCACCACCGTGTTCGGCCGCGTCGCCCCCGAGCAGAAGGAGCGGATCGTCGCCTCCCTGCGCCGCCAGGGCCACTACGTCGCCATGATCGGCGACGGGGTCAACGACGCCCGCGCGCTCAAGGGCGCCCAGGTCGGGGTGGCCATGCGCAGCGGCAGCGCGGTGACCCGCGACGTCGCCGACATCGTGCTCGTCGACGACTCCTTCGCCGCGCTGCTCCCGGCCCAGCGCGAGGGCCGCCGCATCATCAACGGCATCGCCGTGTCGATGTACGTCTTCCTGGCCCGGGTCGCCACCCAGGGCCTGGTCATCCTCGCGGTCACCATGCTCGGGCTGGGCTTCCCCTACTCGCCGACCCAGGTCGGGCTGACGCTGCTCACCGTCGGCGTCCCGACGTTCTTCCTCACCTTCTGGGCCCGACCCACCCCGCCCGACGAGCATCTGCTGGGCAACCTGGCCCGGTTCGTCATCCCCGCCGCGGTCGATCACCGCCGGGTTCGGCACCGCCGTCTACGCCTTCCTCTACGAGCACGTCTCGCAGGGCCTGAGCATCGGCCGCACCCCGGCCCAGGTGATCAGCGAGTTCGAGAGCTACACCGGCCTCACCTACACCGACGCCGACTTCACGGCCGCGGCGGCGACGATCGGGGCACAGACCGGGCTGTCGACGTTCGTCTGCCTGGCCTCGTTCGTGCTCATCCTGTTCCTCGCCCCGCCCACGCGGTTCTTCGCCGCCTGGACCGCGCCGGTCGCCGACCGCCGACCCGACCCTGCTGGTCATCGGCCTGGTCGTCGCCTTCGCCGCCGTGCTCTTCGTCCCGGCCCTGTCGAACTACTTCGGGCTGACCGGGCGCGGCCCGACCGGTGTTCGCGCGCCGTGCTGCCCGCCCTCGTGCTGTGGTTCGTCGACGCTCACCGCCGCGTTCCGGCTCCGCGCTGCTCGACCGCATGCTCGGCCTGGACGACCTGCCCCGCGCCCCGTCCCCCACCGGAGCCGCACCATGAGCACGCCCACACCCCGGGTGTTGATCGTCGACGACGACCGGGCCATCCGCGAGTCCCTCGCCAGGGCACTGGAGCTGGAGGGCTACGCCGTCGACGTCGCCGTCGACGGGGTGGAGGCGTTGACCCGGGTGCGGCGGGAGACGTTCGACGCGCTCGTGGTCGACGTCATGATGCCGGGCGTCGACGGCCTGGCGCTGTGTCGGGTGATGCGGGCCGACGGGGACCGCACACCGGTGCTGATGCTCACCGCCCGGGTCGAGACGCCCGATCGCGTCGCGGGCCTGGACGCGGGCGCCGACGACTACCTGCCCAAACCCTTCGACCTCGACGAGCTGCTGGCCCGGCTGCGGGCGCTGCTGCGGCGGGCGACGCTCTGGGCGGACGGCTCGGACCGGGCCGACGCGCTGGTGCGGGTCGGCTCGCTGCGGGTCGACCCGGCCGCCCGGCGGGCGTGGTGGGCCGACCAGGAACTCACGCTGTCCAAGACCGAGTTCGACCTGCTGGAGCTCATGGCGCGCAACGAGGGGATCGTGTTGGACCACTCGACGATCTACCACCGCATCTGGGGATACGACTTCGGCGCCGACTCCAAGAACCTCGCGGTCTACGTCGGCTACCTGCGCCGCAAGCTGGCCGCGGCCGACGCCCCCGCGCTGCTGCACACCGTTCGCGGCGTCGGCTACACGCTGCGCGAGCCATGAGCCTGCGCTCGCGGTTCGCCCTGGCGTTCGCGCTGGTCGCGGCCGTCGTGGCGGGGCTCGTCGGCGTGCTCAGCTACCGGGCCGCGGCCGACCGCATCCTCGGGGAGATCGACCGCACCCTCCAGACGGCCACCACGTCGGTGGCGGCGGGCAAGGACGACGTCCTCGCCCCGCTGCCCGGGATCGCGCTCCGCCCCGGCCACGGAGGGGCCACGGAGGGGGCCGCGGAGACCAGGGCCAGCTGACCGCGTCGACGGTGGCGCCCGACGGCACCCCGGGCTTCCTCGGCGGCCGCACGGTGGCGCTGCCGGTGACCGATGTGGACCGCGCACTCGCCGTCGCGGCCGCCGGACAGACGAGCGTGTCCGAGGTGGACGTCGGTCCCGACACCTTCCGCGTCATGACCACCGCGCTGGGCGGCGGCCAGGGCGCCTTGCGCGTGGCCGTCGACGTCGACAACGTCAACATGGTGCTGGCCGACATGGCCATCCAGATCACCTGGGTCAGCGTGGTGATCCTGCTGCTCGCCGCGGTGGCCGGATGGCTGCTCGCACAGCGCATCACCCGCCGCCTGCTCCGGCTCACCCGCCTCGCCGAACAGGTCGACGTCGACCTCCTGCGCGAGGGGCCGATGCCCGTGGAGGGGCACGACGAAGTCGCGCGGCTGTCGGCCTCGTTCAACACGATGCTCGGGCGCATCGCGGCCGCCCGCGACGCCCAGGAGCGCCTGGTGCAGGACGCCGCGCACGAGCTGCGCACCCCGCTGACCAGCCTGCGCACCAACGCCAGCGTGCTGCGCCGCTTCGCCGAGCTGGCGCCCGACGCCAGAGCCCGGCTCGTCGACGACGTCCAGGGAGAGACCCGCGAGCTCAGCCACCTGGTCGACGAGCTCGTGGAGCTCGCGCTGGCCCGGCGCAGCGACGAGGACGAGCAGGCCGTCGACCTGGCCGCGGTCGCCGCGCGCGCCGCCGAACGCGTCCACCGGCGCACCGGCCGGGAGATCCGGGTCGACGCCGACGGCTCCGCGATCCTGGGCAGGCGACAGGCCGTCGAGCGCGCCGTGGGCAACCTGCTGGAGAACGCGGCGAAGTTCGACCGCGACGGCACGGAACCGATCGAGATCACCGTCCGGCGGGGGGCGGTCACCGTCGCCGACCGGGGTCCCGGCATCGCCGCAGCCGACGCCAACCGGGTCTTCGACCGCTTCTACCGGGCCGACACGGCCCGCGGCCTACCCGGATCCGGGCTCGGCCTGAGCATCGTCCGCGACGTCGCGCAGGCGCACGGCGGCACCGTGTCGGCGCGCGCGCGGTCGGGCGGCGGCGCCCTCGTCGGGTTCTCCGTCGATCCCTCACGGCTCTTACCGAGTTCCGACCCGGACCACGTCGAGGTCTCAGGCCGGGCGCCCACAGTGGAAGGGACCTGACCGAACGCCTGTCCGGAGCGCCATGTCCTCGCGACCCACCCCCGTCGAGCCCCCGCCCACATCCCTCAACGGCGTCCGGGCCTCGGACGCCGAACGGCAGGACGTGGCGGACCGCCTGCACCGCGCGCTGGCCGAGGGCCGTCTCGACCGCGCCGAGACCGCGCCGAGACCGATGCCAGGGTCGCCGCCGCGTACGCCGCGCCGTACCGGGACGACCTCACCCCGCTGCCGGCCGACCTCCCCCGAGACGACCGCGGGGCCGACGCGGCGCCGACCTGGGCCGCGATCTGGACGTCGACCGCGTGGCGCGCCCGGATGGCCCTCGACCCCCGCGTCGCCCCACCAAGTCAGTGCTGACCCGCTCGAACCCGTGGAGCCATCGCACAGCGAAGGAGAATCGTGAGCCCCGATACACCGGCGAGCGGATCGCGCTGGGAGCCCGCATCCCCCCGCGACCCGCTGTTGGCCGACGAGCACGCGGCGATCACCACACAGCTGACCGACCCCCCACGGCCGCAGGGTGCGGCAGGCGCCACCCCGCGCGGTCGCAAGAAGCTCGTCGCGGGCGCGGCCGTCGTCGCCCTGCTGGCGCTGGGCGGGGTCGGGGGGTACTGGCTCGGACACTCCGCGGCCGGAAGCGCCGTCGCGGGAGCGACCGCGGGACCAACCGGCCACGGGCATCGCGGCGGGTTCTCCCATGACGGTCCCGGCGCGGCCGGTTCCGGCGGGAGTGCCGGCGGGAGTGTCGGCGGGAGTGTCGGCGGCAGTGTCGGTGGCAGTGCAGGCGCGGGCCTCTCGGGCAGTGGGTCGGCGCGGACATGAGCGTGGACGCGAGCACCGATGTGATGCCGGTCGTGGAGCGGCACCCGGTCGACGTGGGCCCGGCCCGGGCCGACGCCACGGTCCGCAAGTTCGCGGCGACGCTGGTCACGGCGAGCCTGCTGTTCGTCACCTGGCTGTGGGTCCTCGGCGGGGGTCTCGGGGACCTGGCGAGCTGGGCCGACGGCCTGACCTCGCTGGGGCGGTGGACCGGACTCCTCGCCTCGGACCTGCTGCTCGTGCAGGTGCTGCTGATGGCCCGCGTCCCCGCCGTGGAGCGTGCGGTCGGCCAGGACCGGCTGGCCCGCTGGCACCGGCTGACCGGGTTCACCTCGTTCACCCTGATGCTCGCCCACATCGGCCTCATCACGTGGGGCTACGCCGCGGGTCGCCTCGCGGCCGTACCCGGCGAGCTCTGGGACCTCACCGTCAACTACCCCGGCATGCTGCTCGCGGTCGCGGGCACGGCGTGCTTGGTGATGGTCGTCGTGACGAGCATCCGCGCCGCCCGGGCGCGGCTGCGCTACGAGTCCTGGCACCTCCTGCACCTCTACGCCTACCTCGGCGTGGGCCTCGCCCTCCCCCACCAGCTCTGGACCGGCCAGGAGTTCCTCCGCTCGACCGCGGCGACGGTCTACTGGTGGACGCTGTGGGCCGCCGCGGCCGGAGCGGTCCTGCTGTGGCGCGTCGCGCTGCCCCTCGTTCGCAGCCTGCGTCACGGTCTGCGGGTCACCTCGGTCGTCGCCGAGGACCACGACGTCGTCTCGGTCTACTTGGCCGGACGTCGTCTCGACCGGCTGCCCGTCACCGCCGGACAGTTCCTGACCTGGCGCTTCCTCACCGGTCCCGGCTGGACCCGCGCCCACCCGTACTCGCTGTCCGCCGCACCCGACGGCCGCTCCCTGCGCATCAGCGTGAAGGACCTCGGCGACGGCAGCAGGCTCCTGCGCAGCCTGCGTCCCGGCACCCGCGCCGTGGTCGAGGGCCCGTACGGACGGCTCACCGAGCGGCCACGCACCCGGGCTAAGATCGCGTTCATCGGGGCGGGCATCGGCATCACCCCGCTGCGGGCGCTGGCCGAGGCCCTCCCGTACGCACCGGGCGACGCCGTGTTGCTGCAGCGCGGCACCGGCAGGCCCCTGTTCACCGACGAGCTCGACGTGCTCGCCGCGGAGCGCGGCCTGCAGGTTCGTTGGCTGCCCGGCCACCGCCGGGCCGCCGACTCGTGGCTCGGCACCGGAACGCCCGACGATTCCGACGACCGCACGGTGCTCCTGCGCTGGGTGCCCGACATCGCCGAGCGCGACGTCTACGTGTGCGGCCCGATCCCCTGGACCGACGCCGTCCGGCGCACGCTGCTCACCACCGGGCTGCCCGCCGACCGGCTGCACGTCGAGAACTTCGGGTGGTGACCGGTATGCGTCGCGTCGCCCTGTGGTTCCTGTCCACGGTTTCCGTCGTCATGCTGCTGTTCGGCTACCACACGTCGACCTCCGGCCCCACCTTGGCGTCCGCGAGCGAGACCGTCGTCGCCGCGCCCGCCGCGGCCGCGACCGGCACGACGACCGCGGGCGCGGGCACCGTCACCGGTGCGGTCGCGCAGACCCGCTGGGGACCGGTGCAGGTCCGCATCACGGTCGGCGCCGGGAAGATCACCAATGTCGACGTCGTGCAATACCCGAGCGGCAACGGCCGCGACCAGGAGATCAACTCCTACGCGTTGCCCGTGCTCGTCCAGGAGACGATGTCCGCGCAGACCGCGAACATCGACATGGTGAGCGGGGCCACCGTCACCTCCGACGGCTACGTCCAGTCCCTGCAGAGTGCCCTGGACCAGGCAGGCCTCAAGTAGGCACCGCTCAACGGCCGGATCGACCCGGTCCCGCCGAGCGGTGCCGCCGGGCCCACCCGAAGACGCCGACGCAGGCGAGCGCGATGACCGCGAAGACCACCCCCAGCACGACCGAACCCAGCCAGAAGAAGACGATGGCCACGAAGGCGCACAGCACGAACGCGATCACGGCGATCACGGCGTGGAGACGCAACCCCTGCTGCCCTTCGCGCGTGTTCGCCGGAGCGCCGCCCGTCCCCGGCACCGAGACGTCGTCTCGTGACCTGTGCTCACGTTCCATGGACGTCGAATACCCGAACGCCTGCGCTCCGAAGCAGTGGACATAGGTCGGCGGCGCGTGGGTAGTCACTGGTCCTCCGCCCCGCGTCATGCGGCGCAACGGTCTTTTGCGACCCGAGAGGACGAGCACCGTGAGCCTGAACCGGACGACCGATGCCGACCCCGGCGTGCCCGCGGGCCAGGAGGAGCGCCATCCCGGCCTGCACGCCCGGAAACCGACCGACATCCCGGCCCGCGGATGGTGGCAGGTCACGCGGCGGGCGCTGAAGGAGGCGACCGCCGACCACGTGCCGATGCTCGCCGGAGGGGTCGCCTTCTTCGCCTTCCTCGCGATCTTCCCGGCGATCATCGCCGGGGTCACGCTCTACGGGCTCGTCGCCGACCCGGCGACCGTCGCCGCGCAGGCGCAGACCCTCGCGGGGGCCCTGCCCCAGTCGGCGCAGCCCCTGCTGCTGGACCAGCTCGCCCAGGTGACCGGCGGCAGCGGGCGGGCGTTGACCGTCGGGCTGGTGATCTCGCTGCTGGCGGCGCTGTGGAGCGCGTCGAGTGGTGTCAGCAACCTGATGCAGGCGATCAACCTCGCCTACGACGAAGAGGAGGGTCGGGGCTTCGTCAAGCTGCGCGGCATCGCGTTGCTGCTGACGCTCGGGGCGATCGTGTTCGTCCTGCTGACGCTGACCCTGGTGGCCGTCCTCCCGCCGCTGCTCGACGCGCTCGCGCTGGGACCGGCCGGTCGGGTGGCGGCCGAAGTGGTGCGCTGGGTGCTGCTCGTGCTGGTACTGGTCGTCGCGCTGGCGGTGATCTACCGGCTCGCGCCCGACCGGGACGCGCCCCGCTTCCGGTGGGTCAGCACCGGCGCCGTCGTCGCGTCGGTCCTGTGGATCGTGGGAAGCGTCGTGTTCAGCCTCTACGTCAACAACTTCGGTCGTTACGGCAACACCTACGGCGCGCTGGCGGGTGTCGTCGTGCTGCTGCTGTGGCTCTACCTCACCAGCTACGTCGTCCTGCTCGGCGCGGAGATCAACGCCGAGGCGGAACGGCAGACCGAGAAGGACACGACGCGGGGCGACCCGCAGCCCCGAGGCGAGCGGGACGCCGCCGCGGCCGACGACGTCGTCGGCACGCCACCGCCGGTCCCGCAGACGACCGCCGACGACGACGGCCGCGGACGCGCCGCCTCCTGAAGCACCGCCGCGGCGGCCCTTATGCCACCCGTCCGGCCCGGCGACGATGCGCCGCGGCGGACGGTGTGAAGGTGGCCGCTCCACCCGCGGCGACGAAGGCCGATGCGGCGCGCACGGCCGCCTCGACCGCCGCGTCCACCGGTCGGCCCGCGGCGAGCCCGCTCGTGAGCCGGGCGGCGAAGGCGTCGCCCGCGCCACACGGGTCACCGGCCGCCGTGGCCGTCGCCGCGACGGCGTGCGCGGCGCCGTCGCGGCGACCCACCACCGCGCCGCGCTCCCCCACGGTGACGGCCACCGCCCGGCACGCCCAGCGCCGCGCCAGGGCGGCGGCCTGCGCCGCGGGCTCCGCCGGGTGCGTGGGTCCGAGTGCGCCCGCGGCCTCGGCCGCGTTCGGCGTGACGACGGTGGTCCCGGGGACGGGCGGGGTGCCGCGCGGATGGGGATCCCAGACCACGGGCACGGCGGCCGCCGTGCGCGCGAGGGCGTCCCGCACCAGCGGATCCGCGGTGACCCCCCGTCCGTAGTCGGAGACCAGGACGGCGTCCGCGTCCGCGAGCACCGCGTGCAGCCTCCCCGCGAGCGCGGCGACGAAGCCTGCGCCGGGGCGTCCCGCGCCGCGGTCGACGCGCAGCAGCACGCGGCCGTCCGCGCGATAGCGGGTCTTGACCGCCGTGCCGCCCGTCCCGGGTCCGTCGACCAACTCGACGCCGCCGAGCCCGCTCCGCAGCCGCACGCCGTCCCGGTCGGCCTCCAGCGCGCAGACGAGCGCGACCCGCTCCTCCGCGGCCGCCAGGAGCGCGGCGGCCAGCCCCGCGCCGCCGGGCCGCACGCGTTCGGCCGTCACGTCCAGCACCGGTGCGGGTGCGTCCGGGGCGAACCGCTCGGTGCGGCCGTCGACGTCGACGTCGAGCAGTGCGTCGCCCACGACGACGATCACGGCGCGGCCTCGACGACGGCGCGGGCCCGGACCGCGCGGTCGGGTCCGTTCACCGCGCCCTCCCGGCGGGGCCCGCGGTGCGGATGCGGTCGACGATCGCGCTCGTCGAGTGATCGGACAGGTAGTCCAGGATCCGCACCTGGCCGCCGAGCCGTTCGACGACGGGGGTCTCGGGCAGCATCTGCGCGGTGTAGTCGCCGCCCTTGGCGTAGACGTCGGGTCGCAGCCGTTCCAGCAGCGCGATCGGACTGTTCTCGGCGAACGCGGTGACGAGGTCGACGGCGTCCAGCGCACTGATGACGCCCGCGCGGTCGGCGAGGGGGTTGACCGGGCGCTCGGGGCCCTTCAGCGCGGCCACGCTGGCGTCCGTGTTGAGCGCGACGATCAGCACGTCGCCCAGCGCCTTCGCCTGCCGCAGGTACGCGACGTGGCCCCGGTGGAGCACGTCGAAGCAGCCGTTCGTGAACACGATCCGGCGCCCGGCCCGGCGGTGCTCCGCGACCACCACGGCGAGGTCGTCGGGGTCCAGGACGCGGCCGCGATCGGCTCGCGCCAGGCGGGTGGTCAGGGCGGGCGTGTCGCAGACCGCCGTGCCCGCCCGCCCGACCGCGACGTCCGCCGCCGCCTGCGCGATCGCGAGCAGCTCGCCCGCTCCGGCGCCGATGCAGCGGGCGAGGGTGGCGGCCGCGGTGAAGGTGTCGCCCGCCCCGCAGGAGCGCTGGGCGGGCGCCGCCGCTGCGGCCGGGGCGTACCACGCACCGTCGGCGGCGAGCAGCACCGAACCGTCGAGGTCCACGGTGACGGCCACCTCGGCGGCGCCGAGCCGGTCCGCGAGCAGCGTGCGGCGGTCCACCACCCAGCCGACCCGGCCGTCCGGCGGCGGATCGACCCGTATCGCGGCCGCCGCCTCGGCGAGGCTGGGCGTGACCAGATCAGGGGCGCAGCGGCGCCAGGCGAGCAGATCGTGGGCGTCGACGATCAGGGGCACGTCACCGCGGTGCGCGAGCACGTCGCGCGCCGCCTCCGGCACGCCGCCCAGCCCGTAGTCCGCGACGACGACGGCGTCGACCCCGTCGGCGAGCGCCGCACCCAGCGCGGCGACCAGCACGTCCGCGGTGGCGGTTGCGAGGCGCGACCGGGTGCCGTCGTCGAAACGGGCGAGCACCTGACCGTCGGCGACGAGCCTGCGCTTGACCGCGGTCGTCCGGCGCGGCTCGCGCGGCGACCGCCGGGTGTCGACGCCGACCGCGACGAGCCCGGCGCACAGCCGGTCGGCGTCCGGGTCGTCGCCGAGGACGGTCAGCAGCTCGGCGCGCGCGCCCAGCGCGGCGAGGTTGGCCGCCACGTTGGCGGCCCCGCCGGGCGCGAAATCGGTGTTGCGCAGCTCGACGACGGGCACGGGCGCCTCGCGGCCGACCCGTCGCGCGGGCCCGGAGAGCCAGATGTCGAGCAGGGCGTCGCCGAGGACCAGCACGCGCGGCGCCGCGTCGGCGATCCGGCGGGCCAGCGCGGCCGGTGCGGGCGGCGCGGCGGTCAGCATGCGGCCTCCTGGCGGGTGGCGAGCCGCAGTGCGGCATCGGCGGTGTCGATGGCGCCGTGGATCACGACGCTGGCCTAGCCGGCGCCGAAGCACCCAAACCCGCACCGCGGAACTACTACTCTCCGTAGCCGTTCCGTGACCTGCTCAGAGCAAGACGCGGCATCGCCGCCGCGGTGGCGGTGAGGATGTTCTCCCCGCCCGGTTGAACAGCGGGTAGAAGCCCCGTTCGGCGGGCCGCAGCCGGAAGGCCGTCACTCAGTCCTGTCGAAGCGGGAAGCGCAACACCGCGCCCACGCCGTCGGTCAGGGTGTCGCCGCCGAGAAGGGCGGACTCGGGCGAGTCGGATCCGTCGTCGAGCCGGTCGCGGCCGAACACGACGTCCGGGTCGTCGAGCACGACGAGCCCGGCGTCCATGCAGGTCGCGGCGCGGATCATGGCCGATACGGCGGAGACCTCCCGAGGACGTTCCGCCCCGAGGTCGGTCAGCTCGGCGCGGGTGCGCCCCAGCAGCGTCGGCTCCGCCGACCCCCAGATGACGGTGTCGACGACGCGCGCGGGGTCGACGAAGAGCGTGTCGATCGCCTGGGCCCGCGCCGCGTCGACGACCGCGGCGAGCCCGGTCACCGCGAACCCTTCGGCGCGGCCTGCCGCCTCGGCGTAGCGCGCGAACGCGGCCCGCCGCTCGCCCTGGAGCAGGAGGTCCACGCTGCGGCCGACCGCCGATCCCACCTCGGCGGGGGCCTCGCCGCCCGAGCGCGGGACCTCGTCGGCGATCCTCGCCGAACGCTCCGGGAGGGCTTCGCGCAGCCGCGCCCGTGACCGGGTGTCTCCCACGATCACCAGGAGCCGCGCGTCGGTGGCGCGGACCCGCTCGTCCACGAGCGTCGCCACCTGCGCGACGTTCTGCTTCCAGGTTTCCTCGACGCGGGACTGCATCGACCGATGCGACCACCCGCCCCCGCGCGCCTTGTGCACGGGCTTGGTGCGGCCCGCGACGGTCTCGGGCCGCGCGTCGCCGGGCGCGAGCAGCTCACCGCCTTCCTCGTCGACGCGCACCACCACGGTCGAGACCTGCTCCGGGACCGCGCCGACGACGGTGAGCAGGTCGGGCAGGGGCGCCCACGCCACCTGTTCCGCAGGCGGGGACGCGTCCAGTTGCACGTCGACCAGCACCTCGCGCTCATCGACGACCAGCACGCGACCGGCCTCGCCCACCGGCGGATCGGAATCGGCCAAGGCGGCGTCGACCCGGTCCACGACCGCCGGGGGCGCACCCTGCGCGGCGAGCCGTTCTTGCACGTCCTTGCGGCGCACCTCGGCCCGGTGGTCGGCGTCCTCGGTGTTGTGGGAAACGTCGAGCACCACCGTCGCGAAGGGCCCCTCACTTCGACAGACCGCGCTCAACCAGTCGAGTCGCACGAAATCCTCCGTTCCCTGACCGCCGAGCCCGGGCGGCTCGTCGTCCTCCGACGCATCGCCTTACCCGAATCGGACGCTCCGAAACGGCCGGGTCCGGCGTCGCCCGTCGGCCCTGCGTCCGCCGGGCTCGGGACCGGAACGGCTACGCGCCTCGAGGTCGGCGAGCGCGCCGTAGTGATCGCTGACGGCCGGGTCGCGTCCAGGTCGGGGGACATCTCCTCGATCGCGCGAGCGGCCATAACGGTCTGGGCGCAGCGCTCGGCCTCGAGGTGCGGCTTCCAGCTGGGGAAGTGGTTGACGAGCCGTGAGCGGTCCTGCGCTCCTACCCCTCCTGCAGGACCGCTCGCGCTCGGCGGTGTACCCGACCCGAGTGCGCCTATCCCCCGCCGATCCGGAATGGTCGCGACCGCATGTCCGACGCCACCGCGGGTACGCGACGACCATGCCGACACCGAACCCGAAGCCGGATTGCGACAGCACCGCCGCCCCGGTGGCCGTGGTGACGGGGGCCAGTCGCGGACTGGGGTTCCTCCTGGCCCGCGGCTTCGCCGACCGCGGCCACGACCTGGTCGTCAACGCCCGCTCGGCGGACGGCCTCGCGGCCGCCGCGGCCGACCTGCGATCGCGCGGTGGGCAGGTCGCCGAGGTCGCAGGCGACGTCGGCGATCCGGCGGTGGCCGAAGAGCTCGTGACGACCGCTACGCGGCGCTACGGGCGGTTGGACGTCCTCGTCGCCAACGCGGGCGTGATCCAGGTCGGACCCGCGCAGGCGATGCGCCCCGATGACTTCGCCACCGCGGTCGACGTCATGTACTGGGGCGTCGTGCGCCCGACCCTGGCGGCGTTGCCCGCCTTGCGGGCAACGCGCGGTCGCGTCCTGGTCGTCACGTCCATCGGCGGCAAGCTGCCCGCCCCGCACCTGCTGCCCTACGTCGCGGCGAAGCACGCGGCGGTCGGATTCGCCGAAGGCCTGCGGATCGAGGCGGCGCGCGACGGCGTCTCCGTCACCGTCGGCGTCCCGGGCCTGATGCGCACCGGCTCACCGGACAACGCGCTGTTCACGGGCGACCAGCCCGCCGAGTACGCCTGGTTCGCAGGCGCCGACAGCCTTCCGTTGCTCTCGATGAGCGCGGAACGGGCCGCGTCCCGGCTCATCCGCGCGACCCTGCGCGGCACGCCGGAGGTGATACTGACCCCCGCCGCGTGGCTCGGCGCCCGCCTGCACGGGCTCGCCCCGGCGACCACGCTGCGGCTCCTCACGATCGCCAACCGGCTGCTGCCCGTCGACGCCTCCCCGACCGCGGCCCGGCCCGGGCACGCCGTGGCGGGCGCCGGACCCGTGCTGCGCACCCTCACCACGCTCAGCCGGAGAGCCGCCGCGCGCACCCACGAGCTCACGGACCCGGTCGGCGACCGACCGACGGGCGGTGTGAGATCACCTCGGAACGGGGTAGACAGCCGCCATGGGTGACTACGAGCACACCGCCACCGTGTCCGCCGAGCCGGAAGCGCTCTTCCGCTACCTCGCCGACGTCCACCACCTCCCGGACTACTTCGCGGCGATGCGTGAAGCCGAACCGACCGGGGAACAGGCGGGCAGCGGCGAGGAGGTGCACGTCGTGGCCGACGTCGAGGGCACCCGACGCGAGGGGGACGCCTGGATCGACGTCGACGAAGCGCAGCGCACGCTGCGCTGGGGATCCGAGGGCCCCAACGGCTACCACGGCGAACTGCAGGTCTCGGCAGCCGACCGGGGCTCGAAGGTCGCCGTGCGGCTGCACACCGAGCGGGCGGACGGGCCCGGGATCCGCGCGGGCCTCGAGCAGACGTTGGCGTCGATCAAGCAGCAGGTGGAGGGCTCGTCGACGGATCCGGCCTGACGC
The DNA here is from genome assembly GCA_963837575.1 of uncultured Actinomycetota bacterium. Classification (GTDB taxonomy): domain Bacteria; phylum Actinomycetota; class Actinomycetes; order Mycobacteriales; family Pseudonocardiaceae; genus Pseudonocardia. The sequence continues at coordinate 51,240 of CAWIOI010000003.1, forward strand.
ACGGCGGCGGTGGTGCCGCTCACAGGGAGGTGTACCGGCGCGGACCGGGGGTAGGCCTGCGGCTGTCATACACCCGCACCCGGAGGGATGAACTCGCCTCATGGCGAACACCACCGCCATCGTGACCGAGCTCCACGCGTTGGAGCACCTCACCCGCACCGAGATCGCCGTCGCCAAGGCGCGGATGCCGCAAGCCCGAACGGCGGCCATCCGCCAGGAGCTGGCCGAGAACGCGCGCGCCGCGGGTCGCCGCGCCCGCGACATCGCAGGCACGCTGCGTGATGTGGGCGCGATCCCGAACGCGTTCGCGCCCGCTCTTGGATGGACCGCCACGCTGCTGCGCGCGGCGATCGAGCAGACCCAGCCGTTGGCCGAGGCGCTGCTGAGTGACCTCGTGCTCGAACACCAGCTCGCCGAGCGCGCCCGGCACCTGCTCGCCCTCACCGAGGAGCACGGACCGGACGACGTGCACCGGCTCGCCGAACGCCTCCTCGCCGCGCACAACGAGACCATCGAGTGGCTGCGCACCGTGCTCGCCGAGCAGGCCCTCGACGGCGCTGCCGCGCTCCGTCCAACCCCGTTCCAGACGGTCGCCGCGGGCGTCACCCGGCTCGCCGTGCTTCCCGCCCGGATGACGGTCAAGGGCCTCAACCGGGCGGCACAGCAGGTCGGCCGCGCGGGTCGCGACACCCGCCACCAGGTCGCGCAGGCGGGCGAGCGCATCGGCAAGCAGGCCGACGAGGTCCGCGAGATCGTCACGGCGGGCGCGGAGGCCGCCGTAGGCCAGGCGAAGACCGCCGCGCGGGAGGCCGACACCGCTGTGGCGCACGCGAACCCGCGGAACGGGAGCGCGGCGAAGCCCGAGGAGCTGCCGATCCCCGACTACGACCGCCTGAACGCACGTGCGGCCGCAGCCGCCGTGCGCGAGCTGGATGACGCCAGCGAGCTCGCCACCGTCGACCGCTACGAGACGCGGCACAAGAACCGCTCGGGTGTCCGCAACGCCGTACAGGACCGCACGTCCACCGTGGCCCGGGCCGCGGCCGAGCCGGGCTGACCGTCCCGAGATCGCACGTGTGACCGGTCGCCCACGGGCACATCCCGGGCATGGCCGGGACCCTTGAGGTCGCCGCGTGGTGGGCCGCTCGTCGGCGGAGGCGGGCCCGCTGGTTCGGGTGGGCGACAGGGCTGCTGGTTGCGCTCGTGACCGACACGGTGCGCCTGGCCCGGCTGTGGTGGGGGCGACCGGCCGCCCGCGGCACGGTCCGGCGGGTGCCCGGGCTGCCCGCCGCCGTGGCCGGGGCCGCCGCCAGCTTCCTCGACGCGCCCGGCTACGTGGCGGCGGCGCTCGGGTGGATCGCCGCGCCGATGGCGGGCTTGCGCACGCTGCATTCCGCAGTCGGATTCCGTCCGGCCGCAGCTCGGCGAGCACGCCGAGGTCTCGGACGAAGGCCGCGAGCGCGTCGTCGCGCGACTCCGGCGGGGTCCGCAGGATCGCCGACGGATGGGTGGTGGCGACGACGGGCAGGCCGTCGTGGTCGAGCACCCGCCCGCGGTCGACGGTCAGCCGGAACCGTTGACCCAGCAACGCCTTCGCCGCCGTGGCCCCGAGCAGACCCACTGCGGAGGGCGCCACGGCCGACAGCTCACCGGCCAGCCACGGTCCGCACGCCCGGACCTGCGTCACCGTCGGCGTGCGATGCAGCCGTCGCGACCCGTTGCGCTCGAACCGGAAATGCTTGACGGCGTTGGTCAGGTAGACGTCCTCGCGCGCGATGCCAGCCTCCGCCAACGCCTCGTCGAGCACCCGCCCCGCGGGACCGACGAACGGGCGGCCTTCCCGGTCCTCCCGGTCGCCCGGCTGCTCCCCGACCAGCACCAGCCAGGCCGTCGGGGGCCCCTCACCGAACACCGTCTGCGTGGCGGCTTCGTGCAGCTCGCACCGGGTGCAGCGGGCGGCGTCGCGACGGAGGCCATCCAGGGAGGTGGACACGCCGACGGATACCCGGGTGATCCGGCGCGCACGCCACGCCGCGGCAGGAACTGCGGCCGTCGCGGATCGAAGATATGTTCGGACCCATGAGCGATCCCGTGCAGAGCAACCCCGAGAAGGACCCCGACGACTGGACCACGGGCGACGAACCGATGACCGGCCCGCAGCGCTCCTACCTGACCACGCTGGCCCAGGAGGCGGGCGAGGAGCCGCCGGGCGACGAGATCACGAAAGCCGCCGCGTCCAAGCGCATCGACGCACTTCAGGAGCGCACCGGGCGTACCGGCGGCCGCTGACCCGACGCGACGATCGGCGCGCGACGATCCGCGCTAGCGTGCCGACATGACCGAGAACGTCGTGGTGGTGACCGGCGCGGACCCGCGAAGCGTGCTCGACACGCTCCGTGCCCTCGACGAAGCGGGGGCGCTGGAGCTGCGGGCCGCGGCGATCGTGCACCGAGCCGCGGACGGCCACCTCTCGCTGGACCACGAGGCGGGCGACGCGGTGGCCTTCGCCGAACGCCACCCCCGGCTCGGCGCCCTCATCACGCTGCTGCTCGGGCCACTCGACACCCTGCTGTTCGGCAATCAGCTGGTGGCCTTATTCGGCGCCACCGAGCACAGCGCGGAAGAGCTCGCGATCGGCCACCTGGCGCAGGCGGTGCCCGCGGGCGGCCGGGCCACGATCGCCGACATCGACGAGCCGGAACCCGATCTGCTGAACGCGAAACTGGCCGGGGCCACCGTCACGCGCCGCCTCTACGCCGAGGTCGAGCGGGAGATCGAGGCGAGCCGGGAGAGCTCGGGCGGTCAGCCCAGCGGTTCGCTGTAGCAGGAGGACACGCAGGAACGCGGTCGGCTCGTTCATCGGACCGGCAGCCGGTAGCAGCGCCGAACACCGGTGTGGCGCTCGCGCAGGTCGGCCCCGTACACGTGCAGCGAGGCCGCGGCGTCGAGCCGCTCGATGAGCTCGGCCAGCAGCGCCTGCCGCCGCATGGTGATCATGACCGGGCTCCGGCGGTGTGCGGCGTCGCGTGCGTGAGCAGGTCGTCGACGAGCGCCATGACGGGCCGGTCGACGCCCAGCCGGTAGCCGAACTCGGCCCAGGCGAGCAGCCCTACGCCGAGGGGCTGCCGACCGCCGCCTGTCGTCGTCGGGCCTGCGTGCGCCGACCGCGCACGAGACCGAGCCCGACGTACATGCCCGCCAGCGCCACCGCGAGCCCGAGCACCGCTCGCACGGTGAGCGGCTCCCCCAGCACCGGCACCGCGACCAGCGCCGTCGTCGCGGGTACGAGGTTCAACAACGCGCTGACGTGCACCGTCGACCGCCACCGCAACAGCACGAACATCAACGCGAACGCGCCGGCCGAGTTGAGCACCCCCAGCCACACCACCGCGGCCCAGCCGCCCGAGTCGTGGGGCAGCCAGTCGGCGCCGAGGAACGGCATGGCGGCGACCGTCACGACCAGCGAGGTCAACATCTGCACGACCACGCTGGTGGTCACGGGCGTCCCGTCGCCCCACCGCTTCTGGTAGAGGGTGCCTGCCGTCATCGCCAGCATGCCCAACACCGGAAACACCACCTGCGGGCCCAGGCCGCCGAGCCCGTCGGACAGCACGATGTACACCCCGCAGGTGCCGATGCCCAGTCCGAGCACCGGCGCCACACCGAGCCGCGTGGCGAGCACCAGCGGCGTGAGCAACCCGACCAGCAACGGGGCCATGCCCAGGATCAGGCTGGACAGACCGGCCGGGACGCCGTGCGCCAGCCCGGTGTAGACGAACGAGAACTGGCCGACCTGCAGCAGCAGCGCGGTGACCGCGAGATGCAGCCAGGCGCGCCCGCGCGGGCGGGCCGGGCGCGCCACGGCCACGACGGCGCCCATCACGACCAGCGCGATGATGAACCGCCACAGCAGCACCGTGGGTACGGGCATGTGTCCGGTGGCGATCTTCCCGGCGATGAAGCCCGACGACCACAGGGGCACGAACAGCGCGCTCAGAACCGGCACGACCCAGCGCTTCGCGGGTGCGGTGGACCCCGAGGACACGGCGGGCCGGTCGCGGAGCATGGAGTCCAGTGCAACGCATTGCTAATGACGGTCACAACCGGAAGTGGCGCATCTCGCGATCGCTGCGCCGGGTCAGCGCAGGGCCTCCGAGGTGCCGGCCCCCAACGCCCGGTGGAAACCGTCCGGGATGACCAGCAGGTCCGGGCGCAGGTCCGCGATCGAGGACAGCCCCATGCCCAGCAGCGCCGAGTCGATGCCGCCGCGCAGGACGTCCAGGACGTTCTCCACGCCCGCCTGCCCGTTGGCCGCCAACCCCCACAGGTACGCGCGCCCGATCATCACCGCGCGCGCCCCGAGCGCCAGCGCCTTCACCACGTCCGACCCGCGCCGCACGCCCCCGTCCATCAGCACCTCGATCTGCTCACCGACCGCGTCGGCGATCGGCTTCACCATCCGGATCGCCGCCGGGGTGCCGTCCAGGTTGTTGCCACCGTGGTTGGACACCGAGATCGCGCTGACCCCCGCGTCCACCGCGCGCCGGGCGTCGTCGACCCGGCACACGCCCTTCAGCAGGAACGGACCTCCGTCCAGCTGCGCCCACTGCTCGCGCATCCAGGCCACGTCCTCCCACGACGGCGGCGGCGTGGTCATCCACTCGTAGTACGCCCCGAAGAACGTCGGCGCCTCCCCGCCGGGCGGGGCGAGGTTCGGAGCGGTCAGATCCGGGATGCCCGCCCGCGCGAACTGCAGCGCCCACCGCGGCCGCGTGACCACCCCCGGCGCCAACCGGATCTTCGTCATGAAGTCGATCTTCTCCGGGATCTCCGGGCTACCCCAGTCCCGACCCATCGAGAACGACCAGTCCAACGTGGCGATCAACCCCACCGCGCCCGCCGACTTGGCGCGCTGCATCCGCTGCACCATCACGTCGCGTTCGCCGGTCCAGTACATCTGGAACACCGTCTGCGGGTTGGCCGCGACGACCTCCTCCACCGACTTGCTGGCGAAGTTCGACAGCCCCATCACCGTGCCCCGCGCGGCGGCGGCCCGCGCCACCGCCACCTCCCCGTCCGGGTGCACCGCCTGCACACCGGTCGGCGAGATGATCACAGGCAACGCGATGTCCTGCCCCAGCACGTTGGTGGCCACCGCCCGCTCGGCCCGCTGCCCCGCCACCAGCGGGGCGAAACCGATCTCCCGGAACGCCGTCTCGTTGTCCGCGATCGTTTGACCCCGCTCGGATCCCGCCACCAGTGCGCCGTACACCGGGGCGGGCAGCCGCCTGCGTGCGCGGCGCTGCGCCACGGCGACGGACTCGAACCACGGGTTCTGCTTCCAGGGGTTCTGCAGCCAACTCGGCTTCGGCATAGCGGACCTTCCGGTGGGTGAAAGCTACGTCGATCATTGCACCGAAGCGGTTCCGTTGCGGGGCGCAGCGGAGCAAGCTGTAAGCGGCGATCGTTCTCGATGGGCATACCGCTGGAGGAAACGCAATGACGGGCGCGACCCCCGACTCGACCCGTTGGCTCACCGACCTGCTGTCCGCGGAGCACGCGCTGTGGCCGAACGTGGACATGACAGGCACGGCGAAGGCGATGGCCGCGGCGGCCGCACCGTGGACGAAGGCGGTCGCGGAGGTCACCAAGCTGCAGTTGGACACGCTGGCCAAGCTCACGTCCGCGTGGACGGCGATGATCCCCGGCGCGACCACGCAGGAGCCGGTGAGCGACCGGCGGTTCGCGGACGAGGCGTGGACGAAGGACCCGCGCTACGACGCGGTCGTCCGCACCTACCTCGCCCAGACCGACCTGCTGCGCAAGGCCCTGGACGCGGCACCGCTGGACGAGCGGAGCAAGGCGCAGTGGGGATTCGCGCTGGGCCAGGTGATGAACGCGCTCAGCCCCGCGAACATGCTGGCGACGAACCCGGAGGCGATCCAGCTGGCGCTGGAGTCGGGCGGCGCGAGCCTCGTCGAGGGGATGCGGCTCTTCACCGAGGATTTAGCGCGCGGCCGGATCGCGATGACCGACGAGTCCGCGTTCGAGGTGGGCCGCAACGTCGCCACCACGCCCGGCACGGTCGTGCTGCAGAACGAGCTGATCCAGCTGATCCAGTACACGCCGACCACCACCCGGGTCTACAAGCGCCCGCTGGTGATCGTTCCGCCGTGCATCAACAAGTACTACATCCTCGACCTCCAGCCCGCGAACTCCTTCGTCGCTCACGCAGTCGCCGAGGGCCACCAGGTGTTCCTGGTGTCGTGGCGCAACGTCACCGCCGCGCAGGGCACCCGCACCTGGGACGACTACCTGCAGGACGGCGTGCTGACCGCGATCGATGCGGCGTTGGCGATCACCAAGGCCGACAAGGCCAACACGCTCGGCTTCTGCATCGGGGGCACCCTGCTGGCGTGCGCGTTGGCGGTGCAGGCCGCGCGCGGTGAGCATCCGGCGGCCAGCATGACCCTGCTGACCTCCATGCTGGACTACGGCGAGACGGGCGACATCGGGTTGCTCGTCACCCCCGAAGGCGTGGTCGCCCGCGAGGCGGCCATCGGACGCGGGGGCCTGCTCCAGGGCAAGGAGCTCGCCCAGGTGTTCGCCGCGCTGCGCTCCAACGACCTGATCTGGCCCTACGTCGTCAACGGCTACCTGAAGGGCAAGCCGCCGCCCGCGTTCGACCTGCTCTACTGGAACAGCGACGGCACCAACCTGCCCGGCCCGATGTTCTGCTGGTACCTGCGCAACACCTACCTGGAGAACAAGCTGCGCGAGCCCGGCGCCACCACGCAGCTCGGCGAGCGGATGGACCTGTCGGCCATCGACGTCCCGACGTTCGTGTACGCCTCCAAGGAAGACCACATCGTGCCGTGGAAGACCGCCTACGAGGGCACGCAGCTGCTGGCCGGTGACGTCGTCTTCGTGCTCGGCGCGAGCGGGCACATCGCCGGAGTGATCAACCCGCCGGCGAAGAACAAGCGCAACTACTGGGCCACCGGCGCCACGGACGGCAGCCTCGACGCCGACGCCGACCGCTGGTTCGAGGGCGCCGAGAAGGTCGCGGGCAGCTGGTGGCCCGCCTGGTACTCCTGGTTGGCCCCGCACGCGGGCGCCAAGGTCAACGCCCGCAAGACCCCGGGCAACGCTGAGTTCACCGCGATCGAGCCCGCCCCCGGCAGCTACGTCAAGGCGAGGGCCGAATAGCAGCGCCTCGCCACGTCGCCGGGCCACCCGCCCGGCGGATCCCGACATCCGGAGTAGCATCGCTAAACGTTGAATACTCACCTAATTGAGGGAGTATGACGTGGTGCACGTGAACCTCTCCCACCTCGCCCTGCGCGCCACGGCCGGCGCGTTCATCCTCAACGCCGGCCTCGGCAAGTGGTCGGGCAGCGACGAGACCGCCGCCGGGGTGCACGGGATGGCCGTAGGCACCTACCCGTTCCTCAAGTCGATCCCGCCGCGGCGCTTCCTGAAGCTGCTCGCGGGCGCGGAGATCGGCCTGGGCGTCGCGCTGCTGACCCCGGTCGTTCCGGCCGCGGTGGCCGGGGCGGCGCTCACCGGGTTCGCGGGCGGTCTCCTCGGCCTCTACCTGCGCACGCCGGGCATGCACCAACGGCTGCGCCCTACCCAACGGGGCACCGCGATCGCGAAGGACGTCTGGCTGCTCGGCATCGGCGCCGGGTTGCTCGCCGACGACATCGCTCGTCATCGCCATCTCGGAAGGTACGACCGCGCGGGGTTGTTGCCCGGAAGGTAACGCCTACCAAGGAGAGTGTCGTGTCTCGAAAGGTCCTCCAGCCCGGCCCGCAGCACCCGATCACCGTCGAGCCCGCCTCGGCTCGGGTCACCGTGAAGGCAGGCGACACGGCGGTCGCCGACACCACCGCCGCGCTCGCCCTGCAGGAGGCCCAGTACCCGACGGTCTATTACGTGCCGCTCGCCGACGTCCGACCCGAGGTGTTGCGCCCCAGCGACACCACCACCTACTGCCCCTACAAGGGCGACGCCAGCTACTACTCGATCGTCACCCCGGAGGGCGAGCTCGCCGACGCCGTGTGGACCTACGTCGAGCCGTACGACGCCGTCGCCCCGATCGCCGGGCACGTGGCCTTCTACGCCAACCGGGTCGACGTCACGGTCGCCTCGTGATGGGGCACCCGCCACCGCCGTCAGGCGATGGCGGGTGTCCGAGGCCGCCGAAGACCGGATGACCGCTCAGCGCACGTCCTCGCCGCGGCCCCATGCCGGAGCGACCCGGGCCCAGTCCTGCTCCCACTCCCGCGCGTTGCGCGCGGTTGTGATGTGGCGGACGCCGAACCAGATGCCGACGAGCACGGCGAGGCCGACCGTGACGGCGATGGCCCCCGCACCGACACCGACCACGACCGCGTCGCCCGCCGACGCAGGCGCCGCGACGACCGCCCCGGACCGATCGACCCACACGGGCACCGAAGCGCCCGCCCGGGTGCCCGGTCGGGCCTCGACGATCCCGGTGTGCGCGTTCCCGGCCGCGTCCCGCCACGTCGCTGCGGCAGGCATCCGGTCGCTGGTCGGGTTCGCGGCGTGGACGGACGGCGCATCGTCGGTCAGCACCGCCACGACCGCCGTGCGGTCCGCGGCCTCGACGCGGGCCCGCTCCAGCGTGCCGCCGTACGCCGAGAGGCCGACGAGCACGCCCGCCGCGCCCAGCAACAGGGCGCAGGTGAACAGCGCCCAGGCCACCAGGTCTTCGATGCGGTCGGTCGTCCGGTGCGGCAGACGGCCCACGGTCGTCGCTCTCATCGGGGGGTCGCCTCTCCTCGCGCTCTCGGACGTCGCAGTCAGAGTGCGCGACCGCAGCGGCCTGCGGCAGGCAGCGTCGGTCCCGGGCCTCCGGGTCGAAGGTCCCGCGCTCATGGCCCCACTGACCGGCGGCGCGGCCCCACGCCGGTACAGTGTGGAGCGGTGATCGTTTATCCGGCAGTCGACATCCGCAACGGTCGGTGCGTGCAGCTGACCCAGGGCCGCCCCGACACCGAGGTCGTGCACCACGACGACCCCGCGGCACAGGCCGCGCTCTGGGCCGCCCTCGGGGCAGGCGCGATCCACGTCGTGAACCTGGACGGCGCGCTCGCCTACGGCGCGGGCAACGCGAGCGCGCTCAACCTGGAGCGGGTGAAGGAGATCCGCCGCGCCGTCGACGTCCCGCTCCAGTTCGCCGGGGGTCTGCGCGACGAGCGCGACGTCGAGACGGCGATCGGTCTCGACGTGGACCGGATCGTGATCGGCACGGCCGCGGTCATCCGACCCGAGCTCGTCGCCTGGGCACTGCGTCGGTGGGGGTCCGAACGGGTGGCGGTGGCGCTGGAGGTCAAGGGCGGGCAGGTGGTCACCCACGGGTGGCAGCAGTCGACCCCGCTGACACCGGTCCCGTTCGGTTCCGAGCTGCACCGGATGGGGGTGCGCACGGCCCTCTACACCGACGTCGACCGGGAAGGGCTGCTCGGCGGCGTCGACGCGGCGGGCGCGGTGGCGTTGGCGGAGGCCACGGGGCTGCGGCTGGTCATCAGCGGCGGCGTCGGCGGCATTGACGACATCCGCGCGCTCGCGGGCGCGGGCGACGCCGTCGAGGGCGTCGTCATCGGGCAAGCGCTCTACACGGGCAGGCTCTCGCTGCCGGAGGCCCTCGCGGTAGCCGCGCAACGGGCCTGACCGGGCGTGGTCGCCGACCGCGACACCAGTGCCTGCGCCTGCTGCGTCAGCTCGGCGCGGGCGTCGTCCAGGCCTCGGCGGGCATGTAGGCGGCGATGTTGTCCATGCGCCGCTGGACGGCAGCGATCTCCCGGACGGCCTCGGCGACCACGCTGCGGTCGATCGGCGACATCCAGTCCCGGCTGATCACGTCGGCGGGCTTCTCGCCGCGCTGGTACTGGATGAGCTGGTAGCGCAGCCGCAGCCGCTGCAGCACCGTGAACACGTCGATCAGGTTGTGCGCCTGCTCGTCGGGCAGCATCGCCGACCCGGCGGCGGCGTGCAGGCGCTCGGTCGTCGCGAGCGCGGACGAGCCGACGGCCAGCGCCGCCCAGCGAGCGGTGTTGACGATCGGCAGCAGCGCGTGCTTCTTGAGGTTGATGGTGTCGCGGCGGCCGAGCAGGTCGCGCAGCGTGCGCGTCTTCGCGCGGGCCGACAACGACGCCTCGAGCAGCAGCCGCATGGTGCCGGGATGGCGGCGCAGGTCGCTGAACACCTTCATGACCTCCGGGAGCCCCGGATCGCCGTGGATGGGCCGCCCGTCCACGAGCAACGACGCCATCATCGCGCCCTGGTTGTGCTCGGGCTCCTTGATCCACTGGCGGGCGGCCGCGCGCCACTCGGCGTTGGTGCGGGAGAAGGCGGGTCGGCCCGCGGTCGCGCCGTGCTGGTCGCCGGTGAGGCCCGCGGCCGACAGCTCGCGCTGGACATCGGCGAACGCGGCCCGGTACCGGTCGACGTCGGCCGGGTCGCACGCGTCCCGGAAGGCGACGGCCGAGTCGATGTCGGAGCTGAGCACGGCCTCCCGGCGACCGTTGCTGCCCAGCGACAGCCACGTGAACGCATCGAGCGACAGGTCCGGGTACCGCGCGAAGCTCAGGGTGATCGTCCGGCGCACGATCGTGTCGAGCACCGACGAGTACACCGCGATGACCTTCCCGGAGGCCAGGCCCCAGGACAGCAGGTCGTCGACCATGGCGGCCATACGGCGCGCCCGCCGCCGCAGCTCCTCCACCGTCGTCGCCCGCCGGATCTGCTCGTGGACCGACACCCCCGCAGTGGCAGGCGAGATCGTGAAGTCGCGGGGGGTGATCACGCCGCGGAGCCTGCCGCCGCGGTCGGTCACCACCAGGTACTCCGCGTTGCGGTCGAGCATGAGGATCAGCGCCTCGGCCGCGGACTCGCCGAGCGGCACGGTGGGCACCGAAGCGTCCATCACCTCACGGGCCGGGACGCTCGCCTGCCTGCCCTCGACCAGCACCCGGCTGCGCAGCAGCGCGTCGGTGACCAGCCCGAAACGGCCGTCCTCCAGCGGAACGACAGCGTACCCGGTGCCGCGGCGCGTCATCGCGGCCGCGACCTCGCTTACCGGGTCGTCGGCGTCGACCTCCAGCGGGTGGGTCTCGATGATCTCGTCGACGAGGCTGTAGGAGGACAGGCCCGCCCGGCCGCGGGCGATGGCCGCCTGCGCGGCCAGGAACCGGGCACCGTGGCGGGAGGCGAATGCGGGTTCGACCGCCGCCTCCGGGATCGCCGCCACCCTCACCGCGTCGACGGCCACCGCCCGCGGCCCGAGCGAGCGCTCGGTGAGCATGGCGGAGAACCCGAAGACGCCGCCGGGCCCGAGGATCTGGTCGGCGACGTCACCGAGGGCGTCGGCGTCGTGCCACAGGTCCACCCGGCCGCTCAGCACGACGAACACCTCGACGCTGACCTGTGTGAACGCGTCGAGGATGAGCGCGCCCGGCCCGAACCGCCGAACCGTCGCCGCCCGGATCATGGCCGCGCGGTCGGCGATGCTCAGTGCGTCGAACGGCGATGTCTCGGACAGGACGCGGTCGAGGACGGCGTCGTCGACCGCGTCCTCGACCGCGTCCTGCGCGTCAGGCACCCGCGGGCGTGGGTGGGGACGGGATGGAGTAGCCCGAGGGGCGCACGTTGGCGTCCAAGGACTTCTTCCACGACCCGTCGTCGATGTACTGGCGCAGCGCGGTGTTGACCTTGTCGACCAGCGCGGTGTTGCCCTTCTTCACCCCGACCCCGTACACCTCGTCGGAGAAGCCCTTGCCCACCACCTTGAGCTTGCCCTGGTACTGCGGCTCGGCGGCGAACCCGGCCAGGATCACATCATCGGTGGTGACCGCGTCCACCTCGCTGTTGGCCAACGCGGTCACGCAGTCGGAGAACCGGGGCCGCTCGACCAGGTTGATGTTGCCAAGGAAGTGGCTGGTCACGTAGGCGGCCGAGGTGGTGCCGGGCACCGAGCAGAGGTTCTTGCCGTCCAACGCCTCCGGCCCGGTGATCTCGGTGTCGTTGCGGCGCACCAACAGGTCCTGGTGGGCCACGAAGTAGGGGCCTGCGAAGTCGACTTCCTTCTTGCGCTCGTCGGTGATCGAGAAGGTGGACACGATCAGGTCGGCCTGCCCGGACTCCAGCAGTTGTTGGCGTTGGCCGCTGTTGGCTTCCTTCCAGGTGATGTTCTCCCGCGGCACGCCCAGCGCGGCGGCGATGTAGACCGCGGTGTCCACGTCGAACCCGGTGTAGGTGTCGCCGGTCTTGAGCCCGAGGCCGGGCTCGTCGAACGGGATCCCGATGCTCAGCTTGCCGCCCGGCACCGCGGGAGTCGGGGCCGGGGTCGGGTTGATGGATGTCGACCCACCCGAACCGCACGCGGCCACCACCGCCAGCCCGGCCAGCAGCCCCGCCACCAGCGCAGCCGTCCTCCGCAGCGTCGTTGCGCCGATCATGGGACGATGCCCCCTTCGTCCTCGGCGGGGTCGAGGTCCTCGGGCGTCACACCCTCGCCGTAGGTCGGGCCGGTGTCCGACCACACCGCCTTGAGCCGCCCACCGGTGTTCTCGATCACCTTCGGCTTCACCGCCCGCCAGCCGATGAACAACACGATCGCCAACAGGGGGATCCCGAACACCACGACCAGGAAATCGGTCTTGTGCCAGAAATACGGTGAGGACTGCCACCCCGACACCGCCAACCCCACGATCACCAACGCCAGGAACGCCAACCCGATGTAGCTGGTCCAGGGATAGCCCGGCGCCTGGAACGGGCTGGCCGGGATCACCCCCTTGTTGACCAGCTTCCGCAGCCGCAGCTGGCAGGCGAAGATCGTGCCCCAGGTGAACACCACCCCGATCGCCGCCGCCTCCAGGGCGACCTCGAACGCGTCCGGGATGAGGAAGTTGAGCACCGCCCCGAACACGAACACCACCGAGGTCATCACAATGCCCGCCCACGGCACACCCTGACTGCTCATCTTCAACGTGAACGTTGGTGCCTGCTTGGAGATGCCCAGGCTGCGCAGCACCCGACCGGTGGAATACAGCCCCGCGTTCAGGCTGGACATCGCCGCGACGATCAACACCACCTGGATCAGATCGGCCATCCACCCCAGGCCCAGCCTGCTGAACACGGTGACGAACGGGCTGGTGCCGGACTTGTACTCGGTGGTGGGCAACATGCACACCAGCAGCAGGATCGAGCCGCAGTAGAAGACTCCGATCCGGAAGATCACCGCGTTGACCGCCTTCGGCACCTCCCGCGTCGAGTTCTCCATCTCCCCCGCGGCGATCCCGACCATCTCGATGGCCGCGTAGGCGAACACCACCCCGGACATCACCAGGATCGGGCCGTACCAGTGGTAGGGATCCATGGTGGGCCAGAAGCCGCCCGGGTTGCTCCACAGATTGTTGAAGCCCGCCTGGTGCCCGCCGATGTTGAACTGGCCCACCACCACGACCACACCCACGATCAGGAACACCACGATCGCGCCGACCTTCGCGATCGCCGCCCCGAACTCGAACTCCCCGAACGCCCGCGCCGACAACAAGTTGATGATCAGCACCACCGCCAGCGCGATCAACACCGTCGCCCACGTCGGCATCAACGGGAACCAGTACTGCACATAGAGCCCCACCGCCGACAACTCGGCGATCCCGGTCAACCCCCAGTTGAGCCAGTACAGCCAGCCCGTCACGAACGCTGCGGACTCCCCGTAAAACTCCCGCATGTAGGAGACGAACGCGCCCGACGTCGGCCGATGCAACACCAACTCACCCAGGCACCGCATCAGGAAATAGGCGATCACCCCCACGAACGCGTAGCTCAACAACAACGCAGGCCCAGTGCTGTGCAGGCGGCTGGCCGACCCCAGGAACAGACCCGTCCCGATCGCCCCCCCGATCGCGATCATCTGCACATGGCGTCTGCCCAACGACTGCTTGTAACCGACCTGCTCGGCGTTCAGCGAGTCCTGATGCGTCCCGGTCTGGGTCATACCCTCTTCCCCACGGTAGGCGACGGCCCGACCCACCGCCTTCAGCGATCAACGGCGGGCCCGTCGTACAGAATGTGCGGCTTGCGCCACCTCGTCCAGTGCACAGTTCGATGACGATCAAGGAACATTTCGGACGTCGGCACGTGACGCGCCCGGGAAGCCGTGGGGGACGGCGGCGGCCGCTACCGGGCGTCGACCGGTCGGCGGGCGTCGGGGCCCTCGTCGGCCGGGCCGAGCATCGCCTCCGCCGCCTCCTCGATGATCGCCTGCATGGCCCGGCGGGCGCCCGCTGAGTCGCCCGCCTGCACGGCCTCGGCCACGTCGGCGTGCAGGCGGACGGCGCCGGGCTCCGGGGTGGCGGGCATGAGCCCGTGGCGGGTGCGGCCGCCGAGTACCTCGGCCACGACCGTGTCGAGCGCGCTGAACATCTCGTTGCCCGAAGCCTGCAGCAACGTCCGGTGGAACAGCACGTCGGCGGCGAGGTACGCCTCCAGGTCGCCCGAGCGCGCGTGCACGGCCATATCCATGACCGCGCCGGTGAGCGCGCCGCAGTGCGCAGGGGTGGCGCGCCGGGCGGCCAGCGCGGCGGCCACCGGCTCGAACCCGGCGCGCAGCTCCGAGAGCGACCGCAGCTGCTCCTCGCGCTCGGCCCCGGCGAGCCGCCACCGGATCACCATGGGGTCGTAGACGTTCCAGTGCTCGCGCGGCTCGACCGTGGTCCCGACCCGCCTCCTGCTGCGCACCATTCCCATCGACTCCAGCACGCGGATGGTTTCGCGGACGACCGTGCGGGACACCCCGTAGCTGGCCTCCAGCTCCTCGGCTCGCAGTACCGTGCCCGGGGCGAGCTCGCGGGATGCGAGCGCGTGGCCCAGCTTGTCGAGCAGTTCCGCGTGGAGTCCGGTGGTCACGGGGCGCAATCATCGCATGATTGCGCCGTTCACGCTAAAACGTATGATAAGAATCGATTGAGTGTTACTTAAGTACTATTTACGCTCCACGCTCTGCTCAACCGCCCGACCGCCGGGCGTCGAGAGAGGACAGCAACGATGCTCGTCACCGTCATGGGGGTCTCCGGTTCCGGGAAGACCACCGTCGGCGCCGCGCTTGCCCAGCGCCTGCGTGTGCCCTTCGAGGACGCCGACGACCTCCATCCGCCCGCGAACGTCGCCAAGATGTCGGCAGGCATCCCACTCGACGACGCCGACCGGCTCCCCTGGCTGCGAGCGGTCGGCGCCTGGCAGGGCGCGCACGCGACCACCGGCGGCGTGACCAGCTGCTCGGCGCTGCGTCGCAGCTACCGCGACGTCCTGCGGGAGGCCGCGCCGGACCAGGTCTTCGTCCACCTGGCGGGCAACCGCGACGTCGTCGCCCGCCGCGTCGCGGGCAGGCCGGGCCACTTCATGCCCGCCGCGCTCGTCGACTCGCAGTTCGCCACCCTGGAGCCGCTCGGCGCGGACGAGCGGGGCGTGACGGTCGATCTCGACCAGCCCATCGACATGCTCGTCGACGCCTGCTTCGCCGCGCTCAAGGTGCAGGATGCGTCGTCTTGACTGTCGCGACCGGCCTCCTCGCCCAGGCCGCCGCTCCCCCGGCGAACGGCGCCCAGCTCGTCATCGCGGCGCTCGTCGGCATCGCCGTCATCGTCGTCCTGATCACTCGGTTCTCCGTGCACCCGTTCCTCGCGCTCACGATCGGCTCGCTGGTCGTCGCCGCGGTGGCCGGGATGGCGCTCGACGCCGCGATCACCAGCTTCAGCAACGGGTTCGGCTCGACGGCGGCCAGCGTCGGCACGTTGATCGCCCTCGGCGCGATGTTCGGCAAGCTGCTGGCCGACTCCGGCGGCGCCGACCAGATCGTCGACACCATCGTCGGACGTTCGTCCACCCGCACGCTGCCGTGGGCCATGGCGCTGGTGGGCGCGCTCATCGGGCTGCCGATGTTCTTCGAGATCGGCCTCGTGCTGCTGATGCCGGTGATCTTCCTGGTCTCCCGGCGTTCCGGGCTGTCGCTGATGAAGGTCGGCATTCCGGCGCTGGCGGGCCTGTCGGCCATGCACGGGCTCGTGCCGCCCCACCCGGGCCCGCTGGTCGCGGTGGCCGCCCTCAAGGCCAACCTCGGCATCACGCTCGGGCTCGGCGTGCTGGTCGCCATCCCCACGGTGATCATCGCCGGGCCGCTCTTCGCCCGGCTGGCGGCCCGCTGGGTGGACGTGCAGGCGCCGCACCTGTTCGAGACCGAGGAGGAGCCCAGGGGCGACGGCGGCGGCGTGGCCACCGCGCAGCGCACCCGGCCGACGTTCGCCGTCACGCTCGCGACCGTCCTGCTGCCGGTGGTGCTCATGCTGGCCAAGGCGCTGGCCGACATCTTCCTGTCCAAGGGCGCCCCCAAGAGCGTGCTCGACATCATCGGCACCCCGCTGATCGCGCTGCTCGTGGCCGTCGTGGTCGCTATTCGGCATCACCGTCGGGCAGACGCTGCGCACCTGGTCGGTGATGGAGACGCTGATCTCGGTCGTCGGGCTGATCTTCGTTCTGCTGCTCGGGCTGGTGGTCTGAGGTCGTGCGCGGAAACGAGTGCCAGAGCACTCGTTTCCGCGCACAGCTCAGGTGCCCGGCGCGATGAAGAACTCCAGCGCGATGTTGTCGGGGTCGCGGAACGAGATGCCGCTGCCGTAGGCGGCCTTCTTGATGCCGCCGTGGGTGATGCCCAGCTCGTCGAGGCGGTCGCGCCACTTCTCCAGCTCGGCGCGAGCCGGAAAGCGCGAAGCCGATGTGGTCGAGCCCGGTACGGCGCTCGTCGAACGCGTCGCCGGACTCGGCGCCCATGTGCGTGTGCAGACCGAGGAGCTGACCACCGTCGAGGACGAAGACCGTGTGGTGGAACGCCCCCGACTCCTCGTCCTCGTCGAGCACGGGTTCGGCGCCCAGGAGGCGCGAGTACCACTGCGTGCTGCGCTCGAGGTCGGCGACGGTGATCGCGACGTGCTGCAGTCCGGGGAAGGCCACTGTGGGCTCCTTTGCGTCGGGGGCTCGACCGCGAGGGTTCGCGGCTCGCTCCACGATGCTGCATGATCGGCGACCCGGGAAGCCGTCCGGACGATCAGGTTCGCCGGGAACGGCGCCGTGCAGGCCGGGGGCCCCGCTCCGAGCGGAACCCCCGGCCCGGACGGGCTCAGGCGTCCGTCGCCTGCGGGGTGACCTGCGCGGCCGCGCGCGGCGGCAGCGGGCTGTTGCCCAGGATCAGGTCCGCCGCCTTCTCGGCGAGCATCATCGTCGGCGCGTGCGTGGCGCTGTTGGGGCAGAGCGGCATGACGGAGGCGTCGGCCACCGCCAGTCCCTCGATCCCGTGCACGCCCATCGTCAGCGGGTCGACGACGGACTCGCCGTCGGTGCCCAGACGGCACGTCGACGTCGGGTGCATGTTGGACTGCGCGGTGCGGGCGATCCAGTCGAGGATCTCCTCGTCGGTCTCGACGCCCGGACCCGGCCAGGTCTCGCCGCCGTCCACTTCCTTGAACGCGGGCTGGTTGAGCACGTCGCGGGCGATGTGCACGGCGTCGACCCAGAACCGGCGGTCGACGTCGTTGCCGAGGTAGTTGAAGCGCAGCGCGGGCTGGTTCCGCGGATCCGTCGACGTGATCTTCACGGTGCCTCGGGCAGCAGGCCGCATGCTCGCCATCATGAGCTGGTAGCCACGGTCGGGGATGTGCGGGTCGAAGCGCATCGCCAGCGGCGCGAAGCCGAGGAGCAGGTCGGGGTAGGTGATCTCCGAGTGCGTGCGGACCAGCCCGCCGCCCTCGTAGATGTTCGTGGCGGCGAGCCCCCGGCGGGTGAGCAACCACTGCAACCCGATGAGCGGCCAGCGCCAGCGGTCGCGGATCGAGTCGATCGTGACCGGCTGGGTGCAGCTGTGCTGGATCTTGGCGACCATGTGGTCCTGCAGGTGCTCGCCCACCCCGGGCAGGTCCTGGACCACCGGGATGCCGAGCGCGGCAAGCTCGCCCGCGTTGCCGATGCCCGACAGCTGCAGCAGCTGCGGGGAGTTGAAGGCACCGCTGGCCAGCACGACCCGGCCCGCCGTCACCTCGACCCGGCGGCGTCCCCGGTCCTCGTAGCGGACACCCGTGACGCGCTTGCCGTCCATGACCAGCTTCGTGGTGAAGCAGCCCGTGCGGACCTCCAGGTTGGGCCGCCGCTCGGCCGGGTGCAGGAACGCGCCCGCCACCGAGAGGCGCCGACCGCGGTTGATCGTGCGCTCCCAGGCGGTGAAGCCCTCCGGCTGCGTGCCGTTGATGTCCGGGGTGAGCGAGAAGCCCGCCTCCTGCACCGCCTCGAAGAAGGTCTGGAACACCGAGTTGGTGATCGGCCCGCGCTCCAGCAGCTGCGGGCCGTTGTAGCCGCGCACCTCACCGGACTCGCCGATGTCGCTGGTCTCCAGCCGTTGGAAGTAGGGGAGGCAGTGCGCGTAGTCCCAGGTGGACATGCCCTCCTCGGCGCCCCAACGGTCGTAGTCCGAGGGGTGGCCACGCTGGAAGACCATCGCGTTGATGCTGCTCGACCCGCCGAGCAGCTTGCCCCGGGGATGCGGGATGCGCCGTCCGTGCAGGAAGGGCTCCGGCTCGGACTCGTATCGCCAGTCGTGGAAGCGGCTCCCCACCGGGACGCCGAACGCCGCAGGGACCTTGATGGCGAGGTCCCACCAGTAGTCCCGGCGGCCCGCTTCGAGCAGCAAAACGCGGTTGGCCGGGTCGGCGCTGAGCCGGTTGGCCAGAACGGATCCCGCCGATCCGGAACCGACGATCACGAAGTCGTACTTGTCCCCCACCACGGGTGAAAACCCTTCTCTCTGCGTCACGATGCGCTACGCCGCCACGGTGTCGTCGCCCCGTATGGGGTACACCACGCGTGCGGCGGCCCGGACATCGGCCTTGATGTCCGGTTCTGCCGGAGATGCCGTAGACGTGCCACGACCGCAAGGTCTCGAAGCCGACCGGCGACGCCTGTCACCCCCGGTCAATCCTCAGATCGCCTGCGACGTCGGAATTGCTACAAGACCGCGGCCCACACTACGGCGCGCGCGGCACCGGTGAGGGAGGTTCACAGTTCACTCACAGGATGCAGCGCTCACACCGCGGTGTAGCCACCGTCGGCGACGAGGATCGAGCCGGTGATGAACGACGCCGCCTCGCTGGCCAGGAACACCACGCTCGGCGCGATCTCCTCCGGCAGCGCGAAGCGCTCCTGCGGGGCGTCCTCGATCCAGTACCTGCGGAATTCCGGCCGGTCCACGGGCGCCATGTCCGTCTTCACGTAGCCGGGGGCGACCGCGTTGACGCGGATCCCGTAGGGCGCCCACTCGACGGCCAGCGACTTCGTGAGGTGGTGGACGGCGGCCTTCGAGGCGTTGTACGCGGGCTGCCACTGGGGCCGGTTGACGATGATCCCCGACATGCTGCCGATGTTGACGATCGACCCGGACCGCCGTTCCCGCATGACGGCGCCGACGGCCAGCGAGGTCTTCCACAGCGCCCGCACGTTGAGGTCGAACACGTCCGCCCACTGCTCGTCGGTGACGTCGAACGACGGCGCGTGGTAGCAGATGCCCGCGTTGTTGACCAGCACGTCGATGGTGCCGAGCGCGGCCACCGCGGCTTCGGTCATGGCCGTGACCTGGTCGTCGCGGGTGATGTCGGCGGTGACGGGCACGAGTTCGTGGCCTGCCGCGCGCGCCTCCTCGACAGCCGCCTGGTTGGCGTCCGGCCGCCTGCCCGCGATCGCGACGCGGGCACCCGCCTGCGCCAGGCCCAGCGCGAACGCCTTGCCGAGGCCTTGGTTGCCGCCGGTGACCAGGGCGGTCTTGCCCTCGAGGCTGAACGGAGAGGTCATGCTGTGACGATAGACATGGCTCGACCACACCCCACAGGCATGATCTGTGTCACATCAGTTGTCGGAGCCGTACATCGGTGACGAAGAGGGTGTCGTCGTCCGCGTGGTGGTGGTCGTCGGGGTGCCGGGGAGGTTGCCGCCCGCGACCGCGCCCGCCACACCCGCGACGCCGCCGACGCTCGACGCCGCCGCCGTGGTGGGTCGCACGACGTTCTCGTTCGGCGCGGCCTGTGTGGCCGTCGCGGCACCGTTGTTGCGCCCGGCCTGCGCCGTCGCGGTGGCGCCGCCGCCGCCCGACGGCGACCGTGTCGCCGAGGGGGTCTCGGATCCGCGCGTGCCCGCTCCGTTCGGGACGGCAGCTCCGCTGGGCCGGCCGCCGCCCTGCGTCGCGCCCGCCGCGTTGCCGCCCCCGCCGGATCCCGTCGACCCACCGCCGTTCTGGGTGCCCTGGGCGCCCCCGCCGCCACCCCCGCCGCCGGTTCCCCGCGCGCTCGTCGTACCGGCTGCGCTCCTGGCCACCGCCGCGTCGGCCCCGGCCCGACCCACCGAGACGCCCGCCAGGAAGCCCAGCGCGACCAGCAGGAGCCCCACCAGCACCTTGGTGGCCATGCTCCCCCGGCGCGGCTCGAGCCACTCCTGGTCGAGGAAGTCGGCATCGACGTCCTGTTCGGAGTCGTGCTGGGTGGCGACCGGCTCCGTGGCCGGGTCGTCGTGCGGTGTGGTCATCTGCGTGCGGCCCCTGGTCCGTCGACCGATCCACGGTAGTCCCGCGCGACGAGATCCTCAGCCCCGACACAGCACCCGGGTGGGTCGGCTGCGGAGGCCGAGCGCCGTGACGGTCGCCCCCAGCGCGGGCAGTGCCGCGATCGGCCCGATCGCGACGAGGCCGAGCCCCGCGGCGAGCACCGCGCCGCCTAGGCCCGCGCCGAGCGCGCCCGCCACCCCGGCGACGGAGATGTTCACCGCCGCGACCAGGCCGGCCGCCGTCCGCCCGACCTGCTCCATGAGCCACGTCTGCAGGAGCGGCACCACGACGAACGCGGCGGCGCCGAGCAGGACGAGACCCACGAGTGCCGCGGGCGGGTAGCGCAGGAGGAGTCCCTGCGCCGCGAGTACGAGGGTCAGCACCGCGAGCGGCACCGGCAGCACCCGCAGGACGGCGGCGCGCGGGACGCGCCCGGCGAGGAGGTTCCCCGCGACCGTGCCGAGGCCGTACCCGACCAGCGCGACGCTGACCCACCCCGGACTGAGCCCCGACACCGTGGTGAGCATGGGCGCCACGTAGGTGAACACCGCGACGAAGCCGGTCAGCGCCAGCAGGGTGACCGCGAGCCCGGTGAGGACGGGCCGGTCGGCCACCAGCCGGACGACACCGCCGAGGCCACCGGCGTCGACGGTCGGGATCCGCGGGCAGAAGACGAGCACCCCGACGAGCCCGGCGCCTGCCAGCACCGCGATGAGGACGAACGTGGCGTGCCACCCGTACGCGCGGCCGACGAGGGAGCCCACCGGCAGCCCGATGACCGTGGCGAGCGCGAACCCGGCGAACACCCGCGCCACGGCCGCGGTCGGGCGCGCGGCGGGCCCTGTGCTGCTCACGGCCATCGCCACCTGCGAGGCGACGGCCACGAACAGCGCCTGCGCGAGCGCGGATCCGAGGCGGGCGACCAGCAGCACGCCGTAGGAGCCCGCCGCCGCGGACAGGGCCGCCGCGCCGGTGGCCAGCGCCATCGTGGCCGCCAGCAGGCCGCGCCGCGGCAGACGTCGGGTGAGGACGGTAGCGGCCGGGCCGCCGACGGTGACGACCAGCATGTACACCGTCACCAGCTGTCCCGCCGCGGGCACCGACACGGTCAGGTCGGCCGCGATCTCCGGCAGCAGGCCGACCAGCACGAACTCCGCGGTGGCCACCGCGAACGAGCAGAGCATGAGGACGACGATCAACACGATGTGACGCTAAAGCCTCACACTGACGTTAGAGTCAAGTCGTGCAGATCGGGGAGCTGAGCGCGCGGACCGGCGCGAGCGTGCGGATGTTGCGCTACTACGAGGAGCAGGGCCTGCTGGAGCCGCGGCGCACCGGCTCGGGATATCGCGACTATGCGGAGTCCGACGTCGACCGGGTGGCCCGTATCCGCTGCATGCTCTCCGCGGCCCTGCCCGCGGGCGTGGTCGGCAAGACGCTGCGGTTCCTCCTCGACGGCCGGGCCGTCCTTCCCGACGAGCCCGCGGAGCGGGCGCACCTCGCCGCGACGCTGTCGAGCGAGCTGGCGGCGCTGACCGACAAGATCGCGGCGCTGGAGCACAGCCGAGACCTGCTCGCGCAGATCGTCGCGGACGTGCAGGGCGCCGTCGTGGGCCCCGGGAGGCCCGGGGATCCCGGCCGCGCGGAGGACTACACCGCGGTGCGCAAGGCGGGTCCGGCGGTAGGCGTCGCCGGGTGACCGACCGCGCCGAGCGGTGCCTCGTCCGCAGTGCCTCGTCCGGCGGTGTTCCTCGGCCGGGATGCCGTCCGGTGGGTCCGGCCGCGGCGGCCTCGGCGGCCGTCGGCCGCGGCGGCCTCGTCGGCCTCGTCGGCCGCGGCGGCCGCGTCGGCCTCGTCCACGGGCGCGATGATGAGCCGATGCGGTTGTTCGTCGCGCTCGTCCCGCCCGCCGACGCGCTGGCCGAGCTCGCCGCCGCGGTCGACGCGCTCCCGCCGACGCCGGGGGTGCGCTGGACCCGGGCCGAGCAGTGGCACGTCACGCTGGCGTTCCTGGCCGAGGTCGACGACCGGACGCGGGCCGCGCTCGCCGAGCGCCTCGAACGGGTGGCGCGCAGGCACGCCCCGCCCACGCTGGCGCTCGCAGGCGGCGGCCGCTTCGGCAGGCAGGTGCTGTGGACACGGGTGGACGGCGACCGGGCGATGTTGCGGCGACTGGTCGACGCGGTGCGGGCCGCCGCCCGCCGGTGCGGGTTGCCGATCGACCAACGGCCCTACCGGCCCCACGTCACCCTCGCCCGCGCGGGCCACCCGGCGCCGGACCTCGCGCCGCTCGCGGCGGCCCTTGCAGGCTTCGCCGGTCGGGCGTGGACGGCGGCCGATCTGCACCTCGTGCACAGCGTGCTCGGCGCAGGCCCGGGCGGCGCGGCCCGCCACGAGACGGTGGCGAGGTGGCCGCTCACCGGTCGAACGCCGTGAATGTTCATCTGGCGTGGGTTGTACCCGCCGCCGGACACGACCACGATCCCCGCCCGTGGCCCGGATCGACGAGTACTTCCACGATCCGCATCCACCACCGGTTCAGGGGCTCGTGGTGGTCGCGTACGCGGTCGTGCGCGACGACCGCGAACGCGTTCTCCTGGTGCGGCGGTCCGATGACGGGAACTGGGAGCTGCCCGGCGGGCGCATCGAGGTGGGCGAGACGACCGCCGAGGCGCTCCGGCGGGAGGTCTTCGAGGAGTCCGGGATCTCGGTCGCGATCACGGGCGTCTCCGGGATCTACAGCGACCCGGCGCACATCGTCGTGTACCGGGTCGAAGGCGCTCGCCAGCAGGTGGCGCTGTGCCTGCACGCCCGCCCGGACCAGCCGGGACAGCGGCCGCGGCCCGACGAGGACGAGACCACCGCAGCCGACTGGTTCACCGCCGCCGAGACGACCGCGCTCCCCATGCATCCCGACGTCCGGCGCCGCCTCACGCACGGCCTCACCCGTGCCGCGGTCCCGCACGTGGACTGATCGCGGGCGAGTGGTAGATCATGGTCCACCCGGACGGGCCTTGTCCGACGCCCCAACCGACGGGTATGGACGGTTGGTCGCCACTCACGGGTGACCCAGGATCGGTGGATGAGGGATGCCATGGTTTCCGCTGGTGATGCCATTCGCCATCGGGTCCGGCTGCGCGATGTGGCCAGGCGGGCGGGCGTGGCGCAGTCGACGGCTTCGGCCGTGCTGAACGGGCGCGCGGCCGAAGCCCGGATCGCGGCGCCGACCCAGGACCGGGTGCGGGTGGCCGCCGCGGAGCTGGGCTATCGGCCGAACCTCGCCGCACGCAACCTGCGCTCGCACACCAGCCGCATCGTCGGGCTGGTGTCGGACGCGATCGCCGCCGAGCCGTACGCGGGCGAGATGGTGCGCGGGGCCTACGCGTCCGCGCTCACGAACGACCGCTTGCTGGTGATCGCCGAGACCGACGGCAGCCGGTCCGTCGAGGACGACCTCGTGCGCGGCATGCTGGACCGGCAGATCGACGGGCTGGTGTACGGCTGCCTCGCCACCCGGCGGGTGCAGCTGTCGACCGCGGTCACCGAGCTGCCGGTCGTGCTCCTCAACTGCCTCACCGACCAGCTGCCCGGGCCTGCCGTGATCCCGGACGAGGTCGAGGGCGGCCGGGAAGCGGCCCGCGGCTTGCTCGCGGCCGGGCATCGCGACGGGATCTACGTGATCGGGCGCCGCCCGCGGAGCGTGCTCGCCGCCACTCGGCGGATGCGCGGGATCCGCACCGAGCTCGATGCGGCGGGCGTCCGGTTGGCAGGCCTCGTCGACTGCGAATGGACCCCCGAGGGCGGCCGCGCCGCGGTGACCGACCTGCTCGCGCGTACTCGGCCCGCCGCGCTGGTCTGCCTCAACGACCGCATCGCCCTCGGCGCCTACCAGGCAGTTCAACAGGCGGGCCTGCAGGTTCCGTGCGACGTTTCGGTGGTGGCCTTCGACGACTCGGTGATGGCGGGCTGGCTTCAGCCCGGGCTGAGCTCGGTCGCCCTTCCCCACTTCGAGATGGGCCGCCTCGCCACCGACCTGTTGATCAAAAACGACCGGCACCCGGCGGTGCACCTCGTCGGCATGCTGCTGCGGCACCGCGAATCCATCGGGCCGCCCGCATCGCGCTGAACTGCGCCGAACCGAATCACCTACGGAATCGCTGAATCGGACCAGCACTCCGACGGCTCAACGCCCGGCTCGCGAAGCCACCCGGGGTCAAGTCGCGCGTGATGCGAGTCCCAACGTCGGTGAGGTGTGTCCATGGCGTCGAGTGCCACGCCGGATGTTCGGACGGTCAGAGATTCGCAAGCCGTTGATGACCGGTCAGCAGATCCTGCTGATGAACGTCGGGTTCTTCGGGATCCAGTACAGCTTCGGGCTGCAGCAGACGGCGATCAACCCGATCTTCTCCTACCTCAACGCCTCGCCGGACGAGCTGCCGATCCTGAACCCGGCGGGTCCGATCACCGAGCTCCTGATCCAGCCGATGATCGGGGCGACGAGCGACCGCACCTGGAGCGACAGGCGGGGCAGGCGCAAGCCGTTCTTCCTGCTCGGGGCGGCAGGCTGCGCGATCTGCCTGTTCCTGTTCCCGTTCGTGGCCGCCCGGCGTCGAGCGCACCGCCCGACACCGCTGACCGCCGCCCCGCGCCCGGATCACCGTCCGGGCGCGGGGCGGTTCCCACGTCGGGGGTATCACGCCGTCGTCGTGCCGTCTCCTACCTCCCGTGACGGATCCCGAGGGGACGGCGTTCAACCCGCGGTCGCTCTACGGCCGGGTGCTGGCCGCACCGCTCGGGCCGGGCGACGGGCCGCACAAGGTCGTCATCGACGTCAACCTGCGCTTCCCGGGCGGGCGCGACGCCGCCGTCCGTCGTGTGCGGGAGCTGGTGGGCCAGGCAGTTGCGGCGTCCGACTCCGGCGAGGGCGTCGACGCCGCCCGCACCGCCGCGGTCGTCCAGTACGTCATCGCAGACCTGACAGCCGCGTCGATCCGCGAGCTCGCCCGCCTCGACCGCGCTCCGGACGGCCCGGGGCGGGCGATCTACCGCATCTGGCCGGACTTCCCGACGCGCGCGCTGACGAACCGGTCCGCCGCCACGGTCAAGGCCGACGCGGCGCGGTCCGCGTTCGTGGCCCGCGGCGCCGAGATCGTCTGGGCCGTGATCGACTCGGGCATCGACGCCGCCCATCCCCACTTCCGACTGCACGAGACCCTCGAGCTCCCCCGCCCGCTGCGCCACCGCGACTACACCGGCGGCGGCTCCCCGCTCACCGACGAGTTCGGCCACGGCACGCACGTCGCCGGGATCATCGCGGGCGAGCGGCACGGCAGCGCCGCGAAGCCGCTGACGGCGGTGCGCGCCGAGCTGGACCACAACGAGGACGTGGACTACGTCCCCGAGCCGGTCACCGCGATGAGCGGCATGGCGCCGCTGTGCAAGCTCGTGAGCTACAAGGTCCTCGACGCGGACGGCGACGGCATCACCAGCTCGGTCATCACCGCGCTCCAGGACATCCAGAAGGCCAACGCGTACGGACGGGACCTGCGCATCCACGGCGTGAACCTGTCGGTGGGCTACCCGTTCGACCCCGAGTGGTTCGCCTGCGGCGAGAGCCCGCTCTGCATCGAGGTGACGCGGCTGGTGCAGTCGGGCGTCGTGGTGGTCGTCGCGGCGGGCAACACCGGGTACGGCTTCGACCAGGACTTCTTCCGGGGCAGCGTGGCCGCCGGGCTGGCGTTGACGATCAACGACCCGGGCAACGCCGACGCCGCGATCACGGTCGGCTCCACCCACCGCGACATGCCCCACCGCTACGGCGTGTCCTACTTCTCCTCCAAGGGCCCGACCGGCGACGGCCGCGCCAAGCCGGACCTCGTCGCGCCCGGCGAGCGCATCCTCTCCGCGGCCGCGGGGAAGACCCTCGCCACGATCGTCGCCAAGCACGACGGCGGCGCGGCGCCCGACTACGTCGAGGACAGCGGCACGAGCATGGCGGCGGCCCACGTGTCCGGGATCGCGGCCGCGCTCCTGTCGATCCGGCGCGAGTTCATCGGGCGCCCGGCCGAGCTCAAGGCCATCCTCGCCGGTTCGGCCACCGACCTGGGGCGCACCGCCGCCTTCCAAGGGCACGGGCTCGTCGACCTCATGCGCGCCATCCAGTCCGTCTGACCCCCACGAGGAGCACGATCATGGCCGACCTCTTCGGCTTCCCGAACGCCGAGATCCAGTTCCGGAGCGACGGCTCCGTCGACGGGAGCAGCAACGGCGGGGTGGCCGCGGCGCGGGCGCTCGCCGCCGACCCCACCGTCACCGACCTGCTGGTGCTCACGCACGGCTGGAACAACGACATCGCGGGTGCGCGGGAGCTCTTCGCGCAGCTCGCCCGGTCGCTGCGCGGCGTGACCGACGACGGCCACGGCCTCCCGCCCGGACGCGCGCTCGGCATCCTCGGTGTCATCTGGCCGTCCCGGCAGTTCGCGCTGCCCGACCAGATGGCGGGCCTGGCCGCCGCGGTCGGTCCGTCCGTCACGCCGCAGGACCTGCTCGACGCCCTGGACGGGCTGCGCGCCGTCTTCCCCACCGAAGCGCCGCGGCTGGACATGGCCGCCGCGCTGGTCCCCCACCTCACCGACAAGGCGTCGGCGCGGCGCGCGTTCGTCGAGCTGGTGCGCGGGCTCCTCACGCCCGACGGAGGAGACCCCGCCGAGGGACCCCCGGCGCTGTTCACGCTCCCCGGCGACGTCGTGCTCGACCGGCTGGCGGTGCCCGCGCCGGTCGGCGTCCCCGACGGCGTCGGGCACGCGGCCGCGGTCGGCGGGCTGCTCGGTGGGATACTCGGCGCCGGGCTCAACCTGTTGAACTACACCACGTTCTACGCCATGAAGGAGCGCTCGGCCGTCGTCGGCACGGCCGGGCTGGCCCCGCTGCTCACCGCGATCGCCCGGCCGGGGCTCCGGCTGCACCTGGCGGGTCACAGCTTCGGCGCGCGGCTCGTGTCGGCCGCCGTGAAGGCGCTCCCCGCGGGCTCAGCGGTGGCGAGCGTGGCGCTGCTGCAGGGCGCGTTCTCCCACTTCGGGTTCTCCGCCGACTGGGACCCGGTCGCGCCCGGCCCGCAGGCGGGCTTCTTCCGCAGCGACGTCGCCGAGCCGAAAGTGGCGGGGCCCGTGCTCGTCACCCACACCGCGAACGACGTCGCGGTGGGCATCGCCTACGCCGTGGCCTCACGGCTCGCCAACCAGGTCGCGGCCGGGATCGGCGGCCCCGACGACCGGTACGGCGGTATCGGACGCAACGGCGCGCAGCGGACCGACGAGGCCGTGCCGGGCACGCTCCTGGCGGTCGGCGGCGCCTACCCGTGGCGGCCGCACCGGCCGCACAACCTGCTGGCCGACGCGTTCGTCGCCAACCACTCCGACGTCAAGGGCCCCGAGGTGGCCTACGCCGTCCTCTCGGCCGCCGCCGCGACCTGACCTCACGCCTCGACCAGTGCGAGGCGCAGGGCGCGCAGGGCGTAGTGGTGGCGCGAGCGCACGGTGCCCGCGGGGATGCCCAGAGCGGCGGCGGCCCGTTCGGCGGGGGCGTCGCGGTAGTAGATCTCGAGCAGCACCCGCTGGTGTTCGGGCGAGAGCCGCTGGAGCGCGCGGGTGAGCAGGCCGCGGTCGAGCACGCTCTCGTAGCCGCCGTCGACCTCTGGCTCGAGGTCGGTCTCGTCGAGCGGGCTCGTCGGCCGGTTGCGCGCCACGCGGGCCGCGTCGGTCAGCACGTTCCGCAGCACCTGCCGCAGCCAGGGGCGCAGCGGGCGGCCGTCGGCCAGCAGGCGGGACAGATGCCGCCAGGCGCGCAGGAAGGTCTCCTGCACGGCGTCCTCGGCGGCCTGCCGGTCCTCGGTGAACCAGAGGGCGTAGGCGAGCAGGGCGGCGGCGTGGTCGCGGTAGAGCATGCGCAGCGCGAAATCGGCGTTCATGTCTACTAATAGCGATAGTAGTTACGTGAACGTCCGGCGTGTCGCGTCTCGTGCCTGTGGTCGAACGGCAGCACGCGACCTCTGGAGGAATCCCATGAAGCGCACGTACGTCATCGGTGGCATCGTCGCCGCCGCGGTGATCGCGGGCGGTGGCGCCGCGACAGGCGTCGCCCTCGCGGGCAGCGGCGGCCCGACCGGTGCCTACAGCGCACCCGCCGCGGCCCCGGCGGCGAGCGGCGTCGGCACCGCCGACCTGAAGCCCGGCACCGCCCTCGTCGACGGCGCGGGCCGCGCCCTCTACCTGTTCGAGGCCGACAACGGCACCACCTCGAACTGCAACGGGCAATGCGCGCAGGTCTGGCCGCCGATGCTCGTCGGCGGGATGGAGCCCAGCCCGAGCGGCGACGTCCACGCCACCTTGCTGGGCACGACCACGCGCGCCGACGGCACGAAGCAGGTCACCTACAACGGCCACCCGCTGTACTACTTCATGGGCGACAAGGCCCCAGGGGACGCCCGGGGGCAGGGCATCAACCGGTTCGGCGGCGGCTGGTACGTCGTCGACCCGGCGGGGAACAAGATCGACCCCGACGACGCCGCCCCCGCACCTGCCCCGGCCCCCGCCCCGGCGGCGGGCAACAGCGGCTACGGCTACTGAACCCGCCCCACCCCCACGGTGAGTCCCCCGCTTCGACACGGCGAGTCGCCCGTTTCGACACGGCGAGTCCGCGCGGACTGCCCGTTCGGGCGCGAGCCGCGCCCCGAACGGGACACCAGCGGGGTTCGATCATGGCGAAACCCCGCTCACGTCGATCTCGAGCGCAAATTGGCGCACCGGCCGCGCCCGGTCTGCCGTGTCATCAGGTCAGCGCGTACGCGATCGGGGCCGCCGCGAGCAGGAGCGGGGCCACCGTGAGGGCCGCGATCGCGGTGCGCGCGAACACCCGGCGCACCGCGGGCAGCCGTGCGGGCGGGTGGAGCAGCCGCTGCACGCGCGCGAGGGCATCCGAGCCGCCGGGGCTCAGCGCCGCCGCCGGTGACCGCGCCGCCGCCCGTGGCCGCGCCGCCGCCGGTGACCGCGCCGCCGCCCGTGGCCGCGTTGACCGCACCACGCCGTTACCCGCGGCGCGGCCCCCGACCGTCCGCCGCGCCGCCGCCCAGCGCCCCGCCATGGCCGAGGATCCGACCGGGTGGACGGCCGGGGTGCCGCCCGAGGCGACCGCCACGACGCCGACCGGGGCGACACCCACGAAGCCGGGCGGCCTGGCGACCGGAACGGCGGGCGAGGTGGCTGCCGCAGAGCCTGCCGTGGCGACGGCGACCAGCGCGCTCGCGATCACGCGCGGCTCGTGGTGGGCCGCCGCGAGCTCGTCGGCTTCCATCTCCAGCAGCCTGCCCACGCGGGCCGGGGCGTCCCGCAGCAGCGGGACCATCGGCAGCGCCTGGGCCACCAGCGCAGCCGCGGTCAGCCACCGGTGGTGGCGCGCCGCGAGGTGCGCGTGCTCGTGCGCGAGCACCGCCGACAGCTCCGGGCCGCTGAGCAGCTCGACGATCCCCCGCGTGACGACGACCGTCCGCCGCCGACCCGCGACCGCGTAGGCGACCGCTTCCGCCTGCTCGAGCACGACGGCGGGCACGTCGGGCAGGTCGGCGCCCGCCCACCGCAGCAGCAAGCGGTGCCGCCTGCGCTCTACGCGCCGCCGCCGGACGACCCGGGCGAACGCCCACGCCCCCCGCAGCAGCATCCCGGCCGTCAGCACCTGCCCCGCGGTGGCGATCCCCGCTCCGGCAGGCGTGCCGTACGCCGCGCGCAGCCTGCCGAGGCACGCCCCGACCAGGTGCACGACGTCGACGGTGAGCCCGCTGGCGGGCAGGAACACAGTCACCCCGGCCAGCACCAGCGCCACCGGCACCGACCAGGCCGCCGCCACCACCGCGGCCGCCCCCAGCCGCGGCGCACGCAGCGGCCAGGTGGCCCGGCGGAACGCCGCGGGCCCGGCGAATCCCACGACGGCGGCGTAGAGGATGAGGGCGCCCCCGACGGTCACGACCCCGCCCCGTCACGCCTGTCCCGATCGTCGGGGCCGTCGCCGTCGCCCCCACCGCCGCCCCCACCGCCGCGCCGACCGCCGTCCGCGCCGCCACCCGACGCGCCCCCGCCCGGATCCGCGCGCCCCCCGTCCACACCGCCACCCGACGCGCCGCCACCCGACGCGCCGCCACCCGACGCGCCGCCACCCGACGCGCCGCCACCCCGGCCGTCCGTGCGTCCTCCCGTGGCCTCGCGCAGCGCCGCCGCGAGGGCCTCGGCATCGGCCGGGCCGATCTCCTCGACGAAACGGGCCAACACGCCTGCGCGGTCGTCGCTCACCGCGAGCGCCTCGTGCATGAGCTGCGCGGTGTAGGCCTCCCGGGTGAGCGCGGGTGCGTAGCGCCACGCCCGGCCGTCCCGCTGCCTGCGCAGCCAGTGCTTGCGGTGCAGGTTGTCCAGCACCGTCATGACGGTGGTGTAGGCGAGCGCGCGCTCGGGGCGCAGGCCCTCCATCGCCTCGCGGACGGAGAGCGGGTGCGGAGCGCTCCACAGCAGGTCCATCAGCGTCGCCTCCAGGTCGCCGAACGGGCGGGATCGGCGCGGGAGCGGCATGGTCACCTCCGAGTGCGGCGCGTGGGTCGGCCGAACGGGATGCGGGCGGACCCGAGTGAGTCTCCCCCGCGCCGGATCAGCTCTTCATAGGCGACCGGGTTACGCACGTGACCGCGTCGCCGACCCCCCGGGCGGCGACGCGGTCACCGGCGTCCGATCACGAGGCGGGCGGCGCCACCTGCAGGGCACCCAGCACCGCGCCCGCGACCTGACGGCCGAGCTGCCTGCCCGCCCGGTCGTCGATGCGGGTGTGCTGGCCCGCCCAGATCCGGCTGAGGGCCGCCTCGTCGGCGGTCGCGGCCAGGCTGGTGAAGTTGCGGGTCACTCCGGGGTCCGCGGACGAGGTGACGGCCACGGTCTGCCGATCGCCCCATACACCGGCGAGCGCGGTCGCCGCGGCGGCGCTCAGCGCGCTGTGCGCTCCCGGGTAGGACGGGTCGGCGGCGGTGGGGGTCAACGGGTTCCAGTTCGGGTCGCCCGCGAGCCCGGGAACGCCCGCCCGGATGGCGGTGATCGGCCGCCACACGTGATCGGTGTACTTCGCGTCGTACATCCCGATCGTCGTGTCGGCCAAGGAGAGGTCCAGCGCCGCGAACGCGCGGGTCGTGTCCGCGAGGCTGCGGTCGCCGACGAGCTGCTGGGCGACCTGGTTCCAGGTGTTCCAGACCGGTGAGGCGCTCCAGAACTTGCCCGCCACGGTCTCGTCCGCGGTGCGGGTGGTGCTCGCGTCGCGCCCGAGGTTCTCGACCTCCGCCAGCGCGGAGGCGTACTCCGCGCCGGTGACCGCGGGGTGCGCGGGCGGGCGGAACTGGCTGCCTGCGGTGAGCACGAACGGCGCGACCGACCCCCAGTTCGGGTACATCGGGGCGGCCAGCTTCGGCGGGGTCGGCCGGTAGTCGCCGGGTTGGGTGCCCGCCGTGAACGGTGCGGGCGCGGCCGTCGCGCCGTCGGCGGCGCGCATGGTGAGCAGTTGCGCCGCGGCGGCCTGCCCGACCGCGACGCCGTCCTGCTTGGCCTCGCCGTCGGGCACGGCTCCGAGCTCCGTCCGCAGCAGGTCATCGGCGCCCGTGCGGTGGGCCGGGTAGAGGGCGGCGAGGACGTCGTGCGCCGCCTGGTCGGCGGCGACGTCGGGGCGGGCGTCGGGGGCCGCGGGCACGGTCGCCTTGTACGGCGGCGTCGCCCGCGTGATCGAGACGACCGCGTCGTACTCGGCGGCCTGCAGGATGGCGAAGCTTCGGGTGGGGTGGATCGTCGCGGGTTGGGCGTTCGGGGTGCCGAGGATGGTGATCAGCTGGCGATTCCACTCGATGACGGACTCCCCGGATCCGGGGGCGTCCGCGAGACCGCTCGCCGGGTTGGACGGTCCGGACGTCGCGAGGGCCGGTACGGCGACGCCGAGGGCGACGGCGGCCGCGGCGAGGGTGACGAGAGCCGATGTTCGGACGCGCATGGTGGCCTTCCTGACGGTGGTGGGGCGGGGCGGGTGCCCGCCGCCTACCACGGGTCGAGGTGCCGCGTTCGTTCACCGACCCCGATGTAACCTCCGCCCCTATAGGACTCCGGGGTCGGACCTGGAGGTGGTGATGGCGCAGGACGGTGATCGGGCGCGCCGCCCGTCGGCGGACGGTGCGCCACCGACGGTTCGGCCGCGGGAGCTGCGGGTGGTGTCCGACGACACGTACGCCGACTGGCGCGCTGTCTACGAGGACAACGTCGACCGCATCCACCGGTTGATGTTCGCGAAGGTCGGCAACCGCGCCGACGCCGAGGACCTGACGGCCGAGGTCTTCCTCGCCGCGCTCGGCCCGATGCAGCTGCACCGCAGCGTCGGCGAGGTGCGGGCGTACCTCATCGCGACGGCCCGAACGGTGCTCGCCCGGCATTGGCGAACGACGATGGGTCGGGAGATCACCACGATCGACGAGGAGCAGATCGAGGCGGTCCGACAGGATGACCCGGTGTCCGACGCACCGGAGCGCGCCGCCGCCATCCTCGACGAGCTGCCCGAGCGCGACCGGCGCATCCTCTCGCTGCGGTTCCTGCAGGCGTACTCGATCAAGGACGCGGCCGTGGCGCTCGGCGTGACCGTGGCCAACGCGAAGGTCCTGCAGCATCGGGCGCTGCGCCGCGCCGCACAGCTGGGCGGAGGGCAGGCATGAGCGCGCGGGACGTCCGGCGGTTCGTCGAGGACCTGTTGCGCGGCAGCAGGACCCGCGGCTTCCGACCCGACGACGAGGACGCGGCCCAGATGCGCACCGCGATCGAGCTGCGGGCGGCGCGGGCGGGCAGCGGGGCGGCGAGCGAGGAGTACGTCGCGGACCTGCGGCGCAGGCTCGCCACGGAGCTCGACGAGCCCGGAGACGTGGTGCCGCTGCGCAGCGGCCGCCGCCGGGTGCTGCAGTTCGGCTCCGTGGCGGCTGCGGCCGTCGCGGTGGGGGCGGTCGCCGACCACGTCGCGATGAGCGCGAGCCGGCCCGCCGAGGTGGCCGAGGGCCCGCTCGTCCCCAACGGCGGGGTGTGGACCCGCGTCGCCGCCAGCACCGAGGTACCCGACGGCGCGGTGCGCGGCTTCGAGGTCGACGGCGTGACCGGCTTCGTGCGCCGCGACGGCGGCCAGGTGGCCGCCGTGTCGGGCATCTGCACCCACCAGGGCTGCGCGCTGCGGCTGGACGCGCCCGCCCGGGAGCTGCGCTGCCCGTGCCACACGACCGCGTTCGCGGTGAACGGCGCGCTGGTCAGCCACCAGCTCCCGACCCCGCCCCGGGCGCTACCTGCGCTCTCGGTCCGCGAGGCCGACGGCGCGATCGAGGTGCTCACGCCCCCGTCGTAACCCGGTGCGCTATCTCCTCGGAGAGGAGGTTGCGATGGCGATCGCCATGACCCGTCGGACGACGACGAGAACGCTGGCGGCCGTGGTGTCGGTGATCGGCGGCGGGGTGCTGGTGCCGGTGCTCCTCGCCCACCGGCACGACCTCGCGGCGGCCGTGGCGCTGCTCGTCACCGTGTGCCCGGCGTGGCTGTCGGTCGCCGCGCTCGCCGAGGCGGTCTCCTACGTCACCCGCGGCGGCGCGACCAGGGCGGTGCTGCGCACCGCGGCGCCGACGGTGGGGACGGCCGCGCTGGCCGTGATCACCGTCGTCGGCGACGCCGTGGCGTACGTGCTGCCGTTCGGCTTCGCCGTGGGCGGCGCGGTCGCGGTCGGCCAGACCCATCGCCGCGGCGCGCCCCGGGCCGCGGCGTGGTGGGGCTTCGCGGTCGCCACGCTGGTCTCGGTGGTGGTGCTCGCCGCGTTGGGCATCGTGGCGGCCGGGGTCACGCTGGTCGCCGTCGGGCAGGCCGCGCTGCCGCCCGGCCCCGGACTGCTCGCGGTCGTGGCCACCGTGGGCGTGGCCGCAGGCGTGGCGGCGGGGGTGCGCCGATGGGGTGTGCCGACGCGCCTGCGCGAGCGGTGGGGCCGCCTCCGAACGCAGCCACTCGCGAAGGGCTCGCTCGCGGCGGCGGCGGTCGGGATGCTCCTTTCCTGGCTCGCCGACCTGGCCGTGCTGGCGGTGGCGTTCGTGGCGCTCGGTCAACCGCCGCCGTGGGCCGGGCTGGTGCCGGCCTACTGCCTCGGCCAGGCGGCGTCGGCGCTGCCGTTCACGCCGGGCGGTCTGGCCGTCGTCGAAGGCGGCCTGACCGCGACGCTCGTCGCGTTCGGCGGCTGTCCGGCGGCCACCCTGACCGCGGTGCTGCTCTACCGCCTGATCAGCCACTGGGCGGTCGTCCCGGTGGGCGGATTGGCGTGGCTGTGGCTCCGACGCCGCCCGACCGATGAGTTGCGCGGCTCACCGCGGTCTGCCCTCCTGGCACGAAAAGGAGATGCGCAATGCCGAATGAGAACCTCAGTGTGACCACCACGATCGCGGCACCGGCCGAGGCGGTGTTCGCCGTGCTCGCCGACCCGGCGAACCACCCGGCGATCGACGGCACGGGCTGGCTCGTGAAGTCGCTCGACGACGCGGTGCTGACCGCGCCCGGCCAGATGTTCCGCATGGCCATGTACCACGACAACCACCCCGCGGGCAGCTACGAGATGGCCAACCGGGTCACCGAGTTCGCACCGCCACGCACCATCGCCTGGGAGCCGGGCCAAGACGTCGAGGGCGACGGCGAGGTGAAGTACGGCGGCTGGTTCTGGCGCTACGACCTCGCCGAGACCACGTCGGGCACCGACGTCACGCTGTCCTACGACTGGTCGGCCGTGCCCGCGTTCCTGCGCGAGCACATCTCGTTCCCGCCGTTCGGGACCGAGCACCTCACGAACTCGCTGGCGCACCTCGCGGAGGTCGTCGCGACCCGCGGATGAGGGGCAGGACGGGCAGGATGTAGGGCGTGCCCGTCTTCGAGGTCGACGCGGTCGTCGTCGGAGGCGGCCACCACGGCCTGGTGGCGGCCGCGGTGCTCGCCGACGCGGGCTGGGACGTGCTGCTGCTGGAGGCGCAGGACGAGTTGGGGGGTGCCGTCCGGTCCACGCAGTGGCATCCGGGCTTCGTCGCCGACCGGTTCAGCGCGTTCTACCCGCTCGCGGCGGTCTCGCCCGCGTTGCGCGCGCTGGAGCTGGAGCGCCACGGCCTGCGCTGGGCGCACGCGCCCGCTGTCCTCGCGCACCCGTTGAACCCGGAGGGGAGCGCCGCCGCGGTGCTGCACCGCGAGCCCGAACGCACGGCGGCGGCGCTCGACGCCCACCACGCGGGCGACGGCGCGGCCTGGCTCGCGCTCTGCGCGCAGTGGCGCGCGATCGAGGAACCGTTGCTGCGCAGCCTGTTCACCACGTTCCCGCCCGTGCGGGGGCCCGCCCGGCTGCTGCGCCGGATCGGCACCGCCGACGCGCTGCGGCTGCTGCGGTTCCTGCTGCTGCCCGCCACGCGCATGGGCGAGGAGCGCTTCGGCGGTGCCGCGGCCCGGCTGCTGCTCGCGGGCAACGCCGCGCACACCGACGTGCCCGTCACCGCGCCGGGCAGTGGGCTGTTCGGGCTGCTGCTCGCGATGGTGGGCCAACACCACGGCTTCCCGACCCCGGTGGGCGGCACGGGCGAGCTGACCGCCGCCCTCGCGCGTCGGGCCGAATCGGCGGGTGCGGTGCTCCGCACCGGTGAGCGCGTCGAACGGATCCTGGTCGAGGGCGGCCGGGTCGTGGGCGTCGAGTCCGCCACGGGACTGCGGGCGCGGGTGCGGCGCGCGGTCGTCGCCGACGTCTCCGCCCCCGACCTCTACCTGCGGCTCTTGTCACCGGACGCGGTGCCCGCCCGCGTGCGCTCGGACCTGACCCGCTTCCTCTGGGACTCGCCGACGCTCAAGCTCGACTGGGCGCTGGGCGCACCGATCCCGTGGCGGGCCCCGGAGGTCGTCGGGGCGGGCACCGTGCACCTCGGCGGCGACGTCGACGGCCTCGTCCGTTGGGCGGCCGACCTGGAGACCGGCACGCTGCCGTCGTCACCGTTCCTGCTGCTCGGCCAGATGACCACCGCCGACCCCAGCCGCTCCCCCGCGGGCACCGAATCGGCGTGGGCGTACACCCACGTGCCGCGGGGGTGCGGCGACGGCGCGGTCGACGAGCTCGTTCGCCGCGTCGAGGCGGTCGTCGAGGCGCACGCCCCGGGTTTCCGCGACCGGGTGCTGCACCGCGCGGTACAGGGGCCCGCCGAGCTCGCCGCCGCCGACGCGAACCTCGGCCACGGCGCGGTCGGCGGCGGCACGTCACAGCTGTTCCAGCAGTTGGTGTTCCGCCCGGTGCCGGGCCTCGGCAGGCCCGAGACGCCGATCGAGCGGCTCTACCTCGGCAGCGCCGCCGCCCACCCCGGCGGCGGGGTGCACGGCGTGTGCGGGTTCCTCGCCGCGAAGGCCGCACTGGCCGCCGACGGCCGGGGGGCCTTCCTGCGCAGGCGGGTCACCTCCGCGGCGCTGGCCCTCGTGCACGGCAGATAGGAACGCACCGGTTAACGGAATGATGACGGTCGCCGAGTCCCCCGGCGCAGCGCTAAGCGAGGGGGTCAAAGTGGATCCAGGCGCGCGGCTGGCGGGAGCGAACCTCCGCAACGCGGATCTCCGCGGGGCCGATCTCGTCGGCGCGGATTTCACCGGCGCGCACATCGACGGCGCGCGTCTCGACGGCGCGAAGTTCGACGCAGGAGCCCTGCAGAAGGCGCTCGGCCGGGATGCAGGCGCCCTCGTCTCCGGAACTCAACCGACATCCGATTACGACCGGGACGGCTGTCTCGCCGAGCAGGCCGTCCAGCCGTGACCCGATTCCCGACCAGGATGCCCACGTCGGTAACCCCGTGCCCGGCTGCGGCGATGGACACGGTGCGGGATGTCGTCCGGATCGGGGGTCGCGCGTGTCCGAGGCTTGGCTGGCGGTGTTGGTGCCGGTCGTGCTGATGATCGCCGCCCTGGGCATGCAGCGCCTCGAACACCACTTGCTCGGGCCCGCCCCGTCGATCGAGGACAACCCGGCCCCGCGGCGCGGCGCCCGGCCGACGATGACGGCGCCGTCCCGCCCTGCCGCCTCCTGAGGCCGATCAGCGGATCCGCCGGGCCGCGCGCAGACCCGCGAGCACGACCAGCCCGGTGAGGGCGAACGCCGCGGGGTATCCGCTCGTCCCGACGACGGCGGCGAACGCCAGCGGCCCGAGGCCGTAGCCGAGGTCGTAGGCGAGGTTCCACAGGGCGCTCACGCCGCCATGCCCGCCGCCGGGGGCCCGCTCCAGCATCACGGCGAACGTGGCGCTCTGCATCACCCCGAAGCCGATCCCGAACACCGCCATCGCCGCGACCAGGACGGCGGGCCGATCGACCCCGAGCAGCAGGACCATGCCGAGCCCGCTGGCCGCCAGGCCCGGGCGCGATGAGCCGGGCGTGGCCGTGCCGGTCGCCCCAGCGGCCCGCGCCGCAACGGCCGACGGTCGCGGCGAGCGCCTGCACGAACAGCCCGAGCGCGACGGCGGGGCCGCCCGCGGCGGGCGGGAGGTAGGCGACGACGATCCCGGCGGCGACGGTGGTGGCGGCGAACAGCAGCGCGGGCCGCCGCTGTGCCGGTGTGCGCGCGACGGCGACCAGGCCCGTGGCCCGCTCCACCGGCTCGATGGAGCGACCGAGGGCAGGCGGCACGACCGCACCCGCCAGCGCGACGGCCGCCGCGATGACGTACACGACGTCCGCGCCGCAGGCGTCGGCGAGCCAGACCCCGGCGGGCAGCGCGGCGACGGCGGGCACACAGGCCACAGCCCCGGAGAGCGCGAGGCCTTCGCCGCGGCGTCGGCGGGCACGTGCCGGGCGACAGCGTGCCGGTGACGACGACCGCGAACCCGAACCCGAGGCCGCGCAGCCCGCAGACCAGCACCGCGGACGCCACGTCGACGGACGGGACGAGCAGCAGCGCCGCCCCACCGAGCAGCAGCAGGCCCGCGGCGAGCACGGCGCGGTCGCCGAAGCGGGCCATCAGCCGGGGCGCCACGCACTCGGCGAGCACGCCGCCCAGCATCAGCGCGGCGGTGACGAGGCCCGCGGCGCCGTGCCGGGGCACCGGCCGCGACCACGCGTGCGGGCACCACCGACAGCGGCAGGTAGAACGCAGTGAGGTTGGCGAACGCGGCCCCGCAGGCCAGCGCGAACGGCCGGGTGAACAGCCGCGGACGGCGGTCGACGGAGCGGGTCGCGGGCGCTGCGAGCGTGGTCATGAAAGAGACGTTAGGGCGGCAATGGCATCCTGCTAAGGTCC
This sequence comes from uncultured Actinomycetota bacterium, assembly GCA_963837575.1. GTDB lineage: Bacteria > Actinomycetota > Actinomycetes > Mycobacteriales > Pseudonocardiaceae > Pseudonocardia. The sequence goes on from CAWIOI010000003.1 coordinate 90,268, forward strand.
ATTTTCGTGCCTGTCCAGTGGGCCGGTTTGGCCCCGCCGCTGCTGGTGGACGTGCGCCGCGACGCGGGCCTGCCGCTGCGCACGCAGCTCGAAGGCGGGCTGCGGGAGGCGATCCGCGCGGGCCGTCTGCCCGTCGGCGAACGGCTGCCGTCTTCGCGTGAGCTCGCTCGCCAGCTGGGGCTCTCGCGCGGGCTCGTGCAGGAGTGCTACGGCCAGCTGCAGGCCGAGGGCTACCTCACGAGCGTCGTCGGGTCCGGCACCCGGGTGGCGGCCGGGACGTGGCCGCAGCGGCAGGCCCCGGCGGCCGCGCCCGCCCGGCCGCAGGCGCCCTGCGGATCGACTTCGCCTCTGGCGTGCCCGACCTTGCGGCCTTCCCGCGCGAGGACTGGGCGTGGGCGCTGCGCGAGGCCTGCCGCAGCGTGGCCTCCGCGGGCCTCGACTACGGCGACCCCCGCGGCGACCCGCGGCTGCGCGAGGTGCTCGCGGGCTACGCGGGCCGGGTCCGTGCGGCCGTCACCGACCGCGACCGGGTCGTGGTGTGCTCCGGGTTCGCCCAGGGCGCGGCGCTGGTGCTGCGGACGCTCGCCCGCGCGGGCTACGACCGGATCGCGCTGGAGGACCCCGGCAACGGCGAGCCCGGAGCGGAGCGCGTCGTCCCGCGCGGCGCTGCGGATCGGCGCGGGGCTGCACCACGTGCCCGTCGACGAGCAGGGCGTGGACGTCGACGCGCTCGCCGCGTGCGGGGCGCGGGTGGTCGTCGTGACACCGGCCCACCAGTCGCCGACCGGTGTGGTGCTCACCGCCGAGCGCCGCCAGGCCCTGGTCGCGTGGGCGCGCGACACCGACGGCTTCGTCGTCGAGGACGACTACGACTCCGAGTTCCGCTACGACCGCGACCCCGTCGGCGTGCTGCAGGGGCTCGCGCCCGAGCGGGTGTTCACGATCGGCACGGCCAGCAAGTCGCTCGCGCCCACGATCCGGGTCGGCTGGGTGCTCGCCCCGCCCGCGTTCGCCGATGCGCTCGCCGAGGAGAAGCACCTCGCCGACCGCGGCACCCCCGGCCTGGACCAGCTCGCGTTCGCGCTGCTCATGGAGTCCGGCCGCTTCGACCGGCACCTGCGTCGGATGCGGGCCCGCTACGCCCGCCGCCGCACCACGCTCGTCGACGCGCTCGCCCGGCACGCCCCCGCCGTCCGGCTCACCGGCCTGGCCGCGGGGTTCCACGCCGTGGCGCACCTGCCGGACGGGGTCGACGAGCGGCAGGTCGTCGCCGCGGCGGCGCAGCGTGGGGTCGGGCTCTACGGCATGAGCGCGTTCCGGGTCGACGGCGCGACCAGGCCGCCCCAGCTCGTCCTCGGGTTCGGCAACCTCGGCGACCGCGCGGTCGCCGAGGGCATCGCCACGGTCGCCGACCTCCTGACCGCCGGTGATCGGCCGCCCGGATCATGACGCCGTCGCGGCCACCGCGTCCCAGTCGTCGGGGACGCCGAGCCGCCCGAGCCCGGCGCGGCCCGCGTCGGTGAGGACGACCACGCGCCGTCTGGCAGTGCGGCGGAGCCAGCCGAGGGCGAACAGGCGCTCGGTGAGCGCGGTGCCGAGCGGGCCCGCGAGGTGGTGGCGCTGCTCGGACCAGTCAAGGCAGTAGCGCACCGGCGCCCGACGGCCGCGCAGCCCCTCCAGGTCGACCCCGAGACCGTCGAGCGTGGCGGCGCCGTGCGGGGTCAGGCGGTAGGTGACGTCGCGGCCGGGCGCGGAGAGCCGGTCGGCCCCGACGCCCGGATGGTGCACGCCGTCGCCGCCGGTGAGCACCCCGTCCCGCAGGAGCGCGGCCATGAGTGCCGTGCCCAGTCGTCCCGGCGAGGTGGTTGTAGCAGGTGCGGGCACGGCGCAGGGCGTGCGCGTGGGTGCCCTGGCGCAGCGACCGCACCGGCTCCGGCGGCGCGATCCGGGCGATGGCCTCCAGCGCCTCCGCGACCTGCGGGCCCGCCAGGCGGTAGTAACGGGTGCGACCCTGCCGTTCGACGGCCACGAGGTGCCCGTCGAGCAGCCTGTGGAGGTGCTCGCTGACGGTCGAGGCGCCCACGCCCGCCTCGGCGGCGAGCACGCCCGCGGGCAGGGCGCGGCCGTCGGCGAGCGCCATGAGCACCCGGGCGCGGCTCGGGTCGCCGATGAGGGCGCAGATGCGGGCGATGTCGGCGTCACCGGGCATGGGACCGACGATAGCGCCGGAACACTTCGGTCACCGCCGCAGTGATCCCGCCGGAAACTGGGTCGGTGAACTCTTCCCGGGCGGTGGTGTTGGCCGTCATGTGCGCGGGCTACTTCCTGGTCCTGCTGGACGTGACGGCGTTGAACGTGGCCGTGCCCGCGATCGGCGCCGGGCTCGGCGTCGGCGTCACCGGGCTGCAGTGGGTGGTCAACGGGTACGCCGTGGCGCTGGCCGCGCTGCTGCTGGTGGGCGGCGCCCTCGGTGACGCCCGTGGGCACCGGCGGGTCGTTCTCGCCGGGCTGGCGCTGTTCGGGACGGCATCCGCGGGGTGCGGGCTCGCGCCGACGATCGGTGTCCTCGTCGCGGCCCGGGTGGTGCAGGGGGTGGGCGCCGCCCTGCTGCTCCCGGGCACGCTGGCGATCATCATCCGGGCGTTCCCCGAGCCGGGCGCGCAGGCCCGCGCCATCGGTGTGTGGGCGGGGGTCGGCGCCGTCGCGCTGCCCGCGGGACCGCTGCTGGGCGGGGTGCTCGTGCAGGCGCTGAGCTGGCGTTCGGTGTTCCTGGTCAACGTGCCGGTGGTGCTGGTGGCCGCCCTCGTCGCGCGCCGGACGGTCCGCCCCGACCGGGGCGGCGCCCGCCCGGACCTGCTCGGGATGGGCCGCGCCGCGCTCGGTCTGCTGCGGCGACCCGCGTTCGTCGTGGCCAACGCGGTCGCCGGGGCGATGAACTTCGGCTCGCTCGGCCTGCTGTTCCTGCTCACCCTGTTCCTGCAGACCGTGCAGCAGCGGTCCGCGCAGTCGGCGGGGTTCGAGGTGGTGCCGATGTTCCTGCCGCTGGTCGTGCTGGGCCCGTTCGCCGGTCGCGCGACCGCCCGGTGGGGACCGCGGCCGACGATGCTCGTCGGCCTCGGCGTGGCCGCCGTCGGGGTCGCGCTGATCGCCACCTGGGACGCGGCGACCCCCTACGCCGGGCTGCTGCCCGCGATGCTGGCCTGGGGCGTCGGCCTCGGCGTCCTTGCGCCCGCGGTCGTCGCGGCGGCCCTCGCGGCGGCCCCGCCGTCGCGCGCGGGGCTCGCCTCGGGCGTCAACAACACGGCGCGGCAGGCGGGCGGCGTGGCCGGGATCGCCCTCTACGGCTCGGTCGCGGGGTCGCCCGCCGACCCCGCGCGGTTCCTGGCCGGGCTGCACCTCACCGGTCTGACCACCGCGGGGCTCTTCGCCGTGGCCGCGGTCGCCACCGCCATCGCGGTGCCCGGGCGGCGGCGGTCGGACGTCCGCCCGGACCCGATCGGCCGAGCCTGAGCCGATACGTTGGGGCGCATGAACCGGATCGTGGTCGTCACCGGAGGAAGCCGGGGCATCGGCCGCGCGGTCGCGGCCCGCTTCGCCGCGGACGGCGACGACGTCGTGATCACCGGCCGCGACGAGGAGCAGTTGGCGAAGACGGCGAGCGAGATCGGCGCCCGCGCGGAGCGGTGCGACGCGACGGTGGTCGCCGACGTCCGGGCGTTGGCCGACGCGGTGGGCGACCGGCTGGACGTGCTGGTCGACATGGCGGGCGGCAACCCCGACACGTACGACCCGCTGCCGCTCGACGCTCCGCTGGAGGCGGTCGCCGAGCGGTGGCGGGCCAACCTCGAGCTCAACCTGATGAGCACGGTGCTCACCACCACGGTGTTCCGGCCCGTGTTCACCGAGGGGGCGGCGGTGATCCACGTCGGCTCCATCGGCGCGGAGCACGCCCGGGGTTCCTACGGGGCGGCGAAGGCCGCGGTCGCGGCGTGGACGGTCGGGCTGTCGTCCATCCTCGGCCCGCGCGGCGTCACCGTGAACACCGTCTCGCCCGGCCCGATCGTGGACACCGACTTCTTCCGCGGCACGCTCGGTGACGAACGCGCCGCCGCGTTCGTCGCCGACACCCACAACAAGCGCGCGGGCACGCCGGACGACGTCGCCGCGGCCGTGTTCTTCCTCGCATCGCCGGGTGCCCGGCACATCACCGGGCAGAACCTGCACGTCAACGGGGGCGCCCACACCACCCGCTGAGCCGCGGCCCCTCGGTCAGAGATCGAGGATGAGCCGATCGGAGCAGGAGCGCGAGACGCAGATCAGCATGCAGTCGTTCGCGGCGCGCTCGTCGGCGGTGAGGACCGAGTCGCGGTGGTCGGGAACGCCGCCGAGGACGCCCGTCTCACAGGTGCCGCAGGTGCCTCGGCGCAGGACGACAGCACGCCCACGCCCGCGGCCTCGACGACGTTAATCCGACGGTCGCGGTGGGCTGGCGCGACATCGACCTGCCCCGCGTCGACGTCGTCGCCAACGACGACCTCCTCGGCGGCGCGCTGGCTACCGGGCGGCCGTGCGGCTGCTGAGCTCCCCCACGCCGCCGACCGCGATCTTCGCCGTGGACGACGTCGTTTGCCTCGGCGCCCGCGCGGCCGCGGCCGAACTCGGCGTGGCCGTCCCCGGTGGGCTGTCGCTCGTGGGTTACGACAACTCCCAGCTCGCCCGGCTGCGCTCGATCTCGCTGACGAGCGTCGACAGCGTCGGCGCCGAGGTGGGCAGGCTCGCCGCGCACACGCTGGCCACGCGGATCGACGACCCGGCGGGCGCGGCGCGGCTGCGGCTCCTGCCGCCGCGGCTCGCCGTGCGCGGGTCGAGCGCGCAGGAGGCGTGACGGAGCACGAGGTCGGCGTCCGGGAAGCGTCGAGAAGCTCGCCCAGGAGCTCGCGGCGCGGGACGATGGCGGTTCGCCGACCAGAGGGGATGGTCATGAAGAGAATCGCGCTGTTCGGCTGCGGGCGGATCGGCACGGTGCACGCCGAGTCGGTCGCGGCCCACCCGGATGCCGAGCTCGTCTGGGTGTGCGATCCGATGGAGGGCGCGGCGAAGGAGCTCGCCGCCCGGCACGGCGCGCAGGCCACCGCGGAGGTCGCCGCGGTGTTCGCCGACCAGAGCGTCGACGCCGTGATCATCGGCTCGCCGACGAGCACGCACGTCGACCTGACGGTCGCCGCCGCGCAGGCAGGCAAGGCCGTGTTGTGCGAGAAGCCGATCGACCTCGACATCGCGCGGGTCGACGCGTGCTGGGCGACCATCGCCCCGCTGTCACCCGTTGTCATGGTGGGGTTCAACCGGCGGTTCGACCCGTCGTTCCGGGAGGTGCACGACCGCATCCGGGCGGGCGACGTCGGCAGGCTGGAGCACGTCGCGATCACCAGCCGCGACCCGGAGCCGCCGCCCGAGAACTACCTCGCGACGTCCGGCGGCCTGTTCCGCGACATGACGATCCACGACTTCGACATGGCCCGCTTCCTGCTCGGCGAGATCGTCGAGGTGCACGCCGTCGGCGCCAACCTCGTCGCGCCCTACATCGCGGAGGCGGGCGACATCGACAGCGCGGTCGTCGTGCTCCGCTCGGCCGACGGGGCGCTCGCGCACATCACCAACAGCCGCCGCGCCGTCTTCGGCTACGACCAGCGGATCGAGGCGTTCGGCAGCACCGGCATGCTCAGCGCGGACAACCAGCGGCCGACCAGCGTGCGGTACGCGAACGCCGAGTGCTCCGAGGCGAGCGCCCCGTACCTGAACTTCTTCCGGCAACGCTACGGCGCCACCTATCCCGCCGAGCTGGACCACTTCCTCACCGCGTTGGAGAACGGCGTCTCGCCCGAGCCGTCGTTCGCCGACGGCCGCGCCGCGCTGGTCCTCGCCGACGCCGCGAACGAGAGCCTGCGCACCGGACGGGGGGTGCGCGTCGAGTCGTAGGGTGCCGCCGCTGACGGGATGACCTTGCCGACGAGCAGGGTCGGGCACACTGGTGCGATGGGGTGGCTGGGGATTGACGTCGGCACGTCGTCCACCAAGGCCGTCGTCTACTCCGACGCGGGGCAGCCGATCGGATCGGGCCGGGCCACCACCCCCTGGTACACGGGGCGCGACGGCGTCGAGGTGGACCCGATCGCGTTGCGCGACAGCGCCTTCGCGGCCGTCGAGGAGGCCGTCGCGGCGGCTGCGGGGGTGGCCGTCGGCGGCGTCGGGATCACCAGCATGGGCGAGACGGGCGTCCTGGTCGACGGCCGCGGCGCGCCGGTCGCTCCCGCCATCGCCTGGCACGACGTGCGCGACGCGGCCGAGGCCGTGCAGCTGGCCCGCGACGTCGACCCGGCGGCGTTCACCCGGCGCACCGGCAAGCCGCCGACCAACCAGTACGCGCTCACGAAGCACCGCTGGCTCACCACGCACGTGCCCGCGAGCCGCACCGCGGTGCGCCGGTTCAACGTCGCGGAGTGGGTGGCGCGCGGGCTCGGGGCCGACGAGGTGACCGAACGTTCGCTGGCCAGCCGGACGGGCTGGCTCGACCTCGCCCGCGAGGCCTTCGACCCGGAGCTGCTGGCGTGGTCGGGCGCCGCGCCGTCGCTGATGCCGCCGCTGGTGGAGGCCGGTCGACCGGTCGGCGCCGCGACGCATCCGCTCCTCGCGGGCGCGGTCGTCACCCTCGCGGGCCACGACCACCAGGCCGCGGCCGTCGGCGCAGGCGTCGCGGGGGCGGGCGACGTGCTCGACTCCCACGGTTCGGCCGAGGCCGTGCTCCGCATCGTGCCCGCCGGGCTCGCGGCCGGGCACATCGAGGCGTTGGCCGCGGCGGGCATCACCACCGACCTGGGTGTGTCTGCCGGGTGCTGGTCGCTGCTCGGCGGCACGAAGGGTGGGCTGGCGCTGCGACACACCCTGGACGTGCTCGGGGTCACCTGGGCCGATCTCGCCGAGCTCGACGCCGCCGCGCTCGCCGAGCCTCCACACGGGCACGGCCTGGCGTGGCGCGCGACGATCGAGTCCGAGACCCGGGACGCGGCCGAGCGGCTCGCGACGATGGCGCGGATCGTCGGGCCGCACCAGCGGCTGGTCGTCACCGGCGGGTGGTGCGCGAGCACCGCCGTGCTGGCCGCCAAGCGGCGGCTGTTCGGCCCGCTGACCGTGGCCGACGCGGCCGAGGCGGGCACCCTCGGCGCGGCCACGCTCGCGGCCCGCGCCGCGGGCCACCTGGGTCCCGACGACGCGCTGGCCGGGTCGCCTGCCGCGCTCAGGCGGACGCCGTGAGCTGCGGGGTCACCGCCACGACGGCTCGTGGCGGTCGAGCAGCGCCGCCCCCTCCACGGCGCGCTCGGCCCACCAGCACAGCTCCGCGTCCGACCCGAGCGCCTTCTCCCACGCGAACGTCGCGGCGACGCCCAGCAGGCACAGCGCGAGCTGCTCGGCAGCTCGCCCGCGATGTGATCGGGTGCGAAGAACCGGAACCGGTCGGCCATCGGCACCATCCCGACGTCGTCGCGGAAGCCCGTGAACCGGGCGGCGCCTCGCACTGCGCGGTCATGCCGCCCTCCGCAGCGCGTAGAGGGAGTTGAACGGGTTGTCGATCTCCAGGCGGCGCACCTCGGCGAAGCCCGCACCCTCGGCGAGCGCGCGCAGACGGCGCTCCGGCAGCCCGAGCGTGCCGAGGCCGACGCCGCCGTCCGCCAGCGACGCGGTCATGCAGTACAGCACGCTGAACCCGTAGAGGAGGGTCGCGATCGGCCCGACGTTGTCCTCGGCGCGGTCGGCACAGTTGATCTCCAGGCAGAGCTGGACGCCGCCCGGGACCAGCGCGTCGTGCACCGCCCGCAACAGCCGCTGCGGGTCGACGACGTCGTGGACCACGTCGAACGTCGTGATCAGGTCGAACCGCTCGGGCAGCCCGTCGGCGGCGTCGCGGGTCTCGAACCGCACGCGGTCGGCGACACCGGCAGCGGACGCGTTCCGGCGGGCGCGTTCGACGTTGGGCGCATGCAGGTCGTAGCCGACGACCGTGCACGCCGGGAAGGCCTGTGCGAGCCGGATCGCCCCGCGGCCCTCGCCGGTGCCGACGTCGGCCACGCGCGCACCCGCCCGCAAGAGCGCCTCGACGTCCGGGACGAGCGGCAGCCACTGCTGCACCAGGAGGTGCTCGTGCCACGCCGCGGTGAACCGCGCGGTGCCGCGGTAGACGTCCTCGTGCAGGTCGGCGGGCGCGACGCCGCCGCCGCTGCGGAACGCGTCGGCGACGAGGTGGTAGGTCTGCAGCGCGCCCACCAGCTCCTGGTGCACGCCGCCGAAGAACGCGGGACCCGCCTCGGTGGCCAGCGCGGCGACGTGCGCCGCGGGCAGCGCGACGCGGCCGTCGACGCGGTCGCGGGTGAGGTAGCCGGTCGCGACCATCCCGGCCGCCCACTCGCGGACGTAGCGCTCGTCGGTGCCGGTGCGGGTGGCGAGCTCGCCGCTGGTGGCGGGGCCGTGCTCGGCGAGCGCGGCGAACAGGCCGAGCCGGTCGCCGAGGGCGGCGAGCGCGACCGTGGCCGCGGCGGCGGTGTCGGTGAGGACGCGACCGACGAAGGCCTCGGTGTCGGCGGCGGAATCGAGCGTGGCGGACATGCGCACTCCTTGTCGTAGCAGGGGATGTCACCTCCTTGGCGTGCGTTTCGGGGGAACGAATCGTTCCTTTCCGCTCTGCCGGGCGCGGCCTACGATCCGCGACCATGGGACCGCCGCTGGTCGGCCGCAGCGCCGAGCGGGCGGCGCTCGCCGACGCGCTCGCCGCGCCCGCGTCGGGGCGCGGAGCGCTGGTCCTGCTCACCGGCCCGGCGGGCATGGGCAAGACCGCGCTGGCGGAGGCCGCCGCGGACGCCTCCGAGCTGCCTGCGGTCTGGGGCGGGGCGTGGGAGGGCGGCGGCGCGCCCGCCTACCGGCCGTGGACGCAGATCCTGCGCGCGCTGGTCCGAGCGCGGGGACCCGCGGTCATCGGGAACCGGGCGGAGCGGCTCACGGAGCTGCTGCCCGAGCTCCGGCCGGGGCCCGCGGTCGTCGTCGGCCCCTCGGACGGCGCCCGCTACGCGTTGTTCGAGGCCGTCGCCGAGGTGCTGCGGGCGGCGACGCCGCTGCTCGTGGTGCTCGACGACCTGCACGTGGCGGGCCGTCCGTCGGCGTTGTTGCTGCAGTTCGTCGCGCGCGAGCTGCGCGGTGATCCGCTCGCGCTGATCGCCACCTACCGCTCGGTGGAGGCGAAGCTCGATGAGGGGATCGCCGACGTCGTCGCGGCCCTGGAGAAGGACGCGGTGGTGCTGCCGCTCGCGGGTCTCGCGTCGGACGAGGTCGATGCGCTGGTCAGGCACGCCGCGGGTGTCGCGCCCGACGCGGGGCTGGCCGCCGCGATCCGCCTGCGGACCGAGGGCAACCCGCTGTTCGTCGGCGAGGTCGCCCGGCTGATCGCGGCGGGCGGCGCCGACGCCGAGCAGTGGCCGGTGCCGATCGGGATCCGGCAGGCTCTGCGGGCGCGCATCGCCCGCTGCGACGCGGCACTGCTCGGGGCGGCGGCCGTGCTGGGGCGGCGCTTCGACGTCACGACGCTCGCTCGGCTCGTCGACGCCGATGCGCCTGACGTCGCCGCGCGACTGGACGATGCCGTGGTCGCCGAGCTCGCCGTGCCCGACGGCCCGGGGCACTTCCGCTTCACCCACGACCTCGTCCGCGAGACCGCGTACTCCGACCTGCCGCCGCGGGAGCGCGCACGGCTGCACGCGGCCGCCGTCGCCGCGCTCGGTGAGCGTGCGGACACCGACCCGGCGGCGCACCTCGCCCTGTTGGCCCACCACGCCCTCGCCGCTGTCCCGGTGCTGGACGGCGGTGTCGCTGCCGTGAATGCCCGCCGGGCCGGGGCGCAGGCGATGCGGGTGTACGCGTTCGACGAGGCGGCGCGACTGTTCGCGGACGCGCTGGCCGCGCTCGACGCCGCGGCCGCCGAGGACGGGGCGCTGCGCTGCGCGGTGCTGCTGGACCTCGCCGAGGCGCGGGTCAAGGGCGGCGACCCGCCCGCCGCCCGGCCGCTGCTGGCGCGGGCGGCCGAGCTGGCGCGCCGTCACGCCGACGGCGCGGCGCTGGCCCGTGCCGCGCTGATCGCCACCGAGCGGCTCGACTTCAACGACGTCGACGCGGACGCCCTGGCCCTGCTCGACGAAGCCGCCGCTGCGCTCGACGGCGCAGCAGCGACCGGCGCCGGTGGCGCGGCATCCCGCACCGGCGCGGGTGCGGCACCGTCCGGCGCGCGTGCGGCGTCCGCCGCGGCCCGCGACCTGGCGCGGGTGCTGGCCCGCCTCGCCGTCGCGGGCTACCACGCCTTGCCCGACGAACGCGACCTCCACGCCGCGGCAGCCGTCGACGCCGCCCGTGCGTCGGGTGACCCCGCCACGCTCGCGCATGCGCTGTCGGCGGGCCTGTACGTCGCGTGGGGACGCCGTCGCGCCGAGGAGGTGCTGCCCGTCGCCGACGAGATCGTCGCGCTCGCGGAGCGCTCGGCCGATCTCGAACAGGCCTTCGATGGGCGCATGTGGCGGCTGATCGCACGGCTGGAGATCGGCGATCTCGACGCCGCGGAACGTGAGCTGCGAGCGATCGAGCAGTTGGCCGAGCGGCTGCGCCAGCCGCTGCATCGGCTGATCGCAACGTCCCGCCGCGCGACGCTCGCGCTGCTGCGCGGCCGTGTCACCGAGTCGATCGACCTCGCCCGCACGGCGCGGGAGATCGGCGAGCGCGGCCGCGAGCCCGACGCCGACGCCGTGTACTGGGGGCAGGTGTTCGCGGCGGGCGAGCTCGTCGACGTGCCCGTCGCGGACGACGAGCGCATGGAGCGCATCCTGCGTGCGCTCGTGGCGGGGTCGCCGCTCTCGACGGCGCACGCCATCGGCCTGGTTCTGCACTGCCTGCGCACCGGCCGCCGGGAGGAGGCGCGCAGCCGCTACGCAGGCCTCGTCGCCGCCGATCCGGCTGAGCTGCCGCACGACATGGTGCGGACCTGGACGCTCACCCAGCTCGCGCTCGCCTGTGTCGCCTTCGACGACGCCGCCACCGCGGAGCGACTGCACGCCGCGCTGGCCCCGCTGGCCGGGCGGTTCGCCGTAGCGGCGGGCGGCACCGCGTGCTCAGGAGCGGTCGACCACTTCCTCGGGCTGCTCGACGCGTGCCGCGGGCGCACCGCGGAGGCCGTCGCGCACCTGGAGCGAGCCGCCGCGGCGCACGAACGCGCGGGAACGCCCGCCCTGCTCGCGCTGACGCGGCTGGCGCTGGCGCGCGTCGGCCCGACCGCCCGTCGCGCGGCGCTGCACGACGCGGCGGCCGCGACGGCCGACGCGCTCGGCTGGACCCGGCTGGTCGAGGTGACGGCGTCCGCCCCCATCCGGCCGGTCTTCGGACGCGAAGGCGGCCTGTGGGCGGTGACGTGGCGCGACAGCACGGCGCGCGTGCCCGACAGCAGGGGCATGAGCTACCTCGCCGCGCTCGTCGGCGCGCAGGGCCGCGAAGTGGGTGCGCTCGACCTCGCGCGGGGCGCCGCCGACGACGGACGGACCCGCGGGCGGCGGAGGGACGGCGACGGCGCCGCGCCGCGGTCCGACGTGGGAGGCCCCGCGCAGGCCGTGCTCGACGACCGCGCCATCGCTGCTTACCGCGCGCGCCTGGCCGAGCTGCGCACCGACCTGGCCGACGCCGAAGCGGACGCCGACCCGGAGCGCGCCACCCGGCTCCGCACCGAGATCGACTTCCTGGCCGACGAGCTGGGCAGCGCACTGGGCCGGGGCGGGCGCCGCCGCGCGCTCCCCACGGACGCCGAACGCGCCCGCATCAGCGTCACCCGGGCACTGCGTGGCGCGATCGCCCGCATCGCAGCGGCCGATCCGGCGCTCGGGCGGCACCTTTCGGCCGCCGTGTCGACCGGCGCGTACTGCCGCTACGACCCGCACCGAGCCGGGTGATCGCCGCGAGCCGGTCGTTCGCGGGCCGCGGACCCCGACAACGTCGGTCTCGCCGCCGGTTCACTCCAGCGGCGGCACCCGCTCGGCGGGCGGCGGCGGGCCGGGCGGCGTTCCGTCGCCGAAGGGGCGACCGCCCAGCTCGTCCCGCCGGTGCGGGGTGAGCCAGCCGGACAGGTCCGGCCCGGCGGGCACGATCCCGCTCGGGTTGATCTGGTGGTGCACGCCGTAGTAGTGCTGCTTGATCTGGCCGAAGTCGATCGTGTCGCCGAACCCGGGGGTCTGGAACAGGTCGCGCGCATAGGCCCACAACACCGGCATCTCGGTGAGCTTCTGGCGGTTGCACTTGAAGTGGCCGTGATAGGCGGCGTCGAAGCGCGCGAGCGTGACCCACAGCCGCACGTCGGCCTCGGTGATCGTGTCGCCGACCAGGTAACGCCGCGTCGCGAGGCGGTCGGACAGCGCGTCGAGCCGCGCGAACAACGCCGCGTAGTTCTTCTCGTAGACGTCCTGGTCGGTGGCGAACCCGCACTTGTAGACGCCGTTGTTGACGTCGCGCGTAGACGTCGGCGTTGAGCTCGTCGATCTCGGCCCGCAGCGGCTCGGGGTACAGGTCGGGGGCGCCGGGGCGGTGGAACGCGGTCCATTGCGTGGAGAAGTCCAGCGTGAGCTGCTGGAAGCCGTTGGTGGCCACGGCGCCGGTCTCGATGTCGACCATGGCGGGCACGGTGATCCCGGCGGAGAAGTCGGGGTCGGCCTTGCGGTAGGCCTCGCCCAGGTACTCGATGCCCAGCACCGGGTCGCGGTTGTCCGGGTCGAGGTGGAAGCGCCAGCTGCGCTCGTCGTGCAGGGGCCCGGCGATCCCCATCGAGATCGCGTCCTCCAGCCCGAGCAGGCGCCGCACGATCACCGCGCGGTTGGCCCACGGGCACGCCCGCGCCGCGACCAGCCGGTACCGACCCGCGGCCACCGGCCACCGCGAGGAGCCGTCCGCGGTGATGCGCTCGTCGATGCCGACCGGCTCGCGTTCGAACGCGCCGGTTCGTTCATCGGTCATGCGCAGGGTTCCCCCGCCCGCCGTTCCAGCCAAACGTGGTCGTGAGCGGAAAACGTTGCTGGAACAGCGTTATCCGCTCACGACCAGCCCGGCCCGGTAGACGGTCCCCACGGCCAGGTCGGCGGAGAGGCCCGACGAGGTCGGCGCGCCGCCCGGCCGCCAGCTCCCCCACGTCGATCGAGGCCCAGCGCGCGGGCCGGGGTGGTCGCGGTCATCGCCACCGCCCGGCGCAGCGCCGCAGGCCGCGGCCACGGCGGCGTGGCGGACGACGTTGCGGAAGAGCGCGTCGGCGGTGGCGGTGCTGCCCGCGATCGCGCCGCCGCCTGCGAGCCGGGCCACCCGGTCGACGACCTCGACGTCGAGGTGGCCGAGCTGGTAGGCGCCGTCGGGCATGCCCGCGGCGGCCATCGCGTCGCGTCACGGCGGCCACCCGGCGCGACGCCTGCGGACCGCACGGCGAGCTCCCACAGCGCGGGGTGCACGTGCAGGCCGTCGGTGACCAGCTCGACGGTCACGCGGTCGTCGTCGAGCAGCGCCACGGCGGGCCCGGGCTCGCGGTGGTGCAGCGGGGCCATCGCGTTGAACAGGTGCGTGCCGTGCCGGGCGCCCGCCGTCGATCGCCGCGCGGGTGAGGGCGTAGTCGGCGTCGGTGTGCCCGACCGCGGCCACCGCGCCCGCGTCCGCGACCCGGCGGATGGCGTCCAGCGCACCGTCGCGCTCCGGGGCCAGCGTGACCATCGCGATCACGCCCGTGGCCAGCAGCTTGTCGAGCTCGGCCGGGTCGGGGTCGCGCAGCTGCGCGGGGTCGTGGGCACCGCAGCGGGCGGCGGCGAGCCACGGCCCCTCGAGGTGCACGCCCGCGATCTCGCCGTCGACGACGAGCTCGGCGAGCACGTCCACCGACCGGCGCAGCTCCTCGGGCGCAGCGGCGACGAGGCTGGCCAGGGTGGTCGTCGTGCCGTGCGCCCGGTGGAACGCGACCGCGCGGCGCACCTCCTCGGCGTCCCCGCCCGGGAACGCGGCCCCCGCGCCGCCGTGCACGTGGACGTCGACGAACCCGGGCACCAGCACCGCGTGGTGGGCGTCGGCGGGCGCCGGGGGCGCGCCCGGACCCGACCGCCACGATCCGGTCGCCCGCGGTGCGCACCCAGCCGGGCCCCGTCGACGCCGGGGGCGACGAGCGTTTCGGCGGCAAGGATCATCAGAGCGTCTCCGTGACCTTGGCGAGGCCGCGGGGCGCGTCCGGGTCGCCCCCGCGAGCGACGGCGACGTGCAGCGCGAGCAGCTGGAACGGGAGGATCTCCAGCAGCGGCGACAGCTCCTCGGGCGCGCCCGCGGGCAGCGCCACGCCCCCGTTCGCCGCGGCGACGGCGGCGGCGGATCCGACGACGCAGACGTCGGCGCCGCGGTCGGCCAGCCGCGGCAGGACGGGGGCCATCGCGCGCCCGCCGATCCCGTCGGCGACGACGGCCAGCACCGGCACCTGCGGGTCGATCATCGCGAGCGGGCCGTGGAGCAGGTCGGCCGCGGAGAACGCCTGCGCCGAGACGTAGGCGGTCTCCATCAGCTTGAGCGCGGCCTCGCGCGCGGTCGGGTAGGAGTAGCCGCGCCCGGTGGTCACCATCCGCTGCGCGAAGCGGTAGCGCTCGGCGAGCGCCGCGACCTCCCCGCCGCGCTCCAGCACGCGCGTCGGCGAGGTCGGGCAGCCCGGCCGCCGCGGCGCCGGTGCCGCCGCCGACCCGGTCGAGCAGCTGGTGCAGCGCGAGCAGCTGTGCGGTGTAGGACTTGGTGGCGGCGACGGCGCGCTCCGGCCCGGCGAGCACGTCGACGTGCGCGGTTGCGGCCCGGGCCAGGTCAGAGGCCGGCGTTGTTGGTGACGGCGACGGTCAGCGCGCCGCACTCGCGGGCCACTTCGAGCGAGCGCACCAGGTCCGGTGAGCCGCCCGACTGGCTCACCGCGAGCATCAGCACGCCGCGGAAGTCGGGGCGGGCGCCGTAGGCGGTCATCGTCGACGGCGAGACGAGGCCCGCCGCCTTGCCGAGCCGGATCTCGACGAGGTACTTGGCGTAGAGCGCGGCGTGGTCGCTGGTGCCGCGGGCCACGAGCAGCACGGTGTGCGGGTCGTAGCGGCGGATGGCGGCGGCCACGGCGTCGAGCTCGGGGCCCGCGTCGGCCAGCAGCGTGCGCCACTGCGCGGGCTGCTCGGCGATCTCGGCGGCCATCCGGCCGCCTTTGCGGAGGGTGGTGGTCATGAGTTCTCCTCGGAGAGTCGATGCGCGAGCCGGACGGCGCCTGCCACCGGATCGCGGGGGATGACGCGCACGTCGGTGACGCCCGCGGCGGCGAGCCGGTCGGCGACGGCGGCGCGCAGGGCAGGCTCGTGCACGGCGAACCCGCCGCCGAGCACGACCGGCCCGGCGCTGCCGAGCCGCTCGCCGACCGTCGTCGCGAGGCAGGCCAGCGCGTCGGCGGCGCGGCCGAGGATGGCGGCGGCGACCGGATCGCTCCCGGCCAGCCGCGCGACCACGCCGGCGTGCCCGGCCCAGAACGCGCGCTCGGGCCGGGCGTAGAACAGGTCGAACAGGTCGACGGGGGTTGCGGCCCCGCACGCGGCGAGCAGGGCCGCGCCGAGCGCGTCGGGCGCGGCGCCGGTGTCGGCGCGGTGCAGCACGTGCCGCACGGCCTCGCGGGCCGTCCAGTAGCCGCTGCCCTCGTCGCCGAGCAGGTAGCCGAAGCCGCCCGCGCGGGCCTCCCGCCCGTCCGGGGTGACAGCCCCAGCCCGCGGAGCCGGTGCCCGCGATGACCGCGATGCCCGCGTCGAGGTCGGCGGCGGCCAGGATCAGCCGAGCGTCGTGCACGACCTCGACCGCCGCCCCCGGCAGCCGCTTCGCGAGCAGCTCGCCCAGTGCGGCCCGGGCCGGTGCGGAGTCGGCGCCCGCGGCCCCGGCGCAGACCGCGGCGACGTCGTCGGTCCGCAGCCCGGCCAGCACCGCGTCGAGCTGGCGGCCCGCCTCGTCGATGCCGACCGAGCGGATGTTGGCGCTGCCCGCGCGGGACTCCGCCACGCACCGGCCGTCCTCCGCGCGCACGGCGCGGGTGGTGGATCCGCCGATGTCCAGGCCCAGAACGGCGGTCACTTGACCCACTGCCCGTCGTTCTCCCAGTACTGCTGGATCTCTTCGAGGCGCCGCCCCTTCGTCTCGGGCGCCTGCCGGTGCACGAACACCATCGCGGCCAGGGCCAGCACCCCGAAGACCGCGAACGTGCCCGCGCCGCCCAGGCCGTTCAGCATCGTGAGGAAGACGGCGGCGACGATCGCGTTGGCCACCAGGTCGGCGGTCAGCATCGCGCTCGCGCCGGGCGCCCGCAGCCGGGCCGGGAAGGACTCGCCCGCGTACACCCACACCAGGGAGCCGAACCCGAACGTGAACCCGACGGTGAACAGCACCAGCCCGACGAAGCCGAGCACGGTCAGCACGCCGCCGAACGAGGAGGAGAGCAGGAACACGACGATCAGCAGCACGTTCGCCACGACCATGATCCCGATGCCGGTGAGCAGGGTGGGCTTGCGGCCGAAGCGGTCGACCGTGACGAGCGACGTGAGCACCGCGGCCAGGCCGAACACCTGCACCAGCGCGGGGAGGCCGAGCAGGGCGGCGTTGCCGGTGAAGCCCATCGACTCGAAGATCCGCGGGCTGTAGTAGACGATCGCGTTGATGCCGGTGATCTGGATGAAGAAGCCCAGCACCACGACGAACACGGTCGCGCGTCGCCACGGCATGCGCAGGAGCTCCTTGACGCCGCCGCCGCGCTCTTCGGACAGCGCCGCGGCGATCTCGGCCAGCTCGGCGTCGGGGTCGGTGTCGGGGTCGAGGTCGGCGAGCACCCGACGGGCGTCGGCCGTGCGGCCGCGCAGCATGTACCAGCGGGCGGTGTCGGGCAGCCGCAGCAGCATCAGCACCACCAACGCGGCGGGTACGGCGGCCAGACCGAGCAGCAGCCGCCAGCTGCCCGCGCCCGCGAACGCCCAGGCGACGAGGTAGCCCGCGATGATCCCGATTACCGTCGCCACCTGGTAGAGCACCAGCATCGCACCGCGCACGCGGGTGGGCGCGGACTCGGCGACGAACACCGGCGCCACGACGATCGACACGCCGACCGTGACGCCCAGCAGCAGCCGCGCCGCGAGCAGCGTCGGCACCGAGAACGCGAGGCCGGACAGCAGCGAGAACACCCCGAACCCGAGCGCTACCAGCAGCATCGACGCCTTGCGCCCGATCCGGTTGGCCAGCGCTCCCCCGCCGAGCGCCCCGACGATCTGCCCGACGACCACCGCGGTGGTCACGAGCTCCTGGTCGTGGGTGCTCAGGTGGAACTCGGTCGTCAGCGGGAGCAGCGCGCCCGCGATGTTGGACTGGTCATAGCCGTAGATCACACCGACGGTCGCGGCCGACGCCGCCACCAGCAGCCCCAGCCGGGACGAGCCCTTCAGGTCCGTCACGAACCCCATGAGCCTTCCTCCAAAATTGGTCTACACCATTTGCCTGGTGGTATATTGGCATAGACCAATGGCGGAGGCAAGGGGTGAAGTGTGCGACCCGAACGACACAGCGGGTGCCGAAGTACTGGCTCGTGAAGGAGCAGCTGCGCGGCCTCGTCGACGCGGGCGAGCCGGGCACGGCGCTGCCCACCGAGCGCGAGCTGGCCGAGCAGCTGGCGACCTCGCGCACCACCGTGCGGCAGGCGATCGCCGAGCTCGTCGTCGAGGGGCTGCTCGTGCGCACCCAGGGCAGCGGCACCTACATCGCCGAGCCCCGGCCGGTGCACATC
The DNA here is from genome assembly GCA_963837575.1 of uncultured Actinomycetota bacterium. GTDB lineage: Bacteria > Actinomycetota > Actinomycetes > Mycobacteriales > Pseudonocardiaceae > Pseudonocardia. Next base: position 108,176 of record CAWIOI010000003.1, read on the forward strand.
CGCCAGCTCTCCTCGTTCACCGACGACCTCGGCGCGGCTCGCATGGAGAACCGGGTGCTCGGCGTCACGGTCGAGCCCGCGACCGGGGAGACCGCGCGGCGCCTCGGGGTGCCGACCGTGCACCGGGTGGACCGCGTCCGGATCGTCGACGGCGTGCCGCTGGCGCTCGAGTCGGCCCGGCTCGCGGGCGACTTCCCGGACCTCGCCGCCGAGCTCGACCGCCGCGGCTCGCTGTACGCGACGCTGCGCGAGGCCTACGGCGTCGCGCTGCAGGCCGTCGAGGACACCGTGCAGACCCACGTGGCCGACCCGGTGACCGCCGAGCTGCTCGGCGTCGAGACCGGGCATCCGCTGCTGCTCGTGCACCGGCTCGGCGAGACGACGGGTGGGCGCCCCGTCGAGTGGACCCGCTCGGCCTACCGCGGCGACCGGTTCCGGTTCGTCGCCCGCACCGCGCTCCCGACCACCGCGACGCCGGGGTAGCGGCGGCCGCACGGCGCCCACACCACCGGCGATCCGTCGCCCACACCGGCGTCACGGTGCCCACACCGGGCACGGTCGACCGGCGTCCCGGCACCGCGAGCGCACCCGGCGCGGCGGTGCGGGCGCGTCAACACCGGTGCGACCGCTCAGTCGCCTCCGGCGACCCCGAGCGCGGTGGCCGCGGCGATGGCCTCCCGCCGCCCGGACACGCCGAGCTTCTGCAACACGGCCGAGACGTGGCGGTCGACCGTGCGTACCGACAGCGCGAGCGTGCCGCGATCTCGGCGTCGGTCCGGCCGTCGGCGAGCAGGCGCACCTGCGCGTGTTCGCCGCAAGGTGGGTGATTGAACGCCCGGCATGGGCAGCTCGCGCCGATGTCCGTGCCGCTCCCGGTTCCCAGCGTCCTTCTCGGACACCGGAACCGAGGAGGAGATCATGCGCACCCATCGCAACACCATCGTCATCGGCGCGGGCCCGGCGGGCCTGGCCGCCAGCTGGTGGCTGGTGAACCGCGGGGTGGACCACGTCGTGCTGGAGCGCCATCGGGTGGCCGAGAAGTGGCGCTCGCAGCGCTGGGACTCGTTCACCCTGCTCTCGCCGAACTGGCAGACCCGACTACCGGGGCACTCCTGCACCGGGCCGGACCCCGGCGCCGAGACCGCGGCGTTCCTCGCGGACTACGCGCGGTCGTTCGCCGCCGCCGTGTGCAGCGGGGTCGCGTTCACCTATGTGGGCCGGGCGGCGCTCTCCGCGGCGGACCCGGTGGGCGGAGCGGCCGTCATTCGGAGGTGATGCGGCCTGACCGCGGCCGTCGATGGCGGCCACGGTCGCGCGGGCGGCGGCGCAACCACCGCATCGGTCCGTGTCGTTCGTCAAGGTCCGGTTCGTGGTGTCACCCTGAGGTCGATGAGCCGCGCCGCCGCGGCCCGGCCCGCCGCGCGCGCCGCGCTCGACCAGCTCGTCGAGCCTGCGGAAGTCGAACAGCCCGATGTCGCCGAGGTCGGGGACGATGACCTCGCGGGCGAGCGCCCGGGCCGGGTCGTCGCGCCGCCAGCTCCCGATGGTCATGGCGCGCCCGACGGTGTCGACGATGTGCGGCAACGCGGCCGCCGCGCCCTCGCCGAACGGCTGGGCGACGTCGACCGCGAGCACCGGGCCCTCGCCCTCGGCCGCCATCACGCCGATCGGCAGGTTGTCGAGCACGCCGCCGTCGACGTGCAGCCGGTCGCCGACCCGCTGCGGCGGCACGATGCCCGGCAGCCGCACCGACAGCGCGACGGCATCGGCGATCGGCCCCCGCCGGTGCACGACCTCCTCGGCCGCGACCAGGTCGACGCTCACGGTGAACAGCGGCGTCCGCTGGTCCTCGATCCGGGCGGCGCCGAACACCCGCCGCAGGCTCGCGGCCAGCCGCAGCCCGCGGACCAGCGCGTGCCGCGGCCACGTGACGTCCCCGAACGGCCGTCCGGGTCACCAGCTCGCGCCGGGCGACCGCGACCATGCCCGGCGGGTCGGCGCCGACCGCGACGAGCCCGGCGACGACCGCGCCCATGCTGGTGCCGCCGACCCGGTCGATCACGATCCCGGCCCGCCGCAGCTCGTCGACGACGCCGATGTGCGCGAGCCCGCGCGCGCCGCCGCCGGAGAGCACGAGCCCGACCGCCCGACCGGCGAGCCTGCGGGCGAGTCGCGCGATGTCGCCAGCGGCAGGTCGGCCCGACCAGGTGGTGGGCACGGCGTCGGGCCGGGCCGTCCACGGCCGATGCGACGGCCCGCAGCCACGGGTCCGGCGCGGCGTCGCCGACGAGGACGAGCTGGGTCGCGGGCGGCAGCGGGCGAGCGGCGGACGGCCGGCCGGGACGGGAGGCGTCGGCCAGGACGAGCGGACGGTCGGCCTGGCGCAGGCAGAACCGCGCCCACGCGTCGTCGGCGTGCTCGGCGACGAGCAGCACGAGCTCGTGCGCGGCCTCGGCGGCGTCGAGCCGGGCCGGGCCTGCCTCGGCGCCGGTGGCGTCCCCGTCGAGCAGGGTCAGCCGCGCGTGGCGGCCGAGCTCGGCCGCCAGCCGCTCGGCGAGCCGCCGGACCAGCGCAGGCGACGTGCGGGCGTCGAACGGGACGAGGGCGAGCACGGCGCCGGTGCGCACGGGCGCGGGCGCGGCGCTGCCGGGGATCCGGGCGGCGAGGTGGCGGACCAGCGCCCGGGCCGAAGCGGGGTCGGCCAGGAGGACGTCGAGGTCGGCGCGGCGCACGGCGTAGAGCTCCGCGTCGCGGCGGCGCGCGGACGGTCGCGTTGCGCGGCTCGCCGGTCAGCAGGGCCAGCTCGCCCAGCACCTCTCCGCGGCCCGCCTCCCGCACCACCTCGCCGTCGACGAGCACCTCCAGCCGCCCGTGCCGGATGACGTACAGGGCGTCGCCGGGATCGCCGCGCTCGAACAGCACGGCGCCCGCGGGCAGCGACACCGGGCGGGCGAGCGTCATCAGCTCGTGCAGCCGCGCGTCCGGCAGGTTCGCGAAGAGCGGGACCTCCCGCAGCAACGCGACCTGCTCGGGCATCGACGCGGTCACGGCGCCATCATGACCCGCCGCGCGCCAGGTCCGCAGCTCCACGCCCACCCCCGGGGTGGCCCGGCGCACCTGCACCCGCCACGGATCCACCCGCGCCACGCACGAACCCCGCCGCGGTCGGCCCCTCCCAGCCCGGCACCCCGATGGCCCCCGGGTCGTATCCGAGCGGGGGCGGCGTCGCGCGGAGCAGGTCCCAGACGCGGGTGCGCACGGCGTCGTCGGCGACGGGCTCCACCCGGCCGTCCGCCACGGCCGCGACCGCCCAGCTGTCGTAGTAGGCGCAGCTGACGTACGGGTGGTCGGCGAGCTGGCGCAGCTTGGGGCTGGGTGTCGTCGTGAGCCATCCGGTCAGCCGTTCGCCGTCCCATTCCCAGATGGGGTGCATCACCCGCGAGGTCGGGCGGCCCTGCGCGTCGACGCTGCCGACGGCGCAGTAGACGATCGTGTGCGCGGCGGCGACGAAGTCCGGCGCGAGGTCGCTCAGCGCGACGGTGGTCATGGTGCCGAGCCTGGCGCAGCGCGTGGCGGGCCGGGATCGGTAGGGGGTGCCCAGCGTCGGCGGCCGAGCCTGTGGGATCGCATCGGCGCCGGGTGGTAGGCAGGGTCCGTGCGCGCATCCGGACGGTGCCTCTGCGGAGCGGTCTCCTTCGTCGTGACAGGGCCGCTGCGCGACGTGCTCAACTGCCACTGCCACCGCTGTCGCCGGTTCACCGGCCACCACATGGCGACCACGGAGGCGCGGACCGACGAGGTCGCGATCGCCGACCCGGAGGGGCATCTGCGCTGGTACGAGCCGGTGCCGGAGGCCGGATACGGCTTCTGCGGACGGTGCGGGTCGTCGCTGTTCTGGCGCTCGTCGGGCGCCCCCGACCGGATCTCGATCTGCGCCGGGACCCTCGAGCCGCCGACGGGCCTGCGGACCGTCGCGGCGTGGTGGATCAGCGAGGCGAGCGACTACCACGACCGGCTTCCGCTGCCGGAACACGCGACCGAGCAACGACCTCACGACCGCCCGAACGGGACGTGAGCGGGGTTCCTTCATGATCGAATCCCGCTGACGTTCCACTCAAGCGCGCCGACCCGGCGGAAGGGATCAGGCGTTCAGGACGGCGCCTGCGTCGGCGCGGGCTTGTCTCGGTGGTGATCTTGGTGAAGGTCACGCGGGCGCCGTCGTCCGCCGCGGCGCCGTCCTCGGCCTCGGCCTGCTGGTAGGCGCCGACCTGGAAGCGCACGGTCGCCCCGGTGAAGGCGGGCGGCACCGGCGCGGTCGCGGTCTTCGTCTGCCCGTTCGGCGTCGAGGCCGAAGGTGAGGGTGCCGTTGCCGTTGTCGCTGAGGCGGAACGTGAACGGGGTGTTCAGCGGCACGCTGTCGGCGAGCACGTAGTCCTGCGACGCGGAGCCGGACTGCGCCTGCTTGACGACGACTTTGATCGCTCCGTCGAAGTAGTGGAGCATCACCCAGGCCACCGACTTGATGTCCTCGGCGCCGTGGATCTGGCCGAGGATGACGTCGGGGTTCTCGCTGGGCAGTTGGGTGACGGTGGCCGACGCGGTGAGGGTGTGCGGCTCGGAGCCCGCGGCGAAGTTGTCGCGCTGGACGAGTTCGGTGCGCGCGTGCGACGAGTTCTTCGTGGTGGCTCCGTCGACCGGGGCCCAGAAGGTCACGCCGCCGCCGTCGGCCGTCGTCAGCCAGGGCGGCGAGACCTTGGCCGGGTTGACGGTGTCGGCATCCCCGGAGTCCGGGTCGGCGACCGGCAGGGTGAGCTGCCAGCCGTCGAGCTTCACGTCGGACGGCGACGGGCGCGGGCCCGGGGGAAGGCGCGGGCGTGCTCGTGCAGGATGCGAGCACCAGCGCCAGCGCGGCGGCCGAGGCAGGCCATCGTGCGGGTGGAGCGGGTTCTCATCGGGGCCTTCCCGATCGCTGGGCGGGCGGTGGTGGCGGAGGTGGCTGTGGCGGTGGTTGAGGCGGCGGTGGCTGTGGTGATGATTGTGGCGGCCCCGGCTGACCCGGCCTCGGCTGGCCCCGCATCGGTCGGGCCGGTGCGGGGTGCTGTGCGCCGGGATGCGGCGAACCGGGCTGCTGCGGCCCGCGACGCGGCGGGCCGGAGGGCGGCGGGCCGACGTGGGGCGGACCCGCATCCGGCGCGGCGGGGCGCGGGGGAACCGCAGCGTGCGGACCGGACCGCTGTGCGGCGACGTGCTGCGGGTCGGGCTGCGGCGGCCCGGCATGTGGCGGTCCGGAATGCGGGGGACCCCCATCCTGCGCCCCGGGGCGTGCCGACCCGGGATGCGGCGGCCCGAGGTGCGGCCCACCCCCATCCAGCGCCCCGGAATGCGGCGGCCCCCGATGCGGCGAACCCGCATCCGGCGGCCCGGAATGCGGCGCGCCGGAATGCGGCGGCCCCGAATGCAGCGAACCCGCATCCGGCGCCCCGGAGTGCGGCGCCCGGAGTGCGGCGGCCCGGAGTGCGGCGGCCCGGAATGCGGCGGCCCCGAATGCAGCGAACCCCCATCCGGCGGCCCGAGTGTGGCGGACCCGGATGCGGCGGACCGCCGTTCGGCGCGCCCCCGCGCGGCGGAACCGCAGGGTGCGGACCGGATCGCTGCGCGGCGACGTGCTGCGAGCCGACGTGTAGCGGCCCGGGATGCTGTGCGGGCCGGGGTGCGGCGGACCGGGGTGCGGCGGACCGGGGTGCGGCGGACCCGACGGCCCCGCGCCCATCTGCTGCGGAGCAGGCTGGTGGGGTGTCGCCGCGTGCGGACCGGTCGCGTGCGGCCTGGACGACCACGCCCCGACGGCGGCGTGCGGCCCTGTTGCGTGCGGGCCGCGCGAGGGCCGGGCGTCCACGAGCGGCGGCCCGCCCGCAGACACCGGGTGGGCCGGCCCGCCCACCGGCTGCAACACCGGCTGCCGAGCCTGCTGCCCCGGCGACGGCGGACCCATCTGCGCAGGCACCGACACCGGCGACGCCTCCGGCATCGGCGGGCGCAGGCCGACGGTCTTGTCTTTCCGCTTCCTCTTCCGCCCCGAGCGCGGGAGGAGGCCCAGCCGTCGCCGGGCGGCGAGATCCTCCACCCAGCCGAACGGCGAGCACGCCCAGCACGGTCAGCCCGACCGCGGTGAACGTCAGCGTGCGCGCGTCGGTGCCCAGCCGCGAGCCGCGCGACGACGAGCGGCGCGGCAGCGATCGCGACCGGGTAGCACAGGTAGATCGTCAGGGCGCGCCCGGTGATCAGCCCGAGCAGTCCGCGCAGCACCGGAATCCGGTCCAGCCACGCCATGAGCGGCGACACGCTCAGCAGCAGGATGACCGCACCCACCGAGATCAGCGCCGCGCTGAGCGGCGACTCGTCGATGTCCAGGCCGGGGACGTGCAGCTTCGTCCACACCGCGCCGCCCGCGAGCGCCGCGACGGCGAGCACGCCCGAGCAGGGCCGGGTGGATCCGGCGCAGGGTGCCGTCGCGGTGGGCCATGCCCACCATCCAGCAGGGCGCGTAGATGCAGAAGTCCATCAGCGCGGGTCCGGTGCCGCCGCCGGAGGAGAGGTCCCAGTTCAGCCAGACGTCGAGCCCGACGACGACGAGCGGCACGAGCATGGCCACCAACGGGCTGCGCCGCAGGCCCGCCCGCATCAGCGGGGTGAGCAGCACGAACCACAAGCACGCCCGGATGTACCAGAGCCCGCCGGTGAACGGCGACCGCCGCGGTGCTGCCGGGCGGGTCGAGGAACGGGAAGATCCAGAAGACGAGGTTGGCGACGTAGAACGTGTTCTCGTCGGTCGGCCGTGCCCCAGCCCTGCCAGAGCATGAGCGGCACGGCCACGATGCCGAACGCCCAGAGCGGCACCAGCAGCCGGCGCAGCCGGTGCCCCATCACGTCGACCTCGGGCTCGTGCTGGGCCGAGCGCGCCATCATCGAGCCGCCGATCCCGAACAGCACGCCCCACGCCGGGAACAGCGACAGGTACGCGGGTGCGCCGACCTCCGAAGCGATCACGCGGGCCAGCGCCGCGACCTTCAGCAGGTCGAGCCAACGCTCGCGGCCGGTCACCGCCGCGACGGGCGCGGTGTCCGACGTCGACCGGCTTCCGCGCCGCCGCTGCAGCTCGTTGCCGCTGACCAGCGCCAGCGCGGACGTGTGGTCGTTGACCGCCGCGCGGGCGGGCTCGCCACCGGAGCTGCTTCGGGCAGCAGGTTGTTCAGCACGCCGATGCGGTTCATCCGCTGCCAGCGCACCGCGACGCCGCTCACCGCGCTCGCGACGGAGCGGATGAGCACGGAGTACATCAGCTGCCGGTAGACGATCTGCTGCGCGGGGAACACCCAGAGCACGTCGAGCGGCTCGCCCTCCAGCCGGAACGCGTACAGCGCCGTCAGCAGCTGCACGCCCAGCATCCCGGCGCCGAGCAGCAGCGTGAGCGCCGGGTCGGCGAACACGAGGCCGTAGAGGAAGAACACGTCGACCAGCGGCGCGGTCAGCGGCAGGAGGATGTGGAACGCGGCCACGTGCGCGAGCCCGCGCCTGCCGACCTTGCCCGCCCAGCCCTTCTCGCGGATCGCCCGGCGGTGCTTCCACATCGCCTGCATGGTCCCGTAGCTCCACCGGTAGCGCTGCTTCCACAGCTGCGCCATGGTGGCGGGCGCCTCGGTCCAGGCCCGGGCCCGCTCCTCGAAGACCACGCGCCACCCGGCCCGGCCCAGCGCGATCGTGAGGTCGGTGTCCTCGGCCAGCGTGTCCGTGGACAGGCCGCCGACCTCCAGCAGCGCCTTGCGGCGGAACGAGCCGCTCGCGCCGGGCACGGTGATGATCGAGCCGGTGACGTCCTGCACGCGGCGGTCGATGTTGAACCCCACCACGTACTCGATGTGCTGCATCCGGCCGATGAGCTCGTCCCGGTTCGCGATCTTGACGTTGCCCGCGACGGCGCCGATCGTCGGGTCCGCGAACGGCTGGGCGAGCAGGCGCACCGTGTCGGGCTCGAACACGGTGTCGCCGTCGATCATGATGATGATCTCGTGCTGGGCGGCCCGGATGCCCGCGTTCAGCGCTTTGGGCTTGCCCGAGTTGCGCTGCCGCAGCACACGCACGCTCGGCAGCCCCAGCGACTCCACGAGGTCGGCGGTGCCGTCGGTGGAGCCGTCGTCGACGACCAGCACTTCGAGCGGATGGTCGTTGGCCACGATGGACCGGACGGTCGCCTCGATGTTCTTGATCTCGTTGTAGGCGGGCACGATCACGGTGACGGGCTCGTCGACCGGTGGGCCCCAGCGGAAGTCCGGGCCGTCGCCTGCGTTTGGCGTGGCGGCGGGCGAAGAGCACCATGAGCACGAGCCGCACGCCGACGAGCACGCCGACGATGATCAGCAGGTAGCTCAGCCCGGACACGATCCTGGTGGCCACGGTGAGGGTCGCCACGAGCACGCCGCCGGTGAACCGGTCGTGCGGCGAGGCGGCGACCTCGCCGAGCATGCCCTTCGCGCCGCCGCTGACGGTCGTGAACTTGTAGCCCTTGGCCTTCATCAGCGGGATCCACTTGTCCAGCGCGGCGACCGTCTCGGACCGGTCGCCGCCCGCGTCGTGCATGAGCACGATCGAGCCCGCCGTCCTCGTTCGGCTTGGGCGTGGCGTTGCGGATGATCGCGTCGACGCCCGGCCGCTGCCAGTCCTCGCTGTCGTCGGTGGTGAAGACGCTGACGTAGCCGTCCTCGCCCGCCGCCTGCACGGTGCGTCCAGCCGAGGTTGTCGATCGCGTCGGCGCTGGAGGAGTACGGCGGCCGCAGCAGGAACGTCGTGACGCCCGCGGCGCCGGAGATCGCCAGCTGCGTCTCGGCCAGCTCGCGGTCGACGCGCCAGCGGGGCTTCGTGCCGAGGTCGGGGTGGGAGAACGAGTGCACGCCCAGCTCCGAGCCCTGCGCGTGGATCGCGGCCACGATGTCCGGGTACCGGGTGACGTTCGCGCCGACCACGAAGAACGTCGCGGGCACGTTGTACTTCTTGAGGACGGCCAGCACCTCCGGCGTCCACACGGGGTCGGGGCCGTCGTCGAAGGTGAGCGCGATCGTGCCGCGGGGCACGTCGCTCGAGGTCACGCTGGCCGCGGGTCGCGTCGACGATGGGGCCGCCGTCGCTGACCGACCTCGGGACGTCGCTGGTGCTGCCCTCCGGACGCTCGCCTGCGGCGTCGTTGCCGCCGCGGGCGTTCGCGATGCCCGCGACCAACGAGCACCAGCACGAACATGCTCGACGAGCACGCCCGTCAGCACTCGCGACGGGGTGATCCGCCGAAGTCCGCACGGGCTACGGAACCACAGGTGCCGCCGGAGGCGCGGCGGCGGTCGTCTTCGGCGCGGCTTGGACGCCGAGGGGGCTTTGGTCTTCTTGGTCGGCTTCACGGACGCCGTGGGCGCCAGCGACGCCGACGGCGGCCACCGTCGGGGCCGCGGTGACGGGCGGGGGCTGGCGCGTCCGGACCGGGCGCAGGCGCCGACCGGCCGGAGCGCGCGGCGAGCGTGGCGCGCGGCGCTCGGCGTCTTCGACGGACGCTCCGGGGTCACCTGCTGCACGGCGGTCTGCTGCTCGGCTCCGGGCGCGGCGCTCGCCGCGGGCCGGGCCGACGGCGACGCGGTGACGCTCACCAGCACCATCGCGAGGTAGGCCACGCACGAGGCCGCCGCCAGGTAGCCGCCGCGCACCAGCAGCCGCCGTCGCCGCTCGGAGCCGCGGGTGAAGACGGGCTTGAACGAGCAGCCGCGTCGTCGAGCCGTCGCCGCTGGGTCCGTCGTCGCCCGGCGGGTCGGGGAACTGTCCAGTGCTCGAATCAGCGCTGACCAGCCTCATACCGGACCTTCCGGGCGTGTTCATCGGCATCGCGTGCCATACGGTCGGGGAGCCGCGTGCGCCATATGGGGGATGGCCACAGAAGCCGACCGTAGCGCAGCCGCACTGGATCACCCCGACGGATGGACCCGCCGAACCGTGAGCGGTCGATTGCCGTCGACCATCGGCAGCGCTCCCGCGCCGCACCCAACACGGGCCTCACCTGCCGTTCGCCGCCGGCGTTCCGCCTGCTCAATCGCGCGCATGCATCTTCGGACTCCCGGAAGCAGGCGTTCTCTGGGTACCGTCGTCACCGCACCGTCGCTCCCGTAACGCCTACCCGAGCGAACGCGCTGCATCCTGCGCGGTCGGGGCGCGCTGACGGGAGAGGACTGCGTGGACGACGACGCGCCCGCGGCGGATCGGGCGCCCCGGCCGTGGTCGCGGGCGTCGCGCCGGTCGCGCGGTTGGTCACCGCGGCGCTGCTGCGGGCGGGCCGCCACGTCGTCGGGCTGGTCGACCCGCTCGACGAGCCGGGCCGGAGCCCGCCGACGTCGCCGCCGATCTCACCGCCGGGCGGGCCGCGGGCCGCTATCTCCTCACCGACGATCACGCCGCAGCCGCCGGGTTCACGCTCGCGCTGGTCACCGAGCCCCCCGACGACGACGCGGCGCTCTCCCCCGCCGAGCGCTACACCGCCGCGCTGGCCCCCCACCTGCGTCCGGGCGGCCTGCTCGTCGTGTCCAGCCCGACCGCCGAGCACACCGGGGGTGTGGTCGCGGCCACGGTCGAGCTGCTCACCGGCCTGCGCGCGGGCGCCGACTACGGGCTCGCGCACCTCTTCGAACCCGTCGCCGAACGGGCGGCTGATCGTGAGCGGCGTCGACGTCGCCTCGGCCACCCGGGCCGAGGAGTGGCTCGCCGAGCTGGGCTTCACCGTCATGCCGGTCTGCCGGTCGCCGCCGCCGAGGTCGTCGCGAGCCTGCTGGCCCGAGCGGCTCGGCCGGACGACGAGACCGATCCGGGCGATGGGTAGGGTGGCCCGCAGGGAGGCGTGAGGGCGCCTGGTGGCCCCCGCGGTCTTCAAAACCGACGTGGTCGAGCAGCTCGGCCAGGCGGGTTCGATTCCCGTCCGCCTCCGCCAGTTCTTCCGCCATCGCCGAAGGCGCGTCTCAGGCGTCCGCGTCGTCACGTCAGCGTGATCCGGCCCGTTCCGGCGCGCACCCGGCCGATCACGGCCGCGGGCGGCCCCAGCTCGGCGACGGCCGCCGCGGCCCGGTCGGGCGTGGCCCCGAACAGCAGCCCGCCGGAGGTCTGCGCGTCGGCGAGCAGCAGCCGGTCGACCTCGCCGTAGCCGCCGTCGTCGAGCAGGCGGCGTGACCCAGTCGAGGTTGCGCCGCGTGCCGCCCGGCACGATCCCCGCCTCGGCCAGCGCGCGGACACCGGCCGGGAACGGGACCGCCGCGACGTCGATCTCGGCGTCCACGCCCGACGCCGCCGCCATCTTGGCCAGGTGCCCGAGCAGCCCGAACCCGGTGACGTCCGTGGCGCCGGTGGCCCCCGCCGCGACCGCCGCCCGAGCGGCCGGGCCGTTGCTCGCCGTCATCGACGCCACCGCCGCCGCCTGGAGCGTCGTCGGACGCCGCGCCCCGCTTGATCGCCGTCGTGGCCACCCCGATGCCGAGCGCCTTGGTCAGCACGAGCGCGTCGCCGTCGCGCAGGCCGGTGTTGGTGAGGATCGCGTCGGGTGCCACCTCGCCGACGACGGCCAGGCCGTACTTGGGCTCGGGGTCGTCGACGCTGTGGCCGCCGACCACCACGAAGCCGCTCTCCGCCCCGATGTCCGCGCCGCCCGCCAGCACCTCGCCGAGCAGCGCGAGCGGCAGCTCGTCGCGCGGCCACGCCACGAGGTTCAGCGCGAACAGCGGCCGCCCGCCCATCGCGTAGACGTCCGACACCGCGTTCTGCGCCGCGATCCGGCCCCACGTGCGGGCGTCGTCGACGACGGGGGTGACGAAGTCGGTGGTCACCACCAGCGCGCGCGCAGCGTCCAGCCGCCAGACGGCCGCGTCGTCACCGGTGTCGGTGCCGACGAGGAGGTCCGGATGGCGGGCCGGGGTCAGCGTGCGCAGGACCTGCGCGAGCTCGTCGGGGGCGAGCTTGCAGGCTCAACCGGCGCCGTGGCTGAACTGGGTGAGGCGGCGGGGCGGGACGGAGTCGACCATGACCGCACCCTACGGCCGTAGGATCGACGGGTGGATCCGCGGCGGGGTGTCCCTCGCACCGACATGGTGCTGGCCGATCCCCGGTTGGCCGACGCCACGGCCCGGCTGGGGCGCGTGCGGGTCAAGGCCGCGGTCGTTGCGGCGCAGCAGGCCGTGCGGGAGGGCGCGTTGGCCCCGTCGGAGGTCGTCGACGCCACGCTCGATGCGCTGCCCGCCACCGCCACCACGCTGCGCCCGGTCCTCAACGCCACCGGCGTGCTGCTGCACACGAACCTCGGGCGGGCGCCGCTGTCGGACGCGGCCCGCGCGGCGCTTGCGGTCGCGGCGGGCACGTGCGACGTGGAGCTGGACCTGGCCACCGGCGAGCGCGGCCCGCGCGGCGCGGGCGCGGTCGGCGCGCTGCTGGCTGCCGTGCCCGCCGCTGCGGCCGCGCACGTCGCGAACAACGGCGCCGCGGCGCTCGCGCTCGTCGCGTTGACGCTGGCGCAGGGCCGGGAGATGGTCGTCGCCCGCGGCGAGCTGGTGGAGATCGGCGACGGCTTCCGCATCCCCGCGCTGCTGGAGGCGACCGGGGCCCGGCTGCGCGAGGTCGGCACGACGAACCGGGTCACCCGCGCCGACTACGCGGCGGCCATCGGCGAGGACACCGCGTTCGTGCTCAAGGTGCACCCGTCGAACTTCGTGGTGCGCGGGTTCACCAGCGCCTGCGGGGTCGACGAGCTGGCCGATCTCGGCGTGCCCGTCGTCGCCGACATCGGGTCGGGCCTGCTCGCCCCGCACCCCCTGCTGCCCGACGAGCCCGACGCCGCCACCGCGCTCGCGCCAGGGCGCCGCGCTGGTCACGGCGTCCGGCGACAAGCTGCTCGGCGGCCCGCAGGCCGGGCTGGTGCTCGGCGCGCCGGGGGCGGGCGCCGAGGCCGTCGCCCGGATCCGCCGCCATCCCCTGGCCCGGGCGATGCGGGTGGACAAGCTCACGCTGGCCGCGCTGGAGGCCACGCTGCGCGGGCCCCGCCCACCCGTCCGGCGGTTCCTCGACGCCGACCCGGCCGACCTGCATCGGCGGGCCGAGCGGCTGGCCGGCGGCGCTCGCCGACGTCGGCGCCGAGGCCCGGGCGACCGAGGCGCGGGTCGGCGGCGGCGGCGCACCGGACGTGGTGCTGCCCAGCGCGGCGGTGGCCCTGCCCGAGCGGTTCGCCGCCGCGCTGCGGGCGGGCGAGCCCGCGGTGCTGGGCCGCCTCGAGCACGGGCGCTGCCTGCTGGATCTGCGCGCGATCGCCCCGGAGGACGACGCGGCGCTGGCTGCCGCCGCACGGGCATGCACGTCCTAGCCACCGCCGGGCACGTCGACCACGGCAAGTCGACGCTGGTCAGGGCGCTCACCGGGATGGAGCCCGACCGCTACGCCGAGGAACGGCGCCGCGGCATGACCATCGACCTCGGGTTCGCCTGGACCGACCTGCCGTCCGGGCCGGTCGCGTTCGTCGACGTCCCCGGCCACGAGCGGTTCGTCACCACGATGCTCGCCGGGGTCGGACCGGTGCCCGCCGTGCTGCTCGTCGTCGCCGCGGACGAGGGCTGGATGCCGCAGACCGGCGAGCACGTCGACGCGCTGGTGGCGCTCGGGGTGCGGCACGGCCTGCTCGTCGTCACGCGCAGCGACCTGATGGAGCCGGAGCTGGCGGTCGAGGAGGCCCGGGAGCGGCTCGCGGGCACCCCGCTGGCCGGGATCGACGCCGTGGCCGTGTCGGCGGCCACCGGGGCGGGCATGGCCGAGCTGCGCAGCCGCGATGGACACGCTCGTCACCGGGCTTGCCCACGGCCGACGACGCCGCCGACGTGCGGCTGTGGGTCGACCGCGCGTTCACGATCCGCGGCGCGGGCACCGTCGTCACCGGCACGCTCGGCGCGGGCCGGATCAAGGTCGACGACGAGCTGGAGCTCGCCACCGCCACCGGCCGCCGCCGGGTCACCGTGCGGGGGCTGCAGAGCCTCGGGGCGGAGGTGGCGCGGGTCCGCGGCGTGGCGCGGGTCGCGGTCAACCTGCGCGGCGTGCCGCGGGACGCGATCGCCCGCGGCGACGCGCTGCTGACGCCGGACGCCTGGCTCGCCGTCTCGACCCTGGACGGGCGGCTGATCGGGCTGCGCGGCGCCCCGGGCGCCGGAGACGTGGCGGGCGCTCCCGGTGCCGGAAGCGCTCCGGGCGGCTGGGCGCGGCGGGCGGCTGGGGCGCGGCGGGCGGGGGCGGCGCAGCGGGCGGCGGCGCGGCGGGCGGGGGCGGCGCAGCGGGCGGCGGCGCGGCGGGCGGGGGCGGCGCAGCGGGCGGCGGCGCGGCGGGCGGGCGGCGCAGCGGGCGGCGGCGCGGCGGGCGGGCGGCGGCGCGGCGGCGGCGGGGGCGGCGCAGCGGGCGGCGGCGCGGCGGGCGGGGCGGCGCGGCGGCGGCGGCGCGCGCGGGCGGCGCGGCGGCGGCGCGGCGGCGGCGCGGCGGCGGCGCGGGCGGCGGCGCGGCTGGCAGCGCGGCGGGCGGCGGCGCGGCGCCCCCGGCCGGCGCTGCGGTGGACCCCGGCGCTGCGGTGGACCCCGGCTCGCTGCCCGCGGAGCTGACGCTGCACGTCGGGTCGGTGGCCACGACGGTGCGGGTGCGCCCGCTGGGCGCCGACACCGTCCGGCTGCAGCTGGGCCGCCCGCTCCCGCTGCGGATCGGCGACCGGGCGGTGCTGCGCGACCCCGGGCGTCGCGTCGTCGCCGCGGGCCTCGTCGTGCTCGACGTGCGGCCGCCCGAGCTGCGGCCGCAGGGGCGCGGCGGCGGCCCGCGCGCGCCGCTGCTGGCGACGATGACCGGCACGCCGGACGCGGCGGGCGAGCTGGCCCGCCGCGGGCTGGTGCGGCGCGCCGACCTGCGGGCGATGGGCGTGCCCGCCGCCGATCTCGACGCGCTGGGGCCCGCGACCGCAGGGTGGCTGATCGCGCCGGAGATGCGCCGTGGAGCGGGCGGCCGCGCTCGCCGCCGCGCTCGCCGCGCACGACGCCGCGGACCCCATCGACCCCGGCCTGCCGGTCGAGGCGGCCCGCCGCGCCGCGGGCCTGCCCGACACGCGGCTGATCGAGCCGATGCTGCGCCTCGCCGAACGGGCCGACCTCGTCGTGCGCGACGGGCGGGTCGGCACCGTCCACGCCCAAGGGCACGCCCGCCGCCCTGCGCGCCGCGCTCGACCGGCTGCGCGCCGACCTCGCCGCGGACCCGTTCGCCGCGCCGGACGCGGGCCGCCTGGCCGAGCTGGGGCTGGGCCCACGCCAGCTCGCGTCGCTGGTGCGGGCCGGTGAGCTGCTGCGCATCGCCGACGGCGTCGTCCTGCTCCCCGGCGCCGACGAGCAGGCCCTCGACGTGCTGGCCGGGCTCGGGCCGGAGTTCACCCTCAGCGAGGCGCGACAGGCGCTGCGAACCTCCCGGCGGGTCGCCGTGCCGCTGCTGGAGCTGCTCGCGCGCACCGGCCGGACCACCCGCACCCCGGACGGCGGCCACCGCGTGATCGCCTGACGCCCCACCCATCCGGCCGCGACTGCGCACCCTTTGACGTCACTTCGCACCCCGCCGATGGGGTGCGGAGTGCCGCGAAAGGGTGCGAAGTCGGGCGGCGACGGCGAACCGAAGCGTCAGGGCGGCGCCCACAGCGCGGCGAGGTCACGCACGGCCGCGATGTGGTCGGGCACGGCGCCCACCGGATCGGCGGCCCGGCCCGGCCGCGAGGCCCACGAGGAACGCCGTGACGGGCGCGGCGGGCCGGTTCACGCCGTGCGCGACGTCGGCGGTGAGGTCGAGGACGGCGGTGACCAGCGCGTCTTGGTCAGCCTCGGCGATGTCGAGGCCGAGCTGCCGCGCCGCCGCGGCGACCCACTCCTGAATGTCCGGTGTCGGGTCGCCCATCCGGAGAACCTAGCCGCTGGCGCGCGCGACGTCCTAACGTGGGGCCGATGACCACGACTGCCGAAGCCGAGCGGATCCGGCAGCTGGCCGTGGCCGAGGAGAAGGCGGAGGCGCTCTTCGCGGCGGTCACCGAGCGCGGGCTCGTGGCGCCCGGCCTGCAGGAGTCGCAGGTCAGCGACGCCGTACGGGATCTCGGCGCGGAGCTGTTCGGCACGCGCAAGCACTGGCACAAGCGCGTGGTGCGCTCGGGGCCCAACACGCTCCAGCCCTACCGCGAGAACCCGCCCGACCGCACGATCGCCGAGGACGACATCGTCTTCCTCGACTTCGGGCCGATCTTCGCCGAGTGGGAGGCCGACTTCGGCCGCACCTACGTGCTCGGCGACGACCCCGTCAAACACCGCCTCGCCGCCGACCTCCCCAAGGTCTTCGCCGGCGGGCCGGGACTTCTTCGACGCCCGTCCCGACGTCACGGGTGCACAGCTCTACGCCCACGTCGTCGGCCTCGCCGAGGCCGCGGGCTGGACGTTCGGCGGCCCGCACAGCGGCCATCTCGTCGGCGAGTTCCCGCACGAGATGATCGACGGCGAGCGCATCGAGAGCTACATCGCGCCCGGCAGCGACGGCCCGATGCGCCGCACCGACCGCGTCGGCAGGCAGTGCCACTGGATCCTGGAGGTGCACCTCGTCGACCGCGAACGCGAGATCGGCGGGTTCTTCGAGCAGCTCCTCACGGTGCGCCGCCCGGGTGGCCTCCCGTAACGCTGGTATCAGCGGCCGGGAAACCGACCTCCTCCCCCCGTGGACCAGACAACAGACCGCAAGGGCTTCCGGAAGCTGATCGACGAGCGCGCGCTCGTGTTCACGCGGCTCCCGGCGGGTCCGGCGCGTGACCTCGCCGCCCGGGCCAACGAGGCCGCGGGGCGCGGTGACGGCTCGCTGCACACCACGGCCGAGTACGACGCGCTGTTCGACCTGCTCGCCGACGGCGCCGCCACCGTGCCGCACACCGCGCTCGCCCCCTACCAGCCCGTCCTCCTCGACAAGGACGCGTTCTTCGCCGAGCCGATGCACGTCGTCGACGTCGACGGCTGGCCGGAGGGCGCACCGACGTTGCGCGGCCCGGTGACCGCGCCCGCCGGGGCGCGCTTGGCGCTGTGGCCGACCACGCCGAACGACGCCCGCCCGACCCCGCCCCCGGACGCCGCGGGCGTGCTGTTCACGACCACCGCGTTTGCCCTCGGCAACACCGGCAACCGCACGCTCAACGTCCCGAAGCGGTCCTGGCGCGCGACGTTGACCGACCGCTTCCTCGGGCTGGCCCGGATCAACCTCAAGGCCATGTACAACGATCCCTCGCAGATGCGCGAGGCGTTGGCGTGGCGCGCCTTCGCCGAGGCCGGGGTGCCCGCGTCCCGGCACACCTACGCCAAGCTCACCATCAACGGGCGCTACCGCGGCCTGTTCAGCGTGGTCGAGGACGTCGACCGGCGTTACCTGCACGACCGCTTCGGATCCGCGGACGAGGGCAACCTCTACAAGGCGGGCTGCGGCACCCTGGGCTGCGCCACGCTGGAGCGGCGGGTCGGCCCCGACGGCGACGACAGCGGCCGCCAGTACCGCGTCGACGGCGACGACCCCACCTACGACCTCCACGGCGACCCCGGCACCTACGACGACCTCGCCGCGCTGATCCGGGCCATCGACGGCACCGGCCTCCCCGGCGGCGACGACCGCTTCGCCACCGACGCCTACCGCGCCGGGCTGGAGCAGGTGTTCGACACCCGCACGTTCCTGCGCTGGGCCGGGGTGAACATCCTGCTCGGCAGCTGGGACAACTACTTCGCGACCCCGTCGAACTACTACCTCTACAACTCGCGTCCCGACGGCGAGCCGTGGTTCACGTTCCTGCCGTGGGACTACGACAACAGCTTCGGCATCGACTACTTCGGCGAGCCGTGGCAGTACGCCGACATCGTGGACTGGCCCGCCGCCACCGAGCGCTACTGCGCCCACAACCACGCGCCGCACCGCCGGTCCCGGATCCCGTTGGTGACGAACCTCCTGCGCAACCCGGAGCTCCTGCGGTACTACCTCGACCACCTCGAGCACCTGCTCGACACGACGTTCGCGCCCGACACCGTCACCGGCCGGATCGGACCCGACGGTGGCGGTCTGTGGGACCGCGTCCAGGAGGCCGCCTACCTGGAATCCGACACGCCGCACGGGCCGCCGCACACCGGCCGTCAGTTCAGCAACGACGACGTGTTCCTGGCCAACGGCAAGCAGTTCGAACTGCACCGCGGGGAGACGAGCATCCAGGCGGTCACGCACTATGTGCGCATGCGTCACGACCGCGCCCGCGAACAGCTCGCCGTGCTCCGCCGAACCCACCCACGAGGCGTAGGCGACGCCTTCCCGGTGGAGTTCCGCCCGGGTGGGCGGTGAGCGCTCTCACGCTGGTCCGCCGCGCCCGGGTCGCCGACCTGGTGGGTGTCAAGAAGCGTCGGGAGGCCAGCGGCGTGCTGGTGCGCGACGGCCTGCTGCTGGTCATCTCGGACAACACCGGCTCGGTGGCCCTCTTGGACCCCGGGTTGGCCCTCCCCGGCCGCGAGATCCCGCTGCGCGGCGGACGGGGTCACGGCTACGAGGACATCGCCGCCGACCCCGCCACCCGGCGGCTGTTCGTGCTGGTCGAGGCGTTGCCGGACGGGCCGCCGTACCACGCGCTCGTCGAGGAGTACGACAACCGCTACCAGCTGGTCGCGGCCAAGATCCTCGACGTGCCGCTGAAGGAGGAGAACAAGGGCGTCGAGGGGCTCGCCGTGGTGCGCCACGACGGCCGCACCCACCTGCTCGGGCTGCGCGAGGCGGGCGGCAAACGCCTCCCCGTGTTCACCGAGGCCGACGACCGGTGGACGCGGATCGCCGACGATCCGGCTTCCGTTGTCGTTCGCCGACTACTCGGCCGTCGCCGTCGCGGGTGATCGGATCGCGGTCGTCTCTCAGGAGTCTTCAGCGCTGTGGCTCGGCCGCCTCGACCCCGCGACGTGGACGGTCGACGAGGGCGTCGTGCACAAGTTCCCCCGCGACCGCGCGGGCAGGCCGCGCTTCACCGCCATCGAAGGCGTGGCGTTCCTGCGGCCCGGACAGATCGTCGTGGCCACGGACCGGACGAGGGGGCGTCCCCACAACGAAACCGAGCAGTCCGTCGCGGTCTTCGACCTCCCCGCGACGCAGTCGTTGACCCGCCCGACGCGGCAGGCACCGGTGGTGCGCGGGCTGTTCCAGCAGCGGTTCGGCGGCGACGACGCGCTCCTGCGGCTGGCCCGGCTGCGGTTCGCCCAGCAGGGCATGCCCGCCGAGGTCTACGCCCACTCCCCCGACGGGCTGGAGTCGGTGCTGCGGTTCGCCCCCGACCGGCCGATCGTCCACCTGGACCGGGCGATCGACGTCCGCAGCTCCGCAGGCCAGGCCGCCGTCGAGGCGTTCACGGCGCGGTTCGCCGGGCGGGTGGCTGGCTTCGTCGTGCACGACCAGGCGGGCATGGCGGCGGACGTGCCGCAGGTCGTGGCGGCGCTGCGTGGGCTCGGGCGCGCCGACCGGCCGACGGTCTACCTCGAGTACGCCGCGGGCATGGACCCCGCGCTGTTCCTGGAGATCGGCGAGGGGCTGCGGGACGCCGACGGCGTGGGGCTCTGCATCGACGTCGGGCACGTCGGCATCCGGCGCGCTCGGGACCGGTTCGCCGCGCTGCACCCGGACGTGCCTGCGCTGGCACTGGACGATCCGCGGCTGCCCGAGTTCGTCGACGCCGTCCAGGAATGCGTGGCCGCCGCCCTGCCCGCGGTGCTGGACCTCGTCCGGGCCGCGGGCGCGCTGGGCCGCACGGTGCACCACCACCTGCACGACGGCCATCCGTTGCTGCCGGGCACGCCCGATCACCGCAGCTTCCTCTTCCGCCCGCCGATCCCGTTCGCCCACAACGGCCGCGGCTCGCTCGACCCGCTGTACGGGCCGGACGGGCTCGCCGCCCTCCTGCGCGCCGCCGACGAGACCACCGCGCCCGACGGCCCCTCGCTCACGTTGGAGATCCACAAGGCTGACGGGCGGCGGCCGCTCGACGACGCCGCCGACCTGTTCACGCACTGGCGGGACCGGACGAACGCCGAGCGGATGAACCACCTGCTCGCGGTGATCGCGGGCGACCACACGCTCGCCGTCGCGGCGCTGGCCGGGCGGGACTCCTAGGACCCGGCCGCGACGGGGTGGCGCGGCTCGTACACGCCCAGCGGGCCGCCGCCGGGGAGCCGGATGGTGATCAGGCGCCCCCAGCCCTGGTCGCTGATCCCGCTCTCGACGACCACGCCGCGGGCCGTGAGCTCGGCGTACGTGGCCTCGATGTCGTCGCAGAGGAGGTACAGCTCGTGCTGCGAAGGCCCGTCGGTCGGGTGCACGGCCACCTCCGCGGGCGGCAGGGCGAGGATGAGCCAGCCGCCCCCGGCGTCGACCGTCGTCGTGCCGAGCAGGTCCCGGAGGAAGGCCCGGTCGGCCTCCGCGTCGGTGCTGTAGAGGATGGCGTGCGCGCCGGTGATCACGACGCCATTCTCCCCCTCGGTGAGTCCCCCGCCTCGCCACGGCGAGTCCCCCGCCTCGCCACGGTGAGTCCCCCGCCTCGCCACGGCGAGATCGCGATCCCGCCACGCCCGCAGGCACCCCAGCGCCCGATCGCCCGAAGTCACCGTGCTCGTTTGCGCGACTCACCGGGCTCGTTTGCGCGACTCACCGGGCTCGTTTGCGCGACTCACCGCGCTCGTTTGCGCGACTCACCGCGCTCGTTTGCGGGACTCACCGGGTTGGGTCAGTGGCCCTTGAAGGCTTCGGCCAGCCACCAGGAGGGCGCGTCGGCGCGGACCTTCGCGTCCAGCAGGAGCGGGCGGTCCCGGGGACCGGCGAGCCATTCGCGGGCGACGGCCAGGTCGCCGGGCGCCCGCACGGTCGCGGCGGCGCAGCCGTAGCCCGCCGCGATCGCCGCGAGGTCCGTCTCGGGGAACCGCACGGTGGCGTGGTCGTCGTCCGGGAAGTGGTGGAACTCCGCCCCGTAGCCCGCGTCGTCGTACACCACGATCAGCAGGCCGAGGCCCAGCCGGACGGCGGTCTCCAGCTCGGAGATGCCCATGAGGAAGCCGCCGTCGCCGAGCGCGGCGACCGGCAGCCGGTCGGGGCGGGCGAGCGCCGCGCCGATCGCGGTGGCCAGGCCCAGCCCGATCGACTGGAAAGCCTGGGTGAAGCAGAACCCCGCCGCATCGGGCACCGCGAGGTAGGCGCTCGGGTAGCCCATGAAGTTGCCGGAGTCGACGCCCAGCGTGCGCGCGGCGGGCAGCAGGTCGTCCAGCGCCGCGGACAGCACCCGGGGGTCGATCCGGCCGTCAGCGCCACCGTCCGCCTCGTCGGGCAGCGGCAGGTCGTTCCACCGGCCCTCGGCCGCGATCCGCTTGGCGACCTCCTCGGTGCGCTGCCCCGGGCCGCCCACGACCGCGGCGAGGACGTCCCGCGCGGTCGCCCCGACGTCGCCGAGCACCCCCAGGTGCACCGGCCGCTGCGCGCCGAGGGCCGCCCCGTCGTCGTCGACCTGCACGACCGTCGCGTCCGGCCCGATGAGCGCACCGTGCCGGGTGGTCCACATCGTGAGCGCCGCCCCCCAGGCCACGACCAGGTCGGAGGCGGCGATCAGCTCCGCGGCCAGCGGGGTGGCGAACCCGCCGGAGATGCCCAACGTCCACGCGTCGCCCGCGAAGAGCCCGTTCGCCACCGCCGAGGTGGCGAGCAGCGCGCCGCACCGCTCGGCGAGCGCCGCCACCGCGGGCCCGGAGTGGCGGGAGCCCCGGCCCGCGATGAACACCGGACGCTGCGCCCCGTCCAGCAGCGCGGCGAGCGCCGCCACCGACGCCGGATCCGCGCGCGGCGGCCCCCACGGCGCCACGGTGATCGTCCCGGGAGGCGGCGAACCCGCGGCGGCTTGGACGTCGAGCGGCAGGTTGAGCACCACCGTGCGCCGCTGTCGTACGCACGTGCCGTAGGCGCGCACGACGTCGTCGACGGCCGACGCGGCCGTGTGCACCCGCTCGGGCACCGCGCCGACCGCGCGCACCGCGGCGTCCTGGTCGATGCGGAAGTTGGACCGCACGGCCGCGCCCGCCGTGTCCGCGGCCAGCACCAGCAGCGGCGTGCGGCTCTTGGCCGCCTCCGCGATCCCGGTGAGCGCGTTGGTGAGGCCGCAGCCCTGGTGGAGGGAGAGCACCGCCACCGTGCCGGACGTGCGCGCGTAGGCGTCGGCCATCATCGCCGCCCCGGTCTCGTGGCGCGCCGCGACGAACGGCACCCCGCCCTGGCGGAGCGCGTTCGTCACGTGGAAGTTGCCGCTGCCCACCACGCCGAACGCGTGCCCGACGCCGAGCCGCGCCAACACCGTGCCGATGACCTCAGCGACCGTGGCCATGGATCCTCCTCGCGGGAACGCCGATGCGCCGAGCATGCCGCACAATGCAGCGATGATCGTGCTCGACGGATGCCACATCGCAACGGTCGACGCTGCGAACACCGAACACGCAAGCGGCTACCTCGCGTTCGACGGGGACCGGATCACGGCGATCGGCGCAGGCCCGGCCCCCGACCTTCCCGGCGCGGAGCGGATCGACGGCACCGGCCTGCTCGTGACGCCTGGCCTGGTGAACGTCCACCACCACCTCTACCAGTGGATCACCCGCGGCTACGCCACCGACGACACCCTCTTCGGCTGGCTCACCACGCTCTACCCGGTCTGGGCCCGGCTGCACGCCGACCTCGTGCACGACTCGGCCGCCGCGAACCTCGCCTGGATGGCGCTCACCGGCACCACCACGAGCACCGACCACCACTACGTCTTCCCCACCGGCGCGGGCGACCTCCTGGAGGCCGAGATCGCCGCGGCCCGACGCGTCGGCCTGCGGTTCCACCCCACCCGGGGCTCGATGAACCTCGGCGCGTCACAGGGCGGGCTGCCGCCGGACGCGGTCGTCGAGGACCACGACGCCATCCTCGCCGCGACCGAGGACGCCATCGCCCGCTGGCACGACCCCGCCCCCGACGCGATGGTCCGCATCGCGGTGGCGCCCTGCTCCCCGTTCTCCGTGACGGCCGAGCTGATGCGCGACTCCGCGGCACTGGCCCGCCGCGCGGGCGTGCGGATGCACACGCACCTGGCCGAGACCGTCGACGAGGAGGAGTTCTGCCTGCAGACGTTCGGCGCCACGCCCGTCGAGTACGCCGAGGACCTGGGCTGGCTCGGCGCGGACGTGTGGCTCGCGCACTGCGTGCACCTGTCCGACGCGGCGATCGCCCGCTTCGCCGCCACGGGCACCGGCGTCGCGCACTGCCCCACGTCCAACGCCCGGCTGGGCTCGGGCATCGCGCGGCTGCGCGACCTGCTCGACGCGGGCGTGCCGGTCGGGCTCGGCGTGGACGGCGCGGCGTCCAACGAGTCGGGCCGGATGGTCGACGAGCTGCACCAGGCCCTGCTCGCGGCCCGGTTCCGCGGCGGCCCGCTCGCGCTCACCGCGCGGGAGAGCCTGCGCGCGGCGACGGTCGGCGGCGCGCGCTGCCTCGGCCGGGACGGCGAGCTGGGGACGCTGGAGGTGGGCAAGCTCGCGGACGTGGCGGTCTGGCGGGTCGACGGCCTCGCCGGCAGCGGCATCGCCGACCCCGTCTGCACGCTCGTGTTCGGCGCGCCCCGGCTTGCGCACCTGTTCGTGGGCGGCGCGGCGGTGGTGCGCGACGGCGAGCTGCGCACCGCCGACGCGGAGACGCTCGCCGCCGCGGCCGGCCGGGCCGCTGCCCGAATCGCCCGACCGTGACACACCGTCGGCACGCGTCAGGCGGCGAGGGCGCCCCCACGGTGAGTCCCCCGCCTCGCCACGGTGAGTCCCCCGCCTCGCCACGGTGAGTCCCCCACCCGGGCACGGTGAGTTCGCCGTTTCCCCACGCCGAGCGAGCTCCGCTCAGCGCCCCCGCGAGGCGATGCCGAGGAGCGGGAGCAGCGCGCGGTGGTCGTCGACGACGTGGTCGGGCCGGGTATCGGGGTAGGACTGCGTGCCTTGGCCGGAGGCGAACTGCACCGTGCGCATCCCGGCCTCGCGGGCCCCGTAGATGTCGCGGTGCATGTCGTTGCCGACGTAGACGGCGTGCTCGGCGGTCACGCCCAGCGCGGTGAGCGCGTGCTCGAACAGCCGCCGGTCGGGCTTGCGGAACCCGTGGTCGCCGGAGACCACGACCGGGTCGAAGTAGCCGTCGAGGCCCATGCTGTGCAGCTCGCCGCGAGCCCAGGCGCTCTGCGCGTCGGTCACGACCGCGAGCGGGAAGCGGGCCGCCAGTGCGTCGAGCACGGGGCGGACGTGCGGGTAGAGCCGCAGCCGTCGCCGCGACACCGCCCGCTGGGTCTCCGCGAGGTGCAGCGGCAGCCAGTCCCGCCGGGCGGCGGGCAGCGCGCGGGTGAACGCCGTGGCGTGCCGCTCGACGAACTGCGCCCAGATCGCCACCACGTCGAACTCCGGATGCGCCTCGGTGGCGGCGGCGCGTTGCTCGGCCAGTAGCGCGGCGTACGCCGCGCGCACCTCCTCGCGGCCCAGCGCGATGCCGGAGTAGGCGAGCACGTGAGCGAGGGCCCGGAAGACCGCGTTGTCCTCCTCGGTGCGGATGTTGACCAGCGTGCCGTTGACGTCGAAGACGACCGCTTTGATCCCGTTCATGCCGCGTGCGAGCCTACGGCGCGCGCAGCAGTTCCTTCGCCTGGGCGACCAGCCGGGCGCCGTGCTCGCGCCCGATGTAGTCGTTGCGGGCGACGCGCAGCAGGTTGACCGCCATGTAGTAGGGCAGCCGCGAGGTGATCGACGCGAACGCCGCGTCCCGGTCGGGGAAGTGGGCGGCGTACTCCCACAGGAAGTGGCCGATGAACGGCTCCGCGCGGTCGGGGGCGCCGGTGCCCAGCATGAACGCGTGCTGCAGCTCCCCGGCGACCCGCCCGACGTCGAACATGCGGTCGCCGCGCTTCATCCGCTCCAGGTCGATCGCGGCGACGTCCATGCCGTCGCCGAAGAGGAAGTTCGCGGGCGTGGCGTCGCCGTGCAGCCACACCTGCTGGTCGGACCACATCCGTTCCCGCATCCGCCAGAGGCCCGACAGCCAGCGGAGCTCGTCCTCGTCCCACGAGCCGATCCGGCCGATCCCGCGGAGGGTGGCCAGCTGGGCGTCGAGGTAGGCGGTGTCGTCGGCGAAATCCACGCGCGCGTCGTCGGCCGTGCGGTTGTGCTGGGTGGCGAGGTAGAAGCCGAGCGCGGTGAGCCGGGCGTAGAGCCGCGCGTCGTCGCCGCAGTGGACCGCACCGTCGATGGCCCGGCTGAGCTGCTCACCGCCGTAGTACTCCAGCACGAGCACGCAGTTGATCTCGCGTTCGAGCGCCAGCGGCTGAATCACGTGGTGCGGCGAGCCGACGAGCGCATAGCGGCGCAGCCTCTTGTAGCTGTGGAACTCGCGGTCGGCCGTCCACGCGGCGCGTTGGCGGTCCCAGCCGAAGCGCCTGCCGAAGAACTTGCACACCAGCTTGACGCCGGTGCCGCACTCCTCGTAGCCGTAGACCTCGTTGCTGCCGTTCAGCCGGAACGCGCTGAACGAGCGCGCGTGATCGACTCCCATGCCCTCGTCGACGACGCGGCACAGGATCGGATGCAGGGGGTCGTCGACGGCGACCCGGCCCACGTAGCACCCGTCCACTCGCGGATCCCCTCGCACCGGTGACCACCCGATGGCGCGGACGCTAGCAGCAGGTCACCGGGTTGACCGGCCGGGTTCACCCGATGCGTTGCCCTACGAAGATCACCCCAGTACGGTCTCGTGCAGATGCACGTGCAGATGCACGATCAAGGCCGCGCCTGCATGGGAGGCCAGCAATGGATCTCGACCTCACCGTGTTCGCCCTGGGCGTCCTCGCCCTGACGGTGCTCTCCGCGCTGGTCGGCACGGCGATGAAGACGGGCGCGTATCAACGGAGGCGGATCGCCGAGGAACGGCAGGAGCTCGACCTCCAACGCGGCATGCTGGCGGTCGAACGCGAGATGTTGGCCGCCCGACGGAGAACGGGCCGACGCACGCCAGAGCAGTGCTGCCCGTGGTGCAACTGCCCGATCCCACCGGCGCACTGACGACCCCGTGGGTGGCATGATCACGACTCCGCATGGGCGAACGCGGTAGGCGCAGTTCGGCGATGGCGGATCGGCGCGGGGACGGCCGATGATCGAGGCGTGCACCCGGTCACCGACGTCCACACCCACTACGTGCCGCACGGCTGGCCACCGCTGCCCGGCACGGGCGACCGGCCCTCGCTTGCGGGTCGACGGGCCCTGCCGAGGCGACGATCATGCTGGGCGACAGGGAGTTCCGCCGGATCACCGACGACGCGTGGAACGCCGACGTCCGGCTCGCGGCGATGGACCGCTGCGGCGTCGACCGGCAGGTGCTCTCCCCCACGCCGGTCTTCTTCTCCTACGACCAGCCCGCGGGTGCGGCCGCCGCCACCGCCGCGATCCTCAACGACCTCGCGCTGGACATCGCCGCCCAGGCCCCGCAGCGGCTCGTCCCGTTCTGCCAGGTGCCGCTGCAGGACACCGACGCCGCCTGCCGCGAGCTCGACCGGGCCCTCGACGCGGGCCACCGCGGCGTCGAGATCGGCAACCACGTCGGCGACCGCGACCTCGACGACGCGGGCATCGTCACGTTCCTCCAGCACTGCGCCGACCGCAGACGTGCCGGTGTTCGTGCACCCCTGGGACATGCCCGACACGCCGCGCACCCGCCGTTGGATGGCGCAGTGGCTCACCGGCATGCCCGCCGAGACCCACCTCTCGATCCTCGCGATGGTCCTCGGCGGCGTGTTCGACCGGGTCGACGCCAGGCCTGCGGATCTGCTTCGCCCACGGCGGCGGCTCGTTCGCGTTCTGGCTCGGGCGCGTCGAGAACGCCTGGCACGGCCGCCACGACGTCGTCGGCACCTCGGCGCGGCCGCCGCGGGAGTACGTCGGCCGGTTCAGCGTCGACTCCGCCGTGTTCGACGCCGTCCGCGCTGCGGCTGCTCGTCGACACCCTGGGCGCCGAGCACGTGCTGCTGGGCAGCGACTACCCGTACCCGCTCGGCGAGGCGGAGGCCGGGCGCGCTGATCCGCACGTCGCCGCTGCTCACCGACGCGGAGCGGGCTAAGCTGCTGGCGCGGCAACGCGGCGGCGTACCTGGGCGCGGGGGTGGCGGCATGACCATGCGAGGCCCCGGCCCCGGCCGAGGAGCACTCGGCATGACCGTCGCCGTCGACCTCAGCGAGGCGGGCGCCCGCTTCCTCGACGCCACCGACCCCGCCCCGGGGCGGCGCCACGACTTCCTCGTCCCGCCCGCGCCCGGCGGCCGGCTTCCCCGAGGCCGCCTATCTCGCGGGCAACTCGCTGGGCCTGCAGCCGCGCGCCGTCCGCGAGATCCTCGACGAGGAGCTGCGGGCGTGGGCCGAGCTGGGCGTGGAGGGGCACGTCGAGGGCGACCGGCCGTGGAAGCCCTACCACGCGTTCCTGCGCGAGCGCCGCTGGCCCGGTTGGTCGGCGCGCACCCCGAGGAGACCGTCGCGATGAACTCGCTCACGGTCAACCTGCACCTGCTGATGGTGAGCTTCTACCGGCCGACACCGGCGCGGCCCGCGATCGTCATCGAGGACAGCGCGTTCCCCTCCGACTCCTACGCCGTGCGCAGCCAGGTCGCGCTGCACGGCTACGATCCCGACGACGCGGTGATCCGGCTGCGACCCCGGCGCCGGCGAGGACACGCTGCGCACCGAGGACGTGCTCGCCTTCCTCGACGCCCAAGGCGACCGCGTCGCGCTGCTCCTGCTCGGCGGCGTGAACTACCTGACCGGCGAGCTGCTCGACATCCCGACGATCACCGCGGCGGGCAGGCGGGCGGGCGCGGTCGTCGGCTGGGACCTCGCGCACGCCGTCGGCAACGTGCCGCTGTCGCTGTCCGAGTGGGGCGTGGACTGGGCCGCGTGGTGTCACTACAAGTACGTCAACGCCGGGCCCGGCGCGGTGGCGGGCGCGTTCGTGCACCGCCGCCATCTGGCCGACCGCACCCTGCCCAAGCTGCAGGGCTGGTGGAGCAGCAACGAGGCGACGCGGTTCGCGATGGGCGCCGGTCGTCGACCCGGTCGACACGGCCGACGCCTGGCAGCTGTCCAACCCGCCGATCCTCGCGATGGCCCCGGTGCTGGCCTCGTTGCGGATCTTCGACGAGGTCGGCATGGTGGCCCTGCGCGAACGCAGCGTGCGGCTCACCGGCTACCTGGAGGCGCTGTTGGACGGGATGGTGGCCGACCGGCCGCTGCGCGTGATCACCCCGCGCGACCCGCAGCGGCGGGGGGCGCAGCTGTCGGTGCGGATCGGGGCCGGGACCGCCCACGACGTGTGCGACCGCCTGCGCCGCGAGCACGGGGTGGTCGCCGACGCGCGCGAGCCCGACGTCGTCCGGCTCGCGCCCGCGCCGCTGTACTGCACCCACCACGACGCGTGGCGGGCGGCGAAGGCGCTGGTGACGGTGGTCGGTGGCTGAGTCGAACCCGGAGCGGGTCGGGATCGTCGGCGCCGGCTTGGCCGGGTGCCTGCTGGCGACGCTGCTGGCGCGCCGCGGCGTCGGAGTGGACGTCTACGAGCGGCGCGATGACCCGCGCCGGGCCGGCGCCGAGCGGGGCCGCTCGATCAACCTCGCGATCTCCGCCCGCGGCCTGGACGCGCTGGCCGGGTCGGGCTCGACGAGCACACGCTCGCCGACGCGCTGCCGATGCGCGGGCGCACGCTCCACTCGCCGACCGGGGCGTTGGCCTACCAGTCCTACTCCGCCGACGGCAGCCGCGCGATCAACTCGATCAGCCGCGCCGGGCCTCAACCACGCGCTGCTGGACCGCGCGGAGGAGTCCCGCGGCGTCCGGCTGCACTTCGGGCACCGCCTCACCGGCGTCGATGCCGAGACGGGCGAGCTGACGTTCGACGGCGCACACCGCGCGCGCCGACGTCGTCGCTCGGCGCGGACGGGGCGTACAGCGCGGTGCGGCGGTCGATCCAGGACGGCATGGACCTGCACCAGGACTTCCTGCCGCACGGCTACAAGGAGCTGACGATCCCGGCGCGGGACGGCGAGTTCGCGCTCGACCCGGCGTCGCTGCACATCTGGCCGCGCGGCGCGTCGATGATGATCGCGCTGCCGAACGCCGACCGCTCGTTCACCTGCACGCTGTTCTGGGCGAAGGCGCGACTTCGCCGCGCTCGACACGCCCGAGAAGGTGCTCGCGGCGTTCCGGGAGCGCTACCCCGATGCCGTGCCGCTGATGCCGACGCTGGCGCGCGGACTACCTGGCCAACCCGGTGGGCTCGCTGGTCACCGTGCGGTGCACGACCGTGGGTGCGCGGACGGGTCGCGCTGCGTCGGGGACGCCGCGCACGCGATCGTGCCGTTCTTCGGGCAGGGCGCGAACTGCGCGTTCGAGGACTGCGTCGAGCTGGACCGCAGCCTCACCGCGACGGACGGCGACTGGCCGTCCGCGCTGGCCCGCTACCAGGAGCAGCGCAAGGCCAACGCCGACGCCATCGCCGACATGGCGCTGGAGAACTTCGTGGAGATGAGCGAGAAGGTCGCCTCGCCGGTGTTCCGCGGGCAGACGCGGTTGCGGCACGCGCTGGAGCGGGTGCTGGGCGGCCGCTACGTCTCGCGCTACGAGCTGGTGTCGTTCACGACGATCCCGTACGCCGAGATCGAGGGCCGGATCCGGCGCCAGGACCGGACGGTCGGCGCGGTCGCGGGCGCGGCGCTCGCGGCGGCGGGCGCAGGGGCGCTGCTGATGAGGAGGAGACGATGAGCGAAGTCGGCAAACCGGTCAGCTTCGAGCGGCTGGATCGAGGAGAACCGGCACCTGCTGCGCCCGCCGGTGGGCAACAAGCAGCTGAACCCGGGCGCGCAGGACCTGATCGTGATGGTGGTGGGCGGGCCCAACCAGCGGCAGGACTACCACGTCGACCCGTACGAGGAGTGGTTCTACCAGATCAAGGGCAACATGCACGTCAACGTGATCGACGACGGCCGCCCGCGCACGGTGCACATCCGCGAGGGCGAGACGTGGCTGCTGCCCGGCGGCATGCCGCACTCGCCGCAGCGGCCGGAGGAGGGCTCCATCGGGCTGGTCGTGGAGCAGGTGCGCAAGCCCGGCACGCTGGAGAAGTTCCAGTGGTACGCGCACACCGCGGACACGGCGACGCTGGTGCACGAGGTGGAGCTGCAGGTCAGCGACATCGCCGCGGACCTGCCGCCGGTGTTCGAGGCGTTCTACGCGCGGCTGCCGGACCTGCGCCACCCCGACGGCTCGCCGGTTACGCGGCAGGAGCTGTCCCCGCTGAGCTCGTGAGCGCTAGTGTCCTGCGCCGGAAATTCGCTGGAAAAATCGTCCGAGGGAGTCGAGGATCTCCTCGGCGGTCTTGGTCCAGAGGAACGGTCGCGGGTGGGTGTTCCAGTCGGCGATCCAGTCGCGGATGTCGTCCTCGAGCGCTTGGACGGACCTGTGGGCGCACTCGCATTTGATCTTCTGCTCGGTGAGCAGCCCGAACCAGCGTTCGACCTGGTTGATCCACGACGAGCCGGTCGGGGTGAAGTGCAGGTGGAACCGGGGGTGGCGGGCCAGCCACGCCTTGACCGCCGGGGTCTTGTGGGTGCCGTAGTTGTCGCACACCAGGTGGATGTCCAGTTCCGCGGGGACGGTCTTGTCGATGGTGATGAAGGAACTTGCGTGAACTCGCTCGCCCGGTGCTGGCGGTGCAGTTCGCCGATCACGGTGCCGTCGGCGATGTCGAACGGCGGCGAACAGGGTGGTGATGCCGTTGCGGTGTGTAGTGCGTGGTGCGGCGCTCTGGCATGCCGGGCATCATCGGTAGCACCGGCTGGGAACGATCCAGGGCCTGGATCTGCCTCTTCTCGTCGACGCAGAGCACGACCGCCCGCTCGGGCGGGTTGTGATACAGCCCGACCACGTCGACGACCTTTTCCACGAACAACGGGTCGTTCGACAGCTTGAACGTCGTCGGCCCGGTGCGGCTTCGACCCGAAGTCCCTCCAGATCCGCCCGATCGTCGACCGGCTCAACCCGGAGCGGGCCGCCATGGACGGCCCGCGACCAGTGCGTCGCCTCACGCGGGGTGTCCTCCAGCGTCGCTACGATCGACGTGCTCGACCGGCTCCACCGCGATCGAGGGAGGCCGCCCGGGCTGGTCCTCATCGCACCAGCCCGTCCAAGCGCCGGGCCGCGAACCGTGTCCGCCACTTCGTGCACCATCGCCGTGCTGACCCGCAGCTCCGCGGCGATGTCGCTCATTGGACAACCGTCCGCGCAGGCCAGCACGATCTTCGAACGGCAAGCCGCCCAACGCCTGGCGATGACTTCGCTCGCCGGCGCCCACCGCTGCAACGCTGATCCCGCTCGGACCGTACTGCAACTCGGCACTCACGGCCGCCCGGCCGTCCAGTCCTCGCCACACGCAGAGCTCTACGACTTACTTGGCGAATTTCGAGGCGTTCGTGGACAGCTAGCCGGTCGCCGTGCCGAAGAGCAGGCCGAGGCAGTAGGTGACGGCGGCGGCGCCGAGCCCGATGGCGAGCTGCCGCAACGCCCGCCGCAGCGGTGGGCCGCCGGACAGCACGCCGACGGTGGCGCCCGTCAGCAACAGCGCGA
Source organism: uncultured Actinomycetota bacterium (assembly GCA_963837575.1). GTDB lineage: Bacteria > Actinomycetota > Actinomycetes > Mycobacteriales > Pseudonocardiaceae > Pseudonocardia. Next base: position 140,020 of record CAWIOI010000003.1, read on the forward strand.
GCCCGACGAGCACCCCGCCGATCGCGAGCGCCACCAGCTCGGGAAGCCCGAACAGGAACGGCAGCACGGGAATGGCGGCGCCGGAGGCGAAGAAGCAGAAGCTGGACACCGCCGCGCCGATGCTGGACCCGACGACCTCGTGGCCTGCCTCGACGCCGGCCGCGGCCGCCGACGCGGTGCTCGCGGGGTCGTCGCTGCCCAGCACTTCGCGGGCGCGCCGGTCGGCCTCCGCGGGCTCCACGCCGCGGGCGCGGTAGACGAGCGCGAGCTCGTTGGCGTCGACGTCGAGGCGCGGCAGCACGGAGGCGGCGTCGCGGGTGTCGGGCAGCGACGCGGCGAGCAGCTCGCGCTGGGAACGCACCGACACGAACTCACCCGCGCCCATCGACAGCGCGCCCGCCAGCAGCCCGGAGAGGCCGGTGAGCAGCACGGTCGTGGTGGTGGCCCCGCCGCCGATGACGCCGAGAACCAGCGCGAGGTTGCTCACGAGGCCGTCGTTGGCCCCGAACACGGCCGCGCGGAACGTGCCCGACACGCGCGCCCGCCCCCGCGCCGCGAGCCCGCGCACCACCTCCTCGTGGATGCGCTCGTCGGCGGCCATCGCCGGGGTGGCGTCGGCGTCGGCGCGCGTAGGGCGAGCGGGTCTCGGCCCGCTGCACGAGCGCGAGCACGAACACCGAGCCGAACCGGCGGGCGAGGAACGCGAGCAGCCCGCATCCGGGTGGCGCCGCGGCCGACGTCGCCGGGGTCGTCGCCGAGCAGCCGCGCCCAGTGGGCGGCGTGACGCTCCTCGGCGACGGCCAGCCCCAGGAGGATTTCGCGCTCCTCGCCGGTGCGCCGCGTCGCGAGGTCGCGGTAGACCCGCGACTCCGCCCGCTCGTCGGCGAGCCTTCGCCGCCACCTGCGCAGCGTGGCCGAGGACGGCGTGTCGGTCATGCCGGGGATTGTCTCGGGCCGCCCGGGGTCGATGCAGCAGGGTGGACCCCGCTGCGACTCGATCGGAGGAGTGTCACCCTGGCGCAACCGCGGCGGCGCGCTTGTGCCGCCGCGGTGGGACCCGCAGAGTGGCGCCATGATCCCTGTGCTGCGGCTCGACCACGCGCGCGCGGCGGACGGCACGTTCGCCCCCGGCTTCCTCGACGACCTGCGCGCCGCCCTGCACGAGGTCGGCTTCCTCCAGCTCACCGACTACGGCGCGGCCCCCGGCCAGGTCGCCGAGCTGACTGGCGCTCACCCGGCGGTTCTTCGCGCTGCCGCAGGCCGACCGGCTGGCGCTGGACAACCGGCGGTCCCCGCACTTCCGCGGCTACACCCGGCTGGGCCACGAGATCACGGCGGGCCGCCCGGACGCGCGCGAGCAGCTCGACTTCGGCCCCGAGCAGGAGCCGCGGCCCCGCGCGACCTGGCACGCGCCCTTCGACCTGCTGCGCGGGCCCAACCAGTGGCCCGCCGCCCTGCCCGAGCTGGCCGGCGCGGTGCTGGCGTGGGCGGCGTTGCTCGGCCGGGTCGGCACCGAGCTCACCCGCGCGCTCGCCGTCGCGCTCGGCGGCGCCCGAAGACCACTTCGACGGCGCGTTCGCGGGCGAGCCGCACTGGTTCGGCAAGCTCATCCGCTACGTCGGGCGGGAGTCCGACGGCCCGGACGCCCAAGGCGTCGGGCCGCACGCCGACTGGGGCTTCCTCACCCTCCTGCTCCAGGACGGCACCGGCGGCCTGCAGGCCCGCCCGCCGCGTTCACCCGACTGGGTCGACGTCCCGCCGCTCGACGGGGCGCTGGTCGATCAACGTCGGGGAGATGCTGGAGGTCGCGACGGACGGCTACCTGGTGGCCACCGACCACCGGGTGCTGCCGTGCGCGCCGGGCGCCACGCGGCAGTCGATCGGGATCTTCTGGTCGCCGCGGCTGGACGCCACCCTGGACGCGCTGCCGCTGCCGCCGGAGCTGGCCGCCGAGGCGCCGGGCGTCTCGCAGCACGAGCACAACGCGCTGCTCCCCCGCTTCGGCGACAACGCGCTCAAGGGCTGGCTCCGCTCGCACCCCGAGGTGGCCGCCCGGCACCACCCCGACCTCGTCGCCGCGGGCTGAGCCGTGCGCGCGCCGCGGTTCTTCGACGACCGCTCGCCCCACGTCGACCGCTTCGGCGCGCTGCTCGCGCTCACCGGGTTCACGCTCGTGACGCTGTCGCTCACCGGGTTTGGGCCGCCCCGGTGGCGGCTTCGCGGGGCTGGTGGGCACGGCGCTGACGACGGTGATCGTCGGCACGACGCTGCTGCTCGCGCTGCGGGCCTCCGGGGTGGCGCGCGCCTGGCGGCTGGCGGCCGACGTCCTGGTGGGCTTCATGATGGCCTTCGCGCTGGTCGGCGTCGCGCTCAGCCTCGCGGGGGCGGACGTCGAGGTGACCATCGACCCGGACCTGTGGGTCGTGCTCTCCCTGCTCGCCCCGGTGGTGATCGTGCGACGCCTGCTGCAGCACGAGGAAGTCACCGCCCGCACGCTGCAGGGGGCGATCAGCGCCTACCTGCTCATCCCGGTGGCGTTCCAGTTCGTCTTCCACACCGTCGACGCCCTGCTGCCCGGCGGGTTCTTCGGCAGCCCGAAGCCGCCGACGGCGTTCATGTACTTCAGCCTGACGACGGTCACCACGGTGGGCTACGGCGACCTGGCGCCCGCCTCGGACGTCGGCAGGCTGCTCGCCACCGTCGAGGCGCTGCTCGGCCAGGTCTTCCTCGTGACGTTCGTGGCGCTGCTGGTCGGGCTGCTCGGCGAACGCTGGCGGACGAACCGGTCGGCGGCCGGGCCGGGCAACGACGGCCGGTGAGCCGCGCGGCGAGTACTTTGACCGACATGAGCCGGAAGCACGGACCGGCGCGAGGAGTGCGCGGGTTCGTCCGACGGTTCCTGCAGCGCCCTGGATCGGCAGACCTTCGAAGAGCCCACCGCATCGCCGCGGCGGCGGCCGCGAAGGAGCCCATCGGCACCGTCCCCGCGGAGGGCACGTGGGGCGACGGCGAGCTCGCCACCTACCTCGCCGTGGCCCGCGCCGCGGCCGAGAAGACCCTCGGCGAGCGTCCCGTTCGACGTCCAGCTGCAGGCGGCCGCGGCGCTGCTCCTCGGGCACGTCGTCGAGATGGCGACCGGCGAGGGCAAGACGCTGGTCGGCGCGATCGCCGCCGCGGGCTACGCGCGGCAGGGCCGCACGGGTGCACGTGATCTCCGTGAACGACTACCTCGCCCGCCGCGACGCCGAGTGGATGGGCCCGCTCTACGCCGAGCTGGGCGTCTCGGTCGGCTGGCTAGGCCAGGCGAGCGAGCAGGCAGACCGCCGGACGGCCTACGCGAACGACGTCGTGTACGTGCCGGTCAACGAGGTCGGCTTCGACGTGCTGCGCGACCGGCTCGTCACCGACCTCGACGACGCGATCGTGCCCGAGCCGGACGTCGCCGTCGTCGACGAGGCCGACTCGGTGCTGGTCGACTCCGCCCGGGTGCCGCTGGTGCTGGCGGGCGGCATCGACGCGGGCGTCGTCGACGCCGAGATCGTGGCCACCGTGCGGCGGCTGCGCGCCGACGTGCACTACGAGACCGACCCGGCGGGCCGCACCGTCCACCTCACCGCGCTCGGGCTGGCCCGGGTCGAGCGCCGTCTCGGCGGCATCGACCTCTACACCGAAGACCAGGCGCACACCCTCGCGGCGGTCAACGTCGCGCTCTACGCCCACGCGCTGCTGCACCGCGACGTCGACTACCTCGTCCGCGACGGCAAGGTCGAGCTGATCGACGACTCCCGCGGCCGCGTGGCGCACCTGCAGCGCTGGCCGGACGGGCTGCAGGCGGCCGTCGAGGCGATGGAGGGGCTCGAGGCCAGCCCCACCGGCGCGGTGCTCGACCGGATCGTCGTGCAGACCCTGCTCGGGCGCTACCGCACGCTGTGCGGGATGACCGGCACGGCCGTCGCCGTCGCCGAGGAGCTGCACGAGTTCTACAAGCTGACGGTCGGCGCGGTCGACACCAACGAGCCGTGCATCCGCGAGGACCTGCCCGACCGCATCTACGGCACCGTCGAGCAGAAGGAGCAGGCGATCGTCGCGCACGTCGCGGAGATCCACGCCACGGGCCAGCCGGTGCTGCTGGGCACGCAGGACGTCGCCGAGTCCGAACGGCTGGCCGGGGCCTTGCGCGCGACGCGGCGTCGAGTGCGCCGTGCTCAACGCGCGCAACGACGCCGAGGAGGCCGCGATCGTGGCGCGGGCGGGCGAGCGCGACCGCGTCACGATCTCCACGCAGATGGCGGGCCGCGGCACCGACATCCGGCTCGGCGAGGGCGTGGTCGAGCTCGGCGGCCTGCACGTCGTCTGCTCGGGACGCCACGCGACCGGGCGCCTCGACGACCAGCTGCGCGGGCGCGCGGGCCGCCAGGGCGACCCCGGCTCGTCGATGATCATCGCGAGCGTCGAGGACGACCTGGTCGCCGAGAACGTGCCCGACGCGCCCGCGTTCGCCGCCGACGAGGACGGCCGCATCGACGACCCCGCCGCAGCCGAGCTGCTCGCCCACGCCCAGCGCGTCGCCGAAGGGGCCGCGCTCGCGATCCGCCGCACGACCTGGCGCTACGGCCTGATCGTCGGACACCCAGCGGGCGGCCGTGCTGCGGCACCGCACGCTCGTGCTGCGCACCGACCGGGCCGTCCGGCTGCTGCGGGAGAGCTCGCCCGAGCGGTGCGCGGCGATCCAGGAGAAGGTCGGCGAGGAGGCGCTCACGCGGGCCGTGCGCCTCATCGTGCTCGCCCACCTCGACGAGGCCTGGTCGGACCACCTGGCCGTCCTCGACGACGTGCGCGAGGGCATCCACCTGCGCGCGCTGGCCCGCGAGAGCCCGCTGGAGGAGTTCCGCAAGATCGCGGGCGAGATGTTCGACCCGTTCTTCGACGTCGTGTACGAGCGCGCGGCGGCGACCCTCGCCGACGCGGACGTCACCGACACCGCGGTCGCGCACACCGGACCGCGGCGCCCGACCTCCACCTGGACCTACCTGGTCACCGACGACCCGTTCGGCAGCGAGGCCGACCGCTTCCTCACCGGCGTGCGCAGCGCCGTCCGCCGCAAGCGCGGCTGAGCGTGGCGGGCCGGGTCGACGCCGCGGGCGTGGTGCTCGCGGGCGGCCGCTCGTCGCGGATGGGCACGCCCAAGGCCTGCCTGGAGTGGCACGGCGCCACGCTGCTGTACCGCACGGCGGCGCTCCTCCGGCGCACGGTCAGCGGGCCGGTCGTCGTCGTGGTCGGCGCAGTCGCGGCCCACTTCGCGCCCCTGGACATCACTTCGCACCCCGACGGCGGGGCGCGACGTGCATCGAAAAGGTGCGAAGTGGGCCCTGACGGCGGTGGGTCGGGCGGGGGGCGTGGGAGCTGCCCGCGCTGCCCGACGGGGTCGCGCGTCACGCCGCGACCCGCAGGCCGGGCGCTCGGCCTCCCTGCAGGGCATCGCCGGGCCGGGCCTGCGCGGCCGTCGGCGACGGCGGCGGGCGCCGCCGTTCGTCTGCGCCACCGACATGCCGTTCCTGCACCCGGCGTTCGTCGCGCCGCGCGCTGCGTCACGGCGCTCACGCGGCGACGTGGCCCTGCCCTTCGCCCGCGGCCACCGGCAACCGCTCGCCGCCGCCTACCGCGTCGCGTTGGCGGAGCCGGTGGCGGCGTTGCTCGCCGCGGGCGGGCGCACGCCGGGCGAGCTGTTCGCGCGCTGCCGCGTCACGGTGCTCGACGACGCCGCCCTGCGCGCGGACCCGGCGTCGCCCGGCTCGATCCCGACCTGGAGTCGCTGACGAACGTCAACACACCCGCCGAGTACGCCGCGGCCCGTGCCCGACCGCCCGAGCCGGTCGTCGTGGAGCGCGCCGGCGCACGGCACCGCGTGCGCGCCGCGACCCTCGCCCGCGCGGCGTCGGCGGTCGGCGGCGGCTGGGCTCGCTCGTCGTCCTCAACGGCGAGCCGGTCGCACCCGACCCGCACCTTCCGCTCGTCGCAGGCGACGCGGTCGTCTTGCGATGAGGCGGTCCTGAGCGCCGACGCGGGTGGCAGGCAGGCCGCTGCGGGGTCCCGCAGGCGCGGGTCTGATGGCAGTTCGCGAACGCTTACCGACACGCCGCACACGGCCACATGGGCGACACCGCCCGCGGATCGTCCCATCCGGAGGAACACGTTTACGCGCAAATGACCCTGCGTCACTGCACGTGCATCCGTTCGTGCGAAACTGAGTGTGGGCAACCTGCCCACCTCCGACTAGCGTTACCGCTTGTCGCGGATGACGCGCGGAGAAACCCTCCCGGACGTCCGGGGCGAGCACGACGGGGAGGCAGCGTTGGGGAGCGCCCGCCATGCCGTCGGCGGCCGCGCGATAGCGGTCGGGCTGCGCGGTCCCGGCGGCGGTGGCCTGCGCGTCGAGGCCAACGGGATCAACGTGATCGTCGACGCCGAGCGGCGCGGACGGACCGCGGCAGCTGTTCTGGCCGTGGTTCGGCGCCAACGTCTCGGTGCTGGGGCTCTCCTACGGCGCGTTCGCGCTCGGCTTCGGCATCTCGTTCTGGCAGGCGGCGGTCACCGGCCTCGTGGGCATCGTCTTCTCGTTCCTGCTGTGCGGCTTCGTCGCGTTGGCGGGCAAGCGCGGGTCGGCCCCGACGATGGTGCTCTCGCGCGCCGCGTTCGGCGTCCGCGGCAACCGGCTGCCCGCGTTGATCTCGTGGCTGCATGACCGTCGGCTGGGAGACCGTCCTCACGATCACCGCGACGCTCGCCACCGCCACCGTCTTCCAACGCCTCGGCTGGGGCTCGGGCTACGAGGTGCGGGTGGTGGCGCTCGTCGTCGTCGCGGCGCTGACCGTCTCGGCGGGCGTGCTCGGCTTCGACGTCATCATGCGGCTGCAGCGCGTGATCACGTCGTCACCGCGGTGCTCACCGTCATCTACATCGTCCTCGTGCTGCCGCAGATCGACTGGCCGACGGTCGCGGCGCATGCCCGAGGGCTCGACGGCCCAGGTCGTCGGGGCGCTGGTGTTCTTCCTGACCGGGTTCGGCCTGGGCTGGGTCAACGTCGCGGCCGACTACTCGCGCTACCTCCCGCGCTCGGCGTCCGCGCGGGGCGTCGTCGGATGGACGACCTTCGGCTCGTCGCTGGCGCCGCTCGTGCTCCTGGTGATGGGCCTGCTGCTCGCGGGCTCGTCGCCGGAGCTGGCGTCCGCAGATCGCGAGCGATCCGGTCGGCGCGGTCGCGATGACGCTGCCGATCTGGTTCCTGGTGCCGTTCGCGGTGGTCGCGGTGCTCGGCCTGGTGGGCGGTGCGGTGCTGGACATCTACTCGTCCGGGCTGGCCCTGCTCGCGGCGGGGCTGCGCGTTCCGCGCGCGGCGGCGGCGGCGATCGACGGCGTCATCATGGTCGCCGGGACGGTGTACGTCGTGTTCGTCGCGGGCAACTTCCTCGGCGAGTTCATCGGGTTCCTCATCACGCTCGGCGTGCCCGTCGCCGCCTGGTGCGGGGTGATCCTCGCCGACGTCCTCGTGCGCCGCAGCGACTACGACAACAACGACCTCTACCGGCCCGCGGGCCGCTACGGCGACGTCCGCATCGGTCCGCTGCTGCTCATCGTCGTCGCGACCGTGCTCGGCTGGGGCCTGGTCACGAACACCGGCGCGGAGTGGCTCCAGTGGCAGGGCTACCTGCTCGGCCCGATCGGCGGCAGGCAGGGCGCGTGGGCGGGCGCCAACCTCGGGGTGCTCGTCGCCCTCGTCGTGCCGTTCGTCGTGACCCTCCTCAGCGATCACGTCCGGACCGATCACGCCCGCGCCCACCGCGCCCGGACCGATCCGCCCGGCGGACCGCCGCCTCGCCCGTCCCGCGATTCCGGCAGGCGTGACGACCGAGAAGATCCGGGCCCAGGACAAGCTGGCGGCGCGCTTGTTCCTCATCCTGCACGACCCGTTCAGCGGCCGGTGCGCCGTCTCGCCGATGGCGCTGCGCTGCGCGCTCGTGGGCGCCGAGCTGGCCGAGCTCATCCTCAACCGGCGGGTCGCGATGACGAACGAGCTGATCGTGCCCGGCGAGGCCAGCGCGCCCGGCACGGACGCGCTCTCCGCGTTCGTCGTCGGCGCGATCAGCCGGCAGCCCGAGCACTACCCCGTGCCGGTCTGGCTCGCGGCGATCGGCGACGCGGTGGCCGAGCTGGTCGCGGCGCGGCTGATGGAGGTCGGCATCCTCATGCGGACCAAGTCGATGATTCGGCGGCGCGGCCGCTTCCCGGCGATCAACCTGCTGGCCGCGGCGGGGCCGCGCGTGCGGCTGGAGTACATGGTGCGGATGCCCGACGACGCCGACGTCGCGAGCGCCACCTGCGCCGCCTTGGTCGACGCGGTCGGTGCCGGGCGCGTGCTGCAGGGCGACCTCAGCCGCCGGGACCTGCGCCGCGGGCTCACCGCCCTCGCGGCGATGCTGTCCGCCGACCTGCGCAGCCTCGTCACGAGCGTCGAGGTGGCGCACGCCTCGGGCGCCCTGCCGCCCTCGCTGCGGCTGCGTCCCCGCGGCGAATGACCGGGCACCTCGCGGTGATCAGCTCGACTCCGCGCCGGTCTCACCGACCAGCCCCGCATGGGAAATCCCGGCCAACGCCGCCGCCTCGTCGTTCAACGACGCGTCGCCCGTGACGCCGACCGCGCCGAGCAGCCGCCCCTCGCCGTCGCGGACGAACACCCCGCCGGGCACGGACAGGATCCGGCCGCCCGCGAGCGTCGCGATCGACGTGAAGAACTCCGGCGAGTCGGCGGCCCGCGCGGCGATGGCGCGGTTGGTCATGCCGAGCCCGAGCACCCCCCACGCCTTGGCCACCGCGATGTCCGGGCGCAGGTTGCCCGAGCCGTCCTGGCGGGCCAACGCCACGAGCGCGCCGCCGGGGTCGAGCACGGCGACGGTCAGCGGGTTGAAGCCCGCCTCCGTCCCGTGCGCGAGGGCGCCGTCGACGATGGTCCGTGCCTGCTCCAGCGTGATCGTCACGCGGGCAGCCTAGGCCCCGACGGTCGTCGCCGCGCAGGCGTTGCGGTGGCCGCGCTGGCGTCCGGACGCCAGCGCGGGCGCCGCGATGCCAATGCGGGCCTCCCCGGCCAGGTCGCGGCGGGGACAGCTAAGCCAGGAGGACCCAGCCCGCGGTGACCACGGCCGCGCCCGCGACCAACCAGAAGAACACCCGCCACACCGCGCCGGGGACGTGCGTGAGCCGGGCGAGCATGTCGGCGTCCGAGGCGCCGCCGCGGCGCGGGCGCAGCTCCCGCGTGGCGCGCAGGCCACCCAGCAGGAGGAACCAGCACAGCGCCGCGGCGAAACCGACCTGGATCCGCGCAGGCGCCCAGCCCGCGACGTACCCGACGAGCGCGCCGGTGGCCAGCACCGCCAGCACGCCGTAGCCGTTGCGCACCAGCACGAGCGTGACGGCCAGCAGCCCGACCGCGATCCACAGCATGACGCGGGCGTGGGCGTTCGCGACGAGCAGCGCGCCCCCGAGCCCCAGCAGCGACGGCGCCGGGTAGCCCGCGAGGAACGTCAGCACGAGCCCCGGGCCGCGGCGGGCTCCGGTGGACACGGTCACCCCGGACGTGTCGGGGTGCAGCCGGATCCCGGTGAGCCCGCGGCCCGCCAACACGGCGACGAGCGCGTGGCCGCCCTCGTGCGCGATCGTCACGACCGTGCGCGTCCAACGCCACAGCGGCCGCCATCCGGTGGTGACGAGCGCGAGCGCGAGGGCGATGAGGACGCCGAGATGCCCGCCGAGGTACGTCATGAGGTGAACGGGCACCTCCCCATTCTGGCCCGCGCTTGACCCTCCAGCGGCTGGAGGGTTCAGGATCGTCCCCGTGACCCTGTTGACCATCGGGCAGCTCGCCCGCCGATCCGGTGTCCCGGTGCGCACCCTGCGCTTCTGGTCGGACGCCGGGGTGCTGCCCGAGACCGAACGGTCGGGCGGCAACTACCGCCGCTACGACGCCCGCGCCGTGGCCCGGCTCGACCTCGTGCGCACCCTGCGCGAGCTGGGCATGGGCCTCGACGAGGTGCGCCTCGTGCTGGAGCGGCGCCGCAGTGTCGCCGACGTCGCCGCAGCCCACGTGACCGCGATCGACGCCCGTATCCGCGTGCTGCGGACCCAGCGTGCCGTGTGCACGCTGCTCGCCCGCGGCATCGACTCACCCCGAAAGGCCGCGCTCATGAACGACCTCACCCGACTCTCCGCCGAGGAGCGCCAACAGCATGATCGACGAGTTCGTCGACGCGGCGTTCGCAGGCATCGACCCCGACGCGCAGGGCGCGGGCATCGCGCACGCCATGCGGTCGATGCCCGCGCAGCTGCCCGACGACCCGACCACCGAGCAGGTGGAGGCCTGGATCGAGCTCGCCGAGCTGCTGTCCGAGCCGTCCTTCCGCGCCCGGGTGCGCGAGATGGCCACGACGGGCGCCGCGTCCGAGCCCGACGAGTTCCCGACCGATCCCGCCGCGGTGATCGAGCAGGCCGGGGCGGCGCTGGCCGACGGCGTCGAGCCCGGCACGCCCGCCGCGGAGGAGGTGGTGGCCCGGCTCGTGCCCGCTGACCTGGACCAGGCAGGCCGGGCCGCGCTGGCCGACCGGTTCGCGACCTTCACCGACCGGCGCGTCGAGCGCTACTGGCAGCTCCTCGGGGTGCTCAACGGCTGGCCGCAACGGGCGCCGTCGGTGCCCGCGTTCGAGTGGCTGATCGCGGCCCTGCGCCCGTGAGCGGTAACGAGTGCCTGGCACTCGTTACCGCTCACGGCTACTCGCGGCCGGTCAACGCCAGACCGATGCCGAGCCCGACCATCGTGAGGCCACCGGTGCCGCCGACGAGCCGGAGCCGGGAGGGCGAGGTCGCGAACCACGCGCGCACGGCGCCCGCCGCGAGCCCCCACGTGCTGTCCAACGTGGCCGCGATGAGCGCGAACAGCAGGCCGAGCACGAGCATCTGCGTGGTCGCGCTGCCCGCGCCGAGGTCGACGAACTGCGGGAGCACGGCCGCGAAGAAGATCAGCACCTTCGGGTTGGTGACGCCGACGACCACGCCCTGCCAGTACAGCCTGCGCTGCGCGGGCCCGACCGGCCGGGCGAGCGCGGCTGCCAGGTCGCCGCGCCGACGGAAGGTCTGTACGCCCAGGTAGACGAGGTACGCGGCGCCCGCGAGCTTCAGCACCGTGAACACCTCGATCGAGCGGGCGGCGACGGCGCCGTAGCCCAGCGCCACCACCACGACGACGAGCGACGCGCCGGTGGTGTTGCCCGCGACGGACAGCAGCGCGGCGCGCCGTCCGTGGGCCAGCGCGCGGCCCACGATGAAGAGCACGCTCGGTCCGGGGATCGCCACCAGGACGATGCCCGCCAGGGTGAAGGTCAGCAGCGTCGTGACGGAGGGCATGCGGGCACGCTAACCGCCGGCGGACGACCCACCGTAAGCGATTACCAGCCGTAGAACACCCGCTCGACGATGGTGCGGGCGCGGCGGGCGGTGCGGCGGTAGTCGTCGAGGAACACGCCGGGGTCGCCGTCGGCCGGGTAGCCCAGCGCGTACGCGACCGCGGCGAGCTCCCGGCCCGACCGCGGCAGTTGGTCGCCCGGCTTGCCGCGCACGAGCATCACGGCGTTGCGCGCCCGGGTGGCGAGCGTCCAGGCCGCCCCCAGCTCCGACACCTCCTCGGCGCTGAGCAGCCCGGCCTCGCCCGCCTCCCGCAGGCCCTCCAGCGTGGAGGTGGTGCGCAGCTCCGGCAGGTCGCCCGCGTGCTGCAGCTGCAGCAGCTGGATCGTCCATTCGACATCGGCCAGCCCGCCGAGACCCAGCTTCGTGTGCAGGGTGCGGTCGGCGCCGCGGGGCAGGCGCTCCGCGTCGACGCGCGCCTTGATCCGCCGGATCTCGGTGACGGTCGCCTGGTCGAGACCCTCGACCGGGTAGCGCACCGGGTCGACCATCTCGACGAACCGCACACCCAGGTCGGCGTCGCCCGCCACCGGGGACGCGCGCAGCAGCGCCTGCGCCTCCCAGGCCTGCGACCAGCGCGCATAGTAGGCGCGGTAGGACTCCAGCGTGCGCACCAGCGGCCCGTTGCGGCCTTCGGGGCGCAGGTCGGCGTCGACCACCAGGGCCGGGTCCGGGCTCGCCGAGCCGAGGCGCCGCCGAACGGTCTCGGCCACGAGGTTCGCGTAGCGGACCGCCTCCTGCTCGCTCGCGCCGTCCGCGGGCTCGCAGACGAAGAGCACGTCGGCGTCGCTGCCGTAGCCCAGCTCGGCGCCGCCGAGTCGGCCCATGCCGATCACGGCCAGCCGCGCGACCCGCCCCTTGCCGTTGTCCGCGAGTGCTTGCTGCACCGACTCCAGCGTGGCCGCGAGCACGGCGACCCACACGGACGACAGCGCGGCGCACACCTCCTCCGTGGACAGCAGGCCGAGCAGGTCCGCGCACGCGACGCGCAGCAGCTCGTGCCGCCGCAGCGAACGGGCGGTCGCCGCCGCGGACTCGGGGTCGGACTGGCGCGCGACCGTCAGCGCCAGCGAAGACGCGAAGTCCGCCGGGTCGCGGCGCAGCTCGTCGGCCTGTCCCGCCACCGGCGCGGCGAGCAGGCGCAGCACCTCCGGCGCGCGCACGAGCAGGTCCGGCACCAGCGCCGACGTGCCCAGCAGCCGCATGAGGCGTTGCGCGACCAGCCCCTCGTCGCGCAGCAGCCGCAGGTACCACGGCGTGCTGGCCAGTGCCTCGGACACCCGCCGGTAGGCCAGGAGGCCGCGGTCGGGGTCGGGGCTGCGGGCGAGCTCGTCGAGCAGCACGGGCAGCAGGGTCTGCTGGATCGACGCCGCCCGCGAGACGCCGCCGGTCAACGCGCGCAGGTGCCCGAGCGCGCCCTCCGGTGACGTCCAGCCCAGCGCGCCGAGCCGCGCGGCGGCCTCTTTCTCCGACAGCCGCGCGGTCTCGGCGGACAACCGCGACACCGCTGTGAGCAGCGGCCGGTAGAACAGCTTCTCGTGCAGCCGCCGCACGCGGCGCGCGTTGCGGGTCCACTCCCCCATGAGGACGCCGACGACGTCGCGGCGCCCGTCGGGCCGCAGCTTCGCCGAGCGGGCGAGCCAGCGCAGCGCGTCGGTGTCGCTCGCGGCGGGCAACAGGTGGGTGCGGCGCAGCCGCTGCAGCTGCAGGCGGTGCTCCAGCAGGCGCAGGAAGCGGTAGGACGCCGCGAGGTTCGCCCCGTCGTCGCGCCCGACGTAGCCGCCGTTCGACAACGCCCGCAGCGCGTTGAGCGTCGACCCCGAGCGCAGCGCCTCGTCGGTGCGCCCGTGCACGAGCTGGAGCAGCTGCACCGCGAACTCGACGTCGCGCAGGCCACCCGGGCCGAGCTTGAGCTCGCGGGCCCGCTGGTCGGGGCGGACGTTCTCCTCGACGCGCCGCCGCATGGCCTGGACGTCGCCGACGAAATCCGGCCTGCCCGCGGCACTCCACACCATCGGCGCGACGGCCTCGGCGTACGCCTTGCCCAGCTCCGCGTCGCCCGCGACGGGCCGGGCCTTGAGCAGCGCCTGGAATTCCCAGGTCTTGGCCCACCGCTTGTAGTAGCTGACGTGGCCCTCGAGGGTGCGCACGAGCACCCCTTGGCGGCCCTCGGGGCGCAGGTTGGCGTCCACCTCGAAGCAGGACTCACCCAGGATGCGCATGACCCGGGCGGCGAGCCGGGCCGTGGCGGCGTCGGCGGGCTCCGCGACGAACACGACGTCGACGTCGCTGACGTAGTTGAGCTCGTGGCCACCGCACTTGCCCATCGCGATGATCGCGAGCCTGCCCGGATCGTCGTCGAACTCCGCGACGGCGACGGCCAGCGCCGCCTGCAGCGCCGCGGCGGCGAGGTCCGACAGCCGCGCCGCGACGTCCTCCATGTCCAGCACCGGCAGCTCGGGCTCGGACACGGAGGCGAGGTCGGCGGCCGCGAGCACCACCAGCTCGTCGCGGTAGGCGGTGCGCAGCGCCTGGACGGCGGCCGGTCCGGTGAGCTCCGCCCTGGCCCCGCCCGGTGCGCCTGCGGGAGGCGCGTCCGGGTCGGCGCCGACGGCCGTGAGCAGGGCCGCCGCCGGATCATCGCCGCCCGCGGCGCGCTCGTCGCGCAGCCGGTGCCAGCGGTCCGGGTGGATCGCGAGGTGGTCGGCCAGCACCGTCGAGCTCCCGAGCAGAGCCAGCAGCCGCCCCCGCAGCCCCACCTCGGCGCGCAGCGCGGCGTCGAACGCCGCCCGGTCGGAGATCGCGGCGACGAGCCGCTCGGCGGCGCGCAGCGCGAGGTCCGGGTCGGGGCTGCGGGCCAGCGCCCACATGATCTGCTCCGCGCCGTCCGACGGCCGGTCCCCGGCCCACCAGCCCAGCTGCGTGAGCACGTCCTCCGCCCACGGCTCGGTCAGCCCCAGGCGGGCGAGAGAGGCACCGGCGCGCGTCACACCACCAGATCCTGCCCCATCCGCGGGTCGATTCGACCCACCCGATGCGACCCGTCGATGACTACGGAGAGTAGTAATCGGGACGGCCATGGCGGCGGCGTGCAGCCTCGTTCGCGTGTCACCCGAACGGGTGCCGTCGA
>CAWIOI010000004.1:0-207932 GCA_963837575.1 uncultured Actinomycetota bacterium
GATGCCATGAAGGAGCGGGGCCTCCGCTCCTCGTGACCCTCGGCTCATGCTCGAGGTGCTCACGTACACGACTTGAGGAGGCCCCTAATCACCATTATCGGGTTGGTCGGCGCGTGGTCCGGCAGACTCGAGCCTGGCCGCCGGGCGGTGAGCACTGTTGGCCCCTGGACGTCGAGTCCTGCTCACAGATCGTGCCCTGTCCGGTGTGTCGGGAGAACTCGATCACTGCTGGGATGTCGTGCCCACCGCGTGCCTACCGGGTGCCGGTGTGAGCACTGCTTGATTAGGTCGTCGATGGTTCTCCCGCAGGCCGCACCAGGTCAGACCGAGGATAGGAGGGCGTGTTGGAGCTGTTTGTGGGGGACGACTGGGCCGAGGAGCATCATGACGTCGAGCTGATGGACCCCGCGGGCCGGCGGTTGGCCCGGGCCCGGTTGCCCGAGGGTGTGGCCGGCATGGCCCGGTTGCACGCGATGATCGCCGCACAGCTGGGTGAGGGGGTCGAGGACGCGGTGGTGAAGGTCGGCATCGAGACCGACCGCGGCCCGTGGGCGCAGGCGCTGATCGCCGCAGGCTACGAGGTATTCGCGGTCAACCCGCTGCAGGCCGCCCGCTACCGGGAGCGGCATAGCGTCTCCGGCGCCAAGAGCGACAAGGCCGACGCGCACACGTTGGCGGATATGGTGCGCACCGATTCCCACCAACTGCGCCCGGTCGCCGCCGACACCCCGCGGGCCGAGGCGATCAAGGTGGTGGCCCGGGCGCATAAGACATTGATCTGGGAACGCACCCGGCATACCCAGCGGCTGCGGCATGCGCTGCGGGAGTATTTCCCGGCCGCGCTGGAGGCGTTCGAGGATCTGGCTGCGAGCGACACCCTGGAGCTGTTGTCCAAGGCCCCCGATCCGGGCGCGGCGGCTCGATTGTCGATCAGCCAGATCAGCGCGGCGTTGCGGCATGCCGGTCGGCGCAAGATCGAGGAGAAGGCCGCGGTGATCCAGACCGCGCTGCGCGCCGAGCACCTGCGCCAGCCTGAGGTTGTCGTGGCCGCCTACGCCGCCAGCGTGCAATCTACGGTCGCTGTGTTGAAGGTGCTGGTCGAGCAGGTCAAGACCCTGCAGTGGCAGGTGGAGAGCCATTTTGGGCGTCACCCGGTCGCTGAGATCGTCCTGTCCCAGCCGGGGCTGGGTCCGATCCTGGGCGCTCGGGTGCTGGGCGAGTTCGGCGATGCCGAAGACCGCTACGTCTCGGCCAAGTCCCGCAAGAACTACGCGGGCACCAGCCCGATCACCCGCGCCTCGGGCAAGAAGAAGGTCGTGATGGCCCGGTTCGTGCACAACAACCGGCTGATCGATGCCCTCGATGCCCAAGCGTTCGCCGCGCTGAGCGCCTCACCGGGTGCCCGGGCCTACTACGACCGGATCCGGGCTCGCGGGGTCGGGCACCGAGCGGCCCTGCGCCAGCTGGCCAACCGACTGGTCGGGATCCTGCATGGCTGCCTCAAGACCGGCACCGTCTATGACGAGACAACCGCCTGGCCAGCCGGTGCAACAGATTCCCGGGCCGCGGCGTAGAACCGCCGAACTGATCAGTCAGGCTGGCCGGACCCCCGCGCCGTGGCCCGAGACCCTTTCCGGGGCCCCAGATCCCCGTCGCGTCCTGGATGAACGCCGACCCGCAGTCGGTGTCAAGCGCCCTTCCTTGACACCGACGAGGACCGGCGCAGACTCGACGATCGACGGGAACGATCAAGCGCCTGTTCTCGGCGCACTTGACAACCAAGCGCCTGGGATGTCTGTGAGCGGAGCATACGAGGGACGGCAGATCGTCGGGATGGATCTGCATCGGCGCCGGTCGGTGCTGGTGCGGATGACCGAGACCGGTGAGCAGTTGGAGACGGTGCGGATCTCCAACGACCCGGAGTAGCTGCGGGCGGTGATGGCCCGCGCCGGGGAGGCACCCGAGGTGGTGCTGGAGGCGGCGTACGGCTGGTACTGGGCCGCGGACACGCTGGCCGAGCTCGGCGCGAGTGTGCATCTGGCGCACCCGTTGGGGGTGAAGATGTTCGCGTTGCGGCGGGTCAAGAATGATCAACGTGATGCTGCGGATCTGGCGGATCTGCTGCGGATGGGTCGGCTGCCCGAGGCGTGGATCGCCCCGCCCGCCACGAGGGAGCTGCGGGGCTGGGTGCGGCACCGGGCGAAGCTGGTCGGGCTGCGCACGTGTCTGAAGAACCAGGTCCACGCCGTGCTTGCCGGCGCCGGTGTGCAGGTCGCGATGAGCGATCTGTTCGGCACGAGTGGACGCGAGCTGCTGGCCGCGACCCGGCTGGCGGTGGAGTCCCGCTCGCGGGTCGATTCGCTGCTGCGGGTGATCACCGCGCTGGACTTCGAGATCGACCTGTACGGCAAGCTCGTCGGTGGGCGGCTGCGCGCCGACCCCGGCTACGCCGCGATCCAGCAGATCCCCGGCGTGGGCTCGGTGCTGGGCGCGGTGTTCGTCGCCGAGATCGGCGACGTCACCCGCTTCGATCGGCCGCAGCAGCTGGCCAGCTGGGCCGGGCTGACCCCCAAACACCACGAGTCCGACACCACCGTGCACCGCGGCCGCATTACGAAACAAGGCTGTCGGCTGGTGCGCTGGGCCGCGGTCGAGGCCGTGCAACGGGTCTCGGCGCATACCCGGCTCGGACAGACCCGCGATCGGATCGGCGAACGCCGCGGCCGCAACATCGGCGTCGTGGCCGCCGCCCGGGAGCTGATCACCCTGGTGTTCTACGGCCTGCGGGATCACCACATCCGCCGCCTGCCCGCCCCCTCTGCCGCCACGGGGGCGGCGTGAGCGGCCCGGTCCTCGCGGTGGGCGCGGATCGTGCAGGTCATGACCCCCACACCGGCGACAAGCCGGCACGGCGCGGTCGCCCCCTTTGATTGATCTCGCCCACCGCGAACCCCCCTTGTCGCAGCGCACCATGCCGCCTCGCGCGGCGAAGGGATGACCGACAGCCCCACCCCGGGGCCTGTCCACCAGCCGGGACCCCGGCACTGGAGCAGCGGTAGACCCCCCACAACCCCGAGCCATCCGGAGCCGCCCCGCCGCCCTGCTTCTCCGCCCCGAACAGCGTGCGCCGATCGGCGACGGCGTCAAGGACCTGCGGCCGCTGACGCGGGCGCCCTGCCGGGCGCTCCTTGACCCCGCCGCCTACCTCGACGCGCCCAAGAACCGGCGGAGACCACCGAAAGAAAGATCAACTGCAACGACAGAGGGGTTGACCGGCCCCGCTCCTACAGGGATGACCTGGTCGCGATCGCCGATCGGCCGCGGCGGCCCTTGGCTTGACCGGCCGCTTCGACCCCGATTCCAGCTGAATTCGGCTTGGGGAATCGTCTCGGCGGCCCAATACCAGCCGCAAGCGGCCTCGGGCACCTCGGGCGCTCCCGGTGCGGGCCATCACCTGTCGCGGGTATTCCGAGTCATTAAAGATCCGAACCGTCTTCAACCGATCACAGGCTCACCTGACCCACGTCAACTCCCTTTTGGGCCAGGCAGCTGCCCGTATTCGATCAGTTATTCTAAGGGTCATCCAGCGGAGGTGCTAGTCCGCGATCCCGGTTTTCCTGCCGCCTTTCGGCCGTCGACGTTCGCTTCTTGGGTCATCTTGCGCCCCGCCGGGGAGTTGGAGTATTTTCGGCGCGCGCACTGAAACTGGAGCACGGCGTCCGCTGGCGCGAAATGTGGCATTCGCGGCCTGCTGGGTGCCACTCTTTAGCGCGCCGATGGCCGGGACGAAGCCACATTGGCCCGCCGCCGCTGTGCCCGGGCATGCTGGTGCTGCTCGACCGCGGCTTCGACGCGCCACTTTCAGCGCGATCAACCCCCCGCTCGTTGAAAGCGTGGATCGCATCCCGGGTATCCTCATCAGCCATGATCAGGCGTGCGATCGTCGGCGCAGGCGGTCCGGACGCGGACGCCAAGATGATCGTCGACGACGTACGCGGAGCGGGTTGCCCCGCCCGCGGCGCACCAGCTGAGTCAGCCGCCGCCCCTCCGCGTCGGTCAAAACCGCATGCGCGAACTGGTTCTGCCACCCAACCTCCTGGCCTCCGCCTTGGCACCAATAGCGAGATCAACAGCCGCTCCAGCCAGAGACGCCGATCGGCGGGTTGTCAACCCGGCAAAGGATCGTGGTCAACGCTCTAGGAAGTCCTCGCCCCGATCGATCTGGACACAGGGGGACGCACGTCGATCCGCATCTGACGCCCTGCGACCCTCAGATGATCCGCGGGACAGGCTCTCATCGCGCCAGGACGACCAGCTCGTAGGGAACGCCTCGCCTGAGTGGTCGTTCAGGCGGACAGCCAGCCGATGATGCGCTGCGCCGACAGCCGTGCCCACATCTTCGGCAAGGCCTGCTGGGCCCGATGTGCCCGCTGGGACTCGGCGGCGTGCATCAGGCCGTAGGTGAACCCGTTACCGCCCTCGGCGCTCGCGGCGAGGGCCAGCTCGCGCAGGGTCGCGCGGGTGACCGCGGTGTCCTGGTGGGCGCCGAGCAGGTCCTGCACCGCGTGCAGGCGCCGTTGCAGACGCCGCGCGGGCTTCCCGACGGCAGGCGTGGCGGCTTCGGTGGCGTAGCGCAGGCGTTTGGCCGCCTTGCGCGCCTCGTGCAGCGGCGCGTCCCGGTCGGACCCCACCGGTGCCCGGACGGCCGTGGCCATCGCCGCGTCCACCCGCCGGTAGGTGGCCCGCACCTCGCGGGGCAACAGGCGGCGCGCATCCTGCTTGGCGCGCCGGGTGAACGGCGGGTCGGCGAGCAACTCGTCAACGGCGACGAGGACCGCGAGGTAGCGGTCGCCATCCAGCGCGGCCAGTGCCAGTGCCCGCGCCTGGGCGCCGCGCCGGGCGAAGGTCCGGGTCAGCTCGGCGTGCACCGTACCCAGCACGAGCTCACCGGGCAACGCCGCGAGCAACTCCTCGAACCGGGCGAGCATCACCTCGGTGTCCCGGGCCGGTGCGAGCTCGCCCGCCAACCACGCCAGCTCTCCAATCAGCGCGCGGGTGCGGTCGCGGTCGAGCACCCGGCCGAAGGCCTGCAATGCGCTGCGCATCCGCCGCGCTGCCACCCGCATCTGGTGCACCGCGTCCTCGCGGTCCAGCCGCACCAGCGGATCGCAGCGGCGCATCGCGCGCGCCTGAGCGTGTATATACGACGCCACGACCGAGCCCGCCGAACCGTGCGGCGCGACCTCGGCCGACCCGGCCGCGCGGTCGGCCTGGAGGCCTGCGAGCAAACGCCCAATCTTGGACGGAGCCGTCGATCGGCGCAAACCTATCGCACCCAGCCTCTGCTCGACGTCGTCGAGCAGCCCGGGCGGGGCGGCTGGCCCGAGCTCCACCTCGACCTCCCGCCAAGCGCACTCGTTCTCGTCGGGCCCGACGACCCGCCCGGTCACCTCGTCGACGACCAACTCGGCCACAAGAACCCCGGCGTCGTCGCGAGCCCCCCATGCACACCGGTGGGTCCGCAGCTCCGCGACCGGACCCACCGGGCTTCCCCGGGCAAAGCCCCGCACCAGGCAAGCCAGCTCAGCCGGAGGGTGCGCTCGGACGCGCGTCAGCGGCAGCCGCACCTCTTCCCGTCGATCGGCTGCGACCGGCAGCTTGAGGTGCCACCCGGCGTCCCCACCGCCGGTCCGCCGCCTCAACGTCACGCCCTCGGCCAACAGCCGCAAATCCGGGGTGTCGTAGTAGACGGCCTCCAGCAAGCGCTCCTGCGGCTCGGCGGGCACCGCACATCCCAGCGCCACCCCAGGATCCAGCGAGACAACCGCGTCCGAAGTCGTCGCCTCGAACTTCCGCTCGACCTCGGCCATCACGTCCGCCCGGCGCGCCATACGGCCTGCCTACCCCACACAGCATCCGCTGGATAGAGCACAGAGCCACTCCGCACAACCACCTCGAGGACCAGTGCTTCGCGGGTGCGAACGACCAAGATCGCCAGAGCCCCAGCGGGTAGCCGTGCCTCGCCGCAGTCAACCGTCCGCCAGAGGACGGACGAAGCACCCGACCGCATCGGTCCGAGACAGCCTGCGCAGAAGGCCCTGGCCGAGCAGACCACCCTAGGCGCTTACCGCACAGGACGCGAAGCTGGACGCACCCGCAGCGGTGAGGAACGTATGCAGCCCGCAGTCGAACTCGTTGCAGGTCATCGGCAGGTGCCGCCCCCGAGAAGAGGTCGAAAGTCTCTATCCCCGGATCGGCCCAAGTCGCAACGTTGCCCCAACCACTTGGCGAGGAAGGAGACGATATCTGTGCCACCGCTGTCGGATCCGGTGATCGACGATGCGATCGAGCGACTCGTCTACGAGTTCGCCGGGCAAGTATCGGCCCGAACGGTCGCCGCTATCGTGCACCTCTCACGACACGATCTCGACTCGTGCCGCCCTGGCACCCTGCCGGAGTTGACAGAGCGGCTGGCGCGCCAACGCCTCAGCGACATCCTGCCCGCGGCCGGTGTCGCATAGGGGGGCCGTGTGTAGGCAAGCCCGCAACGGTGGTTCTGACCCATCGTGCGACTGGCTTCGGGTCTCGAAAGTGGATCTGTCGTTCGGTCGCTGCGGGGCTTGTGTGCTGGGGCACCGTGAGTTGCCCCCGCCACGGCGGCGACCTCGCGTTCCGTCCACCCTGGCTCCCGCCGGGCGGCCGCCAACGCCGAGTTGCCCGTGAGCGAACGCTCCCCGGCACCGAACGGTTCGACCGGTGAGCTCAGCCGGTGCGCGGTCGATGGAAGATTCGTCGCAGAACGCCCCGGCGGTAGGGGCATCGCGCGTTGCGGAGGAGCCCGACGGCGACGGCAACGGCCGCGGTCAGGAACGCCGCGCCCAGCAGTCCGCTGGGCGCGAAGGCGAGGCACAGCAGGGACGTCACGACTGCGCATAGCAGGAGAACGTCATAGCTGCGCCGCTGCCAGTTTTGCAGCCGAGGGGGTGCGCCCAGCAGGCGCGCCAGCCGGGGACTCTCGCGGGTGAGGTTGGCTTCGATGGCCTCGAGGATCCGATGGTCACGCTCGCTCAGCACGACGTCCTCCTTCCGTCCGTGTCGACGCTGCCGCATCAGAGCCATCGCTCACCAGCGGCGTTCGTACCCCGCGCCGCGGGTCTATCGGATCCCGTCCGTGGGCCTGTGAATCTGCCCCGATGCGGCCCGCCCGTTCGCGCTAACCCGGTGGACGTCGCGAGCCCGGATCGCCTGGCCCCGCGCTGATCCACGGCAGGGCTGGCGTCGACCGGTCCTGGGGGCTGATCAACGAGCACGAACCAGCAGGCGGACCGCTGATCGGCTGCGATGGCTCAGTTCTGCAACCCGCCACGGCCACGCGTGCGAGCGAGGCCACTGCCGCGGCGCAGTCGCCTCGACACCGACGGGCGCGCCACGAGATTCATGATTCGACATCCGAACCGCGGCCCGTCAGCGCGACCGCTCTTATCCGTCCGTCCGACCGCCTCCCGAGCCGCACCCGTACCGGCTGGTTCAGCCGATCCGGGTGAGGCGCGTCTTGAGAGTGCGTACGGGCGACAGGTGAATCAGGTGGATCGTCGAGTTCGAGCCGCGCTGGCCGCGTGGTGAACCACCCAAGCGGGCAGCACGCCTTTCTCCGGTTCCCGCGGGCCCGGAGCGAACGCGCTTTCTCACAGGGTCTCGCCCCGGTACACGGCGAGCGCCCAGATGATCGCGACATCCAGGGCGATGATGAGAATGGACCACAGGGGGTAGTGCGGGAGGAACATGAAGTTGGCGATGGCACTCAACCCCGCGAGCGCTATCCCGGTGAACCGGCCCCACGCCTGCCCGCGGATGACGGCGACACCTGCGAGTCCGACCAGCACGCCCAGCAACAGGTGAATCCAGCCCCAGGCGGTGAGGTCGAACGTGAAGATGTACTGCGGAGTGTTCACGTAGACCTTGTCATTGAACAGCGCGGCGATGCCCTCGAATACCGCGAAGATGCCTGCGACGATCATCATCGCCCCGGCGAACATGGCGAGCCCAGCCGCCCACGGCGACACGCCGGGTTCGGCGCTCCCGACCGACCGACTTTGCGTACTCATGTTGCTGCTCCTTGCCTCAAATCGTGCTTTGAACTGGGCAACCGTCCAGACTTGCCCCGATGATTGGCGGCCGGGTCGGTGATCAGTAGGGGCGGAGTGCCCGGGTGAGTCAGTCCAACGGCGTGGCGGGCGTGGACGTGACAGGATGATCGGTCGGGAACGCTATCTGCCGACTTGGCGAGTTGGCTTACGGGACGTCTTCTATGCGGGCGGCGAACTCGGCGTTGGCGTGCGGGGTGGGGCACGGCCAGTCGGGCTGTTCCTCGGCAGATGCCCTGGTCCGGGTCTCGCCACCAGCGGGTGGCGGCGCCGGTGTATGCGACGAGAACCCTCGCCACTCGGTGGCGCCGGGGGTGGTCGAGGTTGAGCCGGTGCGCGGCGCCGAGCAGCTCACCGTAGACGTCGACCTGGCACTGGTGCCACGCGCCGTTGCCCACCCGCACCGGCCTGCTGTCCCGCCAGCCTGCCAGGTGCCCGAGCTCGCGCTCGGTGAGATCCCGATGATCGGGGAGTGGCTCGCCACAACGGGGTGAGGGCCGTTTCCGGCGTGGCTTCTATTGTCCCGCCGTGGTGCGCGACGGGAGGGCGAGCATGGGCGAAGTGGGCCGCAACACATCGGACGCGGACCCCATCGGGGTGGTCCTCGACGCCGACAGCGTGCTCCAGCTCGGTACTCTGCGCCGTGAGTTCGGGCGCGTGCTGAACTTGCGACGCCGGTCGGCGGGCGACCGCCGCACGCTGATGGGCATGGCCCACCTGGTCCGCGCGCTCGTCGCGGATCGGCCCGACACGCCCGTCTACTACCTCACCGGCCTTTCGATGGGGTTCGCCCGGCCGGTGAGGGCGATGCTGCGTCAGGATGGGTATCCGTCGGGCACGGCGCTGATGGCCTCCGGCTGGCTTCGGCCCTGGGCGCTGATCGCTCGCCGTTGGGTATTCAAGCGGGCGGTGCTCGACCGGCTCATGGCGATCCGGCCGGAGTTGCGGTTGGTGCTAATTGGCGACGACTGGGGCGAGGACCTATCGCTGTTCTTGGACCTTGCAGAACGCGCGCCGGACCGGGTTGCCGCAATCGGGCTTCGGCGGGTGGTCTTCCCGCACCGGGACCATCGGGGCGCGGTGGGCGGTGTGCCGGTGGTCGCGGCCCCGAATGCTGCGGAGCTGCTTCCGCTGCTGCGTGCATGCGTCGGGCTCGAGCAGCCGCGGGGATCGCCTCTGCGCCATTGGCTGCTGACGGGATCCGAGCGGGGCAACGACGCGAGTGGGCTGCGCCTCTGGACCTCGGGTAACGACGTCGAGGTGCTCGTGCACGGCTGCGCGTATTTCGCCGCGGCCCGCGGTGCGCTTGCGGCGGCGGCGGCTGGAGACAGCGTTCTGTTCAGCGGTTGGCGGGCCGACTTCAACGAGCGGCTCGGCGGCGACGGGATCACCGTCGGCGGCGCGCTGTGCGCCGCGGCGCGCCGTGGAGCGGCGGTCCGCGGCCTGCTCTGGCGCTCGTACCCCGCAGCCCTCGGCTACTTCCGCGAGGTGAACCGCGCGCTCGCCGCGGAGCTCGCCGCGGCGGGCGGGCGGGTGCTGCTCGACCAGGGCAGCCGTCCGTTCGGTTGTCACCACCAGAAGTTTCTCGTGGTCCGCTACTCCGGGAATAGCGCGGACGACGTTGCCTATCTGGGTGGCATCGACCTGGCGGCGGGCAGGCGGGACGACGACGCGCACCGCGGCGATCCCCAGCCGCCGGCGTCGAGCCACCAATATGGCCCGACGCCGCCGTGGCATGACGTGCACCTACAGCTGCGCGGCCCGGCGGTGCGCGATGTCGAGGATGTGTTCTGGGAGCGGTGGCGCAGCCGGGCCGACCCGCCCGCCGTGCCTTCGGTGGCCCCGCAGGTCGCCGGGTCCTGCGTCGTCCAGATCCTTCGGACGTATCCGGCGCGGCCACGCCGGTCTTTCGCGCCGAAGGGCGAGCGCAGCATCGCCCGTGCCTACGCCAAGGCCCTCAACCGTGCGCAGCGGCTCGTTTACGTCGAGGACCAGTACATGTGGTCGTTCGATGTTGCGATCGTGTTCGCGGCGGCGCTGCACAGAGCGCCGCGGCTGCAAGTGGTCGCGGTCATTCCGCGCTACCCGGACGTGGAGCGGCGGCTCTACCTCGACGCCGCCAGGCTCGGACACGGCGAGGCGTTGGCGATGGTGCAGGAGGCGGGCGGCGACCGCGTTCAGATCCTGGACCTCGAGAATGAGGAGGGGACACCCATCTACGTCCACGCCAAGCTTTGCGTCATCGATGATGTGTGGGCGGCGGTGGGAAGCGCCAATCTCAACATGCGCTCCTGGACGCACGATTCGGAGCTCGCCGCCGCGGTGCTCGATGACCAGCGGGACCCGCGGGCGCCCGTCGACCCGGGCGGTCTCGGGGACGGGGCTCGGTGTTTCGCCCGGGAGCTGCGGTTGCGGCTGATGCGTGAGCACCTCGCGATCGCCGATGACGGTGTGCTGCTCGACCCGGACACGGCGGCGGAAACGGTGCGGCGTAGCGCCGCCGCGCTCGAGGCATGGCACGCGGGCGGCCGCGTGGGCCCACGCCCGCCGGGCAGGCTCCGACCCCAACGCATCAAAGGCCACGGCGCGCGTACCCCGGCCCGGCTGCCCTGGTTGACCGCACCCGCCTACCGCACATTCCTTGACCCCGACGGCCGATCGCTCGGGATGCGCCTGCGCCGCACGCCGCCTTCCACAGGTACTCGAGAACGTGGATGAAGTCGCACAGGATCGTCACATCGATCCCGCGCCGGGTGGCTTCGGTGTGGATCCGGTCGATCTGGTGGTTGTTGCCGTCGACCAGCGCGATCCAGGTGCGTGCGTGGGTGGGGTCGCGGCGGTCGGCTTCGTCGAAGACGCGGCCGACCACGGTGGCGGCGTCGTCGGTGACGCTGGCGGTCAACCACTTGTTCGTCCGCGACCGGGGCCTGGGCTGGTTGGTGCGGGGTCGGGGTCGGCATCGTGGGCTGCGGGCGAGGATGTCGGCGGGGCTGCGCACGACCGGGTCGGCGTCGTAGACGGCGCCGACCTCGGCCAGGCGTTTGCGGTTGCGTTTCTCGCCTTTGGACAGCCGGGTGGACAGCTTCGTGGTGGCCGAGGCTGCGGCTTTGGCGGTGGCCGGGCGCAGCGCCTCGGGGCGCATGACGATGCCCTTGCCGTCGACGGACAGGACCAGCACTTCCCGGCCGGCGCCCGGTTGCGGTCGGCGCTGGGCGTAGAAGTCCTCGACGTCGGCCGCGGCCCGCCCGGCGAGTGCTTCGGCCTGGCGTTTGCCCAGCCGGACCCCGGTGGCCCGCTCGATCGCCTCGGCGGTGTCGTCGTAGGAGCCGCGCGCCGCTTCGAGGGCGGCCAGGCGCCGCAGGCCGTGCGAGTGCTTCTCGACCGGGAGGTTCAGCGCGGCGTCGGCGGGATACAGGTTGGCGTGGCCGCGGCGGCGATAGGCCAGCCGGGTCACCGTCACCTCGCCGAACACCGTGGTCAGCGCGCGGGTGTGCCCGGTCTCGACGGCTGCCGCGGGCCACCTGCTGGGCGTCGAGTCACCTCCGGCAGGCGTTGCTCGCGCAGCGTGCGTAACTCGCAGGTGGTCCTGCATCAGCTGGCGCAGCAACTCGACGGCCTGGCGTGCTGCAGGTGGGTCTCCAGTTCGGCGTGCTCCAGGCCGGCGGCCTGGGCGCCATCAAGGAAACCCAGCGTCGTGTCGAACAGCGCGCGACTGGCGGCGAAGCGCTCGTCCACCCCGGTCGTGCCACCTGCTGGCCCGGTCACCGCCGCCCCCGCCGGGCGGCCAGCCGCCCGATGAGCGCCGCGCGGCCTGCCTCGCCGGCCGCGGCCAGTTCCGCCTCGGCCGCCCGGTAGCGGTCCACCGCTTCCGCGACCGCGGCCACCTCCGCGGGCGGCAGCATCACGAACCGGGTCCGACCGCGCTCGGAGTAGGACAGCACGGTCGCCTCGTGCAGATCCCCAGCCGCGCAGCGGCAATTGGGCTTCCCGCAGCGGCGCCGATGCACCACCACCGATCCGCGGATCATCTCCGGCACCCCGGCCGAGCCGTTCCTGGGCATGGTCGCGTCATCCTCCCACAAGGAATCTGCCAGTTATCAACTGGCAGATTCTCTCGCGGCAAAGAGCCACTGACCTGCACATACGAGGCGTGTCGGGAAGGAAGATGATCCGTCTGCGGCCGAGCCAACGACACCGCCAAGGCCCAACGCATATTGATATGGAGGCCGTCCTGTCAAGGGGCGTGCTTTGGTCGCCGGACGCGACGTGGGGTTGGTGACGAGCGTGTCGGCGTACGACGCGATATGTCAGGGTGGCGTTGCGCTGCTGTGTTCTTGTCGGACCGTCAGGTAGAGGCGGTGGCAGGTGATTACCATCGCCGTCCAGGCAAGCCCTAGCAGCCAGCCCGCCATGACGTCGGTCAGCCAGTGGTGGCCGAGGAAGACGCGGGTGAGGCCGATGGTGACGAACCAGACGACCGCTAGCGCCGCCGACACGATGCGCCACAGCAGCGACGTGAGATGGAGCAGGAGAAGGTAGGCGACCAGGCAGGCGACCACCGTGTTGTTGAGGGCGTGGCCGCTGGGGAAGGCGGGCGACGTCTCGTATGGAGGTACCGCGTCCGCCACCGGTGGTCGAGCGCGCCCGACGAGATCCTTGCCGACCGTTGTCATCAGCAGCGAGCCTGCCGTCCCGATCGCCAGCAGAAGCAAGGGCGTGCGCGATCGCCACCGGACAGTCATGACCACGACAATCACGACCGTGATCATGGTCAGCCCGATCGCTCCCCCCAAGTTGGTGATGAACTGGGCGACCGCGACGTTGTGCGGTGTCCGCAAGCTGATGGCTAGCTCAAGGACGGGTTCATCCAGGCTGGACAGTCCGTCAGCGGCTTTGACGCTGTCGTAGATCTCCTCGGCGGCCCAAGTGAGGAGTAGTGCGATGCCGGCCCCGATCGCGGCCGTGAGCAGCAGGACCTGCCAAGGCGAGGAGGTCTGGGAGATCCGGAGAACCAGCCCGACGAACGCGCGGGCGGGACGGGACCAGTGGGTCAGATCCCGTCGGCCGACATACTGCTCGGTCGCCGGTTCACCCAGTCTGCCAGGCTCGTGCGAGGCGTCGTCTCGAGGGCGGGACACAGGACAAGTCTCCATATCACTCACGATTGGTCACGTTGCCCGGAGCCCGTTGTCGTTAGATGAACGTCAAGTACGGACAGTACTGCCTCAAGTGAGCAGCACCGGCATCCCGGCTGGGGGGCCGCGGAGCGTTGATCAGTCGCGACCGTCGGGGTGAGCGAGGACGGCGTGGCCGTGCCTGCGCTGTGGACGCCACGGGAGGTGTCCGCGGCGGGTTGCGGAGGCTGCGCGCTGGTGCCGTGCGATCTGGCGATGAACACTCGCGGTCAGCACGATCAGGACAGCAGCGGGCAGGAGCGCGCGCCGCACGTGGGCTGGCTCGAATGCGGCGCCACGACCGGGCACGGGCGGAGGTTGGGTCGGTGAATCCGGCACTCGTTGGAGGCCGTTACCGCATGTCCCTGCAGGCGACCCGGTCCGCGACCACCACGCCGATCCGGCACCGGGCAGGTATCTCGTCCAGCTCCGGCAGCACCCCGAGCCCGCATGGTCGTCCGCGCCGGATGTGTGCCTGTCGTCGTCAGTTTGACCAGGAACTCACGATCGGCAGCCGCCAACCGGCCGTGAACGCCTTGACACGATGCATCGCGGCCACCCGGGTCGGTCGATCAGGCCTTCTTGGCGTACACCCCAGCAAGTGCGCCGATCCCGATGGCCGCGAAGAACAACTGGAGGCCGTGGCGGATCCAGTCGAACCCGAAGGTTTCTCTCACCCCCAAGCAACGTGGCCACGTAGTTGCCGATGATCGCGGCCACGATGCCGACCAGGATGGTCAGCCACAGTGAGCCCTTCCGCGCAACGTGTTGATCACCAAGCGTGATCTTCGGGTCATGTTGTGCGGTTGTTTTCGTGGTGGAGTAGGACCAGCGCTGCGGCGACGATGTCACCGATGCGCCAGGGACAGCCGCGCCAGCGGCGCAGTGCCTTGAAGGTGGTCTTGATCAGGCTGTTGGCTCGCTCGCCCAGCGCGCGCAGGGCGCCGTGGACGACGTTGTAGGCCTGCTGATCGGCATTCAGGACGCGTCCCGCCGTCTTCTTGATCGGCACGCGGAGCAGGTCGGCCTCGCCTTCGTAGCCGAGGTCGGCCAGGCCGAGGTGGCCGTCCTCGACCCAGGCGCGGATCTGGGCGAGCAACTCCGGGTCGGCGCGTGCGGCGGTGGTGTCATGTTCACGGCCCGGGCGCACGTCGGAGGTCCACAACGGCCACCCGTCCGGGGCGGAGACCACCTGGATGTTCCCGCCGTGGTGATGGTGCTTGCCCGACCACCACAGATCCACCCCCGCGGTCGGGCCAGGAGCGTGGTCACGATCGGTGTAGATCAAGGTGCCGTCCACGATCACATGGCTGTGGCCGGCGGCCTTGGCTGCCAGCAGCACGCCACGTAGCGACGGCTTGCCGGCCGCCAGCACGGCGACGGCCTCGTCCCGGTAGGCGTAGGCGGTGGAGACGCCGATGCCGTTGTCGCGGGCCAACTGCGACATGCGGGTGTCGTCGAACAACCAGCGCAGCGCCAGCACGGCCTGCCGGTACGTGCTCAAGGCGCGGGTGTTCTTGCGGGTGCCACGGCGGGCCCATTCCGCGTGCAGCAGGCCGGACAGGGGTTGGCCGACATCACCGCGTGGATCACCGCCGCCGACCCGCAGGTGTTGGCCGCGTTCGAGTGCCGCCGCGATGCCGAGGAGGGGTTCACCCCGCCGCACCCGGACACTGTGGAGCGGGTGTTCGCGCTGTTAGAGGCCCAACAGGTCGCCGATGGGGTCGGGGCCTGGCTGGCGCAGCGGGCCGGGATCGGCCCGGTCGCCGCGCCGACCGGCGGGCCGGGGTGGTTACCGGCGATCGCGGTCGACGGCAAGGCTGTGCGGGGCGCGATCGGCCGGGGCGGGGACACTGACGGGCAGGTGCCCTACCTGCTGGCCGCGGCCACCCACGAGGAGTCGGTGGTGCTGGCCGAACGCCTGATCGGGGCGAAAACCAACGAAGTGCCCGAGTTCGCGCCGTTGCTGCGCGGCCTGGCCGGTCGGGTCGGCGGGGTCGGCGGCTGCGTGTTCACCATGGACGCCGCGCACACCGTCCGCGCCCACGCCCAGTTGATCACTGCCGAGCTCCTGGCGCATTACGTGATGATCGTCAAGCAGAACACGAAGAAGCTCTACGACACGATCGACGCCCTGGACTGGGCGAACGCCCCGATCGCCCACGAAACCCTCGATGTCGGGCACGGCCGGCGCGACAAGCGCACCATCCGGGTCCGCGACGCCCCGACCGATCTCGGGTTCCCCGGTGCGGCGCAGGTGTTCCTGGTCGAGCGGTACACCACCCGCACCGTCCGCAAACGCCCCCAGGGTTCCCGCCGCTACAAGAAGGTGCAGGTCCGCAGCGCGGTGGCCGTGCTCGGCGTGACCAGCCTGTCGGCCCGCGAGGCCGCCCCCGATCACGTGGCGGGCTACGTCCGCCGGCATTGGTCGATCGAGAACAAGATCCACTGGGTGCGTGATGTCACGTTCCGTGAAGACGCCTCGCAAGTCCGGAACGGACTCCGGTTCCGGGTAATGGCAACTCTCCGTAACCTGGCGATCGGTCTCATCCGGCAAGCCGGCCACACCCGCATCGCCGCCACCATACGGAAGATCCGCAACGACCCACTCCTCCTACTCACCATCCTCGGCCTGCGACAACGCCCCCGAAACCCGCCCATGACCAGCAGAAACGACTTTGCGCCTCGCCCTGCTGTTGTCTGGCCCTGGCCTGGCACAGGAGCGGCCAGCATCCGGTCACCACCCCCAGTCAAATCGGGCATGAAGTGTAGTCAAGTCCCCCAGAAGACCGCACTCACCCGAGATGGGGGATGTCAGTGCCGGGATAGCGGGCTTGTCTGGCATCAACACCGGTGGCGATCTGTGGTGGGTACCGCCAGCCCGAAACGTCGCTGCTGTGCCTGCGGCCTGAAAGGATCGGCATGAAGTCGACCACTGATCGTCCCGCGGCGAGGAAGTCTCGTGCGAGCGCGGCTGGGCGGGGTTCGGCGCGGCTTTGGACGGAGGAGCGTCTGAGTCGCGCGGACCGGGTGGCCCGGGGCAAGGATGCTCGGGCGGTCGCGCCGCTGGATTCACATGCGCAGTTCGACCCGGACACGGCCCGGGACCCGGTGGGACTGCTGTTGGGTCAGGCGCAGTCACGGGTTGCGGAGCTGGTGCCGGTGCGGCATGGGCGGATGCTGGTGTCGGCGTTCACCTTCTATCGGGGTGCTGCGTTGCCGATGGCCGCGGACCTGGCCGGCACGGCGGCTTCGGGGCTGTGGGTGCAGCTGTGCGGGGATGCGCACCTGTCCAATTTCGGTGCGTTCGCCTCCCCGGAGCGGCGGCTCGTCTTCGATGTCAACGACTTCGACGAGACCCTGCCCGGCCCGTTCGAGTGGGACGTCAAGCGGATGGCCGCGAGCTTTGCGGTGGCAGGCCGCGACAGTGGGTTCCCCGCCAAGACCCGTCGCAAGATTGCCCTGGCGGCCGTTGAGGGCTACCGGACGGCGATGCGCGGGTTCGCGGATCAGCCGCTGCTGGAGGTCTGGTACGCGCACCTGGACATCGAGCAAGCCATCCGCGAGTTCCGGTCGCAGATCAAGGCCAAGAAATACAAGGAAACCGAGAAAGCGCTGGCCAAGGCCCACACCCGGGACAGCATGCAGGCGTTGGGCAAGCTCACCACTGTGGTCGACGGGCACCGCCGCATCGTCAGCGACCCCCCGCTGATAGTCCCGATCGAGGAACTCTTCCCCGACATGGAGGCCGCCGCGGTGAACCAGCAGCTGCGCGAGGTCCTGGACAAGTATCGGCGCACCCTGCAGTCCGACCGGCGGCATCTGCTCGAACAGTTCACGATGAACCAGATGGCCCGTAAGGTCGTCGGGGTCGGCAGCGTCGGCACCCGCGCGTGGATCCTGCTGATGGAGGCCGGGGATGGGGCAGAACCATTGTTCCTGCAGGCCAAGGAGGCGCAGACCTCGGTCCTGGCGGCCTACTGCGGGCGCAGCGAGTACGCCAACCAGGGTGAGCGCGTGGTCGCCGGGCAGCACCTGATGCAGGCCCAGAGCGACATCTTCCTCGGCTGGACCCGCGCCGTCGGCCCCGACGGGGTCGAACGCGACTTCTACGTGCGTCAGCTGCGGGACTGGAAATTCTCGATGCCGATCGAGCAGATGCTCCCGGCGGGCATGACCGTCTACGCCCGTCTGTGCGGCTGGACCCTGGCCCGAGCGCACGCCTGCTCCGGGGACCGCATCGCGCTGGGCGCCTACCTGGGCGGCTCCAGCAAGTTCGATGAGGCGATCGCTGATTTTGCGGAAACCTACGCCGACCAGAACGAACGCGACTACGCCGCGCTCCAGACCGCCGTGAAAGACGGTAGGGCCGAAGCCACCACCGCCATCTAAGTGCTACCGGGGCTGCGCCCCAGCCCGACGAGGCATGTGGCCGACTTCCTGTTTTCGAGCAGGCTCACGCAGGGACCCGCGGTCCGCGTCGCCGACCGCCGCCGCTCGCTACGCCTAGGTATGTTGACCATGACGCGAAGTGCGTATCTGCTGGTCAGGCGCGCCGCTGTTGCGCTGTGGAGCGAGCACCACGCACCGTACGCCGTCTGATCTCGGCCCGCGGGAGCAAACTTGACTCGTTCTTCACGACTTTCGCCGACGTAGCAAAGCTAGCCGCCGGAAGTACGTGTCGGTGTCGTCAGGCGGCGGTCAACCTCGTGCTCTGGATAGGGTGGCGGCCTCGTGTACGGCGATGCGGTCGAGGAGCCGGTCGAGGTCGGTGCGGGTGAATCTCCAGTCGAAGGGTGTGGCGGTGGCGTTGTAGCGGGCCTGGAAGGCGAGTACCCGTTCGGCGAGGGCGTCGAGATCGGTCAGGTCGTTGGGGGTTAGCACCTTGCGCTGCAGGATGGAGAAGAAGATCTCCGCTTGGTCCAACCAGGATGCATGTACCGGCAGGTGCACCAGCTGGGCGGTAGGCCAAGCCTTCGTCATCCGCTTGACCGAGGCGCGTCCGCGATGTGATGACCCGTTATCGACGATCCAGAACACCCGATCGGCGCTGGCGTAGGGCTCGGTGGTCATGACCTGCTCGACCAGCCGGTCGAACGGCTTGATCCCGGTCTTGGGTTCCAGGCGCCCGATCACTCGGGCGTGATGCACGTCGTAGGCGGCCAGATACTGCAGCGCACCCCGGCGTTCGTAGGTGTGCTCGACCCGCATCATCCGGGCCTTTCCCGGGGACAGGGTGGGATGACAGCGACACCGGGCCTGGATCGAGGTCTTCTCATCCGCGCAGACCACGAACTCGTTCTCGTCCAGGGGTTCGCCGTCCCAGAATCCGGCGTAGAGGTCCAGCGCTCGGGCCGCCTTGACCGCGAAGTCGGGATCCCGCGGGAAGATCCACGACCGATGTTGCCAGGGCTTGAGGACATCCTCGGTCAGCCAACGCCGCACCGTTGACGCCGAGATCCGCTCCACCACGCCGCGGGCGACCGCCTCCACGGCCAGTTCCGGGGCGCTCCACCGCGACAGCGGCACCCCGGACTCGGCTGGCAGTTCACAGGCCAACGCCTTGACCTGCGCCACGGCCACAGGGGGAAAACGCCCGTGGCCGGCCGCTGCGCGGGCGATCTTTCAGCCCGTCCAGGCCCTGTTCGAAGAAACGCTTGCGCCACGTGGACACCAGCTGCACCGGCACGTCGAGTCGTTCGGCGATGGCAGTGTTCTCCTGGCCCTCGGCGGCCAGCAGCACGATCTTCGCCCAGACCACGGCGCGATGCGGCCCGGTGTACGCCCGAGACCGCTGCTCCAGCACGGCCCGGTTCTCGGGCGACAACTCGATCACGAATGGGGAGTGACGGGTCATCGCGGCCTCCGCAAGAGATGACAACACGGAGGCTCGGCGCTTCCCCTCGCCGAGACGACACGATCTTACATCCATGTAGTTCCACCGTCGACCACTAAGGAATCGTGATGAAATAACGTCTTGTTTGCCGATAGGGCAGTACGGTTCGTGCTATGGCCGTCGCTGGGGAGTCGCTCGCGCGTCGGTACGAGGCGTTGCGGCCGCATCTGACCGAGCGGCAGCGGCGGTTGTGGCTGGGTGCTGAGGCGCGCGAGTTGGGGCCCGGCGGAGCGGCCGTGGTGGCGGGCGCGGTCGGGGTGGCCGCGGACACGGTGCGGCGGGGTCGCTCGGAGCTCGACGATGCGCAGCCGCCGCCGGTGGGCCGCTCGCGGCGGGCCGGGGGTGGACGCAAGCGGGCCGAGGCGAACGACCCGGACCTGGTGGCGGCGCTGGAAGCGCTGGTGGACCCGGACTCGCGGGGGGATCCACAGTCACCGCTGCGCTGGACGTGCAAGTCGCTGCGGACGCTGGCCGCGGCGCTGCGCAGGCAGGGGCACCAGGTCAGCGAGTTCGTGGTGCGCCGGTTGTTGATCGAGGCCGGGTACAGCCTGCAGGCCAACCTGAAGACCCTCGAAGGCGCCCAGCATCCCGACCGCGACGCCCAGTTCGGCTACCTCAACGAGCGGGTGAAGGATCATCAGGCGGCCGGCTGCCCGGTGATCAGCGTGGACGCGAAGAAGAAAGAGCTGGTCGGGGAGTACCGGAACGCCGGTCGGGAGTGGCAACCGGGCGGTCAGCCCGAGCAGGTCAAGGTCTATGACTTCATCGACAAGCTGCTGGGCAAGGTGACCCCTTACGGTGTCTACGACCTGACCACGAACACCGGCTGGGTCGGCGTGGGCACCGACCACGACACCGCCGCATTCGCCGCCGCCACCATCGCCCACTGGTGGCAGGCGGTGGGGCGCACGGCCTACCCCGACGCCGACCGGCTGCTGATCACCGCTGACGGCGGTGGTTCCAACGGCTACCGGACCCGACTGTGGAAGACCGAACTGGCCCAGCTCGCCACCCGCACCGGACTGACGATCACTGTCTGCCACCTACCGCCCGGCACCTCAAAATGGAACAAGATCGAGCACCGGCTGTTCTCCCACATCTCCATGAACTGGCGTGGACGGCCACTGACCAGCCACGACGTCATCGTGCAGACCATCGCCGCAACCGCCACCCGCACCGGACTACGCGTCCACGCCGAACTCGACACCGCCCCCTACCCGACCGGAGTGAAGATCCCCGACCGGGATATGAAGGCATTGACCACCACCGGCGTCCTGACCCGCCACGACTTCCACGGCGAATGGAACTACACGTTGCACCCAGCCGAGGATCACCCACGACACGCCCAAGACGACAACACTTAATTCCTCACAGGCCCTAAGCCCGGAACAATGCGCCGCCTTGCCGCCGGGACCCGGCGAGATCCGGTGGTGGAGCGGGTGCTGTCCGCGCTAGTCGCGAACCGGGCTTGGCGCCGAACTCGAAGCTGGCCGCCGCCCGCGGGGTTGGCCCACGACGTGTACCTCCTGGGATGGAACAAGTGTCCGACGACTGCCGCTGCCGCGCGATGGACTGGTTGATCGCCGTCGAGGCGAAGCTCGCGCGCGGTCTGTTCGACGCGGTCGCGTACCGCCGTGGTGATGGTGCTTGCCCGACCACCACAGATCCACCCCCGCGGTCGGGCCAGGAGCGTGGTCACGATCGGTGTAGATCAAGGTGCCGTCCACGATCACATGGCTGTGGCCGGCGGCCTTGGCTGCCAGCAGCACGCCACGTAGCGACGGCTTGCCGGCCGCCCGCACGGCGACGGCCTCGTCCCGGTAGGCGTAGGCGGTGGAGACGCCGATGCCGTTGTCGCGGGCCAACTGCGACATGCGGGTGTCGTCGAACAACCAGCGCAGCGCCAGCACGGCCTGCCGGTACGTGCTCAAGGCGCGGGTGTTCTTGCGGGTGCCACGGCGGGCCCATTCCGCGTGCAGCAGGCCGGACAGGAACAGCACACTGTCCTCGGACACGTTCAGGACAGCGGTGTATGTGACACTCACGGCGGCGCGGAACCCCTATACAGATGACGCTTCTATGTGTTGTCAAGGGGCATTTCAAGATCGAGTTCTTCATCGGGTCGGCTGAGGCGGGTCCGGTGGTCGCCGTGTCGTCACCGGTCCTCGACGGGGCGGTCGGCTCGGGTGGTGGTGAGGTCTGGGTCAGGGGAGTAAGTCGGTGACCGCAACGGGTTCGTCGCAATGCGGGCACCTGCCGCCGATGTCGACCCGGCGGCAGGGTCGTTGGCAGTCCGGGCACCACTGCTGGCCGAGGTAGCGCTGCTCGCACTCGGCGCAGGCGTAGACGGTGGCGTCGCGGCGCGGCCGCCGGATCGGCAGGGCAGCGACCGAGGCGGCCGGGGTGAGGTGGCGGGCTCGCCACGCAGCCTGTCGGCAGGCCGGTGAGCAGTACCGTTGCCGTCGGTTGCGCAGGAAACCGGTGCCGCACACTGGGCAGCAGCTGCGCGGGTTGGGGGATGTCGTCTCGACATCGTTACGCGGCGGGCGGTCAGGCATCGGCGGGGGTGGCTGCGGGGGTCATGGTGGCGGTGAGGGCACGGTAGAGCTCGCGGGTGATGTACCGCTTGAGGCAGCGGCGGATCTCGCGGGTGGTCTTGCCCTCGGCGGTGCGCCGGGCCACGTAGGCGCGGGTGCGCTCGCAGCAGCGCATCCTGGTCAGGGCGATGGTGTGCACGGCCCGGTTGAGGGCCCGGTCCCCGCCGCGGTTGAGCCGGTGCCGCACGGTGCGCCCGCTGCTGGCCTCCAGTGGGTTGGTGCCGGCCAGGGCGGCGAATGCTCCGTCGTTTCGGCACCGGCCGGGGTGGGAGAAGCTGACGATCACCTGGGCGGCGCTGACCGGGCCGACCCCGCGGCGGTCGGTCAGCCCGGGGGTGAGGTCCTCGACGATGGTCTGCAGCTGGGCGCGGTTGGCCTTGAGCGCGCGGCCGCCGTCGCGGACCGCGATCGCGAGCCGTCGCAGCTCGCCGTGCCGCACCGCCTGGGCGCGGTCGGCGTCGCGGGGGCTGCGGCGCCGGGCCAGGGCGGCCAGGACAGGCTCGGACAGCGCAGCACGGGCGGTCTGCCGGTCGGCGTCATCACCGCCGAGCAGCAGTGCGCGCAGCCGGTTGGTCTGCGCGGTGTGGGCGGTGGTGAGGTCGTGGCGGGCGCCGAGCAGGATCCGCAGCGCTTCGCGGTCACCGTCGGCGCGTGGCGTCGGTAGCCGCTCAACGTCGTATTACAGCGCCGTGAGCACGGCCAGGTGCGCGTCGATCGGGTCGGACTTGCCGCGCCCACGGCGGGCCTTGCGGTGGGGCTGCTCGCACTCGATGACCATCAGCCCGGCCGCGGTGACCGCGCGGGCCAACCCGACACCGTAGCTGCGGGTTCCCTCGATCGACACCGCCAGCCGCGGACCCGGCGCGTGGTCGAAGATCCAGGCCAGCAGCTCGGCGAAGCCGGCGCAGTCGTTGCTGATCGTGATCGTCGCGATCGGCGTCCCGGTGGGATGCGCGATCTCCACCTGATGGGTGTCGCGGTGGGTGTCGACACCGACGACGGCATCGACGACTTCTGCCAACATGGGCAACGGCCTGTCCCCTTTCTGGGTGCGGGTCAACGTCGGCACCGGCCTGGATGGGATCACCGAGCGGCACATCTGTGACGGGTCACGCCCTCGAGCGGACAGGCTTCCGGTCAGGCCAACTGGTGGGCCAGACCGGTGCCGGCAACCCGGCGGCCAGGTCAAACCGAAGGCACGCCGAGGCAGCCAGATCTTTAGCGAGGCACGCCGAGTTGCCGGCACCGAGCCTGGAGCACTCCCACCCGGGAGTACCGCAACGACACTCACAGATCTTTGGTCGGATCACCTCTTGTATCGGGGGTTCCGCGCCGCTGGTGGGACCTGCCCGGCGTGTCGCCCGCTACCGGCTACGCAGGGTCAGCGCCGGTTGCTCGGAATGGCTCAGTGGAACAGCCGGCTTGCCGGGCATGACGAACTTGGCGAGCACCCCCAGGATGAGACCGACGATGATCGCGCCGATGATGCTGTAACCGAAAATCACTATGACCTCCATCGATCCCGGACGAGCCTCGCTTCTCAGACCCGAATCCGCGAGTAGTGGGCAGCGGCGGGCGGTGAGATGGCGATAGGTGCCCGCTGGCCTGCGATGATCTGGTTGTCGAAGCCAAGATCGTCGGGGTCGAGAGGACACCTATCGGGTGCGAAGATTACGCAGGCGTCGAGGGCGTCGCGCTCGGGTGTTGGTGGGTGCGCCGGACGAGTCACTGACCAGGTTCTCCGGGCTGGCCGCGGTGACCGAGTTGGTCGATCGGCTCGGGGTGATCGACCGGCTGGACGCGGCGATCGGGCCGATCAAGACGCGGGACCGCGGGTTCACC
This sequence comes from uncultured Actinomycetota bacterium, assembly GCA_963837575.1. GTDB lineage: Bacteria > Actinomycetota > Actinomycetes > Mycobacteriales > Pseudonocardiaceae > Pseudonocardia. The sequence goes on from CAWIOI010000004.1 coordinate 23,654, forward strand.
GCCGGACAGGTGCTGGTCGGGATGGCCGCGGCGCAGCTGTGCGGTGAGGACTTCCTGGTCGGGCTGGACCGGCACCGCGCCGACACGGCGGGGCAGGCGCTGGCCCCGGTGCCGGGGCTGGCGTCCACAACCGCCGCCGGGCTGGCCCGCCGGTTGTCCGAGGGGCAGTGGGCGGCGGTGGAGACCGGGCTCGGCGAGGTGCACGCCACCGCGCTCAAGCTGCTCGACCGGGTCGCCTCGGACCGGGCGCACGCGCTGCGCACCGAGGCGACGATCGACATGGACACCACCGACGTGGAGGTTTACGGCCGCCGCAAGCGAGGGGTCGCGTTCAACCACCAGGGCCAGCGGGTCGGGCGCCCGCATGTCGCGACCTGGGCCGACACCGCGGTGGTGCTGGCCGCGGACCTCGGCAATGGGCGCGACGATCCCCGTGCCACCAGTGCGCAGCTGCTGGGTCGGGCGTTGGCCGCGCTGCCCGCCCCGGCGCGGGCCGGGCGGATCCGGCTGCGCGCCGACGCCGGTTACTTCGCCGGCCGGCTGGCCCGCGCCGCTCTGTTCGCCGATGTGGAGTTCGCGATCGGCGCCAAACGGATCGCGCCGTTGTGGCGGCTGCTGGACAGCGTGGCGGCTGATGGGTGGAGCGACGCGATCGACATGCCCGCAGCGCAGGTCGCCGTGGCCGACTACTGCCCGAACTGGTGGCCCGCGGCGACTCGGCTGCTGATCCGCCGGGTCCGCCTCGATCTGGACCGCGGCCAGGTGTCGGAAGATCCCCGGGCCCGCCGCCGACGTACCCTGCACCCGGCCCAGCGGGCGCTGCCCCTGGCCGAACTCGCCGAGGCCGACGCAGTGTATGGCTACTCGTTCATCGTCACCAACCTGGACGTGTCCACCGCCGGGAAGGCAGCGCAGGTCGAGCACTGGTACCGCCACCGCACCCAGGTGGAGAACCTGTTCCGCGACACCAAGCACGGCGCCGCGCTGCGCCACCTGCCCTCGGGACACGAGCAGGTCAACCGGGCCTGGATGTGGGGCGCACTGCTCGCCGCCAGCAGCTGTGGGTGGCTACACCACCTCACCGCCACCCGCCACGACGGACAGCTGGTCGGGCACGGCGTCCGCGGCGGCCAGGCCATGATCGCCACCCTGCGGCGGCGGCTGATCGCCGTCCCCGCCCGCCTGATCCGCCACGCCCGCGGCCTCACCCTGCGCCTGCCACCCGACGAGGACCTGCTGGCCGAAGTCCTCGCCCGCCTGCGCGCCCTGCCTGTCCTGTCCTAACCAGGCCGAATCGGCCCCGACCAGCACCGGAACCCGCACACCCGAGGCGACACTCGGGCGGTCAACCTGCCCAACACCTGATCCATGACCCGCTCAACATCAACTCCGCTGGCGCCAAGATCGACTCAACGCCTACTCGCGGATTCGGGTCAGACTGCATAAATACCACCCGGATTAGGGCAGGTGCAGCTGATCGACCGGACCCATGGGCCCCGGGTCACCAGGCCTGGGTGAGGCGCCGTCCGGGTCTCGTGCGGTGTAGTGGACCTACTGGAAACAAGTTATTCGGGGGTGAAGCCGTGCTCGCCCCGCGAGATATCGATGAGTACTTGCTCCCGACCGAGCGACGGGTCATCCGCGTGCGCCAACACATCGCCGTCATGTTGAAAGACACCCTCTTGACGGCGCTGTTCCTGCTGCTGATGGTCGTGGCACAACGGCACCTGCCGCCTGGTGTGCTGGTCGACAACCTCACCTTCTATCTGTCGCTGGTCGCGGTGATCCGGTTCACCGTACTTACGATCTTGTGGTGGATCGAGCGCATCGTGATTACTGACAAGCGGGTGATGCTCGCGCAGGGCTTCATCGTGCACCGGGTAGGGATGATGCCCTTGAGCAAGGTCACCGATTTGACCTTCCAGCGCAGCTTGCGCGGCCGCCTGCTCGGCTACGGCACCGTGTTCGTCGAGTCGGCGGGGCAGATCCAGGCCCTCAACCGCATCGACTACATTCCGCAACCGGAGGAGGTCTATGAGGCGCTGTCCGAACTGATCTTCGGCGAGAAGGGCCGGACCCGGGCCACCGGCATGCTGGCCAAGCCCCGCTGGCGACGCTGACACCGCTGGTGACGCGTTTCGGACGAGAGTCGGGTCACTGTCGACGCCGGTAGCAGTAAGAGCGCCCGGCAATTGATCGTTAGGCCGTTTCCTGTTGGTGACCCGCTGACTACCGGTGGGTGGCTGCCGTGCCTTCCCGGGAGGCACCTTGACGGCCATGCGGCGAGCACGAGCGCTGGCGGCCGCCCATTGGCTTCGAGCCGAGAGGACGCCAGCCGGCGCCTCGACAACCCAGCCGCCAGCTGCATTTCGTCGGCTGAGCGATGAGCCAGACAGTTAGGGCAGCTTGGGATGGAATGACTCCAGCACGTCCTGGCCCGGCTGAACGATGCCGTAGGAGGACTCTGGGACCTCGGTCCAGACGCCGGGAAGGTCTGACAAGGGTTCGGAGACGACTAGTCGGGTCTCCTCGGACAGCTGCCGCAACTGCGGCACGTCCGGATGCAGCTGGCGCACCGCGGACAGGAGAGCCGTGTAGAACAGGGTGCGCGAGTGGCCCTCGCTGGAGTAGCGGAACGCCCACAGCCGCTTCCCGTCTGTGGTGACGACCGTCATCTGGATTGGCCACTGCACCCCGTGGGCCTTTCCGACGTCCTCGACGAATCCGACCATTCGCTCGACCGCGGAGACGGGGTCCTGCTCCAGGCCGAACGTGAGTGCGAGATAGAACATCAGCTCGGAGTCCGTCGACCCGGCGATGCCCGGGAAGAGCGCCGGGGCGACCGCGAAGAGCAGGTCACGGCGAACCGTGGCGAATTCGCGAATGCCGCCGTTATGCGCCCACAACCAGTGACCGCACCGGAACGGGTGGCAGTTGGTCTGCTGCACCGGGGTCCCGGTGGTCGCTCGGACATGCGCAAGGAACAGCGGTGATCGGATGTGCCGGGCGAGCTCCCCAAGGTTGGCATCCGCCCAGGCTGGCTGGACGCTGCGGAACAAGGCCGGCACAGGGTCGCCCTCGCTGTACCAGCCGACGCCGAAGCCGTCGGCGTTGAGGGCGGTCGCGCCCATCGCCGCCGCGCTGCTTTGGTGGATGAGAGAGTTCGTGGGCTTGGACACGAACGTTTCCAGCGGAATCGAAGATCCTGAGTACGCCAGCCAGCGACACATGACGATCACTCCCGAACAAGTCCTTATGCGGAGCATGCCGCCGGGGCGGTGCCTGCGCATAGCCCGGTGCGGGCGATCCCCGAGGTCCTGGCCAGCGAACTCGCGAGATCGTCGGCCAGGCATGAGCCCGTCTCCGGCCACGTCGATACCGGCCCACATCGCCAGGGCTGCCCCGCCCAGCAACACCAGTGCGCCCGCCGGCGCCCACGATCCGGGTCGTCCGCGGCGGGGCTGGTGGCCGAGCGCATCGTGGCGGGATGGTCCTCACTAAAGGACGCCGCACGATGCGGGCATACCGGCCCGTTGCGATCACTCAACTCTCGCCACCATGAATGCGGCCACGTTGACCGGGATGAGGGCATCACGTCACCGGCAGATCAGCTCCGGCGCATGGCGGGCACCCTTCCGTTCGGTTAGAGCGCGGTCGTCCAGCCGGGACGGATGGCCCATGTGCCGATCGGACGCACGGGACCAGTGTCACAAGTGGCTGAACCCGCCCGATTCTTGCTTCGTCATGGACACGGTGACCGGGTGCTTGCCGAAGTGTGCAACGGCATCCCGGAAGTCATCGATCAGCAGGGAGGCCATGTCGCGGCTGACGCCGATGCGGACCAGGATGCGCTGGACGGGGATGTCGGACGCGGCTCCGGTCAGGGTGTAGGCGGGCACCTGCCATCCCTTGTTGCGCAGCCGGTCAGCCAGGTCGAACAATGCGTAACCCGGGTCCTCGCCCTCACGAATCCGCCAGGTGACCGTCGGGATTCCGGTGCTGGGGTTGCTGTCACACAGCAGCTCGAACGGGCCGAGTTTGACGATCTCGGCGGCGAGGTACTGCCCGATCTCATAGGACGCCTGGTGGATGCGGCGGTAACCCTCATGGCCGAGGCGCAGGAAGTTGTAGTAGCTGGCGATGATCTGCCCCGCGGGCCGGGAGAAGTTGATCTGGAACGCCCGATCAGCGGCGTGCCGGTTTCCGCCCGAGCCCGAGGCCCCGGTGTGGCACCGCGGCTCGCCGTACACCCAGCCCGCTCGCCTGAGACGGGGGCCCCACCCGCTGCTGTGGGAGTTGCTGGCGGGTCTGATCGGCGGCGGCGTGGGCGTCGGTGGCCATCTGCCGGACTTGCCGGCTGTACGTAGTCGTCGACGCGGGTCCGCTCGGCGTCTTGCGCGATCCGGGTGAACAGCTCGGCCTTGCGGGACAGGAACGCGGCTCGCTCGGCGGGATCGATGTTGCTGATGCCGGCGCGGGGGCTGCAGCGCATCTCGGCGAGGTGGTGCAGCAGGTCGGCGATATCGCGGGCGGTGACCCGGTCGTAGGTGTTGTCGAAGTCGCGCTCGTAGGTCTGGGCGTAGCCGGGGGCGTAGTCGAAGGTGCGGGGATCCGCGTCGTGGCCGCCCGTGTCGCCATTCATGTGGTGCTCCGTTCCCGGTCTCGTGCGGGACTGGTTTTGGCGTGTTTGCGCTGGCTGGAGCGCAATCGGTAGGACTGGGTGCCGGTCTCGACGATGTGGGCTTCGAAGGTGATGCGGTCCACGATCGCGGCGCAGAGGCGGGGGTCGGTGAAGGTGCGGGCCCATTCGGAGAACGCGGAGTTCGACGCGACCGCGACCGAGGCGCGTTCCTCGCGTTCGGTGAACACCTGGAACAGCAGCTCCGCGCCGCGCCGGTCGAGCTCGAGGTAGCCCAGCTCATCGAGGCAGAGCAGGTCGACCCGGCCGTAGCGGGCGATGGTGCGCGAGAGGTGTTTGTCGTCGGCGGCCTCGACCAACTCGTTGACCAGCGCGGCGGCGGTGACGTAGCGGACCCGGTAGCCGGCCTCCGCGGCGGCGATCCCCAACCCGATCAGCAGGTGGGACTTCCCGGTGCCGGAGTCCCCGATCAGACACAGCGGTTGCCCGGCACGGATCCAGGCACCCTTGGCCAAAGTGTGGATCAGCCCGGGGTCGATCAGCGGGTTCGCGGTGAAGTCGAAGTCGTCGATCCGTTTCGGGCGCGGGAACCCGGCCTCGCGGACCAGGCGGGACTTGCGGCGGTCCTCACGCTCGTCGCACTCGATCGCGAGCAACTCGACCAGGAACCCTTTGTAGCCGGCCTTCTGCCCCGGGTTACGCAGTTCGTGGGCAGTCCCGGCGACCGAATCCGTGGGTTGACCTGCGGGGAACGGGCGTATGCCCGCGACACAGGCGTGTGCCTATGCCGTGAGCAGTGCTTGGTGAGGTTGTTTGCGCAGCTCAGGCAGGGTCGAGGGTGGTGATCCGGGGTGGCGGGGCCAGGCCGCAGGCCCGAAGAATGCTCGATTGGGCGGTGGTGGGCTCGGTGGTCTGCACGACCGTGCCAGCCGGCCCGGTCAGGGTGATCGCGTGCAGCCGGTCCAGCTCGCGAGCGATGGTGCGCCAGGTCTGTCCGGTGCGGCGTTCCGCGACCCGGATGAGCAGCAGCGCCAGCCAGCACAGCAGCACATGCGCGCGAATACGGGGTTCGAGGCGGTGGAACACCGGGCGCAGCTCGATGGTGGACTTCACGTCGCGGAACCCGCGTTCGGCCTCCAGCAGGTTCTTGTAGCCCAGCGCGACGTCCTCGGCCGACAGGTCCGGGTCCGAGGTCGACAACAGATACTTCCCGTCCAGCTTCGCCTCGGCGGCGATCTTCGCCCGATCCAGTTGCAGCCGCCCGGACGAGGTCTGGCGCAGCCACCGGCCCAGGGCGGGGTGCTCGCGCAGCGCGCATTCGGCCTTGACGTGCGCGGCCTCCTCGCGCTCGGCCTGCGCTTCGGCCTTGCGCCAGGCCGCCGTGCTCGTGGTCGTGGCAGCGCGGCGGGTGCGGGCCTGCTCACGGGCTCGTGTCCGGGCGGCGCTGATGCGGTCGAGCTCAGCGGTGATCCGGACGATCGCTGCCTCGCGTTGGGCCTGGTCGCGTTCGGCTTCGTCGGGGTTGTGATGATGATCCATCGGATGCCGGGCGTGGAGTCGATCCGGACTTCCTTGACCCGCAGGTTGTCGCGCACCTGCTGGTAGCGGCCCTGGCGGGACAGCGCCTCGGCCGCGTGGACGGACCCGTCGCGCATCCGTTCGCCGGCGATGTAGTGCCCGCCCGCGCGCTGCAGGTAGGCCAGGTTCTCCCGGGAGGAGAACCCGCGATCCACGACGGTGACCACTCGGCCCAGGCGCCAGCCGCGCAGCCCGTCGCGCACCTCGGGCAGGATCGCCTGATCGCTGGTGTTCCCGGGCCAGCACCAGCAGCGCACCGGGATCCCCTCCCGGGTCACCGCGAGCCCGATAACGATCTGCGGCAGATCCTTGCGGTGGTCCTTGGAGTGCCCATACCGCCGCAACCCCGGTGAACCCTCGTTGCCGTCAGCGGGGTCGGGGTCTTCGGTGTCGCGTTCGAAATAGGTGCTGGTGGTGATAATCGAAGAACAGCAGGTCGACCTCGAGGTTGAGCAGGTCGGCGACGGCGAAGAACACCGCCTCCTGCGCTTTCGCGTCGGTGTCGGCCTCTACCAGCAGGTCCATCGCCCGATAGGCCTGATCGTCATCCATCCCGTCCAGGCCCGGGATCGCGACGTCCTGGGAGGCCCACTCGGCGGCGGCCAGCTTGGAGGACGGGTCGATCGCCCGGTTCGCGACCAGCGCGAACAGCACCCGCTCCACGTCGGTGGTGAACCGGCGTCCACCCAGGACCTTCCGCAGCGCAACATCGACGTCGAGGGCCTTCCAGAGCCCGTGCAGCAGCCACGTCGCCCCGGCCGGGCGCGAGCAGGTCAGCCGCAGCCCGTCGGTGGTCGCGTCCATGCCGATAGCCGCGGCGGCGTCGGTGCCGGCGTCGGGTTCGCCGAGGTAGCGGTTGATCGAGCGCACCAGCCGGCGCAGCCCGTCGCGGTCGAAACGGTCCTCGCGGCCCAGATTGAGCAGCACGTTCGCCTTCGTGGTCGCACCGACGCGCTGGTTGTGGGCCAGTGCGAGGTAGCGCACGACCGAGCCGTCCCGATTCTTCCGCTCAGTCGTCCGCAAGTACATGACCGCACCCGACCACACCCCGGGCAGCTCACGCAAGCATCAAACCGCCGAAACGTGTGCCCACACATTTCGGCACTTCAACAGGACTGCGACCCGCTGACCAGCAGTGACATCGGCCGGACCCCGCTCATGTGCCCATCAACTGCGGAACGCGGGTGGAAGTGGATCTGATCTTCTTCGAGGGACCACCAGCAACTACCTCGAGACCGAGGACGTCGACCCGCCGCTCGGCCGCGCCCAGCCTTCCCGTCGATCGCTGCAAACATCCCCCGGGGTTCCGTCCGTCACCCACGCGGAGTTACGTGCTGCCGTAGGTGTGCGATATCGGGACCGGCGTCGGTCCAGCGGCCCGTCCCGTGCAGTACGGCGACCGAGGAGGTCCATTGTGGTTGGGGCGTATCTCGTCAGGGGAGGCACATCTGATGACTGAATCACGCGGCCCTGTGGGCGCGCCCGAACCCGCTCAGGGTCCACCAGCCGCTGCCGCGATCGACCCGGTCGCGGTGATCCGGTCGAAGCGCTACCTTTCGGCGCTCCTCCTGGCCGGTGTCGTGGGCATTCCCATTTCCGCCATTGCCTACGGATTCTTGGCCGTGGTCGCCGAGATCCAAGGCTACCTGTTCGACGACCTGCCGACCCAGATCACCGGCGGCCCCGCGCCGGCGTGGTGGCCCCTGCCCTGGCTCGTGCTCTGTGGGCTGTTGACCGCACTGACGATCCGCTACCTGCCGGGAAATGCCGGTCACTCACCCGCTTTCGGGTTCACAGCCGGTGGCGGACCTCCGACCGGGACGGAACTGTCAGCATCATCCTCGCCGCGCCCAGCACGCTGTGTCTGGGCGCGGTGCTGGGCCCTGAAGCGCCCTTGATCGCGATCGGCGGCGGTCTGGCCGCGCTGGCTGTGCACCTGGTGAACAAGGACGCACCGCCGATGGCCCTGACCATCATGGCGTCGGCCGGGAGTTTCGCGGCCATCAGCACGCTGCTGGGCTCGCCCGTTCTCGGCGCGTTCCTGATCATGGAGGTGGCCGGGATCGGCGGCGCATCGCTGAGCCTGGTGGCGTTGCCCGGCCTGCTCGCGTCGGGCATCGGCGCGCTGATCTTCGTCGGCCTGGATTCCTACACCGGCCTTGGCAACTTCTCACTGGCGCTCACGTCCGTTCCACCCCTAGTGAATCCCACCATCGCCACCATGGGCTGGGCGCTGGGCATGGGCCTGGTCGCTGCACTTGTGGGCTGGGGGATCCGCTGGATCGGCCTGTCCTTGCGTCCGATCGTGCACCGGAACAGGGTCCTGGTGACTGCGGGCCTCGGAATGCTCATCGGGCTGCTCGCGATGAGCTATCAGCTGATCACCGGCAACAGCTTCAGTCAGGTGTTGTTCTCCGGGCAGGATGCGCTTCCCGAATTGGTCGCGCGTAAGTATTCGGTGATCCCGTAGCGCTGGCGTGATGAGGCATCGCGTGGCCCGCGACACGCCGTGCTGGAGGGTGCTGGACGCCGCCGAGTAGTGGTGATCTTGTGCTCCGGTCATGGGTGGCAGCGATCTCGGTGGTGGGGGCGGCGTCGAGTTCTGGCGTGCCGAGGCGCAGCGGCTGGCGGCGGACAATGTCGCGTTGCGGGCCCGGGTCGAGGAGCTGGAGGGCCAGGTCGACGCGCTCGCCGAGAAGGTGTCGGTGCTGGCGAGGATGGCGTTCGGGACCTCGTCGGAGAAGGCGGTCAGGCCGGCCCCGGGCGGCGCGGGCGCGACCGGTGCGGCCAGCGGCGATGACCCGGGCGGCGGGCCGGACAAGCGTGGCCGTGGGCAACGGCGGGGCGGGCGCGGGCACGGCCGCCGCGACTACTCGCACCTGCCCACCTGCGAGGAGATCCACGACGTTCCCGAGGCCGAGCGGGTGTGCCCGCGCTGCGGTGCCCCCTATGCCCGGTTCGGCCAGGAGTGCTGCGAACAGATCGACTGGCAGGTCCGGTTGACCCGGATCGTGCACCGGCGCCCGAGCTACCGGCGCACCTGCCGCTGTCCGGTCCGCGGCGTGCTGGTCGCGCCGCCGGTGCCCAAGGCGATCGGCAAGGGCCGGTTCACCACGGGGTTCTTGGCCCGGCTGCTGTGTGAGAAGTTCGTGCTGGGCCGCCCCGCGCACCGGATCATCGCCGCGCTGGCCCAGGACGGGCTCGATGTCGCCGAGGGCACCCTGGCCGGGGTGTTCGCGGCGTGCGCGGACCTGCTGGCCCCGCTCGCCGCGTTGATCACCGAGCGGAACTCGGCCGCCGCGCACCTGCACATCGACGAGACGGCGCACGAGGCGCCGTGTGACCGAGTGGGGGTGAGAGGACTCCACCGCCGGGCTGTCGCAGCAGCCGGGTGAAGCGGGGGGCAGCCTGATCCGGGGGACGCCGGGGAGGGTGGGAAGCAGCCCCGACAACGACGGGACGTGCCGGTACTGCCAGACGGTGCGGGCCCGGCTAGCGAGACGAGAAGGTGTACGCGAGAAACCAGTGTTCGACACCCCGTAAGCGGTGTGCCGGCTCCAACCTGGCGGATATGGGCCGGTTTGCAGCGCGTGACCTGTCACCGCACGAGAGGGTGGCGGTCAACTCCGAAGCCGGGAGGGTTTCCCGGTGGGGAGGCCACGGTGAATGCCTGCGGCGTAGCCGTGGCGATGCTGTCGGGGAGTAGCGGGCGCCCACTCGTCGATCGGTTGCAGGGTGAACGTGGGAACCGACCGGTCGCGCCGAGGGCACCAGCCCGGTCGAGGGCAAGGTCCGTCGCGGCACGGGGTGATACAGCTGGAGGGTCTATGCCGCGGTCGAGGGCAAGGACAGCCACCGCTGGTGGTGCTGGGTATTCGTCGGCCCGGACACCACCGTGTTCCGGATCGCCCCGTCCCGATCGCTGAAGGTCCTCACCGACCAGCTGGGCATCCCGGTCGACCCCGACACCGGTGCCCTGCCCGATGTCCTGCCCGGGGGCCGCCAGGTCCTGCTGTCCTCGGACTTCTACACCGTCTACCAGGCGCTGGGCCGCCTGGACGGGGTCGACAACCTGTGGTGCTGGTCGCACATCCGCCGCTACTTCATCCGCGCCGGGGACGCCCACCCCGAGCTGGCGACCTGGACCGCGGGCTGGGTCGAGCGGATCGCAGAGCTATACGTGGCGCACACCGCAATGGGCGCCGCCGAGCCGGGCGGCCCCGCTCACACCTGGGCGGCCGCGCAGTTCTCCGCCGCGCTGAACACCATCGACGCCGAACGCACCGCCCAGATGGCGCACGCGGACCTGCTGCACCCGGCCGCGGCGAAGGTGCTGGCCACCCTGGACCGGGAATGGGATGGGCTGGCCCGACACCGCGAATACCCCGAACTGGCCCTGGACAACAACACCTCCGAGCGGGCGCTGCGCGGGCCGGTGGTCGGCCGCAAGAACTACTACGGCTCCGGATCGGTGATCTCCGCGCAGCTGGCCGGTCGGGCCTGGACCATCACCGCCACCGCCGAGCGGGCCGGGCTCAACCCGCTGGCCTACCTGCACGCCTACCTGGATGAATGCGCACGCGCCGAGGGCTCCGCCCCCACCGGTGCAGCACTGACCCGGTTCCTGCCCTGGGCGGTGAGCACCCAGGACCGCACCGCCTGGGCAGCCGACCCCAGACCCAACCCGACACCACCGAGCCCGACACCCAGCGCCGATCCCCGCGCCGGGCCGGCGCCCGAAACCCGCCCGACCGGGACAGCGGCCTGAACCACCAACGCCACCCCCAACCCGCCCGACGATAAAGCGGTCACCCACCCGCCGATGACCACCCGCGGGCTCATCAACCTGCCCGAGCCCCGACTCGATCGTCACCACAAGACAGTAGCCGACGGGATCACCGAATGCTTAGGGTCGCGCACGCCACCGACTATTCTCTTGACGTCCTGGTCATGTTGATCGCGTGCAAGGCACTGGCCTATGGCCTGTCACTCAGCGCGTTCCGCGGCGGCCCGGTTTTCCCGTCGATATTCATCGGCGCAGCCATCGGCATCGCCGCAACCGGATTGCCGGGGATGGACATGGCTCCTGCCATCGGGATGGGCATCGGTGCGATGTGCGCCACGATGCTGCGGCTGCCGCTGACCTCGACACTTCTCGCCACCCTATTACTCGGCGCGGACGGGCTATCGGTCACCCCGGAGGTCATCATCGCTGTAGTGGTGGCATTCGTCACCACGAACGCGCTGCCCGTCCCCGGGCCGAAGGGGCCGACGCTTCCACCTGCCAGTGCACGATCACCAGCTGCAGCACCCCCGCCCCCCGCGCCCGCTTAGATCAGGCGTAATCCGCGCGACTGCGCCGTCACCTCGGCGTTCAAGTGCCGTACAACCTGCCCGGGTGATTGACCGCGCCCTATCGGGATGGCGGAACCGGGTCGCTGGGCGGGCTGCTTCCGTCCGCGTCGCGACGTTCATCGCGACGCTGGACGCCGCGTTGCGCCGCCGAGGTCAGCAGTCTGATGACCAAGCCCAGTACTGCCAGGTTGAGCAGCATCTGCAGGGTCACCAACAGCCTCATCCCGTCCGTCTGGGCGACGATATCTCCGAAGCCGACCGTGGCGAAGACCGTTACGGTGAAATACAGCGCGGTCGTGTGGTCCAATGGCAATGTGAATGCTACGGGATCGGTCAAGGAGTTCGATAAATATATTCTGGAGAAGATCAGCAAGAACAGCGGGACCGTCACCGCAAGCGCCTCCACGGCCCGCGCCTTCGGATATTTCGCTTTGACGATTAGCGGTACCTGGATCGCAACCACCAGGCCGAAGATCACCATTTCTGCTATCAGCCATGGCAAGTCTGAGTCCTCGCCACTGCTCTTGGTCGGGACGAGGTAGTAGACGGCGAGCAGGACGGCTACTGACGAGGTGGCCCTGATCAACACGCCGACGACCAGCCTCCACCTGCTCGGGGTACCAGGACCACCTTGCGGCAACTGCGCCATGCTCCGAACCCTCTCGCGTGGAATCCGGTGCCGCCAAGCGCAGCAGGCAGCGAGGTCATCGCCGACCTCGCCACCACCTACACTCTTGCCCTGCCGATGGACGGTGGAGTGCGCGTGCGCACGGCGCAGCGGCGCTCCGCGGCCTTGGGGAAGGGCGGAGCCGTCAGCCCCGGCCGTCAGGCCCGCCGGGAGCGGCCCCACCGTGATCTGACCGTGTGATTTACATCGTGGGTAAGGTGGGGCTGGCCCAGGCTGTTCGGATACTCCGGGCGGCCTCCTGGCCGAGGAGACGCCATGGCTGTCGCACCCGTCGATATTTTCTTCATCGGTTGCCCAGGGGGCTTATTCATAAGCCAAGTTCAGGAGGCTAACGCAATGGCGTGGAGCCAGTTCACGACTTGATCTCGATATCGAAACGTGGTGTGTCGCGCTTGAGGTGCAACAGCTCTTCCCGTCTTGTTCGGTGTTCTCAAGCATCGAGCAAGGATCGGCGAAGAGCTGTTGCGGTCCGAGGCTATGACGGGGCTGAACAATGAGCAACTCACCGATCTGGTGGCGCGGCTGCACGAGTTGTGCGGCGCCAAGTTCGTCTCCGCAGGTCCACCGCTCGCGCTGGGACTGTTTCGGTCGGTGGCCCTCGTGGTGTGCCTGATGCGCAAGAACGTGACCCAGGACTTCGCCGGTGCCGTGTTCGGTGTCAGCCAGTCCACCGTCAGCCGCCGCTGGGACCTGCTGCGGCCGCTGATCGGCGACGCCCTCGCCGAGGTCGTGCCCGACCCACGAGAGGTCGTCGGCCGCGGAACCGTGCTGGTCGACGGCACGGTGTGCCCGACCTGGGACTGGCGCCACGTGCCGGACCTGTTCTCCGCCAAGACCGGCTACCCCGGCATGAACCTGCAGATCGCGGCCACCCTCGACGGCCGGCTCGCCGCGGTCGGCCCGATCCCGGTGCACGGCGCCCGCCACGACGCGTACGCCTTCGCCGCATCCGGCCTGGCCCAGGTCCTCACCGACCACCCCACGATGGCCGATCTGGGCTACATCGGCGTCGAGGGCATCGCCACCGTCCCGTACAAGCGATTCCCCGGCACCGATCTCAACATCGGCCAGGTCGCGTTCAACACCTCGCTGAGCAAAACCCGCGCCGCCGTCGAACATGCCATCGCGCACCTCAAGACATGGCGAATGCTCAGCGAAGAAGGCGGTCGCTACCGAGCTCCGCTGGAGAAGTACCCAAGCATGATCAAAGCGGTCATCGGACTATTCTTCTTTGCGACCTATGAATAAGCCTCCAGGTAATAAGTTCAATGGGCGGATCACTCCCGCCATCCTGGATCTGGTCGACAGCGGCACGATCCGAGTGATCGATGCGCTGTTCGTCAGCAAGAGCTCCGATGGTGTCGTCACGACGCTGGCAGGTCTCGGACCTCGATGCCGAGACCGGCGCTGCTTTCACGGCGATCAGCATCACGCAGCCGGGTGCACTGGGGCCCGAGGATGCCGAGGAGATCAGTGACGACCTGCCGCCGAACACCTCGGCGCTCCTGATCGCGATCGAGAACCTGTGGGCGGCCAAGGTCTGGGAGGTGTGCCAGGCGGCCGACGCCGTGGTGATCGACCAGATCCGCATCCCCGCCGACGTCGTCCAGGCCGCCCTGACCGCAGGCTAATGCCCCGTCAAGGACGGTTGGTGCGGAAATCAGTGGACCCGGGCGTTCGCGGGCAAGGCGCCGCCCGGTCCTCGTACCGCGCGTACTTGGGCCGGGCGGCAACGCCGCCCGCGGGCGCCCGGGCCGCCGAATTGCGTGCCGGACCTTCTTGACGGGGCACTAGACCGACCCGGTTGATCCACTGAGAGGAACGAACATGGGACTTCTCCGCATGGCCGCGCGGACCGCCGTGGTCGCAGGCACCGCCACGGCAGTGTCCGGGCGCATCGCCCGCAGGCAGGCTCGCAAATTCGACGAGCAAGCACAGGCATCCCCGGAGCCGGAGCCTGCCCCGCAGCCTGAGTACGAACCAGCCCAGGCGGAATCGCCTGAGGACGATCTGACCGCCAAGCTACAGCAACTGGCGGCGCTGCATTCTCAGGGTGTGCTCTCCGACGACGAGTTCTCCGCGGCCAAGGCCAAGGTGTTGGGGATCTGACCCGACCACGGTCGCGGTGCGGTGAACGAGGCCGAGCCTTACGCCCGCCTGGCCGCGGTGTACGACGAGATCGTTGTCGATCCCTGCCACCAGGTGTGGGCGTCGCATCTGCACGACCTGTGGACCAGCGACCCGACGGAGGTCCACAGCGTGCTGGATCTCGGCTGTGGGACCGGCCTGATGGCGGCCGCCCTCACCGCCTACGGCTACCGGGTGACCGGCGTCGATTCCTCGCCCGCGATGCTGGCGCGCGCCCGTCGACTCCTCGGCCCAGAGGCCGCGCTCGTCCAGCGCACGATGCCCGACCTGGGGGTCGACGGTGTCTTCGACGCCGCCATCTCCACCTTCGACACGTTGAACTACTTGACTGCATCCGAGTTCTCGGAGGCCGTAGCCGCCGCGGCACGCAGGCTGCGGCCGGGCGGTTGGCTGGTCTTCGACCTGCACACTACGGCGATGTTGAACTTCACGTTGGCGAACCCGGTCGTTGCCGGGACGGCGGAGGGGCAGCAGTTCACTATCAGCAGCGTCGTGGATCTGGCCGCCCGCACTTGTGACACCTGCATCCGGGTTGTTCGTGCCACCGACGGCGTCACCTTCGTCGAGCGACACCGCCAGTACTTCCATACCGCCGCCCAGGTCCTGGATGCCCTTCTAGACGCAGGCCTCAGCCTGGGCGGCGTCACCGAGGAGTACTCCCACCGCCCAGCCGATGCCACAACCCTGCGCGCGACCTGGACCGCCCGGCGTGGCTCGGCGTGACACTGATCGGCCCGGGAGGGGGCCGCGGCCGTCAGACGCGCGGATGCGGTCTCCCTCGAGCTCGACCATGGTGTTGATATAGCTGCCGATGCCACTGGTATAGGGCTGCAAGGCTTGCCAGAACGAGCGCACCCAGTCGCGCTCGGCGGGCAACTGTTCGTGAGCCTCGGTCAGTCCGACCGCGTATACGCCGTAGCCCGAGCGGGGGCCACCGAAGGCGGTGTCGTCGGGGCCGACATCCGCGTAGGCGCCCCCGAACGGCACGAACACGACTAGTAGATCGTCGCCGTTAATTGTTTGGGTATAGGTGGCGGAGTTTGATGCGGGCGTCTGCCGTGGTGAACTGCCAGTCAACCTGGCGCTGATCGGTGTTGGTGGCGTGTTGCCAGGCGGCGAGTTCGGTGTTGAGGGTGTCGATGTCGGCGATGCGCCGGTCGAGGCACTGTCGAGCCAGGGCGGAGAGTTCGATTTCGGCGATGTTGAGCCAGGAGCCGTGGCGGGGGGTGTGGTGGATCTCCAGCCGTTGCGCTAGTGCGAACGCCTTGTCGGGCCGGAACGCCTGGTAGAGGGAGCCGACGGTGTGGGTGTTGAGGTTGTCCATGACCAGCACGACGGTCTCGGCGTCGGGGTAGTCGTGGGTGAGCAGGTGATCGACCTGACGAGCCCAGTCGATCTTGGTTCGGTGGGGTTGGGCGTCGACACGGCGCCGCCCGCGCAGCGGTTCGACCCAGACGAAGATCGAGCAGGTGCCGTGGCGGACGTACTCGTTGTCCTCTTTCCGGTCATGGCCGGGCTCGGCGGGGATCGGCTCGCGGACCTGCCCCAGCAACTGGTAGGGCTTCTCATCCATGCACACCACCGGTCGGCGGGGATCGTAGGGTCGGGCGTAGACGGCCAGGACGTCTTCCATCCGGGCGGCGAACTCGGCGTTGGCGTGTGGCGGGATCGTCCAGCATTTCTTCAGATGAGGACGCAGTTTCGTTTTTTTAACACCCGACCGATGGTGGAGTGGTCCAGATCGGGCAAATCATCGACCAGGGCGACGTGGCGCTCCAGCAGTCGCAGCGACCAGCGGGAATAGCCCTCGGGTGGGGCCGAGCAGGCCAGCGCGATCAGCCGGGCCTCCACCTCGCCGGTCACCACCGGCGCCACCGGCGGCGTCAGCCGCGGCTTACGCCCGATCGTGACCAGCACATCACCGCCGGTCTCGTGGAACCGCTTCGCGACCGCGCGCACGGTGTTCTCCGATGTCCCGACCCGATCCGCGATCACCGCCCGATCGGCCACCGGGCCGGCGTTCTCGTCCAACTCCAGCAGCACCCGCGCTCGCATGATCATCCGCGCCGGGCGGGTCCCGGACGTGGTCAGCTTGACCAGGAACTCACGATCGGCAGCCGACAAACCGACCGTGAAGACCTTCGGACGAGGCATCGTGCGGGCATCCTCTCAGCAGCAGAAGTGAGCTGTTGAGAACCCGTACACCAAATAGCGCCCGATTTAGCGACGACAGCTGTAGGTCAGCGGTGAATTCTTGTGGGGGACTTGCTTGACGATGTCCGCGACGGCCTCGTCGGTCAATTCGTCAAGGTTGCAGCCCTTCTCGTAGCAGTACAGGCCCCAGGCGTTCGCCTCGTCGAGCATCTGCTGCAACCCGACGTAGGCGGCGCCGCTGCTCGGCGAGGCGGGTGAACTCGTTGAGGATGCCCACGTGTCACCGCGGCGGCGGGCGGTTCAACCACACCGCCCCGTCCGGCTGCGCGCGGTCGCCGCGAGCAACACGATCGGCCTTGGTTCGGTGTCCGGTGCGGACGCACTGTTCGGCCGCTACCTCGCAGGCCGCTGTCGTGCCATCCTGTCCCTCCTCCCACGGAGGAGGTGGCACACATGCCTCCGCTCCGAAGACCCCCGATCCAGGGTCGCGCCTTCGTGGTCGCGCTCATCCTTCTCGCCGCGGGCTGTGGCACCTCCGCCCCGGAGCCCGGCTCTCCTCACGCGACCACCTTGAGTGCGATCACGGTCTACACCCTCGCCGAATCCGGCGAGGGACAGCCCGGGCAAATCAGCCATGGAAAGCCGACGGACATCAACTCCGAGTGCGGATGCCAGATCTTCGTTGAGACCGGGGGGGCGAACGCCCGGCTGCAGCCCAGCTGAGCGAGCAGTCAGCGAGCCCCGTCGTGGCCGCGCGGATCGTGCCCGGCCCGGCGAGCCACCGACTCGCCGGGATGATCAGCCGTCACCTTGACGACGAACCCATCTCCTGCACGATGGACCGGTTCCCCGACGGCGAGGTGCGCCCCGAGCTCGCCACGGTCCGCGGTGATGACGTCTATGTCGTGCAGTCCACCGGGCCGCCGGTCAACGACCGGCTCGTCGAACTGCTGCTGCTCCTGGACACCTGCCGCCGCGCCGGCGACCGCCGGATCACCGCCGTCGTCCCCTACTTCGGTTATGCCCGCCAAGACCGCCGCAGCCGCCCCGGCCAGGCCATCGGCGCCCGCACCGCCGCCGACGCCAGCAGCCCGCGGCGGCCGACGAGGATGGCGACCGCCAGAAACGCGCCGTCGAACGGTGTGTGGAATGCTCACCGGCGCCGGGCTGGACCGGGTGTCGGGGAACGCCTGCGCGCCGACCCGGGCGGAGTGGCGCGCTGCGGTGCTGGGCTGGGATTGGCGCGGGCCTCGTACCCGGAAGGGAGGACCGCCGAGCTGTCCGATACCGAACCGGTGACGGGCAGCGCGCCGAACCGCGCAGTGCCCCGACCACAGCACGGGACCGGAGAGGGCCGGGCTGCCCCTGAGCGTGATGAGGGCCGAAGGCCCGTTACGGCGCGGGGACCTCGGCCCTGGGCGTGCGATGCCAACCCTGATGACCTGACCTCTTCACAGCGACGGCCCCTGGGAGTTCGGGGTTCGGTGTTGCGGAGGCGGTACACAGATGGACCTGATCGTTCAGACCGGGTGCGGCCGGGTGCGCGGCACCACCGCGTCCAACGGGGTGTGCGCGTTTCTGGCTACCTCGTACGCGGCGCCGCCCATCGGCGCCCATCGGCTCAGGCCGTCGCAGCCGGTCGAGCCGTGGACCGGCATCCGCGACGCGACCCGCATTGGGCCCGAGCCGCCGCAGCCGCAGTTCGAAACGGCGGACGTGTCCGGGCTGCTGTTCGACCCGGCCGTCATGGGCGAGGACTGCTTGAACCTCAACACTTGGACCCCCGACGTCGGGGCGGTGCGGCTGCCGGGCATGGTCTTCAGTCCCGGCGGTGCGTTCCGGTTCAACTCCGGCGCCAGCTACGACGGCAGCCGCTTCGCCCGCGACGGCGTGGTGTGCGTGACGATCAATTGGCGTACCGGGGCGGATGGCTTCCTCTACCTCGGCGACGGTGACGACGGCGCCAATCTGGGGCTGCTCGACCAGATCGCGGCCCTCATCTGGGTGCGGGAGAACATCGGTGCGTTCGGCGGCGACCCCGCCCGGGTGACCGAGTTCGGCGAGTCGGCCGGGGCCATGTCGATCGGCGACCTACTGGCGATGCCCCGCGCCGCGGGCCGCTTCCGACGGGCGGCGCTGCAGAGCGGCGCGGCGCACCACGTCATGCCCGTTGACCAGGCGGCCCGCATCGGGGCACGGCTGGCCGAGGTGCTCGGCGTCCCGGCCACCCGCGAAGCCATCGCGCAGGTCCCGGTCGCGCGCTTCCTCGAGGCGCAGGCGCTCATCGACGCCGAGGTGATGCTGTCCCCGGACCCGGACCCGGGCACGCTGGGGCGGGGAGGTGGTGGCCAGCGTGATGCCGTTCCACCCGGTCATCGACGGCGACGTCCTGCCAGGTGCGCCGATCGACCGGATCGCGGCCGGGTGAGCGCGGACCGCGACATCCTGGTGGGCACGAACGCCGACGACTGGCGCTACTCCCCGGTGCTCGGCGGCTTCCTCGACCAGATCACCGAGGACATCCTCGCCGCAATGCTTAAAGCTTCTGGAGCATCGCCGCCTACGGGCTGGACGCGCAGGCGGTGCAGCGCGAACAGACGGTTGGCGCCGCGTCCGCCCGCAACCCGCGCCGCCTGGGCAGATCGTCGCGCTGCGACATCCGCAACCGATGTGGGGGCACGAGGTGATCCATGAGAACTTCCGGGAGTACCTGGACGATCTGCTGCGCGCGGGTTTCAGGGTGCGGCACGACGAGCATCTGTCCGACCCGGACCTGATCGACCCAGGCGGCGACCCCGTCGAAACCTGGCGCGAAGACTACCCCTACGACAAGCGGCTCGACCGCGACATCTACGAGCAGCAGAAATACCAACTGCAGGTGGAGCTGCTGAAGTTCCAATACTGGACACAGGACACCGCCACCAAGCATGTGATCCTGTTCGAGGGCCGCGACGCCGCGGGCAAGGGCGGCACCATCAAACGGTTCACCGAACACCTCAACCCGCGCGCCGCCCACGTGGTCGCGCTGACCAAGCCCACCGAGACCGAGCGCGGCCAATGGTATTTCCACCGCTATGTCACCCATTTGCCGACCGCCGGGGAGATCGTGCTGTTCGACCGATCCTGGTACAACCGCGCGGGGGTCGAGCGGGTGATGGGCTTTTGCACCGAGCACGAGTACGAGATCTTCCTGCGCCAAGCCCCCGTGTTCGAGCAGATGTTGATCGAAAGCGGCTTCTCGCTCACCAAACTGTGGTTCTCGGTCACCCAGTCCGAGCAGCGCACCCGGTTCGCCGTTCGGCAGATCGACCCGGTGCGTCGCTGGAAGCTCTCGCCCATGGACATCGAGTCCCTGGACCGCTGGGACGACTACACCGCCGCCAAGGAAGCGATGATCAAGCACACGGACACCGACCACGGCCCGTGGACCTCGATCAAGAGCAACGATAAGAAACGAGGCCGCCTCGCCGCGATGCGATTCTTCCTCAACCAGTTCGACTACGGCGACAAGGACCCATCGGTCGTCTATCCGGCGGACCCCTTGCTCGTACAGCGCGGCCGAGACGCGATCAAGGACTGATCCTCGATCTCAGGCCGTGCTGTCCCGTTACTCCACGCGGTCCAGGGGCCCTCGTGTTTCGCAGTTTCTGGCGCTGTCGCCGGTTCGTGGGGCGCGGGGACACGCCGGTGACGCGTGGGTTGTGGATCTTGGGGTGTGAGGCGGACAGCATCGACCGCTCGTTCACCGTCCTCGTGAGAGTGATCTGTCGATGCCTCCCGGCCCCACCGCACCCTGCTCGCTGGCCGGTCTCCTTACCGTGTTCCGCCCGTGCTTTACCGCCCCGACATTCCTGTGATTGGACGAGACAAGGACCTTCACCGCTGCGGCCTCCCGTGATGCGTGGTGGCTGCCCTGCGCGTTGAGGAGGCTCGCCCGATCACCGGTGATACCTGGCCTGTGTGGTCAAGCCTGGTCAGAAGTGCTTGAGAAGTGCCTTGCTGTCGAGGACGCCTTGAGCCCATCCGCCGGTCCGCCGCCCCCGTCCGGGGTGCCGTTGCCGCTGCTCGCACCTGCGCCCGAGGTGAAGCGGGCGGCCGGTACGACCGTCACCCCTCCCTTTTCGATCGGTTCGCCGAAGCCAGGGCGCACGGTCGGCACGTCCTGTGCCCTCGTCATGAGATCGGTCGGCTGCGCCATCGCAGCCCGCCTTGCCTGACAGCGTCACGCAGCACCACCGGCGCCGGGCAGGGGCCGGAAGTCCCCGGAGGGTCTTCCGGCGCACGCGAGCGGGTCGTGCGCCTCCCGCGCGCCGCCGTGTGGCCCGTCATCGTGCATCCATGTCGATGGACGTCCCTGACCGCGCACCCGTTCCGCCGATCGTTGTCGCGTACGACGGGTCCGCAGCCGCCCGCACGGCGCTGTCGTGGGCGACCACCGAGGCTGTCGGTAGCGGCCGTCCGCTGCGGCTGGCTCACGTCATGCGGTGGCCGCTGCACGAGCTCGACAAGCTTCGCGTCCCGTCATCCGTTCACTACGCAGGACAGGCCCAACAGGCGGCAACCGCGATGGTCGGCGCCGCCGTTGCGCACTGTCGTCAGGTCGCACCCGGACTCGACGTGCGCGGAGACACCCTCACCGGCGAGGCGACCGAGCTCCTCGCGGAGCTCGCAGCGGACGCGTCCCTGCTCGTGCTCGGCGCGTCTGGACAGACCGAGCACCCCCAGGTGCTCCTGGGTTCCACCGCGGCCGAGCTCACGCGGAGGGTCACCGTGCCCGTGGCCGTCATTCGCGACGTCGCCGAGAACGACCGCGGACACGGCGTCGTCATCGGCGTCGACGGCTCCGCGGCAGCCGACCGCGCGGTCCGCGAGGGCTTTGCCATCGCCGCTCGGCGCCGCCTCTCGGTGGTGGCCGTCCACGCATGGTCCGACCTGCCGCTCAAGGCGCTGGGGCTCACGCACGCGGACGGCGAAGTGCACCGCAAGGACGCGGCGGCATTGCTCGCCGACCGGCTCCACGCGGCACGGAGAACGCATCCCGGACTGGCGGTCGACCCGGTCGTCGTGCTCGACCGCCCCGTGGGCGCGTTGCTGGAGCGCGCGAGCAGTGCGGCACTGCTCATCGTCGGAAGGCACGGACGAGAAGGCGGCGCCGACACACCCCTCGGCTCGGTGTGCCACGCGGTACTGCACTACGCCCCATGCCCGGTCATGATCATCGGTTGACCCGGAACGGAGACGGCCCGACGGCCCGTTCCGGCTCGACCTCACCCACCTCGTATCTGGTGCCAGAACGCGGCCATAGCGTCTGATCAGCGGTTTCAGGCCGCGGCGAGCGGGCCACCGCGCTGTCCCGGTTCCCGGCGCGGCGCGCCGGCGACGGGCATGGCCCTCAGATGGCCGACCGCGGCGGCCAGGTCGTGCCCGAGGTCAGGGCCGAACCAGTCCTCGTGGCGGCGGGCCTACCACGCGTCCACGCCGACCAGCCAGCGGATGACGGCCCACCGGTACGGGTACGAGCCGCAGGCCCGGACGATGCTGGCCGGGCCGGGCGTGCCGCCAGGTCACCCGTCGAGATCCGGACGTCGGGAAACGACCGTTATCACGCGCCGGGCGTCGTCAGTGGGCAACGACAAGCACGCAACAGGCACGCAGCACGCACACGACGAGCACGCCGCCGACACCCACGACCGCGCAAACACTGCAAGCGCGATGGGGCACCCCACGCGCTGCGGTGCATGACCCGATGCGGAACGCCAGAGCGAGCGCCATTCGCGCGTCGGGATGGTCGACGACGGCAATAAGCTGCTTGCAGGGGCTCGTGGGGCTACAGCAGGCTGTCCAAGAACAATCACCCTGACCAACGACACATATACGTGGACGTCCATGGACGACGACGTGCTGCAAGCTGCGGAAATGCGCTGGTCAGCAGCTTGCACAGGTTGCTTCGGGACGAAGAGGTCACGGTCGAACAGCCTCCTCCGTGAAGCGTGAGCACGCATTGACCACACAGAACGCACGCTCGCCGCGCGCGACCAGCACCGGTGGCCCGACGGACGCCCGGACGAATCCACCGAGATCGCCGTTGCCACGCACCAGGAACGCAATAGGCACGATGGCGGCCACGCCGCGAGCACTCCCCATCCTTCGCGGACTGGACGGGCCGGAGGTGGCGATGCAAGAGCCGATCTTTCACACGGTGCACGAGGCGGCGCGGATCCTCCGCGTTGACGCGGCGACGATCTACCGGTCCAACCGGGCCGGATCCTTCCCGGCGATCCGAATCCGGAGCCGGTACGTGATCCCCGCAGCCGCATTACGCGAGGTGGCCGCGAAAGC
Organism: uncultured Actinomycetota bacterium; assembly: GCA_963837575.1. GTDB lineage: Bacteria > Actinomycetota > Actinomycetes > Mycobacteriales > Pseudonocardiaceae > Pseudonocardia. The sequence goes on from CAWIOI010000004.1 coordinate 46,555, forward strand.
GATCAGTAGCGGCACATGTGTGGATCTCACCGACTCGACCGCGTCTGCCGTCGCGCGTCGCCGACCTCAATGAGCATCGACGCCGTCGCCCGCGACCTGCCGACGAGGTGGACGCTTCGGCATGCGCGAGCCCAGGATCTCAGCCGCCTTGCGATCCGTCGATGCGACCCACGCCGCGTACACGCGAAGGGTCGTCGCTCCTCCGCCGCCGTGTCCGAGCCGTCCAGCTACGGTGCGCAGGTCGATGCCCGCGGTCAGGAGCTCCGTCGCCGAGTAGTGGCGTAGCGCATGGATGTGTGTATCGACCTCAAGCCGACGGGCCAGGTTGCGATACCGGCTCGACACCGAGTGCGGGGAGCACGGGCGCTCGGGATCGAACGTCCGGGAGTTCGAGAACACGTACATGTCTTCGGCTAATTCTCCACCGAGCGCTCGCAGACGCTCGGCACAGCGCCGCTTGTGCTCGGTCAACAAAGCCACCGTCTCGCTGTCGAGCGCGATCCGACGCATCTGGTGGGTCTTGGTGTCCTTCTCGACGCCGACGCCGTGGTGCAGGCGGTAACTGCGCCGCACGTCCACGACGCCGAGGCCCAAGTCCACCCGCGACCAACGGAGCGCGCACACCTCGCCCCGGCGCATGCCAGTCGTCATCACCAGCCATACGAGCGTGCCCCAGTCGTCGTCCACGGCGAACGCCCCGTCGACGATCCGCGCGGCGTCCGCCGGTGACGGCGGGTCAGGCTGCGGCGGCGCCTGCCGGGGCCGTACAGCTCCGCGGGCCGGGTTGGCCGCGATCCAGTCCCACCGCACAGCCGCGCTGAGCGCGCCGCTGATCACGGCGTGGACCTGTCGGACGGTCGATGCGGCCATCGGCTTGCACACGTGCGCGGTGGACGAGCGGCCGTCGCACCGCGTTCGGCATCGACGCAGCTCCGCGTAGAAGGTCTCCAGCGTGCGCGTCGAGAGCTTCGAGATCGGCACCACGCCGAGCGCCGGGCGGATGTTTCGCTCGATGTAGCCCACGTAGCCATCGCGGGTGCTGTCCTCCACTTCGACGGTCTTGAGCCACTCATCGAGCGTGTATCCCAGCGTCACGCTGCTCTGCGCTGAGCGCTGACCATCGACCTCCGCCTGGAGGCGGGCCATCACCTTGTCCGCCTCGCGCCGGGCGGGACGGTCGATGCCCCTGACAGTCTCGGACAGATAACGATCTTTGCCCGTCACCGGGTCGACGCCCGCGAACACGCGCACCTGCAGGGACCCGCCGCGGACCCGCACGCTGCCGCGGCGGCGATCCCCCGAAGTGCTGTCTGCCCTGCTCACGCGGCTATGGTAGGCGGAAGTTCATGGACGCATCCATGGACGAAGTGCCGCGGAGGACCTCGGAAATGATCAGTGCCCCGACCAGACGAGCTGGTCAGGGCACTGGTGGCAGGTGAAGGATTCGAACCTTCGTAGGCTGAGCCGACGGATTTACAGTCCGCTCCCTTTGGCCACTCGGGCAACCTGCCGGGGTGCGCCGGAGCGCGAGATGAGGATACGACAGCCGCGTACCGGGGTGCGCCCCGGGCCCGCGATCAGGAGGAGAACATGGCCGACCCGTCGTTCGACGTCGTCAGCAAGGTCGACCGGCAGGAGGTGGACAACGCGCTCAACCAGGCCGCGAAGGAGCTGGCGCAGCGGTTCGACTTCCGCGGCACGAGCACGTCGATCGCCTGGGCGGGCGAGGAGGCGCTGACGATCCAGTCGGAGACCGAGGAGCGGGCGAAGGCCGCGGTGGACGTCTTCCGCGACAAGCTCGTGAAGCGGCAGATCTCGCTCAAGGCGTTCGAGGCGGGCGAGCCCACGCTGTCCGGCAAGGTCTACAAGGTCAACGGCAAGATCCTGCAGGGCATCGAGACCGCGAAGGCCAAGGAGATCAGCAAGGTCATCCGCGACGAGAAGCTCAAGGGCGTGCAGGCCCAGATCCAGGGCGACCAGCTGCGCGTGAGCGGCAAGAAGAAGGACGACCTGCAGGCGGTGATCGCGCTGCTCAAAGGCAAGGACTTCGGGATCGCGCTGCAGTTCGTCAACTACCGGTAGCGCACCAGCCTTGACCTGCGACAACGCTTCACGACCCCGCCGCGGGTACAGAACCGGTACAACCGAGCGCGGAGTCCACGAGGGTCCGCGTCTGGTCGATGGCGTCCGGCCAGTACCCGACGTACGTGTTCAGGGTGATCGTCGGCGTTGTGTGCCCCATGGCGAGCTGCACGGACTTGACGTTGGCGCCGCCGTAGATCAGGACCGTGGCGAAGTAGTGCCGCAGGTCCCGCAGGCCGTATCCCGGCGGTAGCCCCGCGGCCTTCACTGCTGGCCGCCAGATGTGGGACCACTCGGCCCGGTGGATCGGGCGCCCGTCGCCGCGGGTGAACACAAGATGTGCCTGGCGGACTACCGGATGGCGGGAGTCAGTCTCATCCTCGATGTCCTCCGGACGGACCCGGAATGTGCCGAGGTGCATGCGCAGAGCGTCCGCGACAACAGCGGGCAGCTCGTTGGTGCGATGGCTGGTCTTGGTCTTCGGTGGCGCGAGGTACGGCGTCCGGCCGCTGATCACAGTGAGCTGATGGCGGACGTGCACCTCCTTGGCGTCGAGGTCCAGCCCGTCGCGCTCCAGACCGAAGATCTCCCCGCCGCGCCAACCGCACCCGGCCGCAAGGTAGACGATCGCCCGGTATCGCTCGGGAAGTGCGCGAGCCAGGGCGTGAACCTCGTCCGGCCGCGCAATGTAGTAGCGGGCACTTGGAACGTCCGGCAGGCGGATGCCTCCGCAGGGCGAGACGCCGATCCGACGATCGATCACCGCGGCGTTGAACAGCGGCACGAGCGTGCCGAAGAAGACAACCGTCAGCGTGCTCGGCGCGAGGTGCTGCGCCCGATCCTTTACCCACCCTCGGATGTGCGAGTGCCGAACCTGCGAGAGCGGTCGCTTGCCTCGCCCGTGCCGTTTCGACGTCAACCGCTCGCCGGTCGAGGGGTCGCGTTGACGTCGGTACCACAGATCATCGACCGCCAACGGAACCACCCCCGTCCAGCCAGCGCTGGATACGTCGCCGGGAGATCACCCACCGGCGACCCGCGCGCTCTGCGGGGATCGTGCCGTCGCGCAGCGATGCGTAAGTCAACGTGCGCGACAACCGCAAAGCTCGGGCCAGCTCGCCGACGGTGTAGGTCAGCTGCGTCACATCCGACTGCTGGGCAGGATCGACGCGAGGCCCCGCCGACCCCACCATCGCTCCTCGCTTCGCGCTCACGCTGGCCTCCGTTCTTCATGATCGTCGATTGCCGAACGGGCGCGGTCGTATTGGGCTCGCCATCGTCGGCGTTGGGTGATCGCGCGCAGGATCAGCTCCGTGCGGTCGGGCGGGTTGGGGTCGTTCGGCCCGACCAGCGCCCACGAGTAGCGGGTGTGGTCGGGGTCTTCGTCGGTGTCGCGGTCGACGCGGATGCCGACGGCTCCCAAGGCGCGCATGACGTGGGCGCGGCGGGCGTCGCGGTAGTCGTCGAGCTTGCGGCCTGTCCAGCGGCGGGAGACCAGGCAGCGGCGTCCGGCATAGCCCAGGGTGTGGCGTCGGTGGGCTTTGCCAGGGCAGCAGCCGGGCACGAGCTCGGCGCGGGCGCCCTCGGGTTGGATGCCGTAGAGCAGCCAGTTCGCGCACCGCAGTGAGCACGGTGTCCAGCGCAGTTCCTCGGTCAGCCGCCGCTCGTGCTCGGCCGCGGCGGCAGTGCTCGGCTCGTGGCATTCGGCGATTGCCTTGGTCAGGTACTTGACCAGGTAGGTCAGGCAGCCGCCCGCCCGCTTCGTTCCGGGCACGACGCCCTGCACGTCAATACCGCGGGCGCCGAAGCGGACCACGTGCGCCGGGGTGGCGTGCGGGTCGTCGTCGATCGCGTCCAACGCCTGCCCCCAGCTCATCAACGGGGCGCCGGTGGTCGAGTCGACGTAGCTGCCTGCTCGTTCATCCCACATCGGCGGACGGTGGCGTGGGTAGATCTCCTGGTCGTGCTCCGGCCACCAGACCTGGTGATAGGTCGCGGCCACGACCTGACGGATCAGCGCGCGGGGCATGGTGCCGCGGATGGCCGCGTGCAGGTGCGGGGCCAGTCGCTTCTGCGGCTCGACCGCGGCGAAATACTGCACCGGCCACCCACATGCGCGGCGGAGGTTCTGCCAGAACCGATCCACAAGAGCCCCGAAGTGGATCGCATCCCGTGCCGCGCGCCGGTAGTCGTATCCCTCCGGGTCCAGCGGTGCCCCGTCCGGCCCGACCCGGCCATAAGACGGCATGGTCAGGGTGGCGAACGTGGAGGGCCGGAACACCTTCCCATCGGGCGACTCATAGGTGCGACCGAGAGTGCTCGAAGCCATTGGTACCGCAGGCAGATCCGGGACGTCCTGGCGACGGCGGGTCGAGCGCACCCTCCGCGGCTCCTCCGACGGGCCACGGACGATGGCGGTCACGTCGGGTTCCTCGGTGAGGTGCCAGCCCTCCCTGGCTTGATCCATGCGGATCTCCCGGTTCCGCTCGGCACACGGACGGCACGCCTCCGCCCGGGTGGAGCCACAGCGGATGCCGATGGCCTTGGTCTCGCCCGTCAGGTTGTCGGTGCGGCGCACTACCAACGGCCGCACGCAAACCCCGGTCTCCTCCGCGGCCGCGGTCACCAGCTCGCGCAGCACACCCGACGCGGGCCGAATCTCCGCGGTAGTCATGCCGCACCCCCGGCCGAGCGTGAGACAGTCGCGGGAACGGCGGGCAACACCAACACCCGCCCCGGCGCGACCGCGGGCGCGACGCGGGTGACGAAGGCCTCCAGTTCCTTGATGGTCTCGTCGGACACCCATCCGGCGCGCACGCGTAGGGGTTCGCGGATGCCTTCGCCGAACAGGTAGCCGATCCCGGCTTCGGATTCGCCGATGCGGTTGGCCCAGGCGCCCCGGTCGTAGGCCTGGTCGCCGAGCACCATGGCGACGTGGGTTTTGGAGGCGACGCGCAGGCAGATGCGGCGGGGGAACAGTTCCCGGACCGGGACGGTGTCCTTGGTCGGCTCTTGGACGTAGCCGCGGACGGTGTAGCCGAGGGCGCGGCCTTGGGTGTTGAGCAGGGCGATGCGGTCGACGATGGCTTCGCGGGTCTTGCGGTCGCCGACGTAGCGGATGAGGGCGCCGATCTCGTCGAACTCCAGCAGCTCCACCGGGTGCTCGCGGGTGATGGGCACCGAGCGGTGTGTTCCGGCGAACTCGCGTTTGCGGGCCTCCATCCCGTCGACCAGGTCGTCGAGCAGGGCGAGGGTGTCTTTGCTGGTGACGGCGTAGCGGTGGAAGATCCGCCGCCCGTAGGCCAGTTCCATGCCCTTGGGGTCGATGCCGGAGACGCGGACCAGTCCGTCGCGGATGGCGGGGGCGATGGAGACGATGGGGCACCAGCCGTGCGAGTTCTTCCCCGCCCCAGTCGCGCCTGCCACGAGCGTGTGCCCGCCGACGAGCGACTGGTACCAGTCGCGGCCGTACTCGGTGCGCCCGGACCACACCTTGCGCAGGTCGATATCCTCCCCTGACACGTCGACCAGGTCGTCGGGGCGGCGGCAGACGATGATGTTGGCGAGGCGGTCGCGGCGCTGGTAGTCGATCGAGACGACGTCCGGGGCCAGCTCGCGGACCTGACAGCGGGCCACCCCATGGGCCACGGCGAGGGCGCGGGCGGCCAGGTCGAAGTCCTCCGGTGTCTGCCCGGGGACGAGCCGCACCTTCACCTCATCCCACGACGGTCCCGACCGCACGCCGATCACCTTCGGTACCTGGTCGCGGCGGGGCTTGACCTTCGGCGCGACAGCGGTCCGCCGGAACGGGGTCACCTGCACGGTGACCGGCTGGCCGGGGTCAGCGACGGTGAGGTGGCAGGCACGTAGCCAGCCGGGCATCAGTCGGGCGTAGACGGCCCAGCGCCACCACCAGCCCCGCAACCACTTACCCACGTACGGCTCGAAGGTGTCGCGGTGCCGCCACCGCCACGCCACCAGTACGAGCGTGATGGCGCCGAGGGTGATGGCGAGGGACGGCCAGCCCCACCAGTGCAGCCACGCCAGCGCAGCGGCGGTGGTGAGGGTGGTGCGCCAGTGGCGGATCAGCCACCGCCCCGTCTTCCACACCGCCTTGACGAGCAGCCATGCGGTGAGGAAGACGACGGCGGTGGCGGCCGCGGCCTCGAGCAGCTTGGTGAGGAACTGGCCGATCTTGTGCAGCACCCACAGCCCGCCACCGGCGAGCAGCGCGTACAGGACGACCTGTGCGGAGATCATCAGGCCGCCCCCTGATCCACGAGCCGCTGCGCGAGCTGGCTGCGCTCGGGGCCGGTTAGGCCGCCGACGATGCCGTGGCGCTCGCTGGGTCGTTCCCAGGCCATGACGTCGGCGAGGCAGGCGTTGCGCACGGGGCAGTCCGCACAAATGGCAATGGCGGCAGCCGTGGCGAACGATCCGGCCCAGCCTTGCGGTGGGTAGAACGTCTCCGGGTCGACGTCTCGACACGCAGCAGCGCGGCGCCAGTCGGGCACGTTCTCGCCGTCGAACAGGGCGGCGCGCAGCACCAGCCGCAGCGTGTCCGGGTTGGTTGTTTCCAGATTGCCGCTGCGGGCCCCGTTGCGCAGTCGGCGCTGTATCCGCGCGGTGGTGGCGCTCATGTCGACCACGCCCCGATCTCGGCCTGATCGTGATCGAGGCCCGCGAGCCGCGCGCGATAGTAAGCCGCGTCCTGGGCCCAGAACCGGGCGTCGGTCATCGCGCAGGACTCGGCCCGCACAGCCGCTTGCCCGAAGACGAGCGGCACGGTGCCGTGGGTGCTGTAGGCCCACCGATGCAGCACCCCGTACCAGCGGCTTTCCCGATCGCAGAGCGCCGCCAGCCGCTCCGACCGGGCGACTTTGTCGACATGGGTGCGACGTGGCATGTCCTGTGCCTTCGCAAACTGCGTGGCGCAACGCGACAGCGCTCGCAGCACCAGAGTCGGCACCGTGACGTCCTCTGCGCGTTGACTCGTGACGGCGTCCATCTACCCTCGGCTCCTCTCGGTTTCGACGCCCTGACGGGGGATCACGTGGGATCGGGAGATCGGAGGGGGGTCCGCCGGAATCGGGCTCCCCTCCCCCGCGCTAGGCAGCCGCATCGCTGGCCTCCGTGTGATGCCGCGACGGCCGGGGCTGACCGGGCTGACCGACGGCGCGCACGCCTCGGGCCCGGATCGACAACTCGACGCGGCATCCGCAGCGCCGCCCCTGACCGGGCTTGCAGTCGCGGTCGTTGAGCCAAGGCCGGGCGGTCATCCCGACGAACTCGACCGGGACGAACGGCATCCCGGGCGGTGGCTCCGGCAAGGCCGGTTCGTCGTCGCAGAGGATCTTGATTCGGCGCTGGACCGCAGCGCCCGGATCGGCCACGACCTGCGACCAGACCTTCAACCCGGTCCCCTGGTCGATCTTCTGTACGAAGTTGGTTGCCGACGAGCGGTCCCAGTCCTTCTCCGCCTCCGGGACGCCCATCGCGTACGCGATGCCGTCGGTGAACATCTGGTCCATGCCGACGGCAAACTCGTCATTCGCTGCCATGTGAGGTCTCACCCCTAGATCTGATGTCATGCCTGTCATGACAGGTACGACAGTGGCCTCACTCGCTGGCGCTTGTCAAGGGGATGTCGCTACTGTTGTTCTCGTACCACTCGTCATGACAGGAGTTGTCAGAGATGGCAGGGCAGCCGAAGCATCGACAGATCGCCGATGAGCTGCGAGGACAGATCAACCGCGGTGAGCTGGAGCCGGGCGCGCAGCTCCCCAGCGAGGCTGAGCTGTGCGCCGAGTACGGCGCATCCCGCACCACTGTCCGCGCAGCGCTAGCGACGCTGAACAACGAGGGCTTGATCTCCAGCGAGGCGGGGCGCGGCTCCTTCGTACGCCAGCGCCGCCACCTGGTCTACCGGCCGCAGGAAGACTTCCAACCCCGGCCTGCGTCCCCGGAGATGGACGCGTTCATGACCGCGCGGATCGAGGAAGGCCGTACGCCGTCACAGACGATCGACGTCGCGATCGTGACACCACCTCACGACGTCGCCGAACGTCTCAAGCTCGCCGGTGATGCACTAGCGGTGGTCCGCCGCCGGGTCCGCAGCCTCGACGGCGAGCCGTACTTCATCAACGACTCGTACTTCCCGCTCGACCTCGTGTCCGGAACCGAGATCATGAACCCGAGCGACATTGCCCGCGGCGCCAGTACGGTCCTCGCCGAACGCGGATACCACCAAGCCCGTGCGCTCGATGAGATCTACGTCCGGATGCCCACGCCCGCCGAGGTGCATCGGCTCAACCTCGGCCCCGGCACACCAGTCGCCATGCACGTCATCACCGGCTTCACCGACGACGGACAACCCGTCCGCGTCGCGGTCAACATCCTTCCCGGCGACCGGCACGCCATCGTCTGGGAACGCGAACGCCCGGCGGCCACGCCATGACCCTCACCATCCGCCGTGCGACCACAACCGACGTCGACGCCGTCCTCGGTCTTGTCACCGAGGCAGCTCGTTGGCTTGCCGAACGCGGCTCCGACCAATGGCAATACCCCACCGAACGCCATCGCCTCGCGATCGAACGCGCGACCGGACGCGGCGAGGTATGGGTGGTCAGCGACGACACCGGCGCGATCATCGCCACGACCACACTTAACGGGTACGCCGATCCCGAGTTCTGGACACCCGACGACGATCCCGCTGGCGGCCTGTATGTGCATCGTATGGCCGTCGCGCGCAGTGCCAGCGGCCAAGAGATCGGCTCCGCAATGCTCGACTGGGCCGCACGGCAAGCCGTCGACACAGGCAGAAAGTGGCTCCGGCTCGACGCCTGGGCCAACAACACCGCACTCCACGATTACTACCGCAACCACGGCTTCGAGCCCGTCCGACTACTCCATTTCGGCCACCGCGGCAGCGGGGCACTCTTCCAACGCCCCGCAACGACCCAACTCGGCTCGGGCCCACGCTTACTCGACGTCACCGCGCTGCGCCGTTGACCGAGTCTGCCGAATTGGCCTCTCTCATCATCAAGGCGCCGCCTGGCGGCGGCGCGCGTGACCGGCTACGCCGGTCCCGCCGCCTCGCTCCCTCTACCTCCGGCCCGGTCGCGGTCGGCGTGACCGGCTACCCGGCCCCGCTCCCACCGCGGCAACGTCCGATCCCGCGAACGCGACAGGCATCTCGGCGATGACGTGCCACCAGAAGAGCCCGGGCTCCGCCCGGACCCGGCACCGCTCGGAGATCAGGGAATGTGCGGCCGGTGGTGATCTCCTCGCGACGTGCCTGAGGCATCCCGACCGGCCGCCCGCGCTGCATGCCGGGACCGAGTGGCTTGCACCCCGAACCACCGGCCCGGCAGGGATGAACCCCGCGCCGCGAGGAGATCACCGCTTGAACACTGCGGCAGTTCTGTTGTCGTCCGTCTTGCGGCCTTTGCCGCTAGAACTTTGACACTTGGGCCAAGTTTCGCCGAGGTCTACTGTGGAGATGCCCGCTCCAACACATGCAGACAGAGGTCTGACCAGCCACTTTGGGGTGGCACGGCCGGTCAGTGTGCTGACCGGACTTTGGCGCAGCGGGTGGCGGCGGTCTGTCGATCATGACCGCAGGTCCTTGCGTGGGCTTGGCCAAGATCGGGTTGATCATTGGCGACGAACGCAACCACCCGCCTCGGCGGTCCGAGGCGCAGCCTCACTGGCTCCTCACGCTGGGTCTTTCGAGACCAGCTCGATTTCGCCGGGTCGCCAGGTCTGGTCGAACCAGGGGTCGAGCGGGCCGTAGAGGCGCAGGACGAGGAACCAGCCTTTGCCGGGAACGGTCTGGATCCAGTTCGCCTCGTGGCCCTCCGGCGGCTCGGGGCCGAAGAAGAGGTCGACGGAACCGTCGGCGTTGGCGGTGAGACCGCCTTTCACGTTGTTCTTGCTTGGGAACGGCTGTCCGGTCTGCAGCTCGGAGCGTGTTTGCGGGTCGTACACGACGACAGACCAGAAGTTCTGGGCAGGAACGTCGGCCGGAATGCGGAGCCGGTAGTTGTTCGCTCCGTCGAGATAGCTGCCAGTGCTATCGCGGTCGCCCCAGGCGTATTGCGAGCCACGGCCGATCATTTTCGCCGCCATCGCAGGCGTGTTGACGGTCGCCATGTAGAAGAAGGCCGTCCGTGCGTCGAGGTTGCGCACCCCGGCTTCGCCGTCGAGGAGGAACTCGTAGTCGCCACCGAAAAAGCCACGCTTCCAGTAGCTGCCCTCGTACAGGTAGTTGTCCGGTCTCCAGCGTGTTGAAGAACACCGCCCGAGCGGTGCCGTTAGCAACGGCCGCCGACTCGATCAGGATCTTCCGCGTGCGTTCGTCGGGCTCGAACGGCTTGCCCTTCCGGATACCGATGCTCGCGAGCATCCCACGTGTCTCGGGATCGATCATCTCGATCGGCTCACGATCGATCACGGCGTACAGCTCGTCGAAGAACTCGACGTTGTTGGCGTGGATCGTGTTGAACACCTGTCCCGAAGCGTTGATGAACTCCATCGGCGGCGGATCGTCCTGGCGATCGAGCGGATAGATCTTCAGACCGGTGCGGAACATCTGCGACGCGGCGTCGGGCTTCCCGTCGACGAGGAAGCCGCGCAACGCGATCCAGTTGACATAGCTCGTCGACTCCGCCGTGAAGTACCCCTCGGGCACCTCGCTCTCGTAGCCCGGCGGCAGAATCAGGTACTTGCCGCCCTCGCCACGATCTGGCCCGGGTGCGCCCATGTCGATCACGAACCGGAACCAGGCGTCATCCACCGTCCCAGGCCCACACCCCGGCGGAATCTCGACGACCGTCGGTCCATCACGATCGAGATCAAGGAAAGCCAACGCGTAGACGGTGTCGGTGTTGCCCGTGAGGAACAGCGCGTTGGAGTCCATCAGGTCGTCATAGATCACGACCTTGTTCGCGTTTGTCAGGCCGACCTCACTGAGCCCGATCCGTAACGCCTCCAGCGACGCCGCGGGGATCGCGCTCAGGAACACCTCGACACCCCGCAGGAACGTCAGATGCTCGAGCAGCATCGTTGCGGTGGCCTCCGTCGGCATCCCGTCGAAGAACTCCAACGTGCCGATCCGAGTCGAAACCCGATCCGGCGTCATGATCTTCGGCGGAATCTCGGTGTTGAAGTTCGGCGTGCTCGGCGCCATGAGGTCCTCCCGGGCATTCCATGGACTCCGACGTTCCAGCCACTCAGCGACGTGGTGCCGATGACTGACAGAGAGCGCAGCTTCGTCGTCCTCTGATCATGCGCACGGTACAGGCGACCACATCGCCGGACCTTCATCCGTACCGGGTGGACCAGACGATCCTGACGACCGTGGGCATGAACGCACCTGGACGGCGGGTCGCTCGCACCCGTTGAATGAGCTGCTCAGTTCCCTGGTCGCAGTGACTCGGGCCGTGTCCACGGCGGCTGATCTCGAAAGCAGGAAGGAACGCGTTGTCCGACGAGGACCCGTCAGGCGAGCAACCCGACAGCTGGCGCCAAGTCGACCCCAAGCTGCGGGCTCTCTCCGTCGCCGCGGTCGGGGCCGCCGCTGTCTCCTGGCGGCCTGCATTCACCCTGGGCGCCTACCAGACTGTGTTCTTCGAACAGTTGCTCGCACTCTGCGCTGTCTCGACCGCCGTCTTCCTAATCCTGGTGATCTTCAAGCAGCGGCGGGCGGTGTCGTGGCCTCACCGGTTTGCCCTGTTGCTTCCCAGCGTCTGGTTATTGATCGCGTTGGCGCTGCCCACCGGCACCGAAGCAGGCCACAGCGCGGCGCTGTACTGGTTCGCGCTGGCCCTGACCCTCGCCGGTGGTCCCTACCTCGCCTGGACCCTGCTGCGGATCACGCTGACCGGCTACGACACCCTCACTCACCGCCAACGATGGGCGGTGGTCGGCGTCGTCGCCGCGGTCGCCCTGCTCGGATTCACCCTCGGCCCGCCTCAACCCTTACTTCCTGACCTGCGACGACTTCACGATCAGCGGAAACTTCGCACCGCCGGGCTGCACTCCCGGACCCGCCACGTTCAGATGACGCCGCTGCTGAGATCCCACCTCCCGATCCCGACGGGTGAGGCCGTTCGCGCCCAAACCCGGTCGCGGACTGTGCGCGGACGCAGACCGGAGGTGCGCGGCTCCGTCGCAGGTCAAAGCTGGCATTACACCGCACTGTAAAGCCGCTCCCTCTGCCGTGTCATCGTCCTCGTCGCGTCGGGCGCCTCAAGGGCGGCTGCGCCGTCGCTGCGCGATGCCTTCGGCACCCCTGACCCGCCCGACGCGACGAGGAGCGCGGCATGTACGAGGGAGGCCGGAGGGGAGAAGGGACCCTGGCCGTCCTGCATCGAGAGCGAGCCGTCGCGGGTACAGATCCGGTACAGAGCAGCCCCGACGGCAGCTGGCACCAGGCAGCACTTCCCGGCACTCCGCAGCAGGTCAGCGCGCCGCGGAGCGCATCAGCCCTGGCAGGCCGCAGTTCGTCAACTACCGCTAGCGCGGCCCCGGTGCTGGATCTCCTGGAGCGCCTGCGTGCCGCGTCGATCGCGCAGGACGCGGGACGGTTGGCCGCGCTGTACGCCGAGGACGCCGTCCACGAGTTCCCGTTCAGCACACCGGGCGGTCCTTCGCGCATCGAGGGTCGGGCCGCGATCGCCGAGTTCCTGGCCTCCGTTTACCGCAGCCTTCCGCTGCGCTACACCGAATACCGCACGATCGCGGTGCACCAGGTGGGCGAGCGGACGCTGGTGGTCGAGCAGGACGCACTCGGCGTCAACACCGAGACGGGTGCCCGGTTCGCGCTGCCGAACGTCGCGGTGATCGGGGTTGATCGGCAGGGGCTGATCACGAGCTACCGCGACTAAGCCAACCCCGTTGCCGTCGCCGAAGCGCTGGGTGCGGCCGGCCGCTGACCCGCCTCAGGTGCTGACGGGCTCCTCCTTGCGGCGGCAGGCTTGGGCGTAGGCCACGGGCGTGAGGCCGATGGCGGCCGTGAAGTCGCGGATGAAGTGCGACTGGTCGAAGTAGCCCAACTCGGCGGCGACCTCCGCCCACGGCCGGTCCTGCTCGCGGGCGAGCGCCGCCGCGGCCTCGTGCAGGCGGTAGCGGCGCAGTACCCACTTCGGGCTGACGCCGACGTAGCGCGCGAACAGCCGCTGCAGCGTGCGCGGTCGCAGCCCGAACCGGCGGCCGACGTCCTCGACCCGCGCGATCTCCCGGTCGTGCAGAAGCGTGGCCACGATCCGCCCGACGAGCTCGACCTGCGGGTCCTCCCGCGGCCACCGGACGCGCAGGAACCCCTCCGCCGCCGCGATGAGCTGCTCGACGTGCGCAAGCGTGGCCATCTCGGCCCCGAGCTCGGTGGCGGCCGAGCCCCACAGCCGCTCGGCGGGCAGCGTGCGGTCGGTGACCGTGCTGACCGGCGCACCCAGGAACGGCAGGAACGCGCCGGGCCGGAACTTCACCCCGAACACCCGGCCCACCCCGCGGTAGACGTAGGTGAACCGGTCGCGGCCCACCCCCGCGATGGCCAGCCGGCCGCGGTCGAGCACCACGTTGACGCACGGGTGCGGCAGCAGGGTGACCGACGCCTCGCGCCCCTCCGGCAACGCCCACGTGACCAGCCAGTACCGCTCGACGAGCGCGGCGAGATCCGGCGCGGGGGCGAACCGCTCCAGGCCGAAGTCGATGTCGCGCACGCCGAGGATGCCGAGTTCGCTGGTGGTCTCCTGCCGCACGCGCCCAGCATGCGGCCTCCGGCCTCGTGAGCGGAAACGGGGGCTATAGCACCTGTTTCCGCTCACGGGCGAGCTGGGGCGGGTGCGCGCGGGTCGTGGGCCGACGAGCCGGTCGTGATCGTGGACTGGTGGGGCGCGTCCAACTACGCCAAGGTCGACGCGTGAACACCGCGGAGCTCTACACCCGCTGCGACGCCGCCTTCCGCACCCGGGTCGACGCCGTCGACGGGCGCTGGGCCGAACCGACCGCCCTGCCCGGCTGGGACGTCCGCGCGCTCGTGCAGCACATCGTGCTCGAAGAGCGGTGGGCGCCGCCGCTCTTCGCGGGCATGACTATCGACGAAGTCGGCGACATGTTCGAGGGCGACCAGCTCGTCCCCGACCCGCTGACCGCCGTCCGTGACGCGTCCGGCGCCGCCCTGGACGCCGTACGCGCGGACGGCGCGCTGGAACGCACCGTGCACCTGTCGTTCGGCGACTTCCCGGGTGCGGAGTACGCGACGCAGCTGGCCGCCGACCACCTCGTCCACGCCTGGGACCTGGCCCGCGCCCTCGGCATCGACGATTCCCTCGACCCCGACGCCGTGCACGCCGTGCTGGCGTGGTTCGGCCCGACCGAGAACGCCTACCGCGCGGCGGGCGTGATCGGCCCGCGCGTCCCGGTGCCGGACGACGCCGACGAGCAGACCCGGCTCCTGTCGGCGTTCGGGCGGGCGACGTGAACGCCGAGATGAACGCTGCGGTCGAGCGGTTCACCGCGGCGTTCGACGCGAAGGACGTCGACGCGATCATGGCCGCCATGACGCCGGACTGCGTGTTCGAGGACACCGCACCGCCGGACGGCACGCGGCACGTCGGCCCCGACGCGGTGCGGGCGGCGTGGACCACGCTCTTCGCGGCGTCCCCGGACGGCGCGTTCACCACCGAGGAGGTGATCGACGCGGGCGAGCGCGTGGTCACCCGCTGGCGCTACTCCTGGGGCGGCGGCCACGTGCGCGGCGTCGACGTCTTCACGGTGCGGGACGGGCTGGTGGCGGAGAAGCTCTCCTACGTCAAGGGGTGACCGGCCATCCCCTCCAGGCGCCGGATGCGCTCCTCCATCGGCGGGTGGGTGGAGAAGAGGCGGGTCATCTGCTCGCCGACCCGGAACGGGCTGGCGATCATCAGGTGGGACTGCGTGACGAGCCGGGGCTCGGGCGGCAGCGGCGCGGCCTGGGTGCCGTACTCCAGCTTGCGCAGGGCCGAGGCCAGGGCGAGCGGGTCGCCGGTGATCCGGGCGCCGCTCGCGTCGGCCTGGAACTCGCGTGACCGGCTCACCGCCATCTGCACCAGCCCGGCCGCGATGGGGCCGAGCAGCGCGAGCAGGAGGACGGCGATCGGGTTCTGCCGATCGTCGTCGCCGCCGCCGAAGAAGCCCGCGAACATGGCCATGTTGGCCAGGAAGCTCACCATCGACGCGAGCGCGCCCGCGACCGACGAGATGAGGATGTCGCGGTTGTACACATGCGACAGTTCGTGGCCGAGCACGGCGCGCAGCTCGCGCTCGTTGAGCAGCTGGAGCAGCCCGGTGGTGGCGCAGACGGCGGCGTGCCGGGGGCTGCGGCCGGTGGCGAACGCGTTGGGTGCGGCGGTGGGGCTGACGTACAGCCGGGGCATCGGCTGGCGGGCCTCGCGGGACAGCTCGCGCACGATCCGGAACATCACGGGGTGCTCCGGCTCGGTGATCGGGCGGGCGTGCATGGCGCGCAGGGCGAGCTTGTCGGACTGGAAGTAGGCGTAGCCGTTCATGGCCAGCGCGAGGACGAGGGCGATGACGAGCCCGCTGCGGCCGAACAGCGAGCCTGCGAGGAGCACCAGGGCGGAGAGTCCGCCCAACAGCAGTGCCGTCTTCAGGCCGTTCATGATCCTCCTCCCTGGCCCCCGGTCTGTGAACGAGCAACCAGTAGGAGGTGTTCCGCTTACCAACCGCGCAGGTCGACCGCCCAGGTGTCGAGCACCTCGTCGCCCGCGCACGACGTGCAGGCGTTCGTGCATCGAGACGGTCGGGTCGACGTGGGCGGGCAACACCCGCACCTTGTCACCGACGCGCAGCGGCTCGGCGGGCGCGAACGTGAGGTGCTCGTCGGAGACGAACCACACCTGTCCGGCCTGTCCGCCCTCCTGCCCGCCCACCGTCGGGTTGCCGTGGTCCATGCCCAGCGCCTTGAGCCCCACGTCGGCCACCGCCCAGCCGGGGAGGCTGCCGACGTGGTCGGTCACCGAGACCACGGTGGCGAGCACCGTCAGCGCCTGGCGGAAGGGCAGCCCCGCCGCGGTGTAGGCGGTGTCCATCAGCGCGTACGAGCCCGCCTGCACCTCGGTGACCCAGGTGTTCATGGCGTACGTGCCGGTGCCGCCGCCCGAGACCACCTCGCCGCCGACGTCGGCGTGCGCGACCGCGAGCTTCGCCATGCACTCCGCGGTGAGCCGGGCCCGTTCGACGGCGTCGGGCAGCATCATGAGGTGGCCCTCGTAGCCCATGACGCCGCGCACGGTGAGCCCGGCCGCGCGGGCCTCGTCGGCGAGCCATCCGGCCCGGTCGGGGGCGATGCCGCAGCGCGGCAGGCCGACGTTGACGTCGACGAGCACCTCCCGCACCCCGCCTCGGGCGGCGGCGGCGAGCGTCTCCGGCGAGTCGATCGCGACCGTGACGCGGGCGTCCAGCGCGCCCAGGCGACGGGCGTCGAGCACCTCGTTGGCCAGCAGCAGGTCCTCCCCCAGCCCGGCGGCGGCCATGCCCTCGACCTCGCGGACGGTGGCGCACGTGAACCCGGTGTGCCCGGCCGCGGCCTGCTGCCGCGCGAGCGCGGTGGTCTTGTGCGCCTTGACGTGCGGGCGGAGCCGCGGCCGGGCAGGCGCGCGGCCATGTCGGCGAGGTTGGCGGTCGAGCGCGTCGGCGTCGACGAGCAGCGCGGGCGTCGGCAGGTCCTGCACGTTCATCCCAGCACCCGCTCCAGGTAGGCGTTGCCGAACCGGCGTTCCGGGTCGAGGCGGTCGCGCAGGGCGACGAACCCGTCGAACCCCGGGTAGGCGCTGCCGCAGGTCGGCGGCGGTGCGGGTGTGCAGCTTGCCCCAGTGCGGGCGCCCGTCGAGGTCGCGCATGACGGCCTCGACCGCGCCGAAGTAGGCCTCGTGCGGCTCCCCGCGGTGCACGTGGACGGCGAGGTAGGCGCTGTCGCGGCCGGACGCGGTGGACAGCGGGACGTCGTCGGCCGCCGGCCACCCGCACCTCGACCGGGAACGTGACGGCCTGCCCGTGCCGCTCGACCGCGCGCCGCAGCCCGGCGAACGCGTCCGGCAGCGCCGCGCGGGGCACGGCGTACTCCATCTCCAGGAACCGCACCCGGCGCGGGCTGCGTGAACACCCGGTAGGAGCGGTCGACGTACTCGGCGGCCGCGAACTGGCCCGCCACGATCCGGTTGATCGACGGGCACGAGCCGCGGGACCGCGGCGCCGAGCCGTGCAGGCCAGCGCGAAGGCGCCGTTGCCGACCAGCTCGTCGCCCACCCACTCGGCCAGCCGTCCGCGCGCCGGCCCGTCGGCGTCGGTGCGGTTGTTGCGCTTGGTGGCGGCGATGTCGGTGTGCGGGAACCAGTAGAACTCGACGTGGTCGTCGTCCGCGCCGCCGTCGAGCAGGTCGAGCGCGTCGTCCAGGGCGCGCGCGGCCTCCACGGCGTGCAGCCGGAACGCGGGCACGGCCTGCAGCGTGACGGAGGTGAGCACCCCGAGCGCGCCCAGTCCGACCCGCGCGGCCGCGAAGACCTCGGCGTTCTCGCTCGGCGAGCAGGTGCGGACGGCGCCGTCGGCGGTCACGAGCTCCAGCGCGCGCACCTGGCTGGCGAGACCCTGGTGGGCCGCGCCCGTGCCGTGGGTGCCGGTGGAGATCGCGCCCGCGACGGTCTGCGCGTCGATGTCGCCGAGGTTGGGCAGCGCCCAGCCGCGCTCCCACAGCAGCGGGTTGAGCGCGCGCAGCGTCATGCCCGCGGGCACGGTGGCGAGGCCCGTCGCGTCGACCGCGCAGCAGCGCCGGGTCGGCCGGCGGCGCGCACGGCCACGCCGTCGGGCACGGCGATCGCGGTGAACGAGTGGCCCGAGCCGACGGCCTTGACCCGCAGCCCGTCGCGGGCGGCGGCCTTGACCGCGTCGACGACGTCGCCTGCGTCGCGCGCCACGACCGTGCGGGCCGGGTCGGTGCGCTGGTTGCCCGCCCAGTTGCGCCAGCCGTGCGCGAAAACAGTGCTCTGGCACTATTTCCGCTCACGACCTCGTGGCTCATGCGTCGACCTTCGCCACCAGCCCGGCCGTGCCGTCGGCGAGCCGGCGCCGCAGCGCCGCGACGTACCAGATCCCGGCCAGCGCGAGCGCGCCGAGCACGACGTAGTCGGCGGCCCGGAACGCCTCGGGCAGGGTCAGCGCGGCGACGACCGCGACGAGCCACACCAGCGCCGCCACCGCGACGGGCATCGCCGCGGCGCCGAGGCGGAACCCGCCGTCGCCGGCGTCGACGATCGCGCGGCGGCGGGCCAGGTAGCCGCCGAGCGTGAGCAGGTACACGAGGTACGGCACCAGCGCGGTGGCCCCGACGAGCACGGCGAACGCGTCGCCGTCGAGCGTGCCGTAGGCCAGGAGCAGCAGGCAGATCGACGAGCGAGCCGACCAGCGCCGGCACCGGGCGTCGCGGTGCGCGGGTTGACCTTCCGCAGCCAGCCGGAGAACGGCAGCATCCCGTCGCGGGCCATGGCGAAGATCAGCCGCGAGTTGGCCGCCGCCGCGACGACGATCAGCGCGAACATCGAGAACACGACGACGGCGAGGAACACCGCGCGTGAGCGCCGGGCCCAGCCAGTACTCGGCGATCGCGGCGAGCGGCACCGGCGAGGCCTGCGACCTGCGCGAGGTCCGGGATGGCCGCGCGTGAACCCGATCAGCGCGACCATGCCGAGCACGCCCGGACACCACCACCGAGAGGATCATCATGCGCGGCACGGTGCGACGGGCGTCGACCGCCTCCTCGGCCATGTCCGCCGCCGCCTCGAACCCGACGAGCGTGAACACCCCGATCAGCGCGCCGCCGACCAGCGCGGACGTCAGCGGCTGGTCGGCGGAGACCGTGAACAGGAAGCCGAGGCCGTGCCCGTCCGGCGTGCCGCCGCGCACCCAGGCGACGAACACGACGACCGAGAGCACCACCGTCCCGATGATCTCCGCGAACACCGCGACGTTGTTCACCCGCGCCGCGAGCTGCACCCGCACGATGTTGATCAGGTAGGCGACGACGAGCGCGAGCACGGCGATGAACACCAGCAGGCGGCCGTCCTCGGCGTCGAGGCCGAGCACGGTGGCGGTGAGCGGGGCGAGCCCGAGCAGCGCGATGCCCGGCAGCCCGACGGCGCCGTAGAGCACCCCCAGCGCGCCGACGACGTAGCCGAAGCGGGCGTCGACCAGCCGCGCCGCCCACTGGTAGTTGGCGCCCGCGAGCGGGACGTGCCCGGCGAGCTCGGCGAGCACGAGCACGACGAGCAGCTGGCCGACCGTCGCCACGGGCCACAGCCACACCGCGGCCGGGCCCATCTGGGTGAGGCCGTAGGAGTAGTTGAGGAAGATCCCGGTGGTGATCGAGACGATCGAGAACGCGACCGCGAACAGCGCGAATCGCCGCAGCACGCGGGGGAACTGGGCGGCGTGTCCGAAATCGTCCACAAGCGACCTCCCGGGTGATGCCGCCAGGATGCGATCTGCGCCACACTGAGTCAAGCGTCTGGGACGCTTGACCCACTACGGAGGTAGCGCGATGGCCCGGGTGTCGGCCGACGAGCGACGACGGCAGCTGGTGGCGGCCGCGTTCCGGCTGATCGGCCGCGACGGGTTCGCCGGGGTGACCACCCGCCGCGTCTGCGCCGAGGCGGGCGCGCCGCTGGCCGCGTTCCACTACTGCTTCGCGTCGAAGCAGGAGCTCCTGGCCGAGCTGACCGACGCAGTCGATGGCCGCGCTGCTGTCGGCGCAGCGCGAGACGCCGCTGCGGGACACGGTCGAGGCGACGCTGCGGGCGGCGCTGCGGCACTACTGGCGGACCGTCGAGGACGACCCCAACCGCGAGTCGGTGCTCATGGCGCTCACCCAGCACGCGCTGCACGACCCGTCGCTCGACGGCGTGGCCCAGCGCCAGTACGCGGCCTACCACGCCACCGCCCGCAAGACGTTGCAGCGCGATCGCCACGGGCTTCGGGGTCACGTGGACGATGCCGGTCGAGGACGTGGCGCGGATGCTCGTCGTCGTCACCGACGGCGTGACGCTCGCGTGGCTCGTCGACCGCGACTCCGCCGCCGCCCTCACCGCCCTCGACGCCTTCGCCGCCCAGCTCGCCGCCCTCGCCCGCTGACGCGCCCGCCCGCCACCGGTCGTCCCGCGCACGCCCGACGGTCCGGTGGCCGACTCGCGACCCCGTCTGCGCCGTGCGGAGTGCCGCACGGGGTGCGACCAGTGGACCGACGGAAGCCGCCCGGCACGGCGAGGCACCGCGCCGTGGCCGACGGGCGAGGCGCGCGTGGCCGTCGCGAGTTCCGGCCGGACGTCGGCGGGAGTGCGAGCCGCGCGAGCGTGCCGGGCCCCGGCGTGCAACGATCGCCTCCCCGAGAGGAGGGCGCCGTGGCCTGCCGCCGAGCCGTGCTGTGCGCGCGCGCTCCTGCTGACGCTCGGCGGCCTGCACGACCCCCGCCGCCCCGCCCGCCGCGGCCCCGTCGGCCCCCGTCACCACCGGCTCGGCCGCCGCCGCGCTCACCCTCGGCGCCGAGTGGCCGACCTACCACGGCGACGCCGCCCGCTCCGGCGCCGTGCCCGACGGGGCCCGACCCGGCGTCCCCGGCCGTCGCCTGGCGGGTCGCGCCTCGACGGCCCCGTGTACGCGAGCCCGCTCATCGCGCGCGGCCTGGTCGTCGCGGCCACCGAGGGCGGCTCGCTCTACGGCCTCGACGCCGCCACCGGCGCCACCGTCTGGCGCACCCACGTCGCCGATCCCGTCCCGGCGGCCGCCCTGCCCTGCGGCAACATCACCCCGACCGTCGGCATCACCGGCACCCCGGCCTACGACGCGGCCACCGGGCAGGTGTTCGCCGTCGCGACGACGCAGGGCCTGACCGCCGCCGAGACCGCGTCGGCGACCGCCACCCCGGCGACGGCCACCCCGCAGGCGACCACGCCGAGCGCCCCGACGCCCGGCACCGCGGGCTCGGCGGGCGTGCGGCACGTCCTGGTCGGGGTCGACCTGCTCACCGGCCAGATCCGCACCCACCGCGCGGTCGACGCGCCCGGACACCGACCCCGCCACCCACCTCCAGCGCGGGGCGCTGCTCGTCTCCGACGGCGTCGTCTACATCCCGTACGGCGGCAACTTCGGCGACTGCGGCGCCTACCTCGGCCGGGTCGTCGGCGCCCCGATCACGCCCGGCCCGCTGATCACCTTCGCCGTCCCCACCACCCGCGAGGGGGGCATCTGGGCGCCGTCCGGGCCGGTCGGCCTGCCCGGCGGCGACCTGCTCGTCACCACCGGCAACGGCGAGGCCGTCGGCGGCGACTGGGACCACAGCGACTCGATCCTGCGCCTGTCCCCCGCCCTCCAGCTCCGCGACGGGTTCGCCCCCGCGGGCTGGGCCCAGGAGAACTCCGTCGACGCCGACCTCGGCTCCACCGGTCCCGTCCTGCTCCCCGGCGCCCGGCGGGTGCTCGCCGCGGGCAAGGGCGGCGCGGTGTACCTGGCCGACGTCGACCGCCTCGGCGGCGTCAACGGCCAGATCGCCCGCCTCGACGGCTGCCGCTCCTTCGGCGGCGCGGCGGCCACCTCGACGCCGGGCGACCCGGCGCCGCGGTCGCCTACCTGCCCTGCACCGAGGGCCTCACCCAGGTCACGGTCGGCGCCGACGACCGCATGACGCAGGGCTGGCGCAGCGCCGCCGTCAACGGGTCGCCCGTGCTCGTCGGCGGCACCGTGTGGGCGCTCGACCGCAGCGGCACGCTGCACGGGTTGGACGCCGCCACCGGCGCCGCGCGCGCCACGGTGGCGGTCGGCGACACCTCCCGGTTCGCCACGCCCGCGGTCAGCGGCACCGCGCTGGTCGTGCCCACCCTCACCGGCGTCACGGCGGTGGCGATCACCCACTGATCCGCTGGTCCCATGATCACCGTTTCGGTGCGCAGGGCGGCCAATCCGGCCGCATCTGCACCCAACCGGCGATCATGCGGGTGGGCGGGGCGGGCGGG
This sequence comes from uncultured Actinomycetota bacterium, assembly GCA_963837575.1. Lineage (GTDB taxonomy): Bacteria > Actinomycetota > Actinomycetes > Mycobacteriales > Pseudonocardiaceae > Pseudonocardia. Next base: position 68,694 of record CAWIOI010000004.1, read on the forward strand.
AGTAGCGGTGGCGGGCGGGTGGGGCGCGGACCGGCGCGGGTGCGCACCAGGGCAGGGCCGGCGCACCGGGGCGGGGCGGCCCGCGCACCGGGGCGGGCGCGCGGGCGGCCGCCCCACCTGCGCACCGGGGCGGGGCGGGCGCGCACACGGCAGGATGCGGGCCATGGCCGACGTCGCTGTGCACACCACGATCACCGACCGGGTCGCCGTGCTGACCCTCTCCCACCCCGCCCGCCGCAACGCGCTGAACATCGCCCTCTCCGCGCTGCTCAGCGAGGCCGTGCAGGCGGCGGCGGACGACCCGGGGGTCGGCGCGATCGTCGTCACCGGCGAGGACCCGGCGTTCTGCGCGGGCGGCGACCTCGCCGAGCTCGCCACCGCGGGCCCGGCCCAGCTCAAGACCGTCTACGCCGGGTTCCTCGCCATCGCCGAGTGCCCACTGCCGACGATCGCCGCGGTCAACGGGGCCGCCGTCGGCGCGGGACTCAACCTGGCGCTGGCCACCGACCTGCGCCTCGCCGGGCCCCGCGCGTCGTTCGACTCCCGCTTCCTGCAGCTGGGCCTGCACCCCGGCGGCGGCTACACGTGGATGGCCCAGCGGGTCCTCGGCGCGCAGGGCGCCGCGGCGATGACGCTGTTCGGCGAGGCCGTCGACGCGGCGGAGGCCGAGCGCATCGGGCTGGTGCACCGGGTCGTCGACGACGTCGTCGGCGAGGCCGTGACGATGGCGGCGCGCGCCGCGGCGGCGAACCGGGACCTGGTCGTCGCGACGAAGGGCACGATGCGCCTCACCGCGGGCATGGCGGCGCAGGCCGCGGCCGTCGAGGTGGAGGTGCGGGCCCAGGCCGAGTCGGTGCGCTCCGACGAGTTCAAGACGCGGCTCGCCGCGCTGCAGGCCCGCATCAGCCGAGGTCGCTGACCGGCGTTTCGAAGAGCGGAACCTCGGACTGTGCGGTGGGATGGGGCGAAACGACACTCGAGGCGCGTGAGAGTTAACCTCGCAGTAAGTACATGCACCCGACCCGAGGAATGACCAGGACATGACGTCCACCGACACCACCGTCGACCATTCCCACGTCGTGCAGAAGGACCGGGTGGTCATCCGGTTCGCGGGCGACTCCGGCGACGGCATGCAGCTCACCGGCGACCGCTTCACCTCCGAGACCGCCGCCTTCGGCAACGACCTCTCGACGCTGCCCAACTTCCCGGCCGAGATCCGCGCCCCCGCGGGCACGCTGCCGGGCGTCTCGTCGTTCCAGCTGCACTTCGCCAACTACGACATCCTCACGCCCGGCGACCGCCCCGACGTGCTCGTCGCGATGAACCCGGCCGCGTTGAAGGCCAACCTCGCCGACCTGCCGCCGGGCGCCGTGCTCATCGCCAACACCGACGAGTTCACCAAGCGCAACCTCACGAAGGTCGGCTACGCGGCCAACCCGCTCGAGGACGGCTCGCTCGAGCAGTTCGCGGTGTTCCCGGTCGCGATGGCCACGCTCACCCGCGGCGCGCTGGCGGACACCGGGCTGTCCAAGAAGGACGCCGAGCGCGCGAAGAACATGTTCGCGCTCGGCCTGCTGTCGTGGATGTACCACCGGCCGCACGAGAGCACCGAGCGGTTCCTGCGCGAGAAGTTCGCGCGTCGTCCGGACATCGCCGAGGCCAACATCCTCGCGTTCAAGGCAGGGCACGCCTACGGCGAGACGACCGAGGCGTTCGCCGTCACGTACGAGGTCGCGCCCGCGCACCTGGCGGCGGGCACCTACCGCCAGATCACCGGCAACACGGCGCTGGCGTACGGGATCGTCGCGGCCGGGCAGGTGAGCGGGCTGCCGGTGTTCCTGGGCTCCTACCCGATCACCCCGGCGTCGGACATCCTGCACGAGCTGTCCAAGCACAAGGCGTTCAACGTCACCACGTTCCAGGCCGAGGACGAGATCGCGGGCATCGGCGCGGCGCTGGGCGCGGCGTTCGGCGGGGCGCTGGGCGTCACCACCACGTCAGGGCCGGGCGTCTCGCTGAAGTCCGAGACGATCTCGCTCGCGGTGGCGTTGGAGCTGCCGCTGCTGGTGGTGGACGTGCAGCGCGGCGGCCCGTCCACCGGCCTGCCCACCAAGACCGAGCAGGCCGACCTGCTGCAGTCCATGTTCGGCCGCAACGGCGAGGCCCCGCTGCCGATCATCGCGCCGCGCTCGCCCGCCGACTGCTTCGCGGTGGCGCTGGAGGCGGCGCGCATCGCCGTCACCTACCGCACGCCGGTGATCCTGTTGTCGGACGGCTCGCTGGCCAACGGGTCCGAGCCGTGGCGGGTGCCCGACGCGCACACGCTGCCGACGTTCGACCCCGATTTCGCCACCGGACCGAACGCGCCCGACGGCTCCGGTGGGTTCTGGCCGTACCTGCGCGACGACGACACCCTCGCCCGGCCGTGGGCCGTGCCCGGCACCCCCGGGCTGGAGCACCGCATCGGCGGCCTGGAGAAGGCCGACGGGCGCGGCGACATCTCCTACGACCCCGACAACCACGACCGCATGACCCGCCTCCGCGCCGCGAAGATCGACGGGATCCCGGTGCCGGACGTCGAGGTCGACGACCCCACCGGGAGACGCCAAGCTGCTGGTCGTCGGCTGGGGATCGACCTACGGGCCGATCGGGGCGGGCGCGCGGCGCGTCCGGGCGCTGGGCCACCGGGTCGCCACCGCGCATCTGCGCCACCTCAACCCGCTGCCGGGCAACCTCGGCGAGGTGCTGGGGAGTTACGAAACGGTGCTCGTTCCCGAGATGAACCTCGGGCAGCTCTCCCTGCTGCTCCGCGGCCGGTACCTGGTGGACGCGAAGAGCTACACGAAGGTCTCAGGTCTGCCGTTCAAAGCAGAGGAGCTGCAGGACCTGTTCCTGGACTACCTGTCAGGAGTGCACGCATGACAGCGCTGGATCTGGGGCTGCCGACGATCGGCGGTCTCGACGGGGTGCCGACCACGTCCGACAAGCAGACCGCGAAGGACTTCACCTCCGACCAGGAGGTGCGCTGGTGCCCCGGCTGCGGCGACTACGCCGTGCTCGCCGCCGTCCGCCAGTTCCTGCCCACGCTGGGCATCCGCCGGGAGAACACGGTCTTCGTCTCCGGCATCGGCTGCTCGTCGCGGTTCCCGTACTACCTCAACACGTACGGCATGCACTCGATCCACGGCCGAGCGCCCGCCATCGCGACGGGGCTGGCCGTCACACGGCCCGACCTGTCGGTGTGGGTCGTCACCGGCGACGGCGACGCGCTCTCGATCGGCGGCAACCACCTGATCCACGCGTTGCGCCGCAACGTGAACCTCAAGATCCTGCTGTTCAACAACCGGATCTACGGGCTCACCAAGGGCCAGTACTCGCCGACGTCCGAGGAAGGGAAGATCACCAAGTCGACGCCGTTCGGCTCGGTCGACCACCCCTTCAACCCGATCTCGCTGGCGCTGGGCGCCGACGCCACGTTCGTCGGGCGGGCCATCGACTCCGACCGCAAGGGCCTCACCGCCGTGCTGCAGGCCGCGGCCGCGCACCGCGGCACCGCGCTCGTCGAGATCTTCCAGGACTGTCCGATCTTCAACGACGGCAGCTTCGACGTGCTCCGCAAGGCCGACACCGCGCCCGAGCGGCTCATCCCGGTCGTCCACGGCGAGCCGATCCGTTTCGGCCCCGCGGGCGACGACGGCCTGGGCACCTACGCCGTCGTGCGCGAGGGCTTCGGACTGCGGGTGGCGAAGACCATCGAGGTGGACGAGTCGGAGATCGTCGTGCACGACGCCACCGACCACAACCTCGCGTTCGCCCTGTCCCGGCTGTCGGACCAGGAGCTGACGCACACGGTCATCGGGGTGTTCCGCAACGTCGCCCGGTCCACTTACGACGACACCGCCCGCGCCCAGGTGCAGAACGAGCGCGCCACCCGCGCGCCCGACCTGCAGGCCCTGCTCAACGGTCGGGACACCTGGACCGTCGCGGACTGAGCGGCGCGCCCCACCCGTCCGCGCCGCCCCACCCGTCCGCGCCGCCCCACCCGTCCGCGCCGCCCCACCCGTCCGCGCCGCCCCACCCGTCCGCGCCGCCCCACCCGTCCGCGCCGCCCCACCCGTCCGCGCCGCCCCACCCGTCCGACTTCGCACCCTTTCGCGCCACTGCGCACCCCGACGGCGGGGTGCGCAGTGCGCTCAAGGGGTGCGAAGTGGGATGCCGGGTGGGGTGCGGTGGGGCGGGCCGGCGGGTCGCCGCCCAGGTGGGGGCGAGGGCGCTGCCGCGATGGGGCGCACGGGCGGCCCGCCACCAAGTGGGGGCGAGCTGGATCGCCACCGTGCGGCTGGGCAGGCTCAGCGCTCCCGCGTCTCGACGACGGGCAGCGGCGAGGTCGGGTTCAGCTGCTCCAGCACGTCGGCGGCGACGAGGCCGGTGCGGCGGGCGTGGCGGGCGTGGGCGTCGAGCGCGGCGAGCGCCGGGTCGGTGGCGACCGTCGGCGACTCAGGCTCGGCCGCACGCGGGGACGGCACCGACGGCTCCGACGCCCACGCGGGCGGCAGGTGCACCGGCTGCGCGGCGCGCGCCGCGGCGGCCCGCGCCGGGCGCACGAACACCAGCCACGTCACCGCGGCGCCCAGCAGGAACGCCGCCAGCTCCAGCAGCCACATCTGGGCGAACAGCTCGGCCATCGGCATCGCCTTCTTCCTCGGCCCCTTCTCGATCGGCCCGGTTCTCGGTTGGTTTGGTGCTCAGCCGGCGCTGATCTCGACGCGCCTGCTCAGCGCCGGGGTCGCGAGCGGGTCGGTGGCCCCGCGGCCCACGGCGACGAGCCGCTCCCGGCGTACCCCGGCCGCCACCAGCGCGTCCACGACGACCTGCGCCCGCCGCTCCGACAGCCGCTGCGCCACGCGGCCGGGCCGGGGGTGTCGGCGGCGTAGCCGGTGACCGTGGCCCGCGGCCCGGCGCCGGTTCGCCGAGCAGCTGCGCGACCCGCGCGACCGCGGCGGCGGACGGCCCGACGAGCTCGGCCCGGTCGGCGGCGAACGTGATAGGACCCGCAGTCTGCGAGCGCGAACGGCGGAGCGGGCGCCGGGGCCATGGCACGGCACGCGGGGCGGGCGACGGCGGCGGCGGCGCAGGCAGCGGTGGAACCAGCACGAGCCCGAGGGCCGCGAACGCGAGCGGCACCGCCACGAGCGCCGCCCACCATGCCCCGAAGCGCGGGGCGCGGCGGAGCGGCGTGCAAGGCCATGACGGTTCTCCCGGGGAGCTGGGGATCGACGGACACGCTTCGCTCATGACATCACGAAACGGCCACGAATCGATAACAGATCGCCCCCGCGGTGAGTCTCGCGTTCCACCACGCCGAGTGTCGCGTTCTGACACATCCCCACCCCCAGCCGAACGCGACGATCTACGGTCCTCCTATGCCGCCGCCGAACGACGGTCCGATCATCGCCCGCTGGGGCAGCGAGCATCCGTCGGCACCGCTCGTCATCGCCCTGCACGGCAACGGCACCAGCGAGCATTCCATGATCGAGATCGCGCCGTGGCTGCCGCACGGGCCCGTCGCGTACATCGCCGTCCGCGGCCCGATCCTGGGCGACAGCGGCTACCGCTGGTACACCGAGACCGAGCCCGGCCGTCCCGACCCGGCGAGCCTCGCGGCGGCCGCGGCGTGGTTCCTCGCGTGGCTCGAGACCGAGGGCGACCCCGATCGCCCCGTCCTGCTCTTGGGCTTCCGCGAGGGCGTGACGTTCGCAGGCACCCTGATGCTCACCGAGCCGCACCGCTGGGCGGGCGCAATGCTGCTCTACGGCGCGCTGCCGTTCGACGCGGGCGTGCCGATGGCGCGCGGCCGGCTCTCGGGCATGCCGGTGTTCCTCGCCCACGGCACCGACGACACCCGCACCCCACCCCCGCTGCAGGCCCGCACGTGGGACTGGCTGGCGAGGGAGAGCGGCGCGCCGCTGTGGGCCGAGAGAGCGGCGGGCGGCGACCAGTTGGCGGGCAAGGTCGTCGGGGACGCCTGCACGTGGCTCGCCGACCGCCTCGACCACCTCCGGGTGCACGGCGAGAACCCGGTGCCCGACGGTGGCGACGCCGCCTGGCCGACGATCCCCGCGGGGCGGCTCCCGGCCCGCGCGGGCGCGCCGCCGGACGTCTCCACGGCCATCCCGCAGCACCAGGAGAGCCAGACCGCATCCACGGAGCTACAGGAGCGGCTGTGGTCACGGCTCGCGGCGTTGCCCGGCGTGACGACGGGCCCGACGAAGGTCGGCGCCGACGGCACCCGCGCGCTGCTGCTCGACCGCGGCGCGGCGACGGGGCCGGACGCCGCGTTCATCCTCCCCGCGGACGGCGAGTTCGCCCACCAGCACCCCGCGCCGGACGGCAGCCTGCACGTCGTGCTGCCCGACGCGCAGGCCTACGACGCGCTGGCCAAGGGCTGGGCCGTCGCCCACCCGCTCGCCGGGGTGCGCCTCTCCCCCGGCATGGTGCTGGTCTACGCGCCACGCGACGGGGCCGAGGTGGAGATCGTGACGGGCATCGCGGCGGCGTCCCATCAGTACGCCACCGGCCGTGCGCGGTAACGAGTGTCATAGCACTCATTACCGCTCACGAGGGCTTACTCGCGTGCGGATCCCCGAAGCGTGATGTTCTGATGGGAGCCGTGGCGACAGAGCTGGATCGACGGGGTGTGGCGGCCGCCATCGGCGCTTACTCGATCTGGGGCCTGTTCCCGGCGTTCTGGCCGCTGCTCGCGCCCGCCGCGCCCGTCGAGGTGCTGGCGCACCGGATCATGTGGACGGCCGTGCTCATGGTCGTCGTGATCAGCGCGACGCGCGGCTGGCGGCAGCTGCGCGCGCTGCGCCCGCGCGGCTGGGGGATGGTGGCGGCAGCGGGCGCGCTGATCACCGTCAACTGGGGGCTCTACATCTACGCCGTGCTCGCCGGACACGTGGTCGAGGCCGCGCTGGGCTACTTCGTGAGCCCGCTGGTCAGCGTGCTGCTCGGCGTCGTCGTGCTCCGCGAGCGGCTGCGGGCGATCCAGTGGGTCGCGGTCGGACTGGGCGCGGTGGCCGTCGTCGTGATCGCCATCGAGGCGGGGCGGCTGCCGTGGATCGCGCTTGGCCTCGCGGGCTCGTTCGGCGTCTACGGCCTGCTCAAGAGCATGATCCCGCTGAGCGCCACCGCGGGTGTCGCGGCCGAGGCGCTGGTGCTCGCCCCCTTCGCGGTGGCCGTCGTGGCCGTGTACGAGGTGTCCGGCGCGGGCACGCTGACCGGGCACGGCGTGGGGCACGTCCTGCTGCTGATGGTGACCGGCCCGGTCACCGCCGTGCCGCTGATGCTGTACGGCGCCGCCGCCCGCCGGGTGCCGCTGTCCACGATCGGCGTGCTGATGTACCTCAACCCGATCCTGCAGTTCCTGTGGGGCGTGCTCGTTGTCGGTGAGGCGATGCCGCCCACCCGGTGGATCGGGTTCGTCCTGGTGTGGATCGCACTCGTCGTGTTCACCGTGGACCTCGTCCGCGCGGGCCGGCCCCGGGCGAAGGTTCCGGTTGCGGCCTGAATCAATGCTGCGTGCGTGACGGCAGGCCTGCCCCCACCCGTGCCGGAATGGCGGACTGGCCGTGCCGGAATGCGCGACTCACCGAGCCGGAACGCGCGACTCGCCGTGTTGGGGCGCGCGACTCACCGCGGGGGTCAGGCGGTGCGGTCCACCACGAAGCCGGTGAGGGCGGCCAGGGCGTCGGCGGCCGGACAGGCGGGGAGCTTGTCCAGCTCCGCGCGGGCGTCGGCGGCCTGGTCGGCCAGCACGTCGCGGGCACGGGCCAGCCCGGGCCCGGCCCGCAGGAGCTCGAGCGCCTCGGCCACCTCGGCGTCGTCGGTGATCGGGCGGGCCAGCAGCACCCGCAGACGATCGGCGTCGCGGCCCTCGGCCGCCAGCGCGTAGAGCATCGGCAGCGTGTGCACGCCTTCCCGGAGGTCCGTGCCGGGGATCTTGCCCGAGCTGTCCGACGGCGAGGCGATGTCGATCACGTCGTCGGAGATCTGGAACGCCGTGCCGATCACCGCGCCGAACCGCCGCAGCGACTCGACGTGCTCGGGTGGGCAGCCCGCGAACATGCCGCCGTAGCGGCCAGCGGTGGCGATGAGCGAGCCGGTCTTCTCGGCGATCACCCTGAGGTAGTGCTGAACGGGATCGTCACCGGTACGGGGGCCGCGGGTCTCGCGCATCTGGCCCGTCACGAGCTCGGCGAACGTCTCGGCGATGATCCGCACCGCGTCCGGGCCGAGGTCGGCGACGAGCCGGGACGCGTGGGCGAACAGGAAATCGCCGGTGAGGATCGCGACCGTGTTGTCCCACCGCGAGTTGGCGCTCTCCGCGCCCCGGCGCATCGTGGCCGAGTCCATCACGTCGTCGTGGTAGAGCGTGGCCAGGTGGATCAGCTCGACGACGGCGGCCGCCGTGAGCACCTCGTCGGACTCCGGGCGCGGGCCCATCTGCGCGCCGAGCAGTGTGAACAGCGGCCGGAACCGCTTGCCGCCCGCGTCGATCAGGTGCAGGGAGGTCTCGGCCACGAACTGGTAGTCGCTCTGCACCTCGCGATGCAGCAGCGCCTCCACCCGGTCCAGACCCGTCTGCAGTGTCGCGGAGAGATGCGGATCCCCGACCGCGACGCCCGCGACCTCGTTGCTCGTCACTCCCTCAGCTTACGAACCCACCGGCACCGGCCCAGCCCAAGGCCAGCGACGGGAGGATGCCCAGCAGCAGCGTGATCAGCACGCCGAGGGTGATGGCGGCCGTGGTGAACGCGCCGGGCACGCTGACCGCGGGCCCGTCGGCGGCGGGCTCGCTGAAGTACATCAGCACGATCACCCGCAGGTAGAAGAACGCCGCCACGGCGCTCGCCACCAGCGCGATGACCACCAGCGGCGCCATCCCGTCGCCGAGCGCGGCCGAGAACACCGCGAACTTCGCCGTGAAACCGCTGGTCAGCGGGATACCGGCCAGGCCGAGCAGCAAGAACGTCATCACGCCCGCCACCACCGGCGACCGCTTCGCCAGGCCCGCCCACTGCGAGAGGTGGGTGGCCTCGCCGTTGGCGTCGCGCACCAGGCTGATCACCGCGAAGATCGCGAGCGTGTTGAAACCGTAGGCCAGCAGGTAGAACAGCACCCCGGACGTGCCCTGGGGTGTGATGGCCATCGCTCCCAGCAGCAGGAAGCCCGCGTGCGCCACCGACGAGTACGCCACCATGCGCTTGACGTCGGTCTGGGTGAGCCCGAGCACCGCGCCGATCACCATCGACACGATCGCGACGGCCCACAGCACCCCGCGCCACTCCCACCGGGTGTCGCCGAACGCGACGAACAGCACCCGCGTGAGCGCGCCGAACGCGGCGACCTTCGTGCACGCCGCCATGAACGCGGTGACCGGTGTGGGGGCGCCCTGGTAGACGTCCGGGGTCCAGGTGTGGAACGGCCCCACCGAGGCCTTGAACAGCAGTCCGACGACGAGCAGGGCGAGCCCGCCCAGCAGCAGGGTGTCGGAGTGCTGCGAGCCGGACGCGGCCGCGGCGATGTCCTTCAGCTTGACCGAGCCCGCGTAGCCGTAGAGCAGCGCGAGGCCGTAGAGGAAGAACGCCGACGCGAACGCCCCGAGCAGGAAGTACTTGACCGCCGCCTCCTGCGAGAGCAGCCGCCGCCGCCGCGCGAGCCCGCACATGAGGTACAGCGGGAGCGAGAGCACTTCCAGCGCGACGAACATGGTGAGCAGGTCGTTGGCCGCGACGAAGGTCATCATCCCGGACAGCGCGAACAGCGTGAACGGGAACACCTCGGTCTGCATCGTGGGCGCCTGGCCGGGGGCGCCGTAGCCGGGCTCGTCGTCCCTGGCCGCGCCGTGCCGCCCCGTGCTCCCCCCGACCGCGGCCCGGGCCGCCGCCGACGCGATGAACGCGCCGCCGGGCTCCACAGAGCGGTCGGCGATGAGCAGCACGCTGCCCAGCCCGAGCGCCAGCAGGGTGCCCCACAGGAACAGGGTGGGCCGGTCGACCGCGATCGCGTCGGCGATCGTGGTGATGCCCTGCGGCGGGCTGGTGCCCGCGTACGCGGCCAGCGAGATCCCCGCCACGGCGATGGCCACGACCGAGAGCACCACCTGCGCGGGCCAGCGCTGGTAGCGCGGCAGGAACGCCTCCACGAGCACCGCGAGGCACGCCGCGGTCAGCATGACCAGGAGCGGCAGCAGCGCGCCGTAGTCGATCGCGGGCACCTCGATCGGCGCCGGGCCCTGGGCGAGAAGGGAGCTCACTTGACCAGTCCTCCCACCGGGTCGGGCAGTCCGACCTCGTTCATGGTGCTCACCACGGACGGGGTGATCACGTCCAGCACGGGGCCGGGGAAGAACCCGAGCACCAGGATCAAGGCGACGAGCGGGGTGAGCGCCGCGATCTCGCCCTTGCGCAGGTCGGGGAAGCCGTTCTTCTCGGCGGCCACGGCCGGGTCGAGCATGGTGCCCGGCCCACCCGCACCTGCGCGTTCGAGCGCGCCGAGCACGGCCGCGCCGCGCAGCGGGCCCTGCATCGTGCGCTGGTAGGTCCACAGGATGTACAGCGCGGCGAAGATGATGCCGATGGTGGCCAGGATCGTGTACACGGGCTCACGCGGGTAGGAGCCGACGAGCACCAGGAACTCGGAGACGAACGCGTTGGTGCCCGGCAGCGCCAGCGACGAGAGGCCCGCCAGCAGGAACAGACCCGCGAGCAGCGGCGCGACCTTGTGGACGCCGCCGTAGTCGCTCACCAGGCGCGAGCCACCGCGGGCGATGATCAGCCCGACGATCATGAACAGCATGCCCGTCGAGATGCCGTGGTTGACCATGTAGAGCGTGGCGCCGGCGAACGCCTGGCTGGAGAACGCGAAGATCGCCAGCGCGATGAAGCCGAAGTGCGCGACCGACGTGTAGGACACGAACCGCTTCATGTCGGCCTGGCCGACGGCCAGCAGCGCGCCGTACAGGATGCCGATCACGGCGAGCGTGAGCACCAGCGGCGCGAGGTCACGCGAGGCGAGCGGGAACAGCGGCAGGCAGTAGCGCAGGAAGCCGAACGTGCCCACCTTGTCCAGCACGCCGACCAGCAGCACGCCCGCCCCGATCGGCGCCTCGGCACCGGCATCGGGCAGCCAGGTGTGGAACGGCACCAGCGGAGCCTTGATCGCGAACGCCACGAAGAAGCCGAGGAACAGCCAGATCTGCGTGGACTCCGGCACGTTGGCGGCCATGCGCTGCAGGTCGACCCACGTGAACGTGCCCGCGCCCAGCTGCTCGCCGGACACGACGTACAGCCCGATCACCGACGCCAGCATGATCAGGCCGCCGAGCAGCGAGTAGAGGAAGAACTTCACCGCCGCGTACTGCCTGCGCGGGCCGCCGAAGCGCCCGATCATGAAGTACATCGGGATGAGCATGGCCTCGAAGAACACGTAGAACAGGAACACGTCGGTGGCCGCGAACACCCCGACCAGCAGCCCCTGGGTGGCCAACAGCAGCGAGAAGAAGCCCGCGGCCGTGCGGCCCTCCGGCAGCTTCTCGTTCCACGAGAAGCCCATGACGATCGGCACCAGCACGGCGATCAACGCGAGCATCACCAGCGCGATGCCGTCGATGCCCAGCGCGAAGTGGGTGCCGAACGACGGGATCCACTCCACCGACGACTCGAGCTGGAACCGGGTGCCCGACGACGCCGCCGCCGTCGAGTAGGAGAACCAGACCACGATCGTCAGCACGAGCTCGGCCAGGGCCACCGCCATCGCGGTGAGCTTCGCGGTGCGCGGGTTGCGCCCCATCGGCGCGACGGCCGCCGCGCCGACCAGCGGCAGCAGCAACAGGGCCAGCAGCAAGGGTCCTCCTGCGCTCATGCGAACCGCACCGCCAACAGCCCCGCGACGACGAGCACCGCGCCGCCCAGCATCGTGAGCGCGTACGAGCGGACGAAGCCCGTCTGCAGCCTGCGCAATCGGCCCGAGCTGCCGCCCAGGAGCGCCGCCGTGCCGTTGACCACGCCGTCCACGCCGCGGTTGTCGACGTAGACGAGGAAGCGCGACAGCCAGGTGCCGGGCGTCGCGATGAGCGCCTCGTTGATCGCGTTGGCGTACAGGTCGCGCCGCGCGGCCTGCACGGGGAACGACACGTGCCGCGGCCGCTCCACCGGGTGTGGGGTGCCGCCCGACCGCCAGCCACGCGACGAGCACGCCGATCGCCGAGCACACCAGCACGAGCGTGGAGATCGCCGCCGCGGGCAGCGGGCCCTCGCGCTCAAGCAGCTCGCCCAGCGACGGGGTGAGCCAGTTGGCAAGCCGGTGGCCCTGGGTGAGGAAGAAACCCGCGCCCACCGAGCCGATCGCCAGCAGCGACCATCGGCACGGTCATGACGTTGGGCGCCTCGTGCGGGTGGTAGTCGTGGCCGTCCGCGGACTGGAGGTGCTGCCAGCGCTTCTCGCCGAAGAACGTCATGAACATCAGCCGCGTCATGTAGAACGCGGTGAGCCCGGCGGCGATCGTGGCGATCAGCCCGAACGTCCAGCCCTGCCAGCCCGGCGCGGCGAACGCCGCCTCGATGATCGCGTCCTTGGTGAAGTAGCCGGAGAGGCCCGGGAAGCCGATCAGCGCGAGGTAGCCCAGCCCGAACGTGACGAACGTGATCGGCATGACGCGGGCGAGGCCGCCGTAGTGGCGCATGTCGACGTCGTCGTTCATCGCGTGCATGACCGACCCGGCGCCGAGGAAAAGGCCCGCCTTGAAGAAGCCGTGGGCGAGCAGGTGCGCGATGCCCAGCGCGTAGCCGTACGGACCGAGCCCCACCGCGAGGAACATGTAGCCGATCTGGCTGACCGTGGAGTAGGCCAGCACCTTCTTGATGTCGTCGTAGGCGCAGCCGATGATCGCGCCGATGAGCAGGGTGATCGTGCCGATGATCGCGACGGCGACCTGGCCCGTCTCCGTCAGGTCGTAGAGCGGGTTCATGCGGGCGACGAGGTAGACGCCCGCGGTGACCATGGTTGCCGCGTGGATGAGCGCGGAGACCGGCGTGGGGCCCTCCATCGCGTCGGGGAGCCACGCCTGCAGCGGGAACTGGCCGGACTTGCCGCACGCGCCGAGCAACAGCAGCAGCGTGATCGCGACGAGCGCGTTCGGGTCGATCCGCCCGACGTTCTCGAACACCGCGGTGTACTGCAGCGTGCCGAGCTGCGTCCACAGGATGAAGATCGCCAGCGCCAGCCCGACGTCGCCGACGCGGTTCATGAGGAACGCCTTCTTGGCGGCCGTGGCCGCGGACGGGCGGCCCTGGTAGAAGCCGATCAGCAGGTAGGACGCGAGGCCGACGCCCTCCCAGCCGAGGTAGAGCAGCACGAAGTTGTTGCCCAGCACCAGCAATAGCATCGCGGTGATGAACAGGTTGAACTGCGCGAAGAACCGCCTGCGGGCCGACGGGTCACCGGTTTCGGACTGCGGGTCGCCGTGCGGCGCCATGTAGCCCACGGCGTAGATGTGGATCAGGCCGCCGACGCCCGTGATGAGCAGCACGAACGTCAGCGACAGCGGATCGATCCGCAGGCCGAAGTCGACGTTCAGGCCCGCGACCGAGATCCAGTCGTAGAGCGACAGCTCACGGGTGCGTTCGGCGGCCGGGAGCCCAGTCGTCTGCAGGAAGATCACCAGGCCGACGACGAACGCGGCGACCACCGTGAGCACGCCGAGGATGTGGCCCCACGCGTTGGCCCGGCGCCCGGCGAGGAACAACACCAGCGCGCCTGCGGCGGGGAGCGCGACCAGCAGCCAGGCGAGCCCGGCCGCGCCGGTGGCGGGGCCGACCTCCGGGAGCTCGGCGGCGAGAAGCAGCGACGGAACGGGAGACACGGGGGAGCTCCTAGTACTTCAGCAGGTTCGCGTCGTCGACCGACGAGGAACGGCGCGTGCGGAAGATCGACATGATGATCGCGAGGCCGACCACGACCTCCGCCGCGGCGACGACCATGACGAAGAACGCCATGACCTGCCCGTCGAGCTGCCCGTTGAGCCGGGCGAACGTGACGAGCGAGAGGTTGACCGCGTTGAGCATCAGCTCGACGCACATGAACACGACGATCGCGTTGCGGCGCACGAGCACGCCGACCGCGCCGATCGTGAACAGCAGGGCCGAGAGCAGCAGGTAGTTGGTGGGGCTCATGCTCGGGTCCTCGGGGTGGGACGGGGTGCCGGTCAGCGCGTGCGCGTCGGCCGCGGGCAGCTCGGGCTCCTCGATCGGGGTGGCGTCGATGATCGCCGAGATCGACTCGGGGGCGACGGAGCCGTCGGGCAGGATCGCGGGGACGGCCACCGAGTTGCCGGTGGCGAACACGCCCGGGCCGGGCAGCGGGGAGACGCGGTCGTGGTCGCCGCGCAGCCGGGCCTCGACGGTGGCCCGCTGGCCGATCTTGGACTGCGCGCCGCGGGACTGCGCGTAGGCCAGCACCATCGCGCCGAGCGCGGCCGTGATCAGCAGCGCCGAGGTGAGCTCGAACGCGAACAGGTACTTGGTGAAGATCAGCCTGCCGATGCCGGTGACGTTGCCGCCCGACCCCGCGTTGCCCGCGGCCAGCCCGACCGACGGGATGTCGGTGAACGCGTTGCCCAGCGCCCCGACCAGCAGCACCGCGAACCCGATGCCGAAGACCAGCGCGGCGATCCGTTGGCCGCGCAGCACCTCGACCACCGAGTCGGAGCTGTCGCGCCCGACGAGCATGAGCACGAACAGGAACAGCATCATCACGGCGCCGGTGTAGACGATGATCTGCACGAAGCCGAGGAACGGCGCCTGCTGGGCCATGTAGAGCCCGCCGAGCGAGAGCATCGTCATCGCCAGGAACAGCGCCGAGTGCACCGCGTTGCGCGCGAACACCATGCCGAGCCCGCCGAGCAGGGCGATCGGGCCGAGGATCCAGAACGTGACGGCCTCGCCCGTCGAGATCACAGTCGGGCATTCCTACTTCACCTGCTCCCCCACCGGCTCGTTGGCCAGGTTCTTCTTGGCCAGCGTCGGGCCCTGGACGTAGTAGTCCTGCTCGTTGTCGCCCAGGCGCATCGGGTGCGGCGGCTGCTCCATGCCCGGCAGCAGCGGGGCGAGCAGCTGCTCCTTCGTGTAGATCAGGTCCAGCCGGTTGTCGTCGGCCATCTCGTAGAAGTTGGTCATCGTGAGCGACCGGGTGGGGCACGCCTCGATGCACAGCCCGCAGCCGATGCAGCGCAGGTAGTTGATCTGGTAGACGGCGCCGTAGCGCTCGCCGGGCGAGTAGCGCGCCTCCTCGGTGTTGTCCCCGCCCTCGACGTAGATCGCGTCGGCCGGGCACGCCCAGGCGCACAGCTCGCACCCGACGCACTTCTCCAGGCCGTCGGGATGCCGGTTGAGCTGGTGGCGGCCGTGGTAGCGGGGCGCGGCGGGCGGGAAGTTCTCCGGGTACTCCTCGGTGACCACCTTCTTGAACATCGTGGAGAAGGTGACGCCGAAGCCCTTGAAGAACTCGAACATGGCTACTCGCTCTCCTTCGCCGACAGCGCCGGGGTGCGCCGCTCGCGGCGGCCACGGCCCTTCGCGACGGGACGACTTCGTGGGCACGACCAGGTCGAGCGGCGGCACCGGGTAGTCCGACGCCAGCTCGACGACCGGCTCGGCGGGCTGCCGCCGGTCGGGCACCAGGAACGCGATGATCAGCACGACGGCCACGCCGATGCCGACCGCCACCAGCAGCGCGCCGGTGCTGCCGCCGCTCTGCCGCCACGTGCGCACCGCGAAGATCAGCAGGATCCACAGCAGGCTGACCGGGACCAGCACCTTCCAGCCCAGCCGCATGAACTGGTCGTAGCGCAGGCGGGGCAGGGTGCCGCGCAGCCAGATGAACAGGAACAGGAAGATGAACATCTTCACGAGGAAGACGACGAACTCCAGCCAGCCGTTGAGGTTCAGGAACGGCAGCGTGCCCCCGCCGAGGAACAGGGTGGTGGCCATGGCCGAGACCGTGACCATGTTGACGTACTCGGCCAGGAAGAACAGCGCGAACTTCAGCGACGAGTACTCGGTGTGGAACCCGCCGACCAGCTCGGACTCCGCCTCGGGCAGGTCGAACGGCGCCCGGTTGGTCTCGCCGACCATCGCGATCACGAACACGACGAAGCTGGGCAGCAGCAGGATGACGTTCCACAGGCTCTGCTGCTGGGAGGCCACGATGTCGGCCGTGGACAGCGAGCCCGCGTAGAGCACCACCCCGACCACCGACAGCCCGAGCGCGATCTCGTAGGAGATCACCTGCGCGGCCGAGCGCAGCGCGGCCAGCAGCGGGTAGGGCGAGCCGGACGACCAGCCGCCGAGCACGATGCCGTAGACGCCGACCGCGCTGCACGCGAGCACGACGAGCACGCCGACCGGCAGGTCGACCAGCTGCAGCACCGTCTGCTCGCCGAAGATCGTGACCTCGCCGCCGAACGGGATCACCGAGAACGCGACGAACGCCGGGATGCGAGGAGATGACCGGCGCGATGAAGTACACGCGCTTGTCGGCCATCACCGGCATGATGTCTTCCTTGAACGCGAGCTTCAGCCCGTCGGCGAGGCTCTGCAGCCAGCCGTTGGGGCCCACCCGGTTGGGGCCGGGCCGCTGCTGCATGCGCCCGACGACCTTGCGCTCCCAGTTGATCATGAAGAGGGTCAGCACGACGCCGACGGCGAACAGCGCCACGACCTTCAGGATGATCAGCCACAGCGGGTCGTCGGCGAGCAGCTGCTGCGTGTGCGTCAAGCCGCCGTCCGGCTGGGCCTGCGCCAGAGCAGCGCCGATGGCGCCTCCGCTGAGACAGAGCGCGTCGGCGGCGATCATGCCGTCACCCCCACCAGGTCGCCGTGGCCGACGCCGAGCACGGCGCGGACCCGGGATTCGCCGGAGTTGCCCGGCAGCCAGACCACGCCGTCGGGCAGGTCGGCCAGCGCCACCGGCAGCGTGATCGCGCCCCGCTCGGTGCGCACCGTGGCGGGCGCGCCCTCGGTGAGCCCCAGCCGCGTGGCGGTGGCCGCGTTGACCCGCACGACCGCGGGCCGGGCCGTGCCCGCGAGGTGCGGCTCGTCCACGGCGAGCGACGACTCGTCGATGAGCTGGCGCCACGTGGCGAGCACGGCCTGCCCGAAGCCGGGCGTGCGCGGGCGGCCGGAGGCGACGCTCGGGCCCGCGGGCGCGGCGCCGGTGCGCGGCCCGAGCCGGGCCGAGCTCGCCCGCCGCGGCGGCCGGGGTCTGGGTGAACAGGTCGACGTCCATCTCGACGGCCAGCGTGTCGAGCACCCGGCAGTCGGGCAGCACGCCGCTCGCGTCGAGCGCCGGGCCCGAACGACCGGGGCCGCCCCTCCCAGTTGTGGTAGGTGCCCGAGCGCTGGACGTCCGGCGCGACCGGGAGCACGACGTCGGCGAGCTCGGTGACCGGCGAGCGGAGCATCTCCAGGCTCACCAGGAACCCGACCTCGCGCAGGCCCGCCAGCGCGGCGGCCGGATCGGCCAGGTCGTACGGGTCGAGCCCGCCGACCACGAGCGCGGCCAGCTCGCCCAGCCCGGCCGCGGCGAGGATGGCGTCGGTGTCGCGGCCCGGTGCGGCGGGCAGCGCGCCCTCGGCGAGGCCCCACGCCGCCTCGACCTCGGCGCGGGCCGCGGCGTCGGCGACCGAGCGGCCGCCGGGCAGCAGGGTGGGCGCGGCGCCCGCGTCGAGCGCGCCCCGCTCCCCCGCGCGCCGCGGCACCCAGCCGACCACCGCGCCCGTGCGCGTGGCCAGCGCCGACACCGCCGAGTACAGGCCCGGCACCTCCGCGGCGCGCTCGCCGACCAGGATCACCCCGCCGCGGGCCAGCCCGATGAGGACGGCCTCCGGCAGGTCGCGCGAGCACCGCGGCCTCCGCGCCGGGCACGACCGGGATGAGGTTGTCCTTGGCCGGCGGCGCCGCCGCGCCGGTGGACGGCGACGTGCGCTCCACGGCGGGCGTGGTCCACTGCCCGAGGTGGTAGACGTGCTGGCCGTGCTTGCGCACCGCCTTGCGCAGGCGCAGGTAGACGATCGGCGCCTCCTCCTCCGGCTCCAGCGCCACGCAGAGCACGGTGGACGCGGCCTCGAGGCGCGCGTAGTCGAGGATCTCCGGGCCCTGGCCGACGACGTGCGCGGCGAGGAACTCCAGCTCCTCGCGCCGAGTGCGGCCGGGCGCGGAAGTCGACGTCGTTGGTGCCCGCCGCGACCCGCGCGAACTTGGCGTAGGCGTAGGCGTCCTCGACGGTGAGCCGCCCGCCCGCGAGCACGCCGATGCCGCCCTCGCGCGCGGCGGTGAGGCCGCGCGCGGCGACCGACAGCGCGTCGGTCCACGACGTCTCGGCCAGCGTGCCGTCGGGCCTGGCGGACCATCGGCCGGGTGATCCGGTCGGCCGAGGTGATGTAGCGGAAGGCGAACCGGCTCTTGTCGTCGATCCACTCCTCGTTGACCGCGGGGTCGTTGCCCGCCATCCGACGCATGACGACGCCGCGGCGGGTGTCGGTGCGCATCGCGCTGCCGCACGCGCAGTGCTCGCACACGCTCGGCGTGGACCGCAGGTCGAACGGCCGGGACCGGAACCGGTAGGCCGCGCTCGTGAGCGCCCCGACCGGGCAGATCTGGATCGTGTTGCCGGAGAAGTAGCTCTGGAACGGCTTGTCCTCGGCGACGCCGATCTGCTGCTGGGCGCCGCGTTCGAGCAGCTCGATGAACGGGTCGCCCGCGATCTGCTCGGAGAAGCGGGTGCAGCGCTGGCAGAGCACGCAGCGCTCGCGGTCGAGCAGCACCTCGGTGGAGATCGGGATCGGCTTGGGGAACGTGCGCTTGGTGTCGACGAACCGCGAGTCGGTGCGCCCGGAGCTCATCGCCTGGTTCTGCAGGGGGCACTCGCCGCCCTTGTCGCAGATCGGGCAGTCGAGCGGGTGGTTGATCAGCAGCAGCTCCATCACGCCCTGCTGCGCCTTGTCGGCCACCTTCGACGTGTGCTGGGTGCGCACGACCATGCCGTCGGCCACCGTCATCGTGCAGCTGGCCTGCGGCTTGGGCATCGGGCGCCCGCCCATCTCGACCTCGACCAGGCACTGGCGGCAGGCGCCCGCCGGATCGAGCAGCGGGTGGTCGCAGAAGCGCGGCACGATGATCCCGAGCCGCTCGCACGTGCGGATGATCAGCTCGCCCTTGGGGGCGTCGACGACCCGGTCGTCGATCGTGAGCCGGACGTGCCCCTCCGGGACCGGCGGGGCGTCCGGCGCCTTCTTGCGTGAGCGTCATGCCATGGCTCCGGCGGGTGCTCGGTCGCGGTCGGACTTCGCCGCGGGCTGTTCGGCGCAGAGGTCGAGGAACTCCTGCCGGAAGTACTGGATGCCGCTGGTGATCGGGCTCGTGGCGCCGTCGCCGAGCGCGCAGAACGACCGGCCGAGGATGTTGTCGCAGATGTCCAACATCGTCTCGATGTCTTCCTCGGTGCCCTCGTGGTGCAGCATCCGCTCCAGGATCTGCAGCAGCCAGTAGGTGCCCTCGCGGCACGGGGTGCACTTGCCGCAGGACTCGTGCTTGTAGAACTCGGTCCACTTCATGACCGCCCACGGCACCGACACGGTCTCGTTGAACACCTGCACGGCGGTGGTGCCCAGCATCGAGCCCGCCGCGGCGGCGCCCTCGAAGTCCAGCGGGACGTCGAGGTGCTCGGCGGTGAACAGCGGGGTGGACGAGCCGCCCGGGGTCCAGAACTTCAGCGGGATGCCGTCCTTCATGCCGCCGCACAGCTCCAGGAGCTGCCGCAGCGTGGTGCCCAGCGGCGCCTCGATCTGCCCGGGCCGCTCGACGTGCCCGGAGACCGAGTAGATCTTCGGGCCGGGGCTCTTCTCGGTGCCCATCGACCGGAACCAGTCGCTGCCGCCCGTGCACGATGAACGGCACGCTGGCGATCGTCTCGACGTTGTTGACCACGGTGGGCGACGCGTAGAGCCCCGCGGTGGCCGGGAACGGCGGCTTGAGCCGGGGCTGGCCGCGGCGGCCTTCGAGCGAATCGAGCAGCGCCGTCTCCTCGCCGCAGATGTAGGCGCCCGCGCCGGCGTGGACGACGATGTCGATGTCGTAGCCCGTGCCGAGGATGTCCCTGCCGAGGTAGCCCTTCGCGTACGCCTCGCGCACGGCGTTGGCCACGCGGCGGATCGGGTGCAGCGCCTCGCCGCGCACGTAGATCGCGCAGAAGTGGGCGCGGATCGCGTAGCAGGTGATGATGCAGCCCTCGATGAGCGAGTGCGGATCGGCCATCATCGTGGGGATGTCCTTGCAGGTGCCCGGCTCGCCCTCGTCGGCGTTGATCACGAGGTACTTGGGCAGGGCGCCCGGCCCGGTGGGGCCCTGCGGGATGAAGCCCCACTTCATGCCCGTGGGGAAGCCCGCGCCGCCGCGGCCGCGCAGCCCGGAGTCCTTGACGAGCTGGATCAGCTCATCGGGATCGGCCCGCAGCGCGTCGCGGAAGGCCTGGTAGCCGCCGGTGCGCTCGTAGGTGTCGATCGACCACGAGCGGGGCTCGGCCCAGCGCCGGGTGAGCACCGGGGTGATGGGGTCGGTCATTTCTTCTCCGGCAGGGCGGGGGGCGTGTCGGGCATGGCGGGTGCGGCCCAGCCGCGCTCGGCGGCCACCCGCACGCCCAGGAGCGTCTCAGGTGCCTCCGACAATCCTTCGACGCCTGCGGCGAGATCGGGGAAGACGCCCGCCAGCTCCAGCTCGACGGTGCGGAAGTCGGTGAGCGGCGCACCGCGCGTGGGGTGCGGCTTCTCGCCGCGGCGCAGGGCGTCGACCAGCTCCTCGGCCGTGTCGACGTCCTGGTTGTCGTAGAACTCGTAGTTGACCTGGAGCGACCGGGCGCGAAGTCGCACGCGGCGAGGCACTCGGCGTGCTCCAGCGTGACGACGCCGTCGGCCGAGGTCTCCTCGTGGCCGAGCGGCTCGTCCGCCGCGCCGAGCTTCTCCTGCAGGCGCCGGTAGATGGCGTCGCCGCCGAGCGCCGCGCACAGCGTGTTGGTGCACACGCTCACCAGGTGCTCGCCGCACGGCGTGCGCTTGTACATCGTGTAGAAGGTGGCGACGGCGGAGACCTCGGCCGTGGTGAGCTCCAGCGCGTCGGCGCAGAACCGGATGCCGTCCTGGCTGACGTGCCCCTCGACCGACTGCACGAGGTGCAGCAGCGGCAGCAGCGCCGAGCGCGACTGCGGGTACTTGGCGATGATCTCCTTGGCCCGCGTGGTCGTGACGCTCGTCGAAGACGCCGCCGACGATCGGCTGGTCGGCCGGGCCCTCCCAGACGACCTCCTCGGGCGCGGCCGACGGCCCGATGGACTCGGGCATGCCTTCCGGCAGTGTCATCGGTCGCAACCCCCCATGACCGGGTCGATGCTCGCGACGGCCGCGATGACGTCGGCGATCATGCCGCCCTCGCTCATCGCGGGCATCGACTGCAGGTTCACGAAGCTGGGCTCGCGCACGTGCACGCGCATCGGCCGGGTGCCGCCGTCGGAGACGAGGTGGAAGCCCAGCTCGCCGCGCGGCGACTCGACCGCCGTGTACACCTGGCCCGCAGGCACCGCGAAGCCCTCGGTGACCAGCTTGAAGTGGTGGATCAGCGACTCCATCGACTGACCCATGATCTTCTTGACGTGCTCGAGCGTGTTGCCCATGCCGTCGGAGCCGATCGACAGCTGCGCGGGCCAGGCGATCTTGCGGTCCTCGACCATCACCGGGCCGGGCTCCATCGCCTTCGACGACCTGCTCGATGATCTTGAGCGACTCGCGCATCTCCTGCACCCGCAGGCGGTAGCGCGCGTAGCAGTCGGCCTCGGTGGCCGTCGGCACCTCGAAGTCGTACTCCTCGTAGCCGCAGTAGGGCTCGACCTTGCGCAGGTCCCACGGCAGGCCCGCGCAGCGCAGGATCGGGCCGGTGGCGCCGAGCGCGAGGCAGCCGTCCAGCGGCAGGTAGCCGACGTTCTCCAGCCGCTGGCGCCAGATCGGCTGGCCGGTGAGCAGCTTGTCGTAGCCGGGCAGCTGGCCGCGGATCTGCTTGACGACGGCCAGGACGTCGTCCTCGAAGCCGTCCGGGAAGTCCTGGGCGAGGCCGCCGGGCCGGATGAACGCGTGGTTCATCCGCAGGCCGGTGAGGCGCTCCAGCAGGTGCAGCAGGTCCTCGCGCTCGCGGAAGCCGTTGGTCATGCCGGTGAGCGCGCCGAGCTCCATGCCGCCGGTGGCCAGCGCCACCAGGTGCGAGGCGATCCGGTTGATCTCCATCAGCATCACGCGGCCCTGCTGGGCCCGCCGCGGCGCCTCCACCCCGAGCAGCTTCTCGACGCCGAGGCAGTAGCCGGTCTCGGTGAACAGCGGCGAGAGGTAGTCCATGCGCGTCACGAACGTGACGCCCTGGGTCCAGGTGCGGTACTCGCAGTTCTTCTCGATGCCGGTGTGCAGGTAGCCGATCACGGAGCGGGCCTGCGTGACCGTCTCCCCCTCCAGCTCCAGCACCAGCCGCAGCACCCCGTGCGTCGACGGGTGCTGGGGGCCCATGTTGACGACGATGCGGTCGTCGTGGTCCTCGTCGATGAGGGTGTCCCAGTCGCCGCCGGTGACGGTGTAGACCGGGCCCTCGGTCGTGAGGCGCTCTTCGGCAGGGGTGGTCATGAGTAGGACCGCCTCTCGTCAGGCGGCGGGATCTCCGCGCCCTTGTACTCCACCGGGATCCCGCCGAGCGGGTAGTCCTTGCGCTGGGGGTGGCCCTCCCAGTCGTCGGGCATGAGGATGCGGGTGAGCGCGGGGTGGCCGTCGAAGACCACGCCGAACATGTCCCAGGTCTCGCGCTCCTGCCAGTCGGCCGTCGGGTAGACCTCGACGACGCTCGGCACGTGCGCGTCGTCGACGTCGAGCGCGACCTCCAGGCGGATGCGCCGCCGGTAGGTCATCGACGTCAGGTGGTAGGCGACGTGCAGCCGCTGCTCGACCTCGGTGCCGTAGTCGACCCCGGAGACCGACGAGCACAGCTCGAACCGCAGGCCCGGCTCGTCGCGGAACGTGCGGCAGAGCTCGAGGATGCTCTCGCGGCGGACGTAGAACGTGATCTCGCCGCGGTCGATCGTGATCTGCTGGACGGCGCCGCGGTCGATCCCGCGCCGCTCAAGGCAGGTGCCCAGCTCGTCGGCGAGCTCGTCGAACCAGCCGCCGAACGGGCGCTCGGCCGGGGCGGGCGCGTAGCCGGGCAGGCGCAGGCCGCCGAAGCCGGACGTGTCGCCGGTGCCGTGCACGCCGAACATGCCCTTGCGGGCGCGGGACGGCCGGGACGCGGGTGCCGCCCTCGGGCACCCCGTCGAGCTGCTCCATCTCGCCCGCGGCCGGGGCCTCGCCGCCGGTGGCGCGGTGCGCCGCGGTGTCGGCGCCGCTCGCCTCGGCCGAGGAGTGCTCGCCGCCGGTGGGCTCGGCGGCGTCCTTGGAGGTGCCTGATGTCTCGTCAGCCATCGCTTACTTCTTCTTCGCGAACTTGATCGACGACGGCACGAGCTCGGTCTTGTGGCCCGACTCCGCGAGCTCCGCGGCCCGCTTGGCGCCCAACGGCTCGTCCATGATCTTGGCGTGGATCTTGAGGATCGCGTCGATCAGCATCTCGGGCCGCGGCGGGCAGCCGGGCAGGTACATGTCGACGGGCACGACGTGGTCGACGCCCTGCACGATCGCGTAGTTGTTGAACATGCCGCCGGAGCTGGCGCACACGCCCATCGCGAGCACCCAGCGCGGCTCGGGCATCTGGTCGTAGATCTGGCGCAGCACCGGGGCCATCTTGTTGCTCACCCGGCCCGCGACGATCATCAGGTCGGCCTGCCGGGGCGAGGCGCGGAACACCTCCATGCCGAAGCGCGCCAGGTCGTAGCGCGGCGCCCCGGTGGTCATCATCTCGATCGCGCAGCACGCGAGCCCGAACGTGGCGGGCCACAGCGAGGACTTGCGCGTCCAGTTGACGAGCTTCTCGACGCTCGCCAGCAGGACTCCGTTCGGGAGGTGTTCCTCAAGTCCCATGATCTAGTTCCAATCCAGCCCGCCGCGTCGCCACACGTACACGTAGGCGAAGCCGACCGTCACGATGAACAGCACGATCTCCACCAGCCCGAACAGGCCCAGCACGTCGCTGGTGACCGCGAACGGGTAGAGGAAGACCATCTCGATGTCGAAGAGGATGAACAACATCGCCGTGAGGTAGTAGGCGACGGGCATGCGCCCGCTCCCGACGACCGGGTCCGGCGAGGGCTCGATGCCGCACTCGTACGCGTCCAGCTTGGCGCGGTTGTAGCGGCGGGGGCCGACGTACGGCGCGGACGTCACGGAGAAGAGCGCGAACAGCCCGGCCAGGACGAACAGCAGCACCAGCGGGAGGTAGGTCATCGGCCCTCCTGATCTCTTGCGGGCGCCGCGGACCCTAGATCCCCGACGCCACCTGGCCCTACCCAGGTATGCCTAACCTGCGATGTTCGCTTGTGAACGGATTCACGAAGTGCCCGGAAGTCTATGCATCCGGCGCCGCGGCCCGCGAGACGGATGCGACCGTTGTGCAAACGGTTACTGCGGCGGGCGCGGTGCAGGGCGACGGCGCCGCCCGCGAGGTTCCGCCAACCGACGCCGGTCCAGCCCGCGGCGGCGATGCGGGCGGCGAGCTCGGGCTGGGCGGGCCAGTCGCGGATCGACTCGCCGAGGTAGCGGTAGGCCTCGGGGTTGCTGGAGACGCGGTCGGCCACGGCGGGCAGCACCCGCTCAAGGCCCAGGTAGTACGCGGCGCGGAAGGGCGCCCAGGTGGGGCGGCCGAACTCGCACACCACCAGCCGCCCGCCGGGCTTCGTGACGCGGGCCAGCTCGGCGAGCGCGCGGTCGGTGTCGTGCACGTTGCGCAGGCCGAACGCGATCGTGACGGCGTCGAACACGGCGTCGGCGAACGGCAGGGCGAGCGCGTCGGCGGCGACCTTCGGGACCGGCCGCGCCGCGCCCGCGCGGAGCATGCCCAGCGAGAAGTCGGCCGCGACGCACCACGCGCCGGAGCGGGCCAGCTCGACGGTCGACACGGCCGTGCCCGCGGCGAGGTCCAGCACGATCTCGCCGGGCCGCAGGTCGAGCGCGCGGCGGGCCAGCGCGCGCCAGCGGCGGTCCTGGCCCGCGGTGAGCACGGTGTTGGTGAGGTCGTAGCGCCGGGCGACGCCGTCGAACATCGCGGCGACGGCGTGCGGGTCCTTGTCGAGGTCGGCGCGGCTCACGCCGCCACAGTACGACCCCGAGGTGGGCCGGCGGCAGGGCACTGCGGGAGCGCAGGAATTGCGCCGCGCGCACGCTACCCGCGCGTGCGGCGCATCCGCGCGCGGCCAGCGGCAGGGCCAGCACCCAGGTCAGCGACGATACGACCAGGAGCGGCGCCGACGCGCTGAGCGCGCTGCGGCCCGCGACCCGCACGTGCACGGCGTCGGTGACGTCGTACTCGACGGGCACGACGTGCCGGGGGTGAGCCCGCGCGGGTAGGCGACGCCCGAGCTCGGGGATCGCCACGTCGCCGTTGGGCAGCGGGAAGCGCACGAGCGTGCGGAAGAACGTGGAGCCCTCCAGCACCTCGGCCTGCGCGACGGCCTGGTTCGCGGTGATCTTCGCGTCGTCGACGGCCGCGCCTGCCAGCGCGAACCCGCACAGCAGCGTGATGACGACGGCGACGCCGAGCACGATCTGCGCGCGGGTGCGGGAGATCGCGCGCGCGGCCGGGCCGCACGAGGTCCCTGACCTCGTCGATCACGCGTGATGCGCTCAGTCATCGCGGCCCGATTCTACGGCGGTGTGTCCGGCGCCTCGCGGGGCGGGCGGGCATTGCGCGCCGCGGGCTCCTACTCTCGAAATCGTGACGATCGCCCCGCTACCGACCGGGTTGGGCGTACGAACCAGGCTCGTCGACGACCCGGTGCGCCTGCTCGACCTGCTCCCCGACCGCGAGGGCGCCCTGGCCTGGGTCCACGGCGAGGAGGGTCTGGTCGGCTGGGGCGAGGTCGCCCGGCTCTCCACGGCGGGGCCCGCGCGGTTCCGCGACGCCGACCGGTGGTGGCGCTCGTTCGCGGGCCGCCTGTCCGTCGACGACGAGGTGGGACTGCCCGGCACGGGCCCGATCGCGTTCGCGAGCTTCACCTTCGCCGACGACGCCCGCGGGCTCGGTGCTCGTCGTTCCGCGGGTGGTGGTCGGCCGCCGCGACGGGGTGGCGTGGATCACCGAGTTCTCGCACGCCGACGGCGTGCACGCGGTCCGGCCGGTGCGCCCGTCCGGCGCCGTGCGCTACGCCGACGGGCAGCTGTCGGTGGCGGGCTACCGGCAGGCGGTGGCCGAGGCCGTGCGCCGGATGCGGGCGGGCGAGCTGGACAAGGTGGTGCTCGCGCACGACCTGCTCGCCGTCGCCGACGCCCCCCTCGACGCCCGCCACCTGCTGGCCGGGCTGGCCGCGCGCTACCCGGCGTGCTGGTCGTACGCGGTGGACGGGCTGGTCGGCGCCACGCCGGAGCTGCTGATGCGCCGTCGGGCGGGCACGGTGTGGTCGCGGGTGCTGGCGGGCACGATCTGGCCGGGGCCCGACCGAGGAGGCCGACCTCGGCGACACCCTGCTCGGCTCGGTGAAGGACCGCCACGAGCACCGGCTGGCCGTCCAGTCGCTCGTCGAGTCGCTGCGGCCGCTGTGCGCGGAGCTGACCGCGCCCGCCGAGCCGGTGCCGCTCGTGCTGCCCAACGTGACGCACCTGGCCAGCGACGTCGCGGGCACGCTGCCCGCCGAGGCGCCCGCCTCGCTCCTGGAGCTGGCCGCCGCCGTGCACCCGACGGCCGCGGTCGGCGGCACCCCGCGCGAGGTCGCCGTGCCGCTGATCGCCGCGCTGGAGGGGATGGACCGGGGCCGCTACACCGGCCCGGTGGGCTGGGTCGACGCCGACGGCGACGGCGAGCTGGGCATCGCGCTGCGCTGCGCGCTGCTGGACGGGCCGGTGGCGCGGCTGTACGCCGGGTGCGGGATCGTCGCCGACTCCGACCCCGACACGGAGGTGCGGGAGGCCGCGGCCAAGCTGCTGGCTGTCCGAGAGGTGATGGAACCGGAGGCTTCAGGTGTTCGGGCGCAAGCGCAAGCCCGTGCAGGCCGTCGGCGGCGCCGCTCTCGATCCGGGACGCGCTGTTCGCGGACGGGCCGCTGGAGTCCTGGCCGGTCGGCGACCACGCAGACCGCGAGCCGTGGGCCACGTTCGTCACGGCGCGGCGCTACGTGGCCGCGGGGGACGTCGGCGAACGCGGTCGTCGGGTGGCAGCGGGTCGTGGCCATGCCCGGGCTGGAGGCGCGGCACTACGTGCAGGCGTGGACGTTCCTGCGCCGCTACGGCGTGCAGCCCGCCGGCCGCGGAGGCCAAGCGGCTGCTCGGCGTGGTCGTCGAGGTGGACCGCGGCGCGGCGGGCCTCGACCTGCTCGCCGCCTACCCC
Organism: uncultured Actinomycetota bacterium; assembly: GCA_963837575.1. Classification (GTDB taxonomy): domain Bacteria; phylum Actinomycetota; class Actinomycetes; order Mycobacteriales; family Pseudonocardiaceae; genus Pseudonocardia. The sequence continues at coordinate 96,302 of CAWIOI010000004.1, forward strand.
GAGCTCACCGCCCGCTTCTACGCGGGCACGGGCGGCGGGATCGTGTGGGAGCGGCCGGACGGGTCGCTCGACGCGCACATCGGCGCCCTGCTCGACGCGTCGAAGCGCCGTGCTGGACCGGATCGGGCCGTGGACGCAGGAGCGGCTCCCCCCGCCGCCCGCCGACCACATCCGGCTGAACTTCCTCGCCCCCAGCGGGCTGCACTTCGGCCAGGCGCCGTTCGCGATGTTCGAGCAGGACGCGCTGGCGGGGCCGGTGGTGCGGGCGGCCACCCAGCTGCTGCAGGCGCTGATCGCGGTGAACGAGCGGTGAACCGCGGCCACGGAGGCGGCGCGCACGGTCGTCGACGAGCTGGTGCGCTGCGGGGTCACCGACGCGGTGCTGTGCCCGGGCTCGCGCAACGCGCCGCTCGCGTTCGCCCTGCACGCCGCGGACGCGGCCGGGCGCCTGCGGCTGCACGTCCGCATCGACGAGCGCACGGCCGGGTTCCTCGCGCTGGGGCTGGCGCTGGCGTCCGGGCGGCCGGTGCCGGTGGCGACGACGTCCGGCACGGCCGCGGCGAACCTGCTGCCCGCCGTGCTGGAGGCGGCGCACGCGGGCGTGCCGCTGCTGGCGCTCACCGCGGACCGGCCGCCCGAGCTGGTCGGCACGGGGGCGAGCCAGACCGTCGCGCAGGTCGGGATGTTCGGCGCGGCGGTGCGGCTCGCGCCCGCCGTCGGGGGCACGGCGGCGCAGATGCGCGCGGCGGTGGGGCGGGCGGTCGCGGCCGCCGTCGGGCTCCCGCCGGGGCCGGTGCACCTCAACCTGCCGTTCGGCGAGCCGTTGACCCCCGACGACGCTGTTCCGCCACACCCCGGCGACGCCCCCGCCGCACTGCAGAACCGCGCCGAGGGCCCGGCCGCCGTCCCGGCACCACCCGGCGTCGCCGCCTCGCCGCACCCTGGCGAACCCACCGCATCCGCCGACGTCGCACCCCTTCGTGGCACTTCGCACCCCACCGACGGGGTGCGAAGTCGACTCTGGGGGTGCGAAGTGGGCAGGTGCAGTGGGCGCGGGCGAGCCGGGGGCCGCCGGGCGCACGGGCGTCGCGCCGCGGACCGCGACCGGGCTGGGCGCCGTGGCGCGGCCGCCCGGGGCGCGAGGCGGCCGTGGACCGCCGTCCCCGCCGCGCCCGGATCGTCGCCGCGCGGCCCGCCGGGCGGGACGGAGGGGCCGTGGACCGCCGTCCCCGCCGCCCGGATCGTCGCCCCACCGCTGCCGCTGGACCCGACCGCGCCGACGCTGGTGATCGCGGGTCCGGGCGCGCCGCCGCTCGACGTCGGCGTGCCGGTGATCGCCGAGCCGTCGTCGGCGGCCTGGCCGCCGCCGTCCGCACCGGCCCGTGGCTGCTCGGGAACGCCGTCGCTCGCCCCCGCGCAGGTGGTGGTCGCGGGCCGCCCGACGCTGCACCGGGCCGTCGCGCGCCTGCTCGCCGACCCGGCCGTCGCGGTCTACGCCCTCGCCGACGAGCGCGGCCTGCCGTGGACCGACGTCGCGGGCTCGGTCCGCGCGGTCGGCGCGCTGCCCCCGCTGCGGCCGGACCCGGACTGGCTGCGCCGCTGGAGCCGCCGCCGACAAGGCCGCCACGGCCGCCCTGGACGAGGCGCTCGACGACGGCCCGGTCGGGATGCAACTGGCCCGCGCGCTGGTCGCGGGCGCTCGCCGACGGCACCCAGCTCGTGCTCGGCTCGTCCAACCCGGTGCGCGACGTGGCGCTCGCCGCCGCGCCGCGCGCAGGCGTCGTCGTGCGGTCCAACCGGGGCGTCGCCGGGATCGACGGCACGGTGTCCACCGCGATGGGCGCGGCGCTCGCGCACGACGGCCCCACCGTGGCGCTGCTCGGCGACCTCACCCTGCTGCACGACACGACCGGCCTGGTCGTCGGCCCCGACGAGCCGCGGCCGGACCTCACGATCGTCGTGCTCGACGACCGCGGCGGCGGCATCTTCAGCCTCCTGGAGCAGGGCGCGCCCGAGCACGCCGCGGCGTTCGAGCGGGTCTTCGGCACCCCGCACACCGTCGACCTGGCGGCCCTGTGCGCGGCGATGGGTGTCGCCCACTCGCGCGCCGACCCGTGCCGACATCGCGGACCACCTGGGCCGCCCCGGCGTGCGCGTGGTCGAGGTGCGAGCGGAGCGGGCCGGGCTGCGGGCCGCGCACGCCGCGCTGCGGGCTCGGATCGCCGCCGCCCTCGCCGCGTGACGCGCCTGCCCGCACCGGCGAAGCCGCGCCCGCACAAGCGTCCGGACACGGGTGCGGGCACCGCAACGCTTGTGCGGCGGGCCCGGCCCCCGGCTACGTCCGTAGGCTTGCCTGCGTCATGAGCGCGACCCTCAAGGCCACCTCCCTCGCCGCAGGCCACGGCGCCCGTGTGCTGTTCTCCGGCCTCGACCTGGTGATCGGCCCCGGCGACGTCGTCGGGCTGGTCGGGGTCAACGGGGCGGGCAAGTCCACCCTGCTGCGGATGCTCGCGGGCGAGGCCACCGCGGAGGAGGGCACGGTCACGCTCAGCCCGCCGGACGCCACCGTCGGCCTGCTGCCGCAGGAGCCGGAGCGGCGGGCGGGCGAGACGGTGGCGCGCGTTCCTGGCGCGGCGCACGGGGGTGGCCGCCGCCCAGGTCGCGATGGACGAGGCCGCCGCGGCGCTGGCCGCGGGCGCGCCCGGCGACGCCTACGCCGCCGCCCTCGACCGCTGGCTCTCCCTCGGCGGCGCCGACCTCGACGAGCGCGCGGGCGAGGTGGCCGCGGAGCTCGGGCTGGGCGTCGCGCTGGACATGCCGATGACCGGCCTGTCGGGCGGGCAGGGCGCCCGCGTCGGCCTCGCCGCGCTGCTGCTCTCCCGCTTCGACGTGCTGCTGCTCGACGAGCCCACCAACGACCTCGACCTCGACGGGCTCGCCCGCCTGGAGCGGTTCGTGCAGGGCCTGCGGAGCCCGGCGGTGATCGTCAGCCACGACCGGGAGTTCCTGGCGCGCACCGTGAACCGGATCGTCGAGCTGGATCTCGCGCAGCAGCAGGTGGGCGTCTACGACGGCGGGTACGAGGCGTACCTCGCCGAGCGCGAGGTGGCGCGGCGGCACGCGCGCGAGGCGTACGAGGAGTACGACGACAAGCTCGGCTCCCTCAAGGCGCGGGCGCAGACCCAGCGCACCTGGATGGCGCAGGGCGTGCGCAACGCCCGTCGCAAGAGCAAGGACAACGACAAGATCGGCCGCAACAAGCAGGTCGAGACCAGCGAGAAGCAGGCCGCGAAGGCGCGCCAGACCGAGCGCGCGATCGAGCGGCTGGAGGTGGTGGAGGAGCCGCGCAAGGAGTGGGAGCTGCGGATGACGATCGCCGCGGCGCCGCGCTCGGGCACGGTGGTGGCGTCGGCGACCGGGGCGGTGGTGCGGCGGGGCACGTTCACGCTCGGGCCGGTCGACGCGCAGGTGCGCTGGGCGGACCGGGTCGCGATCACCGGACCGAACGGCTCGGGCAAGACCACGCTGCTCGGCGCGCTGCTGGGCCGGATCCCGGTCGACGAGGGGTCCGCGGGGCTGGGGTCGGGCGTGCGGGTGGGCGAGATCGACCAGGTGCGCGGGCTGTTCCTCGGCCCCGACCCGCTGGCCAGGGCGTTCGGGGACGCCATGCCCGATTGGTCGGAGTCGGAGGTCCGCACGCTGCTGGCCAAGTTCGGCCTCACCCGCGATCACGCGACGCGGCCTGCGGAGTCGCTGTCTCCGGGCGAGCGCACCCGGGCCGCGCTGGCGCTGCTGCAGGCCCGCGAGGTGAACCTGCTCGTGCTCGACGAGCCCACCAACCACCTCGACCTGGCCGCCATCGAGCAGCTGGAGCAGGCGTTGGACAGCTTCGGCGGCACCGTGCTGCTCGTGACGCACGACCGTCGGATGCTCGACACCGTGCGCACCACCCGTCGATGGGCGCTGGACGCGGGGCGGTTCAGCGAGCGCTGACGGTTTCGCGCGATCGCGCCCAGCGGGCCAGCGCTACGAGGATCGCCGTCTCGGTGAGCGCGAGCCCCGCTCCATGATCCCCAAGGGCAGGAACTGCCACCACGGCACACCGCTGAACGGGCGCAGCAGCACGCCGGAGAGGATCGCGGCGAGCCACGTCAGCGCGGCCGCGGCGAGCAGGCGGGGCCACGCGGCGAAGCCGGGCCTGCCGCGGGTGACGACCAGCGCGGCGACCGGCAGCGCGAGAAACGCGACGAGGCTGGCGTAGCGGTGGATCGTGCCGCCGAGGCTGGCCCGACCGACCATTCGGTCTTCTCGAACGCCACCACCGCGGCCATGCCCGACCGCCCACACGAGCATCGCCACCGCCGCGAACGACGGCCAGCGCATCAGGCCCGCCCGGACCAGCGCGACCAGCACCGCCACCGAGCCCGCAACGAGCGCCGACCCGCGCCGAGCCGAGCCGCCCCGCTCGGACGCCCTCGCTCGTCCTCGCCGCTCGTCCGCCCGACATGCGCGATTGCACGACTCACCGTGCCGAAACGCGGGACTCACCGTGCCCAGATGCGCGACTCACCCCTCGCCATCCTCACCCCGTGCCCAGATGCGCGACTCGCCGTGCCGAAACGCGGGACTCACCGTGGGGGGCGGCTCAGTGGGGCAGACCCAGCGCGCGGGCCGCGACCTGGGCCAGGTGCACCGGCTCGCGGGTGCCCGCCTGGCGCAGCTGGGTGCGGCAGCTGAAGCCGTCGGCCAGCACCGCGACGTCCGGGGCGGCGGCGCGCACCGCGGGCAGCAGCACCCGTTCCGCGCACGCCATCGACACCGCGTAGTGGCCCTTCTCGAAGCCGAAGTTGCCCGCGAGCCCGCAGCAGCCGGAGTCGAGCACCTCGGCGTCGAGGCCCAACGCCGCCATCACGGCGCGGTCGGCCTCGGTGCCCAGCTCGGCGTGCTGGTGGCAGTGCACCTGCACAAGCGCCCGGCCGCCCGGCGCGACCACCGCGGCGCGCAAGGCGTCGGCGTGCTCGGCGAGCAGCTCGGCGAACGTGCGCACGCCGGTCGCGAGCCGCGGGACGAGCGGGTGGTCGGGCAGCAGCTCGGCGGCGTCGGCGCGCAACGCGGCCGTGCACGAGGGCTCCAGCCCGACCACCGGCACGCCCGCCGCCAGCCACGGCTCGATCGCGGCGAGGCTGCGGCCCAGCACCCGGCGCGCCGCGGCGACCTGGCCGGTCGACGTCCAGGTCAGCCCGCAGCACACCGTGCGCGGCGGCAGCTCCACCTGGTAGCCCAGGGCCGTGAGCACGGCCGTGGCCGCGCGCACGACGGCCGGGTCGAACGCCGAGGAGAAGGTGTCGGTCCAGAGCAGCACCCGGCCGAGCCCAGCCACCGCGCCGTCATGGGCCGGCTGGGCATGATCACCGGTTGGGCGCGTTTCCGGCCGGTTTTGGCCGCTTTCTGCACCGAAACGGTGATCATGGCCCGGTGCCGGGCGCTGCGGGCGCACCCGGTCGCGGGCCAGCGTCGGGATCGCGCGCTCCGGGGCCACGCCGCCGAGGCGCTTCGCCACGCGCCCGAGCGGGCCGCGCGCCGCCGCGTTGAGCGCGTCGACCGCCCGCGGGGGCAGCCACCCCACCAGCCACAGCCACAACGGCAGCGCGCCCATGCTGTAGTGCGAGGCGGGCCGCAGCCGCCCGCGGTAGCGCTGGGCGAGGTACTCGGTCTTGTAGGCGGCCATGTCGACGCCGACCGGGCAGTCGCGCTTGCATCCCTTGCACGACAGGCAGAGGTCGAGCGCCTCCGCCACCTCCGGCGCCTGCCACCCCCCGGTGATCACCTGACCGTTGGCCATCTCGAACAGCAGCCGCGCGCGGCCGCGTGTCGAGTGCTGCTCCTCCCCCGTCGCCCGGTAGCTCGGGCACATCACGCCGCCGGACGCCGTCACACACCGCCCGACGCCCAGGCACCGGCGGCTCGCCCGGGCGAACGAGCCACGGTCCTCGGTGAACGCGAGCGCCTGCCGTCCGCGCAATGTGGGCAGCCCGACGAACACGCGCAGGTCCTCGTCCAGCTTCGCAGGCCGCACGACGCGGCCGGGGTTCATCTTGTCGTCCGGGTCCCAGACGCCCTTGAACGCCGCGAACGCGTCGATGATCTCCGGCGGGTACATGCGCGGCAGCAGTTCGGCGCGCGCCACGCCGTCGCCGTGCTCGCCGGAGAGCGAGCCGCCGTGCGCGACGGCCAGGTCCGCCGCGTCCTGCATGAACGAGCGGAAGTCGGCGACGCCCGCCGCGGTGAGCAGGTCGAAGTCGATCCGGATGTGCAGGCAGCCGTCGCCGAAGTGCCCGTAGTAGGCGCCCCGGCGCCGGTGCGTGCGCAGCAGCGCGTCGAACTCCCGCAGGTACGCCCCGAACTTCTCGGGCGGGACGGCGGCGTCCTCCCAACCGGGGTAAGCCTCGTCGCCGTCCGGGCTGCGGGTGACGATGCCCGCCCCGTCCTCGCGGATCCGCCAGAGCGCGCGCTGCGCCGCCGGGTCGCCGACGACCAGCGACGACGCCCCGGGCACCGCCGCCACCACTGCTTGCGCCGCCGCCTCGGCCTCGGCGCGCGTGGCCCCACCCGTCTCCACGTAGAGCCAGCCGCCACCCTCGGGCAGCATCCGCGACGCCCTCGCCACTGCGTCGTCTCCCCGCCCACCCAGGTGCGCCCGCAGTGCGGCGATCAGCCCCGCGTCCATCCCCTCGATGGTCAACGGGCCGAGCGCGCGAATCGGCATGACGTGGTCGGCCGCGGTGTAGGCGTCGGGGAAGCCGAGTATCGCGAGCGCGCGCACGGCGGGGGCCTCGACGAGCCGGACCGTGGCCTCCAGCGTCGTCACGCAGGTGCCTTCGGTGCCGACGAGCGCGCGGGCCACGTCGAAGCCGTTCTCCGGCAGGAGCTGGTCGAGGTTGTAGCCCGAGACCCGGCGGGTGAGCTCGGGGAACGACGCGCGCACGGCCGGGCCGACCCGCGACGCCAGCTCCCGCAGCTCCGAAGGCCCCGCGCCCGGGCCGACCGTCATGCGCTCGCCGCGGTAGGTCAGGACGTCGAGGGTGTGGACGTTGTCCACGGTCTTGCCCCACGCCACCGAGTGCGACCCGCACGCGTTGTTGCCGATCATCCCGCCGAGCGTGCAGCGGTTGTGCGTGGACGGGTCGGGGCCGAAGGTGAGGCCGTGCGGGCGGGCGGCGTCGCGCAGGGCGTCGAGGACCACGCCGGGCTGCACGCGCGCGGTACGCGCCTCCGGGTCGAGCGCGACGATCGCGTTCATCCGGGAGAAGTCCAGCACGACGGCCGTGTTGACGGCCTGCCCCGCGATCGACGTGCGCGCGCCGACCGGCAACAGCGGCACCGCGTGCTCCCGGCAGATCGCGACCGCGGCGGCCACGTCGCTCGGCGTCACGCGGGGTGACGACCCCGATCGGCACGCGCCGGTAGTTCGACGCGTCGGCCGACCACATCGCGCGGGTGGCCGTGTCGAACCGCACCGAGCCCCGCACGGCGCGGGTGAGGTCCTCGGTGAGCGCCGGGGGCGTCGCCATGGCGGGGGAAGGGTCGTGCATGAGAGCCACGGGATCGGACGGTAGCCGCTCGGCGCAGCGACGGCCGCTCGGCGGCCACCGCGGGCCGGGAGGGTGCGGACGGGCTCCGCACGGCGCGCAGCAGACCCGGGTTCTCAGCGCCCTCCCAGGCTGCGCACCACCTGCTCGGCGGGCTCGTACATCGCGCGTGCGGTCTTGCCGTCGTGGAACTCGCCGATGGCCGTCATGTCCCAGGTGGGGCCGGACCGGACGAGCACGGACATGATCACGCCGGTGCGGCGTTCGGACTCGGTGAGGTCGTAGCGCACCAGCTCGCCGCCCGAGTCGAGGTCCAGGAGCCTGCAGTAGGCGTTGCGCACGTCGGTGAACTTCTGGCCGCGGAAGGAGTTCACCGTGAAGACGAGCGCGTGGGCCTCGGCGGGCAGCCTGCCGAGGTCGACGGTGATCGTCTCGTCGTCGCCTTCCCCTGCGCCGGTGAGGTTGTCCCCGGAGTGCTCGATCGCGCCGCCGTAGGCGCTCTTGGCCATGAACCAGACGGCGTCGACCTTGCGGCCGCGGTCGTTGACGACGATCACGGAGGCGTCGAGGTCGATGTCGCGGCCGCGGCGGGCCGGGTCCCAGCCCAGCCCCATGGCGACCCGCCGCAGCGGGGGCGCGCCGCTCTTGACCAGCGACACGGTCTGGCGCTTGGCCAGCGAGACCCGGCCCTTGTCGAGGTTGATCTTCGAGGGGGACGGGGGTGGGGCGGCAGGCCCCTCGGCGGCCTGCGGCTCCTCGACCGTGATCCCGAAGTCGGTGGCGATGCCCGCGAGGCCGCTCGCGTACCCCTGCCCGACCGCGCGGACCTTCCACGCCCCGGCCCGCCGGTACAGCTCGACGCACAGGAGCGCGGTCTCCGGCCCGAGGCCGTCGGGGACGAACTGGGCGAACGGCTGCCCGGCCACGGCGACGTCCATCCGCAGGTCGCCGAGCGCGCCGAACGTCGCGGGCCCGCGGCCGTCGAGGCTCGCGGTGACGACCACCCGCTCGATCGCCGCGTCGACGTCACGGGGCTCGACGTCGACGCCCGCCGGGTCGTAGCGGACCCCGGGCGCGAGGGGCTGGTTGTAGAAGACGAAGTCGCCGTCGCCGCGCACCTTGCCTTCGGCCGTCACCAGCAGCGCGGAGATGTCGACGGGTGCGGCAGCGGTGACGCGCACCACCACGGGTCCGGTCGGCAGCGGCGCGTTCGCACCTTTCGCCAGGTTCTGCACGTCCTCGATCCTGCCGGCGACCCGTTGTGACCGGCACGGCCCGCTCCTAGGGTCGGGAGGGATCGACGTCGAGGAGGACGACATGGCGGAGCTCGAGAAGTTTGCGATGCTGGTCGGGGGCAAGGCGGTCGGAGCCCTGTCGGGCAAGACGTTCCAGAGCCAGAATCCCTATACCGGGCAGCCGTGGGCGGAGATCCCCGACGGCGGCCCGGAGGACGTCGACGCCGCCGTGTCGGCCGCACGGGCCGCCTTGGACGGCGAGTGGGGCACGACCACCGGGTTCGCCCGCGCCGCCATGATGCGCCGCCTCGCCGACCTCATCACGGAGAACGCCGAGCGGCTGGCCCGGCTGGAGGTCAACGACTCCGGCAAGCTCTTCCGCGAGATGCACGGGCAGCTGGGCGGCCTCGGCGGCTGGTACCACTACTACGCCGGGATCGCGGCCACGATGGAAGGCCGCCAGATCCCCACGCCTAACCCGAACTACCTGGTCTACACCCGCCGCGAGCCGGTCGGGGTGGTCGCCGCGATCACCCCGTGGAACTCGCCGCTGCTGCTGATGACCTGGAAGCTCGCCCCCGCGCTGGCGGCGGGCTGCACGATCGTGATCAAGCCGTCGGAGCACTGCCCGGCGTCGACGCTCGGGTTCGCCGAGCTGATCGAGCGCGCCGGGTTCCCGCCGGGCGTGGTCAACGTCGTCACCGGGCTCTCGCGCGAGACGGGCGCGGCGCTGGCGGGGCACAAGGGCGTCAACAAGGTGGCGTTCACCGGCTCGACGGCGACCGGCCGCTCGGTGGCGCACGCGGCGGCGGAGAACCTCAACAAGGTCACGCTGGAGCTGGGCGGCAAGTCGCCGCAGATCGTGTTCCCGGACGCCGACCTGCAGGCCGCGGCGAACGGCCTGGTCGCGGGCGTCTTCGCGGCCACCGGCCAGACGTGCATGGCGGGCTCGCGACTGATCGTGCACGAGTCGGTGCACGACGAGCTCGTGCGGCTCGTGGCCGAGCGGGCCGCGCAGATCAAGCTCGGCGACCCCAACGACCCGGAGACGGAGATGGGGCCGGTCGCCAACCAGCCGCAGTACGAGAAGGTGATCGGCTACCTCAAGACCGCGCAGGAGGAGGGCGCCACGGTCGCCTACGGCGGCGCGGCCGAGGAGAGCCTTGGCGGCTACTTCGTCAAGCCGACCGTGCTGTCGGTGAAGCCGACCGACACCGTCTTCCGCGAGGAGGTGTTCGGGCCGGTGCTCTCGGCGGTCACGTTCACCGATGAGGACGAGGCGCTCAAGCTGGCCAACGACACGCCCTACGGGCTGGCGGGCGCGGTGTGGACCAAGGACGTGCACCGGGCGCACCGGGTCGCGGCGAAGGTCCGCGCGGGCACGGTGTGGATCAACGCGTACCGCGTGGTGGCGCCGTCGGTGCCGTTCGGCGGCTTCAACGCCAGCGGCCTCGGCCGGGAGAACGGCGTGGAGGCGGTGAACGAGTACACCGAGAACAAGTCCGTGTGGGTCGAGCTCACCGGTGGCACCCGCGACCCGTTCACGCTGGGGTAGCGCCGGGCTGTGCGCGGAAACGAGTGCTGGAGCACTCGTTTCCGCGCACAGCTAGGGTCCGGCTGTGGCCCCCGACTCGCCGTCCGAGCTGTTCGACCCCTCCGCCTGGCGCGCGGTGCCCGGGTTCGACTTCGTCGACATCACCTACCACCGCGCGGTCGACACCGGAGCGGTGCGGATCGCCTTCGACCGGCCCGAGGTGCGCAACGCGTTCCGCCCGGGCACGGTCGACGAGCTCTACCGCGCGCTCGACCACGCCCGCCAGACCCCCGACGTCGGCTGCGTGCTGCTCACCGGCAACGGCCCGTCGCCGAAGGACGGGGGCTGGGCGTTCTGCTCCGGCGGCGACCAGCGCATCCGCGGTCGCACCGGCTACCAGTACGCCTCCGGCGAGACCGCGGAGACGGTCGACCCGGCCCGCGCCGGGCGGCTGCACATCCTGGAGTGCCAGCGGCTGATCCGGTTCATGCCGAAGGTGGTGATCGCCGTCGTCACCGGGTGGGCGGCCGGTGGCGGGCACTCGCTGCACGCGGTGGCCGACCTCACGCTGGCCAGCGCCGAGCACGCCCGGTTCAAGCAGACCGACGCCGACGTCGGCAGCTTCGACGGCGGCTACGGCTCGGCCTACCTCGCGCGGCAGGTGGGCCAGAAGTTCGCCCGGGAGATCTTCTTCCTCGGGCGGGCGTACACGGCCGAGCAGATGCACCGGATGGGCGCGGTGAACGAGGTCGTGCCGCACGCCGACCTGGAGCGCGTGGCCCTGGACTGGGCGCGGGAGATCAACGGCAAGTCGCCGCAGGCGCAGCGGATGCTCAAGTACGCGTTCAACCTGCTCGACGACGGGCTCGTCGGCCAGCAGCTCTTCGCGGGCGAGGCCACGCGGATGGCGTACATGACCGACGAGGCCGTCGAGGGGCGCGACGCGTTCCTGGAGAAGCGCCCGCCGGACTGGAGTCCGTACACCTGGCACTACTGATCGCCGGTTCCCGTATACCTGGGGCGTGGACCTGCGGCCGGTGGAGGTGGACGGGTCGCCCGCGCGGGTGGCCGAGCTCATCGACGCGCTGGCCGCCGCGCTTCGGGACGGCCCGCCGGTCCTGCCGCTGCCGGTCGGGGTGCGGGCGGAGGTCACGCGCGCGCCTGCGGGCACGGCCGTCGTCATCGCCACCTCGGGATCGACCGGCGAGCCCAAGCTCGTGGCGCTCTCGGCCGCGGCGCTGCGGGCGTCGGCGCGGGCGACCGAGGCACGGCTGGGTGGCCCGGGCCGGTGGCTGCTCGCGCTGCCCGCCGAACACGTCGCCGGGGTGCAGGTGATCGTGCGGGCGCTGCTCGCGGGGGCCGCACCCGCGGTGCTGGACCTGCGCGCCGGGTTTCGGGCCGACCGGTTCGCCGCGGCGACGGCCGCGCTCGGCCCGGAGCGGCGGTACACCAGCCTGGTGCCGACGCAGCTGCGCCGGATCCTCGACGCGGCGGCGGACCCGGGGGCCGGTGGACCCGGACTGCAGGAAGGGCCCCCTGCTGCGGCTCACTCGCGGGAAGGGCCCCCTGCTGCGGGGGCGGAGACGGAGGGCGCCGCGACGGCGCTCGACGCCCTGCGCAGCTACGCGGCCGTGCTCGTCGGCGGCGCGGCGCTCGACCCGGGGACGCGGGAACGGGCGCGGGCCGCTGGTGTGCGCGTCGTCACGACCTACGGCATGAGCGAGACCGCGGGCGGGTGCGTCTACGACGGCGTGCCGCTCGACGGCGTCACGGTCGATCTCGACCCCGACGGCCGGATCCTGCTCGGCGGCCCCACCCTGGCGTCCGGGTACCTGCGCCGCGACGGCACCCCCACGGCCCTGGCGCCCCTCGACGGCACCACCGCCCCCACGCGCGCGGCCGCCCCCGACGATGCCTCCAGCCGCGCAGCCGCCCCCGACGGCGCCCCCACCGCCGTGGCAAGCAACGGTAGAGGGCCCACCGAAGGACGCACCTCGACCGCGGGCGACAGCGCGCCGATGAGCGCCACCACCGGAATGGGCGCCACCACCGAAATGGGCGCCGCCGCCGGAGTGGGCGCCGCCGCCGGGACGAGCGACGCCACCGAGACGAGCGACGCCGCCGGGATGAGCGACGCGCCCGGCCCGGCGGAGCCGGCGTTCCACGGCGGCCGCTTCCGCACCGGCGACCTCGGCCGGTGGCGCGACGGGCGGCTGGAGGTGCTCGGCCGCGCCGACGACGTGATCGTCACCGGCGGCGAGAAGGTGGCGCCCGCCGCCGTGGAGAGCGTCTTGGCCGGGCAGCCCGGGGTCCGTGCCGCCTGCGTCACGGGCCTTCCGGATGCGGAGTGGGGCGAGGTCGTCGTCGCCGCCGTCGTGTGGGACGCCCCCGGCTCCGCCGAGGTGCTGCGCGCCGCCGTGCGGGCCGCGCTCGGCCGGGCCGCGGTGCCGCGCAGGCTCGTCGCCGTCGCCGAGATTCCCCTGCGCGGGATCGGCAAGCCCGATCGCGCGGCCGTCGCACGCCTCGTGACGGCCGTCGCGGAGGGCGGTCACCCGGCTCGGTGAGCCACCGCACCCTCGATCGGGGGTGATCACTGTCCGCGCATTGACCCCGGCGGCCCCATCCGGTCTGCTCCGCCACATTCGTCACACACGCCACACCCACGGAGGCCGGGTCATGCGGATGCTGCTGCCCCTGCTGGTCGTCGCCATCACGGCGGCGACCGCCCAGCCCGCGGCGGCGGCGGTGAACCCCAGCTGGAACCCGCCGTTGACCACCGGGAGCGGCGTGGGCGTCGCGGTCCAGGGCGGTGCCGCCCGCATCGACCAGCGCACGGCGTTCCGCGCGCCCGTCGAGGACAACGCCGCGGAGGGCACCCCCGACACGGCGGTCCCGACCGGCCTGCTCACGCTCGACCCGCACCGGCTCGCGAGCCCGACCAACCACGTGGCGGCCACCGTCGCCGCCCGGCTCACCGAAGGCGCCACGGCCGCCGTCGACGTCCGCGGCCTGCGTCCGGGCGGCAACTGGTCCGAGTGGATCCCCGCCGACGACGGCACCGCCGTGCTGCCCGAGCCGTCCCGCGACATCCAGGCGCGCCTCGTGCTGACCGGCGACCCGGGCCCGGTCGCCACCGGCGTCACGCTGACCGCGCTGGCGTCCGTCCGGGCCGAAGGCGCCCGCGCCGAGGCCGACCCGCTGCGCTACCAGGTCTTCGCCACCCGCGAGGGCCTGCCCGGTGGCACCACCGCGAACGGGCACGTGATCGCGCCGCACGACCACTTCGTCGCGCTGCCCTCCCGCCGTGCATTGTCGCCGAACGGCAGCAGTGACTACTCCGTCCGCATCTGCGCCCCCAACGGCCGCTGCGCGTTCGCGCCGGTGTGGGACGTCGGGCCGTGGAACACCAAGGACGACTACTGGAACCCGAACCGCGAGCAGTGGGGCGACCTGGCGCAGGGCACGCCGGAGGCCCAGGCGGCGTTCCGCAACGGCTACAACGGCGGCAACGACGGCTTCGGCCGCAAGGTGGCCAACCCCGCGGGCATCGACCTCGGCGACGGCACCTTCTGGGACGACCTCGGCCTGATCAACAACACCACGGTCACGGTGGACTACCTGTGGACGGGCAACACCCGGCTGACGAAGGTCGTCAACACCGGCCCCGTGTACGCCTCCCCCGAGTCGGACGCCGACGTCGTGGGCGTGGCCGCGAACAACGCCGGAGTGCCGGTCGAGTGCGCCACGGACGGCTGGATGCGCATCGGCGCCGGGCAGTACCTCCCGGCCGCAGCGGTGCCCGACGCGCGCGCGGTCGGCCCGTGCGAGTCCACTTCGGGCACGGGGCAGACGCGCGACGCGGACGCGGCGGGTTAGCGTTTCTCCGTGGCCACACCGGCGCAATGGATCCAGGGCGCGCGCCCGCGCACGTTGCCGACGGCGGTGTCCCCCGTCGTCGTGGGCACGGGCGCGGCGATCGGCAGCGGCACGATCGCACCGGGAAGGGCGTTGCTGGCGCTCGTCGTCGCGGTGGCGCTCGTGGTCGGCGTGAACTACGCCAACGACTACTCCGACGGCATCCGCGGCACCGACGACGACCGGGTCGGCCCCGCCCGGCTGGTCGGCTCGCGCGCGGCCGCGCCGACGACCGTGCGCACCGCGGCGTTCGCCTGCTTCGCCGTGGCCGGGCTGGCGGGCCTGACGCTCGTCTCGCTGGCGCAGCAGTGGTGGCTGATCGCCGTGGGGGTGGTGTGCGTGGCAGGGCGCCTGGTTCTACACGGGCGGGCGCAGGCCGTACGGGTACGCCGGGCTGGGCGAGGTGGCCGTGTTCGTGTTCTTCGGGCCGGTCGCGGTGCTCGGCACCACCCTGACGCAGAGCGGGCCGCCGAACGCGCTCGCGGTGGTGAGCGCCGTCGCCGTCGGGATGCTGACGTGCGCGGTGCTCGTGGCCAACAACCTGCGCGACATCCCCACCGACGAGACGGTCGGCAAGCGCACCCTGGCCGTCATCCTGGGCGACCGCGACACGCGAAGGCTCTACGCCGCGCTGGTGCTCCTGCCGTTCCTGCTGACGGCGCTGGCGGGCCTGCGCAGCTGGCCGATGCTGCTCGGCCTGGTGGCGCTGCCCGCGGCGGCGCTGCCCGCGCGGAAGGTGCTCTGGGGCGCCGACGGGCGGGCGCTCATCCGCGTGCTGGGGCAGACCGGGCTGCTACTGCTGAGCTGGTCGGTGCTCACCGCTGTCGGCCTGGCGCTCGGAACGCTCGCCTGAGCGTTCGGCAGGCACGTCGGCGGATACATCGTCGGCGGGGAGATCGTCGGCGGGGAGGTCGTCAGCGGGGAGGTCGTCACCCCGCAGGCGCGCCCGCAGCACGTCCCGCTGCGCCGCCCGCCGCTCCCGCACGGCCGCAAGGCCCGCGTCCATCCGCGTGCGCAGCCCCCGCAGGAGCAGCATCGACAGCGGCAGCGCGACGATCACGCCGATGAGCACGGCCAGCAGCAACGGCACCCCCGCCAGCACGAGCAGCCCGGACGCCGCGGCGACGAGGCAGAGCCGGGCCAGGGTGTAGGCCAGCAGCGTGCCGACGAGGCTCGGCGCGGACGTCATGGCCTCCAGCCTACGACCCGGCAGACCCCTGTCCGGTTCGTCCTTTAAGAGACCTTTACCGGTTGACAACGGTTCGAGTACCTGGGGTTCCGGGTGTCACGATGGCCCGGAACGGCGGCCGCGACTCCTCGGCCGCGAGAGCGCAGGAGGCCCACCATGACGGTCACGACCACCGGCAACGCCGAGCGGCTGCTCACCCCCGGGGAGGTCGCGGCGCTGTTCCGCGTCGATCCCAAGACGGTGACCAGGTGGGCATCGGCCGGTCGCATCGGCTCGATCCGCACGCCCGGCGGCCACCGACGCTTCCGCGAGTCCGAGGTGCGGGAGATGCTGGCCGACCTCACGAGCGAGGCGACCGTCCAACGCGTTCACTGAACTCGACCCGATTCGGCGGACTGCCACCCGACACGGGGCGTGCTGGGCTACCCTCCACAGCGGAGGTGGTCGTGGATGCTGCTGTTCCTCATCGCGTTCGTCGGCGCCGCAGTCATCGCCCTGGTGCTGTGGAAGGCGATGAACACCGCGCAGGGTGAAAGCCCGGCCGAGCCACCTGCTCGGCGCCCCGACCCCATCCGCCCCCGGGTGAGCGGCCCGGACGACGACCCCGAGTTCCTGCGTCAGCTCGATGAGCGCGTCCGCCGTCGGGAAGACCCGCCTGCCTGATCCCCGGCGCCCGCCCCGACGGGCCGCTCCACCACTTCCCCGGCGCCCCGCTACAGGGAGTGCACCCGCTCGAAGGCGTCCGCGACGTTGGCCGCGAGTTCGAGCAACGCCATGCGCGTGCCCGGCTCCAGCCGGTCGAGGTCGATCTCCGCGCCCTCCTCGAGGTGCGCGTCGAACGGGATGCGCACCACCGAGCGGCAGCGCGCCGCGAAGTGCTCCGACACCCGATCCAGGTCCACGCCGCCCCGCGAGCGGTGCACGAAGTTGATGACCACCACCGCGTTGGCCACGAGGTCGCCGTGGCCGTGCGCGTCGAGCCAGTCCATCGTGGCCGACGCGCTGCGTGCCCCGTCGATCGAGCCGGACGACACGATGACGAGCTGGTCGGCCACCCCCAGCACCCCGTACATCGCCGAGTGCATGAGGCCGGTGCCGCAGTCGGTGAGGACGATGTTGTAGAAGTGCTCCAGCAGGTTGACCGTGCGGCGGTAGTCCTCCTCGCTGTACGCCTCCGACACCGCCGGGTCCTGCTCGCTGGCGAGCACCTCCAGCCGGGACGGGCCCTGCGACGTGTACGCGCGCACGTCGGTGTAGCGGCGGACGCGCTGGGCGTCGCGCAGGAGGTTGCGCACGGTGGCGCTGGTCTCCAGCGGGATCTTCTGGCTGAGCGTGCCGCGGTCGGGGTTGGCGTCCACGGCGACGACCCGGTCGCCGCGCAGCGAGGCAAAGGTGGCGCCGAGCGTAGCGGTCATCGTGGTCTTGCCGACGCCGCCCTTCAGGCTCAGCATCGCGATCTTGTAGCAGCCCAGCAGCGGCTGGTTGACCCGCGCGGTGAGGTGGCGGCGGCGGATGTCGGTGGGGCTCTCACCGGGGTTGAACATCCGCCCGGACAGCACGTAGATCATGCGCCGCCAGCCGCTCTGCGGCGGCCGCTTGGTGTTGCGGAGCAGGCGCGCCGAGGACAGGTCGGTGCGCTCGGGGCTCCGCGCGCGCTGCAACTCCTGTGCGGCGACGGCGACGGGATCCGTCCAGTGCGGGGTGTCGCGCGGGGCCGCTCGCGGCGGCCGCGCGTGCGCAGGCGGGGGCCCGGCGAGCGGATGCGGGCCGCCCCCGCCATCGGCACGGTACGAGGCGCCCGCGCCATCGGCGCGGTACGAGGCTGCCCGCGCCATCGGCACGGTACGGAGCGCCCGGGCCATCGGCGGGGTACGAGGCGCCCGCGCCATCGGCACGGTACGAGCGCCCGCGCCATCGGCGGGGTACGAGGCGCCCGCGCCGTCGGCGGGGTACGAGGCGCCCGCGCCATCGGCACGGTACGGAGCGCCCGGGCCATCGGCGGGGTACGAGGCGCCCGGGCCGTCGGCGGGGTGCGGGGCGCCCGGCGTCGGCCGCGCGCCCGGGGGCATGCTGCTGGGCGGGTGGAGCGCGGCGGGACCCGTCCGCGTCGTCACGGAGTCGTCGGCCGTGCTCGGCGCGCCGCTGTGGGCGCCGGGGACGGGGTCGGCCGCCCCCTCGCCTCGGTGTCCGCTGCGCGCGAAGGGGCCGCCCGGCTCGCCCGGGACGCCGAGCGGGCCGTGGCCGGCGGTGGGATCGCCGACGACGCCGGGCGGGGCGGAGCGTGCCGGATCATCCCTACGTGCTGTGGGGTCGCCCGCGACGCTCAGGTGGCCGCGCGCCGGGCCGCCCGGGGCGCGGACGCCGCGCGCGGGCGGACCGACCGGGTCGCCGTCACCCCGGTGGCCCGACGTCGCGCCCGGGCCGTCGCCCGCACCGCTTCCGGACGCGGAGTCGGCCGGGCTGCCGCGCCCGGACCACGCCGACGGGTCCGCGGGGCCGACCGGGGCGCCGTGCGCCGACGTGCGACCCGGCTCAACCGCGCGACCCAACGGTGCCGGCGAACCGGCATCGGCGGGATCGCCCACCCGCCGCGACTCCGGCCACGGCGGGTGCGGCTCGTCGCCGTTGCGGTGGGGTTCGTCGGTGGTCTCGTCCTCGGACGCGGACGCCCACGTGTCGCTGCCGTACTCCACACCCGCGAACGGGTCGTGGGACGAGGTGTGCGTGGGGTCGACCCGCGTGTGGTCGGTTTCGGTGATCTCCGGTCGCGGCCGGTCCGGGACGGCCTCGCCGCGACGGCGCCAGGCGTTGTCGGGCTGGTACGCCCAGACGTCGGCGTCCTCGGGGGCACCGCTTCGGGTGTCCGTCTCGGACTCGGGGACGCGGCGCGGCGCGGGGGGCTCGACGGGCGGCACGTACGGCCGTGCGGCCCGCGCAGGCACCGCGCCCCATTTTTCCCGTACGTAGCGGCCCACGGACCCGTCCGGGTAGTCCCGGTCCTCGCCGTGATCACGCTCCGTCATCGGTCCACTCCGCCGCACCCCACACGCTAACCGTCCCAACCCTTTCGTCGCCGCCGACGGTAGCGGCGTGACCACCCTATGGCGAGCAGCGGATGGGTGCGCCCCGTCAGTTCACTCCTGCGTACGAGTGAAGCCCGGCCACCACGAGATTGATGAAGAACAGGTTGAAGACGACGGCCGCGAAGCCCAGGACGTTGACCCAGGCGGCGCGACCGCTGCGCCAGCCCGCCGTCGCCCGGGCGTGCAGGTAGGCCGCGTAGACCACCCAGGCGACGAACGCGACCGTCTCCTTCGGGTCCCAACCCCAGAACCGGCCCCACGCCGCCTCGGCCCAGATCGCACCCGCGATGACGGCGAAGGTGTACAGCGGGAACGCGATGATCGTCACACGGTAGGCCAGGCGGTCGAGCGCCTCGGCCGACGGCACCTTCGCGGCCAGCGCGGCGGGCAGCCGATCGGCCGTGCGCAGCAGGAAGAGCGCGCTCGCGATGCCGGGCACGAAGAACAGGCCCGACGCGATGCTGACCGTCGTGACGTGCACGACCAGCCAGTACGACTGCAGCGCGGGCATCACCGGGGCGGCCTGCGTGTAGAGCACCGTGCCGCCGAGGAACTGCAGGATCACGACCGGGAACAGCACGAACGCGCCGAGCGGGCGCAGGCCGGTGCCGCGCCTCAGCACCACGAGCCAGGTGACCACCGCCACGAGCGTGATGGCCGAGATGAACTCGTACATGTTGCCCAGCGGCCAACGCTGCGCCGCGAGGGCGCGCAGCACGATCGAGACGAGCTGCAGCCCCGCGCCGAGGATGACGAGCGAGACGCCCATGCGGCCCATGCGTTCGGCGGGCGGGCGCGCCGCGCCCTTGCGCGACGTGGGCGTGTCCTGAAGGTCCGCGGCATGCTCGCCCACCAGCACGGGGGCGGCGGTGCGCTCCCGGGCGAACTCCCAGCCGTGCAACACCATCGCGAGGACGTAGACGCCGACCGCGGCCATGAAGCAGCGGTCGCTGTACAGGGCGAGTTGCACGAGCATCAGGCGTCCTTCTTGTCCGTCGGCGACGGGCGTCCGATCCCGTCCTGTCCAAGCAGGTCCGCCCGGAGGCGGTCGAACTCCTCGCCGTACCCGGCCCGGTCGGTGCGGGCGAGCCCACCGAGCTCGACGACCGACCGGCCTTCCCCCTCTGCGGTGATCTTCACCCAGAACCGACGGCGCCGCACGGTCGAGCGAGCACAGCAGCCCGGCGAGCAGCGCGATCGCGAACACCAGCGTGGCGAGCTCGCCGGGGTCGTGGCTGACCTGCAGGTTGACCCACTGGCTCACGCCGTCGAAGCGCACCACGGTGCCGTCGTCGAGCCGGATGCTCTGGCCGGGCAGCAGGTTGGTGCGCGCCACCTTCACCAGCGCCCCGGAGTCCACCTCGGACTGGTCCACGGTGAAGATGGACTGCCCGCGCCCGTCGTCGAGCCCGAGGTCGCCGCGCAGCACGTCGACGGCGACCTCAGGGTCGTTCGGCGCCGGGAACACCGAGGTCACGACGTTGCCGCCGGACGTGGTGGGTGCCAGCAGGCCGGTGATCGCCAGCCCGGTGGCCCTGCGCTGCGCGTCGTCGGTGACGCCCGGCCGCTGGAACTTGGTGGCGCCCTGCGACAGCATCGTGGTGAGGTCGACCGGGCTCCACTGGATGGCGCCGATGCGCTGCTGTCCGTCCGGGAACGTGACGGTGAACCGCGGCGTGTAGCCGTGTCCCTGCAGGTAGACGCGCTCGCCGTCGAGCCGCAGCGGATGGTTGACCGCGAGCGCGAACGGCCGCCACGTGCTCGTGCCCGCCGCGAGGTCCTCGGCGGTCTGGTAGCCGATGTTCGCCGCGTACGCCGAGGCCTGGCCGTTGGGGAGGTAGGTGGCGGTGAAGTCGTCCACCTGCACGCAGAACGGGTCGAGCCGCGTGCCGTCGACGCGCAGGCCCGCGCGGAACGTGTCGTAGCCGAGGATGCCGGTGTTGCAGAACTGGCCGCCGTCGGACTGCACGATGACCTGCCCCTCGTAGCCGAAGAGCTTGCCCCCGGCGAAGCCCAGGAGCAGCCCGATGAGCGCGAGGTGGAACACCAGGTTGCCCGCTTCGCGCAGGTAGCCCTTCTCGGCGGAGAACCCGTCGGGGGTCTCGGCGCAGCGCCAGCCCTTCAACCGGGCGCGGACGGCGGTGGCGGCGGTCTCGGGATCGACGTCGAGCGGGGCGACGGCGTGGTGCGGCAGCCGCGTGAGGTTGCGCGGCACGGCCACCGGCGCGGCCCGCAACGCGCGCGCATGCTCGATCGCGCGCGGCAGCACGCAGCCGACCAGCGACACCATCAGCAGCAGGTAGACGGCGGCGAACCAGGGGGCGGCGAAGACGTCGAAGAAGCCGATGCGGTCCAGCAGCGGGGCGAGCGCGGGGTGGTCGGCGAAGTACTGGTCGACCAGGCCCTGGTTCAGCGAGCGCTGCGGCAGCAGCGCGCCGGGGAGCGCGCCGAGGGCGAGCAGGAACAACAGCACCAGCGCGATGCGCATCGACGTGAGCGCGCGCCAACCGTTGCGCAGCAGCGCCCAACCCGCCTGAGCGGGGGCCTCCGGGGGCCGCGTCTCGGTGGCGACCACGTCAGATCACCGGCACGAACGCGCCGACCGACGTCTGCAGCCACGCCAGCCACCCGTCCCACAGCCCGGTGAGCAGGAGCAGCCCGACCCCGACCAGCAGCACGCCGCCGCCGACCTGGATCGCCCGGGTGTGGCGGCGCAGCCAGCCCAGCCCGCGCACCGCCCGCGACGCGAAGAGCGCGATGAGCACGAACGGCGTCCCGAGCCCCGCGCAGTAGGCCAGCGTGAGCACGACGCCCCGCAGCGACCCCCCGCCCGTGCCCGCCGCGACGGCCACCACGCCCGCGAGCGTGGGCCCGATGCACGGCACCCAGCCCAGCCCGAAGACCGCACCGAGCAGCGGCGCGCCCCACACCCCGGCGCGCGGCAGCCAGTGCAGCCGCCGTTCCTGCTGCAGCACGGGGATGAGGCCGACGAACGCCAACCCCATCGCGATCATGACGACGCCGCCGACGCGCTGCAGCACGGCCTGGTTGTCCACCAGCGCGTCGGCCAACCAGACGACGCCGACGAGGATCGCGCCGAACACGACCGTGAACCCGGCGACGAACAGCGCCGCCGCACCCGCCACCCGCCACCGGTGCCGCCCCGATTCGAGCGGCGCCGCCACCCCGACCAGGCCCGCGAGGTAGGCGAGGTAGCCGGGCACCAGCGGCACCACGCACGGCGAGGCGAAGCTGACCGCGCCCGCCGCCACCGCCACGACCGCCGCGAGCAACAGCGGGCCGGAGACCGCGAGCGAGGTGGTGGCGTCCATCACCGAGCAGCGTACGCCGGGTTCTACACGCTGTAGTGCTGCCTGCCTACTCCGCCGCCAGCCGCTGCACCAGCGGAACGAGCTTCGCCACCTGCACCGGCACCAGCGACACGAACGCGACCCGGTGCTGCTTGTCCAGCACCACCGTCAGCGGTACGACGTTGCGCGGCACCCCGCCGAGCCCCGCGAGGCTCCGGCCCGGGTAGTCGGAGATCGAGTCGTAGGTGACGCCTGCGGAGCGGGTGAAGTCGCGGGCGGCCTGCGCGTCGTCGCGGACGTCGACGCCGAGCACCGTGACGTCCTTCTGCCCGGACACGAACTGCAGGTTCGGCGCCTCGGCGCGGCACGGACCGCACCACGAGCCCCACACGTTGAGCACGACGACCTTGCCCGCGTAGTCGGCCAGCGCCAAGGTCCTCGCCGGGTCGGCGAGGCTCGGGCCCGCCACCGCGCCCACCGTGCCGCGCGTGGACGGGGGGTCGTAGGTGATCTCGGTCTGGCCGCCGGGCGCGACGAACTGGAACGTGTTGCCCTGGGCGACCGCGTCCTTGCTGGTCGAGCAGCCCGCCACCAGCAGCAGGACCGCGATCACCAGCGCCCGCCCGAGGCCGTGAGCGGAAACGAGTGCCGGAGCACTCGTTTCCGCGCACAGCCGCCTCATGCGCCGGTCGCGGTCGGCGCGCTCCCGCCCGCGGGCTCGCTGTAGGCCAGGCGCGTGAGCTCGGCGCCCTCGAACACGAGCGAGGTGACCGAGGCCAGCGAGCACTGCCGGTGCCGCGGGTCGTGCCACAGCCGCCTGCCCTCGACGAACCGGCGCAGCGTCCAGATCGGCAGCTGGTGCGATACGCACAGCGCCTCGTGCCCCTCCGCCAGCTCCCGCGCCCGCTGCACGGCGCCCAGCATGCGGTGCGCGATGTGCAGGTAGGGCTCTCCCCACGAGGGGGTGAAGGGGTCGCGCAGCAGCGGCCAGTTGCGCGGGTCGCGCAGCGCGCCGTCGCCGACCCCGACCCGACGGCCCTCGAACCGGTTGCCCGCCTCGATCAGCCCGTCCTCGACGTGCACCGGCAGGTCGTGCGCCCCGGCCGTGGGCGCCGCCGTCTCCTGCGCGCGCTGCATCGGCGAGGCGAGGACCGCGACGAGGTCGACGTCGGTGAACGCCTTCGCCACGATCTCGGCCTGGTGCCGCCCGGTCTCGGAGAGCGGGAAGCCCGGCAGCCGCCCGTAGAGGATCTTGTCGGGGTTGTGCACCTCGCCGTGCCGCAGGAGGTGGACGACCGTGCGGGTCATGACGAGTGCTCCTCGACCGGGGGCGCGGCTGGGACCGGGGCCGTCGTGTTGGTCGGCGAGGTCATGGGGCCCGTTCTACCGCCGCGGCGGCCGCCGCCGCGAACGGGAGCGCCGACTCCAGCACGCCGAAGCAGTCGTCGTCGAGCGCGGCGGAGACGAACCACGCCTCGAACGCGCTGGGCGGCGCGTACACGCCCCGCTCCAGCAACGCGTGGAAGAACGCCGGGAAACGCCAGGTGGCGGCGGCCTGCGCGCCCGCGTAGTCGCGCACCTCGTCCTCGGTGAAGAACACCGAGAGCAGGTTGCCCGCGTACTGCACCCGGTGCGGCACGCCCTCGGCGGCGAGCGCCTTGCCGATCATGTCGCCGAGCCGCGCGGCGTGCGCGTCGAGCGCGGCGTAGACCGACGCGTCGGCGGCCCGCAGCGTGGCCAGGCCCGCGGCGACCGCCACCGGGTTGCCCGACAGCGTGCCCGCCTGGTAGACGGGCCCGACCGGCGCCAGGTGCGCCATGTGCTCGACCGACCCGCCGAACGCCGCCGCGGGCAGCCCGCCGGACATGACCTTGCCGAACGTGTAGAGGTCGCCCGCCACGCCGTCGAGCCCGTACCAGCCCGAGGACGACACCCGGAACCCCGTCATCACCTCGTCGACGACGAGCAGCGCGCCGTGCTCGTGGCAGATCTGCGCGAGGCCCGCGTTGAACCCGTCGACCGGGGCGATCGCGCCCATGTTGCCCGCCGCCGCCTCGGTGATCACGCACGCGATGGCCGACCCGCGCTCGGCGAAGGCGGTGCGGACGGCGTCGAGGTCGTTGTAGGGCAGGACGATCGTGTCGGCGGCCTGTGCGCCGGTGACGCCGGGGCTGGTGGGCAGGCCGAGCGTCGCGACGCCGGAGCCCGCCTGGGCGAGGAGCGCGTCGACGTGGCCGTGGTAGCAGCCCGCGAACTTGACGACGGCGCTGCGCCCGGTGATCCCGCGGGCGAGCCGGATGGCGCTCATCGTGGCCTCGGTGCCGGAGTTGACCAGGCGCACCTGCTCGACGGGCGACACCCGCGCGACGATCTCCTCGGCCAGCTCGACCTCGGCGGCCGTCGGCGCGCCGAACGACAGCCCGTGCCCCGCCGCCTCGCGCACGGCCTCGACCACGGCCGGGTGCGCGTGCCCGAGGATCATCGGGCCCCAGGAGCTGACGAGGTCGACGTAGCGGTTGCCGTCGGCGTCGGCCAGCCACGGACCGGCCGCCGACACCATGAACCGCGGGGTGCCGCCGACGGCCTTGAAGGCACGGACCGGCGAGTTCACCCCGCCCGGGATGACGGCGCAGGCGCGCGAGAAAAGCTCGGCCGAGAGGGTGTCCACACCCTCAGTCTGGCAAAGCTCACCGGCGCGCCGCGTACCAGGCGCTCGCACCCGGGCTGAACAGGATCGCGACCGCTCCCAAGATCAGGATGAGCAGCAGGCCCGCGACGGTGATCGTGTCGATGGCCCCGCCGCTCGCCACCAGCGCGGCGACCAGGAGGAGCGCGAAGCCGACCGTGAGGACGCCCGCGACGATCCGCGCCCAGTTGCGTCCCGCGAACGCGAGGAAACCGGACAGCAGGTACAGCACCACGACCGCGAGCATGACCACGCCGAAGATCCGTACGGCCGAGACGACCAGGCCCGCCGTGGCGCCCGCCTCCTGCATGCGCGGGCTGGACAGCACTTCCTGCACGAGGTTGTCCAGCGGGGCGAGCAGGAAGAAGCCGCCGAGGAACAGGAACGGCAGCGACGCGAGGAGCATCAGCAGCGGCGCGACGACCAGCAGCCGCGGCCTGCGCACCCGCGACTGGTGATCGGGCAGCGCGGGATACGGGTTGCCGTACGGGCTGTAGGCGTACGGATCCGGGGTGCTCACCTCGGTCAACCTACCAACGACTCTGGCGGGCCGGGCGTGTTCTGCACCCGGCCCGCCAGAGTGAACGGCCTACGGCTGGGCCTTGACGACGATCGTGCCCGACCACTTGTCGTGCAGCGCCTGCCGCCGCACCGAGTCGGTGAGCACGAAGATGCCGTCCACCAGCAAGAAGACGCCAACGACCAACCAGATCAGCAGGCTGCCGAAGATCGAGATGAACCCGAGGAGCCCGGCGATGGCGTAGACACCGGGGAAGATGGCCGCGCGCTTGATGATCGTGGCCTGGTCCGGGCGACCGCCGTTCACCGTGACGAGGCGGGTCTTCATGACCTTCTTACCGAGGGTCTGGCCGTCGCGACCGTGCATGAAGACGTCGTAGCCCGCGTACAGGAGGCCGCCGATCAGCGGGGGGAGCACCGCGGCGAGCACGAGCAGGCCACCGCCGGTGAACTCGCCCGTGTTCGGGTTGTAGACGATCTGCGACACGAAGATCGCCCCGACGATGGCGCCGAGGATGAAGTAGAGGACACCGAACAGGATGCCGTCGATGAAGCGGCCGACGAGCCGCTCCCACCACTCGGCGAGGATCATGCCGGGGGCTTCGGGGGCGGGCGTGCCCTGTTGCGGAGCGCCGTAGGGCTGCTGGGGAGCGCCGTACTGCTGGGGCGGAGCGCCGTAGGGCTGCTGCTGACCGTATGGCTGCGGCTGGCCGTAGCCGGGAGGGGGCTGCTGGGCGTAGCCGGGCGGCGGCTGCTGCCCGTACCCCGGCGGCGGTTGCTGCCCGTACCCCGGCGGCGGTTGCTGGCCGTAGCCAGGCGGCGGCTGCTGGGGATACCCGCCCTGGTGCGGCGGTTGCCCGTAACCCGGCGGCGGGCCATAGCCCTGCTGCTGGCCATACGGGTCGGAAGGCGACGTCATGGGCCGAAACGTAAGGCCGGACCCTTTACCCTGTCCAGCCGCCATACGCAACCGTGACGTTGAGCGGGTCAATCCAGCCGACGGGCGACCTCGACCGCCCAATAGGTGAGAACGAGGTCGGCGCCCGCACGTCGAATGGCGGTGAGCGTCTCCATGATCGTGCGGTCGCGGTCGAGCCAGCCGTTGGCCGCGGCCGCCTCGACCATCGCGTACTCCCCCGAGACCTGGTACGCCGCGACCGGCACGTCCGCGGTCTCGGCGACCGCGCGCAGCACGTCGAGGTAGCTCATGGCGGGCTTGACCATGACGATGTCGGCGCCCTCCTCGAGGTCGAGCGCGAGCTCCCGCAGTGCCTCCCGGACGTTCGCCGGATCCTGCTGGTAGGTCTTGCGGTCGCCGCGCAGCTGGGAGTCGACCGCCTCGCGGAACGGTCCGTAGAACGCCGACGCGTACTTGGCGGTGTAGGCGAGCAGGCCGATGTCCTGGTGGCCCGCCGCGTCGAGCGCCTGCCGGATCACGCCGATCTGGCCGTCCATCATGCCGCTGGGGCCGAGCAGGTGGGCGCCCGCCTCGGCCTGGGCGACGGCCATCTCGGCGTAGACGGCGAGGGTGGCGTCGTTGTCGACGCCGCCGCGCTCGTCGAGCACGCCGCAGTGGCCGTGGTCGGTGAACTCGTCGAGGCAGGTGTCGGCCATGACGACGGCGTCGTCGCCGACCTCGGCCCGCACGTCGCGCAGCGCCACGTTGAGCACGCCGTCGGGGTCGACACCCGCGCTGCCCCGCGCGTCGCGGCGGGCGGGCACGCCGAAGAGCATCAGCCCGCCGACGCCCGCGGCGACCGCCTCCGTGGCCGCCTTGCGCAACGTCTCGCGGGTGTGCTGCACGACGCCCGGCATCGACGTGACCGGCACCGGCTGGTCGATGCCCTCGCGCACGAACAGCGGCAGCACGAGCTGGCGGGGCCGCAGGTCGGTCTCGGCGACCAGCCGACGCATCGCGGGCGTCGTGCGCAGCCGCCGGGGCCGGTGGGTGGGAAACATCGCTGGACCTCCGCGCGGACGACGTTGCTGACACCACGGTATCCGCGTACGCGATCCCGCGACGCGTCTGGGTAACGCCCGTCATGCTGATCGGCGGTGGCGGCCCGCCGCACCCGGCCATGATCACCGGTTGGGTGCGGAAAGCGGCCATATGTGGCCGTCTGCGCACCGAACCGGTGATCATGGCCGGGTGGGCTGGGTAGGGGCGGGGTAAGCGGGCGTCAGCGCCTGCGGGCCTTGGCCTTCCGCGGCGGGGGCAGCGCGCCCTCGGCGCGCAGGCGGGCGGCGTGCGCGGCGAGCGCGTCGACCAGCGCGGGCACCCGCGCCTCGTCGGGCTGAACGTCCACCCGCAGGCCGAACTCGCGGGCGGTCTCGGCGGTCTGCGGGCCGATGCAGGCGACGATCGTGCGCGCGTGCGGCTTGCCCGCGATCCCGACGAGGTTGCGCACCGTGGACGACGACGTGAAGCACACCGCGTCGAACCCGCCCGTCTTGATCGCCTCGCGGATCGGGGCGGGTGGGGGCGCGGCGCGCACGGTGCGGTAGGCCGTGACGTCGTCGATCTCCCAGCCGCGGTCGCGCAGCCCGGCGGCGAGCGTCTCGGTGGCGATGTCGGCGCGCGGGAGCAGCACGCGGTCGACCGGGTCGAGGACGTCGTCGTGCGGCGGGAAGATCGACAGCAGCCCCTCGGACGACGTCTCGGCGGGCTCGGTCTCGTTGGGCACCAGGTCCGGGTTGATCCCGAACTCGCGCACCCGGTCGGCGGTGGCCGTGCCGACGCAGGCGATCTTCACACCGGAGAACGCGCGGGCGTCCAGCCCGAACTCGGCGAACTTCTCCCACACCGCGCGCACGGCGTTGGTCGAGGTGAACACCACCCACTGGTAGCGCCCGTCGACGAGGCCCTTGACCGCGCGCTCCATCTGCGTGGGCGAGCGCGGCGGCTCGACCGCGATCGTCGGCACCTCCTCGGCGCTGGCCCCGTGCACGGCCAGCCGGTCGCTCATCGCGCCCGCCTGGTCCTTGGTGCGCGGCACGAGCACGCGCCAGCCGTAGAGCGCCCGCGACTCCCACCACGACAGCTCCGCCCGCAGCCCCACCTCGTCGCCGATGGTGAGCACGAGCGGGCCCGCCAGCTCGGCGCCCTCGGACGCGAGGGTGGCCAGCGTGCCCTGCACGGTGCGCTGGGTGGTGAACGTGCCGTTCGTGGTGACCGCGACGGGGGTCTGCGGGGGGAGCCCGTTCATGGTCAGCGCCGAGGCCACCTCGGGGAGGTGTGCGGCCGTGGCGTGCAGCACGATGAGGCCGGGGGAGGCGGCCAGGCGGGCCCAGTCCACGCCCTGGCGGACGTCGGCCTCGACGTGCGCCGAGCCCAGCGGCACACCCGCGTAGGCAGGCACGGCGGTGCCCGACGGCACGCCCGGCACCACGTCGAACGGCACGCCCGCGGCGGAGACGGCCAGCGCCTCGGCGACGACGGCGTCGACGGTGAGCGGGTCGCCCGCGACCAGGCGGGTGACCGAGCGCCCGTTCGCGACCTCGGCGATGAGCTCGCGCGCGACGTCGGTGGGGGCGCCGACGGCGGGGCGGACCTCGGCCCCGTCGGCGACCAGCGCCAACACGGCCTCGGGTACTTCGGGGTCGGTGACGACGAGCGGCGCCGCCGCGAGCGCGTCGCGGGCCCGCACGGTGAGCAGCCCGGGGTCTCCCGGGCCCGTGCCCACGAAGGCGATCCGCCCCGGCGGAGCGGCAGAAGGTGCGCGGTTCATCTCTCTTGGAACTCCTGATCCAGCGGTTCTTCGTGGGGCGCGCGCCCCAGCTCGAGAAGCTCCGCGGCCAGCGCCGCACCGAGCTTCTCGGCAACGTCCATGTCTCCGGTGGCCGAGGCGCGCAAGAGCGCCCCGTCGGCCGTGCCCACCACCGCGCGCAGGGAAACGCGGTCGACGACGGCACCGTCGTCGGTCAGGTCGGACACCACATCGGCCAGCGCCGCGATCGGCGCGCTACAGCCCGCCTCCAGCCCGGCCAGCACCGCGCGCTCCGCGGTGACCGCCGCGCGCGTGTAACCGTCGTCCAACACCGCGGCAAGGGTGGCCGCGAGGCCGTGGTCGTCCGCGCGGCACTCGATCGCCAGTGCGCCCTGTGCGGGTGCGGGGAGCATCTGGACGGGGTCGAGCAGCTCGGTCGCCTCGGCGATGCGGCCCAGCCGCCGCAGCCCGGCCGCGGCGACGACCACCGCGTCGAGCTCCCCCGTTGCGACCTTGCGCACGCGGGTGTCGACGTTGCCCCGGATCGGGACGACGTCGAGGCCGAGGCCGAGGGCCTCGAGCTGGGCCCTGCGCCGCGCCGATCCCGTGCCGACACGGGATCCGACGGGCAGCTCCCCCAGCACCAGGCCGTCGCGGGCCACCAAGGCGTCGCGGGGGTCCTCCCGCGGCGGGATGGCGGCCAGCAGCAGCCGGGGGTCGGGTGCTGTGGGGAGGTCTTTGTAGGAGTGCACGGCGACGTCGACGTCGCCCGCGGCGAGCACGTCGCGCAGGGCGGAGACGAACACGCCGACACCGAGCTGGGCGACCGGAGCGCTCGACCGGTCGCCCGGCGTGCTCACGTGCACCAGCTCGCACGCGTGGCCCGCCGCGCGCAGCCGCTCGGCGACCTGCTCGGTCTGGGCGACGGCGAGCGCGCTCGGCCGGGTGCCGATCCGCAGGGGTGCGCCCGGCGCCCACTTCGGAGCAGGGCGCCCCTCCTGCGATGCCGGTGGGGGGTTCATCGGCGCTCCTCCCGTGCTTCCAGTGCGCCGAGCACGTCGCCGGTGCGCTGCAGCGCCACCGCGGCGGGGGTCTGCGGGTCCAGCTCGAACAGGGTGCGCAGGGCCTCGGCGTAGCTGTCGCCGTCCGGGCCCGCGGCCAGCTTCTTCACCTGCACGGTCGGGGTGTGCAGGAGCTTGTCCACGACCCGGCGGACGGTGCGGGTGAACTCGTCGCGCACGTCCGGGGCGAGCTCGGGGAGGCGGGCGTCGAGGCGCAGCAGCTCGGCGTCGATCACGTCGGCGGCGCGGCGGCGCAGCGCGGTGACCGTGGGGGTGACCTCGGCCGAGCGCTGGGCCGCCAGGTAGGCCTGCGCCTCCCGGGCCACCAGCTCCTGCGCGTGGGCGACGGCCGCGCCCCGGGCGCCGCCCGCGAGCCTGCGCTGCAGGCCTGCCAGGTCGATCACGCGCACGCCGGGCAGCTCGGCGACGGCGGGGTCGACGTCGTGCGGGAGGCCGAGGTCGCACACGGCGAGCGGACGGTCGGTGGCGACGGCGCCCACCACGGCGTCGATGTCCACGACGGTGCCGATCGCGCCGGTGCAGGCCACCAGCAGATCGGCGGAGGCGAGCTCGGCGGCGAGCGCGTCGAGCGTGTCCGCCCGGGCCGGCGTGCCGTGCTCGACGGTGATCTCGGCGAGCCGCCGCGCCCGCGCCAGCGTGCGGTTGAGCACGACGATCTCCGCCGCCTCCGCCCGTCGCAGGTGCGCCGCGGCCAGGCCGCCCATCGCGCCCGCGCCGACGAGCACCGCCCGGCGGCCCGCGAGCCCGCCGAGCACCTGCGCCGCGTCGGCGAGGGCCTCGGAGACGACCGACGCGCCCGCCGTGTCGATCGCCGTGTCGGCGTGCACCCGCTTGCCGACGCGCAGCGCCTGCTGGGCGAGCTCGTGCAGGACCCGCCCGACCGTGCCCGCGGCCGCGGCGGCCGAGTACGCCTCGCGCAGTTGGCCGAGGATCTGCGCCTCGCCCACGACCATCGAGTCCAGCCCCGCGGCCACCGCGAACAGGTGCTGCACGGCCGAGCCCGCGTAGTGCACGTAGACGTGCTCGGTGAGCTCGGGCAGCGCCATGCCGGTGTGCCGCCCGAGCACCGCGGAGACGTCGGCGAGGCCGCCGTGGAACGTGTCGACGACGGCGTAGACCTCGATGCGGTTGCACGTGGAGACGAGCATCGCCTCGGCGACGTGCTCGCCGCCCAGCATCTCGTCGACGAGCTTCGGCACGTCGGCGGCCGACACGGCGGCGCGTTCGAGCACCTCGACGGGGGCGCTGCGGTGGGAGAGCCCCACGACCAGCACGGTCATGACGGCGCCTCCGCGGGAAAAAGCACGTCGGCGCTCATGTGAGAAGCCCTCCGCTGCCGTTCAGCGCGAGGCCGTTGACCGCGAGCACGCCCGTGCGGCGCGAGACGTGGAACGCGAGGATCTGCAGCTCCACGGCCAGGTCCACCTTGCGGACCTCGACCCCGCGCGGCACCTGCAGGACGACCGGCGCGAAGTTGAGGATGCTGCGCACGCCCGCCGCGACGAGCTGGTCGCACACCGCCTGCGCGGCCTGCCCCGGGGTGGCGATCATGCCGATCGTGATGCCGCGCTCGGCGCACACCGCGGGGATGGCGCGCACGTGCTCGACGGCGATGCCGTTGATGGGGATGCCGACGAGGTCGGGGTCGACGTCGAACAGGGCGGTGACCGGGAAGCCCCGCCCGCCGAACCCGCCGTACCCCGCCAGTGCGTGCCCGAGGTTGCCGACGCCGACGAGTGCGACGGCCTGCCGGTGGTCGAGCCCCAGCACCCGCTCCAACTGGTAGCGCAGGGCGCGGACGTCGTAGCCGACGCCGCGGATGCCGTGCGAGCCGATGTAGGAGAGGTCCTTGCGGAGCTTGGCGGAGTTGACGCCGGTGGCGGCGGCCAGCTCCTCGCTCGACACCGTCTCGGCGCCCTGCTCGGCCAGCTCGCCGAGCATCCGCAGGTAGACGGCGAGCCGCGCGACGCTGGCCTCGGGTATGGCCCGCGGTCCCGGCTCCGCCTGCTGGCCGGGCGTCACGCCGCCGCCTCCGAACCAAGGCGCGCCTCGACGGTCACGGGCTCTCCTCGGCGGTCGCGCGGATGTGGGGGGCGCCGGAACTCCCCGAGAAACGGGTCTTGACGGCAACCGCGTTCCACGGTAGCCGCTTGTGAAGGCAGGCACAAAGTTGCGATCTTGACCCCGATCGTGCTCACGGTGACGCCCGGACGGGGACGACCGGTGGTCGCGCCCGACCCTCCGTTCGGCGCAGCCGCACCCGGGCGCGCCTCCACCACCCGGCCGCGCACCGGCAGGGACACGAAAGGGCGGCCCCGGCGCACCGAGACCGCCCTCCGCCACCGCGGGACGTCAGCCCTTCGGCATGAGCACCCGGTCGATCACGAACACCGTGGCGTTCGAGGTCGGGATGTTGCCGCACAGCACCTTGGCCGTGTTGCCCTGGCCGTCGGTGATGGTCGGCGCGTCGGCGGTGCCGCCGATCGTCAGGGTGCCGCCCGCCAGCTCGGTGGTCGTGCCCGCGGCCACGAGGCCCTTGGCGTCGTAGCGCTTGCCGACGACGTGGTAGGACAGCAGGCCGCCGAGCTTGTTGGAGTCCTTCAGCAGGCCCTGGAAGGCCGGGGCGCCGATCTGCTTCTGCACCGCGTCGAACGCGCCGTTGTAGGGCGCGAAGACCGTGATGCCCTGGGTGTTGTTGAGCGTGTCCGGCAGGCCCGGCACCGCCTTGACCGCCGTGACCAGCGTGGTGAGCAGCGGGTTGGTGCTCGCCGCCGTCGCGACGGGCTGCGGACCCATGGCGTTGAGCGAGCCGGGCGCGTCGCCCTGCGGCAGCTGGCCGCAGGCGGGGCCGAAGACGTCGGCGTTGGTGGTGACGCCGGTGGGCGCCGCGGCGGCCGTCGCGGGGGCCGCGGCGGCCGCGCTCGCCACCGGGCTCGAGCCGCCCGCCGCCGGGGCGGTGGTGGTGCCGCAGGCGGCGAGCGCCACCGCCGCCGCGGCCATCACGCCGACGCAGGCCAGTCGCTGGATCTTGCGCACAAGAAGTTCCTCTCGCAGGTGATCCGGTCGCTCCGGACCTTCACCCGGCATTCGAAATCCGGTCAAACGTGGTTCACAACGGTCAGGTAACGGTGAAGCGCACGCTCGGCCATCCGGTGGCCCCGTTGGGGATCGGCTCGGCGCGTTGATCGGTCTGCGTGTAGCCGGTCTTGTCGGTCGCGCGGGCCTCGACGTAGTGCTCGCCCGGCCGCAGCGCCAGCTCCAGGTGCCACATCCGCCAGGCGTCGAGGGAGACCTCGTCGGAGAGCTTCGTGGGTTGCCACGCCCCGCCGTCCACCCGCACCTCGACCTTGGCGATCCCGGTGTGCTGCGCCCACGCGATGCCCGCGACGGTGACCGTGTCGGCGGTGACGCTCGCGAAGCCCTGCGGGGCGTCGATCCGCGTCATCGTCTTGATCGGGCCCAGCTGGGACCAGCCGCGTTCGAGCCAGTAGCCCTGCCGGAACGGGTTGTCGAAGGTCGTCGCCTCGAGGTCGACCAGCCACTTCGTGCCCGACACGTACCCGTACAGGCCCGGCACCACCATCCGCACCGGGAACCCGTGCTCCGGCGGCAACGCCTCGCCGTTCATCCCGATGGCGAGCAGCGCGCCGCGCTTCGGATCCAGCACGGTGGCCGTGGGCGTGCCGGTGTACCAACCCTCGGTGCTCCGGCTGAACAGCTGGTCGGCGCCCGGCGCGACGCCCGCCTCCAGCAGGATGTCGCGCAGCGGGACGCCGATGAAGTTGGCGGTCGAGATGAGGTTGCCGCCGACCGGGTTGGACACGCAGGTCAGCGTGATCGGACGCTCGACGAGCGGGCGCCCGATCAGGTCGGCGAAGCTCAGCGTGAGCTCCCGGGCGACCATCCCGTGCACGCGCAGCTGCCAGTCGGCGGCCGAGAGCGTGGGGATCCGCAGCGCCGTGTCGATCCGGTAGAAGTCGCTGTTGGCCGTGAGGAACGTCGGGGTGCCGAGCTGCGGGTACCCCGCGGACGGCGGGAGCGGCATGGCCCGCTCAAGGTAGGTCGCGCGGGCGAGCTGGGCGGTGACCTCGGCGCGGGAGCCTTGGACGTCGCGCGCGACCAGCGCGCCGACGCCCGCCGACGCCAGCGCGCCGAGCCCGACCGCGGCGGACCCGCCCACGAGCACGGTCCGCCGCGACACCCCGCCCTCCGGGGGCTCGGGCGAACGGGCGCGCAGGCCGAGGCGGTGCAGCCAGCGGAAGGCGCCGATCCCCACGAGCATCGCCGCCGCGGGCGCGACGAGGTCGAGCTCGGCGAACGTCGGCGCGAAGTAGACCGTCACCGCGGCGAGCACGCCCATCGCCGCCAGGACCCAGACCGCGGGGTTCGGCCGCTCCCGCGACAGCAGGCCCGCCCCCGCGCCGACCAGCGTGATCACCACGAACATGCCGCTGAGCAGCACGAGCTTGTCGTCGGTGCCGAACGTGGTCTTGGCGAACTCGGTGAGCGGCTCGGGCGAGAGGCGGACCACCGTGTCGCCGACGGCGAGGAACGGCGAGGACGCCGCCGAGATCAGGCCCGCCACCAGGTGACCGACGCCGAGCGCCGCCCACACCGCCAGCACGCCGATCGTCGCGGCCACCGGCCGGGAGAGCCGGGGCGTCGTCACGGTTGCGGTCACGGGTGGGAGTTCGTCGCCGGCCCGGCCGCGGTTCGGCCCGGTCACCCCAACGCGGCGCGCAGCCGCTGCTCCTCGACGCGGAAGTACCCGTGCTCGCGGCCGTCGACCATGATCACCGGCACCCGGTCGCCGTACTCGGCGCGCAGCTCGGGGTCGCTGTCGACGTCGACGCTCGTGTAGCCCAGCCCGAGGTCCGTGCAGATGCGCGCGACGTCGTCCTTGGCGACCTCGCACAGGTGGCAGCCCGCGCGCGTGTAGACGAGCACCCGGGACGTCACGAGCGGGCCAGCTGCCGTCGGGCGATCTTGCCGGTGGGCGTGCGCGGCAGCGCGTCGGTGAACACGATCACGGCGGGCACCTTGAACCGGGCCAGTCGTTCCCCGCAGAACGCGCGCACGCCCGCCTCGTCGACGCCCGCGCCCGGGTCGGTGACCAGCACGGCCTTCACGACCTCGCCCGCCCGCTCGTCATGCTGCCCGACCACCGCGGCCTCCGTGACGCCGTCGATCGAAAGGAGCACCCGCTCCACTTCCCGAGGGTAGACGTTGAAGCCGTTCACGATGACGACATCGGACGAGCGGTCCACCAGGTGCAAGTCGCCGTCGGCGTCGAGGAAGCCGACGTCGGCGGTGCGGAACCAGCCGTCGGCGTCGGGGCCGCCCGCGCCGTCGGGCCAGTAGCCGGAGAAGAGGTTGGGCCCGCGCAGCGCGACGAGGCCGGTGTCGTCGTCCTCTTCCTCGTCGTCGGGCTCGATGGGGCGGCCGTCCGCGTCCACCAGCCGCAGCTCGATCCCCGGCAGCGCCCGCCCGACCGAGCCGGGCTTGGGCGGGGCGCCGAGCGGGTTGGTGGTGACGACCGGGCCCGCCTCGGTGAGCCCGTAGCCCTCCACGATCGCCAGGCCCGTCGCCGCATGGAACGCGGCCAGCCACTCCGGCGGCAGGGGCGCGCCCGCCGACGTGCACAGCCGCACGCCCGCGGTGGCCGCGCGGAGGTCGTCGACGGGCAGGTCGAGCAGGGCGCGGAACGTCGTCGGCACGCCCGCCAGCGCGCTCACCCGCTGGGTGACGAGGACGTCGGCGATCTGTTCGGGCGCGGGCTCCTCGGTGAGCACGACGGTGGCACCCACCCAGCACACCTGCAGGAAGCCGGCGAGCCCGAAGAGGTGGAACAGCGGCAGCGACAGCAGCACCCGGTCGACCGGGGTGACCGGGGCGGGCCGCAGCGCGGCAGCCTGCGCGCGGTTGGCCAGCAGCGCGCGGTGCGACAGCCGGATGCCGCGCGGCACCCCCGTGGTGCCCGAGGCGTACACGAGCAGGGCGATGTCCTCCCCCGCGCCCACGCCGGGCGTGCTCGGCGCCCGCGCCGCGAGGTCGGGTGGCGCGATCACGGTGGCGGCGACGGTGGCGGCGCACCCGCGGGCCGTGTCGTCGCCGTCGGACGCCACGACGAGCGCCGGGCGGCAGTCGGCGAAGACGACGTCGAGCTCGGGCGCCACCGCGACGGGGCCGTGCGGCACCACGACCGCGCCCGCGCGGAGCGCGCCGAGCACGGCGACGCAGAACGCCGCGCCGCCCCGCAGCCGGACGATCACCCGCTCGCCGGGAGCGCCGCCCGCAGCCGCGACCCGGTCGGCCTCGGCCGACACCGCCTCGTCCAGCTGCGCCCAGGTCAGCGTGTTCGCGCTGGTCACGTCGATGACGGCGGGCTGGTCCGGCACCCGCGCGGCGTTCGCCGCGACGAGGTCTGCGACGTGCGTTCCGTCCACGGTTCTCCTGGGTTCTCCGGCGGCTCGGGCGGACGCGAGGCAGTCTTGCACGGGCGCACCCCCGCGCCGCGGCCCGTTTCCGGCGCGACACGCGGCGGCCCGATCGCGGCGACGCCCCGCGACACGCGCGGCCGAATGACGCTCACCGCGCGTATCCGGCCGCTTACCTAGAGATTCGACCGAGCGGCGCCGGTGCGCGTCGGGAGCGGCCGCCGCCGCCCTATGCTCCGCCGCTACAGATCGGTCAACTCCCCGACCGACCGATCCGTCGCAATACTCACCCGAGGGAGTGGCATGCAGCCAGGTGTTCTCGGTCCACACCGCGCACGACCAAGGGCCGCCCGGAAGCTGTGACGCGGCCGATGCGACATCCTCAGGCGCAAATGGCGGCGGGTGCCCCGGTCCGGGCCCCGGCCGCCCCGAGCCCGCTGCCGCGACCCCGCACCCCGGGGTCCCCATCCGATGCAGAAGACCGCCGCGGATGCGGCGCGGAGGAGGCCGTGAGCGCACAACCAGCCGACAGCCCAGGCCCTTCCGCCGATCACGGCACCTGGGCGCTGGTCAACGCCGCGCAGGCGGGCGACATGGCCGCCTACGGCCGGCTGTTCGAGACCTACTTCGACATGGTGTTCCGCTTCGTGCTTTTCCGCACGGGCGACCGGGCGCTCGCGGAGGACCTCACCTCCGAGACGTTCGTCCGCGCGCTGCGGCGCATCTCGTCGGTGAGCTACCAGGGCCGCGACATCGGCGCCTGGTTCGTCACCATCGCCCGCAACCTGATCTTCGATCACGTCAAGTCCAGCCGCTACCGGCTGGAGCAGACCACCAGCGAGATCGTCGAGCTGTCGCCGAGCACCGGCGGCCCCGAACAGCAGGTGCTGGACGGCGCGATCACCGACGAGCTGCTGCGCTGCGTGGCGAAGCTCAACCCCGACCAGCAGGAGTGCATCAACCTGCGGTTCCTGCAGGGCCTGTCCGTCGCCGAGACGGCCCAGATCATGGAGCGCAACGAGGGCGCGGTCAAAGCCCTCCAGCACCGCGCGGTCCGACGGCTCGGACAGCTCCTCCCGGAGGGGGTCCGTTGACGCGGCGCCTTATCGGTGGTTCCCCCGCGGGCGTTACGGCTGCGGCGAACGAACGACTCGATGCGGTGAACGGTCACGAGCCCGTATCCCCGGGCGCCGCCGATCGTTGTGTCGGTGAACGTCGGAAGGGCCGGGTGCGAGAGCATCTGGCCCCGTACGGAGCTGATACGTAGTGAGGACAGCCAACATGCCCGACCAGGGCGACCCGATATGGGATGCCGAGGAGCGGTTCGCCGAGGCGGTGGAGCCGGGGCGACCCTTCGGCCCACCCGCCGACGACCCCGAGCTCGCCCGCGACCTCGAGATCGCTGGCATGCTGCGCGTGCTCGGCACCGGGTTCTCCGCGAGCGCAGACGCCAAGGCGCGGGTGCGCGCCCGGGTCATGGGCGCGCTCGCGCTCGACGGCCCGCCGTCGGACGGCGGCGGTCTCGCCGCCGCGCGACCGCAGGCGCAGGCGACCGAGCGGATGTCGGAGGGTGCGCCCACCGAGCAGCTGCCG
This sequence comes from uncultured Actinomycetota bacterium, assembly GCA_963837575.1. Taxonomy (GTDB): domain Bacteria; phylum Actinomycetota; class Actinomycetes; order Mycobacteriales; family Pseudonocardiaceae; genus Pseudonocardia. The sequence goes on from CAWIOI010000004.1 coordinate 134,182, forward strand.
GTCGTCGCGCCCTTCCCCGCCGCCGAGCCCGCGCCCGCGCCCGCCGCGGTGCCGCCGACGCCCGTGCCCGGCGCGCCCACCGAGCGCGTCGAGGCCGCGGCGTTCGACGCGGGACGGCTCACGCGCGGCGCGGCTGCGGCCGACTCGGCTGCGGCCGATGCGGAGCGGGCGGTGTCCCCGTGTGCCGCGTCCACCGCCGCAGGTGCCGCGGCGTCCGATGCGGAGCGGCCGACCGTCCTGCGGGCCGTGGCCGACGGCGCCGAGACGGGCCCGTCGACCGCGATCCTCGCCGAGCCGGATCTGGCCCGCGCGGTGCGCCCGCGACGGCGGCGAAGGCACGCCCTGCCCAGCCGCCCGGCCGCCCGGCCGGTACCGCCGAGCGTGACCCGCCGGATCATGGCGGTCGGCATGGCCGCGCTGGTCGCCGTGCTCGCCCTCGCGGGCGGCGGCGTGTTCGCCAGCCGCGACGCCGTGCCCGGCGACCCGCTCTACGGCATCAAGCGCGCCGCCGAGGCCGCGGGCGGGATCTTCGGAGGCGCGTCCCGCGGTCAGCACGACCTCGACCTCGCCGCCACCCGACTCGACGAGATCGAGCGGATGGCCCGCGCAGGCGTGACCGACCCGCCCGCCTACGCCTCGGCGTTCCAGGACTTCGAGAGCGCCACCGGAGCGGGCACCCGCCAGGTGCTCTCCGGTGACAACCCCGACCGCTCGGCCGCCGACCTGTCGGGCTGGGCGACCCAGCAGACCACCCGGTTGTCGGCGTTGCGCACCACGCTGCCCGCGGCGGCCCAGCCGCCCGCGGACGACGCGCTGCACCTGCTCGACCGCGTGCACCGCCGGGCGGTCGCGCTGACGGCCCGGTCCGGCTGCGGCGAGGTCACCTCGGGCACCGTGGACGACCTCGGGCCGCTGCCCGCCGAAGGCCCCTGCGCCGCCCGCCAGGCGACCACCGGGGGCGGCGGCAGCCCGGCAGGATCCACGCCGACGGACCGGGCCCGCGCCGCGACGGGCACGCCGACCGGCCAGCAAGCCGGGCAGGCCACGGCGCAGCAACAACAGCAGGAACAACAGCAGCAGCCACAGCAGGACGGCGGCTCGGATCCGGCGCTTCTGCCCGGTGTCCAGGTCGGGTCGGGAAGCCAGAACGGCGCCGCGGCGCCGACGCCGACGACCAGCCCGGCCCCGTCTCCCGAGGACAAGAAGAACGTCAACGTGCCGCTGCCGCTGCCCGTCCCGATCACGGTGCCGCCGCTCGTGCCGGGCAAGTCGGGCGGGCTGCTCGGCTGAGTCCCCTGGCCGGGCGGAGAGGTCCGCCCGGCCGGGGACGCGACAGTAGGGTGGGTGTCCGAAGTCCGCAGCACCGGAGGCCCGCACGTGTCAGGAGCAGCACGGTCCGACGATCCCGCCGTCGTCGCCGGTGAGGCGTCGGCCGCGGCGGCCGTCTCCGCGCAGAGCGAAGCGAGACCTGCCGAGGCCCCGCTCGCCGACCTCACCGCCGCTGCGTTCTTCGACGTCGACAACACGATGATGGTCGGCGCGTCGATCTTCCACTTCGCCCGCGGGCTCGCCGCCCGCAAGTTCTTCACCACCTCCGATCTGCTCGGCTTCGTGTGGCAGCAGATCAAGTTCCGGGTCGGCGGTCGCGAGACCGACGTCTCGGAGCACCGCGACACCGCGCTCTCGTTCGTCGCGGGCCACCCGGTGAACGAGTTCACGGCGCTCGGCGAGGAGATCTACGACGAGCTGATGGCCGACCGGATCTGGGCGGGCACCCGCGCGCTCGCCCAGATGCACCTCGACGCCGGGCAGCGGGTGTGGCTGGTCACCGCCACCCCCGTCGAGCTCGCGGCGATCATCGCCCGGCGGCTCGGGCTCACCGGCGCGCTGGGCACGGTCGCCGAGAGCGTGGACGGCGTCTACACCGGGCGGCTGGTCGGCGAGATCCTGCACGGGCCCGCCAAGGCCCACGCCGTGCGCGCGCTCGCCGCGTCCGAGGGCCTGAACCTGCGCCGGTGCACGGCGTACTCGGACTCCGTGAACGACGTGCCGATGCTCTCGGCCGTCGGCACCGCGGTCGCGGTCAACCCGGACTCCGAGCTGCGCGACATCGCCAAGGCCCGCGGCTGGCAGATCCGCGACTTCCGCACCGGCCGCAAGGCCGCCAAGATCGGCGTGCCGTCCGTGCTGGGCGCGGGCGCCCTCGCGGGCGCCGTCGCCGCAGGCGTGGCCTACCGCCGTCGCTGACCCGCTCCCCAACGGCCCGGCAGCCCTCCACCGCACCCGCAGCACCGCGCACTGGCGCACGCGCACCTCGCACCGCGCACCCCACCGCCGCACCGCGCACCCCACCGGTGAGGTGCGCGGACGCCACATGGGGTGCGCGGTTGTCTACGGGCGCGGCGGCCGGGCTGGGCGGGTCAGGTCGGCAGGCCCGCCAGCACCTTCCACGGCAGGATCGGCACCTCGCGCACCCGCACCCCGACCGCGTCGTGCACGGCCGCCGCCACCGCCGCGTCGACGCCGGTGGCGCCCAGCTCGCCGATCCCCCGCGCCCCGATCAGGCTCGCCGCCTCGTCGAACTCGTCGACGAACGACACGTCGATGTCGGCCGGGATGTCCGCGTTGACCGGCACGGCCACGTTGGACAGGTTCTTCGCCAGCCACCGGCCGTACACCGGCTCCTGGTCGCTCTCCTCCATGGTCGCCTTGCCCCAGCCCCAGACGATCGCGCCGACCATCTGCGCCCGCGCCGTGAGCGGGTTCACGATCCGACCCGCCGAATAGACGCCGACGGCCCGCCGCAGCCGCAACACGCCGAAGTCCGGGTCGACGCCCACCTCGACGAAGACCGCGCCCCACGTGCGCATGGCGTAGGGCGTGCCCTCGCCGTCGCCGTTGAACGTCGCCCCACCCGGCAGCTCGTACGTGCCCTCGCCGACGAGCTCGTCGACACCGGCGTCGGCCATCTGGCCTGCGTCGAGCCCCAGGTCGGCCAGCTGCTTGGCGACGTCGCGCGACGCCGCGGCGACCGCGCTGCCGGTGCCCATCGTCGTGGACGAGCCGTACGTGGGCCCGGTGCGCGGGAGGTCGGTGTCGCCCCATCGCGTGGCGACCCGGTCGAGCGGAACGCCCAGCTCCTCGGCCGCGATCTGGGCGAGCACGGTCTGCGCGCCGCTGCCGATGTCGTGCACGTTGCTCTCGACGACCGCGCCGCCGTCGGCCGACAGGTGCACCCGCGCGGCGCCGGGGAACCGGAAGCTGCCCATCGAGCAGGTGGCCATCCCGTGCCCGATCCGCCACGGGCCGTCCTGCCGCGGACGATCGTGGCGGCTGCGCCAGCCGTAGCGGCGGGCCCCCTCCGCGTACGCCTCGCGCAGCCGGTTGCTCGACCACGGCCTGCCGTCCGCGGGCGACACGTCGGCGAAGTTGGCCAGCCGAAGATCCAGCGGATCGACCCCGACGGCGTCGGCGAGCTCGTTCATCGCGCTTTCCAGCGCCCACAGGCCGGGCCCCTCGACCGGCGCCCGCATCGGCGTCGGCACATTGAGCGACACCCGCTCGATCTCCTGCCGCAGCCGGATCGCGGGCGCGGCGTAGAGCGACTTGCTCGCCTCGGTGGCCGGCTCGACGTGCGTCTCCACCAGGCCCGCGTTGTTGACGGCGTGGTGCTCGACCCCGAGCAGCTTCCCCTTCGCGTCCGCGGCGAGCCGGATCGTCTGCTCCATCCACGGCTGGTAGCCGACGGCGGAGAACTGGTCGGCCCGGCGCAGGTGCAGCTTCACCGGCCGCCCCGCCACCCGGGCCGCCGCGGCGGCGAGGATCTCGTGCGGCCAGATGTAGCCCTTGGCGCCGAAGCCGCCGCCGGTGTGCGGGGAGACGACGCGCACGTTCGCCGCGTCGATCCCGAACGCCGCGCTGACGACGGGGATGACGGTCGAGCTGGCCTGCACGGCGTCCCAGAGCGTGACGCGGTCGCCGTCCCACCGGGCGACGGTGCCGGAGGTCTCCATCGTGTTGTGGTGCCGCGCAGCCTGGAGGTAGGTCTGCTCGACGCGCACGGCGGCCTGCGCGCGGGCGGCGTCGACATCGCCCTTGTCGAAGACGACGGCCTCCGGGCCCATCGCCGGTGACCGCTCCCCCGCGCCGAGCAGGACCGGTGTCTCGGCGGCGCAGTCGACGGCGACGGCCGCGCGTCCGGCCTCCGCAGCCTCGACCGACTCGCCGAGCACGATCGCGACCGGCCAGCCCTCGCAGGCGATCCGGTCGTCGGTGAACGGCAGCGTCAGCACGGCCGCGGGGGCTTCGAGGCGGGGGAAGTCGGGCAGGTCGGCCGCGGTGAGCACGGCCGTCACCCCCGGCAGCGCACGGGCCGCGGTGGCGTCGACCGCGCGGAGCGTGCCCGTCGCAACCGGTGCGCCCACGAGCACGGCGTGCAGCACCCCTTCGGGCCGGTGGTCGGCCGCGAACCGGGCGGTGCCGGTGAGCTTGTCGGCGGCCTCGATCCGGGTGACGGTCATCGCGCACCTCCGGCGGTGAGCAGGGCGCGGACCGCGGCGTTGCGGGCCATGGTCACCTTGAACCCGTTGCGGGGCAGCGGCGCGGCGTCGGCCATCCCCCGTTCGATGACGGGCAGCAGCGCCTCGCGGGTGAGCGGCACCCCCGCGATGTCCGGCAGCCGCCACGGCTTGCCCGCCACCGAGCCGAGCGCCACGCGCCCCGAGACGATGCCTGCGCCGTCCTGCCGCACCGCGGCCGCCGCGGACACGATCGCGTACTCGTACGACGCCCGCTCGCGGATCTTCACGTAGGCCTGACCGCCACCATCGCGTTCGAGCGGGATGCGGTAGCCCACGATCAACTCGTCCGGTTCGAGCCGGTTCTCCCGCAGGCCCGCTTCCTGCGGGGTGAGGTGGAACGCGGTGCTCGGGATCGTGCGCGGGCCCGCCGGGCCGACGACGTCGACCTCCGCGTCCAGCGCCGCGAGCGCCACCGCCGGGTCGGACGGCTGCACGGCGACGCACTCGTCGGTCCACCCGAAGATCGCGTGCCGCTCGTGCAGGCCGTGACGGGCGGCGCAGCCGCTGCCGGGCGCGCGCCGGTTGCACGGCCACGGGACGGGCTCCTCGGCGCGGAAGTAGGCGCAGCGGGTGCGCTGCAGCACGTTGCCGCCGAGCGTGGCCCGGTTGCGGATCTGCGCGGACGCGGCCTGCAGGCACGCCGAGGCCAGTGCGCCCGCGCGGGCGACGACGAGCGGGTGCTCGCCGATCTCGTTCAACGTCGTGAGGGCGCCGATGCGCAGGGCGTCACCGTCGCTGGTGACACCGCGCAGCTCGTCGAGGCCGCCGATGTCGACGACCCGCTCGGGCGCCGTGATCCCCAGCCGCACCCAGTTCAGGAGCTCGGTGCCACCCGCGAGGACGGCGGCGTGGTCGTCGGCGAGCGCGGCGACGGCTTCGGTTTCGGACGCCGCGCGGGCGTAGGCGAAGTCGATCATCGCGTCGCCTCCGCGGCGGCCAGGACGGCCGCCGTGATCTGCGGGTACGACGAGCAGCGGCAGATGTTGCCGCTCATCCACTCGCGCACCGTGAGCTCGTCGGTGGCGTGGCCCTCGGCGATGCAGGCGGTGGCCGAGACGAGCTGGCCGGGCGTGCAGTAGCCGCACTGGAAGGCGTCGAGGTCGCGGAAGGCCTGTTGGACGGGGCTCAGCGCGTCGCCGTCGGCGAGGCCCTCGACGGTGGTGACCTCCCGGCCGTCGCACTGCACGGCGAGGGTGAGGCAGCCGTTCATGCGGTGGCCGTCGACGAGCACGGTGCACGTGCCGCACGCGCCTTCGTTGCAGCCCTTCTTGGTGCCGGTGAGCCCGACCTCCTCGCGGAGCCAGTCCAGCAGCGTGGTTCGGGGGTGGACGACCGCGTGCACCGCGCGGCCGTTCACCCGGACCGTGATGTCGATGTCATGGGCGTAGGTGAGCGCCATGGCGTCGATACTGCCCGCGTTGGCCGCGTCCGCGGGACGCGGCCTAGCCCAAGAACGCGTTTCGGCGCTGTGACAGAAGGCGGTAGAGGGTGTGCTGAATGGTCTCGCGCACCTGGTCGGTCAGGTTGAACACGGTCATCGGGTCGTCCGCCTCGCTCGCGCTGATCGCGTCGGTGCGGATCGGCTCGCCGAACTCGATCAGCCACTTCGACGGCAGCGGGACCAGCCCGAGCGGGCCGAGCAGCGGGAACGTCGGCGTGACGGGGAAGTAGGGCGCGCCGAGCAGGCGGGCCAGCGGCTTGATGTCGCCGATCTTCGGGTAGATCTCCTCCGCGCCCACGATCGAGCACGGGATGATCGGGACCCCGGTGCGCAGCGCGGCCGCCACGAAGCCGCCGCGGCCGAAGCGCTGCAGCTTGTAGCGGTCGCGGAACGGCTTGCCGATGCCCTTGAACCCCTCCGGCCACACGCCGACGAGCTGACCCGCGGACATGAGCCGCTCCGCGTCCGGGTTGCAGGCCAGCGTGGCGCCGTGCTTGCGGGCGAGCGGCCCCACCCCCGGGAACCTGAACATGAAGTCCGCGCCGAGCATCCGCAGGTGCCGACGGGCCGGATGGTCGTCGTGCAGCGCGACCGCGGTCATCAGCGCGTCGAGCGGAAGGGTGCCCGAGTGGTTGGCCACGACGAGCGCGCCCCCGACGTCGGGCACGTTGTGCATGCCGATCGTCTCGGTACGGAACCACTTCTCGTACAGCGGGCGCAGGACCGGGAGGATGACGTTGTCGTTGAGGTCGACGTCGAAGCCGAAGTCATCGACGGCGTAGTCACCCTCCAGGCGTCGGCGCAGGAACCTCGCCATGGCGGCCACCGACTCCTCCCACGCAGGCGCGATGTCCTCGGGCTCGGGTTCCGGTTCGGGGACGGGCGGCGGCGGAGTGCGGCGCCGGTCGCCCAGCCGCCAACGGGTGCGGTTTCCGGACTCGTCGGCGTGCAGTGGGATGATCCGAGCCTCCGACACGGCGGCTCCCCTCGTGGCTCGCGGGTGGCGGATGCGCGTGACCGTCATCGCAGGGCCTTGACGGCGGCGAGCACGCCGCGCTCCAGCGACTCCACCCGCGCGGGCGGGATCACCGGGCGCAGTGCGCGGCCGCGCACGAAGTCGTCGAAGGCCTGCATTGTGGTCCAGCGCGGGGTGAAGCCGAACTGGGTGCGCAGCCGCCGGTTGTCCACCACACGCCCGAAGTTGAGCAGGCGCATCTGCTCGGGCGAGAAGTCGACGAGCCGAGCGCCGCGGACGATCCGGCTGACCGGGCCGACCGCGGGCGCGGGCACCGGGATCGCGATCCGGCCCGCCCGGCGGATGGCTTGGGAGAGCAGCAGAACGCCGTCGGCGGCGACGTTGAACGTGCCGGGCAGCTCCAGGCTCGCCGCGCGTTCCAGCACGGCGAGCGCGTCCTCCTCGTGTAGCAGCTGCACGCGGGCGTCGTAGCCCAGCACCGTGGGCACCACGGGCAGCGCGAAGTAGCGGGTGAAGACGGTGTCGATCCGCGGGCCGATGAGGTTGGCGAAGCGCAGCACGGTGACCGAGACGTCGGGACGGCGCCGAGCGAACCCGCGCAGGTAGCCCTCGATCTCGACGGCGTCCTTGGCGTACCCGCCCGAGGGGAAGTCCTTCGGCGTCATCGCCTCGTCGAACAGGGCGGGATCACGCGAGCTGGATCCGTAGACGGCGGTGGTGGACTTCAGCACGACTCGCCGCACGCTCGGCGCCTTCTGGCAGGCGGCGAGCAGTTGCATCGTGCCGATGACGTTCATCTCCTTCATCGCCGTGCGCCCGCCGGAGGAGGCCGGGTTGGCGGCGAGCGAGGCGTGGACGACGGTGTCGACGGACGCCTGGGAGATGACCTTGGCGATCAGCGGGTTGCGGATGTCGGCGCGCACGAACTCCGCGCGGCCCATGCGGCGCAGGAGATCGCGCGGCGGCGGGACGGTGTCGACACCGAGCACGCGCTCGATGGTGGGATCGGCCGCGAGCCGTGCGGCGAGGTACCCACCGAGGAACTTGCTGACCCCGGTGACGAGAACGACGGTCGGCGGCAAATCGTGGCCCCAGGTGAATCGGATGAGCGCGGTGAGTAATCGATGCTAGTCCGGCCGGGCGGGGGATGGGCAGCGACCGCATCACATCCCACGCATGCACGAACGGCCGGTGGGCGAGCCACCGGCCGTTTCGCGGAAGGTCTACTTGCCGAGCTTGCGCCGCTGCACGCGGGTCTTGCGGAGGAGCTTGCGGTGCTTCTTCTTCGACATCCGCTTGCGGCGCTTCTTGATCACTGAGCCCATACGGCGGCCTTCCTGTGGGTCTACGGCCCGACGGCGGCCGGGCGAGGAATTCGATCGAGTCTAGCCGAGTGCGTTCAGCCCACGTCGAAGTAGGCGGAGCGCAGGTATTCCTCGACGGCGTGGCGCGGCACCCGGAACGAGCGCCCGACCCGCGCCGCCGGCAGCTCGCCACCGTGCACGAGGCGGTAGACGGTCATCTTGGAAACCCGCATCATCGCCGCGACCTCGGCCACCGTCAGGAACTGGACCTGGGCGAGGTGGATCTCGGGCTCGGTCGCCATCCGCTCACCGCTTTCTAGGAGTTCCCGTTGAGTCTAGCGGGGCCCGTGTGACGAGGAAGACCGGCGGGTGCACCCGGTCGGGGCATTCAGGTGCGCGCCGGGGTGAGCAATCTCCTCCGATCGGTGTCAGCCCTGCTGCGCCGCGCGACCCAGCTCGATCGAGCGGTCTCGGGCGGCCTCGATGGCGTCGAAGAACGCGGCCCGCACGCCGTGGCGCTCCAGCTCGCGGATGGCCGCGATCGTCGTGCCCGCCGGGGAGGTCACGGCCTCGCGCAGGAGCACCGGAGGATCCGCCGACTCGCGCAGCATCAGCGCCGCGCCGTACGCCGACTGGACGATGAGCTCGGCGACGACGGCGCGCGGCAGCCCGAGCAGGATCCCGGCGTCGATCATGGCTTCGACGAGGAAGAAGAAGTAGGCGGGGCCGGAGCCCGACAGCGCGGTGACGGCGTCCTGCTGCGACTCCGGCACATGCACCACGCGCCCGACGGAGGCGAGCATCTTCTCGACGACCGCGAGCTGCTCGGCCGTGGCGTGGCTGCCCGGCGACACGGCGCTCATCGCCTCGCCGACCAGCATCGGGGTGTTGGGCATGACCCGCACCACCGGTGTCCCCTCCGGCAGCGCGCCCTCGAACAGCGCGATCGGGAGGCCGGCACAGAGCGTGACGACGAGCGTACCGGGCCGCAGCACCGGCGCCAGCTCCGCGAGGACGGGGGCGATGTCCTGGGGCTTCACCGCGACGACGAGCACGTCGGCCCGGGCCGCGGCCTCCGGCACGTCGACGGCCGCGATGCCGTGGCGCGCGGTCAGCTCCGCCGCGCGCTCCGGGTAGCGCTCGGTGAACATCAGCTCGTCGGTCGTGCGGCCCGCGGCGAGCAGCCCCGCGAGCAACGCCTCACCGATCTTGCCCGCCCCCAGCACCGCGACTACGCCCATGCCGGGAGGCTAACCCCGCGGGCCCACCCCGGTCCCGTCGCGGCCGCCCGTGAGCCCACCGCGCCATGATCACCGTTTCGGCGCGAAAGTGGCCGATTCTGGCCGGTTTTCGCACCGAATCGGCGATCATGGGACGCCGGACGGGGCGATCATGGAATGGCGGGCGGGGCGGCAGCGGCGGAGGGCACGGCGGGGTGGGGCACACGGGCGTCGGGGAGCGGGGAAAGCGCGAGCTGGCGGGCCTGGCACACCACCCGTCCGGCTGAGTCGGCGACCGTGACGTCCTCGTCGAACCACGGCCCCGCGACGACATCGGCCCGCGACGCGATCCGCAGCCATCCCGGCGCCGGATGGCCGCGCAGCAACGCGGTGAGCTGCACGGTGGGCGCCCAGCCCATCGCGCCGCCGAGGTTGAACACGGTCGGCGGCAGGATGTCTCCCGCGAGGAGGGCGAACAGGACGTCGACCGGCTCCTCGCGGGTGCGGGTCCAGCCGCGCAGCACCGGCGGCGCCTGCTCGCGGCGGAGGAACGCCATCGTCGCGGCGTCGAACCGCAGGTCGCAGCTACGGGCGAGGCCGAAGACGCTGGGTCGGGCCGACGGGTCGATGGCGTCGGCGGGCGGATCGGCGGGCTGCTCGCGCGCCTCCGCCCAGCGCGGCTCGCCGTCGGGCAGCCGCCCGGCCGTCACGGACGCGGCGAGCATGAGCCGGTCGTCCTGGTGCATCCGCACCGCGACCACCGACACGGTGCGGCCGATCTTGAGCACGTCCGTGGTCATCGTGACCGGGCCGGGGTCGGGGGCGCGGAGGAAGTCGGCGGCGACGGCGAGGGGGTCGGGGGCGAGGCCGGGCGCGTCGGCGTCGAGGCGGCCCAACGCGGCCCGGACGAGCAGTACCAACAACAGTCCGCCGTGCGCCTTGGGGCCGACGGTCCAGAGGTCGCCCAGCTCGGCGCCGAACCGCCCGTCGCCGAGCGGTTTGATCGCGACGGCGGCGCGGAACGGCGGCGCGGCGACACGCGGTGGCATGATCCGTCCTACCCCCGCCCGGCCAAGCCGTTGACTCCGTCGTCGAAGGGCCCTTGCCTTCGCCTCCGTTTCAGGATGGCATCCAGCGGCGACGATCACACCGTGGGTCGCGCCACCTCGCGGTCCGCGGTGGGCTGCAGGTGCAGCCGGGCGAAGAGCAGGGACTGGGCGAGCATCGTGGCGCGGTCGTAGCGCGTGCGGCAGCGGCGAGTGCTGATCTCGGCCACCACCGTGCCGTCGTAGCCCGTGTCCGCCAGCCGCTGCAGCACCTCGGCGCAGGGTTGGGTACCGCGGCCGGGGACGAGGTGCTCGTCGCGGGGGCCGCCGCTGCCGTCCGCGAGGTGCACGTGGCACAGGCCCGCGCCCATCCGCTCGAGGAGGGCGAGCGCGTCCACCCCGGCGGCCGCGGTGTGCGACAGATCCAGGGTGTAGTGGCGGTGGCCGACCTCGGTGGGGTCGAAGCCGGGCTCGTATGGCACGGTGCGCATCCGGCCCCGCACCACCGGGAACATGTTCTCCACCGCCAGCGCGACCCCGGCGACCTCGCCCGCACGGTCCACCTCGTCGGCGAACTGTTCGGCGTAGCGCCGCTGCCAGCGAAACGGCGGGTGCAGCACCACGGTGGTGGCGCCCAGCCGCTCGGCCGCGGCGACGGAGCGCCGGATCCGCACGATCGGGTCGGATCCCCACACCCGCTGCGTGACGGCCAGGCAGGGCGCGTGCACCGCCGTCACCGGCACGCCATGCTGCTCGGCGAGCCGGGCGACCGCGGCGACGTCCTGGCTCACCGGGTCGCCCCACACCATCAGCTCGACGCCGTCGTAGCCGAGCTCGGCGGCCAGCTCGAACCCGGCGGCGACGGGCTCGGGGTACACCGAGGCCGTCGACATCGCGACAGGCGGACCGGGCGTGGGCCGCATCGGCCTCACCGTCCCAGAAGGACGAGGATCGCCGGCGACACCGTCAGCAGGAGGCCGACGAGCACGGCGAACAGCGTGGTGCGGCGGTCGTCGTTGTGCATCAGCGCGCGGACGACGAGCACGAGGCCGACGGTGACCAGCACCGCCGCGGCCAGCGCGACGACCGGGAGATCGCGCCAGAGGAAGCGGAACCCGACCCAGAGCGCGGCTCCACCGACGGCGCCCGCGACCCACTGGGCGACGACGGCGGCCCACGCCTGCCCGGCGGACGGGGTGGGCGGTCGCGCGCGCCGCCGGGGTGCGGCGGCCAGGCCCGCGGGGTGGTCGTCGGGGTCGGCGTCGGTCGCGACCCCGGTGTCGTCGCCGAAGTCGTCGTAGTCGTCGTAGTCGTCGAGGGCGTCATCGGCCTCGTCGTCGAGATCGAAGGGGTCGGCCTCGGTGGCCTGCCCACCGTCGTGCGCGCCGCGGCGCGTGGTGCGGTCGCGGTGCCAGGCCTCGGCACCCCGCGGGGCGAGGCCCACCGCGGTCGAGGGGCCGCCGTCGTCCGGGGTCGCCTGGGTCTCGATGGGGCCGGTCTTGCCGGGATCGAGCATCGTGGTGCGGTCGGCGCGCCTGCGCATCGGACCGGATCGCCGCGCATCGCGCCCGTCCTGCGCCGACGGCACCGCGTCGCCGATGCGGTGCGTGGCCCCCGCGGCGGAGCTGTCCTCAGTGGACTCCTGCCCGGGACGGTAGGTGTCGGCGTAGACGGCGCCGCCGTTGACGAAGGCGGCGTCGCTGTCGGGATGGGCGAGCGCGGCAACGTCGGGCAGGTTCGTGTGGCGCCGCGGGCTGGGACGGTGCCGCTTCCGGGCGCCCCCGGCGCGGCCGTCTCGGCTCGGCGGGACGGCGCGGTCGGCAGCTCCGCCTCCCGGGCCGCTTCCGCGGGACTCGCGACCGGCGGCGCGGACGTCGGGGTCGGTCTCGCCATCCGGCCCCCACGGCGTGGGCGGACGCCCCTTGCCTGCCGCGGCGCCCCCCGGGGCGCCATCTCCCCGCAGGTCGGCAGGCTGGCCGCTGCCCGGCGGCATTCCGCCGGGGTCGGCTCCCGCTCGCCACCCGTCGGATCCACCGACCGGTCGGCCGCGCCCCATCGGCGGCCGGGGGTCGCGTCCCCACGGCGGGGCTCCGCCGCCTGCGGGTGGGGCGCTCTCGGCGGCGGCACCCCACGCGGCGTAGCCGGGGGTAGCGCCGTCGGCCGGTGGTGCGGGCGCGCCCTCCGCGGCGCCGGGCCCACGACCCCACGCGACCGGTCCGGCCGGGCCTGCGGTGCCGTTCGGGGGGCGGCCCGTGCCGTTGGCGGGCGCGCCCGGACGCGACGCCCATCCGGGGGGAGCCCCGTTGCCCGGCGGGAAGCGCCCGTCGGCAACCGTCGGGCCGGATCCATTGTCGACGGTCGGAAGAGGACCACTGTGGGCCGGCGAAGCCGGGGCGCCGTTGACGGTCGGGAACGACCCACTCGCAGGCGACGCAGCGGGCGCACCGGGCACCGCCGGGAACGGGCCGCCTGCAGGCGACGAGCCGCCGCCACCCGGCACCGCCGGGAACGGCCCACTCGCGGGCGACGAGCGGGGACCGCCCGGCACCACCGGGAACGGCCCACTCGCGGGCGACGAGCCGGGACCGCCCGGCACCACCGGGAACGGGCCGCTGGCGGGCGCCGAGGTCGGTCCACCCTGCATCGGCAAGGGCCCGCTCGCGGGCGACGAAGTCAGCCCACCCTGCACCGGAAACGAGCCATTGGCGGGCGAGGAGCCCAGACCGCCGTTGACCGTCGGTAACGGGCCACTGGGAGGCGACGAGCCGGTGCCTCCCGGCGCCGATGACGGCCCGCTGGCGGGCGACGAGGTGAGGCCGCCGTTGACGGTCGGGAACGGGTTGACGGTCGGGAACGGGGCGCCTGCAGGGGACGAGCCGGCACCGTAGACCGACGGGGTCGGACCGCTGCCGGACGACGGGCCACGGCCAGGCGCGGACGGTGCGCCGTTCCCGAACGCTCCCCCGCTGCCGGGCGACGGGCCATTCCCGAACGCCGCGCCATCGCCACGCGGCGCCCCGTTGTCGAATGCGGCCCCGTTCTCGAACGCGGCCCGGTTGTCGAACGCGGCGCCGTTGTCGAATGCGGCCCCGTTGTCGAACGCGGCGCCGTTGCCGAACGCTGCGCCGTTGTCGAACGCGGCCCCGTTGTCGAACGCGGCCGTTGTCACGCGGCCGTTGTCGAACGCGGCCCCGTTGTCGAACGCGGCCCCGTTGTCGAACGCTGCGCCGTTGCCGAACGCGGCCCCATGGCCGAGCGCCGCCCCGTTGCCGCGCGGTGCGCCGCTGTCGGCCGCTCCGGTCGACGCCTGGCCCGGCGCAGGACCGGGCGCGCCGCCCGGCAGGTCGGAGCCTCCCGCTGCCGCACCGCCGACCGCCGAGCCCGGATCACCGACGGCCGTGGCCTGTGCGGAATCGGCACCGCTTCCGACGGCGGCGGGGTAGGCCCCGCCGGCGGCACCGGGCCCATCCGCGCCTGCCGCGTCCTCCGCCGCTCGCCTCCGCGCTCGGCGACCGGTCACCGTGCCGTCGCCGTGCGCGGCAAGCAGCTCCGCGACGGTGCGCTGGCGGGGGTGATCGGTCTCCGAGCTCATCGCGTACACCGTGCCGCGTATGCCGTCAAGCGTCCAGGCCCGTCCAGCGATCGATGCGCCGAACGGTTGCTGCGGGCCGTCCCATCGAACGAGTCACGCCGGTGCATGATCACCTCCCCGGCCCTACTCACACGACGAGCGTACGCCGCCGTCCGATCACCGGCCGTCGCGCGCCGCGCCCCGGAGCCCGGTTATCCACATCCCCACAGGGTTGTCCACAGGCCGAGCCCGGACGTCGGGGAGCGTTCCGACCTCGCGTATCGTGGTCGCCAGTTCCGCGGCGAGGGCGGGTGCACGTCGGCCCGCCGTGATCGACGTGGCCCGGCCCGTGCCGGTGCCCTCGCCGCGCGTCCACATCACGCAGAACGAGGAGACCACCGTGGCCGAGGCCCACATCGTCGCCGAGACCCGCACGGAGTTCGGCAAGGGCGCCGCCCGCCGCACCCGACGCGCGGGCAAGATCCCCGCCGTCCTGTACGGGCACGGCACCGACCCGCAGCACCTCGCCCTGCCGGAGCTGGAGTTCAAGCGCATCGTGCGCGAGCAGGGCCGCAACGCCGTCCTCACCATCGACGTCGCGGGCCGCCCGCAGCTGGCGCTCACCAAGACCGTCGTCGCGCACCCGATCCGGCCCTACATCGAGCACGTCGACCTGTTGGTGATCCGGCGGGGCGAGAAGGTCGTGGTCGACGTCGCGGTGGTCATCACCGGCGACGCGGCGCCCGGCACCCTCGTCACGCAGGAGCTGAACACGCTCGAGGTGGAGGCCGACGTCTCGAGCATCCCCGAGCAGATCGAGGTCTCGGTCGAGGGCGCCCGGATCGGCACGCAGTTCCTCGCGGGCCAGATCACGCTGCCCGCCAACACCGAGCTGCGCGGCGATCCCGAGCAGCTCATCGTCCACGTCGTGCCCGCCACCGAGGCCGACGCGGGCGCGGCGCCCGAGGAGGCCGAGGCGGAGACCGACACCGAGGCGGAGGTCGGGGCGGAGGAGCCCGCGGCCGACGAAGAAGAGTGACCGCGATGCCGGGCCCCGCCCTGGTGGTCGGGCTCGGCAACCCGGGCCCCGAATACGCCGACACCCGCCACAACGTCGGCTTCCGCGTCGTCGAGCTGCTCGCCACCCGCGCCGGTGGCGGGCGGTTCTCCCGCCACCGGACGGGCGCCGACGTGCTGGAGGGCCGCCTCGCCGGGCGGCGGGTCGTGCTGGCCAAGCCCCGCACCTACATGAACGTGTCCGGAGGTCCGGTCGCCGGGCTGGTGCGCTACTACGGCGGCGAGCTCGTCGTCGTGCACGACGACCTCGACCTCGGGTTCGGCGTCGTACGGCTCAAGCAGGGCGGCGGCGAGGGCGGGCACAACGGGCTGCGGTCGATCAGCACGTCGCTGGGCACGAAGGACTACCTGCGCGTGCGCTTCGGCATCGGGCGTCCCCCGGGCAGGCAGGACCCGGCCGACTACGTGCTCAAGCGGTTCTCGGCCACCGAGCGCAAGGAGCTGGAGTTCGCGGTCGACCTGGCCGCCGACGCCACCGAGGCACTGCTGGCCGAGGGGCTGGAGCCCACGCAGAACCGGTTCCACGCGCTGTCCGGTTGATCGGCGCGAACCGCACGTCACACAGCTCGCCACCGGCATCCGGTGCGACTCGTCGCGATCACCCGAGCTTCCGCGACGCACCCCAGCGGGGTCAGCTGCGCAGGAGTTCGGCGGTGGCCGCGCGGCGGAGCTTGCCCGACGGCGTCTTCGGGAGGGTCCCGGGCGCCAGCACCACCACCCGCGCGGGCCGCACCCCCACCGCCGACACGACGCGGCTCGTCACATCCTTGCCGATGCCGCGCTCCGCGTCGGGGTCGCCGGCCTGCCGGGACTCGACGACCACCGCGAACGACTCCCGGTGCTGCGCCTCCCCCGCGGCGAGCCGCACGGCTACCGCGTTGCCCGCGCGCACCCCGGCCGCCGTGCTCGCGGCGCGTTCGATGTCGGTCGGGTAGATGTTGCGGCCGCCCATGATGATCAGGTCCTTGCGCCTGCCGCACACGACGACCTGGCCGTCCGCCAGGTAGCCCTCGTCGCCGGTGTCGAACCAGCCGTCGGCGTCCTGGGCGGCGACCGGACCGGCGATGGTGAGGTAGCCCGGCGTCACGGACGGCCCGCGGAGCTGCAGCACCCCGACTTCACGCTCACCGAGCACGGCGCCGTGCTCGCCCACCACGCGCACCTCGATGCCCGGCAGCGGCGGCCCGAGCTTCGGGAAGCTGCGGCCGGTGCCGGGGGTGGCGAGCCTGCGGGTCTCGAGGTCCTCGGCGTCGATCTCGTCGACGGCCAGGCCCGTCTCCACCGGCGCGAACGCCACCCCGAGCGCCGTCTCGGCCATCCCGTACGCGCACAGCACGGCCTCGGGCCGCAGCCCGAACCGCGCGCCCGCGTCGACGAGGGCGCCGACCGCGACCGGGTCGATCGGCTCAGCACCGTTCAGCGCGATGCGCAGCGACGACAGGTCGAGCGGGCCTTCGGCGCGCGCGAGCTGGCGGCCGAGCACGGCGTAGGCGAAGTTCGGCGCGGCCGTCACGGTGCCGCGGTACTTGGAGATCAGCTCGGCCCACATGATGGGGCGGCCGAGGAAGTCGAGCGGGGTGACCGTGACCAGCTCCATCCCGAGCGTCATCGGCACGGTCAGGAACCCGACCATCCCCATGTCGTGGAAGAGCGGCAGCCATGACACCTGCACGTCCCGGTCGACGTCGAGGCGTGACGCCTCCGCCATCGCCGTGATGTTGGCGTGCAGGTTGGCGTGGGTGATCCGGACCGCTTTCGGCTCGGCGGTCGAGCCGCTGGTCAGCTGGAGGAGCGCGGTGTCGTCTTCGCCGGCGACGGCCGCGTCGGCGTGAACGGCGGTGGCGTCGCCGTCGAGGGCGTCGAAGGTGCGGAACGGGATGCCGCGCTCGGAGAGGATCGGGGCGAGCGCGTCGAAGGGGGGACCGAGCACGACGAGCGCGGCGTCGATCATCTTGAGCACGGAGACGGTGTCCTCGGCCCACGTGGCGAGGTCGGTGCGGGCCGTGGGCTGGTGCAGCATGGTCACGCTGCCGCCGCAGAGCCAGACGGCTTGGGCGAGCGGGGCGATCGAGACCGGCTCACCCGCGAGCACGCCCACCGCGGCGCCCGGGCCGAGCCCGGGGCGTCCGTCGATCTCGCCGCGCAGGGTGGCGGCCATCGCGCGGGCGCGGTCGTGGACCTCGGCCCAGGTGCGCCGAACGGGCTCGCGGGGCTCGCCGGTGACCATGCCGTGGGACGACCGGGATGCGGACTCCAGCAACGTCGCCAGGAACCGGGACATGCCAGCAGCCTACGGTCCCCGCCGCCCGCTCCCGCGAGTTCCGGCTCTCGGCCCGGGCGAGTCGCACCTCACCACTCGAGTCCGCCACTCCACCACGACGGGGCGACCTCGGACCCCGTGCACGACCGCGCACCCCACTTGGCGCAGCGATCACCGTCCGCGTCGGCCCGCGTAGTCGGCCGGCGTGACCGACCAGCCCGTGACCAGGCCCGACGACGCAGGCCTGCGCGCCGCCGTCGAGCGGGAACTGCCCGCCGCGCGTGCCGATCTGGAGCGCCTCGTCCGCATCCCGAGCATCTGGGCCGACCCCACGCACGCGGACGACACCCGCCGCAGCGCCGAGGCCGTCGCCGAGCTGGCGCGGGGCGCAGGCGCGGCCGAGGTGGGGGTCGTCGCGGTCGACGGGGGCGCGCCCGCCGTCCTCGCCCACTGGCCTGCCCCGCCCGGCGCACCCACCGTGCTGCTCTACGCCCACCACGACGTGCAGCCCACCGGCGGCGACGCGGAGTGGACGTCGCCGCCCTTCGAGCCCACCGAGCGGGCCGGTCGCCTCTACGGTCGCGGCGCCGCCGACGACAAGGCGGGCGTCATGACCCACCTCACCGTCTTGCGCGCCTTCGACGGCCGCCCGCCGGTCGGGGTCACGCTCTTCGTCGAGGGCGAGGAGGAGTCCGGCTCACCCACCCTTCCCGCCTTCCTGCGCGCGCACCGCGACGCGCTGGCCTGCGACGTGATCATCATCGCCGACGCGGGCAACCCGGCGGTCGACGTGCCTGCGCTCACGACCAGCCTGCGCGGGCTGGTTGACGTGGTCGTCGAGGTGTCGGTGCTGGAACGGCCCGTGCACTCGGGCGTGTTCGGCGGTCCGATCGGCGATGCCCTCACGGCACTCTGCCGCGCCCTGGCCGGGCTGCACGACGAGCACGGCGACGTCGCGGTGCCCGGCCTCGTCCACGGCACGTCCGAAGCGCCCGACGTCGACGAGGCCACGTTCCGCGGCGACGCCGGGCTGCTGTCCGGGGTGGCGCTCATCGGCTCGGGCAGCATCGTGGAGCGGACCTGGACCAAGCCCGCCGTCGCCGTGCTCGCGATCGACGCGCCCCGCGTCGCCGAGGCCGCCAACATCCTCGTTCCGCGCGCACGGGCCGTGGTCAGCCTCCGCCTCGGCCCCGGCGACGACGCCACCACCGCGCAGAAAGCCCTCGCCGAGCACCTCGCGGCGCAGGTTCCGTGGGGAGCGCACGTCACCGTGACCCCCGGCACCGGCACCGCCGAGCCGTTCTCGCTGTCCACCACGGGCGCCGCGTACGACGTCGCCCGCCGCACCTTCGCGGCGGCGTACGGCAACGAACTGGTCGAGGTCGGCATCGGCGGGTCGATCCCGTTCATCGCCGAGTTCGCGCGGACGTTCCCGAACGCGGCGGTGCTCGTCACCGGCGTCGGCGATCCGAGCAGCCGCTGGCACGGCATCGACGAGAGCCTCGACCTGGGCATGTTCGGCCGCGGTGCGCTGGCGGAGGCGCTCTTCCTGGCCGAACTCGCGCGCTGACTGTCGGGGGACGGCGCTACCGTCGCCTCGCACCGGCCACGGGGGATGGCAGGCATGGGGCGGGCGCACGTTCCACCGGGAGAGCGCATGACGCGAAGCGGATCATCCGGCGGCACACTGGTGCGCGTGCGGATCGGGGTGCTGGGCACCGTCGACGGGCCGAGGGGCCTGTCCGGCGTGCGCCTGCGCGGGCTGCTGGCGCGGCTCGCGCTGGACGCCGGGCGCCCGGTCACCACGGCCGCGCTCGTCGACGATCTGTGGGAGACACCGCCGGACAACGCCGCCAACGCCCTGCAGGCGCTGGTCTCGCGGCTGCGGCGGCTGTTGGCAGGCGAGCTGGTGGTCACGGAGCCGGGCGGGTATCGCCTGGCGGTCGACCCGAGCGCCGTGGACGCCATGGCGTTCGACGTGCTGGTCGCGGAGGCCCGGTCGGCGGGCCCCGCCGCGGCGCACGGCCTCCTCGGCGAGGCGTTGGCGCTGTGGCGCGGGCCTGCGCTGGCCGATGTCGTCGAGCTGCCCTTCGCGCGCCCCGCGGCGGCCCGGCTCGACGGTCGGCGTGCAGACGTCGTGGACGAGCGCGCCCGGCTGGCGCTGCGGCTGGGCCTCGTGCCCGACGTCGAGGCGCTCACCGCCCAGCTCACCGCGGCACCGCTGCGCGAGACGACCGCCGCGCTCCTCGGGCGGGCCCTGCACACCGCGGGCCGCCAGGCCGACGCGCTCGCCGCCCTCGACCGCACGATCGCGCGGCTGGCCGACGAGCTGGGCGTCGACCCGGGCCCCGAGCTCGCCGAGGCCCGGATGGCCGTGTTGCGCCCGGCGCTCGCGGCGCCGCGCACGGCGGGGCTGTCCAGCTTCGTCGGGCGCACCGCGGACGTCGACCGCATTCGCGCGCTCCTGCGCACCGCACGCCTCGTCACGCTGACCGGCCCGGGCGGGGCGGGCAAGACCCGGCTCGCCCGGGAGGCCACCTTCGTGCCGGACCCGCGTGCGGCGCCCCCGCGGACCGGCGCTGCGCCCTCCGCGGTCGTCGCCGAGCTGGCCGCCCTGACCGACGCCGCGCAGCTCCCGGCGGCGCTGCTGGCCGCCGTGGGCGAGCCCGAGCTGCACCTGGGCCGCGCCGAGGCGCCCGAGCCGATGGTCCGGCTGCTGGCCGCGCTCGACGGCCGCGACACGGTCCTCGTGCTGGACAACTGCGAGCACCTCGTCGCCGCCGTCGCGGCGCTGGCCGAGTCGGTGCTCACGGCGTGCCCACGCCTGCGGGTGCTCGCCACGAGCCGCGAGCCGTTGGGGGTGCCCGGCGAGGTGCTGCATCCGGTCGACGCGCTCGCCGAGGCCGACGCCGTCCAGCTGTTCACCGACCGGGCCGCTGCCGTCCGGCCCACGTTCACCCTCGACGCCGCCACCCGGCCCGCCGTCACCGAGATCTGCAGGCGCCTCGACGGCCAGCCGCTGCCCATCGAGCTCGCCGCGGCCCGCCTGCGCACGCTCTCCCCCACCGAGATCGCCGCCCGCCTCGACGACCGGTTCCGCCTGCTCACCACGGGCGCACGCACTGCGTTGCCGCGCCACCAGACGCTACGCGCGGTCGTCGACTGGAGCTGGCACCTCCTCACCGAACCCGAGCGCGCCGTCGCCCGGCGACTCGGTGCGTTCGCGGGCGGCGCCACGCTCGCGGCAGCCGAGCGCGTGTGCGGACCGGGGGCGTGGGATGCGCTGACGTCGCTCGTGGACAAGTCGCTCGTCGTCGCCGTCCCGCAGGCCGACGGCCCCACCCGCTACCGCATGCTGGAGACCATCCGCGCCTACGCAGGCGAGAAGCTCGACGCGGCAGGCGAGCGCGGAGCCACCGAGGCCGCGCACGCCGCATTCGTCCTCGATCTCGTCGAGGAGGCCGAGCCGCACATCCGCGGCCGCGACCAGCTGGGTTGGCTCGCGCGGCTGCGCGCCGAGGCCGACGAGATCGACCTCGCGCTGCGCCGCACGGTGACCGCCGACGTACCGAGCGCGTACCGGATCGTCGTCGGCATGACGTGGTCGTGGCTCGTCCGCGGCAGGCTCGACGAAAGCAGGCGGTGGCTCGCGGCGCTGCCGCCCCCGGGCGACGATGTCGAGCCGAACGTCGTCGCCCTTGCCCTGGCCTACCGGGCGGTGGCGGCCATCGGCGGCGGCGACATGCCCGGTGGCCGCGAGCACGCCGAGTCCGCCATCACCGCGCTCGCCGCGGTGCCCCGCCCGTGGCACCCGGTGCTGCAGCTGGTGGAGCCGGTCACGCTCCTGTTCGCCGAGCAGGACGAGGGCCCGCTGCGCAGGCTCGAGACCGCGGCCGACGACCCGTGGACGCGCGCGCTGGCGCTGCAGACCCGGGCCCTGCGGGCGGAGAACGACGGGGACCTCGCCGCCCAGCGCGACCTCGTGCGGGCCACGCACGCGGCGTTCGCGGCGCTGGGCGAGCGGTTCGGCCTGGGCATGGTGCTCTACTCGCTCGGCGAGCTGGAGGGGCTCGCGGGCGAGCACGACGCGGCGGCGACGGCGTTCGACGAGGCGATCGCGCTCACCGCCGAGCTGGGCAACGACGATGACCTGCACCAGTTCTTCGCGGGCCGCGCCATGGTGGACGCCCGCCGGGGCGATTACGCCGCGGCCCGCGCCCTGCTCGGGCGCGCGGTCGAGCCGCGACGCCAGGACGGAAGTCTGGCCGCGGCGAAAGCGCAGGTGGAGCGCATGGCGGGCGATCTCGACGCGGCCCGCGCCCACGTCGCCGCCCTCGACGCCGCCATCCAGGCCGATCCTGCGGCCTTCGCGATCCCGCAGCGACGGGCTTACGTGCACATGCTGCGCGCGCAGGTGGAGCTCGCGGCGGGTGCCCCGGCGAAGGCGCGCGTACTGCTGCGGTCGGCCGCGGAGGCGGCGGTGACCAGCCGGGACAGCCCGGTCGTCAGCGTGGTCGTCGAGGTGGCCGCCCAGCTCGCCCACGCGGAGGGCGACGACGACGCCGCGGTCGAATTGCTCGCCGCCGCGGCAGCGCGGCGCGGCACGCTCGACCGCGGCGCGCCCGAGGTCGTCGCGTTGCTGGCCGCCCTGGGTCCGGACGCCGACGCCCGCATCGCCGCCGCCGTCGCCAACCGCCGCAACGCGACCGCCGACACCGGCGCGAGTACAGCCGCCGACGCCATCCTCACGTCGTTCCTCGCCCGCGACCCGGTCGGCTAGCGCTAGCACCCCGGCCCCTGCCGTACACCTCGCAGACCCCCCAGCCCGCGAGGTGCCCGGCGGCCCGACCACTCAGGTGCGACGCCGGTATAAATAGACCGCCAACGGCGCGAACACCGCCATCACCACGGCCGACGAGATCAGCGCGAACGTCAGCGGCGCCGCCACCGGACCACCGGTGAGCAGCCCGCGGGCGGCGTCCGCCACGTGCGTCACCGGGTTGATCTCCACGAACCCGCGCAGCCACGACGGCAGGGTGTCCGTGGGCACGAAGACGTTGCTGCCGAACGTCAGCGGCAACATCACCAGCGCGCCGAGCCCCTGCACCGACCGCGGTTGACCGACGACCATCGCCAGCGCCGTGAACACCCAGCACAGGGCGAACGCGAACACCATGACCAGCCCGAACGTCGCGACGACTGCGAGCGGCGAGGTTGTGATCCGGAAGCCGAGCACCAGCCCGATCACCATCATGATCACGCCGGAGGTGAGGTACCGGACGAGGTCGGCGAGGATCGCGCCGACGAGCGGGGCGCTACGGGCGATCGGCAGGCTGCGGAAGCGGTCGAAGATGCCCGTCTGCAGGTCCTCCGCCAGCCCGACGCCGGTGCCCGCCGACGCGAACACGATCGTCTGTACGAGCACGCCGGGCAGCGCGAGCTGCAGGTACGCGTCCGGGCTGCCGGAGATCGCGCCGCCGAACACGTACACGAACAGCAGCAGGAAGATCACCGGCTGCAGCGTGACGTCGAGCAGCGCCTCCGTCGAGTGGATGGTCTTGACGATCCCCCGCCAGGCGAGCGCGCCGGTGTGGCGCAGGAACGACGGGGCAGGCGCGGCCGCGTGCCGGGTGGGCGCGGGCGGCGCCGGGGCAACGATGGTCATGCCGCCTCCTCAGCGGTGTGCCCGGTGAGGGCGAGGAAGACGTCGTCGAGGCTCGGCAGTCGCAGTCCGATCTCGGCGACGGGGATAGCGGCGGCGTCCAGCCGGTCGGCGACGTGCCGCAGCAGGGCGGGTTCGAGCGCGGGCACGACGATCTCGCCGGTCGCGTCCGCCACCGGCGCCGCCCCGAGCTCGGCCACCAGCGCGAGCGCCCGCGGCACGTCGGCCCGCAGCAGCGGCCGCACGTGCAGGGCCTGCCCGCCGAGCTCGGCCTTCAGGCTGGCCGGGGTGCCCTTCGCGATGACCCGGCCGTGGTCGAGGACGACGAGGTCGTCGGCGAGCTGGTCGGCCTCCTCCAGGTACTGCGTGGTGAGCAGCACGGTCACGCCGTCGGCGGCCAGGCCGCGGACCTGCTCCCACACCTCGTTGCGGTGCCGCGGGTCGAGGCCGGTGGTGGGCTCGTCGAGGAACAGCACGTCGGGGCGGCCGATGAGGCTGACGGCGAGGTCGAGGCGCCGCCGCATGCCGCCGGAATAGGTGCGCACCCGTCGTCCCGCCGCCTCGGTGAGCCCGAACCGCGCGATCAACTCGGCGGCGCGGGCCCGGGCGACGCGGCGGGGCATGTCGAGCAACCGGGCGACGAGCACGAGGTTGTCCGTGCCCGACAGGGCCTCGTCGACCGCGGCGTACTGCCCGGTGAGGCCGATCCGCCGCCGGACGGCCGGGGCGTCGGCGACGACGTCGTGGCCGAGCACGGTGGCGCGGCCCGCGTCGGGCCGCAGAAGGGTGGCGAGGATGCGGACGGTGGTGGTCTTGCCCGACCCGTTGGGCCCCAGCAGGCCGAGCACGGCCCCGGGCCGGGCGACGAGGTCGACGCCGTCGAGTGCCGTGGTCGCGCCGAAGCGCTTGACCAGGCCCTCGACGCAGATTGCTCCGTTCATGACCCCGAGTCTGCGCGACTGCGCTGACACGAACCTGATATCGCGCTGTCAGCTCGGCCCGAGCATCGCGAGCAGCAGCACGACCCACGACACGCCGAGGCCGACCGTGGCGCCGAGCGCGGGCCACCGCCACAGCGGCGTGCGGCGCAGGAGCCACAGCGACGGCGCCAACCCCGCCCCGACCAGCAGGTTCGCCGGGATCCACAGCAGGCCGAACGCCTCGGCGAACGCCCGGCACAGCGCGACGTCGGCCAGGGTCACGAACACGGCGACGAACGCGGCGATGACGAGGCCGGTGGCCCAGGGTGTCGGCCCGGGCGGCTCGGCGAGCGGTTGCGCCAGCGGGTTGACCACGGTCGTGCGCGGAAACGAGTGCCGGGGCACCACTATCCGCTCACGGGTGGTCACGTCCTCAGCCTAGAGGTGCCGCGAGCGCATGGAAGGCAACGGCCGCCGCTGTAGCCACATTGAGAGAGTCGACGCCCGTCGCCATCGGGATCCGCACGCGCAGGTGCGCGGCGCGCAGCGCCTCCGGGGTGAGGCCGGGCCCCTCGGCCCCGAGCAGGAGCGCCACCCGACGCCCGGCGAGCCCGGCGGCGGCCAGCGGCACCGCGTCCGCGGCGGGCGTCAACGCGACGACCGTGTGGTCCAGCGCCGCCAGCGACGCGGGCCACGGCTCGGGAAGCGGCGCGAACGGCACCCGCAGCACGTGTCCCATCGAGACGCGCACGCTGCGCCGGTAGAGCGGGTCGGCGCAGCGGGGGCCGAGCAGCACGCCGTCCACGCCGAGCGCGGCGGCGTTGCGGAAGAGCGCGCCGAGGTTCTCGTGGTCGTTCACGCCCTCCAGCACGGCCAGCAGCCGCCCCGTCGCCAGCTGTTCCACCGACGGCACCTGCGCCCGGTCGGCCACGGCGAGCACGCCCCGGTTGAGGTGGAACCCGACGATCCGGGCCATGGTCTCGGCGTCCGCGGCGTAGGCGGGCGCGTCGACGCCGGAAAGGTCCAGCTCCGCCAGCCGCCGCGGCACGCCCAGGAGCGAGCGCACCGGGTAGGGCGAGTCCAGCAGCCGCCGCACGACGACGACGCCCTCGGCGATGACCAGGCCGCGGCCGCCGGGCCGGTCGGGGCGGCGGTCAGCGGCGGTGAGGTCGCGGTAGTCGTCGACGCGGGGGTCGGCCACGTCGTCCACGGTCGTGAGGATCGCCACGACCGAACATGGTGTCAGGGCCAGTCATCCGGTCAGCCGTAGCGAAGAGATCACGGGTGTGTCACGGTGGACAGCCGCGCCGCCGCCAGCCCGACGGCGCGGTCGCGGACAGTGGCCCGGAGCCTAAGGAGGCGGCGCCCGCATGGGCCAGGACGTCGACCGGACCGTGTTCAGTCGACGCGACCGCCAGATCTACCGCGGCAAGGTCCAGCGCTGCCTCGATGCGCTCACCGTGATGCTGCGCGAGCACACGTTCGCCGGGGACGAGCCGATGACCGGCGTCGAGGTGGAGCTGAACCTCGTCGACGGCGAGCTGGTGCCCGCGCTGCGCGGCCGACAGGTGATCGACACCATCGAGGGCACGGAGTTCCAGTCCGAGCTGGGCCGGTGGAACCTGGAGCTCAACCTGCCGCCCCGCCCGCTGCCCGGCGACGAGTGGCGGTACTTCGAGCACCAGCTCACCGACCATCTCGGGCTCGCCCGCTCGGCGGCCGACGCGTGCGGGGCGCGGCTGGCGGTCATCGGGATCCTGCCGACGATCGAGCCGCAACACCTCGTCGTCGACGCCCTGTCCACCGAGCACCGCTACGCGGTGCTGAACGAGCAGATGATGAGCGCGCGCGGTGAGCCGATCCGGCTGGACATCGCGGGCGACGACCCGTCCGGCCGCCACGCCGTCACCCCCGACCACCTGTTCGCCGACTTCGACTCGATCGCCCCCGAGGCCGCGTGCACGTCGATGCAGCTGCACCTGCAGGTGCATCCGGACGCGTTCCCGGGCTACTGGAACGCCGCCCAGTGCCTCGCGGGCGTGCAGCTGGCGGTGGGCGCGAACTCGCCGTTCCTGTTGCGGTCGCGGCTGTGGGCCGAGACGCGGATCCCGCTGTTCGAGCAGTCCTGCGACGTGCGCACGGTCGAGCTGCGCAACCAGGGCGTCCGGCCGCGCGTGTGGTTCGGGGAGCGGTGGATCGGCTCGATCCTCGATCTGTTCAGCGAGAACGGCCGCTACTTCCCGGGTCTGCTGCCGCTCACCGAGGACACCGACCCCATGCTCGAGCTCAAGGAGGGCCGGGTGCCGCAGTTGGACGAGCTGCGGCTGCACAACGGCACGATCTGGCGCTGGAACCGCCCGGTGTACGACGTGGCGGGCGGGGTGCCGCACGTGCGCGTCGAGAACCGGGTGCTGCCCGCCGGGCCGACGGCGGTGGACATGGTCGCCAACGCCCTGCTGTTCTACGGGCTGCTGCGGGTGCTGGTGGAGGCCGACCGGCCGCTGTGGAGCTCGATGTCGTTCGAGGCGGCGCAGGAGAACTTCACCACCGCCGCCCGGCACGGGCTCGACGGGCCGCTGTACTGGCCGGGGTCCGGCTGGATCCGACCCGACGAGCTGGTGCTGCGCAAGCTGCTCCCGCAGGCGGCGGACGGGCTGGCGCGCTGGGGTGTGGCGGCCGCGGTGATCGACCGCTACCTGAGCGTGATCGAACGGCGGTGCCTGCACCGGCGCACGGGGGCGGCGTGGCAGCTCGACGCCGTCGCGGCGCTGGAGCAGCGCGGCGCGGACCGCCCCGCGGCGCTGCGCGGCATGTTCGGCCGCTACCTGGAGCATTCCGAGGCCAACGAGCCGGTGCACACCTGGCCGCTGCCCCACGCCGCCTGATCCGTTCGCACCTGCAAACCGTTTCGCCAATCGGCCCCGCGGGATGGTGCGGCGCTCCTAGCGTCGACCGCGTCGACCCGACGGCTGTGCAGCTGCCCATGAAGGTCGACCGCCACCCGGGGCGCTCCGCCGCGGGTGCGATCCGCCGTGCCCGCAGACGGGAGAGCCATGCCCGCGCACCGCCCACGACCGGTTCCGGGATGACCGCCGTGTCTCCCTTCCGGCTTTTCGGTCGCCCCGAGACCGCATCCGACGACACCCCGCCCGCGGAGCACGCGGCGTGGTACGGCGCCGCCGCCGACCCGCCGCCCGCCTACCGCCCACCCCACAGCGGCGGCTCGTCCCGCCGTCCCCCCGCGTCCCACGACGCCGGTGGGGCGGGCGGCCGCCCGAACCCCGCGACCGACGGCTGGAGCGGCGGGGCCGAGCACCACCCGCCGTCCAACGGTCGGGGCGGCAGAGCGGACCACCACCCGGCGTCGAACGGCTGGGGCGGCGGCGCTCAGCACCACGCCCAGGCGAACGGCCGGACGGCGTCGGCCTGGGGCAGGCCGGCCGGGCCGAACGGATGGACGTCCCCCGACGGCGCCGACGGCGCGCTCGTCCAGCCCGAAGACCACGCCACCGCGGCGCAACCCCGGAAGGCCCGGTGGGTGCGTGGCGCGCGCCGGAGGGCGAACGGCCACGGGGGCGTCCCGGAGGGGAGCGCGACGACGCCATGGGGCGCCGGGCCCACCTCCAACGGCGCGCCCTCGCCTGCCACCCCGGAAGCCCCCTCGTGGGCGGGCTCCAGGTCGGGCGGCGCACCCTCGCCGACCGGGACGGCCCCGCCCTGGGGCGCGACGGCCACGCCGGACGGCACCGCATCGTCGCCCACCGGGACGGCCCCGCCCTGGGGCGCGACGGCCATGCCCGACGGCACCGCATCGTCGCCCACCGGGACGGCCCCGCCCTGGGGCACGGAGGCGACCTCACCGGCCGCGCCCCGGGGCGCCGGGACCACACCGGTCGGGGCGGGCGCGCGGCGGGGCACCGGCTCGGACGCCCTGACGGGCGGGCAGGCGCGCGGGGGTGCCGGGCACGGAAGCACGCCCGGCAGATCCTGGGGCGGCCCACTGACCAGCGGCGATCCCCGCGTGAATGGCGACCCGCCGACCGAGCCCTATGGCTTCCCCCCGGTGCCCGCGTTCTCCCCCGCGGCGCCGCACCCCGCCGAGGCGGCGGCCCTGGCGGGCGCGTTCGCCGTCGACTACCTGTCCTGGGACGAGGACGATCCGGAACGGCGAGGTCGGGTCCTTGCCGATTACCTGCCGACACCCGGCCGCGACCCGGCTCGGCTCGGCTGGAACGGGGAGGGCCGCCAGCGCGCCGAGTTCGCGCTGCCGGGCCTGGTGCGGTCCGACGGCGATGGCCGGGTGCTCGTCGACGTCCGCGTCCGCGTCACCCCGTACCTCGCGGTCGGCGAGCACGGCGCGAGCCACCACCCCGACGACGCCGGTGCCCCGGGAGCGCTCGCCGCGGCGCCCGCGCCGACGGGCCGGGGCTGGCGGAGCCTCGCGTCGACGTGGATCCGGCTGTCGGTGCCGGTCACGTTCGACGGCGGCCGGATGGTGGTCGACGCCTGGGACGAGACGCTCGGTGAGGAGCCGCCTGCCCGCACCCGTCCGGCCCTCAGCGCCGACGACCACACGCTCGCCGACGACGACCCGCTGCAGGAGCCCGTACCCGGGGGTGTGTGGTGACCCGCGCTCCCGCCGTGCGCAGGCCCCGGAGGGCAGCGGGCCCACCCGCCCGGCGGCCGGACGACGACACGCTCGAGGCGGAGGCGGAGGCCGCCGAGGCAAGCATGCCCGGAAAGCGCGCCCCCGTCCTCCGCCGACCCGCTCACATCCTGGCCACGAAGGCCGGGTGAGTACCGTGCGGATCCGGTGCCACCTCGTCGCGACGTCTGCCGCGGTGGCCGCGGTCCTCCTCGGCGTCCAGCCCGCCGCGGCGGCGACTTCGGACGTCGTGTCGGGGGTCGCGGCGGCGGCGCTCCCCGCGTTGGCCCGCGAGTCGCTCCCCTTCATCAGCGACCTCACCGCGACAACGTGCCCGGAGCTACCCCCGCTGTGGGTCGTCGCGCAGGTGCAGGCCGAGTCGGGCTGGGACGCGGGCGCGCACTCCGACCAGCCGGGCGGCTCAGCCGGTCTCTACCAGCTCGGCCAGTCGGCGTGGGTGGCGGCGGGCGGGAGCCCTTGGGCCTCCGACCCGCCCGCGGACGGCGCGGCCGTGCTCAGCCCCGAGGCGCACCTGCGCGTCGCGATCCCGTGGGTATGCGCGAACCTGCGCGCCGTCACCGCGCACCTCGCGGCCACCGGCAAGCCCACCGCCCCCCTCGACGCGATGCTCGTCTGCCACGTCGCGGGCTGCGCCCGGGTCACCGACAGCCGCACGGGCGTACCGGCGGCAGGCGAGGCGGGATGTGACGACCGCTGCGCCGAGATCGTTCGCCGCTACCTGGCCGCCGTGCACGACAACCTGGCCCGCTTCGGCGCCGAGGCCGAGCCGTCGGGCGCGGCCGCACCACGGCCACCAGCACCACCGCCGTCACGCCCATCCGCGAGCTCACCTCGGCCGACGTTCCCCGCTCCCCACCGGCCCGCATTCGTGGCCACCGCGTGGGCGGGCGGGGCCACCGGCTGCAGGGCGCCCGACCCGACCGGCAGCGGCTGCCTCACCGGCGCCACCCGACACGGCCTCGACGCGGTGTCCGCGGCGTTCGGCGGCTGGCACGACGGCCCCGTCGTCCACGCGGTGGGCTGCTGGGACCGCCACGCCTGGAACCCGTCCAGCGACCACTCACGGGGCAAGGCCTGCGACTTCATGGTCACCCGGTCCGGCACCTTCGCGCAGGGCACCGAACGGGATCACGGCTGGGAGGTCGCCGACTGGCTGCGCGCCAACGCAGGCCCGTTGCAGGTCAAATATCTGATCTGGCAGGGCCGCTACTGGGATCCGAGCGTGCGCGACGACCCCGGCGGCTGGGGCATCCGCTACACCGGCGGCGGGATCTACGACGTCCGCAGCGCTACCGGCGGCCACTTCGACCATGTCCACGCGAGCTTCCGCGAGTGACGCCGTGATCTCTCGCATCCTCCGCATGACGGCGGCCGCGCTGGCCGCGGTGACGGTCGTGCTGCTGACCGTCGCGGCCCTGCCCCGGCCCGCCGACCTCGCAGCCGGTGGCGTGCTCTCCGACGACGAGCGCCGTGCGCTCGCCGCGACACCCGCCCTCCGCGGCGCCGATCCCGCGCCGCCGGATCCGTCGGTCGACCTCACCGATTCGGCCGCGGTGGCGCGCGCTTACCTCGCCGCCGCCCACTCGCTCGTCCCGGGCGATGCGGGCCGCACCCAACGGCGGGCGGCCGGATACGCACGGCCGGGCAGCCCGGCGGCGGCCGTCGGCGTCGTCGTGCTCGACCCCCCGCCGCCCGGTGCCTACCGCACCGCCGTCGTCACCGGGCTGGAGCCCGCCGGTGCCGACGGAAATCGACGCGGCTATCGCGCGGCGCTGCGCACCGAGACCGCCCGGCCCGGTGGCCCGGTCACGGTCGAGCAGTTGCACGCCCTCGTCGTCGTCGCCGCAGGCATCGACGGCCGATGGCGCGTCGTCGCCGAGACCACCGGCGACGACCCCGACCTCTCCGTCGGGGAGGACTGATGCGACAGGAGCACGTGTCATGACCGTCGACCAGATCGACGAGCTGATCCGCAAGTACCTCTCGACCGGCGTCACGATGGTGCTCGTCCTGGTCGGACCGGCCACGGCACCGTCCGGGGCCACCGCCCGTCCATCGGTGGCCACCGCAAGCGCGCACTCCACGGCGGCGCCGCTCACCGCCGACCCCACCGCCAAACCCACCTCCGACGCGTCCGCCGACCCCACCGCCGAACCCACCGCCGACCCCACCGCCGACGCGTCCGCCGACCCCACCGCCAAACCCACCGCCGACGCCACCGCCGACCCCACCGCCGACTCGTCGACCCGCCCTACCGCCTCCCCTTCCGCCGCCGACGACGGGCGCACTGCCGCAGCCACCTACCGCTGGGGCACCCCCAATCGCCAGGACGACTTCACCGGCGACCTCGCAGGCTGGGGCCTCTACGACGGCCCCGGCCACGCGGGCAAGGGCACACGCTCCCCCAACGCCGCGACGGTCGCCAACGGCGTCCTCACCATCCGCGGCGACGCCAAGGGCACCACCGAGGGCATGGCCTGGGACCACGGCACCGGCCAGAAGTACGGCCGGTGGGAAGGCCGCGTCCGCGCCCCCGCAGCCGACCCCACCTACAACGCCCTCCTCCTGCTCTGGCCCGACGCCGAGGACTTCCCCCAGGGCGGGGAGATCGACTTCATGGAGATGACCGACCACACCCGCCAGTCCACCAACGTGTTCCTCCACCACGGCAAGGACAACGCCCAGGAGCACGGCCTCGTGAAGATCGACGCCACGCAGTGGCACAACTGGGCCGTCGAGTGGACGCCCAACGGCGTCACCACCTACGTCGACGGCAAGCCCTGGTGGCACACCGCCGACACCGCGGCCCTTCCGCCTCGCCCCATGCACCTGTGCATCCAGCTCGACTGGTTCCCGCAGAAGGCAGGCGAAGCGGTCACGCCCTCGCAGATGCAGGTCGACTGGGTGCGCCAGTACCCGCTCGACACCCCGCCACCCACAGCCGCACCGGCATCGGACAAATCGGTCATGCAGGACGTCATCCACCACACATTCGGGTGGTGACCTGCCCTCTCAGCCGCACCACAGTGCGAGGTCCCTACCCTCCATGGCGTGCCGGAGTCCCCCACCGCGGCCACACAGTCGGCTGACCCGAACCCGCCGCCCCCGCCCGGCCTGCGCCGGAGCGTGGTCATCGGCCTGGCGATCGCGATGATCGTGGCGTTGGCCGCGATCGCGGTGACGGCCGTGCGCACCGCGACCTCCGACTCGACGCACACCCCGCCGACACCGCGCCGCGACGGCCGCAGCAACGTCGCCCCCCACAACACCGCGACGATCAAGCCGGAGGCGCGCTCGAACACCGAGGCCGCCGTGCGATACGGCTGGCAGCTCCAGGATCACGACGAGTTCGACGGCAACACCCTCGGCCCGGCGTGGAATCCCTACAGCGGTGAGACCACGGGCGGGGTCGGGCGCCACAGCCCCGCGAACCTCCACGTCGCGGACGGCATGCTGAGCATCGTCAGCCACGGGCTGTCCTCGGGCGGCCTGGAATGGGCCGACGGTCAGCTCTACGGCCGCTGGGAGGTGCGGGCGCGCACCGAGAAGGCCACCGGCTACGGCGACGTGATCATCCTGTGGCCCGACGCCGAGGACTTCCCGGAGGGCGGCGAAGTCGACTTCATGGAGATCCCGAAGCCGGAGCGCACCGAGTACAACTTCAACCTCCACTACGGCGCCGACAACAGCCAGAACGGCACGAAGGTCGCGGGCGACTTCACCCAGTGGCACAACTACGCCGTGGAGTGGACGCCCGATCATGTGGCCGGGTTCGTCGACGGCCAGGAGGTCTTCCGCACCACCGAGCGCGAGCAGATCCCGCCGCGTTCGATGCACCTGACCATGCAGCAGGACATCGGCCCGTACGACAACTGGATCCCGCCGCGCGACGCCTCCACCCCGCCCGAGGTCCGCTTCCAGGTCGACTGGGTGCGCATCTACCGCGCGTAGGCTGCCTGCGTGCGCGACCTCCCGCCGCTGCCCCCGGCCCTCACGCGCATGCGCACCGTCGTCGGGCTCGGCACGCTGCTGTGGCTGGCCGCGGCCCTCGTCGTGGTGCTGACGGGCCCCCCGCAGGCGCTGTCGACCTGCCTCGTCGGGGCCGGCCTCGGGGGCGTCGGCTACGCGATCTTCGCGTGGCAGCGGGCGGCGGCCCGGCGCGGTTCGCGCACCGCGCAGCGCGGCGTCGAGCCCTGACCGCCCCGCCCTGCCCCGCCCCGCCCTGCCCTGCCCTGCCCAGCCCATGATCGCCAGTTCGGTGCGAAAGCGGCCGGATATGGCACCAAAACGCACCGAAGCGATGATCATGGCGAGCGCGCGGCGCGGGGGGTCAGAGCGCAGACAGCTTCTTCCACTGGTCCCACGACAACGTCCAGTCCCAGATGTCGCCGTCACGCGCGGCGAGCGGCACCGGCGTGCCCGTGACCTCGACGGGGTCGCCGTACTGCGCGATGTCGTAGTAGGACTTCGCGCTGTCCAGCGATAGGTTCACGCAGCCGTGCGTGACGTTCGCCGAGCCCTGCGCGGCCGTCGACGCCGGGTTGGCGTGGATGAACTCGCCGTTGTTGCTGATCCGCACGGCCCACTTCTCGACCGTGTCGTAGCCGTAGCGCTGGCTGACCATCCGCTTGTCGGTGAACTTCTCGCTGACGACGTGGATGCCCGAGCGGGTGTTGCGCTCCGGGTCCGAGCCGAGGCCGTAGCTCGCGGGCACGTCGAGGACCTTCTGCCCATTGCGCAGGACGACCATCCGGAAGCTGTTGACGTCGGCCTTGACGACCTGAGCGTCGCCGATGGTGAACGTCGAGGAGAAGTCGGCCGCGCCGACCGTGTCGCCCCCGTAGGGCACACCGCCGAGCTTCGCCGTGACCGTCACCTGGGTGTGCGCGGGCCAGTACGTGCGCGGGCGCCAGTCGACGCGCGAGCCGCCGCCCTCGTCGGGCATCCAGCCCCAGGCGCCCTCCACCGGCACCGACGTCGTCACGGAGAGCGCCTGCTCGGCGGCGGCGCGGTCGGCGACGTGCCCGTTGAATTGGATGCGGATCGGCGCGGCGACCCCCACCGTGCGCCCGTCGCCGATGTTGAGCGTGCCCCGGATCTGCTTGCTCGGTGGCTTCGTGGCGAACGTGCCGGTGAGCGGCACCGCGGTGCCGTCGACGGCCTTCGCGGTGCCGCCCCAGGTGTAGGTGACGCCGTAGAGGAGCTTGTCCGTGCTCGCCCAGGCCTTCTTGTCGGCGGCGAGCGCGCCTGCGACCGGGCCTTTCGGGCCGGTGAGCGTGACCGTCTCCAGCGTGCCGTCGGTGACGCTCACCCGCGCGGGCTGGGTCGGATCGGTGTTGGTGGCGCCGGTCGCGGGTGTGTAGGTGAGCGTGACGGCCTGCTGCACCGGGGACGGGGAACCGCCGACCGTAGGCGCCGCGCCACAGGCAACCAGGACCACGGTGAGCGAGCCGACAAGGACCGCCGCCGCAATGAGCAGGATCCGTCGCATCGTCTCGCCCCCGTCCTTCCCATATTCACGTGTCGGGCCGGGGTCCGGTTGCCCCCCGATCAGGCTAACCGGTCACAGTGCGCATCCGACCAACACCGGCTCCGGCGTTAACGCGACGCCAAACCGGGCATAAACACCGTCGCGCACCTCGGCGGCCAACGCCAGCAGATCTGCGGTTGTGCCGCCGCCACGGTGGGTGAGCGCCAGCACGTGCCTACCCGACAGCGCCACCCGGCCGCCCGGCCCGGGGTGCCCGCGCCGAAACCCGGAGCGCTCGATCAGCCACGCCGCCGACACCTTCACCCGCCCGGGCCCGGCGGGCCAGGTCGGCGCGTCCGCAGGCGCCGTCGACAGCACGGGGTTGGTGAAGAACGAGCCCGCGCTCCAGGTGTCGTGGTCGGCCGGCTCGAGCACCATCCCCTTGCCGCGACGCAGCGCGAGCACGGCCTCGCGCGCGACGGCGGCGGGCACCCGGTCGCCCGGCGCGACGCCCAGCGTCCGCGCGAGCTCGGCGTAGCGGATCGGGGCGCTGCGGTCGTCGCCGGGCAGGGCGATCCGCGCGCGCAGCACGATGGCGTCGGAGCGGCCCTTGAGCATGCTGGTGCGGTAGGCCAGCCCCAGGTCGGCGGCGGCGACGCGGCGCACCACGCCGCCCGCGAACAGGTCGACGTCGACCAGCGCGTCGGCGATCTCCACCCCGTACGCGCCGACGTTCTGCACCGGCACCGCGCCGGTGCGGCCCGGGATGCCCGAGAGGCACTCGAGCCCGCCGAGGCCGTCGGCGACCGTGGCCGCGACGACGTCGTCCCAGTCCTCCCCCGCCTCGACGGTCAGCAGCACCGACCCGTCCGGGCGCCGCTCGACCCGCCGCCCGCGCGACGCGATCCGGACGACGACGCCCGGCCACCCGGCGTCGGCGATCACGAGATTGGACCCGCCGCCCATGACGAGGACGGGCTCGTCGGCCTCGCGCAGGGCCGTGACCACCTCTTCCGCCGACTGCGCCTCGACCAGCCGCCGGGCCGGGCCACCGAGGCGCAGGGTGGTCAGCGGCGCGAGCGGGACGGCCAGATCGGGTAGCACCACGGGATGCAACGGTAGCCTCCGCCCATGTCCCGCCAGTTCGACTACCGGGCGACGCCGCCCCGACCGGCCGCCGCGGTGTTCGCCGCCATGGTCGACGCCGACTGCCTGCGCGCCCGGCTCACCGCGCTCGGCGGCCGAAACGCCGCGCTGCTGGAACACGAGGCCGACGCCGACGGCGCCCGCTTCCGCGTCCGGCACGGCCTCGACCCGAGCGACATGCCGCAGGCGGTGCGCAGCTTCCTGCCGTCGGACTTCGTGATCCACCGGCTGGAGACGTGGCGGCGTTCGGCGGACGGGCATTTCACCGGGATGGCCGACGTCGACGTGCCGGGCACGCCCGCGTCGGCGTCCGGCCAGATGGGGCTGCGGGACGCGGGCACCGGGAGCGAGCTGCGCATCCGCACGGACGTCACGGTCAGGGTGCCGCTGCTCGGCAGTCGGATCGAGGGCTCGGTCGGCGAGCAGATCCTCAAGCTCCTGCACGCCGAAACGGCGTTCACGCTCGACTGGATGAGCCGGAACGCCTGAGCGTGTCGACCAGCCACACGCACCACCCCGCGGCCGGGAACGCGGCGGCGAGCACGCTCACCCCGACCCAGCCGTGCGTGGCGTACACGGCCGCAGAGAGGCCGCTGCCGGTGGCGCCGCCGAGGAAGTAGGCCGTCATGTACGCCGAGTTCACGCGGCTGCGCGCCTCGGGGCGCAGGGCGTAGACGATCGTCTGGTTGGAGATGTGGGTGCCCTGCACGCCCGCGTCGAAGACGACCAGGCCCACCGCCAACGCGGCCAGCGACGCGGTGCCCGCCCCGATGAGCAGCATCGATCCCGCGGTGAGCAGGAGCGTTGCGCCGACGGTCCAGTGCGCGAGGCCGCGGTCGGCGAGCTTGCCCGCGCCCCGCGCCGCCAACGCACCGGCCACGCCGAACAGCGAGAACAGCCCGATCACGCCCGCGGACAGGTTGTGCGGCGGCCGGGCGAGCAGGAACCCGATGCTCGTCCAGACCGCGCCGAACGCCGCGTAGGACGACGCGCTGTAGACGATCCGCCAGCGCAGCACGGGCTCGTCACGCAGGAGGGTGAGCACGGAGCGCAGCAGCGCGGGGTAGTGGAGCCGGGTCGCGGGTTCGAGCACCGGGAGCGCACGCCACAGCGCGACAACGGCCACGGCCGTGAGCGCGGCGCCGAGCAGGAACACCGCCCGCCAGCCCAGCACCTGGGCCACCGCGCCCGCCACCACCCGCGACAGCAGCACCCCGACGAGCAGGCCGGACATCACCGTGGAGATCGTCTTGCCCTGTTCGCCGTCGCGGGCGAGGTGCGCGGCGAACGGGACGAGGATCTGCGCGGCGACGCTCGTCAGCGCGACGACGGCGGCGGCCGACGCGAGCACGGCCAGCGCCGGGCTCAGCGCGACGCCGACCTGGCCGAGTGCGGTGATCGTGAGCATCGTGACGACGAGGCGGCGGCGTTCCAGGAGGTCGCCGAGCGGCACGAGCAGCGCGAGGCCGAGGGCGTAGGAGAGCTGGATGGTGGTGAGCACCGCGCCAACCGCGGCGCTCGACGCGTGGAACGCCTCCGCGATCGCCGCTTCGAGCGGCTGGGCGTAGTAGTTGTTCGCGATGATCACGCCGGTGGCGAACGTCATCGCGGCCACCGCGTGCCGCCGGGTCCGGTCCGTGGTGGTCACCAACCGATGGAACCATGATTCGCATGGATCCGACCGTCGAACACCGCTACGTCATTACGCTGAGCTGCCCGGACACCACCGGCATCGTGGCGGAGATCTCGGGATTCCTGGCGCGGGCGGGCGGCTGGATCGTCGAGGCGGGCTACCACTCCGACCCCGACACCGGCTGGTTCTTCACCCGCCAGGTCGTGCTCGCGCATTCGCTGCCGTTCGACGTGGACGAGCTGCGCGCCCGGTTCGCCGAGGTCGCCGTCCGGCTGGGCGGCACTGTGGACGATCAGCGACACGGGCGCGGCCAAGCGGGCCGTGCTGCTGGTCAGCAAGGAGGCGCACTGCCTGCACGACCTGCTCGGGCGCGTCGCCACCGGCGAGCTGCCCGCGCGGCTGGAGGCGGTGATCGGCAACCACGACGAGCTGGGCGACATCGTGCGCGCGCACGGCGTGCCGTTCCATCACGTCGCGTTTCCCCCGGGCGGCAAGGCCGAGGCCTTCGCGCAGGTCCGGAAGCTGGTGGACGCCGTGGACCCGGACGCGATCGTGCTCGCCCGGTTCATGCAGATCCTGCCGCCCGAGCTGTGCGACGGACTGGGCGGGGCGGGCGCT
Source organism: uncultured Actinomycetota bacterium (assembly GCA_963837575.1). Classification (GTDB taxonomy): domain Bacteria; phylum Actinomycetota; class Actinomycetes; order Mycobacteriales; family Pseudonocardiaceae; genus Pseudonocardia. The sequence goes on from CAWIOI010000004.1 coordinate 171,772, forward strand.
GAACATCCACCACAGCTTCCTGCCGTCGTTCGTGGGCGCGCGGCCGTACCACCAGGCGCACGCCCGCGGGGTGAAGCTGATCGGCGCGACCTGCCACTACGTCACGGCAGACCTGGACGCGGGCCCGATCGTCGAGCAGGACGTGATCCGCGTCGACCACGGCGACACGGTGACCGACATGGTGCGCCGCGGCCGCGACATCGAGCGGCTCGTCCTGGCCCGCGGCCTGCGCTGGCACCTGGAGGACCGGGTGCTGGTGCACGGGAACAAGACGGTCGTCTTCCGCTGAGGGTGAGTCCCGCGATTGAACACGCCGAGTCCCGCATTCCGCCAGGCGAGGCGCGCGCGACCAGGGTGAGTCCCGCATTCCGTCACGGCGAGTCCCGCATTCCCGCACGGCGAGTCCCGCGTTCCGCCAGGCGAGGCGCGCGCGACCACGGTGAGTCCCGCATTCCCCTGACGGCGAGTCCCGCATTCCCGGCACGGCGAGTTCGCCTTCTCGGCACGCCAGGCCCGGTGATCGCCGTGTTCGGTGCGTGAGGTGCATGAACGCACCTCACACACCGAACCTGACGATCACCGCAGGACGTACGTCGAAACAGCGTGCCGAGAATCGGAACCCGCGGCCAATCCGCCAACTCGCCGTGTCGGAACGCGCGACTCACCCTGGTCGCGCCCGCGCGCCGGGCCCGATCCGCCAACTCGCCGAGCCACGCGACCACCCTCGTCGGCGAGGCGACGGGCCACGCGGGCCGCCGAACTCGGGGCCAGAACGGAGCGCGACTCACCGTGGTGCGGTGCGCGACTCACCGTGGCGGGGCGCGCGACTCACCGGGCTCGATCGGCCAACTCGCCGTGCTCGATCGCGGGACTCACCGTCGGCGGGGGTCAGGCGGGCTTGATGTTGGCGTTCACGCTGAACACGTTGGCGGGGTCGTAGTCGGCCTTGATCCGGGCGAGGCGCTCGTACTTGGCCCCTCCGTAGCTGGCGCGCACGACGCGGTCGTCGGCCTCGGGCAGCATGTTGACGTAGGTGCCCGGGCCGACCGCCATGGGAAGCATCGCCTCCCAGGTGTCCCGGGCCCACTGCCGCTCGCCCACGAAGGTGTCGGGATCAGGCGCGAGGCCCTCGACCACCATGGCGTACTTGATGTCCCGCCGTCCGCTCCACGCCGTGTCGTCGTCGCCGACCTCGGCGTACGCCCCACCCATCTGGAAGATCAGGATCTGGGACAGCGGCGACCCGCGTCGACCGGCCCGCTCCGCGACGACCTCGGCGGCGGCATCGGAGAGTTCGTCGAGGTAGAGCCCCTTGGCGTAGGTGTGGACGCCCCAGAACATGTGGTCGTCGAGCATCTGCTGCAGGGCGACGTACGGCAGCGGCATCGCCGCGTCGAACGCAGGCGACAGCGCCTCCCGGAGCGGGGCGATGGCGGCGGCGTGCTCCTCGGGCGTGCCGAACCCCACCACGATCAGGGCGACGCCGGGCGCGAAGTGGTACGACTCGGGGACGAACGGGGCGGGCGGGGCGTTGTTGCAGACGACCGCAGCCTGGATCCCCGCGGGCAGCTTCGGGAACTCGTCGCGCGCGGTCCGGAGCGCGTGCGCGGCCCGGTCCTGCTCGACGAACAGAAGGCCGAACTGCACGATCGGGCCGACCTGGTGCAGCCGGAACTCGAACTCCGTGACGACGCCGAAGTTCCCGCCGCCGCCGCGCAACGCCCAGAACAGGTCAGGGTGCTCGGTCGCACTCGCCCGCACGCAGCGCCCGTCGGCCAGCACGACCTCGGCCGACTCCAGGTTGTCGATCGCCAGGCCGTACTTCGAGGTGAGCCAGCCGAAACCGCCGCCGAGGGTGAGGCCGCCGACGCCGGTGTGACTCACCGTGCCCGCCGTCACAGCGAGCCCGTGTTCCTGGGTGGCCGCGTCGAGCTGCGCCAGCTTGGCGCCCCCGCCGCAACGTGCCCGCCGCGCGACGGGGTCGACCGTCACCGCGTCCAACGGACTCAGGTCGATCATCAGCTCGCCTTCGGCGGCACACCAGTAGCCGTGTCCGCCGCCCCGGACGGCGATCCGCAGGCCCGTGGCCTGTGCGTGCGCGAGCGCGGCCGCGACGTCGTCGGGGCTCGTGCAGCGCGCGATGACCGCCGGACGACGGTCGATGTCGCCGTTGAACGCGTCGCGGGCCTCGTCGTAGCCTTCGTCGCCGGGCTCGAGCACCACGCCGGTCATGGCGGCGCGCAGAGCGGTCGCGTCAGAGGTCGTTCGGGTCATGTGGGTCCCCCTCGATCGGATACGAGCACAAGAGACTCCGAAAGCGACCCCTGATACGCCAACAGGGCGCCCCTTCCCGGGACGCCCTGCGGCGATCAGACTAATCGATCAGACGGTGACCGGGACGGGCTCCAGAGCCAGCGCGAGGACGTCGGCGACGTCGCTCACGGGGTGGATCCGCAGCTCACCGCGCACCGACTCGGGCAGGTCGTCCAGGTCGGGCTCGTTGCGCTTCGGGATGATCACGTCGGTGAGCCCGGCCCGGTGCGCGGCCAGCAGCTTCTGCTTGACCCCGCCGATCGGGAGCACCTTGCCCTGCAGCGTGACCTCGCCGGTCATGCCGACCGACGACTTCACCGGACGCCCGCTGGCCAACGACGCCAGCGCCGTCGTCATCGTGATGCCCGCGCTCGGGCCGTCCTTCGGCACCGCGCCCGCGGGCACGTGGACGTGCAGCTTCCGGCCCGCCAGGTCGCCCGCCTGCCCGCGCGAGCGCAGGTAGGACAGCGCGATCGAGACGGACTCCTTCATGACGTCGCCCAGCTGACCGGTGAGGATCAGGCCCGGCTCGCCCTCCATCGAGGTGGCCTCGATGAAGAGCACGTCGCCACCGGCACCGGTGACCGCGAGCCCGGTCGCGACGCCCGGCGTGGACGTGCGCTCCGCCGTCTCGGGCGTGAACTTCGGCCGTCCCAGGTACTTGACGAGGGCGTCGGCGTCGACGTGGACCGGCGCCTCGGTGCCGGAGTCCAGCGCCACGGCGACCTTGCGCAGGACCTTCGCCAGGCCCCGCTCCAGCTGCCGCACGCCCGCCTCGCGGGTGTACTCCGCGGCGATCATGCCGAGCGCCACGTCGGAGAACTCGACGTCCGACGGCGCGAGCCCGGCCTTCTCGACCTGCCGGGGCAGCAGGTGGTCGCGCGCGATGGCGACCTTCTCCGCCTCGGTGTAGCCGTCGAGCGTGACGACCTCCATCCGGTCCAGCAGCGGGCCGGGGATGGTGTCGAACGCGTTGGCGGTGGCGAGGAACAGCACGTCGGACAGGTCGAGGTCGACCTCGAGGTAGTGGTCGCGGAACGTGTGGTTCTGCGCCGGGTCGAGCACCTCCAGCAGGGCGGCCGTGGGGTCGCCGCGGAAGTCGGAGCCGACCTTGTCGATCTCGTCGAGCAGCACGACCGGGTTCATCGAGCCCGCCTCGCGGATCGCCCGGACGATGCGGCCGGGCAGCGCGCCGACGTAGGTGCGCCGGTGGCCGCGGATCTCCGCCTCGTCCCGCACGCCACCGAGGGCGACGCGCACGAACTTGCGGCCCAGCGCCCGCGCGACCGACTCGCCCAGCGACGTCTTGCCGACGCCGGGCGGCCCGACCAGCGAGAGCACCGCGCCGGAACCCCGGCCGCCGACCTTCGCCATGCCCTTGCGCTCACGCCGGGACCGGACGGCCAGGAACTCGATCAGGCGCTCCTTGACGTCGTCGAGGCCCGCGTGGTCGGCGTCGAGCACGGCACGGGCGGCGACGAGGTCGTCGGCGTCGGTCGTGCGCTCGTTCCACGGGATGTCGAGGACGGTGTCGAGCCACGTGCGGATCCAGCCCGCCTCCGGGCTCTGGTCCGACGCCCGCTCCAGCTTGCCGACCTCCGTGAGCGCGGCCTTCAGGACGTGCTCGGGGAGGTCGGCCGCCTCGACGCGGGCGCGGTAGTCGTCGGAGCCCTCGGGCTCGCCCTCGCCCAGCTCCTTGCGGATCGCGGCGAGCTGCTGGCGCAGCAGGAACTCGCGCTGGGTCTTCTCCATGCCCTCGCGGACGTCCTTGGAGATCTTCTCCGAGACCTCCTGCTCCGCGACGTGCTCCTTGGTCCACTCGACGACCAGCTCCAGCCGCTTGACCACGTCGGTCTCGGCGAGCAGCTGGGACTTGTGCTCGACGTCGAGGTAGGACGCCCAGCCCGCGGTGTCGGCGAGCTGGCCGGGGTCGGTGATCTGCTGCACCGAGTCGATCACCTGCCAGGCGCCCCGCTGCTGCAGGATGCCCACGACCAGGGCCTTGTACTCCTTGGCGAGCTCGGTCATCCGGCCCGTGACCGGCTGGTCGGGCACCAGGGTGGCCTCCACCCACAGCGCCGCGCCCGGCCCGGTCACGCCGGACCCGATCTGGGCGCGCGTCTCACCGCGCACCACGGCGGCCTTCTCACCACTGGGCAGGCGGCCGACCTGTTCGAGGACGGCGACCGTACCGATCGCCGCGTACTTGCCGTCCAATCGCGGGACGACCAGGACCTTGCGGTCGGCGCTGCCTGCCGCGTCGACCGCCGACTGGATCTCCGCCTCGTCGAGGCGGAGGGGAACCACCATGCCGGGCAGCACCACCGAGTCGGAAAGCGGAAGCACCGGCAGCTTCAGCGTCTCTGTCATGCCCAGCTCAACCGTTACACCGTTGAACTTGTTCCAGCGTTCAAGGAAGTGCGCTGTGAGCGAACGCAGGAAGGTTGAGCCGCATCAGCTCAACGGGCGAGGCCCTCGATCACTTCCACGCCCGGCAGGCGCGCGGCCAACTCGCCGGGCAGGGCGAGCTTCGACCCGCGGATGCCGCTGCCGATGACGACGGCGGGCGCGGCGGCCACGGCGGCGTCGACCAGCACCGGCCACTCGGCAGGCAGGCCGACCGGGGTGATCCCGCCGTACTCCATGCCGGTGAGCGCGACGGCGTCGTCCATCGGCGCGAACGACGCCTTGCGCGCGTTGAGGCGCTTGCGGACCAGCCCGTTGACGTCGGCGCGCGTGGTGGCGAGCACAAGGCAGGCAGCGTAGCTGGTGTTCTCGCCACGGCGCCCGGCGACGACGACGCAGTTGGCCGAGCCGTCCATCGGCGAGCCGTAGGCGGCGCAGAACTCGGCGGTGTCGGCGAGCGCGGGGTCGATCTCGGCGCGACGCCGACGAGCGCGGCGTCCGATCCGAGGTGTTCGAGCGCGAGCAGGACGGGCTTGGCGAGCAGTTCCGGCCGTTCGAGTGCGGGCACCGCGGTGAGGGTGCCGAAGACTTCCCAGTTCACCAGCGCTGGCCGCCACCCTGGACGCCGACGACCGCGGGTTTGACGTCGACGATGTACACCATCACGGCCACGAGCCCGGCCAGCCAGAACAAGGTCATGCTGCTGCCCGGCCCCTGGAACGCCGCGACGACGCCCGGCGGGTGGTAGTTCGGGTCGCCCCCGTAAGCGAACATCGGCGTGAACAGGCCGAGCGAGAAGGCCGTGAACGCCGGGATGAGGAGCATGAAGAACACCGCCGCCCCCGTGATGCCCAGCCACGCGTTCTTCGTGAGCTTGCCGACGGCCGTGAACGCGTCGGCGCGCTGTCGCAGCGCGTGCGCGAACGCGTACGCCGCGACGGGAGCGGACACGATCCCGATCACGAAGAGCACGAGCGTGTCGAGGTGTTTGGGGTCGAGCACCGACCCAGCCTACGTGCGCCGGGACGAATAGCACATCCCCGGCCCGTCAACAACGCAGACACCGCAGCCCCGATGCACGAGCGTCATCGGGGCTGCGGTGGCTTCTCACCGGTCCTGCTCAGGGGCCGGATGTCGGCTCCGCTCAGCGGCTGGAGCTCCCGTTGGTCCGCCGGGCGGCGGGCTTCGGGGTGGCCGCCTTCGGGGCGGTCCTGGGCGCCGTGCGGTTGGCGGCGCGGCGGGTGGTGCTGCGCGTGGCGTGCGCGGCCTCGTCGCCCGCCTCGGAGATCCGGCCCGCGACGTCGCCTGCGGCGTCGGTGACCGCCTCCGCGGTCTCGTCGGCCACCTTCTCGGTGGTCAGCGCGGCCTTCTCGCCCGCCGAACGGGTCTGGCGGGTCACGACGGCGAGCGCCTTCTCGGCGGCGTCGTGGGCGTCGTCGACGAAGGTGTCGACGCGCGCGTCGAGCTTCTCCGTGTAGGCCTCGAGGCGCGCGATCGCGTCCTTGACCTGCGGCTGCGTGCGGATCTTGCCCCACGCCTTCTCACCGCGCTCGGCGAACCCGGCGTAGGCCGTGCCCGCCTGCTCGCGCAGCTCGGCCACGGTCTTGCGGGCCTCGTCGGCGGTGAGCTTCTGCGGCAGGGCCGCGAAGTAGGCCTGCACCTGGTCGACCTGGGCCCGGCGGCGGGTCTGGGCGTCGACGACGGCCTTGGTCACGGCGGTGACGGCGGCGTCGCCCGCGCCCAGCACGGCGAGCAGCGGGGTGCGGGCGGCTTCGGCCCGCTCGGCGGCGTTCTTGGCGGCCTGCTCACGGACCTTGCGGACGTCCGCGGCGGTCGGCAGCGTAACGGCCATGATGATCACTCCTTCTCGACGGCGGCGGCGGTGTTCTCGCCCCGGAACGACTGGTAGACGTCGAGGAGCACCTGCTTCTGGCGCTCCGTCAACGACGGATCGGCGAGCACGGCGTCGGTGACGGCGCTCGCGGGCTTCTCCTCCAAGATCCCGGCCTTGACGTACAACGCCTCGGCGGAGATCCGCAGACCCTTCGCGATCTGCTGGAGGATCTCGGCGGACGGCTTGCGCAGCCCCCGCTCGATCTGGCTGAGGTAGGGGTTGCTCACGCCCGCGGCACGAGCGAGCTGACGCAGAGACACGTGCGCGCCTTCGCGCTGGCTGCGGATGTAGCTGCCGATGTCGTCGACGGCCTTCTCGACCGCCTTCTCCACGACGGAGCCCACCTGCTCGACCTTCTGGCCGACCGTGGTCCCGTCGGTCTGGCTGCTCATCCTGCACACCTCCGATTCCGTCACCAACGACGCTACGCCCGCGTGCTAGCTATTGCAAGCACAGTGCTTGCGCAGGTCGCGTGGGCTTGGTCACGGTCACGTGCTAGACCTTTCCCGTGGCGTCGCTCCCGCAGGGCGGCGAGGACGACGTCTTCGCCCCACCCGCCCGACCACTCACCCCGCTGGTCGGCCAAGGCCGCGCGCTGGCCGTGGTGGCGCTGGGCGGCCTGCTCGGGGCGGTCGCGCGCTACGGCGTCGGCGTGGCGCTGCCGCACGCCGCGGGCTCGTTCCCGCTGGGCACCGTGGCGATCAACGTCGTGGGCGGGTTCCTCATCGGTCTCATCATCGACGCGGTCGCGGCGCGCCCGTTGCTGCGCCCGTTCGCCGTCACCGGGATCCTCGGCGGCTTCACGACGTTCTCCACCTACGCCGTCGACACCGAGCAGCTCCTGGCGGCGGGCAGGCTCGCGACCGCGGGCGCCTACCTGGTCGGCACGCTCGTCGGCGCCCTTGTGGCCACGTGGCTGGGGCTCGCGCTCGGCCGGCTGGTGCGCCGATGATCCCGTTGCTGGTCATCCTCGGGGCGGCCGTCGGGGCGCCGCTGCGCTACGCCACCGACCGGGTCGTCCAGGCCCGGCACAACAGCGGGTTCCCGTGGGGCACGTTCACGGTGAACGTCGTGGGGTCGTTCGTGCTGGGCGTCGTCACGGGGTCGGCGGCGTCGCCCGCGCTGGCCGCGCTGATCGGCACCGGCTTCTGCGGGGCGCTCACCACGTACTCGACGTTCGGCTACGAGACCGTCCAGCTCGCGGCGGGCGGCAGCAGGCTCTTCGCCGTGTTCAACGCGCTCGGGTCGGTGTTCGCCGGGCTGGGCGCGGCCGGGCTGGGCCTGGTCGTCGGCATGGCCCTGTGAGCGGAAACGAGTGCTGGAGCACTCGTTTCCGCTCACAGGCCGAAGGCGACCTGGCCCACCGCGTAGATGACGAGCCCGGCCAGCGACCCGACGACGGTGCCGTTGATCCGGATGAACTGGAGGTCACGGCCCACCTGGAGCTCGACCTTGCGCGAGGTCTCCTCGGCGTCCCAGCGCGCGACGGTGTCGGTGATCAGCGTGGTGATCTCGCGCCGGTAGTGCCGCACGATGTACGCGGCGGCGTCGGCGAGCCAGCCGTCGAGCTTGGCCCGCAGCTCGGCGTCGGCGGACAGGCGCTGCCCGAACGCCAGCAGCCCGTCGCGCACCCGGATCCGCAGCGCGCTGGACGGGTCGGCCGCGGCGTCGAGGATCAGCTTCTTGACCGTGCCCCACGCCTGCCCGATGAACTTCTGCACATCCGGGTGCGACACCACCTGGTGCTTGATGCGTTCGGCGCGCTCGATCGTGTCGGGGTCGTTCTGCAGGTCGACGGCGAACTCCACCAGGAACGTGTCGACCGCCTTGCGCAGCGGGTGCTCCGGGTCGGTCTTCACCGCCCACGCGAAGTTCTGCACCTCGGCGAACACCTTGTCGGCGACGATGTCGTCGAGGAACCGCGGTGTCCAGCCGGGCGCCCGCTCGTGGACGATCCGCAACACCATCTCCTGGTTGCCGGTGACCCAGTCGTAGGCGCGGTCGCAGACGAGGTCGACGAGCCGGTGGTGCGCCCCGTCGGCCAGCACGCCCTGCAGCACCGTGCCCAGCGGTGGGCCGAGCGGCTTCTCCATGAGCTTGCGGACGAGGACCTGCTCGATGACTTCCTGCACGTCGTCGTCGCGCAGCACGGTGACGACGCCGCGCGCGGCCGTCGCGAGCTCGGCGGTCACCCGGTCGGCGTTGGGCCGCTGGGCGATCCACCCCCCGACCCGGGACGAGACGTCGACGCGGGCGAGCTTGTCGCGCACGACGTCCTCGGCCAGGAAGTTCTCCCCCACGAAGTCGCCGAGGCTGTCGCCGAGCACGTCCTTCTTCGTCGGGATGATCGCGGTGTGCGGGATCGGCAGCCCCAGCGGGTGCCGGAAGAGCGCGGTGACGGCGAACCAGTCGGCGAGCCCGCCGACCATGCCGGCTTCGGCCATGGCCCGGATGTAACCGACCCAGACGGGGCCCGCGTTGACTTCCCACCACCGCGCGGCCAGGAAGATCACCGCGGCGATGAGCAGCAGTCCCGTGGCACCCCGCTTCATCTTGCGCAGGTCCTTCGCCCGGGTGGCGGCGTCCATCCGGCCGAAGCCCAGGCCGAACTCCACGAGCGGCGGGGTTCGCCGCTGCTCCATCGGCGCAGCCGCGTCCGATCGGGGGGTTTGTGAGGTCGTCACGAACCCATAGTGCCCGTCCCGACGAATACCCGGCGTCCGGATCGACGGGCGCACCTCGGTGCGGCCGCCCGGACCACGCCGCCAAGGTGTCGGGAAACCGGCCGGGGGCAGTGTCGTCGGTCGGGTGTTTTGCCCCCATCCGGCCGGCGACATTCGGCCACCGAAGGCGCCGTCGTCAAGTGGTACTGGCCGGGGTCGGTGGTGTTCCACCGACCCCGGCCACGTTTGCGGTGCGACCTCCCGCGCGGGGGAAGTGCCCCCGTCGCCGGGTCGCACCGGCGGCGTCCCGGGTGCCCGCGGCGCGCCTCGACGAGCGCGGCAGCGCGGGCGGATCCGGGAGCCGGGTCCGCGGTCTCCTCAGGACCGCATGCCGACGGCCACGACACCGGCGGGCCGCTGGGCGCCCGGATGTGCGTCGTCGACCCGCAGCGCCACTGCTGTCGCTGCGGCGGAGAAGATCAGGTCGGCCGGGGCGACGCCGAAGTCGCACGCCGCGGGCGGCACCCGCCAGTGCACCCAGCCGTCGGGCACCTGCGACGGCGGGGCCGCGATCGCGCCGCCCGCGCCGTGCAGCACCACCCCGGTGACGCCCCGCAGCGCCGCGGGCAGCGCCGCACCGGGAGTGACCGGGTACCACCACGAGCCGGTGGGGGTCGCGGCCACCGGGACGACGATGTCGGCGTCCCGCAGCTGCGCGCACACCCCGCGGCCGATCGCCGCAGGCACCTCGAGAACATCCAGCGTGCGCCCGGTGACCAGCATCAGCGTGTCCTCGGACTCCTCGACCACCGGCCATCCGTGGTCGAGGAACTCGCGCGCCGCCGCGCGCAGCTCCGCGCCGTACACCCCGCGGTAGCTGTCCCAGCCCGGCATCGCAAACCTCCTCTTGCAGCGCCATGGTGGCGCTCCGTGCATGTCGCTCAACGTGAGTGTGCCGGAGGGGAAACGGCCGGAAAACCCAAAGGCGGCGACCGAGCGTGACGCCGAGACGAGCGGAGTCACCGATTGATCACGGTGCGCGTTCGCCCGTTCGTCGCGGGACCGCCGGTCCGCCTCCGGGGATCGGCGGCGCGGCGCCCGAACCATCCCCGACCGCCCGTCGTTCGCCACGTACGGTGAGTGGCCGATCCCGGCCCGCGCCCGTCCGCGTCTCCGCCCGCGGGCGGCCCGACGAATGCGCACCCCTTGGTGGCACTTCGCACGGCGTCGGCGGGGTGCGAAGTGCGCCGAAGGGGTGCGAGCTCGGACGGTGGCCCGGACATGGCGGTGCCGGCGACCCGAAGGTCGCCGGCACCGTGGCGTAGGGGGGTGGCTACAGCGCGCGAACCGTGTCGGCCTGCGGCCCCTTCGCGCCCTGACTGGCTTCGAAGGCGACGCGCTGGTTCTCCTCCAGCGTGCGGAAGCCGTCGGTCTGGATGGCGGAGTAGTGGACGAAGACGTCCGGTCCGTTGTCGTCCGCGGCGATGAAGCCGTAGCCCTTTTCGGCGTTGAACCACTTGACGGTGCCCTGCGGCATGTGCGTGATCTCCATGTGCGACGTGCCCGCACGGCACAGCGCCGTCCGGGGGCGCGGAACGTATCACGCAGCGACGACGAGCACGCCCCACGACGCGACGAGCGGCATCGCCCCTGGCCGCCGTTGCGATATCGTGACCTTCGGCCGCGGCGGCCACCACACCGCATCTGCCAGTGGCCCGACCCCTCCAGCCGCTAAGAAGGTGACGCATGTCCACCGTCGCATCCGACCTACCGACGACCGCCCCGCTCGTCGAGGGCCGCAAGTCCGTGCTCGAGCAGTCACTCGTGATCGCGTTCATGATCGTTCCGGTGGTCGCGCTCGGCGCCGCGGTGACGCTGGCGTGGGGATGGGGGCTGACCCTGCTCGACGTCGTGATCGCGACGATCGCCTACTTCGGCACCGGCCTCGGGGTGACGGTCGGGTTCCACCGCCACTTCACGCACAAGTCGTTCAAGGCCGTCCGCCCGCTGAAGGTGGCGCTGGCGATCACGGGCAGCCTCGCCTTCCAAGGCAGCATCGTGAGCTGGGTCGCCGACCACCGCCGCCACCACGCGTTCTCCGACAAGGAGGGCGACCCGCACTCGCCGTGGCTGTTCGGCACCGGCCCGATCGCCGTCGCCCGCGGGTTCTGGCACGCCCACATGGGCTGGCTGTTCGACCGCGACAAGACCAACGCCCGCCGGTTCGCCCCCGACCTGCTCGCCGACCGGGACGTCGCCGCCGTCGACCGGCAGTTCGTGCTCCTCACGACGGCGAGCCTCGGGATCCCCGCGCTGCTCGGCGGGCTGCTGAGCTGGTCGTGGTGGGGGGCGCTCACCGCGCTCCTGTGGGGTGGCCTCGTGCGGGTGTTGCTGCTCCACCACGTCACCTGGTCGATCAACTCGATCTGCCACATGACGGGCCGCAGGCCCTTCGGCTCCCGCGACCGCTCGGCGAACGTGTGGTGGCTGGCCGTGCTCTCGTTCGGCGAGTCGTGGCACAACCTGCACCACGCCGACCCCACGTGCGCGCGGCACGGCGTGAAGCGCGGGCAGATCGACATGTCGGCCCGGCTCATCTGGCTCTTCGAGAAGTTCGGCTGGGTGCACTCGGTGCGTTGGCCCACACCGCAGCGGCTGGAGCGGCTCGCCCGGCGCGGCACCGCCTGAGCTCACCTGTCGGCGCGGTCGGCCCGGCGCAGTTCGGGTATGGCGTCCACGGGCATCCCCATGCGCACGAGGTTGCGGCCCGCCCGTTTGGCCTCGTACATCGCCGCGTCGGCGGTCTCGAGCAGCCCGGCGAGGTCGTGCCCGTCGCGGGGAGCGGTGGCGCCGCCGATCGACACGGTGAGCCCCTCGACCACCACCGTCTCCTGCGCGCCCGCCACCGCGACGCGCAGCCCCGCGATCCGCTGCCGGATCCGCTCGGCGACCGCACGGGCTCCCGACCGCGGGTCCTCGCCGTCGGCGCCCCGCAGCAGCACGACGAACTCCTCGCCGCCGAACCGGCCGACGAGATCCTCGTCGCGCACCTCGCTGCGCAGCGAGGCCGCGACGGCCGCGAGCACCTGGTCGCCGACGAGGTGGCCGAAACGGTCGTTGACGCGCTTGAAGTGGTCGAGGTCGAGCACGAGCACGCTCGCGGGCCGGTCGCCGCGCTCCGAGCGCAGCACCGCGCGGCCCGCCTTGTCCTGCCAGGCGGCCGCGTTGAGCAGCCCCGTCTTGCCGTCGGTGCTGGCGTCCTCCTCCAGCTGGCGGACCAGCCGTGTGCGGTGCAGAACGATCAGCGGCGGCAGTCCGAGGAGGATGTAGGGCGGCCCGAACGCGCTGGCGGCCGCGGCCACCAACGCGCCCATCGCGAGGGTGGCGAACTCCAGCGCCACGTCGTCGAAGGGCCCGATCGCCTGCCGCACCGTGACCAGCCGCCGGTCCTTGCCGCTGAAGACGATCACGAGGACGACCAGCGCCAGGTTGACCAGCATGTAGACGGCCATCCCGGCGACGACCACGAGCACCCCCGGCACGCTGCGGAAGAGCTCGTCGTAGCCGACCCGGTCGGTGACCGCCGCCGCGGCCTGCACGGCGAGCAGGATCGTGGCCGTGCTGAACAGCACGCGGTGCAGCGGCACCTTGTTGCGCCGCCACACGCGCAGGTAGATGTGCAGGTAGATGACCATGGCCACGACCGCGGCCAACGGGCCGCACACGAGGACGGCGGCCGCGAACGTCCAGACGGAGCTGAGGTCCAGGTGCGGGTGGTCGTCGGACTGCCTGCGCTTCCGCTCGACGCCCAGCGACGCCTCGGTGCTCGCCACCCCGGCCACGACCAGCGCGAGCGCGAACCACAGCCACAGGCCGATGGGGCCGCTGCCGTCCATGAGCCAGGCGACGGTGCCCGCGGCGAGCGAGACGAGGACGAGCAGCTCGACCACCAGGATGGGGATCTTCACGCGCGCGGGGAGCGACCAGAACGGAAAGCGGGCTTCGCCGTCCGGTCGACCGAGCGCTTGTCGCATCCCCCTGAACCCTTTTCCCAACGATCGGCGAGCCATCGCGGAGGCCTTTGCACAGGATGCTAGCTGGGCGTTTGCCCGTACGGGTGACCGGTTGCGGTAGGCGGAACGGCCACGTGGGGACAACCGTCGGGAAGCCGATGAGCGCGACACGTCGCGTCGCGCTCTTGCAGGTGGCCAGGGGCGGGGTCGAACCGCCGACCTACCGCTTTTCAGGCGGTCGCTCGTACCAACTGAGCTACCTGGCCGTGGCAGGCGCCGGAGCACCGACCAGAGGAGGAGCGACCCAGACGGGACTCGAACCCGCGACCTTCGCCGTGACAGGGCGACGCGCTAACCAACTGCGCCACTGGGCCAAACTCGAACTGCTGTGAAGCGTACCCCCAACGGGATTCGAACCCGCGTTGCCGCCTTGAAAGGGCGGAGTCCTAGGCCGCTAGACGATGGGGACTCGGACCGCCGTTGCCGTGCGCGCCGGGCCCCGACCGTCCGTTGGGAGCGAGGCCAAGCATAGGACAGCGTACGCCGGGCGCTCTCCGCCGGGGGGTGCGCGCCCGGTTTCCGCTGTTCAGCGCCGATGATCGGGTGCCGACCGGCCCCGCTCAGCGCGTGACCGGCGGGGGCTGGTCGGGGTTGGCGGAGATCAAGCCGAGCATGTCGAGCAGCTGGCGCAGGTCCTCCTGGTCGGCGGAATTGCGCGCCACCACCATGCGCGCGCGGTGCAGTTGATCGTCCGACACCCGGTAGGCGTCCGCGGCGGTGCGCTGACTGGGGATGTCGCCCGGCCCGATCCGGTCGTCCCCCACGTCCCGCCGCACGCTGCCGATGCCACCACTCATGCGCGTCTCCCCGTCGCTTGGTGTCCCTGACGGCACCCGGAAATCCCCGGGCCGCCTTGCCCGACTTTTCACCCGACCCGGCGCTCCCCGCGCCGGCTCGACACTCCCCGCAGCCGTGACCGTAACGTTACCCATTCGGGCCACCCCGTCGCACGCCTCTTCCCGGGTGAGCCCCCGTGAGGAGCAGTGACGCACCGGATATGCCTGAGTACCCTCGCACACCGGGCCGCGCAGACGTCTGCCAAGATCAGCACTGGCTGGCCCCTCGAGGAGGCATGAATGTCCGTTCGGACACTGATCCGCAGCGAGTTCCACGTCGCCGGGATGACCTGCCGACACTGCGCGCTCTCGGTGTCGGAAGAGCTCGGCGGCATCGAGGGCGTCAGCTCGGTGGACGTGGAGCTCACCACCGGCGCGGTCAGGGTCGTCGCGTTGCGGGAGATCGGCCGCGACGAGGTCGGCGCGGCGCTCTCGCGCGCCGGGTTCGCGCTCGCGGGCTGAGCGGCCGCGCCCGCGGCCTGGCGCGGCTCTCGCGCGCTGGGACGGCGCTGACGATCGGTGGCGGGCGGGCTGCAGCGCGCCACCCGGGATGACAGCGGCCGCGCGCCACCCGCCGGCGTGACAGCAGCCGCGCGCCGCCGACCGGAGTGACAGCGGCCGCAGCTCCCGCCCACCGTAGCAGTCCCGTCGCCACCGGCGTGGGCCGCGCGCCACCCGGGTCGCGGCGCCGCCACCCGGTGGCATCGAGCGGCCACGCGCCGCCGGGGTGACGCTGGCGAGCGCGAGGGCGGTCGTAGGCTGCCCGCCATGTCGACCTCCCGATCGCGCCACCGCGCCCCGGCCGCGCGCCCCGAAGCCGACGCCCAGATGGACGCCGCGCTCGCGGGTGACGGCGATCTCGACTCCTACCTCGCCGCCTTGACCACGGCCGACGCCGAGCACCCGACCGAGCTGACCGGCCGCTTCGGCTCCGCCCAGGTCTTCCAGCTGCGCCTGCCCGCGCTGCGCATCGAGCAGCTGCGGCGCATGGCCGACGATCGTGGGGTGTCGCCGGGCGCGCTGGCCGTCGACTGGGTGATCGACCGCCTCGACCGCGAGGCCGCCGAGGACAACCCGGCCACCGGCCCGATGCCGATCGCGATCGACGAGCCCACCCGCAAGCGCAGCCTCCGCCGCCTGGGCCTCCGCTCGTAGCCGGACCGGCGGCCGACCATGATCGCCGGTTCGGTGCAGAACCGCCGAACTCCATGGCCAGCTCCGCGCAGGCCGAACCGGCGATCAATGCCGCCGCGTCGGGGCCTCGGCCAGGCACGGGCTGCCGGTCAGCGCGGTGATCGGCACCGCGGCGGCCAGCGCGCGATAGCCCGCCGCCGAGAGGTGCAGCCCGTCCCCCGCGTCGGCGGCCGAGGCGAGCCGCTGGGGCTGCGCCGGGTCGGCGACGGCGGCGGCGAAGTCGACAACCCCCGCCGCAAGCTCCCGCCCGTGCGCGCGCACCCAGGCGTTCACCGCGTCCCGCGTGGCGATGGCCCGCGGGGTGCCGTGCGCGCCCGCCACCGACGGCGTGATCGTCGTCAGGAACACCCGCTTGCCCGCCTCCCGCGCCGCGTCGGCGAACCGCGCCAGGCCGGCCTCGATCGCGACGGCGTCGCGTCCGGCGGCGATGTCGTTGGTGCCGATGTTGAGCACGACGTCGGTCGCGCCCGGCGTCGCCGCCACATCGCGCGCGAAGCGGGCCTGGGGTGGCGGGCCGCCGATCCCGTCGGCCAGCAGCTCGTTGCGGGAGATCCCGGCGTTGAGCACGGCCATCGTCGCGCCGCCGCCAGCGGCCGCGAGCCGGGCGGCGAGGGCGTCGGTCCAGCGCGCTTGGGCGTCGGGCGCGGTGCCGACCCCATCGGTGATCGAGTCGCCCACCGCGACGACGGCGTGCACCGGCCGCGGCGCCAGCACGTCCACGCCGCTGAGCACCAGCCACGACGTCAGCGGCGCACCGAGCTCGGGCGGCACGCCACGGGGCGCGAGCCAGGACGTCTGCAGCGCGACCGGATGCTCGCTGACCACCGGCGGGAGCGCGGGCACGGCGATCGTCACCGCGAGCGGTCCTGCGGCGGCGACCGCGACGGGGTCGCTCACGACCTCCCCGCCCGGCGGGATCACCGTCGCCGCGCGGCCGCCGAACGTCACCGGCCGCTCGGTCCCGGGCACGAGCCCCGCGCGGACGCTCCCCGGCCCCGGCACGCCCGCTCGACCGACCATCGTCGCGCGCCCGTTCGCCGGTCCGACTGCCGCGCCGCCTCCCGGGCCGCCCGGCGCCGGGCGCTCGGCCGCAGGCCCCGACGCCCCGGCCCCACCGCCCGGCCCGCCCAGCGCCGGGCGCTCGGTCGTCGACCGCACACCCGCGGCCCCCGGCGCCGACCCGCTTGCTGCCGTGCGCTCGTCCGCAGGCCCCGACCCCACACCGACCGACGACGACCCGCCTTCCGCGCGGGCCGCCGACACCGCGTCGACCACCAGCCGCGCCGACCCGTACGCGTTGGAGAGCCGCACCCGCACCTGCGCGCCTTCCACCTGCGGGTGCACGATCATCCGCAGCGTCCCCCCGCCTGCGATCGCCCGCGGCGGCGCGCCCGGCTGCATGGCGGCCTGCCACGCCGTCACCCAGGCGGGGCCACACGCGGCCGCCGCCACGGCCCGCGGCAGCGCCACCGTGCCCCGCCACCCAACCAGCCCAACGACCAGTGTGGCGATGACCACAATGGACACCGCCAGCGGTGGACGGGGTCGCGCAGGCGCCCGCGTAAGGGGTACGACGGTGGGGAGCGGCAGCGTCACAATGAGTCGAACGAGTGACTCAAGCTCTCGGGGAGCCTCCGAACGGGTGACGACCCTGATTATGGGGACTTTGGGCCGGTAGTCGGCATACCACCAGCGGCCATATGGTCGCCCAAACGAGCAGGCGAGGAGGCCGACCGTGGGTGCTTATGAGGACGTCTTCCGGGCGAGTACCGAGGATCCCGAGGCCTTCTGGCTGGAGGCGGCGCGCGGTATCGACTGGGAGACCCCACCGACCCGGGCGCTCGACGCCTCCCGCCCGCCGTTCTACCGCTGGTTCCCCGACGGGCGGCTCAACGTCTGCCACAACGCCCTCGATCGGCACGTCGCCGCGGGCCGGGGCGAGCAGGCGGCGCTGATCTACGACTCGCCCGTCACCCAGACCCAGCGCACCTACACCTACGCCGCGCTGCGCGACGAGGTCGCCCGGTTCGCAGGCGTGCTGTCCGGGCTCGGCGTCGGGGTCGGCGACCGCGTGGTGATCTACATGCCGATGGTGCCCGAGGCCGCGGTCGCGATGCTCGCATGCGCCCGGATCGGCGCCGTCCACTCGGTCGTGTTCGGCGGCTTCGCCCCCAACGAGCTGGCCGTGCGGATCGACGACGCCACGCCGACGGTGATCGTGTCGGCCTCGTGCGGCATCGAAGGCAAGAAGGTGCTGCCCTACAAGCCGCTGCTGGACGCGGCGATCGAGCTCGCCGACCACAAGCCCGGCAAGCGGGTGATCCTGCAGCGCCCGCAGGTGACCGCCGAGATGGGTGCCGACGACGTCGACTGGGCGGAGGCGATGGTCACCGCGACCCCGGCCGACTGCGTGCCGGTCGCGGCCACCGACCCGCTCTACATCCTCTACACGTCCGGCACCACCGCGAAGCCGAAGGGCGTGATGCGCGACAACGGTGGCTACGCGGTGGCGCTCAACTGGACGATGCCCAACGTGTACGCCGTCGGCGCCGGGCAGACGATCTTCACCGGATCCGACGTCGGCTGGGTCGTCGGCCACTCCTACATCGTGTACGCGCCGCTGCTGGCCGGGGCGACCACCGTGCTCTACGAGGGCAAGCCGGTCGGCACGCCCGACGCGGGGCAGTTCTGGCGGGTCGTGGCCGAGCACGGCGCGCGCAGCATGTTCACCGCGCCCACGGCGTTCCGGGCGATCAAGAAGGAGGACCCGAACGGCGAGTACGCCGCGAAGTACGACCTCTCGTCGCTGAAGTACCTCTACCTCGCGGGCGAACGGCTGGACCCGGAGACCTACCACTGGGCGTCCGACCTGCTCGGCATCCCGGTGATCGACCACTGGTGGCAGACCGAGACCGGCTGGCCCATCGTGGCCAACCCGGCGGGCATCGAGCTGCTGCCGATCAAGCCCGGCTCGCCCACCCGGCCGCTGCCCGGCTGGGACGTGCAGGTCCTCGACGCCTCCGGCAAGCGGATCGAGGACGGCACCGACGGCGCGATCGTCGTCAAGCTGCCGCTGCCGCCCGGCTCGCTGCCCACGCTCTGGAACGACGACGCACGATTCGTCTCCTCCTACATGGCCGCCTTCGACGGCTACTACCTCACCGGCGACGGCGGGCGCATCGACGAGGACGGCTACGTCTACGTCATGGGCCGCACCGACGACGTCATCAACGTGGCCGGGCACCGCCTGTCGACCGGCGGGATGGAGGAGGTGCTCGCGTCGCACCCGGACGTCGCCGAGTGCGCCGTCATCGGCGTGGCCGACGCGATGAAGGGCCAGGTCCCGCGCGGCTTCGTCGTGCTGAAGGCGGGCGTCGCGCGCGACGAAGACGAGCTGCGCGCCGAGTTGGTGCAGCTCGTCCGGAGCCAGATCGGGGCGGTGGCGGCGCTCAGGGACGTCGCGGTCGTGGCGGCGCTGCCGAAGACGCGGTCGGGGAAGATCCTGCGCAAGACCATGCGGGGGATCGCGGACGGTGCCGAGGAGCCGGTGCCGAGCACGATCGAGAACGTCGATGTGCTCGACGCCATGCGCCCGGTGCTCCGCCGGTCGTAACCGAAGCGGCTGTTCGGCCGAACTTGAGCGCTGCGGGTAACGCGCTGCAGCGCCGGATCGGATGGGGAGGCAGGCCGCCGCTCCCCACGTCGCGGCCACTCAGTCCGAGAGGTCCGCCCATGTCCGCGTCCTGTCGCGTGCGCGTCGCGGCATCGACCGCGGCGCTTTCGCTCGCGCTCGCGCTCGCCATGGCGGGCAGTGCGCTCGCCGTCGCGCCCGAGGCCCCCACGGTCGCCCCGCCCGCCCGGCCGCAGCTGCTCGTCCCGGCGCCGGTCGTCGGGACGACGCCGCCGTCGGTCAGATGAGGGTCACCTGAGCTTTCGGCGGTGCTGCGGCAGGAGCACGATGCCCGCATGAAGGTGAAGGTCGACTTCGATCTCTGCGAGTCCAACGCCGTCTGCATGGGGATCCTGCCCGAGGTGTTCGAGGTCCGCGACGACGACTTCCTCTACATCCTCGACGAGCACCCGCCGGAGGCGCTGCGCCCGAAGCTGGAGGAGTGCGTCGCATCCTGCCCCCGCACGGCCATCTCCATCGAGGAGGACTAGCGGGGCCTGCCATGCACGGGTGAGGATCAGCCCATGACGGCCGTCTGGAACACGCCACTCACCCCGCTCACGTTCCTGGGGCGCTCCGCCGAGGTCTACCCGGACAAGACGGCGATCGTGTACAACGACCGCCGCCACACGTACCGGGAGTTCGCCGCGGAGGCCACCCGGGTCGCGCACGCCCTGCGCGGCTCGGGCGTCGAGCCCGGCGACCGCGTTGCCTACCTCCTGCCCAACATCCCCGAGATGCTGGTCGCGCACTTCGCCGTGCCGCTCGCGGGCGCCGTGCTCGTCGCGATCAACACCCGGCTGTCCACCGAGGAGATCCGCTACATCCTCGACCATTCGGGGTGCAAGCTGCTCGTGGTCGACGCGGCGCTCTACCCCGGGATCGCGCCGGTGGCCCGCGAGCTCAAGACGGTCGAGGAGATCATCACGGTGGTCGACCCGGCCAACCCAGGGGACGGCACCGGCTCCGGCGTCACGTACGACGACCTGCTCGCCCGCGGCGGCGACGACGACCTCCCGTGGTCCGTCGACGACGAGGACGCCACCATCTCGATCAACTACACGTCGGGTACCACGGGCCGCCCCAAGGGCGTGATGTACCACCACCGGGGCGCGCACCTGAACTGCTACGGCGAGATCGTGCACTCGTCGCACACCCCCGACAGCGTCTACCTCTGGACGCTGCCGATGTTCCACTGCAACGGCTGGTGCACGCCCTGGGCGCTCACGGCGATCGGCGGCACCCACGTCTGCCTGCGCGAGGTGCGCGGCGACGTGATCTGGAACCTCATCCGCGAGCACGGGGTCACGCACCTCAACGGCGCGCCGACCGTCGTCACCGCGATCCTGCGCGACAAGACCGCCGCCCCGCTGGAGACGCCGATCGTCATCACCACGGCGGGCGCGCCCCCGTCCCCCACCACGATCAAGGCCGCCGAGGACAAGGGCTTCCGGATCGTGCACGTCTACGGGCTCACCGAGACCTACGGCCCCTACGCGGCCAACGTCTACCGCGCCCGAGGACCTGAACGGCGACGACCGCTCCGCGAAGCAGGCCCGCCAGGGCGTCGGGATGATCTGCGCCGACCGGATGCGGGTGGTCGACAAGGACATGAACGACGTCCCGCGGGACGGCGCCAGCATGGGCGAGGTCGTCATGCGCGGCAACAACGTCATGAAGGGCTACTGGGAGGATCCCGCGGCCACCGAGAAGGCGTTCGAGGGCGGCTGGTTCCACTCCGGGGACCTGGGCGTCATGCATCCCGACGGCTACGTGCAGCTGCGCGACCGCGCCAAGGACGTCGTCATCTCCGGCGGCGAGAACATCTCGACGATCGAGGTGGAGCAGGCGGTCGTGTCCCACCCCGCCGTGCTGGAGGCGGCCGTCATCGGGGTGCCGGACGAGAAGTGGGGCGAGCGGTGCAAGGCGTTCGTCGTGCTGTGCGAAGGCGAGAGCGCCACGCCGGACGAGCTGATCGAGCACGTGAAGACGAAGATCGCGCGGTTCAAGGCGCCCCGCGAGGTCGAGATCGTCGACGCGCTGCCCAAGACCTCGACGGGCAAGGTGCAGAAGTTCGAGCTGCGCGAGAAGGAGTGGGGCGAGCACGCCAGCCGCGTCAACTGAGCCGCTCGGCGAGAGCGATGGCGTCGAACGGGGCGTACACCTTCATGTCGTTGTCGAAGTACACGAAGACGTCCCCGTCGAGCAGCCAGGCCCGCACGCGCTTCGCCCACGTGTCGAGGGCGTCCGCGGTGTAGCCCGAGGCGTACAGCTCGTCGGCGCCGTGCAGGCGGGCGTAGCGGAAGTCGGCCGTGGACTCGTCGAACACCGGCCAGGTGCCCGCCGAGTCGGCGACGACGAGCGCAACGCCGTGTTCCCGCAGCAACGCCGGAAACGCCGGGTCGCGAAAGCTCTCGTGCCGCGGCTCGACGGCGTGCCGCAGCGGCCGGTCGGCGTCGGTCTCGGTGAGCGCGCGGCCGTCGAGGCGCTCGTCGTGGTCCTTCGCGAGCCGAGCCGCGGCGGCGGTCGTGCGCGGCAGCAGGGCGAGGAACGCCGCCATCCGTTCCGCGTCGAACCGCATCCGCGGCGGCAGCTGCCACAGCACCGGCCCGAGCTTCGGCCCCAGCCCGAGCACTCCCGAGGCCAGGAAGTTCGCCACCGGCGTCGCGACGTCGCGCAGCTGCTTCATGTGCGTGACGAAACGCGGCCCCTTGACCGCGAAGACGAAGTCGTCCGGGGTGTCGGCCGCCCACGCCCGGAAGCTCTCCGGCCGCTGCAACGAGTAGAAGGAGCCGTTGATCTCGATCGTGTCGACGCACCGGGACAGGTGCGCCAGCTCGCGGCGCTGCGGGAGGCCGTCGGGGTAGAACGTGTGCCGCCACGGCGGATAGCGCCATCCCGATGTCCCGACCCGTGCCCGCGTCACGCCGATAGCGTGCAGGATGTTCGGCATGGACGCAGTGATAGTGACGGGCGCGGCGGGCGCGCTCGGGCATGCGGTGGTGGACGAGTTCCTCGGGAATGGGCGCGCGGTCGTCGCGCTGGACCGGCCCTCCCCCGCGCTCGACGCGCTGGGCGAGCGGGAGAACGTGCACGCCATCGGCGTCGACCTGGCAGGCCGCGACGCCGTCCAGGCCGCGTTCACGCAGGTGGACGCCCTTCCGGTCACGCCGGATGCGCTCGTCGGGCTCGCGGGCGGGTTCATCCCCGGCAAGCTGGCCGACACCACCGAGAAGATCCTCGACAGCCTCTTCACCTCGAACTTCGGCTCCGCGCTGTGGACGGCCCAGGCCGTGGCCACGCGGTTCGCCGCGGGCGGCGCGATCGTCCTGGTGGGCTCGAAGACCGCGGTGACCGGGCCCGCGCCGGTCGCCCACGCCACCAGCAAGGCCGCGGTGGTGCGGCTGGCCCAGATCCTCGCCGATGAGCTACGGCCCCAGCACATCCGCGTCAACGCCGTGCTGCCGTCCGTGATCGACACCCCGGCCAACCGGAGCTGGATGTCCGAGGACCTCGCCGCCCGCGCGGTCGCCCCGGCGGCCATCGCCAAGGTCATCGCGTTCCTCTGCGGGCCCGACGCGGCCCCGATCAGCGGCGCGACGATCCCGGTGTACGGCGATGCCTGACCTCCGACTCGCGGTGGGCACGGTGCTGGACTGGCCCGTCGACCACGTCGGCGCGGCCGTCATCCACGCCGACGCCGTGGTCACCGCGGGCGAGACCGACCGGGAGTTCCGGCTCGCCTCGGTGACGAAGCTGCTCTCCGCTTACGCCGCGCTGATCGCCGTGGAGGAGGGGGCGGTCGAGTGGGACACGCCCGCCGGTCCGCCCGGTTCCACCGTCCGGCACCTCGCCGCGCACGCGTCGGGGCTCTCGTTCTCCGAAGGCAAGGTCCAGGCCAAGCCCGGCGCCCGGCGCATCTACTCCAACGTCGGCTTCGAGGTGCTCGCCGAGACCATCGCCGAGGCCACGGGCATGTCGTTCGCCGAGTACCTGCACGAGGCCGTCTGCGAACCGCTCGGCATGACGTCCACGCGACTCGAAGGATCGCCCGCGGCCGACGCCGTGTCCACCGTCAACGACCTCGTCCGCTTCGCCGCCGAGCTGCGGGCGCCGACGCTCACCGCCACCCTCGAGGAAGCCACCCGCGTCCACTTCCCCGGCCTGGATGGTGTGCTCCCCGGCTACGGACGGCACCAGCCCAACGACTGGGGGCTGGGCTTCGAGATCCGCTACGGCAAGTCACCGCACTGGACGGGGACGGACAGCTCGCCGCGGACGTTCGGGCACTTCGGGCAGGCTGGCACGTTCCTGTGGGTCGACCCGGACGCCGACGTCGCCGCCGTGGTGCTCACCGACCGCGACTTCGGCCCGTGGGCGGTCGAGGCGTGGACCGCCTGGACGGACGGAGTGCTGGCCGCGCTGTGAGCGGAAACGAGTGCTGGAGCACTCGTTTCCGCGCACAGCCGGGCCGGGAATGAACCGGTGGGGCACCCCGTTGTACAGGCTGTCCGCGCTGGGTGATCCGTGTCCCCGGGTCTCAACCTTCGCCGCCTACGGGTGTGCCACGCGCCGAGAGGCGACCGGCATCCGGCGCGGACGTTCATACTTCTTCCGAAACCAACCGCGTCCCGGCGATTCCCGCGGCCGGAGCGACGCGGTCGCGACGGGCGGCGCCGCACCCCGACGGCGCCGCCCCCGCTGCGGCACGAGAGAACGGGGAGCGGACATGAGGGGCGACCGAGTAGAGATCGTCATCGACGCAGGCAGCGGCACCACCCGCACGTACGAGGTCATCGCCACGCGCGCGGGCCGCAAGGTCACCATCACCCACGGGCGTGGGGTCATCGAGGTCGCCGAGGTCACGCGCGGCGGCAACGCCGTCCGCACCGCGCGGTTCCTCGCCAACCGCGTGCTCGCGCTCGTCGAGCACCCCTCCGCCGACGACCCGGTGGCCGACGAGATCACCCCCGCCCTGCGCCCGGCCTGACGCCGGGCACACTGGAGAACGATGCCGCGCCCCGACGTACCCGCGGAACGGGAGACCGGCGGCCCGGCGCAACCGCGTGCGCGCACGGGCCGCCCGCGCCGCCGACCCCGCCGGTCGCCCGCCGCGGACGGTGCACCCGCGGGCCGGACCCGCGACGGGGCCGCCCCGGCCGCGTCCTCGGCATCCGGGCTTCGCGCGGCCGGTGACGGCCCGGCCACTGACGGCGACGAGCTGTCCGGCCGTCGCCGGGAATCGCGCCAGGCGAACGGTGGGCGCTCGACCGACCAGCACACGCGCCGCGGCGCGGATCGCCGCCGACCGGTCGACGACGGGCCCACCCCCACGTTCGCCGACGCCGCGGGCGAGGTCGCCGCGCTCGCCGAGCGCCTCCCCGGCCTCACCCTCGCCGACGAGCACCGCATCGCCCGCCGTCTCGCCACCGCCGCCCGCACCCGTGACGGCCGCGACCACGCGCTCACCGCCGTCGCCGCCGCCATCGCCGCCGCCGAAGATGCCGTCGCGGCCCGCCGCGCCGCCGTCCCCGCGATCTCCTATCCGGCCGAGCTGCCGGTCAGCGCCCGCCGCGCCGACATCGCCGCCGCGATCCGCGACCACCAGGTCGTGATCGTCGCGGGCGAGACCGGCTCCGGGAAGACCACCCAGATCCCCAAGATCTGCCTGGAGCTGGGCCGCGGCGTCCGCGGGATGATCGGGCACACCCAGCCCCGCCGCCTGGCCGCGCGCACGGTCGCGGCGCGGATCGCCGAGGAGCTGCACACCGAGGTCGGCGAGGCCGTCGGCTGGAAGGTCCGCTTCACCGACCAGGTCGGCCAGAACACGCTGGTCAAGCTCATGACCGACGGCATCCTTCTCGCCGAGCTCGCGGGCGACCGGATGCTCCGCGGCTACGACACCTTGATCATCGACGAGGCCCACGAGCGCAGCCTCAACATCGACTTCATCCTCGGCTACCTCGCCCAGCTCCTCCCCCGCCGGCCCGACCTCAAGGTCATCATCACCTCGGCCACCATCGATCCCGAGCGGTTCGCGGCGCACTTCTCGACGCCCACCCATCCCGCACCGATCGTCGAGGTCTCGGGCCGCAGCTACCCGGTCGAGATCCGCTACCGCCCGATCGTCGACCCGGAAGACCCGGACGCCGACCCCGACCGCGACCAGCTCGACGCCATCGCCGACGCCGTCACCGAGCTGCGCCGCGCGGGCCCCGGCGACATCCTCGTGTTCCTCCCCGGCGAGCGCGAGATCCGCGACACCGTCGACGGCCTGGCGAAACGCAACTTCCCCGGCATCGAGATCCTTCCTCTCTACGCCCGCCAGACGACGGCCGAGCAACAGCGCGTGTTCGCGCCACGGCAGGCCACGCTGGGCCGCCGGGTCGTGCTCGCGACCAACGTCGCCGAGACCTCGCTCA
Source organism: uncultured Actinomycetota bacterium (assembly GCA_963837575.1). Lineage (GTDB taxonomy): Bacteria > Actinomycetota > Actinomycetes > Mycobacteriales > Pseudonocardiaceae > Pseudonocardia. The sequence continues at coordinate 197,243 of CAWIOI010000004.1, forward strand.
CCGTGCCCGGCATCCGCTACGTCATCGACCCCGGCCTCGCGCGCATCTCCCGCTACTCGCGGCGCCTGAAGGTCCAGCGGCTGCCGATCGAGAAGATCAGCCAGGCCAGCGCCAACCAGCGGGCCGGGCGCTGCGGCCGCGTCGCCGACGGCATCTGCATCCGCCTCTACGCCGAGGACGACTTCGATGCCCGCCCCGCCTTCACCGACCCCGAGATCGTGCGCACGAACCTCGCGTGGGTCGTGCTGCAGATGATCGCGCTGGACCTGGGCGAGATCACCGCGTTCCCGTTCGTCGACCCGCCGGACCTCCGCGCGGTGAACGACGGCCTCGCCCTGCTCCACGAGCTCGGCGCCCTCGACGGGGGGAAGGCGCTCACCCCGGTCGGCCGGGCCCTGTCCACGCTGCCGGTCGACCCGCGGCTGGGCCGCATGCTCGTCGAGGCCGACCGCACCGGCTGCCTGCGGGAGGTGCTCATCATCGCGGCGGCGCTGTCGGTGCAGGACCCGCGCGAGCGGCCCGTCGAGCAGCGTCAGGCCGCCGACGAGAAACACGCTCGCTTCGCCGCCGACGGCTCGGACTTCCTCACCTACCTCAACCTCTGGCGCCACGTCGCGCAGCGCCGGGAGGCGTTGTCCGGCAGCCGGTTCCGCAAGGAGCTGCGCGCCGAGTTCCTGCACTTCCTGCGCATCCGCGAATGGCAGGACCTGCACGCGCAGCTGCGCCAGGCCGCCCGCAACGCGGGCCTCACCCCGAACGACGCCGACGCCTCGCCCGAGAAGATCCACACTTCCGTGCTCTCCGGCCTGCTTTCCCAGATCGGCCTGCGTGAGGGCGAGACGCGCGAGTACCTCGGCGCCCGCGGCGCCCACTTCATGATCTTCCCGGGCTCGCCGCTGGCGAAGAAGAACCCGCGCTGGGTGATGGCCGCCGAGCTGGTCGAGACATCACGGCTGTTCGCCCGCACCGTCGCGAAGATCCAGCCGGAGTGGATCGAGCCGCTGGCCGGACATCTCGTCAGACGGACGTATTCGGAGCCGCACTGGTCGCGCAAGCGCGCCGCCGCCGTCGCGGTCGAGCGGGTGACCCTGCACGGGATACCGATCGTCGTCGACCGCCGCGTCGACTACGGCCGCATCGACCCGGAGACCTCCCGCGACCTGTTCATCCGCCACGCGCTCGTCGAGGGCGACTGGGACACCCACCACCCCTTCTTCCACGCCAACCGGGCGCTCCTGGAGAACGTCGAGGAGCTGGAGACGCGGGCGCGGCGGCGCGACCTTTCCGTCGACGAGGAGACGCTCGTCGCGTTCTACGACGCCCGCATCCCCGCCCACGTCGTCTCCGGACGGCACTTCGACACCTGGTGGCGCAAGCAACCCGACAAGTCCGCTTTGGACTTCACCGATGCGATGGTGCGCACGGCACAGGCCGCCGCGATCGACCCGGCGGCGTACCCGGACCACGTCGAGGCGGGCGGGCTCACCCTGCCGCTGTCGTACGCGTTCGAGCCGGGGCACCACGACGACGGGATCACGGTCGACGTCCCGGTGGCGGCGTTGCACCAAGTCGACCCGACGCCGTTCACCTGGCAGGTGCCGGGGCTGCGCGAGGAGCTGGTCACGGCGTTGATCAAGACGCTGCCCAAGACCCTGCGGCGGCAGTTCGCGCCGGCGCCCGACCACGCCCGGGCCGTGCTCGCCCGCCTCACCGCCGGTGACGAGCCGCTGCTCGACGGGCTGGAGCGCGAGCTGGGCCGGATGCGCGGCGTGACGATCCCGCGCGACGCCTGGGAGCTCGACCGGCTGCCCGAGCACCTGACCGTCACGTTCCGGGTGGTGGACGAGCACGGCCGGGAGGTCGCCCGCGGCACCGACCTGGAGGCGCTGCGCCGCGAGCTCGCCCCGCAGGTGCGCGCGGAGCTGGCCGCCGCCGACGTGACGCGCAGCGGGCTCACGACGTGGACGGTCGGCGAGCTGCCCCGCGAGATCGGGGTGCGCCGGGGTGGGCACGTCGTCACGGGGTATCCGGGGCTGATCGACCGGGGCGACACGGCCGACGTCCGCGTCTTCCCGACCGCCGCCGAACGCGACGCCGCGCACGCCCGCGGCGTCCGCAGGCTGCTGCTGCGGGACACCCCCTCGCCCGCGCGCCAGGTGCAGCGCGACCTGTCCGGCGCGGCCCGGCTCGTCCTCGCCCGCAACCCCTACGGCTCGGTCGCCGCGCTCGTCGAGGACTGCGTGACGGCCGCGGCCGACGCCCTGATCACCGCCGCGGGCGGCCCGGCCTGGGACGAACGCGGCTACGCCCGGCTGCGCACGCTCTTCGCGAAGCGGCTGGCGGGCACGACGCAGCAGGTGCTGGACGCCGCGCTCGGGGTGCTCGCCGTCTGGCATCGGGTGCAGGCGGCGCTGACCGACCTGCGCACGGTGCCGCCCGACCTCACCGCCCAGCTCGACGACCTGGTCGGCCCCGGCTTCGCCGCCCGCGACGGCGCCACCCGGCTGGCCGACGTGGCGCGCTACCTGGAGGCCGCCGATCGGCGCATCGAGAAGCTGCGCGTCGACCCCGCCCGCGACGCCGAGTGGACGGCGCAGGTGCAGCTCGTCGCCGACGAGTACGCGCAGCTCGTGGCCGCTCTCCCGCCCGGCGCCGAGCCGCCGCCCCGGCTGCGCGAGATCCGCTGGATGATCGAGGAGCTGCGCGTGAGCCTCTACGCGCACCCGATGCGGACCCGCTACCCGGTGTCGGTCCGGCGGATCCAGCAGGCCATCGATGCGCTCTGACGCGCTCTGACCGCTCGATCCGCGGCGACCCGGGCTCGCCGCCGACCATGATCGCCGCTTTCGGCGCCAGACGTGCACCAGCGCACGAAATCCACCGAACTCGGCGATCACGCGGCGCGCATCCGCCCAGCCCGTGCCAAGACCGCGACTCGTCGTGCGCACGTGCGCGCTTCGCCGTGTCGAGAAGCGCGACTCACCGTCGCCGTGAGAAGCGCGACTCACCGTGCCGAAAGCGCGACTCACCGTGCCGAAACGCGGGACTCACCCTGGATGGGGGCGGGGTTCACCTGGATCTTGCGGCCCACCCCGGCGCGGAACTGCTCCAGGGCCGCGGGGTAGTCGCCGAGCGGCTTCCGATCGGAGATCATCACGTCGGGGCGGAGCACGCCCTCGGCGAACAGCTGCGCCGCCCGCTCGAAGCTGTGCAGCACCGCCATCGAGCCGACGATGCGGATCTCCTGGTTGTAGACCGTGAACGGGGAGAAGCGCGCCACCGCGTCCTCGTTCGCCACCCCGAACTGCTGGAACGTGCCGCCCTTGATCACCCGCGGCAGGCCGTCCTCGATCGCGGCGACGACCCCGGTGCAGTCGATGACGTTGTCCCACCCGCGCGGCCGGTCGAGCTCGTCGGCCGATCCCACGGCCGCCGAACAGCCCAGCTCCCGGGCCGTCTCCAGCCGGGCCGGGTTGAGGTCGACCACGCTCACGCTCGCCGCCCCGGCCCGTTTCGCCAGCTCCAGCATCATCAGGCCCATCGTCCCGGCGCCGTAGATGAGGTAGTGGTCGCCCATGGCGGGCGCGAGCACGTCGAACCCGTGCACCGCGCACGACAGCGGCTCGACCAGCGCCGCATCGGCGGGCCGCACACCGTCGGGAAGCACCACGCAGTTCGCCACCGGCGCCGCCACGTACTCGGCGGCCCCGCCGGTCGCCGTGACGCCGATGGCCCGCCACCGCTCGCACAGGTTGCCCCGCCCGCGCTGGCAGAAGTAGCACTCGCCGCAGTAGAGGGACGGGTCGACGGCCACCTGGTCGCCGACCCGCACCCCGTCCACGGCCGGATCGACCGCCGTGCCGACCGCGACCACCTCGCCCGCGAACTCGTGCCCCGGCGTGACCGGGAGCGTCGGGGCGAACTCGCCGTCGGCGATGTGCAGGTCGGTGCCGCAGATGCCGCACGCGGCCACCGCGACGACGACCTCGCGCGGCTCGGGTGTCGGGTCGGGGAGCGACTCGACCGTCACCCGGCCCACGTCGATCACGGCCGCCTTCATCGCCATCCCCTTCCCGCCGCAGACCGGCACCGGCCCCCCGCGGGGCTCCGCGGAGGGCCGGGCTGTGCGGACTAGTCCTCGCCAGGCCTTCCAGCGTGGCCCGCGCGCCCATGCTCGTGCAGCGACGCCAGGTGGCGCTGGTAGGTCGTCGGCGAACCGCTCGTCGTCGACCAGGTCGCCGAACAGCTCCCGGTTGCGGACGAACGCGAGCGGGTCGTCGCGTTGCGTCTGCGCGGTGGCGTTCAGCGTGTCGGCCAGCCGGTCGACGATCTTGATCGGCTCGCCGTCCTCGTCGACGCCCTCGGCGTAGCGCGCCCACGCGGCCACGACCAGCACCGCCCGGTCGATCTCGCCGTCGTGCTCCAGGTTGTGGCGGATCACCGGCAGCAGCCACTTGGGGATCCGGTCGGAGCTCTCCGCGCACAGCCGCGCCACCGTGTCGCGCACCTGCGGGTTGGAGAACCGCTCGATCAGCTCCCGCTTGTAGGCGTGCAGGTCGATCCCCGGCACCGGCGAGCAGCGATCGGCGTGGCCTCCCGGTCCATGTAGGCGAGCAGGAACTCGGCGAACAGCGGGTCCTGGCACACGTCGTGCACCAGCCGGTAGCCCGCGAGGTAGCCGAGGTAGCACAGCGCCTGGTGGCTGGCGTTGAGCAGCCGCAGCTTCATCAGCTCGTACGGCTCGACGTCGCTCGACGACCTGCGCCCCGGCGTCCTCCACCGGCGGACGGCCGAGGCCGAAGTCGTCCTCGAGCACCCACTGCGTGAACGGCTCGCAGACCACCGGCCACTTGTCCTCGACGCCGAACCGCTCGGCCAGCGCGGCCCGGTCGTCGTCGGTGGTGACCGGGGTGATGCGGTCGACCATGCAGTTGGGGAACCGCACCTCCTGCTCCACCCACTCGCCCAGCTTCGGGTCCCGCAGCCGGGCGAACGCGGTGAAGCTGCGGCGGGCGGCGTCCCCGTTGCCCTGGATGTTGTCGCAGGACAGCACCGTGAACGGCGGGATGCCGCGCTGCCGACGCCGGGCGAGCGCCTCGACGACCAGGCCGAACGACGTCTGCGGCGCCGCGCCCGGCTCGAGGTCGTGCACGCACGCCCGGGTCGTCGGCCTGGAACTCGCCGGTGACGGCGTGGAAGTTGTACCCGCCCTCGGTGACGGTGAGCGAGACGATCTTGATGGCCGGGTCGGCCATCTTCTCGACCACCGCCTCCGGGTCGTCCGGCGCGAGCAGGTACTCCACGATCGAGCCGATCACCCGGGCCTGCTGGCTGCCGTCCGGGCTCTTCTCGACGAGGGTGTAGAGGCAGTCCTGGGCGTGCAGGGCGTCGCGCATGCGCGCGTCGCCCGGCAGCACCCCGACCCCGCAGATCCCCCACTCCAGCGCCTTGCCGTCGTTCATCAGCCGGTCGAGGTAGAGCGCCTGGTGGGCGCGGTGGAACGCGCCGACCCCCAGGTGCACGATCCCGACCCGGACCGTGCCCCGGTCGTAGCCGGGGACGGCCACGGCCGGGTCGAGCGAGGGCAGCGACGCCGTGGTCAAGAGGCGTCATTACTTGACCGCCCCCATCGAGAGGCCCTGTACCAGCTTGTCCTGGGCCGCGAACCCGGCGACGATCACCGGGAGCGACACCGCGACCGCGGCCGCGCACACCTTGGCCAGGAACAGGCCCTGGCTGGTCACGAAGCCGGTGAGGTACACCGGCGCGGTCTGCGCGACGGTCGCGGTGAGCACCCGGGCGAACAGCAGCTCGTTCCAGCTGAAGATGAAGCAGATCAGCGACGTGGCCGCGATGCCGGGCAGCACGATCGGGACGACGACCGAGCGCAACGTACGGATCAGGCCCGCGCCGTCCAGCGAGGCCGCCTCCAGCATCTCGACCGGTACCTCGGCAAGGAACGAGCGCATCATCCACACCGCGATCGGCAGGTTCATCGAGGTGTAGATGATGACCAGGATGTAGACGTTGTCCAGCATGCCCGCGAACTGCGCGATCAGGTAGATCGGCAGCAGACCGGCCACCACGGGCAGCATCTTCGTGGACAGGAAGAAGAACATCACGTCGGTCCACTTGCGCACCGGCCGGATCGACAGCGCGTACGCGGCCGGGATGGACAGCACCAGCACGAGGATCGTGGACAGGATGGAGGCCGTCGCCGAGTTGATCAGAGACGGCCAGGGGCTGGTGCCGGTCGCCTGCGCCGAAGAAGTTGGCGTAGCCCTCCAGCGTGAGCGGCGCGAAGAACGACGGCGGGTTGGTCGCCGCGTCCGGCTCGCTGTGCAGCGACGTCAGCAGCATGTACAGCACCGGCGTGACGAAGATCAATCCGATGATCCAGGCCACCACCCCGACGATCACCGAGGACATCCGGCGGCGGCCCTCGCGCCGACATCCCCTGCTTGGTCTCCACCGGCCGTTCCGCAGTGGTGGTCATCGCGATTCCTCCCGGAACAGGCTCGACACGGTGCGCAGCGCGAAGGTCGCGATGGCGATCGTGGCGATCACGACCACGACACCCGCGGCCGACGCCTTCCCGTAGTCGTGCGCGTTGTAGAAGATCGTGTAGATGATGTAGGGCAGGTTCGCCGTGCCCAGGCCGCCGGAGGTGATGGTGAAGACGGCGTCGAAGGTCTGCACGACGTAGATCGACCCGAGCAGGCCTGCCGAGCTCCAGGTACTGGCGCATGTGCGGGAAGGTCATGTACCGGAACACCTGCCACGGCGAGCAGCCGTCGATCCTGGCCGCCTCGATGACGTCCAGCGGCTTGCTCTGCAGCCCCGCCAGCAGGATCAGCATCATGAACGGGGTCCACTCCCACACCAGGGAGACCACGATCGACGTCTTGGGCCAGTCGGAGATCCAGTCCGGCTGCACGGCGTTCGGCCCGAAGACCATCCGCAGCAGCCCGTTGAACAGGCCGTAGTTCGGGTTGTAGAGCGCGTGCTTCCACACCAGGAAGGCCGCGACCGGCATGATCAGGAACGGCGTGATCATCAGCGTGCGCACGACGCCGCGGCCGAGGAACGCACGGTCGAGCAGCAGCGCGACCCCGAACCCGATCACGAGGCTGAGCAGCACGATCGAGACGGTGTAGATGACCGTCGTCCAGATCGCCGACAGGGTGTCCGGGTCGGTGAAGACCGCGCCGTAGTTGGCGAGCCCGGCGAACCCGATCTGGTCGGGGTAGTACGCGTTCCAGTTCATGAACGAGATGATCAGCGTGAAGACGAACGGCAGCTGCGTCACGAGGATCATGAAGATCAGCGCGGGGAGGAGCGGGGCGCGCCGCGCCCAGTCCCCCGCCACACGAAGAGCGCTTCCACCGCCCGAGGCGGGCGCGGAGGTACCCGCGCCCGCCTGGGGCTCAAGAGCGGTGCTCACGTCGGCACTCGCCTCACTTCTTGTACTTCGCGGCCACCTGTTCGGCGGCCTGCTGGCCCTTGTCCAGCGCCTGGTCGACCGTCTCCTGTCCGGCGATCGCGGCGCTGATGTCCTGCGAGACCCGCGTGCCCAGGTCCGGGAACTCCGGGATGCCGACGAACTGGATGCCGGGCGCAGGTCGCGGCTGCACGCCAGGGTTGTTCGGGTCGGCCGTCGAGATGGCGTTCTTCGTCGGTTCCGCGAACGCGCCTGCCACCTTCAGGTAGTCAGGGTTGGAGTAGGTCGAGGCACGCTTGCCCGCGGGCACCTTTGCCCAGCCCTCCTGCTGACCCACGAGGTTCTCGTAGCCCTGGCTCGAGGCCCACGAGATGAACTTCCACGCGTTGTCCTGCTTCTTGCTGGCCTTCTGGATGGCCCAGGCCCAGGTGTAGAGCCAGCCCGACTCCTGGGTCTTGACGATGGGGGCGGCGACGTACCCGACCTTGCCCTTGACCGGGGAGTTGTCGGCCTCGAGCGAACCGGCGGCCGACGTCGCGTCGTACCACATCGCGACGTTGCCCTGCTGCATGGCGTTCAGGCACTCGGTGAAGCCCGCCTGCGGGGCGCCGTTCTCGCCGTGCGCCTTGACCAGGTTGACGTAGAAGTTGGTGGCGTCCTTGAACTCCGGCGCGTTCACCTTGGCGGTCCAGTCCTTCTCGAACCAGGTGCCGCCGAAGGTGTTGACGACGGTGGTCAGCGGAGCGAAGACCTCGCCCCAGCCGGGCTGGCCGCGGAGGCAGATGCCCTTCATGTTGGGCTGCGCGCCGTCGACCTTCGCGGCGATGTCGGCCACCTGCTGCCAGGTCGGCTTGGCGGGCATCGTGATGCCCTTCGACTGCAGGACGTCCTTGCGGTACATGAGGAACGACGACTCGCCGTAGAACGGCTGCGCCGTAGAGCTTGCCGTCGGCCGCGGTCAGCGACACGGCCATCGGCTTGAGGATGTCGGCCTGGTTGAACGCCGCGTCCTTGGCGACGAAGTCGTCCATCGGCGCGAGCCAGCCGTTCTTGGCGTAGATCGGGATCTCGAAGTTGGACAGCGAGGCCACGTCGTACTGGCCTGCCTGGCTGGAGAACTCCTGGCTGATCTTGTCGCGGACGTCGTTCTCGGGCAGCACGGTGTAGTTGACCGTGATGCCGGTCTGCTTGGTGAAGTTGTCGGCCGTCAGCTTCTGCAGGTCGACCATCTGCGGGTTGTTGACCATCAGCACGGAGACCGAGTTTTCCCCGCCTCCGCCGCCGCCCCCGCCGCCCGCGCCCGCGCAGCCCGACGTCGCCAACAGCATGGCGAACCCGAGCACGGCTCCTCGCCGACCCCACCGCTTCATCGCGCCCTCCGGCCATCGAGTCCATGCCGCCCCGCATCGGGCGGCATCCGGATCATGCGGCTAGAGCCTGTGTCACAGGTCACCACGCGTCAATCTCTGTTGCAATAATGTGCTCATAACCGCTCAGATGAGCGACCGATGAAAGGGCTTTCACGTGGCCGCTGCACACGGCAACCTGCGCGGCCCGGCGCAGCTCGTCCTCACCGCGTCGGTGGCGCGACGCTACTACCTGGACGGGCGGTCGAAGGTCGAAATCGCCGAGGAGTTCGCCCTCAGCCGCTTCAAGGTCGCCCGGCTGCTCGATGATGCGCGCAGCAGTGGGCTCGTGCGCATCGAGATCGGCCATCCGGGTGTCGTCGACGTCGAGCTGTCCGCGCGGCTGATGGACGCGCTCGGGCTCACCCACTGCGTCGTCACGGACACCCCGGACGACCACCCCGCCACCCTGCGCGAGCACCTCGGGGCCGCGGCGGCCGAGCTGCTCGCCGAGATCGTCACGCCCGACGACGTGCTCGGGCCTGTCCTGGGCGCGGTCGGTGAGCGCCATGGCGGGCGCGCTGCGGGTGCTCGCCCCGGTCGCGGTCGTGCAGCTCACGGGCGCGCTGGCCCGGCCGGGGGCCGACGACAGCTCGATCGAGCTGGTGCGGGAGGTCGCGCGGGTCGCGGGCGGCCCGGCGTACTACTTCTACGCCCCGATGGCCGTCCCCGACCCGGCGACGGCGCGGGCGCTGCGCGGGCAGCCGGAGGTGGCGCGGGCGTTCGGGCTGATCGGGTCGGTGACGAAGGCGGTGGCGGGGGTCGGCGCGTGGGAGCCCGGAGCAGTCCACACTGTACGACGCCACCAGCGAGGCCGAGCGCGCCGAGCTGGGCCGCTCGGGGTGTGCGCGGAGGTGTCCGGGAGTGCTCATCGACGGCGACGGCGAGCCCGTGCCCGCCGCCGCTGACCGAGCGGATGATCGGTATCACCGCGGCGCAGATGCGCGCCGTGCCGGAGGTGATCGGCATCGTCTACGGGCTGGCGAAGGTCGCGCGCGGTGCTGGCCGCGGTGCGCGGCGGGTACGTCGACAGCCTCGTCACGCACTCGACGTTGGCCACCGCCCTGATCGAGGCGGCGATGACGTCTCCGGTCCGACGGGGCCGCCGAGATCGCCCTGCACGGCGGCACCGCCAACCGCGGCCAGGTGCTACCGCGTCGGCGACACCGTGCGCCGGCCGCTGCGCCCCAGCGCCGGGGGACGCACGCGCTGCTGCGGCACCTGGAGGACGTGGGCTTCGACGGCGCGCCGCGGGTGCTGGGCGTCGACGCGGAGGGGCGGGAGGTGCTCAGCTACGTCCCCGGCGAGGCGGTGATCGCGCCGGCGCCTGCGTGGGGGCTCACCGACGCGGCGCTGGGCAGCGTCGGCGGAGCTGCTGCGCCGCTTCCACGACGCCGCGGCCGGTTTCGACCCGTCGCCGTACGCTGGCCGCACCGGTGCCGGCGCCGCACGACGCGGCGGGATGCGCACAACGACCCGAACCTGGACAACGTCGTGTTCCGCGACGGTCGGGCCGTCGCGCTGATCGACTTCGACCTGGCCGCGCCCGGCGCCCCGGTGTGGGACGTGGCTGCGACCGCGCGGTTGTGGGCGCCGCTGCGTCGCCCGGCCGACGTGGCCGACGCGCGCCGGGACCGGGCGCTCGCCCGGCGCGGATCCTCGTCGACGCCTACGGTCTCGACGAAGCGGGGCGCGCCGAGCTGGTGAACGCGGTGCTGGCGAGCCACGAGTGGATGTGCGGGATCGTCGCGGACGGCGCGGCCGCCGGCGTCCCCGGCTTCGCGGCCTACTGGGGGCCCGACGCCGCCGTCCTTGGCCGCCGCACCACGCCTGGCTGGGCGCC
>CAWIOI010000005.1:0-314849 GCA_963837575.1 uncultured Actinomycetota bacterium
AGCTGAAGGCCGAAGCGCGGGCGCAGGGCCTGTGGAACCTGTTCCTGCCCGCCGTCTCCGGGCTGTCCAATCTGGAGTACGCCGCGGTCGCGGAGGTCACCGGGTGGTCGCCGGACATCGCACCCGAGGTGATCAACTGCCAGGCGCCCGACACCGGCAACATGGAGACCTTGCACCTGTTCGGCACGCCGGAGCAGAAGGAGCAGTGGCTCGAGCCTTTGCTGGCGGGCGAGATCCGTTCGGCGTTCGCGATGACCGAGCCGGACGTCGCGTCGTCGGACGCCACCAACATCCAGACGAGCATCACGCGCGACGGCGACGACTACGTCATCAACGGCCGCAAGTGGTGGATCTCCGGCGCGGCCGACGAGCGCTGCAAGATCTTCATCGTCATGGGCAAGACCGACACGGAGGCGGCGCCGTACCGGCAGCAGTCGATGGTGCTGGTGCCGCGGGACACGCCCGGGCTGGAGATCATGCGGCACCTGCCGACGTTCGGCTACCAGGACCAGCACGGGCACTCCGAGCTCACGCTCACCGACGTCCGCGTGCCGGTGACCAACCTGCTGGGTGAGGAGGGCGGCGGGTTCCGGATCGCCCAGGCGCGACTGGGCCCCGGGCGCATCCACCACTGCATGCGGCTGATCGGGATGGCGGAGCGCGCGATCGACCTGATGGTGCGGCGGGCGCAGTCACGGGTCGCGTTCAAGCGCCCGCTCTCCGAGCAGGGCGTGGTGCGCGAGCAGATCGCGCTGTCGCGCATCGAGGTGGAGCAGGCCCGGCTGCTGGTGCTCAAGACGGCGTGGCTGATCGACAGCCAGGGGGCGAAGGGCGCGGCCACGGAGATCGCGGCGATCAAGGTCGCCGTCCCGCGCATGGCCTGCGCGGTGATCGACCGGGCCATCCAGATCCACGGCGGCGGCGGGATCACCGACATCACGCCCGCTGCCCTCGTTCTACGCCTGGGCCCGGGCCCTGCGCCTCGCCGACGGCCCGGACGAGGTGCACCTGCGCACGGTCGCCCGCCAGGAGCTCGGCCGCCACCCCCAACGGTGAGTCCCGCATTTCACCACGGCGAGTCGCGCATCCCGACACGGCGTGTCGCGCGTCCCGACACGGCGAGTCCCGCATCCCGACATGCGGTCGCACGTCGGCGCGTACCGGCACGGCGAGTCGCGCATCCCGAGCACGGCGGTCGCCGCATCCCGGCACGGTCGAGTCGCACGTCGCTCGACACGGCGCGTCTGCGCTTCCGCCGCGCTGAGTCCCGCCAACTGGCACGCCCTGCCGGCTCGGGGCCTCCGGCCCACCCGTTCGGTCAGCCCGACCAGGCCCTTAGAGCGGCATCTGCGGCATGGATCGTCCGACGACGCCGTGCCTGCGGAGTGACGCATTTGTGCTGGTCCGAGCCCCGTTGGAGATCCGTTTCGCGGTTACCCTCGTGGTGTGACGGCTACCGAGCTGGGCCTGCCCGCGCTGCGCGGCGCGGCCCGCCGCGACCCCGCCCGACCCGCCGACCCCCGCCTCGTCGACACGTTCGGGCGCGTCGCGACCGACCTCCGCATCTCCCTGACCGACCGCTGCAACCTCCGCTGCACCTACTGCATGCCCGCCGAAGGCCTCGACTGGATGCCGCGCGACGAGCAGCTCACCGACGACGAGCTCGTCCGGCTCATCACGCATCGCGGTCCGCGACCTCGGCGTCCACGAGCTGCGCTTCACCGGCGGCGAACCGCTCCTGCGCCGCGGCCTCGAACACATCATCGCGGCCTCGGCGGCCCTGCGACCCCGCCCGGACATCTCGCTCACCACCAACGGCATCGGCCTCGCCCGCCGCGCCGAGGCACTGGCCGCCGCGGGGGTCAACCGGCTCAACGTCTCGCTCGACACGCTGCGGCCCGACCGCTTCGCCGCGATCACCCGCCGCGACCGCCTCTCCGACGTCCTCGCCGGCCTCGCCGCCGCCCGCGCCGTGGGCCTCGCACCCCGTCAAGATCAACACAGTGCTGCTGCGCGGCGTCAACGACGACGAGGCCGTCCCGCTGCTGCGAGTTCGCGCTCGACCACGGCTTCGAGCTGCGCTTCATCGAGCAGATGCCGCTCGACGCCCAGCACGGCTGGCAGCGCGCGGAGATGGTGACCGCCGGCGAGATCATGGCGATGCTCCGCGGCGGCGTACACGCTCACGCCCGACCCGTCCGAGCGCGGGGGCGCCCCGGCGGAGCGGTGGGTCGTCGACGGCGGGCCCGCCGTGGTCGGCATCATCGCCTCGGTCACGCGGCCGTTCTGCGGCGCCTGCGACCGCACCCGCCTCACGTCCGACGGCCAGGTCCGCTCGTGCCTGTTCGCCCGCACCGAGACCGACCTGCGCGGGCTGCTGCGCGGCGGGGCGTCCGACCGCGAGATCGCCGACCCGTGGCGCGACGCCATGTGGGGCAAGCTCGCGGGCCACGGCATCGACGACCCCGGCTTCCTGCAGCCGGACCGCCCGATGAGCGCGATCGGGGGCTAGGGAGAATGACAACAGTGACCACCACGACCATCACCGTGCGCTACTTCGCCGCGGCCCGGGCTGCGGCGGGCGTCGAGGCGGACAAGGTGCAGGTGTCGGCGGACTGCGACCGTCGCCGACCTGCTGGACGCCATCCGCGCCGAACACGGGCCGGAGCTCGCCCGGGTGCTGGCGCGCTGCAGCTACCTGCTCGACGAGGTCGCCGTGCGCGACCACGAGGCGCCCGTCGCCGACGCCACGAGCCTGGACGTCCTCCCGCCGTTCGCGGGCGGCTGACGCGCTACCGTGGTGGCCGGGCCATGTGCCCGCGGGCGTCGTGACGGTCTCGGCCGCCAGCAGCGCGTGCACGACCGCCCGGGTGACGACCTCGGCTGCGGCCGCCTGTAGCGCGAACAGTTCCTGCAGCGACGGCGCGGGCCGGGCGCAGGTGGACAGTCCGAAGATCGTGTCGCCGTCCATGGCGGTGTGCGCGGGGTTGACCGCGCGGGCCAGACCGTCGTGTCCCATCGTGGCCAGCCGGGCGGCGCCCGCCTTGTCGAGCACGACGTCCGTGGCGACGACGGCGAGGGTCGTCGCGGTGCCCGGCGCCGGAGTGGGCGGGGGCGTGGGGCCCACGGGCGCGACCGATCCGAACTCGCCGTCCAACTCGGCCCGGAGTCCGTGCGGCAGGCCGGTGCCCGGGTCGAGCGCCGAGCCGACGGCGTTGAGCACGACCAGCGCGGCGACCGTCGCGCCGCCGTCGAGCACCGCGCTCGCCGTGCCGACGCCGCCCTTGCGGCCACCGACCACGGCACCCGTGCCCGCCCCGACGACGCCTTGCGCGATCGGCCCATCGGTCGCGGCGTCGAACGCGGCGGCCCCGGTCGTCGCGGTCGGGCGAGCGCCGAACACGCCGCCGCGACCGAGGTCGAACACCACGGCGGCGGGCACGATCGGCACGACGCCGCCGGGGACCGCGAACCCGACGCCCGCCGCCTCCAGCCGGGCCATGACGCCGTCCGCGGCGGCGAGCCCGTAGGCCGACCCGCCGGACAGCACGATGGCGTGGACGCGCTGGACCGTGGCGTCGGGACGGAGCAGGTCGGTTTCGCGGGTGCCGGGCGCGGCGCCGCGCACGTCGACGCCTGCCACGGCGCCCTCGGCGGGGGCGAGCACGACCGTGGTGCCCGAGAGCCCGCCGTCGACCTGCGCGTGTCCGACGCGCAGGCCGAGGACGTCGGTCAAGGCATTGTGGGGTCCCGGCTGCATGGGGTTCATCATGGGCCGGCGTCGGTGCCGGGGCCGCCGAGGCCGGGCGGGAGGCGCGACCGCCTGGGCGCGCCATTCCGCCGCACCGCCGACGCCCGAGAACCTGCGTGCCAAGCGGGTGGGCGTGGTGTGCTCGAAAGCGCGACTCACCGTGGCGGAACGCGCGACTCACCCGTGCCGAAGCGACGACTCGCCGTAGCGGAACGGCGACTCACCGTACCGGAAACGACGACTCGCCGTGGCGGAACGCGCGACTCACCGTGGCGGAACGCGCGACTCACCGGTTGGCGGGTGTGCCGCACTGCGGGCAGAACGGCGTGCCCTGGGACGGCGCGCCGCAGCCCCTACACGCGGGCGGGGCAAGGGGACTGCCGCACTGGGCGCAGAACCGCCCCGCCGCTGCTGCGCCGCAACTCGGAGCAGCACGCCGAGCGGGGCGGACGGGCGGCCGGGGTGGCGCAGCGACACCCGCGGCGGCCCGTACCCGGGCTGCGCAGGGCCGTACCCGGGCTGCGGCGGGCCGTACCCGGGCTGCCGGGCCGTACCCGGGCTGCGGCGGGCCGTACCCGGGCTGCGCAGGGCCGAACCCGGTGCGGCGACCCGAACCCGGGCTGGGCCGGGCCGAACTCGGCCTGCGCGCCGAACGTGGGCGGCGGGACACACCGGGCACAACAGGCTGCACGGTCGTCCCAGCAGACGTCGCGACAGACCCACTCCGCACACCCGCGGCACTGCACGAAGTGCCCGGCCACGTCTTGCGAGGCCTCGACGAGCCGCTTGTCGTTGGTGCTCCCGCGGGTGCTGCTGCGGTCCCACTGCGCGAGCAGCCCGACCTCCTGAACCCGCGCCCCGACCTCCCCACCCAGCAGCCCGCCGCCCAGCGCGGCGATCCGGCCGCCGAAGCCGGTGACCGAGTGCCGGAACGCCGACCGGTAGCCGTTGCCACACCGCTGGCAGCAGAACTCGAACTGGTAGCCCTCGTACGTGCTGACGTCGGTGTAGTTGCTGGTGAAGGGGATCAGTGCGCGCCATGGCGAGAATCTTGACCCACCGCGATGACATCGGACGAGCTGCGGTCCGGCTACAACTTGGTGCGCGGCGGTAAGGTTGATCTTTCCGTTCGGGCAGCCATGGTCACAGCTGGTCCGGTGATCAGCATGAGCCGGGTCGTGGCGCTGCTCGTGGTCGGCCTCGCCGCCACGGGCTGTTCGACCTCCGTGCCCGGCACCCCGGCCCCGGCGGGCGCCGCCCCCGCGGGCGCCGCCGCCGCAGGCGGCGATGGGAACGACGCCCCCGTCGACGCCTGCAAGCTGCTGAAGCCCGACGAGGTGCAGGGGCTCATCGGCGCGAACGACGGCGGCAAGGGCGCGCCGGGCGCGCACAGCACCTGCACGTGGACGACCGCCGCCGAGCTATCGGTGACGGTCGACGTCGCCCAGCCCGGCACGGCCGTCAACGGGCTCCCCGCCTGGGATCCCGCGCCGGGCCCGGAGCGCCCGCTCCCGGACGGCATGCGTGCCCTCGGCGGCGGCCAGGTCGAGTTCGTCGCGGGCACGCGCGACTGCGCGGTGCAGGTCGTCACCGATCCGACGTCGAAGGACGACGAGCAGCGGGCGGTCGCGCTGGCCAAGGTCGTCCGGTCGCGACTCTGACGCCGGGCCACCGGGCGGCGGCCCGGCGCAGTAGATCAGCGCGACCGGAGGCGACGGATCAGGAGGATCGCCAGCACCAGCGCCGCCACGCCGCCGAGCACCGGGGCGAGCCGCTTGAGCACCGGGGCGCCCGCGTGGTCGAGGAGGTCGATCGCGTCGATGTGGCTCTTCATCGGCGCCGTCGACCCCGGGCTGGGCTTCGCCTCGGCAACCGCGGGGCGAGCGGCCGTCGCGCCGTTCGCGGACGCTGTCGCGGGCGCGGCGGGCGACGCCACGGCCGAAGGCTCCGCGGCCGTGGCCCCGCTGCCCGAGCCGGTGCCCGAGCCCGAGCCGCTACCTGCCCCCGTCCCGGCACGCCGATCCCGCCCCGGTCCCGGCACCCGCACCCGCGCCGTTCCCCGTGTCCGCGGCCTCGCCGCCCTGCAGCTTCGACGCCACGCAGCTCGCGAACTGGCCGATGATCTTGTCGGCCACGTCGGAGATCACGCCGCGGCCGAACTGCGCGGGCCGCCCCGTGATCTTCATGTCGGTGACCATCGTGACCGACGTCTTGCTCGGGCCGTCCGCGACCATCGTGCCGGTGACAGTGGCCTCCGCGGTGCCGTTGCCACGCGAGTCGCGCCCGTTGGCGTCGATGACCACGCGGTGGGCCGCGTCGTCGCGCTCCTTGTAGACGCCCTTGCCCTTGTAGGTCAGCGAGATCGGACCGAGCTTGACCTTGACCGTGCCTGCGAACGTGTCGCCTTCGTACTCGGTGAGCGTGGCGCCGGGGAAGCACGGCGCGACCGTCTCGGGGGTGTTCAGCGCCTTCCACGCCTCTTCGATCGGCGCGTCGATCGTGAACGAGTTCTCCAACTGCATGCTCGATGAACCTCCTGGATACGGCGGACGCCTGCCCCGGCTGCCCGGAGCAGGCGTCCGCGTATGAAGAGCGTCAGCCGACCGCGGCCAACACCGCGCGGCCAGTGAGCACCTTGGCCAGGTGCTCACGGTAGTCCGAAGCCGCGTCCGCGTCACTCGGTGCGGCCGTGCCCTCCGTCGCGTGCTCGGCGGCCGCCCGGATGGCCTCGGCCGTCGCCGGTTGACCGACGAGCGCCTGCTCGACGCCGGTGGCCCGGATCGGCGTCGTGCCCATGTTGGTCAGCCCCACGCGCGCCTCGGCGATCGTGCTGCCCTCGACCCGCACCGCCGCCGCGACCGCGCACATCGACCACGCCTGTGCGGTGCGGTTGAACTTCTCGTAGTGGCTGCCCCAGCCGGTGAACTTCGGGAACCGGATCTCGGTGAGGATCTCGCCCTCGCCGATGGCGGTCGTGAAGTAGTCCACGAAGAACTCCGCGGCGGAGACGGTCCGGTTGCCCGACGCCCCCGCGATCACCATCTGGGCGTCCAACGCCAGCGGCGGGCGCGCCGAGATCGCCGGCAGGGTCGGCGTGGGCGAGCGCGCCGCCAAGGGTGCCGCGGTGGCGCACCTGGTTGTCGGCCACCGTCTGCGTGGCCTGGGCCAGCAGCGCGACGTGCTCCTGGACCAGGTTGTCGGTGATGATCTCGAAGTACGGCGTCATCGCGCCGACGACGATGCCGTCGCCGTCATCCCGGATCCCCCGCAGCTCCGCGATCCCGCCGAGGTCGATGAGCAGCGACGGGGCCGCCAGCCGCAGCCGCAGCACCGGCAGGAGGCTCTGGCCGCCCGCGATGATCTTGGCGTCTTCGCCGCCCTGGGTCAACGCCGTGACAGCCTCCTCGACCGACGAGGGCTTGACGTAGTCGAACTTGGCGGGGATCACTGGACCTCTCCCTGGGGGTTATTCGGGTCGATCGAGCCCAGTCCGGCTCCCGGCGAGTGGGTGTCGACCGGGGTCTCCTGCGTGGAGTGGCCCTTGGCCGCCTGGATGGCTCGCCACACGCGCTGCGACGTCGTCGGCATCGCGATGTCGGTGACGCCGAGGTGACGCACCGCGTCCAGCACGGCGTTGACGATGGCCGGGGTCGAGGCGATCGTGCCCGCCTCGCCGACGCCCTTCACACCCAGCGGGTTCGAGGTCGCCGGGGTCGTGACCGTTGCCGTGTCGAAGCTGGGCAGGTCGGCCGCCGACGGCAGGGTGTAGTCGACGAACGTGCCGTTGACCAACGTGCCCTGGTCGTCGTAGTTGGCCTCCTCGAACAGGGCCTGCGCGATGCCCTGGGCGAGCCCGCCGTGCACCTGGCCCTCGACGATCAGCGGGTTGACCACGTTGCCGACGTCGTCCACGCAGACGTACTTGCGCAGGTCGGACGTGCCCGGTCTCGGTGTCGATCTCGACGGCGCGCGAGGTGCGTGCCGTGCGGGAACGAGAAGTTCTCCGGGTCGAACACGGCGTCGGCGTCCAGGTTGGGCTCCATGTCCTCCGGGTAGTCGTGCGCCACGAACACGGCAAACGCGATCTCCTGGATGGCCTTGCCCTTGTCCGTCCCGCGGACGGTGAAGGTGCCGTTCGCGAACTCGAGGTCGTCCTCGGACGCCTCCAACAGGTGCGCCGCGATCCGCTTCGCCTTGGCGACTACCTTCTCGGCCGCCATGACCAGCGCGATGCCACCGACGGCCAGCGACCGCGAGCCGTAGGTGTCGAGGCCCTTCGGCACGACCTGGGTGTCGCCGTGCAGCACCTCGACGTCCTCGAAGGGAACGCCGAGCTGGTCGGCGACGATCTGGCTGAATGCCGTCTCCAGGCCCTGCCCGTGCGGCGAGGAACCGGTGATCACCTCGACCTTCCCCGTGGCGAGCATGCGGACGCTCGCCGCCTCCCAGCCTCCTGCGCCGAAGGAAAGCGCGCCCAATAGCCGCGACGGAGCGAGGCCGCACATCTCGGTGAACGTCGATATGCCGATGCCGAGCTGAACGGGGTCACCGTTGCGACGCCGTTCCTCCTGTTCACGGCGAAGGCCCGCATAGTCGAAGCTGGCCATGGCCTGCTCGGTGGCCTGCTCGTAGTTGCCGGTGTCGTACGTGAGACCTGCGACCGTGGTGAACGGGAACTCGTCGTGCTTGATCCAGTTCTGCTGGCGCAGCTCCATCGGCTCGCGGCCGAGTTCGACGGCGAGCTCGTCCATGATCCGCTCGATGGCGAACGTGGCCTCCGGCCGACCGGCGCCGCGATAGGCATCAGTGATCGTCTTCGTGGTGAAGACCGGCGTGCAGGTGAAGCGGTAGGCCGCGAACTTGTAGATCGCGTTGTACATGAACGCGCCGAGCACGGGGATGCCCGTGCCGACGAGGCCGATGTAGGCGCCCATGTCGGCGAGCAGATGCACGTCCAGGCCGGTTACGGTGCCGTCGCGCTTGGCGGTGATCGTGATGTCCTGGATCTGGTCACGCCCGTGGTGGGCGGCCAGCAGCGACTCGGAGCGGGTCTCGGTCCACTTCACCGGCTTGCCGAGCTTCTGCGCCAGCACGAGGCACAGCATGTCCTCGGGAAGCAGCCCGAACTTGCCGCCGAAGCCGCCGCCGACATCGGGAGCGATGACGCGCAGCTTGCTCTCCGGAATGCCCATCGTGACCGCCGCCATCGTCCGCACGATGTGCGGGATCTGCGTGGCCGCATAGATCGTGATCTGCTCGCCGGTCGGGTCGACGACACACGAGCGAGGCTCCATGAACGCCGGGATCAGGCGTTGCTGGATGAACCGCCGTCGCAGCACGATCGAATCGGGGTCAGCCTCGGCCGCCGCGATGGCCTCGTCGACGCTGCCGCCGCTGCCCGCCGCACCCGAGTCGAAGACCCAGGTCGAGTTCCGGTTGGTACCCAGTTCGGGGTGGACGAGTGTCGCGCCGTCGGCCGCGGCGGCCTCCATGTCGAGCACCGGCTCGAGCGGGTCGTAGTCGACCTCGACGAGGTCGACGGCGTCGCGGGCCTCTGCCGCGCTGCGGGCGATGACGACGGCCACGCCCTCGCCTGCGAAGTGCACGGTGGAAGCGGCGAGCAGTGGGCGCTGCGGCGCCTTCTCATCGGGCGCGAGCGGCCAGGCGTGCGGGAGGCCGATGGCTTCGACGCCCAGGTCGGCGGCCGTGTAGACGCCGACGACGCCCGGCGCCTCGCGAGCTGCGGAGGCGTCGATGCTCGTGATCGTGGCGTGCGCGAGCGGCGACCGCACGACGTTCAGGTGCAGCGTGCCGGGCGGCGTGATCGCGTCGGTGTAGCGGGAACGGCCGGTGATCAGGCGGGCGTCCTCCTTGCGGACGCGGGCCTTGCCGACCTCGGGCTCGGCGACGGCGGTCACTGGCCCACTCCCGCGGTCGCGGGGGTCTCGGCCGGGGCGCCCGGCTTCATCTTCTGGGCCGCGCCCTGCACCGCGCGCACGATGTTCTGGTAGCCCGTGCAGCGGCAGAGGTTGCCCTCGATGCCCTCACGGACCTCCTCCTCGGTGGGGTCGGGGTTGTCGCCGAGGAAGTCGATCGCCTGCATGATCATGCCGGGGGTGCAGTAGCCGCACTGCAGCGCGTGGAACTCGTTGAAGGCCTCCTGCACGGGGTGCAGGTTGCCGTCGCGGGCGACGCCCTCGATCGTCGTGACCTCGCCGCCGTCGGCCTGCACGGCCAGCACGGAACAGGACTTCACGCTGCGGCCGTTGAGGTGCACGGTGCACGCGCCGCAGTTGCTGGTGTCGCAGCCGACGAGGGTGCCGGTCTTTCCGAGGCGTTCCCTCAGGTAGTAGACGAGCAATGTGCGGGGCTCGACGTCGTCGGCGTAGTTCACGCCGTCGACGGTCACCCGTACCTGTGTCATGTGACTTCCTCTCGGCCGCAACACTGTGGTGGCGAGCACATCACACCGCCGATCATGTACGGGTGCAACGACGGTCGTCGGGCCGGTTCACGCGGCCCGAACACCGACGGGGAACGGGTCCGCGATCGCGGATCACCGACCGTTCAAGCCCCGCAGAAGCGGATCCCCTCGGGTCGTGTTTCAGTCTTTCGGAGTAGCCCTCTCGGACGGCTTCCGCCGGCTGGGCCAGCCGGTCTATGGCCGCGACGGGCGGAGCGGGGCGAGGGTCCGGTGCGCGACGGCGCCCCACCACAGGCCCGCGCCGTAGGCGAGGTCGTCGAGGCGGCGGGCCAGCAGGAAGGCGAGCAGGGCGGGCCGATCGGGGCCCGTGCGCAGCCAGTCGACGACGCCGCTGCCGACCGCGACGGCCGCCACCGTGCGGCGGCCGCGCCGGGACCACAGCGCGAGCAGCACCGCAAGCGGCCAGTAATGGCGGGTGATGGCGTCGGCGGTCTGCGCGGCGGCCCCCACCGCGCCGAGCGCGATCAGCCGGGCCGCGGTGGTGCGGGGGTGTCGGAGGCGGCCGAGCTTCCCGGACAGGCGGTACGCGGCCACGGCCGAGACGCCGACCGCGGCACCCGGACGGCCGAGGAGCAACAGCGCGCTCGTCGCCGCCGACCACGGGCTCACCACCATCGGCGGCACCGCACCCCGGTGGCGCAGCGCGAGCGGTGCGGCGCCCGTCCCGTAGAACGCCTTGCGCAGCCACCAGGCCCGCAGCGACGTGCGGTGGTCGTGGGCGACGCGCGCGGCGGGCTCGTAGCGCAGCCGCCAGCCCGCGGCGTGCAGGCGCAGGACGAGGTCGACGTCCTCGGCGACGTGCATCCCGGCGTCGAACCCGGCCCCGACCGCCGCGCGGCGTACGAGCATCGCCGCGCTCGGCACGTACGCGACACGGGAGCGGGGCACGACCAGCGCGGGGTCGGGGCCGAGGTCGAGCGAGGAGCGGACGGCCTCGTAGCGGCCGAGCCAGCCGGTGACGGGGGGCAGCGCGACGATGCGCGGCGCGACGAGCCCGACCGCGTGGTCGGCCAGGCGCGCCAGCAGCGGCGTCAACCAGCCGGGCTCGGGCACGACGTCGGAGTCGAGGAACGCGACCAGCGGTGTGGTGGCGGCGGCCAGCCCGGCGTTGCGCGCCGCGGCCGGGCCGCGCGGGGTGGGGTGGCGCAGGACGGTGGCGCCTGCCCGCGCGGCGACTGCCGCCACCGCGGCCGGGTCGGCGGATCCGTCGTCGACGACGATCACGCCGAACCCGGGCGCACCATCCCCCGCGGCGACCGTTCCGGCGCGGGGCCGGGGGTGGCCGAGCGCGGCCAGGAGGCGGGCGAGTCCGTCGGTGCGGTCCTTCACCGGGATCACCACCGTCACCTCCGACGGCGCGGGCACGGCGTCGGACGGCTCGCTCACCGGGTGCGCGATCCCGGCGTCGAGCAGGCGGCGGGCGAGCGCGGCGGAGGTGGCGTCGGTGACGGTGAGCTGCCGGTCGTCCAGCCGGCTGGCCGCGGCGGCCGACAGGTACAGCATCCTCGGCGGCGACCCGCCGAGCAGCACCGCGCCGTCGTCGAGGACGCGGGCCCGACGCTCCAGGACGACGGTCGTCCCCCACGCGACGGCGGTGCGGTCGGGTCCGGCGCTCACCCGGGCACAGTAGGCGCCCGCGGGGCCGCCCAGCTGATGATCATGACCGGGCGGCGTCCCGACAAGGCAGACTGCGGGGGTGGACCGACCCGTCGTACCCGAGTACGGGCGCCGCTCGCTCGCCGAGGTGCTGCCCGCCGCGATCGCCGCGCTCGGCGGTCCGGCCGGGTCCCCGGACGCGCTCTCCCTGCCGCGGTCGCGGGCGGTGGCGTTGCTGCTCATCGACGGGCTCGGCCACGAGCTCCTCCGCGCCCACGCCGCCGACGCCCCCTTCCTGGCGGGTCTCGGCGACGCCGGACCGTTGACGGTGGGGTTCCCGTCGAGCACGGTCGTCAGCCTCGCCTCGCTCGGCACCGGGCTGCCGCCGGGCGCGCACGGGCTCGTCGGCACCTCGATGCGGGTCGGCCGCGACGTGCTCGACGCCCTGCACTGGCGCAAGCACGCCCCCAAGGGCCGCGACCTGCGGGCCGTGCTCATCCCGGAGGACGTGCAGCCCTACCCGACCGCGTTGGAGCGGGCCGCGGCGGCGTGCATCGGCGTGACGACGGTCAGCGGCGCCGCCTTCCGCGGCTCCGGCCTCACGAGGGCGGCCCTGCGCGGCGGTGTGTACCGCGGCGTGTACGCGATGGGCGACCTCGCCGCGGAGATGATCACCGCTCTGCAGCGGCCGGGGCAGCAGTTCGTCTACGGCTACCACGCCGACCTCGACGGGCTCGGCCACCAGCACGGGCCCGGCTCGCTCCCCTGGCGACTGCAGCTGCGGCAGATCGACGGGCTCGCCGCGCTCATCGCCGAGGCGCTGCCGTCGGACGCGCTGCTGCTGGTGACCGCCGACCACGGCATGGTCACCGTCGATCGCAAGTTCGACGCCGACACCCATCCTGACCTGCGCCGCGACGTCGCCGCGGTCGGCGGGGACGGGCGCGCCCGGCACGTCTACGCCCGCTCGGGCGCGGCGGCGAACGTGCTTGCGACGTGGAAGTCGGTGCTGGGCGACGCCGCGTGGGTGGTGCCGGGCAAGCAGGCCATCGCCGACGGATGGTTCGGCCCGCTCGGCCCGCACGTGGTCGATCGGATCGGCGACATCGTGGTGGCCGCCCGCGGTTCGGCCGCCGTCACCCGCACCGTGGCCGAGCCGGTGATCTCGGGCCTGCCCGGCCAGCACGGCTCGCTGTCGGCGGAGGAGCAGCTGGTCCCACTGCTGCTCCACCCCACCGCCGGGTGAGTCCCGCGTTTCGACACGGCGAGTTGCCCATCTCACCGTGACGCGATGCGGGACTCACCGTGGCGCGATGCGGGACTCACCGTGGCGAGACGCGCGACTCAGCGTGGCGAGACGCGGGACTCACCGTCAGGGGGCGATGCGGTAGCGCACGTGCGTCACCGTCGGGGAGGCGATCACCTCGACCGGCTCGGCCGCCAGCCCGCCGAGCCCGTCCCAGAGCCGCTCACCGTCGCCGAGCACCACGGGTACGACGTGCAGCACCAGCTCGTCGATGAGGCCTGCGGCGAGGTACTGCCGCACGGCCGTCGCGCCGCCCGCGATCGCCACCGGCCGGTCCCCCGCCGCGGCCTGCGCCTGCTTGAGCGCCGACTCGATGCCGTCGGTGACGAAGTGGAACGTCGTGCCGCCCTGCATCGGCAGGGGTGCCCGCTCGTGGTGGGTGAGCACGAACACCGGCGTGTGGTACGGCGGGTCCTCGCCCCACCAGCCCCGCCAGGACAGGTCCCAGTCTCCGGCGTACCCGCCGAACATGTGCCGCCCCATGACGTACGCGCCGACGTCGGCGTTGATGCCTGACCGGATCTTCGCGTCGGCCTCGCGGCCCGGCAGGTCGGTCTCGAACATCCACTCCGTCAACCGTCCCCCGCCGTGCCCGAACGGCTCCTCGCGGCTCTGCCCCGGCGCCGAGCTGAAGCCGTCGAGGGAGATGGCGAGGTTGCTCTTCACGATGCCCATGCTCGGTAGACTCCCCTAGCAGGCCCAACTCATCGCAGGCGGCCGCGCTCGTCGGGCGCCCAGCGGTCGAGCTGGGCCCGCAGGTCCTCCACGAGCGTCGCGAGCAACGCCACACCTTCGGCCGCCGTCGCCGTGCGGGGGTCGCCGAGCACGCCGTTCGGGGACGCCGCCCGCACCCCGCCGCTGGTCAGCACCGGCATCAGCGCCCGCAGCTCGGCCGTGTTGCCTGCCTCCATCGCGTCCAGACGGACCACCGACGGGTCGAGCGCGAGCAGGATCGACGTCTCCGTACGGCCTGCGTGCGCGTCGCCATCGGGCACGACGCAGCCCGACCAGGCGACGTCGCGGCCCTCCTTGCGCAGCTGGACCACGGCGTCGGCGACGGTCGGCAGGTTCCCGCCGTGCCCGTTGACGAACACCATCCGCGCCGCCCACGCCCCCGCGGAACGCCCCAGCTCGACGAGCACCGCCCGCAGCGCCGCGTGCCCGATCGACAGCGTGCCCGCGAACCCCTCGTGCTCCCCGGAAGCGCCGTAGGCCAGTGGAGGAGCGAGCAGCATCGTCGGTTCGGCGGCGCGACGGGCGACGGCGGCCGCGATGCGCGCGTCGGTGTCCAGCGGCAGGTGCGGACCGTGCTGCTCCAGCGATCCGACGGGCACGAGCACCGTGGCCCGCTCGACCTCGGTCCAGACGCGCTCGCCCAGCCGCAGCCCGGTCGTGAGGGGAAAAGGTTGCTGGAACACCGTTACCCACTCACGACGTCAGGCGCGCGCCGAAGCCGCGCCCAGCCGTTGATCAGCGGCCCCGTCGACGAGCGGGCTCGTCTCGCAGGCCTTGTCCGGCCGCCGGGAGAGCGTCAGCGCCACGGGGCGGCTGCGGGAGTGGTCGACCTCCGAGCGCGGCACCGTCGTGTCCGCCGCCCGCGCGGCCAGCGCCTGCTCCCCGAACCCGCGCACGCACTCCGGGTCCGGGCCGTCCAGCGGCAGCCCCGTGAAGAACTTCGCCGCCATGCACCCGCCCTGGCAGGAGTCGTAGAAGCCGCAGGAGCGGCAGGCCCCACCCGTCTGCGGCTCGCGCAGCGACAGGAACAGCGCAGACTCCCGCCAGACCGTCTCGAACCCGCCGGACGAGCGCACGTTCCCGGCCAGGAAGTTCTCGTGGATCGCGAACGGGCAGGCGTAGACGTCGCCGACCGGGTCGATCAGGCACACCACCCGCCCGGCACCGCACAGGTTGAGCCCCGGCAGCGCCTCGCCGTAGGCGGAGAGGTGGAAGAACGAGTCGCCGGTCAGGACGTTGTCGCCGCGCGCGACCAGCCAGTCGTACATCTGCCGCTGCTGGGCGGCGGTGGGGTGCAGCTCGTCCCACACGTCCGCACCCCGCCCGGACGGCCGCAGCCGGGTGATCCGCAGCTGGGCGCCGAACTTGTCGGCGATCGCGGCGAACTCGTCGAGCTGGTCGACGTTCTGGCGCGTCATCACGACGGAGATCTTCGGCTTCATGAAGCCCGCGGCGGCGAGGTTCTCCAGTGCGCGCATCGCCATCGCGTACGACCCCGGCCCGCGCACCTCGTCGTTGACGGCGGCGGTGGCGCCGTCGAGGGAGATCTGCACGTCGACGTAGTCGGTGTTCGCGAGTTGCCGGGCCCGTGCAGCGTCGAGCCGCACCCCGTTGGTGGAGAACTTGACACCGACCTGGTGGTCGATGGCGTAGTCGAGCAGCTCCCAGAAGTCGGGCCGCACGGTGGGCTCGCCGCCGCCGATGTTGACGTAGAACACCTGCATCTTCTGCAGCTCGTCGACGACGCCCTTGGCCTCGGCGGTCGTGAGCTCCCGCGGGTCGCGCCGCCCCGACGAGGAGAGGCAGTGCACGCACGCGAGGTTGCACGCGTAGGTCAACTCCCACGTGAGGCAGATCGGCGAGTTGAGGCCGTACTGGAAGTGCTCGACCAGCTTCACGTGCGCTCCTCGATGGTTCCGCTTGCGGCGAGCCCGGCCAGCGCACGCAGGTAAGCGGGCCGTTGCGCGTCGACGACCTCCGCCGCGACGAGGGCCGAATGGACGTCGGGGTGTTCGGCGAGCGCCTGCACCGTCGTCAGCAGCTGCGGCGTCTTGAGAAACGAGAGCTTCCGCGTGCCGAAGTGGTACACGAGCGCGCCGAAGGGCTCGGGGCGCAGCGCGACGCTCGGGCTGCACCGGTAGGGACGCGCGGGGTCGAACGCCGGGCCCGCGGTGGCAGGCCCGGCGTCCTGATCGGTGCTAGTAGACACCGCACATGCCGTCGATGGAGACCTCCTCCACGAGGGTCTCCTCGACCACCGGCTCCTCGGACTCGTGCTCGTTCACTCGGCGCTCCGATCGTCGCGGACGGACTTCTCCGACGCTAATTCCCGCCCACGGCGACCCACAAGGGGTGAACCTTCGGCCAGGGAGGTGCCTCACCCCGCCGATCGGAGAGGCTACGGGCGTGAACCTCCTGCATATCGTGACGCCGTCCGAGTGGCGGGCGGCGCTCGCCGTCGGGGCGATCCACCCGACGGTCGCCGAGTTCGTGCACCTGTCGGCGCCGGAGCAGGTGGCGGTCGCCGCGAACGGGCACTACCCGGGCCGCGCCGACCTCTACCTGCTGGTTCTCGACCCCGCACGCATCGACGCCCCGGTGCGCTGGGAGGAGAGCGAGCCGTCGATGCTCTTCCCGCACGCCTACGGGCCGGTGCCGACGGCCGCGGTCGTCGACGTCCTGCGCTACCGGCCGGGCCGGGACGGCACGTTCACGACGCCGACCCTGCCGCCGATGGATCCTGCCGCGCGGGCCGCGCGGCAGCCCGTGTCGATCGTGCGGCGGATGGCGACCGTCGAGGTGCCCGTAGCGGGCGGGATGGCGCTGCGCATCGCGCCCCTGCCGTTCTCCTACCAGCACAACGCGCTGTTCCTCGACGCGCCGGTGGACGCCGCGACGGTCGTCGCCGAGGCCGACCAGGCGCTCGCCGGGCTCGACCACCGGGCCGCGGTGCTCTTCGGCGGCGCCCTCGCCGAGACGGCCATCGGGCTGGGGCGCCGGGGCTGGACGGTGGACGCGCAGGCCGGGATGACGGCGCGGCCGAGCGGGACGCCGACGGGCCGCGTCGAGCAGGTCGACCTCGCCACCGTCCGCCCGCTCTGGGACGCCGCGTGGCGCCGGGACCTGCCCGCCGCAGGCTACGCCGCGATCGCGCAGCTGTCCGACCGCTACGCGCTGGAGGAGCAGGTCGTCGACGTGCGCTACCTCGCGGTGCGCGCGGGCGGCGCGGTGGTTGCGGCGGCCGTGCTGCGGATCGACGGGGCGACGGCCGGGCTCGACGCCGTCGGCACCGACCCCGCCCACCGGGGCCGGGGGTACGGGGACGCGCTCGTCACCGAGGCACTGGCCCTCGCGGCCGCGGCGGGCTGCGACGTGATCGGGCTCGACGCGTCCGTCGACGACTGGCCCCGACGCTGGTACGCGCGGCGCGGCTTCGCCGAGACGAGCCGCAGCTGGTTCGCCTGTATCGCAACTCGTGATTTGCCATGAGCGACCGGTACAGCTGACCCCTGCCCGATCAGGCAGGGACCATCCCCGTCCGCCTTCATGTGTTACTCCACCGCGCCGTCGCCATAGCGTCGACTTCGACCCACACCTGCGCCAGAAAGGTCTGCCATGCAGGTCGAAGAGATGCTTCCGCAGTTCCCGATCAAGGAGTTCCACCCGTTCCCGCGAGGCCTCCTGGGCCCGGGCGCACACGAGATCGTCGGTCCGGAGGCCCTCAAGCTCGGCTTCAAGAAGACGCTCGTCATGACGTCTGGCCTGCGCGGCTCCGACATCATCCACAAGATCAGTGAGTCGCTGAAGTACCACGGGCTCGAGGTCGTGATCTACGACAAGGTGGAGTCCAACCCCAAGGACTACAACGTCATGGACGCGGTGGCCCTCTACCAGCAGAACGAGTGCGACAGCTTCGTCTCCATCGGCGGCGGCTCCTCGCACGACGCCTGCAAGGGCGCGCGCATCTCCGTGGCCCACGACGGCCGCAACGTCAACGAGTTCGAGGGCTTCAACAAGTCGGAGAACCCGAAGAACCCGCCGCACATCGCCATCTCCACCACCGCGGGCACGGGCTCGGAGACGTCCTGGGCGTACGTCATCACCGACACCACGACCGACCCGGACAACCCGCACAAGTACGTGGCGTTCGACGACGCCAGCGTCACCACGCTGGCCATCGACGACCCCGTCCTCTACTACAGCTGCCCGATCGACTACACCGCCCAGTGCGGATTCGACGTGCTCGCGCACGCCTCCGAGCCCTACGTCTCCCGGATCAACTTCCAGACGTCGCTCGGCAACGCCCTGCACGCCATCAAGCTGACCGCGGAGAACCTGCGCGAGGCCGTGTGGAACCCGCAGAGCCTGGCGGGCCGCGAGGGCATGATGTACGCGCAGTACATCGCCGCGCAGGCGTTCAACTCCGGCGGCCTCGGCATCATCCACTCGATCAGCCACGCCGTCAGCGCGTTCTACGACACGCACCACGGGCTCAACAACGCGGTCGCGCTGCCGCGCGTGTGGGCGTTCAACATGCCGGTGGCCTACAAGCGCTTCGCCGACATCGCCCGCGCCATGGGCCTGGACACGCACGGCATGACCGACGTGCAGGCCGCCGAAGCCGCGCTGGCCGCGTCCATCCGGCTGCTGCGCGACGTGGGCATCCCGGAGCGGTTCGTCGACGTCACGCAGGACTCGTACTCGAAGAACCGGCTCGGACAGGGCCCGACGAAGTTCTACGAGAACGCGGGCGTGATCAAGGGTGACGCGCCGGACGTCGACCGCATCACCAACCACGTCCTCGGCGACGCCTGCACTCCCGGCAACGCCAAGGAGTGCACGTTCGAGACGGTGCGCCCGGTGGTCGACCACTGCATGAACGGCGACCTGGACGACCTGCTGACCTGACCGCCGACGCGTGCGCCTTCGCGGAGGCGGCATCGGCACCATCGGAACTACTCTGAGGGGGCGCCCACCTTTGGGCGCCCCCTCGGTGATGAGGAGCACGCGCGTGTCGCAGTTCGAATCCGTCGACGGGGTCGTCGAGGCGTTGGCCGAGCAGGGCTACATCGCCGACACCCGCCTCGCGACCACCGTCTTCCTCGTCACCCGGCTGGACAAGCCGCTGCTCATCGAGGGTCCCGCGGGCGTCGGCAAGACCGAGTTGGCCAAGGCGCTTGCGGGGATCACCGGGCGTCGGCTGCTGCGGCTGCAGTGCTACGAGGGCCAGGACGAGACCAAGGCCCTGTACGAGTGGGACTACGGCAAGCAGCTGCTCTACACGCAGATCCTGCGCGAGAAGATCGGCCAGGTCGTCGCGGACGCGCCGGACCTGCATGAGGCCGTCGAGCGGATCGGCGCCCAGGAGAGCGTGTTCTTCTCCGAGCGCTTCCTGGCGTCGCGGCCGTTGCTGGAGTCGGTGCGGGGCGAGGACCCGAGCGTCCTGTTGATCGACGAGGTGGACCGCGCCGACGAGGCCCTCGAGGCCGTGCTGCTGGAGACGCTCGCCGAGTACCAGGTGTCGGTGCCCGAGGTGGGCACGTTCACCACGAAGACGCCGCCGTACGTGATCCTCACCTCGAACAACACGCGCGACCTCTCCGCCGCGCTCAAGCGGCGCTGCCTGCACCTGTTCCTGGACTACCCGTCGGCCGAGCGGGAGCTGGAGATCGTCCGGTCCAAGCAGACCGGGCTGCCCGACGCGCTGGCCGCTCAGCTCGTCGACGTCGTGCGCGGGCTGCGGGACCTGGAGCTGCGCAAGGCGCCGTCGATCTCGGAGACGATCGACTGGGCGCGCACCCTGGCCGTGCTCGGTGTCGAGGAGCTCACGGCGACGGTGCTGTCGGACACGGCGTCGGTGGTGGTGAAGTACGACAAGGACGTGCGCAAGGCGATCGGGGCGATGCCGCGGCTGGTCGACCCCAACGCGAAGGTGCCCGAGCACGGGCACGGCCACGGCCACGGGCACGGCCACGACGGGGACCACACGCACGACACCCGCCGCGCCGACCGGGACGAGGACGCCGACGAGATCGACGGCCGCGCGGTGCGGGCGGCGAAGGACACCCCGGGGCGGTTCGGCCACACGTACGGCAGCAACCCGCTCGGCGGCGATGCGCCGCTGAAGTCGCCGAAGGTGCCCGCTGAGCGCGGCTCGCGCAGCTTCGGCGCGGGTTTGGGCCGGAAGCGCGCCCTGTGAGCGGAAACGAGTGCCAGAGCACTCGTTTCCGCTCACGAGCACCGGAGGTGCCCTAGGTGGTTGGTGTCTTTCGCGTGTCGGTCCCTCCGGTTCTGGGGCCCAGGCGGGATGATCTTGGGGTGACGTTGGGACGTGCTGATCGTCAGGTCGACTTGTTTGACGGCGCGGCCGGGTTCTGTGAGGAGTCGTTGCCGGGGAACTCGATCTACCGCTTTCTGGCGCGGGAGCGGGATCGGTTGTTCCCGGATGAGCTGTTCGTTGATCTGTTCACCGATCGGGGTCGGCGTTCGGTGCCGCCGTCGGTGGTGGCCACGGTGATGGTGTTGCAGCGCCTGGAGGGGTTGTCGGACCGGGAGGCGGTCGATCGGTACGCGTTTGATGTGCGCTGGCGCTACGCGGCCGGGGTCGGTGGGCACGGCGCGGGTGGGTGGGACCGGTTTGCGCACACGGTGTTGGTGGACATGCGGGAGCGGTTGCGCCGCTCGGCCCGCCCGAACCGGATCTTCGAGGTAGGGCTGCAGGCGGCGGCGGCGGCCGGGCTGGTCGGACGGCGCCGGGTGCTGGACTCCACCCCGCTGTATGACGCGGTGGCCACGATGGACACCGTCACGTTGATCCGCTCGGCGCTTCGTGGGCTGCTCGCCGCCGCCTCGGCGGCCGATGCCGGCTTGGCGGCTGAGTTGCCTGCGGTGCTGGGCAGCGGCGACACCTACGTCTCGGTGGGGAAGCCGCAGATCGACTGGGATGACCCGGCCGCCCGCGCGGAGTTGATCGATTCGAGGGCGCGGGATGGGTTCGCGGTGCTGGCGGCGCTGGACGGGCGCGGACTCGCCGAGCCGGTCGAGCAGGCCGCGAGGTTGCTGGCTACGGTGCTCGGGCAGGACCTGGAGACCGGCGAGGACGGGGTGTTGCGCATTGCGCGCGGGGTCGCGAAAGATCGTGTGATCTCCACAGTCGACCCCGATGCCCGGCACGGGCACAAGACCTCCGCGCGCGGGTTCGACGGCTACAAGGGCCACGCTGCGGTCGACCCGGACTCCGAGATCATCACCGCCACCACGGTCACCCCGGGCAACGCCGGCGACGCCACGGTCGCCGAGGACTTGATCGCCGACCTGCTCGTCGAGACCGTCGATGCCGAGCCGTCGGCCGAGTCCCCGTCGGCCGAGTCCCCGTCGGCCGAGGATTCCGGCCTGGAGCCGACCGAGGAGCCCGGCCAGGAGCGGCCGGCGGTCTACGGCGACAACGCCTACGGCACCGGCGAGTTCCACACCCGGCTCGGCGAGGCCGGGATCGAGTCCCGCTGCAAGACCCAGACCCCGACCGCGGCGGGCGGGTTGTTCAGCAAGGACCGGTTCAGCATCGACCTGCAGGCTGCGATGGCGACCTGCCCGGCCGGGGTCACCACACCGTTCCGGCTCGCCCGCAGCGGCGACGGCAGCGCCATCGCCTACTTCGGGTCGGCATGCGCTGGCTGCCCGCTCCGGAGGCAGTGCACCACCGCCAAGAACGGTCGCTCGGTCAGCATCGGCGCGCACGAGCAGGCACTGACCGATGCCCGCCTTCGGCAGGCCGACCCCGCGTGGGTCGCGGACTACCGCGCGACCCGCCCCAAGGTGGAACGCAAGCTCGGGCACCTGATGCGCCGCACACACGGCGGCCGACGGGCCCGGGTCCGCGGCACCGGGCGTGTCGACGCCGACTTCCGGCTCCTGGCCGGTGCGGCCAACCTCGCCCGCATGGCTGTGCTCGGCGTCCGTGGGACCGCCTGTGGATGGGCGGTGAGCGTCTGACCAGCAGCTACAGCCGACCACACTCACGTCGGGGGCTGTGTGACGCACGCGTCTGGGCGTGCAACGCGGTTCCGCGCAACCCGCATCCGGTCCCGACCCACTCCGAGGGAGGCCTCATGAACCGTCCGCCATCACTGCGCCGATCCCGAACGACCCGTTCGACACCAGCCACCTAGTGGAGAACGCGATCCACCGGTTCGTCCGGCTGCTGCGGCTGCGCGGCGTGCGCATCTCCACCCCCGAGGCGCTCGACGCGATGGTGTGCGCCCGCGAGCCGGGGATGCTGCGCGACAAGGAGCAGCTGCGCTCCGCCCTGCGCGTCGCCCTCGTCAAGGACCGCCGCGACGAGGAGGTGTTCGACGAGATCTTCGACCAGTTCTTCGCGCTGGTGAAGGTGGGCGGCCCCGACGTCGGGCACGGCCACGGGCACGGCCACGAGGACCTCTCCGACGAGGGCGCGCTCGACGACTTCACGCTCAGCGACACCCCCAGCGACACTCCCCAGCAGGGCCACTCGCACGGCAAGCCCGTCGACATCCGCGAGTTCTTCAAGCCCGAGGACCTCGCCCAGCAGTACAACCTCCACCAGGAGGCCAACAAGATCGACCTCGCCGCGATGACCGACGAGATCGTGCTCTCCAAGGACAACCAGGGCCTCATGGGCGAGGGCAACCGGGTGCAGATCGAGACCGAGTCGCTGCACCACGCCGGAATCCCCGGCCAGATCAGCCAGCAGCAGGGCACGAAGGTGGACGCGGACCTGTCGGTCGCCCAGCAGGAGGCGCTGCTGGGGTGGCTGAACGACGTCGAGGGCGAGTCCCAGGAGGGCACCGAGGACGACGCCGCCGCGCTGCGCCGCAGGCTCACCGGCGTGCTCAACGGGCTTCCCGAGGCGATCAAGAAGCACCTGGAGGCGCTGCTGGCGTTGGAGAACCGGGTGGTGGAGGGGCACGAGCGGAAGGTCGCCGAGGTCGACGCCGTCGGCGAGCACGAGCGGATGGAGCTGGAGGAGTCGCTGCGGCGGCTCGCGCGCTCGTTGCACGGTGGGCTCACCCACAAGCGCAAGGTGTCCGCGCGCGGACGCATCGACTCCGGCCGCACGATGCGCCGCAACATGCGCTTCGACGGCATCCCGTTCGCCCCGGTCACCGTCACCCGCGCGGAGGACAAGCCGCGGCTGGTGATCCTCACCGACGTGTCGCTGTCCGTGCGGGCCACCGCCCGGTTCACGCTGCACCTCGTGCACGGCCTGCAGAGCCTGTTCGGCCAGGTGCGGACGTTCGCCTTCGTGGCCGAGCTCGCGGAGGTCACGGACCTGTTCGCCGACCACCCCGTCGAGCAGGCCCTCGGCTTGATCTTCGGCGGCGAGGTGCTCGACGTCGACGCGAACTCCGACTACGGTGCCGCGTTCGGCCGGTTCCACGAGGACTTCGGCTCCGCGATCAACCGCCGCTCCACCGTGCTCATCCTCGGTGACGGTCGGGGCAACGGCAACGACCCCAACGTCGAGGCGTTCGCCGAGATCACCCGGCGCGCCCGCGAGACGATCTGGCTCACCCCGGAGCCCCGCTACTCGTGGGGTCTTGGCGGGTGCGACCTGCCGGTGTACGCGGAGTACTGCTCGCGCGTGCGCGTGGTGCGGGATCTCACCGGTCTGGAGAGCGCGGCGCAGGAGATGGCGACGGAGCTCGTGGGTCGCTGACGACCCGCAGTCGCGCCCGCACCGCCGCCTGCCCCCGACCGCGCACCCCACCCGCCGACCGCGCACCCCACCCGCCGACCGCGCACCCCACCCGGCCCACTGCGCACCCCACCCGCCGACCGCGCACCCGTCCGATGCGGTGCGAGGTCACCCGTCGGGGTGCGAGGTGGGCCCGGACGCGGCGTTGACGACGTTCAGCGCCGCCAACGCCCGCTCCCGGTCGTACAACGCGGGGTAGTCGCGGGCGTCCTCGTCGTGGTCGTCCAGGTCGAGGCAGTAGAGCAGCTCGCGCAGGAGGTTCCGCTCCCGTTCGTCGATCGGCGTTCGGTCGGCGACGAGAACGGCCGCCAGCTCGTCGGCCGCAAGCCATTCCTCACCACCGCACAGCATGCTGCGCACGAAGTCCCGGGTTTCGTCCGACAGCCGGTCGCCAAGGCTGTCGAGCAGCTCCGTCGCTGCGGCCTCGAACCGAACGAGATCCATGGCTGGGCTCCTACCTCGGGTTGCGGACGACGCCCGGCCCCGCGAGGGGAACGGCCGTCACCAGTGAACCGCGATCGGCAACGATCACCCTGATCCGGACCCCGTCGTAGTCGCCGGTGGCTACCCACCGTCCCGGGACGACGCTGCGCTGCACGACCGCAGGATCGCGGGCGACCGACAACGCTGCGGCGACGATCGCGTCGTCGGTCCAGCCGCGGGGGAACTCCGTCTTGCCGGGGATCCCGGCGCCCGGGCCATGACCGCCTCCTGACCTGTCGCCGGTGATGATATGGGTGACCTGCTGCGGGACCACGTGGATCGCGTCGGGCGTGGGATGCGGACCTGCCGCCGCGTCCCACGCGGTGCCGGTGAGCTCAAGCCGCGCAATCTGGCCGACGTCGGTGAGGCCCACGCCGACCGGCGCGTCCGGGGCGGGCGGGACGGCCACCCGTCGGAGACGCAGCTCGTCCTCAGGGCGGAGGTGTTCGACGAGCCGGTCGAGGGCGAAGCGGTAGGCGTTGCGCGCGTCGTCGAGGTAGGCGATGGCGAGCGCGCCCTCGCCGACCAGCAGCTCCAGCTCGGGGATGTTCCACGCGAGCTTGCCGAGCAGATTGGCGGGCAGCTCGAGGGGCGCCATGTCTCGGACGGCCTCGACGACCGCACGTTGGATGGCACCGCGGGTGTGCTCGATGAGGTCGGCCAGCGCCTCGCAGGCGTCGCGGAGCGTGCCTGCCCCGTTGACGACGGCGTTGAGCAGCGGGTCGGTGGCGCACGGGGTGAACCGCGTGGCCCAGAACGTGCGCATGGCGCTGAACGCGGCCCCGTCGCCGGTGTCGGTGAGCCGCCGAAAAGCGGCATCGCCGCTGCTCGCGATGCCGCCCATGCCGTCCGCCAGCGCGGACCAATACGCCCCCGCCGCGCGCAACCGCTCCGGGTCGCCACCGGGGTAGTACTCGACGAGGACACCCGGCACGTCTGGTCCACAGGGTCCGGTGCTGGGCGGCGGCCCGGCCGCCCCGGGCCCGGCGCCGGGTGGCGACCCGGCCGCCCCGGGCCCGGTGCCGGGTGGCGACCCGGCCGCCCCGGGCGCGGTGCCGGGTGGCGACCCGGCCGCCCCGGGCGCGGTGCCGGGTGGTGACCCGGCCGCCCCGGGCGCGGTGTTGGGTGGCGGCCCGGTGCCGGGCGGCGCCCCGGCCACCCCTGGGCCTGCGCTGAGTGGTGGCCCGGCAGCGCCGGGCCCGGAGCTGGGTGGCCGCCCGGTGCTGAGCGCTGGCCCGCCCGCCCCAGGCCGGGACCCGGCCGCCCCGGGCGCGCCGGCACGTTCGGCGCCACGGGCCGCACCGTCGGGCGGCGTGGCGGGTTGGCGGCCGAAGCGGGCCGAAGCGTCGTGTTCGGCGCCGAGGTAGGTGTCGGCGGTGTTCGACAGCTTCGTCGCGATCGCCCCGAGCGTCGACACGGCGGTGGTCGAGGCCGCCCACTGCGCGGCGGCCATCGCGTCGTAGCGCGCCCGCCACTCGGCGAGCACGGGATCGTGACCCGCCATCCCGCCGGTGTCCCCGAGCCCGCCCGCGCCGAGGACGCCCTCGGCGTCCGCCCGCAGCTGGGCGAACGCCGTGGCCGCAGCGCGCAGATCGTCGATCTGCACGGAGAACCCCGCGGCCATGGTGAGCACCCGGCCAGCGTCCCCGGTCGGGCCGCAGACCGTGGCCGAACGGCACTGCCAAACCCGATCGGACCAGCGCCCGGCCCGTCCGTCCAGACAGGCGCGCACTCGCCGTTCCCCTGCCTACGCTGCGGGGATGACCCGCGCCGCTCGCCTGGGGCTCGACGCCGACGGGCACGTGCGCCACTGCATCCCGGCCGCCGAGCTCAGCAACGACCTCGCCGGGTGGATCGCCGACGACCTCATCGCCCCCGGCCTGATCCCGCCGAGCGCGTTCGAGCGCACGTTCGTGTCCGTGGTCGGCGCGGCGTGGCTCCCGTTCTACCGGAACACCCTCCGCGAGCTCGCCCGCGGCGGAGCTTCAGGCGGGACGAACGCGGGTATGGCCCCGGTGCACGACCGCGCCGCCGAGCTGGCGCTCGGCTCGGTCGTTGAGCTCGGGTGCTGCTTCGGGTTCCTCTCCCTCCGCCTGGCCCGCGACGGTCATCAGGTGACGGCCGTCGACCTCTCGCAGGGCACCGTGGCGCTCCTCGCGTCGGTCGCTCCGGCGTTGGGCGCCCCGTTGTGCGCGCTCGTCGGCGACGCCGCCGCCGTGCCGCTGGCCGGCCGCGGCGCCGACACGGTGCTCGCCGTGCACCTCCTCGAACACCTCCCGCCGGCGCTGGCGCCCCGGGTCGTCGGCGAGATGCTGCGGGTGGCGCGGCGGCGGGTGGTGGTCGCCGTGCCGTTCGAGGACACGCCGAACCCGGCCTGGGGCCACGTCCGCACGTTCGACCGCGACGCTCTCGACGCGCTCGGGGGCGCGACGGGCCGCCCGTACGCCGTGGACGATCACCACGGCGGCTGGCTCGTGATCGACGCCTGAGCTACCGTCGGTGGTGGTGCACGGGGCGCCTCCGGTCCGCGGGAAGGGCACAAGCCCACCCGCGCATGACCCTCCACCCCGGCCGACTCCGTCCGGCCTGCGCATGCGGACACCAGGCACACCGGACCGGAGACCGCCATGTCGAACCTCCCGGAAAACCCCAACCTCGACCACCTGCGCCGACAGGCTCGCACGCTGCTCCGACAATTCCGGACCGCCGATGCCAACGCGCTCGCCCTCCTGCGTGCGCACCATCCCCACCCGCACGATCCGCCGCGCCTTGCCGACGCCCAGCTCGTCGTCGCCCGGTCGTACGGCTTCCCGAGCTGGCCTGCGCTGCGTCGGCACCTGGACGCGGTCGGGCGGTTCGCCCGCTCGCCGCACACCACACCGCCGCGCGCCGACGCCTCCGACGAGCTGCTGCGTTTGGGCTGTGTGCGGTACGGGGGAGACAGCCGCGCCGACCAGGCCCGCGCCGCGGCGTTGCTGGCCGAGCGCCCCGAGCTGTCCGCCGCGAGCATCCACACCGCCGCCGCCACCGGTGACGAGGCGGCGGCGCGGACCTTCCTCGCCCGCGACCCCGCCGCCGCGAACCGCAACGGCGGCCCGTTCGATTGGCCGCCGTTGCTCTACCTGGCCTACTCACGGATCGGTGGCGACGCGCTCCCGGTCGCGCGCCTGCTGCTCGACCACGGCGCCGACCCCGACGCGGGCTACCTGTGGGAGGGCACCTCCCCCTTCACGGCATTGACGGGCGCGTTCGGCGGCGGCGAGGACCGCGGCAATCAACCGCCGCACCACCAGGGGCTCGCGCTGGCGCGGATGCTGCTGGAGGCGGGCGCCGACCCCAACGACAGCCAGGCCCTCTACAACCGCCAGTTCGAACCCGACGACGCGCACCTGCGGCTGCTGATCGAATTCGGCCTCGGCAGCGACCGGGACGGGCCGTGGCACCGGCGGTTGCGCTCGTACCACGGCACGCCTTCGCAACTGCTGGACGATCAGCTGTCGATCGCCGCCCACTACGGTCGGCCCGGCTGGGCGCGGCTGGCGCTCGCCGCAGGTGCCCACCCCGACGGACGAGGCACCGAGCACCCCGTCTTTCACGGCCGCACGCCCGTCCAGATCGCGCTTGACCGGGGAAACCGGGACGTCGCGGAGCTGCTGCTGGCAGCGGGCGCGACGGCGACGCCGCTCGACGACGTCGAGGCGTTCCTCGCCGCGGCGCTCGCGGGTGACGAGGCGACGGTGGAACGGCTGTGTCTCGCCAACCCGGAGGTCGCGGCGACGGCGCGGAAGCGGCGGCCCGACGCGATGATGACCGCCACCGAGGTCGGCCGGGCGTCGGCGGTGCGGCTGTTGGCGGAGCTGGGCTTCGACCTGCACCCCGGGGGTCAGCTCACGCCGTTGCACCAGGCGGCCTACGACGGGGAGGCCGCGCTCGTCGCGCTGCTGCTGGAGCTGGGCGCCGATCCGACCCGGCGGGACGCCACATTCGATGCCACGCCGCTGGGCTGGGCCGAGCACAACCACCAAGAGGCGACGGCCGTGCTGCTGCGCCCAACCCCTCCATGATCACCCGTTCGGTGCGAAACCGTGCCAGATCCGGCCGGAAACGCACCAAACCGGTGATCACGGCGGTGGGGCGGCGGCGGTGATCACGGTGTGGGGGCGGCGGCGGTGGTCAGGGCCCGGCGGGTGAGGACGCGGACCAGGTGGCGGCGGTAGGCGGGGGTGGCGGCGAGGTCGCCGGGCGGGTCGGTGCCCTCGTCGGCCAGCGCGGCGGCGTCCGCTATCGACGCGCCGGAGGCCAGGGCGGCCTCGGTGGCCGAGGCCCGCAGCGCCGTCGAGCCCATGTTCACCAGCCCCACGCGCCCGTCGACGACCGCCACGCCCACGATCGCCCAGTCGTTCGCCCGCCGGGTGAACTTCTCGTACGCCCAGCCTGCCTGCCCGGTGCGCGGCACCCGGATCTCGACGGCCAGCTCGTCCGGCTCGACGGCCGTGGCGAACAGCCCCGTGAAGAACTCCGTGATCGGCACCCGCCGCTCACCGCGCGGCCCGCGCACGACGACCACGCCCTCGCAAGCGAGGACGGCGGCGGGCAGGTCGGAGGCCGGGTCGGCGTGGACGAGCGAGCCGCCGAGGGTGCCGCGGTGGCGCACCTGCGGATCGCCGACCGTGCGCGCGACGGCCCCCAGCAGCGGCGCCTCCGCGGCCACGACGTCGGACGTCGCGAGCTCGTGGTGGCGCGTGCCCGCGCCGATGGCCAGCTCGTCGCCCTCGACGCGCACGTAGCGCAGCTCGGCCAGCCGCCCGATGTCGATCACCAGCTCGGGCGCGGCCAGGCGCAGCTTCATCACCGGCAGCAGCGAGTGCCCACCGGCCAGCACCTTGGCGTCGTCTCCGTGCTCGGCCAGGAGCGCGAGCGCGCCGTCGAGGGTGTCGGGCCGTTCGTAGTCGAAGCCGACGGGGATCATGCGCCGTCCCCTCCGGGCGTCGAGACCGCGCGTTCGTCGGCGGCGACCGGAGCCGGGTCGGCCGTGGACGCCG
Organism: uncultured Actinomycetota bacterium; assembly: GCA_963837575.1. Classification (GTDB taxonomy): domain Bacteria; phylum Actinomycetota; class Actinomycetes; order Mycobacteriales; family Pseudonocardiaceae; genus Pseudonocardia. Next base: position 29,131 of record CAWIOI010000005.1, read on the forward strand.
AGAAGCCCGGCGCCGCCTCGACGCCCCCACCCGCCGCCACGCGGTGGACCGCCGCACCCATCGCGGCGTCCGGGTCCTGCCCGGACGCGGCGAGCACGGCGCGCACGATGTTGTGGTAGCCCGTGCACCGGCAGAGGTTGCCCTCCAGCCCCTCGCGCACCTCACGCTCGGTGGGCGTCGGGTTCTCGGCGAGCAGGCTCACCGCCGCCAGCACCATCCCCGGTGTGCAGAAGCCGCACTGCAGGCCGTGCTCGGTGTGGAACGCCGCCGCCATCGGGTGCAGCTCGCCGTTCGACGAGAGCCCCTCCAGCGTGGTGACCGACCCGCCGTCGGCCTGCGCCGCCAGCAACGTGCAGGACTTCACCGACTCGCCGTCCAGCAACACGGTGCAGGCGCCGCAGGACGTCGTGTCGCAGCCGATGTTGGTGGCCTTGAGGCCGAGGACGTCGCGCAGGTAGTGCGCGAGCAGCAGCCGCGGCTCGACGTCGGCGCTGGTCGACGCGCCGTTGACGGTGATCTCGACCTTCACTTCGCTCCGTCCCTTCGCGGTCCGCCTACGCTCGGCGCACCTTCGATGCGCGCTCCACCTGCGCTCGGCGCGGCCTCGATCGCTTCCCACACCCGCAGCGGCGTGAGCGGCATGTCGATGTGGCGCACGCCGAGGTGCGCGAGCGCGTCGATCACCGCGCTCTGCGCCGCCGGGGTGGCGCCGATGGTGCCCGCCTCGCCGATCCCCTTGACCCCCAACGGGTTGAGGTGCGTCGGCGTGGCCATGTCGAGCAGCGTGAAGCTGGGCAGCTCGGCCGCCGACGGGATGCCGTAGTCGGCGAACGTAGCGGTGAGCGGGTTGCCGTCCTCGTCGTAGACGACCTCCTCCAACAGCGCCTGCGCGATGCCCTGCGCGATGCCGCCGTGCCGCTGGCCCTCGGCGAGCAGCGGGTTGAGGACGGGGCCCGCGTCGTCGACGGTGACGATCTTGTCGATCACCGCCTTGCCCGACTCCACGTCCACGAGGGCGACGGCGACGTGCGCGCCGAACGGGAAGGAGGGCGCCCCGGAGTCGAACCGGGTGTCGACGCGCAGGGCCTCGCGTTCGGCGAGGTCGCCCAACGACACGGCGGTCTCCGTCCCGCGCACGACGACGGAGCCCTGCTCGACGACGAGATCGTCGACGCTCGCCTCCAGCACGTCGGCCGCCCGCTGCTTGGCCAGCTCCACGAGCTCGCCCGCCGCCTGGTAGACGGCGACCCCGCCGGTCTGCAGGCTGCGCGAGCCCATGGTGCCCGCGCCACGGGGGATGAGGTCGGTGTCGCCGTGCTTGACGGTGATCTTCTCGACCGGGATGTCCAGGTGCTCGCTCGCGAGCATCGCCCAGGCCGTCGCGTGCCCCTGCCCGTGCGGCGACGTGCCGGTGAGCACGGTGACGGTGCCGTCGGGATGCACCTCGATCGCGGCGTCCTCCTTGAACGCGCCGCCCCCGGTGATCTCGACGAACACGGAGACGCCGAGGCCGATCTGCACCGCGTCGCCGCGCTCGCGCCGGGCGGCCTGCTCGGCGCGCAGATCGGCGTAACCCACCGCGTCGAGCACGGCGTCGAGCGCCTTCTCGTACTCGCCGGAGTCGTAGGGGGCGCCGCCCTTGGTGGTGAGCGGGAACTGGTCGGGCCGCAGCAGGTTGCGGCGGCGCACCTCGGCCGGGTCCGCGCCGATCTCGGCGGCGAACAGGTCCATCGCGCGCTCGATGGCCGCCGTGGCCTCGGGGCGTCCGGCACCGCGGTACGCCGCGATCGACGTCGTGTTCGTGACGAGCACGCGGGCCCGCGACTCCACCCGCTCGATGTCGTACACGGCGGGCGCCATCATCCGCGTGAACATCGGCAGCAGGGCACCGAGCCGGGGGTAGGCGCCCGCGTCCTGGAGGACGTCGAGGCGGTAGGCGCGCACCGTGCCGTCGCGGTCGCCGCCGATCGTGACCGTTTGGAGCTGGCCGCGGCCCTGCACCATCCCGGTCATGTTCTCCGAGCGGGTCTCGCTCCAGCGCACGGGGCGGCCGACCTGCTTCGCCAGCCACGCGACCAGCCCGAACTCCGGGTCGGCACCGATCTTCGCCCCGAACCCGCCGCCCACGTCCGGCGTGATCACGTGCACCTGCCCGGCGTCGACGCCGAGCCAGCCCGCGACCTCGTCGCGGGTCGACTGCGCGTTCTGGGTGGAACACCAGAGCGTGACGCGGCCGTCGTCGCCCCACTCGGCCGCTGCGGCGCGGGTCTCCAACGGGGCGGCGGCGAGGCGTTGGTTGACGATCTCCTGCGTGACGACGACCTCGCAGCCGTCGAACAGGTGGGCGTCCAAGTCCTTCTCGTGGTCGAAGCCGTTGGACGTGTTGGTGCCCGCCTCGGGGAAGAGCAGCACCTCGTCGGTGGCGGCGGCCTTCAGGTCGAGGACGACGGGAAGCGGGTCGTAGTCGACCTCGACCAGATCCGCGGCGTCCTGGCCCTGGTAGGCGTCTTCGGTGAGGACCGCGGCGACCGGCTCGCCGACGAACCGCACCACATCGACGGCCAAGAAGGGGCGCACCATCGCCTCGTGCGCCCCGGGGAACAGCAGCGCGGGCTCGAGGTCGACGTCGGCGCCGGTGAACACCGCGACGACGCCGGGCGCCGAACGGGCCTCCTCGACGTCGACGCCCGAGATCCGGGCGTGTGCGAGTGGCGACCGGACGAGCGTGAGATGCAACGCTCCGACCAGGTCGAGGTCGTCGGTGTAGCGGGCGCCGCGCGAGAGGAAAGCCGGGTCCTCCACGCGCACGACGCGCGTGCCCATGATGCTCATCGCGTCGGAGCGTAACCCCGGACGCGGCGGACGGCCTGCGCTACCGCTCCCACCACGGATCGATCGCCCACAGCGGCGACACCGGGCCGTGCCCCGCGCCGAGCGGGTACGCGTGCCGAACGGCCTCGACGACGTAGCGCTTGCCGAACGCCACCGCCTCGGGCACGGCCATGCCCCGCGCCAGACCGGCGGCGATGGCCGACGCCATGCTGTCGCCGCTGCCGTGGCTGTCGCCCGTGACGAACCGCGGCCCGGGCAGCTCGGTGAAGGTGTGGCCGTCGTAGAGGAGGTCGACGCAGACGTCGGTGTCTTCGCCAAGGTGCCCGCCCTTGACGAGGACGAACCGCGGCCCGAGGGCGTGCAACAGCTTGGCCGCCTCGTACTGGGCGGGCCGATCGTGCACGTCGACGCCCACGAAGAGCCGCACCTCGTCGAGGTTCGGCGTGACCACGGTGGCGCGCGGGAACAGCAGCGAGCGGAACGCGTCGATCGCCTCGTCGGCCAGCAGCTGGTCGCCGTGCATGGACGCGGCCACCGGATCCACGACGAACGGGGTGGGCCCGTCCGCGCCGATCCCGACGCGGTCGCAGGCCTCGGCGATCGCGCGGATGATCGCCGAGGTGGCGAGCATGCCGGTCTTCGCCGCGTCCAGCCCGATGTCGGTGGCGACGGCCTCGATCTGGGCCGCCACGGTCTCCGGCGGCAGCGTGTGCACCCCGGTGACGCCGAGGGTGTTCTGGACGGTGACCGCCGTGACGGCCAGGCATCCGTGCACACCGCACGCCGTCATCGCCCGGAGGTCGGCGGCGATGCCTGCGCCGCCGCCCGAGTCGGTGCCCGCGATCGTCATGACCCGCGGTGGGGTCTTCGTCGTCATCCGTCCTCCCGCAGCCGGCACAACCTGACGGCCCCCTCAACTCGCTGCGGCGAGCTCCCGTGTGGTGCGACCGTAACGCGGGCCGGAAGGCACCTCAAGATCGCAGGTGCGCGCCCGCCGCGGCGTGCTGATGTCCGCGGAGGCAATACTTGCGCGTCCGGGATGGTTACCCCGACATGGCGTTGACCGGAGAGTACGAGCTGAGCCCAACGAGCTGGGTGCGCGACCAGACCGAGAAGATCTTCCAGACCGGGACGACCGACAGCGTCGACATCAAAGGACGCCCGGTCGTCCTCGTGACGATGCGCGGCGCGAAGTCCGGGAAGCTGCGCAAGGTGCCGCTCATGCGGGTCGAGCACGACGGCGTGTACGCGATCGTCGCGTCCAAGGGCGGAGCGCCGAAGAACCCGGTGTGGTACGCCAACCTCAAGGCCGAGCCGCACGTCGAGCTGCAGGACGGCACCGTCACCAAGGACTACACCGCGCGCGAGGTGAGCGGCGAAGAGAAGGCGCTCTGGTGGAAGCGGGCCGTCGCGACCTACGCCGACTACGCCGACTACCAGCGCAAGACCGACCGGCCGATCCCGGTGTTCGTGCTGGAGCCGCGCGCCGCCTGATCCTGTCGGGGGTCGGTGGCACACTCGGCGGCGACCGAGGAGGTGTCCCTTGTCGTCCGATCCCGTATCGGCGCCGGGCCGCGAGCCGCGCCTGCTCACCGTCGCCGAGTACCTCGCGCTGGGCCAAACCGAGACCGGCTACGACGAGCTCGTCGAAGGGCGGGTCGTGGTGTCCCCGAGCGCGGTTCCCGACCACAACAACGCGGCTGTCGAAGTGCTGATCCAGCTCCGTCCACAGCTGCCGGATGAGCTGGAAGTCCTGTTGGACCTCGATGTCGACCTGCAGCTCGCCCCGCCCGAGGCGCCCGGTTTCACCCGCCGCCCCGATCTGATCGTGGTCCGACGGGCGGCGCGAGAGCGGGTGCGTCGGGAGGGCGGGATCATCCGGGCGGGCGAGGTCGTGGTCGTGGCCGAGCTCGTGTCGCCCGGGTCGCGGCGCACCGACCACGTGGCCAAGCGGGCCGATTACGCCGACGCCGGCATCCCGCACTACTGGATCGTGGACCTCGACGAACCGGTGTCGCTGATCGCCTGTCACCTGGCGGGCGAGCTCGGCTACGTCGACGGCGGCGCGGTCACCGGCGTCTTCGCCACGTCCGAGCCGTTCCCGGCGCGGCTCGACCTGGGCGCTCTCGGTTAGGGCAGCTCGCTGGGCACCGCGACGACGTCGACCATCGCGCCGTTGCGCAGCACCGTCACCGGCAGCGGCACGCCGATCGCGTCGCCGAAGAGCTGCCGTTGGATGCCCTGGGCGTCCTCCACGGGCCGACGGCCGACGTCGAGCACCAGGTCGCCCGCCCGCAGTCCGGCCCGGGCGGCCGGGCTGCCGCCGATCACCTCCGCCAGCCGCAGGCCGTTGCGCCGCCCGTACCGGTCCGCCACCGCGGCGGGCACCGGCGCCGGGCTCCCGACCACTCCCAGGTAGGCGCGGCGCACCCGCCCGTCGGCCAGCAGCGTGGCGACGATCCGCCGCGTGGTGGCGTTCACCGGCACCGCGAGCCCCAGCCCCACGCCCGCGACCGCGGTGTTGATGCCGACCACGCGGGCGTGCGAGTCGGCGAGCGCGCCGCCGGAGTTGCCGGGGTTGAGCGCCGCGTCGGTCTGGATCACGTCCTCGACCACGCGTCCGGCCGCGCCGCTGCGGGTCGGCAACGCGCGTCCCAGCGCGCTCACGACCCCGGCCGTCACCGAGCCCGCGAGGCCGAGCGGGTTGCCCACCGCGACCACCAGCTGGCCGACGACCAGCCCGTCGGCGTCCCCGAGCGCCACCGGCGGCGGCAGAGCACCGGACACCGCGCGCAGCACGGCGAGGTCCGACAGCGGGTCGGTGCCGACGACGGCCACGTCGACCTGCGCGCCGTCCACGAAGTCCGCTCGGCCCCGCCGCGCCTGGCCGACGACGTGCGCGTTCGTGATGAGGATGCCGTCGCCCGTGACGACGGCCGACCCGCTACCACGCCCCGTGCGCACCGCCGCGACCTTGGCGGTGAGCTCGGCCGCCACCGCGCTGACCGTCCGCGAGTAGGAATCCAGCTCGTCCACGGCGACCTCCCGTGATTACACCTTTGCAACCACGGTACGCCCGCTGGGACCCGCTGTTCGCTCAGCGCGGAACGGCCTCCGCCTCCACCCGCGCCGGGTCCCACGCGAGGCCCGGCACGCCCCAGCCGTTGCGCTTCACGGCCCGGCGCGCGGTTCGCTGGTTGCGGCCCACGAGGCGATCCAGGTACAGCAGGCCGTCGAGGTGGTCGGTCTCGTGCTGCAGGCAGCGGGCCAGGAATCCGGTGCCCTCGACGACGACGGGGTGTCCGTCGAGATCGGTGCCGGTCACCCGCGCCCACTCCGCCCGCCCGGTCGGGAACTGCTCGGCGGGCACCGAGAGACAGCCCTCCTCGTCGTCGTCGGGATCGGGCATGGTCTCCGGCCGCGCGGACGTCTCGAGCACCGGGTTGACGACGACGCCGCGCGCCCGTCGTCCCTTGTCATCGGGGCAGTCGTAGACGAATACCCGCAGGTCGACGCCGACCTGGTTGGCCGCGAGCCCCACACCGTGGGCCGCCGCCATCGTGTCGAACATGTCCGCGACCAGCGTACGGAGCTCGTCGTCGACGGCCTCGACGCGGCGGGTGGGGGAGGACAGGACGGGATCACCGACGATGCGGATGGGACGCACGGCCACCCGACGAGCTTACGACCGCATCGGGGGACAGCCCGCCGTGTCCCGTCCGAGATCGTCGGCCGCCCGTGGTTCAATGCCGCTGCGAATGACAGACGTGTGATTCGCCGAGCAGGCCGCGAGGAGCGTGATGGAGTCCGCCACCCAGATCAGCGAGCCGTTCGGTCAGCTGGACCGTCGCGACCGGGAGATCCTCGCGTTCGAGCGGCAGTGGTGGAAGTACGCGGGGGCCAAGGAGCAGGCCATCCGCGAGCTGTTCGACATGTCGGCCACCCGCTACTACCAAGTGCTCAACGCACTGCTCGACAAGCCCGAGGCGATGGCCGCCGATCCGCTGCTGATCAAGCGCCTGCGCAGGCTCCGCACGAGCCGTCAACGCACCCGTGCGGCGCGTCGCCTGGGATTCGAGCCCTGGTGAGGCCACGATGACCAGGCCGTCGTAAGCGATCACCGGAGGTTACCGTGACCGAGCCCGCCCCGTCCGGAGGGCCCTCCCCACTGCGCGTCGGGGGTCTGGCGTTGCTCGGTGCGGGCGCGGTGGCGGCCCTGATCGGGTTGGCCACGCTCCTCCCCGGCGGCGGGAGCACCACCACCCCGGCGCCCACCCCGGCGCCGGCGCCCACCGCCGCACCCACCGCCGCACCCACCGCCGCACCCACCGCGGCGCCCGGGCCGACGGCCGTCGCGCCGCCCGCGCCCAGCGCCACCGTGGCCGCGCCGTCGTTCGGTCCGACCGGCACGAACGCCATCGCGGCGCCCACTGCGCCACCGGTGGTGGTGCCTGCGAACCCGGCGCCCGCAGGCGGTCCGGTGGCGGGCGGCGGCGGTGGCGGGGTCCCGGCGGCCGCCCGCGGTCCCGTCCGCGTCTACAACAACAGCACGATCTCCGGCCTCGCCTCCCGCGCCGCCAGCGATTTCCGCTCCGACGGCTGGCAGGTCGGGCAGGTGGCCAACTACTCGTCCGGGATCATCGGGACGAGCACGGTCTACTACCGGCCCGGCACCGCGGAGCAGACGGCGGCCTCGTCGTTGGGCTCGCAGTTCGGCCTGCGGGTGGAGCCGCGCTTCGCCGGGATCGACGACGCCACGCCCGGCCTCATCGTGATCGTCACGAACGACTACCAGAAGCGGGCGAAGTAGCCCGGGCCGACGCGTAGGCCTCCAGCGTGGCGAGCTGCCCGGGATCCAGCGAGGGGGGGACGGCCGCGCGGGCGACGGCGATGTGCGCAGCCGTCACCTCCGTGGCCGCCAACGACTCCCGCATGGCCGTGAGCGCGGCCTCGCGCAGCACGGCGGCGCAGTCGGCGGCCGAGTAGCCCTCCAGGTCGGCGCCGAGCGCGGCCAGGTCGACGTCGGCGGCGAGCGGGGTGTTGCGGCCCGCCGCCCGCAGGATTTCCGTGCGCGCGGCGGCGTCCGGCGGCGGCACGTAGACCAGCCGCTCCAGCCTGCCGGGGCGCAGCAGGGCCGGGTCGATCAGCTCGGGCCGGTTCGTCGCCCCCACCACGATGACGTCCCGCAGCGGCTGCGCCCCGTCCAGCTCGGTGAGCAGGGCGGCGACGACGCGGTCGGCCACGCCCGAGTCGGTCGACTGGCCGCGACGCGGGGCCAGCGCGTCGATCTCGTCGAGGAAGACGAGTGCGGGCGCGGCGTCGGACGCGCGGCGGAAGAGCTCGCGGACGGCCCGCTCGGACTCGCCCACGTACTTGTCGAGCAGCTCAGCGCCTTTCACGGCGAGCACGTTGAGCTGGCCGGTGCCCGCGAGCGCGCGCAGGAGGAACGTCTTGCCGCAGCCCGGAGGCCCGTAGACGAGCACGCCCCGCGGGGCGTCGACGCCCAGTCGCGCGAACGAGTCCGGGTACTGCAACGGCCACAGCACGGCCTCGGTGAGCGCCTGCTTGACCTCGGTCATGTCGCCGACCTGGTCCAGGGTGATGCCACCGGTCTGCAGGGTCTCCGATGACGACATGGAGATCGGCCGGACCGAGCCGACCGCGTCGAGGAGATCCCGCTGCGTGAGCCGCGAGTCGCCCTCGCGGCGCAGGGCGGCCGAGACGGCGGCCTCCCGGCGCACGGCCACGAGATCCGCCGCGACGAAGCCGGGGGCGCGCTCGGCGACCGCGCGCAGGTCCACGTCGTCGGCCAACGGCACCCCGGTGAGGAGGCGGCGCAGCAGCTCGACGCGGGTGTGCAGGTCGGGGAGGGCGAGGCGCAGCTCGCGGTCGACGAGCTCCGGGACCCGCAGGCGGGGGTCGACGGCCTCCGGCGTCGCCGTCGTGGCCACGAGCGCAAGCCCGGGCGTGGCGACGGCGTCGCGCAGCGCGTCGAGGACGAGGGTGGCCAGCGGCGGCGGCGACGCGGCTGGGAGGAGCGCCTCGACGTCGGTGATGACGAGCAGCGTGCGCACGCCGGAGCGCGCCTGCGTCCGGGCGCTCGTGATCGCGTCGTGCACCCGCTGGGAAGCGGCGCTCGCCTCCAGCGCGGCGGCGCCCGGGGCGGCCAGCTCGACGCAGCGCGCGCTCGCGGCGCCTGCCGCGCTGCGGGCGAGGGTGAGCTTGCCGACCCCCTCCGGCCCGACGACCAGCACCCCGAGCCGGGCCGAGCCGCCGAGGCGTTCCAGCAGCTCAGGGCGGTCGAAGGTGAGCTCAAGCCACTCGACGAGGCGGTGCGCCGCGGCCGCGTTGCCGACGAGGTCCTCGATGGCGACGACGGGCGGCTGGCCCTCGACCCGCCCGGGCTCACCGCTCGCCGGTTCGCGGGTGATAGGCGTGGTCGACACCGTGGCCGGGGTGGGTGCCGACTCGGCGTCACCGGTCGTGGCGCCGCCCTCCCACCCGACGACCGTGCTCGGGCGCACCGCCACGGCCCCGGTGGGCTCGACCGCGGCCACCGTGAGCAGCTCGCTCGTCCAGCTCGCCCCCAGCGCGCCCGCGACCCGCTGCCGCGCCGCGATCGGGTCCGACCCCGGCACCGGCTCGACGTCGCGGGGCAGCAGCGACACGGCGTCCCCGCGCGTGACGATCTTGCCGAGCAGCGCGACCCGGACCGTCTCGGGCGTGAGCGCGGCCCGCGTGAGCGGCGAGCCGGTGAGCCGCACCACCCGCGCGGGCTCGACCCCGCCGGGCGCCACGACCACCGTCGCGCCGTCGGTGAGCCCGGCGTTGGACAACGTGACGTCGTCCACCGTGGCCTGGCCCGCCGGACCGTCGGTCGGGGCGACGAGGGCGGTCGTGACCCGCGCACCGGTGAGCGCCACGGCGTCCCACGAGCGCAGGCCGAGCGCGTCGATCACCTCGGGGTGCAACCGCACGACCCCGCGCCGGGCGTCGGCGGCGGAGGCGGCGAGCCGGGCGACGAGCGTGATCTCGGGAGCCACCCGCCCAACCTATCCACCACGTGAGTCGCGCATCTCGACACGGCGTGTCGTCGTTCTCGGCATGGTGAGCCGGGGTTCGCCGCACGGTGAGTCGCCCGTCTCGACACGGCGTGCCGCCCGTCTCGACACGGCGAGTCGCCCGTCTCGACACGGCGAGTCGCAGGCCCCGCCACGGTGAGCGGGGTTCGCCGCACGGTGAGTCGCCCGTCTCGACACGGCGAGTCGCTCGTCTCGACACGGAGAGCCGCAGGCCCCGGCCACGGCGAGCCGGGGGTTCGCCGCACGGTGAGTCGCCCGTCTCGGCACGGCGTGCCGACGTTCTCGACACGGCGAGTCTTCCTGACACGGCGAATCTTCCTTTCGGGCACAGCGGCCAGCGGACCACATGCGCAGTTCGCCATGCCGACATGCGCGACTCACCGTGGTGAAACGCGCGACTCACCGCGCCGACATGCACGACTCACCGTGGTGAAACGCGGGACTCACCGCGGGGTGGGGCTCAGCGGCGGCGGGCGCGCCGCAGGCCCAGGCGCAGGCGGTTGCGGGGCTGGGCGGCCGGGCCGGGGCCGCTCATGCCGTTGGTCGCCCGGGTCGCGCCCGCATCGTCGCCGAACCGCCGGACGGCCCGCGCCATGGCGCTCGCCCGCCCCGCCACCCGCCGCCGCAGCGGCGAGCGCAGCCCCAGCCGCCGTGCCGAACGGGCGGAGCGCGCCACCGCCCGCCGTTCCCGCACCGGCACGTTCCACGCCTCCGGATGCTGGCCGAGCCAGCGGTGGCGGTGCATCGTGTACGGGATCGTCGCCAGGTACACCAGCGCGACGATGCCCAACCCCAGGAACGGCACCGTCACCAGCACCGCCGTGGCGAGCCCCACCAGCACCAGCAGCGGCGCGACCAGCCGCGACGGCACCCGCATCGTCTTGAACGACAGCGTCGGCAGGCGGCTCACCATCAGGCTCGCGACGATCACCGCCCACACCCCGACCGGCACGGCGGTCGACCACCAGCCCGGCCCGAAGTGCAGCGTCGCGTACAGCGGGAGGCCCGACACGAGCGCCGCGGCGGGCGCGGGCACCCCGACGAAGAACTCCTTGGCGTACGGCGGCTGGTCCTCCGCGTCGAGCAACGTGTTGAACCGCGCCAGCCGCAGGGCCATGCACACCGCGAACACCAGCGCGACGACCCAACCCAGCCGCGTGCCCTGCAGCGCCCAGATGTAGAGGACGAGCGCGGGCGCGACGCCGAACGAGACGAGGTCCGACAGCGAGTCCAGCTCGGCGCCGATCCGGCTGCTGGCGTCGAGCATCCGGGCCAGCCTGCCGTCGAGCGCATCGCAGAGGGCCGCGACGCCCGCGGCCGCGACGCACAGCGCGAACCGGCCCGACAGCGCGAAGTACACCGCCGACAGCCCCGAGCACAGCGCCACGACCGTCACGGCGTTGGGCAGCAGCCGCACCCCGACCGGCATCAGCACTCCCCGGGCAGCATCGCAAGGACGGTCTCGCCGCCGATCGTCCGCTGCCCCGGCGCGACGACGACGCGCGACCCCGCAGGCAGGTAGACGTCCACGCGCGACCCGAACCGGATCAACCCGTAGGTCTCCCCCGCCGCCACCTCGCTCCCGACGGCGACGTCGCACACGATCCGCCGCGCCAGCAGCCCCGCGATCTGGACGACGCCCACGCGCAGGCCCGTCGCCGTCTCGATCAGCACGGCGTTGCGCTCGTTGTCCTCGCTGGCCTTGTCCAAGTCGGCGGACAGGAACGCCCCGGGCGTGTACGCCACGCCCACCACGCGCCCCTCGACCGGGATGCGCTGCACGTGCACGTCCAGCACGGAAAGGAACACGCTCACGCGCGGGACGGGCACGGCGGGCAGGTCCAGCTCCGCGGGCGGGGGCACGTCGCCCACCGTGGCGACCGTGCCGTCGGCCGCAGCGAGCGCCGCGCCCGCCACCGGCGGTGCCACCCGGCGCGGCGCGCGGAAGAACGCGGCGGTCGCTGCGGTGGCGAGCGCGCCGAGCAGCGCGCCCCGGCCGGTGACCGCGCGTAGCAGACCCGCGGCGGCCGCAACCCCGGCGACGACCGGGCGCCCGCCCGGGTGCATCGGCGGGATCGCGGCCCGAACCAGCCCGACGACGTGCGGCAGAGAGAATCCGGACGGGTGCGTCTCGGGCATCGGGGCGAATCGGCTCCTCGGCGTGGCGGCCCGGACGGGTCGCGGGGCGGAGTTACCGTACGCGAAGCCCACCCGCCGCCCGGCGGCGCGGCCGGGACAGCAAAGGGCCGGGGCCGTCATCCCCCGAGACGACGACCCCGGCCGTGGAACCGCTCGTCCGCTCCCCAGCGACGGGCGGTAGGTCTTTGCTGCGATCGGTTACCCGACCCGCGCGGAAAGTATCGCCGAGCGATCCCGAGATCGTCCAGGTCATAGCGTGGGGAACACCATGATCTGCCCTGATCGGCGGAACGCTCACCAGTAAGACGCTCCCCGAGCTCCCGATGTTGCAACTCACCGGTGTGACGTGGCTCACGTTACCCCTTTGGGGGTCACCCGTCCAGCAGCCAGACGGACACGGGCGAGCCTGCTACCAGCTCCGTCGTCTCCTCCGGGACGACGAAAAGGCAGTCCGCCCGCGCCAGCGAGCCGAGCAGGTGTGACGGCGGCCCCCCGACTTCGGCCACGGTGCCGTCCCGCGCGTCGAGCACGCCACGCCGGAACTGCCTGCGGCCGGACGGCGAGGTCAGCCGTTGCGCCAGACGAGCGACGACGACAGGGCGCTCGGGATGCGGGTGGCCGAGGGCGGCGCGCAGCGCGGGCCGGACGAAGACCTCGAACGACACGTGCGCGCTGACCGGGTTGCCGGGTAGCGCGACGACGGGCACGCCGCCGTCCAGCCGACCCGCGCCCTGCGGGCCGCCGGGCTGCATCGCGACCTTCCCGAACGTCACCCCGCGGTCGGCCAGCGCGTCCTTGACGACCTCGTACGCGCCCGCGCTCACCCCACCCGAAGTCAGCACGAGATCCACGCCTGCCGCCCGCTCGCCGAGCACGGCGAGGAATTGCGCGACGTCGTCCGGGACGAACCGCAGCAGCTCCGCCCGCCCGCCCGCGTCCTCGACGGCCGCGGCGAGCATCGGCCCGTTGGACTCGTAGATCTGGCCCGGCGAGAGTGGCGCGCCCGGCGCGACCAGCTCCGACCCCGTGGACAGCACGAGCACCACCGGGCGGCGGCGCACCGCGAGCCGGGCGTGCCCGACGGCCGCCGCGACGCCGATCTGCGCGGGCCCGAGGACGGTGCCCGCGGTGAGGACGACGTCGCCGACCGCGACGTCCTCCGCCGTCCGCCGCACGTGCGCGCCGAGGACGGGCACCGCGGCGATCGCGACCTTCTCCGTGCCGCCGTCGGTCTGCTCGACCGGCACGATCGCGTCGGCGCCGACGGGCACGGGCGCCCCGGTCATGATCCGTGCGACGGCGCCGTCGGGGAGCGGCGGAACGTCGGTGCGGCCCGCGGGGATGTCGAACGCGACCGGCAGCGTGACCGGCGCGCCCGCCACCTCCGCCGCGCGCACGGCGTAGCCGTCCATGGCCGAGTTGTCGAACGACGGGAGCGCGACGGCCGCCACCACGTCCGACGCCAGCACGCGGCCCCGCACCTGGTGCAGCGCCACCTCCTCGGCGGGCATCGGCGCCAGCAGGGACGCGACCAGGGCACGGTGCTCTTCGACCGACGTCATGCCGCCATTCTCCCTCCGGCCACCAGCATCACGACCTCCGTCCGGCTACCGGGCCTGCGGGAGGAGCACTCGCCTCGTGCCCGCACGCGGCGACCTTGCACTCGGTACCGGCGAGTGCTAAAACCGGGCTTGGCACTCGACACGGTAGAGTGCCAATAGTCGGGCCGGTGAGATCGGCGCAGGGTTGCCGTTCGGCCGTCGCGGGCGCCGCGTCCGACGTAGAAGACTCTCCCATCGGAGGACCACACACCCATGGCGAAGATGATCGCGTTCGACGAGGAGGCGCGCCGCGGGCTCGAGCGCGGCATGAACACCCTCGCCGACGCCGTCAAGGTGACGCTCGGCCCCAGGGGCCGCAACGTCGTCCTGGAGAAGAAGTGGGGCGCTCCCACCATCACCAACGATGGTGTGTCGATCGCCAAGGAGATCGAGCTCGAGGACCCGTGGGAGAAGATCGGGGCCGAGCTCGTCAAGGAAGTTGCCAAGAAGACCGACGACATCGCGGGTGACGGCACCACCACCGCCACCGTCCTGGCCCAGGCGCTGGTCCGCGAGGGCCTGCGCAACGTGGCCGCGGGCGCGAACCCGATGGCGCTGAAGCGCGGCATCGAGAAGGCCGTCGAGGCCGTCTCCCAGCAGCTGCTGAAGACCGCCAAGGAGGTCGAGACCAAGGACCAGATCGCGGCCACCGCCTCGATCTCCGCGGCCGACACCTCGATCGGCGAGCTCATCGCCGAGGCGATGGACAAGGTCGGCAAGGAAGGCGTCATCACGGTCGAGGAGTCGCAGACCTTCGGGCTGGAGCTGGAGCTCACCGAGGGCATGCGGTTCGACAAGGGCTACATCTCGCCCTACTTCGTCACCGACGCCGAGCGCATGGAGGCCGAGCTGGAGGACCCGTACATCCTCCTGGTCAGCTCCAAGATCTCGACGGTCAAGGACCTGCTCCCGCTGCTGGAGAAGGTCATGCAGACCAGCAAGCCGCTGGCGATCATCGCCGAGGACGTCGAGGGCGAGGCCCTGGCCACGCTGGTGGTCAACAAGATCCGCGGCACCTTCAAGTCCGTCGCCGTCAAGGCTCCGGGCTTCGGTGACCGCCGCGAGGCGATGCTCACCGACATGGCGATCCTCACCGGCGGTGAGGTGATCTCGGAGAAGGTCGGCCTGAAGCTGGAGAACGCCGACATCTCGCTGCTGGGCCAGGCCCGCAAGGTCGTGGTCACCAAGGACGAGACCACCATCGTCGACGGCGCGGGCAAGGTCGACCAGATCTCCGGCCGGGTCAACCAGATCCGCAACGAGATCGAGAAGACCGACTCCGACTACGACCGCGAGAAGCTGCAGGAGCGCCTGGCCAAGCTGGCGGGCGGTGTTGCGGTGATCAAGGCCGGGGCGGCCACCGAGGTGGAGCTCAAGGAGCGCAAGCACCGCATCGAGGACGCCGTGCGCAACGCGAAGGCGGCCGTGGAGGAGGGCATCGTCGCCGGTGGCGGCGTGGCGCTCATCCAGGCGGGCGCGGGCCTGTTCGAGGGTCTCGGCCTCGACGGCGACGAGGCGACCGGCGCCAACATCGTCAAGGTCGCGCTGGAGGCACCGCTCAAGCAGATCGCGATCAACGCGGGCCTCGAGGGCGGCGTCGTCGCGGAGAAGGTGCGCGGCCTCGGCGCTGGCGAAGGCCTCGACGCGGCCACCGGTGAGTACAAGGACCTGATCAAGGCGGGCATCATCGACCCCGCCAAGGTCACCCGCTCGGCGCTGCAGAACGCGGCCTCGATCGCGGCCCTGTTCCTCACCACCGAGGCGGTCATCGCCGACAAGCCGGAGAAGAACCCGGCCCCGGCGGGCGACCCGTCCGGCGGCATGGGCGGCATGGACTTCTGACCTGATCCAGGGCAAGTCCGCACGTCCCGCGGGGGCGGCACCCGAGATGGGTGCCGCCCCCGCGGCGTCTCCGGTGACCTCGCTCCCCGTCAAGCGACCCGCGCACCCGGTCAGACGACTCCGCACCCCACCGGTGGGGTGCGAAGTGACGCGGAGAGGTGCGAGGTCGGGCCGGAACCAGCAGGCGACGGCCCGCCGGGCGGGACCACCCCGTGGCGGACCGTCCCGGCCGGAGCCAAGCCGAGCGGCGCGCCGTCAGCCGTGCTCACGTCGCCCGCGGGCTATCGGGCGGCGGCCGCCACCCCGTAGCGCGCGGCCAGCGCGGCGATGCGGCTGACCGTCGCCGCGCGGAGGTCGGCGGGGGCGAGCACCTCCACGTCGGCGGCCATCGACCAGAGCACCCGCTCAGCGTGCACGGCGTCGCCGAACTCGACCGTGAGGCGCAGCCTGCCCTCGTCGGCGGGCTCCTCGGCGAGGACGTCCCGCGCGGTGCGCAGCAGGTCCGCGCGCCTGCCCGCGCGCACCAACACCTCCACCGGGAACGCGGGCAGCGACGCTACGAAGGCCGTCCGGCGGGCATGCCAGATCCGGTCGAGGTCGACGTCGGACGGGCGCGCCGCGGGCTCGTCCCGCCCGCGCACCTCCCGCACCCGCGACAGCCGGTACGTCCGCTCCTCGCCGCCCCGCAACGCCAGCAGGTACCAGCGGCCTGCCTGCGAGACCAGCCCGATCGGGTCGACCGTGCGCCAGCGCGGCTCCTCGGCCCGCGCCGCGTAGCGCAGGTCCAGCCGACGCCCGGCGAAGACGGCGGCCCGGACGGTGGCGAGGACGTCGTCGTCGGCAGGCTCCGGCATCGCGCGCGGCAGCCAGCCCTCGCCGCGCACCAGGACCCGGTCCGCGTTCCGCCCGGCCGCCTCCCGCTGCCCGGCGGGCAGGCCCGCCACGACCTTGCGCATCGCCGACGCCAGGGCGGGCGCCCCGACGATGCCGCTGCCCGCCCCGTCGCCCCGCGACCCGGCCACGAGCAGGGCCAGCGCCTCGTCGTGGGTGAGCCCGGTGAGGTCGGTGGAGTACCCCGGTAGCAGCGCGAACCGCCGTGCCGCCCGCGCTCGGCCCGGCCGGGTCGCCATCTGGGGTTACCTCGACGAGGCGCTCGTGCACGGGTGGGACCTGGCCGTCGCCACGGGGCAGGACGCCGAGGCCGACCCCGGGCTCGCCGTGGCCGCGCTGGCCCAGGCCCGGCAGATCCTGCCCGCGGCGATCCGCGGCGGCGACGTGCCGTTCGCCGACGTGGTGGAGCCTGCGCCGGACGCGGGCCCGACCGAACGGCTGGCCAACTGGGCGGGCCACCGCCGGTAGCCGCCGGCGGCAGGCAACCGCGGCACCTCTGCGCGATGTACCGAAAACCGCGACTCACCGTGCCGAAACGCGCGACTCACCGTGGAAGGCGCGCGACTCACCGCGCCGAAACGCGCGACTCACCGTGGAAGGCGCGCGACTAACCGCGCCGAGATGCGCAACTGACCGCGCCGAAACGCGCGACTCACCGTGGGAGGCGCGCGACCGCCACGCATCCGCGGGACGACCAAGCGCTACCGAGCCCCGGAGCGATGCGGCACGATTCAGACATGGCGACACCCCGGCGGGCACGGGTGGAGACGACCGGCGAGCGGGCGGCCGTCACCCCGTTGGAGCTGTTCTTCGACCTGGTGTTCGTGTTCGCGCTCACCCAGGTCACCGACCTGATGGCCGAGGATCCGACGGTCGGGAACGTGGTCCGGGGCGTGCTCATGCTCGGCGTGCTGTGGTGGAGCTGGACCGGGTACGCCTGGCTGGGCAACGTCGCGCGCGCCGACGAGGGCGTCATCCGGATCGCGATGTTCATCGCGATGGGCGGTGTGTTCGTCGCCGCGATCACGATCCCCGAGGCCTTCGACGACGGGCCCGGTGGCCTGCACGGGCCCACGGTCTTCGCCGTCTGCTACTTCGTGGTGCGGCTGGTGCACATCTTCATGTTCTGGATCGTCAGCCGTGAGGACCGCCAGTTGCGCGGGCAGATCCTGCGCTGGGTGCCGTCGATGGTGCTGGGCACCGTGCTGCTGCTGATCGCGGCGCAGACGCCGGCACGACGCAGACGCTGCTCTGGCTCGCCGCGTTGCTCGGCGACTACGTGGGCACCTACCTGGCGGGCACGGGCTGGCGGCTGGCCTCGGCGGGCCACTTCGCCGAGCGGCACGGGCTGATCATCCTCATCGCGCTGGGCGAGTCGATCGTCGCGACCGGCATCGGGATCGCGCAGGTGCCGGTGAGCCTGCCGATCGTCGCGGCGGTCCTGCTCGGGCTCGCGATCTCGGGTGCGCTGTGGTGGGCGTACTTCGACGTCACCGCGTTGCTCGCCGAGCACGCGCTGGCCGCGGCCACGCGGCGAACGGCAGGTCCGGCTGGCCCGCAACGGCTACACGTTCCTGCACCTGCCGATGATCATCGGCGTGGTGCTGCTGTCATTGGGGCTGAAGAAGGCCATCGGGTACGTCGCGGGGGTCGACGAGCACACGCTCGCCGACCCGCTCTACGGCATTCCGATGGCCGTCCTCTACGGCGGAACGGCGCTCTACCTGCTCGCGCACGTCGGGTTCAAGCACTTCATGACGGGCAAGCTGTCGGTGCTGCGGATCGTCGTGGCCGTGCTGGTCGTGGCGCTGGCGCCGCTGATGGCGCTCGTGCCCGCGCTGGTGAGCCTCGCCGTGCTGGCCGTGGTCGTGATGGCGCTGGTCGGGATCGAGACCCACCGCTACCGCGAGCTGCGCCACGCCGTCCGCCACGGCGAGCACCTCACTGACTGCTCACGCCTCCGGCGCCACGATCCACGCGGCGACGTAGAGCGGGATGCCGATCCCGCCGCCGAGCACGGTCAGCGCGACGAACGCGATGCGCAGCAGGGTGACGTCGACGTCGAGGCTCTCGGCGAGCCCGCCTGCCACGCCGCCGAGCATCTTGTCCTTGCTGCTTCGGTGCATGCGGAACGGGGCGCGGGTGGTGGTGGGGGTGGGGGTGTGGTGTTTCTCCATGACGACGAGCCTGCCGCCCCGACCGCACGCGCACCTCGGGGTCGTTCCCGGAATCCACCCCGGGAACGACCCCGAAACCCCTACTTCTGGAACGGCGCCTTGTACCCGGCGACGTCCGGGCGCGGTGAACAGCGGCGCGACCTCGGTCAGGCCGCCCTCGGCCTTCGCGTCGACCTTGGCGATGTACACGCCGCGGGTGGGCGGGGCGCCCGGGGAGCTGTAGTCGAGCGTGGCGACGAGGTCGTCGGTCTTGACCGACGTGAGCGACTTCAGCGCCGTCTGCACGCCCGCCCGGCTCAGGTCCTTGTTCTCACACGCCTTGGTCAGCACGGACTGCCAGACCAGCCCCTCGACGTACCCGACGTCGACGCCGCCGTTGACCGGCGAGCTCGGGTACTTCGCCTTGTACGCCGTGGCGATCTCGGCGGCCTTCGGCGTCTCGGAGGAGAACGGCGCGCTGGACGCGGCGACGTAGAGGTTGCCCAGCGCCCCGGCGGCGGGGGTCTTCAGGAGCGCGGGGTCGAACGTCGGGTTGTTGCCCAGCACCGGCACGTTCAGCCCGAGCGCCTGGTTGGCGGCCAGCACGGAGGCCGACTGGCCCGGCGTGGTGGTGAGCACGATGGCCTTCACCCCGTCGCCCTTGAAGCCGGTGACGATGTTGGTGAGGTCGTTGTCCGTCGAGGTGATCTTCGCTTCCTTGATGTTCAGCTTGTGCAGCCCGGCGTAGTACTTCGACCCGAGCAGGCCGTTGCCGCCGTACTCGCCGTCGATGTAGACGTGGCCGATCGTGTCGCCGTCCTTGATCAGCCCCTTCTGCTGCAGGTAGGCCAGCCCGTTGACGATCTCCAGGTCGTAGGTCGTGCCGATCATCATGATGTTCGGGTTGTTGAGGACCTGGCTCGACCAGGACGCGGGCGCCGCGGTCATGTTGTCGTCGATGAGGTTCTGCTTGAGCGCCGCGAGCACCGGCGAGCCGAGCAGCTGCACGATGCCCAGCACCTTGGGCTCCAGCTGCGGGTAGAGCGTCTTCGCGGTGTCCGCCTTGTACCCGTGGTCGACGATCTCCAGCTTGAGCTGGCGGTTGCAGATCCCGCCCTTGCCGTTGACGTCGTCGACCCACAGCTGGTTGCCCGCGTTGATCGCGGCGCCGAGGTTCTTGAAGACGCCGCTGGTGTCCCCCATGATCCCGAGCGTGATCGTCGAGTCGGTCACGCCCTTGTCGGTCTTGACCCCGCCCGCGCCGGTCGCGCCCGCGCCGGAGTCGGCGGTGCTGCCGCACGCCGCGAGCGCCATCGCCAACGCCCCCGCGATCACTGCCTTCGTGCGCCCTCGGATCATCGTCGTTCCTCTCGGGTGGGGTGGTGGACCCTGGCGAGCAGACGGCGCCCGATCGCCGCCGCTCCACCGGGCTCGAACAGCACGACGAGCACCACGGCGAGGCCGTAGATGAACGCCGCGAGGATGACCGCCGACAGGCCGCCGAACTGGGCGTTGGCGAACCAGCCGAACTGGTTCGCGCCCAGGAGGAAGAACTGCTGCAGCCCGTACACCACGATCGCGCCGACGACAGCGCCGGGCACGGACCCCAGTCCGCCGATGATGACGATGGCCAGGAAGGCGATCGACACCGTCAGCGAGTAGTTGCCGGTGAACTCGTTCTCGTCGGGCTTGACCAGGTCCAGCCAGAGCGCGGTCATCACCCCGGCGAGGCCCGCGTAGGCCGACGAGATCGTGAACGCGCCCGCCTTGACCCGCGCCACGGACACGCCCATCGCCGCGGCGGCCGCCTCGTTGTCGCGCACGGCCCGCCACGCGCGCCCGACCCGGCCGCGGACGGCGCCCTGGGCCAGCAGGTAGGCCAGCGCGGCGAAGGCCAGGAACAGGTACCACAGCCGCTGCTGCTTCTGGATCGCGACGCCCGCGATCGTCGGGGCGGGCGTGGTGTTGGCGAACGGGAAGCCGAACAACGAGAACGTCGGCGGCGGCCTGCCGCTGCCGGTGCCACCGGTCAGCACGCCCAGCGACTGGCCGAGCCAAAGCCCGAGGAACACCAGCGAGAGCGACGCCACCCCCAGGTAGATCCCGCGCAACCGCCCCGAGACGGGGGCGAACGCGAGGCCGACGAGCCCGCAGATCGCCACCGCGCCGATCACCGCGAGCACCGGGGGCCAGTGCAGCGAGACCAGGTCGGGGGTGTCGGCCGGGTCGCCCGCGAGCACCGCGTAGCTCACCGCGCCCAGCAGCAGGAAGAACGGGTGCGCGAGCGAGAGCTGCCCCGCCTGGCCGACGAGCAGGGTCAGCCCGATGCCGCCGACGGCGCCGATCAGGACGTACTGGGCGAGCTTGAGGTAGGCCACCTGGCTGCCCACGAGGACCGGGAGCAGCACGAGCACGACGAGCAGCAGGACCGTTCCGGCGATCTTCACCCAGGGCCGCCGGCGGCCGGGTCGGGGGGTCCTCCGGCGGCGCGGACGTCTCGGTGAGGGTGTCAGACACGGTTGAGCTCCTTCGTGCCGAACAGCCCGGACGGCCGGAGCACGAGCACGACGAGCATCACGAGGAACACGGCGCTCTTGGAGAAGTCGAAGGAGATGTACTGCGCCGAGAGCGCCTCGGTGAGCCCGACCACGATGCCGCCGACGACGGCGCCGATCGTCGAGTCCAGCCCGCCGAGGATGGCTGCGGGGAACGCGATGAGCGCGATGGCGTGGGTGCCGCGGCCCAGCCCGGCGCCGGAGAAGTCCTGCGTCGCCATGAACAGCACCGCGACACCCGCGAGCGCGCCCGCGATCACCCACGCCGTCGCCGTCACCAGGGAGCTGCGGATGCCCATCAACGCCGCGGCCTCGCGGTTCTCCGCCTGCGCCCGCATCGCGACGCCCCAGTCGGTGTAGCGGAAGGCCAGGAAGAACGCCGTGATGAGCACCAGCCCCACGACCAGCGCGATCGCCTGGGTCCGGAAGATCGCCACCGAGCCGATCTGGATCGGACGGGCGTCGAACGGGTCGCCGATGAACGGGATGGCCGCCCCGACCCGCCGCACGATCTCCTCGGTGATGATGACGTCGACGCCGATCGTCAGCAGGGCGAGGGAGTTCTGGTCGGCGCTGCGGGCGCCCGCGAGGAGCCGCTCGATGACGAGGCCCGCGAAGGCGGCACCGACGATGCCGACCGCGGCCGCGGCTTACCAGCCGATGGCGTCGCGCAGCACGTAGACGAGGTAGCCGCCGACCAGGACGAGCGAGCCGAGCGCGAAGTTGACCACCTCGGTGGCCTTGAAGATCGTGACGAAGCCCAGCGCCAGCAGCGCGTACACCGCGCCCTTGCCCAGGCCGTTGACCACGAGCTGGAGGAACGTCTCCACGGCTACTCCTCCCCCTCTTCGCCCGACGTGCCGAGGTAGGCCGAGACCACCGCGGGGTCGGCCTGCACCTCCGCCGGGAGCCCGTCGGCGATGAGCCTGCCGAAGTCGAGGACGCTGACGCGGTCGGCGATGCCCATGACCAGCCCCATGTCGTGCTCGACGAGCAGCACCGAGATGTCGAGCGCGGCGCGCAGGTCGGTGATGGTCACCGCCATCTCGGCCGTCTCCGTGGCGTCCAGACCCGCGGCGGGCTCGTCGAGCAGCAGCAGCGTGGGCTCGCACGCGAGCGCCCTGGCGATGTCGACCCGCTTCGCGATGCCGTAGGGAAGCGCGGCGACGGGCGCGTCGAGCCGGTCGGCGATGCCCAGGAACGCGCAGATCTCCTCGACCCGGGCGACGTGGCGGCGCTCGGCGCGCGCGGTCAGCCGCAGACCACAGGCGACGAACCCGCCGCGGGTCAGGTGGTGGCGCCCGAGCATGACGTTGTCGCGTGCGGTGGATCCGGACGACAGCGCGATGTTCTGGAACGACCGTCCGACGCCGAGGCCCGCGAGCCGGTGGGGGCGCAGCGCCGTGAGGTCCTTTTCGCCGAGCCGCACCGTGCCCGCCGTCGGCCGGTAGAGCCCGCTGATCACGTTGAAGCAGCTCGACTTGCCCGCCCCGTTCGGCCCGATCAGGGCGTGGATCGCGCCCGGCGCGACCGTGAACGACACGGCGTCCAGCGCGGTGATGCCGCCGAAGCGCAGCGTCACGTCGTCGACGACGAGGGGCGCGGCCCGCGTCACCCCGTCCATCGCGACAGCTCCCGCCGGGGCCGGTGGGCCTGCGCCGCGGCGCGCTCGGTGTCGGCCTGCGCCTGTGACTCGGCGTGACCGCCGAGGTAGAGCCGTTGGACGTCCTCGCTGGCGGCCAGCTCGGCCGCCGGCCCGGAGAGCGCGATCCGCCCGACCTCGAGCACGACGGCGTGGTCGGCGACCTGCAGCGCCATCGTGGCGTTCTGCTCGACGAGCACGACCGCCGTGCCCTGCTCGTGGATGTCGCGGATGACCCGCCCGATGCGGGCGACCATCTGCGGGGCGAGGCCCAGCGACGGCTCGTCGAGCAGCAGCAGGCGCGGACCCGACATGAGGGCGCGCCCGATCGCGAGCATCTGCTGCTCGCCGCCGGAGAGCAGGCCCGCCCGTTGGCGCGCGCGCTCGCCGAGCACCGGGAACAGCTCGTGCACCCGCTCGCGGGCCGCGGAACCGCACCGCGGCCGACCGCGCGCCGAGCCCGCCCGCCCGCAGGTTCTCCTCGACGCTCATCCGCGCGAAGACCTGCCTGCCCTCCGGGACGGCGACGACGCCGCGGCGGACGATCAGCGCCGGGTCGAGCCGGTCGATGCGGTCGCCGTCGAACGTGATCTCACCCGCGGTCACCGCGCCCCGGTGCAGCGCCAGGGTGCCCGACACCGCGCGCAGGAGCGTGGACTTGCCCGCGCCGTTGCCGCCGAGCACCGCGAGGACGCCGTCCCCCGCGACCCTCGCCGTGACGTCCTCCAGCGCGCCCACGGAGCGCCCGTACCGCACCGACAGCCCGCGGACCTCGAGCATCCCATCGTCCGCCGCCGTCATGCGGTGCATCACACCGCACCGGGCAGCCCTGCACAGAGAGGTGGGAACCAGACAGATACCACTCCGTTACCTGCGCGGCGCGTGGCCTCAGGGCTCCATGCGGGTGGATCGCCGCGACGACCTGGGGGGCGTGTCCGAGCGGGCGGCGGGCTTCGCATGGCCGGACGCGGGGGGCGCGGGCCGCGGTTCGGAATCGCTCGGGACCTGACGGTCGCGGTTACGGATGACCCGGCCGACGACGAGACCCACCACCGCAGCGAGGCACAGCCAGCCTCCAGCCACGACAAGGATCCAGGTCAACGCGGAGATGTCCGTTAGTCCTTCCGGTGTCTGCTTGCGACAGTGTCCACCCTTTCCCGGGTCGAGGGGCAGTCGCCCAATCGGTTCGATCCACCGTCACGATACGTGATCGGCGTCATATGCGTGGCCCGTCGCCCGGAAGAGCCGGTCCGAGCAGGTCGTCGGCGTCGACTATCCGATAGGCGTAGCCCTGTTCGGCCAGGAATCGCTGGCGGTGGGCCGCGTAGTCGGTATCGAGGGTGTCGCGGGCGACCACGGAATAGAAATGCGCCTGCCTGCCATCGCCTTTCGGGCGCAGCAACCTGCCGAGCCGCTGCGCTTCTTCCTGCCGGGACCCGAATGTGCCCGAGACCTGGATCGCGACGCTCGCCTCGGGCAGGTCGATGGAGAAGTTGGCCACCTTGGACACGACCAGCACCGGCACCTCGCCCGCGCGGAACCGATCGAAAAGGGACTCCCGTTCCCGGTTGCGCGTGGAGCCCTGGATGACCGGCGCGTCCAGCGCGGTGCCGAGCTCGTCGAGCTGGTCGAGGTAGGCGCCGATGACCAGCGCGGGCTCGCCGGGGTGGCGCTCGAGCAACGAGCGCACGACCGCCGTCTTCGTGTGCGCGGTGGAGGCCATCTTGTAGCGCTCCTCCGGGTCGGCCACGGCGTAGGACATCCGTTCGGCGTCGGTGAGCGTCACCCGCACCTCGACGCACTCGGCGGGCGCGATCCAGCCCTGCTGCTCGATGTCGCGCCACGGGGCGTCGTAGCGCTTGGGGCCGATGAGGGAGAAGACGTCGCCCTCGCGGCCGTCCTCGCGCACGAGGGTGGCGGTGAGCCCGAGGCGGCGCCGCGACTGCAGGTCGGCCGTCATGCGGAACACCGGTGCGGGCAGCAAGTGCACCTCGTCGTAGATGACGAGGCCCCAGTCGCGGGAGTCGAACAGCTCCAGATGGCGGTACTCGCCCTTGGTCTTCCGGGTGATCACCTGGTAGGTCGCGATCGTGACGGGCCGGATCTCCTTGCGCTCGCCGGAGTACTCGCCGATCTCGTCCGCCGTGAGCGAGGTGCGCGCGATCAACTCCCGCTTCCACTGGCGACCGGCGACGGTGTTGGTGACCAGGATCAGCGTGGTGGCCTGCGCCTGCGCCATCGCCGCCGCCCCGACGAGGGTCTTCCCGGCTCCGCACGGCAGCACGATCACGCCCGAGCCGCCCGCCCAGAAGCCCTCCGCCGCCTCGCGCTGGTAGCCGCGCAGGTGCCAGCCCTCCTCACGGAGCGCGATGGGGTGGGCCTCGCCGTCGACGTAGCCCGCGAGGTCCTCGGCGGGCCAGCCCACCTTGAGCAGCGCCTGCTTGAGGTGGCCGCGCTCGGACGGGTGGACGACGACGGTGTCGTCGTCGACCCGCGCCCCGAGCAGGGGGAGGATCTTCTTCTGGCGGAGCACCTCCTCCAGCACCGCCCGGTCCAGCGCGACCATCACCAGGCCGTGGACCGGGGAGTTGGTCAGCTGCAGGCGGCCGTAGCGGCCCATCGTGTCGACGATGTCGACCAGCAGCGGCTGCGGGACGGCGTAGCGGGAGAAGCGGACGAGCGCGTCCACGACCTGCTCGGCGTCGTGGCCCGCGGCCCGCGCATTCCACAGCGCCAAGGGGGTGACGCGGTAGGTGTGGACATGCTCGGGCGCGCGCTCCAACTCGGCGAACGGCGCAATGGCGATCCGCGCCGCAGCGGCGTCGGCGTGATCGACCTCCAGCAGCAACGTCTTGTCCGACTGGACGATGAGCGGCCCGTCGGCCATGCGGTCTCTCTTCCTCGAGGGGACTCGATGCGGAGCGGGAGTGCACGACGACAAGGCGCTACCGCCTGCGGGCTATACTCCGGCGACACAGTCCGAAGAGCGCACGCGTGCTGCCGAGATCTTACCGGTTCCCGACGGCCATTGCCCGTCCCCCAGCGGGCGCGTGTCGCGCCCCTCGGGCCGCTCCCGACAGAAGGCGCACCGGCTCCACCAATGTCCACGTACGCAGCGCAAATCCCGGCCATGTGGCCACCCACCGCCCGTGGACCGCAGCTCAACCCCTCCGGTATCGCAGATTGTCGGTCCGACGTGTCACAGTTCGGCGGATCGTCGCCGCCAATTGTCAGGGGGACGTTGACGTGACCAGCATGGAAACCGGCCCATCGTGGGTGGAGCGGTTGAACCCGCGCCACTGGACGCTGGTGTGGAAGCTGGTGATCGTCGGACTCGTTCCCGCGCTGCTGGCCCTCACCCTTGGTGTGCTGCGAATCGCCGATCAGGCCGGGTCGGCCGCAGATCTCGGGCGCAGCGGCAGGCTGCTCGAAGCG
The DNA here is from genome assembly GCA_963837575.1 of uncultured Actinomycetota bacterium. Classification (GTDB taxonomy): domain Bacteria; phylum Actinomycetota; class Actinomycetes; order Mycobacteriales; family Pseudonocardiaceae; genus Pseudonocardia. The sequence goes on from CAWIOI010000005.1 coordinate 55,306, forward strand.
CGCAACCAGATCGTCGCCGCCTCCTCCGCCCTGCGCCTCGAGCGCGACCAGGCCACCCTTTACGCCGCGAGCAACGGCGACGGCGATCGCGGCGCCGTCGTCGCAGGTCAGCGGCGCAGTGACGACGCGCTCAAGACGATGCGGAGCGGCCTCGCCGCCGCGAACGCCGACCTCGAGCCGTCCACACAGGCCGCGCTGCAGCGAACGGAGGATTCGCTCGACCTCATCCCGCCGCTGCGCCAGAGCATCACGAACACGCCCTCCCCGGTGTACGACCAGGTCGTCAACCGTTATACGAACGTCATCGGCACGATCGACGTGCTGGATCGCGCGATCCTGCGCCAGCAGCGCAACCAGGAGACGGCGAGCCTCGCCGACGCGTCGAGCGCCGTCACCAACGCGCTCGAACAGCTCTCGATCCAGCACGCGATCCTCGCGGGCGCCATCCGTGCCGGAAAGCCGCTGCCCGGCGACCCCGCGGTCGTCAACGCGGCCACCGCGCAGCTCGTCAACGACTACCGCGATTACCAAGCCGCGCTCACCCCGGCCCAGCTGGCCAAGTTCGGCAACCTCCCGGACACCTCGGCCACCAGCCGGATGGACCAGTTGCGGTCGGCGATCCTCTCGGCGCCGTTCCAGCTGAACCCGCTGGCCAGAGACTGGGACACGGCCTACGACCAGGCACGCGAGAGCACCGACCACACCGCGGGCCTGATCAGCGCCGAGCTGTCCGCCACCGCGGCCGTCGCCGCCCAGCGCGCCAGCAACCTCGCAGGCATCAACTCGGTCATCCTCATGCTCGGCCTGCTCGTCGGCATCGCCATCGCGGTGCTCGTGGCCCGGTCGCTGATCCGGTCGCTGCGGCTGCTGCGCAGCTCCGCGCTCGACGTCGCCGAGCGGCGGCTCCCGCAGGCGGTCGAGAGCATGCGCGCAGGTGAGACGCCTGATGTCGCGGTCGAGCCGGTCCCGATCGGCACCCGCGACGAGGTGGGCCAGGTGGCCCGCGCGTTCGACGCGGTCCACGGCCAAGCCGTGCGGCTCGCGGCCGAGCAGGCCGCGCTGCAGGCCAACGTCAGCGCCATGTTCATCAACCTCTCGCGGCGCAGCCAGGCCCTCATCGAACGCCAGCTGCAGCTGATCGAGGCGCTGGAGAGCAACGAGCAGGACGCCGACCAGCTGTCCAACCTCTTCCAGCTCGACCACCTCGCCACCCGCATGCGCCGCAACAGCGAGAACCTGCTGGTCCTCGCAGGCACCGACCTCGCCAAGCGCAACATGGCGCCGGTGCCGGTCGTCGACGTCCTGCGCGCCGCCGTGTCCGAGGTCGAGCAGTACCAGCGGGTCGTCGTGCAAGCGCCTCCCGCCGCCTCCATCGCAGGTCGGGCCGGGTCCGACCTCGTCCACCTGCTCGCCGAGCTGCTGGACAACGCCACGGCGTTCTCCCCGCCCGAGTCCCAGGTGGTCATGAGCACCACCCGCTCGCCCGACGGTGCGATCGTCATCGAGATCTCGGACCGGGGCGTCGGGATGGCCGACGACGAGCTCTCCGACGCCAACATGCGCCTGGTCGGGCCGTCCGGCGTCGACGTTTCGGCGTCGCGGCGCATGGGTCTGTTCGTCGTCGGTCGACTGGCCGCACGGCACGGCATCGGCGTGCGGCTCTCCAGCGCCGCGGCGGGCCCCGGCTCGGGGCTCACGGCGTCGGTCAGCGTGCCGCCGTCGCTCATCCCCACCGGCGTGCCCGCCGAAACCACCCGGCCCGTCGGCGTGCCGATGCCCGCGGGCGTCCCGGCGCAGGGCCGCCCTGCGGAGGCGCGTCCGCAGCGCCCCGACGCCAACGGCGCCCGCCCGGGATCACTGTCTGCGCTGGTCACAGGCGCGGATGCGCCCGAAAGCGCGCCGCCCGCCGCCCGCGACGCGTCCGCCACCGGCGGTGGCCAGAGCACCCTGTTCGCGGGCAGGCCGCCGGTCAACGGCACCACCGCGCACGGGCTGCCCAGCCGCAGGCCGGGCTCGTCGCTGCGCCCCGAGGGGCCGCCGCCCACCGAGGCGCCGCCCGGCGGCTTCTTCGACGACGGCGGCCGCGGCGAGGGCGGCCTTCCAGACGGTGGCCGCGCGCCCCACGAGCAGGCCCGGCTCGATCAAGAGGCCGCCGCGCGGCGCGACCGGATGACCGGGGCGCCGCTCACCGATCACCCTCAGGGCGACGAACGGTCGGTTTCCGGCGACGAGCGGTCGCCCTCGGACGACGATTCCGGCGACCGGCCGCGGCTCACGAAGGACTTCGCCGATCCCGGCTCGCAGCCCTTCGACCTCGGCCCGGACGACGACGCGCCGGACACCGGCGATCCCAGCGGCCCACGGTCCCTCCCGGGCCCGATGGGCCTCGCAGGCTCCCCGTCGGACCGGCCCGATCGCGGCACCGCACCCGAGGGCCCGGGCAGCCCGGCCCGACCGAGCCCGACCCGGCCCGGCTCCGACCGGCCCGAGTCCGGCAGGCCCGACGTCGCTCGGCCCGACTCCGGCTGGCCCGCGGGCGGCTGGCCCGGCGGCGCTCGGCCGGACAGCGGCAGGCCCGACAGTGCTCGGCCCGACAGCGGCAGGCCCGACAGCGGCAGGCCCGACAGCGGCAGGCCCGACAGCGCTCGGCCGGACAGCGGCAGGCCCGACAGCGGCAGGCCCGACAGCGGCAGGCCCGACAGTGCGGCAGGCCCGGCCAGCGGCAGGCCCGACAGCCGGCCCGACAGCGGCAGGCCCGACAGCGGCAGGCCCGACAGCGGCAGGCCCGACACCGCTCGGCCCGACGGCGGCAGGTTCCAGACCGCTGGTGCCGAGACGGCGGGCGGCCCGGCGTCGGCCGCCGATGCGGACGCGGGCGCCGAAGGTGGCCGCCCGGGTGGCGTCTCGGGTCCCGGCACCGGCCCCGCTGCGGCAGCCGCAGCGGCGGCAGGCATGGCGGCCGCTCGCGCCGAGACCTCCGCAGGCCCCGGCGCGCCCGCCGAGGCCGACCCGACCGCCGACCCCGGCACCCGTTCAGGGCAGGCTCCGCTCGGCGGAGCCGCGCCCACCGAGCGTTTCGCACCCGGCGACGCCCCCCAGCGCCCAACCGGTGCGGGCGCAGGCCCGGGCGCCACCGGCTGGGCCGACCCCGGTTCCGGCACCGCCGGGCCGGGGGCCCGTCCTGGCGGCTTCGGCCCGGGCCGAGGCTTCGGCGCCCCCGGTGCCGACATCCAGCGCACGGGCGGCCACGTTCCCGCGCGCGGCCCAGCCGACCCCACGGAGATCCGCTCCACGGGCTTCCCGGGGTCACGCCCGGCGGACACGGGCGGATACGCCGCCCGCGGCTTCGCAGGCGCCTCCGGCGACGACACGGACACGCCGAGCACCGGCACCGATGCGCTCCCGCGCCGAACCGCCGGACCGCCGAGCCCGACCGGTCCGGGACCCCGGCCGGGCGGCCCGTCTCAAACCGGGCAGTTCCGCACCGACCAGCAGGCCTGGCCGGACCAGTACCGCTCGGTCGGCGGCACCGGCGGGTTCTCGCCCACCCCGCCCCCGGCCGCCCCGTCGCCGGATCGCACGGCGCCGCCGCCGTCCACGTCCGACTCGGCGGACGCGCTGTTCGCGCCCCGCGTGCCCTCCCTCGACCCGGACGGGCAGCTGCCGGGCCACGACCCGCAGGCCAGCCCGTTCGACATGGGCGAGACCACCCCGATCTTCGAGGAGATCGCCTCGGCCTGGTTCCGGTCCAACCGGCCGGTGCCGGTCTCCTGGGAGTCCGACACCGGGTCGCACGCCGTCGTGCCTCCGGCCACGACGGCGCCGGACGAGGAGCACACCGATCCGAGCGGCGTTGCCCGACCGGATGAGCCCACGCCGTCCGACAGCCGCCCCGGCACCCCGGGTGCGGGTGACGGCTGGGGCCAGGATGTCGGCCGGTCCCCGGTCGGCACTCCGGCCGACAGTTGGCCGTCCGGCGGCCGACCCGCCGCGGGTCCGGCCGACATCCTGGCCGACGCGGGCGCCGACGCACCGCCGTCGCCCTGGCAGATCCCGCAGGCCGCTCCGTCGCAGCCACCCACCCCTTCGGCCGTGCCGCCGACCGCGACACCCCCGTCGCCCGTCCCGGCGGCCGCCGCGCCGCCGAACGCCCTGCCGCCCGGCATCCCGTCCGCGCGGCCGACGTTCGACGACGCCGAGGCACCCCCTCCGCGCGTGCCCGAGCCCACTCCCGCCGACTTCTCCACCGCGGCCGACGAGGGATGGCTCGCCGCGAGCGGCGCGGTCGCCGAACCTCCGGACGAGCTCACCGCGGCAGGCCTGCCCAAGCGCAGGCCGCGCGCACGGCTCATCCCCGGCAGTGCCGGATCCGCGGTAATGGCCCCGGCTGTCACCGCCGCCCGCAGTGCCGAGAACATCCGGGGGCGGCTGGCGAGCTACCAGCAGGGCGTCCGGCAAGGTCGCGAGACCCGCCTGCGCGGCCTTGACTCCGACCACCCCGCGTCACCGGCAGCCCCGGGCGCTGATCACGACGAGGAGTCAACATGACCTCGCCGACCACCATCACGGCCTCCCTCCCAGCCGCGAAACCCGTCGAGGAGCACTTGTCATGACCACACCCCAGGCCCAGCCGAGCAGGTTCGGCTGGCTTGTCACCAACTTCGCGGAGCGCGTGCCCGGCGTCGCGCACGCGATCGTGGTGTCGGCCGACGGCCTGCTCCTGACCAGCTCGGACCGGCTGCCCCGCGACCGCGCCGACCAGCTCGCCGCGGTCGCCTCCGGCCTCGTCAGCCTCACCCAGGGCGCCGCGCGGTGCTTCGACGCGGGCGGCGTGGTGCAGACCGTCGTCGAGATGGATCGCGGGATCGTGCTGCTGATGAGCATCAGCGACGGGTCCTGCCTCGCCGTGCTCGCCTCGCCGAGCTGCGACATCGGCCTGATCGGCTACGAGATGACGCTCCTGGTCGACCGCGTCGGCCAGCTGCTCACACCGGAGCTTCGCGCGGAGCTGCAGGGATCGTTCGGACACTGACCGCCCGCTCCCGGCCCGGGGCGGAAATCACGACGGCAGAAAGCAGGTGAGACCTCCGATGTCATCGGGTCCTGACCCCAGGCTGCCCGCGGAGCCGACCTTCGCCGACGTGATGAACGGCTTCAGCTTCGACGCCAGTCGGTCGCCGCGCCGCCGCCGTTGGGGCCGCCGCCGCGACCAGGAACAGCCCGAGCCCGAGCCTTTTGCCCAAGCCGCCGCCGCGGCGCCCGCCGATCCGTACGCCCAGCCCTACGGCATACTCTCGCCGACCGGGCCGATCGACGCGCCACAGGACCCGGACGCGGATGAGGACGCGGCGGCGTCGGCCGTCCGGCCGTACACGTGGACGCGTGGACGCACGAAGTCCGGCTTCGACCTGGCGATCGAGACCCTGCTCTCGACCAGCAGACGGGGCCGGGAACAGATGGGCATGTTGCAGGTCGAGCACCGCGCTGTCGCCGAACTGTGCGGCGAGGCGCGTTCGGTGGCCGAGGTCGCCGCCCTCCTGTCCCTCCCGCTCGGGGTCGCCCGGGTGTTGCTGGGGGACATGGCGGGCCTGGGCCTCGTGACCGTGCACCAGACCGCGAGCAGCGCCGGCAACGCGCCGGACCTCGCCCTGATGGAAAGGGTGTTGAGTGGACTCCGTCGCCTCTAGCTACCCCGCGGGCGGAATGTCGTCGCCCCGGCCCGGCTCCCCGAGCCCGGGTCGTGGCTCTCGCACCATTGCCACGGCCGCAACGATCTCCGCGAAGATCGTGGTGGCGGGCGGTTTCGGCGTGGGCAAGACAACGTTCGTCGGGTCTGTGTCCGAGATCGTCCCGCTCACCACCGAAGCGGTGATGACGGAGGCCAGTGCGGGCGTCGACGACCTGGCGAACACGCCGAACAAGACCACCACCACCGTGGCGATGGACTTCGGGCGCGTCTCGCTGGACGCCGAGCTGATCCTCTACCTGTTCGGCACCCCCGGGCAGCACCGCTTCTGGTTCATGTGGGACGACCTGGTGCGCGGCGCGATCGGCGCCGTCGTGCTGGTCGACACGCGCAGGCTGGCCGATTCGTTCGCCGCGATCGACTTCTTCGAGGACCGAGGGCTCCCCTACGTCGTCGGAATCAACTGCTTCGACGGGGTGCTGGCGCACCGCATCGAGGACGTCCGGGAGGCGATGTCGATCGACGACAGCATCCCGATCGTCAGCTGCGACGCCCGCCACCGCGAGTCCACGAAGCAGACCCTGATCGCGCTCGTCGAGCACGCCATGCACCACCGCATGACCGCGGGCGCCCGCTAGGAGACCGCCCGGGAGGCCTATCCGTCCACGAGCGCGATGCTCGTGATGTGGCTCAGCGGGAGGCGGTGCACGGCCCCGTCGTTCCCACGGCCTTCGACCACGCCGCCACCCACGCTGACCGGCGCCAGCACCCGCTCCCCCCGCACGCCTTGCCGGTCGACGAACCCGATCCACACCATGCGGCCTTCGACGAGGGCCGAACGCAGCAGGTCGACCGTCGATCCGTTGGCGAACGCCTCCGCCCCGCGCCGCAGCCCGGCGAGCGTCTCGCCGGAACGCATGCGCGCCACCAACGCCGCCACCTGGGCGTCGTCCAGCTCCGGAGGTCCGGTGCGGGTGGCGCGCCTGCGGGGCGCGGTGCGACGGCCGCGCTCGGACAGGTCCAGCACCTCTCCCGCGGCGCCTTCCGCGGCCGGGCTGAACCCGGCCGTGCGCAACGCCGCCATCAGCTCGACCAGCGGCAGGGCGCTGACCACGACGGTCGGCGCGATCCGCCGCAGCTCCCATGCGGACGCGTCGGGGTGGGCGAGCACCTCGGTGAGCAGCACCTCGTCGTCGGAGCGCAGGAACGCCGCGGCCGCTCCGCCGCGGAGCCGCCCGTGGCGGCGGGCGACGTCGTCGACGAGGTAGGTCAAACCCTGCGGCACCGGGGTGGCGGAGCGGGTGGCGAACAGGTCGTGCAGATCGGCGGCGCTGCGGCCCGCGTCGAGCGCGCGGCGGATCGACGCCTCGGAGAACCGGTAGACGGTGGCGCTCCCGGCGGACTCGACGTCCGCGGCGAGGTCCAGCTCGCGCGCCAGCCAGGCCTCGAGGGGGCCGGGCGCGACCGCGGTGAGGTCGGCCTGCAGCAGCACGTGGTCGATCGGCGCGGGCAGGGTGGCGCGGAGTGCGGTGACGAGCCGGTCGGGCGCGGTGAGCAGCGCGCGGCCCGGGTCGCTGAGGGCGTCGAGCGCGACCACCCCGAGCGTCGTGGCCTCGGCGAGCGTCCAGGTCACCACTTCGTCGCGCAGGCGTCCGCCGCGGCGGGGCGCGCGCCAAGCCAACACGTCGGCCAGTTGGGCGGGGGTGGCGGCGGCGTGACCGGGCGGGAGCTCCGCGAGACCGTCGAGGACGCGGCGGCGGTCGCGCGGGGCCAGCGGGCGGCGCACGCCGTCGGACAGGGCGTTGATGGGCTTGCCCGCGTCGTCCTTGCGCCCGACCAGGCCCGGCAGCCGCGGGAGCTCCAGCCAGGTGTTGGCCAGCAGCGACCAGCGCGTCTCCGGGCCACCCGCGAGCCACACGTCGGCCTGGGTGGTGGGCACCCAGTCGGGCGTGACGCCGTCGGAGGGCGCGACGAGGTCGGCGCCCACCGCCAGCTCGACGAGGAACGCGGCGGTGGGCTCGTCGGCGTCGATCTCGCGGGCCGCCCGACGCAGGTCGCGCACCCCCAGGCCGCCGGAGCGGAGCAACGGTGGCGACGTGGCGCCCCAGAAGGCGATGAGGCCCTCGATGCGGCGCAGGAGGTCGAGCGCGGCCCCGCCCGCGGTGCGGTCGACGGTGTCGGCGCCGCGGTCCCGGACGCTGAGCGGCGGCGGGGTGACCGCGAGCGGGCCGAGGGGACGGTCGCCGCGCAAGGCGAGCCCGACCTGGCGGGGCAGCTCGACGGTCTCCTGGTCGACGCGCAGCAGGAGCCCCTTGGCCAGCAGCCGACCGACCGGGCCGCTCGGGTCGGCCGTGCGGCTGCGGCCGATCGGCGGACCGGCCGCGAGGGCGTCGAGCACGCGACGTTCGTCCGGGTCGACCTCGGCGAGCACGTGCGGCAGCGCCGACGACCCGGCCACGCCCGCCGCCGGACGCCCCAGTCCGCCGGGAAACCGCGGGACGACGTCGCGCGCGGCGGGGACGAGCGAGAACTCGTCCGTCCCCCAGATGAGCGCCCGGGCGCGGAGGGTGGTCAGGGCGGCGTCGAGGACGTCGGCGGGCATGTCGGGACCGAGGAGGCGGGCCACCTCCGCGCGCGGGACGGGCGCGCGGTCGGCGTCGGCGACGACCAGGGCCTCCAGCGTGGCGAGGGTCGGCGTGTCGAGGTCGTCGCAAGCGCGGTGCACCGCCGCCCGCACGCCCGCGCGCGTGGCGAGCACGGTCAGATCCGCGGGCGGCGGCACGGTCAGGTCGGGGCGCAGCCGGACGAGCGCGGCGAGCGTCGCGTCGTCCTGGGCGCGCAGCCAGTCGACCAGCGGGGTGGGCATCGGATCCACGGTAGTCTCTGCGGCACTGACGGCGTGGAAGAGGAGGATCCCGTGGCCAAGCCCGCCCGCCCGGGTCGAGTGGACCCGACCTGGCCGGACCTGCCCGATGGTGAGCACCCGATCAGCGAGCTCGCCGCACCGGTGCAGGGATCGCTGTCGCCGTTCGGGGACCTCGAGTTCCCATTGGACGAGGTGCCCTACGAGCACCCGCACACGGTGATCAACCGATAGCCGCGGGACTGCTGCTCGCGGCGGGCGCGGGGCGCCGCATGGGCGGCCCGAAGGCGCTCGTCGAGCTCGACGGGGAGCCGTTGGTGCGCCGGGCGCTGCGGGTGCTCGCCGAGGGCGGCTGCGCGCCTCGGGTGGTCGTCGTCGGTGCCTCGGCCGACGCCGTGCGCGCTGTGCTCCCGGCCGACGTCACGGCCGTCGTGGCGGCCGACTGGGCCGAAGGCATGGGCGCCTCCCTGCGCGCGGGCCTGGCCGCGCTGCCCGACGTCGACGCCGTGCTCGTGCACCTGGTGGATCTGCCGGGGGTGACGGCGGCTGCGGTCGCGCGCCTGGCCGCCGGGGCGGGCACCGCGACACTGCGCCGCGCCGCCTACCACGGCCGCCCGGCCCATCCCGTCGTGCTGGGCCGCGAGCATTGGGCCGGGGTGGCGGCCGTCGCGACCGGCGACGCCGGGGCCCGGGATTACCTCAAGGGCCACCCGGCCCTGGAACTGGTGGAATGCGCCGACGTCGCCACCCCCGACGACGTCGACACCCCCGCGGCCCTGGCCCGCTGGATCAGCTGACGAGGCCGCCCGCCCCACCAGGCAAGATCACCGGTTGGGTGCGAAACCGTGCCAGATCCGGCCGGATCCGCACCGAACCGGTGATCACCCCTCGGGCCCCGCTTAGACTTGGCCGCCTGCTCCCAGTAAGCCATCGAAGTCACCGTTCTTGGCGCCCTCGATGAATGCTGCGATCTCCCGATTGGTGTACCGCAGGTGAACGCCGGGGTTCTTGGAGTCCCGGAGGTAGATCGTGTCGTCGCCGTAGCGCGCGAGCTCGACGCACGCCGACGAGGCGTAGCTGCCGCGGGCCTTGATCCAGTCCAAACCGGACTGCGGAGCGGGCTTCATGACCTGCTTTCCTTCCTGTGGGGCGCTCGCCACAGCCGGGCGAGGGGGAGCGTGCACTAGCGGAGGTAGTCCTTGATGCGGTCGCGGGAGGCGTAGACGTCGAGGGCGATCCCCGCCAAGTCGCTCCACAGGCCGCTGTACCGCGCGATATCGACGGCGGAATCCACGACGACCGGCTTGAGCAAACCCTCGGAGTACACGAGCTCCGGGACGCTCGCCGACGCCAGCATGATGAAGTGAAGACGGTCGCCGGGGTGGAGCCCGTACTCGAAGCCGATCACTTGGACCGTGATGTGCTCAAGAGCACCAACGGTGAGGAGATGCTCGAGCTGGGCACGTTTGACGTTCCCGTCTCGCGGTCCGCGGGCGAGGGCCACCTCGTCGACGATGACCCGGAGGTTGGGCGGGCGCGGGCCGGTGAGGATGGCCTGCCGCCGCATGCGCACAGCGACGGCGCGATCGACCGCGTCGGCCGGGCTGGGCACGTGGCTGTTCATCACCACAGCGCGCGCGTACTCCGGCGTCTGCAGGAGGCCTGGAACGATGTTGCCGCCGTACTCGAAGATGGACTCGGCTGCCTGCTCGTGGCCGATGAGTGTGCGATAGGCGTCGGGTAGATCGGTTTGCTGCCACCACGCCCGCTTGCGCGCCTCCTCGGCGAGCGCTGTCAGGCGCTGCCCCTCCCGAGCGCCCAGCCGGTACCACTTGACGAGCTTGCGCACGTCATCCAGGCGATAACCGCGAGACCCCGAATCCAGCCGTGATGCCTGCGGGGCCGTCACACCGAGGAACGCGGCCAGCTCGTCGGGACTGCGCCCATGCGACTCACGGGCGCGCTTGAGCGCTGCGGCGAGTTCGCGACGTGCCACCGTCGGGTTGGGATCGTGTGCGACCACGTTCCACCCCCCGCCCGAGCGAACCGGCATCTTCCAGTTGACCCTAGCGACGCGGTCAACTACCTCCGTTGCGGGGGGCCCGGCCGCGGAGGTCGTCGGGTCAGGCGGAGCCGGTCGAGCCGACGAGATGGTCGAACTCGCCGCGCTTCGCGCCGTCGAGGAACGCTTCGATCTCAGCGGGGGTGAAACGCAGCTCGACTGTGGGGTTCTTCGAATCGCGAAGAGCGATCATGCTGCCTGCGCGGGCGAGCTCAACGCACTGATGCGTGGCGTAGCAGCTCGTAGCCTTGATCCAGCGCAGACCGTTCGTGCGGAACGCGACTCTCATCGGTAATCCTTTCGCGGGGCACCGGGCTCGTCGAGATCGCCTGCAGGTCGGGAGGCGGCGGTCCGGCGACCGTGACATATCCGTGCGCAGGGCTTCGAGCCCACGCACCGGACGGGTCCACGACTTGACATCACGAGCGGGTACGCCTAACGCGGCCTCGGCCTGCCGTTAGCCCTTGATAACTGGAATCTGCCAGTTCACACTAGAACGGCACGTGGTGAACGGGAGCAGAGGGGTCCGACCGTACCGACGGGCCTGGCCCCTACGTGCTCGTCACGCGCAGGAGGACGCCGACGTCACGGTCGGCGCCCTCCTGAAGGCGGGGTCAGCGGGGCGACCCTGCTGGTTCTCCGCCTGCCGTGTGGTGTTGGCGCACCTGCGGCATGGCGCTCTCAGCCCACCCTTCACACGGATCGGTCGAACGCCAATGCGAGAGGATACGCCGGATGCACGGGCAGTGACACGACAACATCGACTGCGCGACATCATCGAACACCTGATCTTCCGCCAGCCGGATCTCGACGCGCTCGGACGCGGGTGGGAGGTAGAACGGCCCGCGCCGTTCCGGCGGGTCTACCGCGATCCACGCTGGCACAGCGTCGTCACGTGCGCGGAATGTGGCGGGTCCGACGCGGTTGCGCCGTGCGCGGTCTGTGCTGGTCGAGGCACGGTCCGGCGCACCGAGCGGGCGGTCATGCGATGACGGTTCCCCGGCCTCCCGCCGGGGACGAGCCGGGCGGCGACGACTTCTTCCGACGCATCACGCCGCCGCCGGGCCGGTCGCGGTGGCCCGGGCTGCTCACCGTCCTCGTGCGGTGGCGGATGGAGGTGCTCCTGGGGGTGCTCGTCGTCGGGATGTGGCAGCTGGTCGGCGGCATCGTGGTGGGGCTCGTCGCGCTCGCCGTGGCCGTGCTCGCGGTGGCGGTCCCGACCGTTCGCCACGGGCTCATCGGCGCGTTGCTGGCCGTCGTGGTCCCCCACCGGGTGCGGGCCGGGCTGGTGCAGGCGGGTGTCGGCGACCGGACCGGGCGGCCGCCGTGGCTGCCGTGCGCGCGGCCGACCGGGGCGAAGGGCGTGGTCGTCGGCGTCTGGCTGCGGGCGGGCACGACCCCGGGCGACCTGCGCGCCGCCGCGCCGGTGATCGCGGCGGCCTGCGGGGCGACGGCTGTCGAGGTCGAGCAGCACGGCGGCCGCGACGACCGCGTCGAGCTGCACGTCGTCCGGCCGCGGTGGGGTTGGCCGGGCCGGTGACGGCCGCCCGGCCGCTGAGTGCCGCGCTCGCCCGGCCCGGGTCGCCTGCGCAGCGTGCGGGTCGGCCGAGCCCCGCAGCGCCCGCGGACGCCTGCAGAGCCGCGAGCCGACCTCGCGCCCTTTCCGTCCACTCGCACGGCGCAGGCGGGGTGCGAAGTCGGCCCGCGGCGACGCGGATAGGGCCTCAGACCGACACGTGCTGGCCCGGGAAGATGCGGTTCGGGTTCGTCAGGCCCGGGTTCTTCGCCAGGAGTGCGCGGTAGCCACCCACGACGTGCTGACGCGCGGCGATGGAGGAGAGCGTGTCGCCGCGCTGGATGACGTAGCCGCCGATGGCGATGCCCCCTGGGGCGACCGGCGGCGCGGCGGCAGGCTTGGGCGTCGCGGAGGGCGTGTTGCGCGGGGTGGCGGCCGCGCCGGTCGCGCCTGCTTTGCGGGAGCAGACCGGCCATGCGCCCCAGCCCTGTCCCGCGAGCACCCGCTCGGCCACGACGATCTGCTGCTCACGGCTGGCGTGGTTGGCGGAGTCGGCGAACGCGCCGCCGCCGAAGGCCCGCCACGTCGAGGAGGTGAACTGGAGGCCGCCGAAGAACCCGTTGCCGGTGTTGATGTTCCAGTTGCCGCTGCTCTCGCACTGGGCGACGCGGTCCCACACGGAATCGGGGGCGGCGTTGGCCGTGGGGGCGGCCAGCAGGGGCGCTCCGGCGACCGCGCCCGCGACGGCCGTGCGGGCGATGGTCCTGCCGGTGGTGCTGGGGGCACGGTGACGACCGCGGTAACGCGCCATGGCACGACTCCGAGGCGCTGCGCGTCGGCGCCGCGGGCGCTGGGGGACCCGGGCGCTTTCCTGTCCGCGCGCTTGTTCGTGAGGCGACGGGGTTCCGGGTCCGCCGGACAGGGGAGCGCTGCGGAGCCGGGGCCGTCCCCGACCTGGGGCGTCCGGGAGGGCCGTCGAGCACGCTACGTGCGGAGAAGCGGAGCGCAAACACCTCGATTCCCCGGAGATCGTTAGTCCGAACAGCTCATTCGGGTGACGTCATGGCTGCTCACCGCTACCGATCACCGCCGGATCTCGATCAGCTGGACGTTGCCTCAAAGTGACGCACATCACGTTCCTTGTCGTGTCGTAGGGTCGTTTGCGTGGACCTGACCCACGTCGACGCCGCGGGGGCCGCGCGGATGGTCGATGTCACCGCCAAGGAGCCGACGGCGCGCACCGCGGTCGCGAGCGGCGTGTTCCGTACCACCGCCGAAGTCGTGGAGCTGCTCCGCCGGGACGGGCTTCCGAAGGGCGACGCGCTGGCCACGGCACGCATCGCGGGGATCATGGGCGCCAAGCGCACGCCGGACCTCGTGCCGCTGTGCCATCCGATCGCGCTGTCCGGCGTCGTCGTCGAGCTGGAGGCGCAGGGTGCCGAGGTGCGGGTGCGCGCGACGGTGCGCACCACCGACCGCACGGGCGTCGAGATGGAGGCGCTCACGGCCGTCGCGGTGGCGGGGCTGACGCTGCACGACATGGTGAAGGCGGTCGATCCGGCCGCCGTGCTCGACGACGTCAAGGTCGAGCGCAAAGAGGGCGGCAAGACCGGCACCTGGACGCGGCCGCAGGACCGTCCGTGAGGCGCGTCGACGGCCCGGCCCGGTGCGCGGAGGCGCAGCTCGACAACCGTGGCCTGCGCGTGGACTGGCAGAACGGCGACCCGGACCGGCGCCCGGATGAGCAGCACGCCGTCGACGCGGCCCGGCGCGCGACCATGCGGCGCGGGCAGCCTGCCGCGGAGGTGGCCCGGTGACCCCGCGGCGCGCGCACGTCATCACCGCGTCCAACCGGGCGGCGGCGGGCGTGTATCCCGACCGCGGCGGGCCGCTGATCGTCGCCTGGCTGCGGGAACACGGATACGAGGTGCCGGAACCGACGGTCGCGCCCGACGGGTCGCCGGTCGGCGAGGCGATGCGGGCGGCCGTGGCCGATGGCGTGGACGTCGTCGTGACGACCGGCGGCACCGGCATCTCCCCCACCGACGCGACGCCCGAGGTCACCCGCGAGCTGCTCGACTACGAGATCCCCGGGCTGGCCGACGCCATCCGCGCGGCCGGGGCGCCGAAGGTGCCGACGGCCGTGCTGTCGCGCGGGCTGGCCGGGGTGGCGGGCCGGACGCTCGTGGTCAACCTGCCCGGGTCCACGGGCGGGGTGCGCGACGGGCTCGCCGTGCTCGACGGCGTCCTCGACCACGCGATCGACCAACTCCGAGGAGGAGACCACTGATGGGTGCCGAGGTCGTGCGGGCGGCGGTCGGCGAGGCGGCGCTGGACGTCGCCGAGCACGCCGCGCTGGTGGAGCACGCGGGCGCGGGCGCGGTGGTGACCTTCGCCGGGGTCGTGCGCGACCACGACGGCGGCCGGGCCGTGGCCGGGCTGACCTACAGCGCACACCCCACCGCCGCGGCCGTCGTGGCGGAGGTGGCGGCCGACGTCGCCGGGCGCGCCGTGGGCGTGCGGGCGGTCGCGGTGAGCCACCGGATCGGCCCACTGGCGATCGGCGACGTCGCGCTGGCCTGCGCCGTGGCCGCCGATCACCGCCGGGAGGCGTTCACGACCTGCGCCGAGCTCGTCGACGAGATCAAGCGGCGGCTGCCGGTGTGGAAGCACCAGGCGTTCGCCGACGGCACCGACGAGTGGGTCAACTCGGCCTGATACGGCCGCGAGGCCGACGCCACGAGGTGTGGACGTCGGCCTCGCCCGCGGGCCTACGCCGACTAGCCCCTGGCGCCTGCCTTGCGCGAGCACACCGGCCACGCGCCCCAGCCCTGGGCGTCGAGCACGCGCTCGGCCACGGCGATCTGCTGCTCGCGGCTGGCGTTGGCCGCCGAGCCGGTGCCGCCGTAGGCGCGCCAGGTGCTGGGGCTGAACTGCAGGCCGCCGTAGTAGCCGTTGCCGGTGTTGGTGGACCAGTTGCCGCCGCTCTCACACTGCGCAACCCGGTCCCAGACCGAGGCGGGCGCCGCCTCGGCGCTTCCGGCCAGCGCGATCGGAATACCGGCGGCAACAACACCCGCAACGGCCAGCCGCAGCAGACCCCGGCCCGTGAGATATGCAGGTCGAGAAGTCATGAAGTTGGTTCTCCTTGCGCACCCGTCAAAGGGATCACGGACAGATAACATCCGTGCTATTTACCCCAAGCCCCGTCCCCGCTTCTCCAGCTCAACGGACCGGAACCGCGAGGACAGGGGTGGTGCGGCGGGTCCGGATGTCGGTCTGCCGTCCGGGTTGGACGACCGAACGAAGACGGTACGGACGCGACTGCGGAGAACGTCGAGTTTGGTTCAAGTGAGCATTGTCACGCACCGACTGCAATAGGTGAGCCCACTCGAATAACCGCTGGTCAGCCCGGCGATATCCAATCGTGATATGCAGGTCTGGAATATCTCCAAAACGGAAGTGTTCGCGAATTGCTCACACCGAGGCTGTGACCGGCGCCGCAGGTGGCCCGGGGGGTCGCCGCTGCGTCATGCTGGAGACGTGAACGTGCCCGAGTCGCCCACCGCGCTGGCCGCCGCCCTGCGCTCCACCGGCTATCTCGCCGACGACGGGATCGCCACCGCGACGTACCTCGCGCTCCGGATGGGCAGGCCGCTGTTCTGCGAAGGCGAGCCCGGCACCGGCAAGACCGCGCTCGCCCAGGCGCTCGCCGAGGTGCTGGGCGCCGAGCTGATCCGCCTGCAGTGCCACGACGGCATCGACGCCAGCCAGGCCCTCTACGACTGGGACTTCCCCCGCCAGCTCCTGCATCTGCGCGCCTTGGAGGCGGCCGCCGCGGGCGACCGGTTGGACGTCGACGCCGTCGAGGCCTCCCTCTACGACCCCAAGTTCCTGCTCGCCCGGCCGATCCTGCGGGCGCTGCAGACCACGCCCGCGGTGCTGCTCGTCGACGAGATCGACCGGGCCGACGACGAGTTCGAGGCCTTCCTCCTCGAGGTCCTCACCGAGCACGCCGTGACGATCCCGGAGATCGGCGAGGTGCGCGCGAAGGAGCCCCCGCTCGTCGTGCTGACCTCCAACCGCACCCGCGAGGTGCACGACGCCCTCAAGCGCCGCTGCCTCTACCTCTGGCTCGACCACCCCGACGTCGCCCGCGAGATCGAGATCCTGCACGCCCGGCTGCCGGGGCTGCCCGACCGGCTGGCCACCCAGGTCGCGGGCGCGGTCCGCAAGCTGCGCCAGGCCGAGCTGCTCAAGCCCCCCGGCGTGGCCGAGACCCTCGACTGGGCGCGTGCGCTGCAGCTCGTCGGGGCCACCCAGCTCGACGTCGACAGCGCGGCCGCCACCCTGGGCGCCGTCCTCAAGTACCGCGAGGACGCCGACCGGGTCCGCGACCGGCTCGACGTGCTCATGGCCTCGTGACGCCGGAGGAGCCACCGAACGGCGACCCCATCACGGGGCTCGTCGGCTTCACGGCGGTGCTGCGCGGTGCAGGCGTTCCCGTCACCACCGACCGCGTGGCCGCGTTCCTGTCGGCGATCGACGAGCTGGATGTGACGAGTCGCTGGCAGACGTACTGGGCCGGGCGGCTCACGTTGTGCGCCGATCCGGACGACCTCCACCGCTACGACCAGGCCTTCGAGGAGTGGTTCGCGGAACGCCGTGGCGGGCGCACCCCCGTCACCGACGAGCGCAAACCGCCGCCGCCGAAGCTCGCCTCGCTCGATCCGTCGACGTCCGGGCAGGAAGGTGCGGACGGCGAGGACGACGCCACCACGATCCGGGCCCGCGCCTCGGGCGCCGAGACGCTGCGCCACCACGATCTGGCCGACCTCACCGCGGCGGAGCGCGAGCACCTGCGCAAGCTGCTCGCGCTGCTGCGGCCGGACCCCCCGACGCGGCCTTCGCGGCGGCTGCGCCCCGCTCGGCACGGTGGCGCCGACCCCGGGCGCACGCTGCGCGCGGCGCTGCGCAACGGCGGCGAGGTGCGCGCGCTGCTGCGCCGCGACCACTCCCGTCGGCCGCGCAAGATCGTGCTGCTGGTGGACGTGTCCGGCTCGATGGAGCCCTACGCCGACGCGCTGCTGCGGTTCGCGCACGTCGTCACGCGGCGTTCCCCGGCTTCGGTCGAGACGTTCACGCTCGGCACCCGGCTCACCCGCGTCACCCGCGAGCTGCGGCTGCGCGACGCCGACCACGCCCTGCACGCCGCGGGCAAGG
Organism: uncultured Actinomycetota bacterium; assembly: GCA_963837575.1. Lineage (GTDB taxonomy): Bacteria > Actinomycetota > Actinomycetes > Mycobacteriales > Pseudonocardiaceae > Pseudonocardia. Next base: position 72,656 of record CAWIOI010000005.1, read on the forward strand.
CCATCCCGGACTGGTCGGGCGGCACCCGTCTGGGTGAGGTCCTGCGGGCGTTCGTCGACCGGTGGGGGCAACGCGGCGCGGCGCGGCGGGCGGTCGTCGTTGTCTTCTCCGACGGTTGGGAGCGCGGCGAACCCGTCCTCCTCGGCGAGCAGATGGCGCGGCTGCGACGACTGGCTCACAAGATCATCTGGGTGAACCCGCACGCCGGGAAGGACGGCTACGCGCCGGTGCAGGGCGGAATAGTCGCCGCGCTGCCGTACTTGGATGAGCTGTTGGCCGGGCACAGCCTCGCTACTCTGGAGGAACTACTGAAGGTGATGCGGGATGCGTGACGTGATCGACCAGCTCGAGGGCTGGTGGAAGAACGGCGAGACGGCTGCGCTCGCCACCGTCGTCGGCACGTTCCGGTCGGCGCCGCGGCAGCCGGGCGCGTCGATGTTGGTCGGGCCTGCGGGCGAGGCGGTCGGCAGCGTGTCCGGCGGCTGCGTCGAGGGCGCGGTCTACGAGCTCGGCGAGCAGGTGCTGCGCGACGGGCGTCCCGTCCTGCAGCGCTACGGCGTTTCCGACGACGACGCGTTCGCCGTCGGCCTCACGTGCGGCGGGATCCTCGACATCTTCGTCGAGAAGGTCAACCCCGAGACCTACGCGCAGCTGTCGGCCATCGCCGATGCGGTGCGCACGGAGTCGCCGGTCGCCGTGGCCACGGTGGTGGCCGGGCCCGCTGAGCGGCTGGGCAAGCGGCTGGTGATCTGGCCGGACCGGGTCGACGGCACCACCGGATCCGCCCGGCTCGACGACGCCGTCCGCGACGACGCCCGCGGCCTTCTCGACGTCGGCCGCAACGCGATGGTCACCTACGGCGTCGACGGGCAACGCCGCGGCGAGGGGCTCTCGGTCTTCGTCGAGTCGTTCGCGCCGCCGCCCCGCATGATCGTCTTCGGGGCCATCGACTTCGCCGCGGCCTGCGCGAAGATCGGCTCGTTCCTGGGCTACCGGGTCACGGTGTGTGACGCGCGACCCGTGTTCGCCACCGCGTCGCGGTTCCCCGGGGCCAACGAGGTGGTCGTCGAGTGGCCGCACCGCTACCTCGCCGCGGAGGCCGAGGCCGGGCGCGTCGACAAGCGCACGGTGCTGTGCATCCTCACGCACGACCCGAAGTTCGACGTGCCGCTGCTGGAGGTGGCGCTGCGGCTGCCCGAGGTGGCCTACATCGGGGCCATGGGCTCGCGGCGCACCCACGACGACCGGCTGGAGCGGCTGCGCGAGCGCGGGGTCACCGAGGCGGAGATCGCGCGCATGTCGTCGCCGATCGGGCTCGACCTCGGCGCCCGCACCCCGGAGGAGACGGCCGTCTCGATCGCCGCGGAGATGATCGCGCAGCACTGGGGCGGCGGGGGCACCCGACTCGCCGAGCGCGAGGGCCCCATCCACATGGCTCACTAGCCCGGCCCCGGCCGTCAGCGCGGCAGGAACGCAAGACTCACCGTGGCGGGGCGCGCGACTCACCGTGGCGAGCGCGACGCACCGTGGCGGGACGCGCGACTCACCGGCCGGTGCCACCGACCGTGCGCCTGCGCCTGACCGTCCAGCCAGGTCGGATTCCGCCCTCGGGCAGCCAATTGGGATGACCGCGGCTTCGGAGGCTGCTCCGGCCTGGTCGCCGGGGTACCGTGGGCCCCGCCAGTCGACGTCGGGAGGGCGGTGTGGTCCTCGTCGAGGAGGCCCGCAGGGCGGGCGAAACGGTGCTGCTCTCGCAGCATCCCTCCGACGAACCCTCAGCGGAGCCTCCCGTGCCCCGGCATCTTTCCAAGTTCCACGCCCCCGAGATCGTGTTCGGGCACGGCTCGCTGTCCGAAGCCGCCCACGCCGCGGTGCGCCTGGGCGCGCGCCGCCCGTTCGTCGTCACCGACCCCGGGCTGCTGGAGGCGGGCTGGCCCGCCGAGCTGATCACCCAGCTCCGCGCGGCCGGGCTGACGCCGGTGGTGTGGAACGACGTCACCCCCAACCCCAAGGACCACGAGATCGAGGCCGGGTACGAGCACTACCGCGAGGCGGGCTGCGACGTCGTGCTCGGCATCGGCGGCGGCTCGGTGATCGACGCCGCCAAGGGTGTGGCACTGCTCGCGGCCAACGGCGGGCGCATCCTCGACTACGAGGGCATCGACCGCATCGAGCACCCCATCCCGCCGCTGATCATGATGCCGTCCACCTCGGGCACCGGCGCCGACGTCTCCCAGTTCTGCATCGTCACCGACACCGTCCGGCACACCAAGATCACCATCATGGGCCGGGCGCTGGTCCCGGACGTCTCGGTGATCGATCCGCGCCTGCTCACCACGATGTCCGACGAGCTCGGCGCCGCCACCGGCCTCGACGCGCTCACCCACGGGATCGAGGCGTTCGTCTCGCTCGCCCGCGGCCCGCTCACCGATCACCATGCGCTGCAGGCGATCGCGATGGTCAACGGCAACCTCGCCCGCACGATCTACCGCCCCGACGACATCGACGCCCGCGCCAGCATGGCCCAGGCCGCGCTCGAAGCGGGCCTGGCGTTCACCAACGCGATCCTCGGGGCGACGCACGCGATGAGCCACCAGGTCGGCGGCATGCTCGACCTGCCGCACGGCGTCGTTAACGGGGTGCTGCTCCCGCACGTCATCCGGTTCAACGGCGCGGAGCTGCCTGCGCGGTTCGTGCCGATCGCGCAGGCCATGGGCCTGGACGTGGCGGGCGCACCGCCCGACGAGGCCGTCGAGCGGGTGGCCGAGGCCGTGCGCGCGCTCGGCGACGAGGTCGGGGTTCCGCGCGGGCTCGGCGCCCTCGGCGTGCGCGTCGAGGACATCCCGCGCCTGTCGGAGCTCACGCTCTCCGACGCCTGCCTCACGACCAACCCGCGCCAGACGTCGCTGGAGGACGTCATGGCGATGTTCCGGGCCGCGCTGTGAGCGGAAACGAGTGCCAGAGCACTCGTTTCCGCGCACGAGGGGCTCGCCCGTGACGGCCGCCGCCCAGTGGCCACGACGAGGCGGCCCCAGGGGCCCCCGACGTCCCGATCTCGAGGCGCTCACCGGCCTGCGCTCCGGCAAACCGCACTACTACACCGAGTACCGGATCTCCGCCGAACGGCTGCGGCGCGTCATCCTGGCCCTGGAGCGGATCTCCGGCGCCCTCGTACGCACGATGGAGGGCTCCGAGGCGCTCGTGCGCGCGGTCGTGGACGCCGCCGCCGAGCACCTCTCCGCGGAGTGGGTGGTGTTCGCGCTGGTCGAGGGCGAGCTGCCGGACGTCCGGCCGCGCCACCTCGTGCGCGGCCCGGAGGAGGAGACCCCGTCGCACGTGCACGACCACGTCGAGCAGGTCCGCGAAGGCCGCCCGGACGGCACCCACGAGGACCGCCAGCGCCGTCACCACCTGCACGTGCCGATCCGGCTCGACGGACGTGTCGTCGGCGGGTTCGCCGCGTGGACCCCCGCCGAGCGGGAGATCGAGGACACCGACCACTCCGTCCTGCGCATCCTCGCGGGCCAGACGGCCGCCGCGCTGCAGAACTGCGCGCTGCTCGACCACTCGGCCCGCCTGCACGCCCGCACCGCCCGCCAGGCCGCCGACCTCAGAGCCCGCAACAACGAGCTCGTCGCCACCCAGGCCGAGCTCGGCGCGGCGCGGCAGCGCGAGGTGCTCGACGACGAACGCCACCGCATCGCCCGCGAGCTGCACGACAGCGTCACCCAGTACGCCCTGTCCGCCGGGATGCACATCGAGCTGGTGCGTTCGGAGATCGGCGACGACCGGCTGCGCACCCAGCTCGACACGGCCAAGGACCTCACCCGGCGCGCGGTCGAGCAGCTCCGCTCGGCGATCTACGCGCTCAACGACGAGCACGCCGACGGCGAGGACCTGCCCTCCATGCTGCGCAGGCTGTCCGGCGTGCACATGCCCGACGAGCTGTCCGTCGAGGTGCGCATCGGCGGCAAGCCGGTGGCGCTGCCCGCCGAATGCGAGCAGTCGCTCTTCCGCATCGCGGGCGAGGCCCTGTTCAACACGGCCGTGCACGGGGAGGCGAGACGAGCGGTCGTGCGGCTGGCGTACTCGTGCCGCACCGTGCGGCTCACGATCTCCGACGACGGCGTCGGACGGCCCGAGGAGGTGCGCCGCAGCCTGCGCGCCGCGAGCGCCACCCCGTCCGGCGAGCACCGCGGGCTGGTGAACATGCAGGCCAGGGCCCGCGAGCTGGGGGGCACCGTGGCGTTCCGCCGGGCGCGCCTCGGCGGGCTGCAGGTGCAGGTCGAGATCCCGGTGCGCACATGAGGACGGTCGCGCAGCCCACCCGGATCGTCCTCGTCGACGACCACTCGATCATGCGCCAGGGGCTCAAGGCCGTGCTGGAGCGCGAGGACGACCTGCGCGTCGTCGGCGAGGCGGGCACCCCGGCCGACGCCGTGGCGACCGTCGCCGCGTCGCGGCCGCACGTCGTCCTGCTCGACCTCAAACTCACGGCGGGCCCGCAGACCGACGGCCTGGACGTCTGCCGCCGTCTCACCGCCGCGCACCCCGGGCTGGGGGTGCTGGTGCTCACGACGTTCGCCGAGGACCGGCTCGTCGTCGAGTCCGTGCAGGCGGGGGCGCGCGGGTACGTCGTCAAGGACGTCGACACCACCGAGCTGGTGCGGGCCATCCGGGCCGTGTCCCGCGGGGAGAGCGCGTTCGACGCCCGCAGCGCATCGGCGATGGTCCGGTCGCTGTCGGGCGGCGTGCCGGAGCGCGAGCGGCTCACCGAGCGGGAGCTGGACGTGCTGCGGCTGCTGGCGCGCGGGCTGTCCAACCGTGCGATCGGCGGCGAGCTGTTCATCTCCGAGACCACCGTGAAGTTCCACGTGGGCAACCTCATGCGGAAGCTGATGGTGTCGCGGCGCGCGGAGGCGGTGTACGCGGCGACGAAACTCGGACTCCTGTAGACCCCACCCATGCGCTTTTACGCGGAACGCCCGGCACGGGTGGCCCGGCAATTGCTCGCCGACGTCGCGGTGATCGGCTGGGTGTGGCTCGTGGTGACGCTCGCGCGGGCGGGGCGGAACCTCCTGGAACAGCTCCAGGGGCCTGCCACGACGCTGACGGCGGCCGGGCAGTCGGTGCGCGACAGTTTCGCGAGCGCGGCGAAGACGGCGTCCCAGATCCCGCTGGTGGGCGGGGAGCTGGCGAAGGCGCTGGGGCTCGGCACGGGGGCCGGGGAGTCGCTCGCCGCGGCCGGGCAGCGGCAGGAGCAGATCATCGACGCGGTCGGCATGTGGGCGGCGGTCGCGGTCGTCGCGTTCGCCGCGGTGCCCGTCGTGCTGCTGTGGCTCTACGTGCGCCTCAGCTATGCACGGACGGCAGGCTCGGCGGTGGCGGCCCGGGCCCGCGACGTCGACCTCCTCGCCCTGCGTGCGCTGGCCCACCAGCCGACGCGGCAGCTGTTGCGGGTGTCGGGCGATCCCGCGGGGGCGTGGCGGCGCGACGACCCCGCCGTCGTCAACGACCTCGCGACCCTCGAACTGCGCGCGCTGGGTCTGCGGCCGCCCCGGCGTTGATCACCCCTTCGCCAGCACCTCCCGGACGGTGAGCGGCGGCCTGCCGAGCAGCCGTTCGAGGGTCGGATCAACGGCGGCGAACTCGCCGTGTCTGCTCGCGGCGAAGAGGCCTACGAGCATGTCGGCCGCGGGCTCGGGGACACCGTGGGTGACGAGCTCGTCGCGGTACTGCGCGTCGGATACCACGGTGCGCCGGATCGGCCTGCCGGTCACGTCCGCGGCGATCGCGGCGAGGCCCGCGAGATCGACGGCCGCGGAGCCGGTGAGCGGCGGCGTCACACCGTCGAGGCGGCCCTCGTCGGTGAGGGTGATCGCGGCCGCCTCGGCGAGGTCGTCGTGCGCGGTCCAGGACACCGGGCCGTCCTCGGGGGCGGCGACCTCGCCGGTCTCGAGCGCGTGCCCGAGGAGCATGCGGCCCGACGACGTGTAGAAGCCGTTGCGCAGCGCGGTGAACGCCAGGCCGGAGTCCTGCAGCATGGCCTCGGTCGCGGCGTGGTCGGGCATGGGCGCGAAGGGGGACGCCGGGTTCGCCCCCATGTGGCTGGTGTAGACGATCCGCCGCACGCCTGCCGCGCGGGCCGCGTCGATCGCCGTGCGGTGCAGGCGCAGCGCGGTCTCGCCGGTCGTCGCGGACGAGACGAGCAGCAGCTGATCGGCTCCGGCGAAGGCGTGTGCGAGGGCAGCGGGGTCGTCGAAGTCGCCCTGCCGCACGCGGACGCCCCGCTCCGCGAGCCCGGACGCCTTGTCCGGGTCCCGCACGCTCACCCCGATCTCCGCGGCGGCCACCCGCGCGAGCAGCCGTTCGACCACGGTGCTGCCGAGCTTGCCCGTAGCCCCGGTGATGACGATCATCGATGTTCCTTCCGTTGATAACCGTCGCACGTTATCACTGATTCATCCACCGATAACGGTCGTCTGTTAACGTCGGCAACATGGAGGACGCCGCCCGTGACCGCACACGGGCCCGGATCGTCGCGACGGCCGCCGACCTGCTGGCCCGGGGCGGCCGGGACGCCGTGACCACCCGCGTGGTGGCCGCCACGGCGGGCGTCCAGCCGCCCACGATCTACCGGCTGTTCGGCGACAAGGTCGGGCTGCTCGACGCCGTCACTGAGCACGGGTTCCAGGCCTACCAGGCGCAGAAGGGGCACCGGCCCGCGACCGACGACCCGGTCGAGGACCTCCGTGTTGGCTGGGACCTCCACGTCGGCTTCGGCCTCGCCAACCCGGCGCTCTACGCGCTGATGTACGGCGACCCCCGGCCCGGGCCGCCGTCCCCGGCCGCCGCCACGGCGATGGCGATGCTGCGCGCGCTCGTGCGGCGGATCGCCGAGGCAGGCAGGCTGCGGGTCGGGGAGGAGCAGGCGGCGCATCTCGTCCACGCCATGGCGTGCGGCACGGTGCTGACCCTGCTCGCGACGGCCGAGGATCAGCGTGACGCGGCGCTCTCCGGCCTGGCCCGTGAGGCCGCGCTCGCCGCCGTGATCGCCGACGCGCCAGCGGTCGCGACACCGGGGCCGGTCGGGGCGGCGGTCGCGCTGCGGGCGGTGCTGGCCGACACCGACGTCGTCACGAACGGGGAGCGCACGCTCCTGCGCGAGTGGCTGGACCGCATCGCGGCCGAATCGCGCTGACCCGACGTTGTCCGCGTGCCCGGCAAGGCCGACTCGCCGGGGCGAAACGCGCGACTCACCGCGGCGATACGGAGGACTCACCGCGGCGACGTGCGCGACTCACCGCGGCGACGTGCCCGACTCACGTTGTGAAACCCGCGACCCACCGGGGCGGGCTTGCGCGGCTCACCATGGCGAAACGTGCGCCTCACCGTGGCGAAATGCGCGACTCACCGTGGCGAAATGCGCGACTCACCCCCGACCCGCCCGGCCGCCCGACCCCGCCCGGCCGCCCGACCCCGCCCGGCCAACCGACCCCGCCCGGCCACCCGACCCTGCCCGGCCGCCCGACCCTGCCCGGCCGCCCGGCCGCCCGACCACCCGGCCGCCCGACCGCCGGGCCGCCCGACCCCGCCCGGCCCGCGCCCGGCAGCCCCGCCGCCCACCGCGGGTCCGCTCAGGCGGCGAGGAACCTCTCCAGGGCGGCGCGGGCGGCGGGCGACGCGGCCAGCGGGTCGTGGTCCGCCCCGGCGACCTCCACGTACTCCAGCCGGGTGTGGCCGGGCCTGCGCAGGTGGTGGCGCAGGGCGCGCGACTGGCTCACCGGCACGGTCGCGTCCCGATCCCCGTGGACCACGAGCAGCGGGCCGCGGATGCGCCGTGCGACCGCGAGCACGTCGGCCCCGCCGCGCCCGCCGAGTCGCTCGACCACCGTGCGCACGGTGGGTGACGCCTCGTCGTGCAGCCGGTCGCCGGACAGGAACGGCGCGACGGCCACGCACCCCGACCACAGGTCGGGCCGATGCCCCGCGGCCAGCATCGCCAGGTAGGCGCCGTAGTTCTCGCCGAAGAGCATCGGCGCCCGCGCACCGTTGGGCCGTCCCCGGTGCAGGAGGCGCCCGACGCGGCAGACGTCGATGCGGTCGGGCACACCCCAGTCGTCGCGGATGGCGTCGGCGTGCGCGGCGCCGTACCCGGTGCTGCCGCGCTGGTTGGGCGCGACCACCGCGCAGCCGGTCGCCGCCAGTCGCTGCAGCGTGGGCTGCCAGCCCATGTCCCACGCGGTGTCCGGACCGCCGTGCAGCGCGACGACCACGCGCGCCGCGGTCCGCCAGTTGCCGTAGACGACGGCCTCGATGTCACCGGTCCGGCCGGGGAACCACTCCAGGTGCGCGGGCACCCGCTCCGGCTCGTCGGCGCCGTCGTCCGCGCCTGCGAGATGCCACTCCTTGCCGACGGTCGCGATCGCGCTCGGGCAGACCGGCGAGCTGTAGGGGAAGCGCAGGCCGGTGGCCGACCACGCGCCGACGTCGCCGATGATCCCGACGGGCACGTCGACCTCGGTGAGCCTGCCGTCCGCGACCCGGTGCCGCAGCAGGTGGGTGCGCGCACCGCGGCGGACCTGCAGCGCGACCGCCCCGCCGCCCGGCGCCACCGCGAGGGGTCGCACCGCGCCGTCGATGGCCTGCAGTGCCGCGGGGAACACGGTCTGTCCGGTGCGCTGGTGGTGGTAGGCCAGTCGGTCATCGACCCTCAGCACGACCAGCCCGGACTGCGGGTCGGCGACCAGCACGCGCCCGGGCAGGAGCGGTGCGACGGTGCCGTCGGCGAGGTCGAGCCGCACCACGCCGCCGTCGTCGGAGAACGCCATGGAGCGGGCGGCGAGCGGCACCCCGCCGCGCAGCTGACCGGCGTATTCGCCGATCCGCTCCAGCCACGGCTCGCGGTCGAGGACGCGCCAGACGGTGGTCCGCCCCGGGGCGTCCCAGCTGAGCGCGAGCGCGGTGCGGCCGGGGGTCGCGACCAGCCGGAAGCCCGCCGTCGCGACGGTGCGCAGCCGCTGCTCGTCCGTGCCCGCGGCGAGTCGGACGAGGTCATGGCCGTCGGCGCCGGGCCGGGCCAGCAGCGCGGCCTGGCGGGCCAGCGGCAGGAGCTGGGTGGCCCCGCGCAGGGTCGGCAGCCGCTGCGGTCGGGGCGGCCCGGTGAAGTCCCAGAGCTCGGCGTGGTCGGCCGCGAGGCGGGCCGCGAGAGCGCCGTCCGCCGAGAAGCGGGTGCGGACACGGGAGGACACCTGCATCTCACGAGGATGCCGACGGCCCGACACCCTCACCATCACCGCGGGGTGAGACGCGACCGACCCACGGGGTAGGGAAATCTGACGGTCGGGCAACCCCCGTTCAGGTGATCGTCAACGTCCGGTCGTCGGTCATCACCGGCCTGCCCGCGCCGTCGGACGGGTCGTCCTCGCTGATCCGCACGGTGTATCGGCCGGGCGGAAGGTCGAGGGAGAACCGGAAGGGGGCGAAGACCTGGCCCTCCGCGGTCGACGCGACGCCGGTGCGGATCGTCGTCGCGCCGCTCAGGACCGTCCAGTGCAGCGTGGCCTCGAACACCGCTGCCTCGCCGGTGACGGTGACGGGGGACGCGGTGCTCGTCCCCTCGGCGGGGGCGTCGATCTGGACGAGGGAGCGCAGGGCGTAGGGGTCACCGCGCGGGATCGGTGGGCCGGTGGGCGTGCCGTCCCGGAGGAGCCGGACCGGGGCCGTCGCGCCGAGGGCGCCCTGGACGGTGAAGACGAGCTGTTGGGCGGCGAGGTCGGACGGCGGGGCGGCGGTGAGGTCGACGGTGATCGCGTCGGCGGTGCTCGTGACGGGGGCGCGGAGGCTGGTGCCTGCGGGCCACGGGTTGCGGTAGTCCGGGTCGAGGCCGGTCGGGTGGGCGAGCATCTCGCGGACGGCCGCGCTGGCCGGGTCGGCGGCGGGGAGCCGGTGGAACTCCCGCTGCAGGCGGGGCCCCGCCGCCGTCTGCGCGATGTAGTAGACGGGGAGGGCGCGCTCGCCTGCCGTGCCGCTCGGTGCCGCGCTCCCGGAGGCCGCCGCCGAGGCGCCCGCCGTCGCCGGGCCGGGGGCCGGGGCGGCAGGCCCTGCGCTGCCACAACCCGCGACCACCGCGACCACCGCCACACCCGCCACCGCGACCGCCCGCCCGACCAGGCGCGTCATCCCGGTTCCCCCCTCCGCGTCGCCGACACGGGGCATAATCGTCGACCGCGTGCGCGAAGTGGTCGATCTCGCCCCCAACGTGTGATCGCGAATGAGACGCTGCCCGCATGCCGCTGTTCTCCTTCGAGGGCCACACCCCGACCGTGCACCCGACGGCGTTCATCGCGCCCACCGCGACCCTCGTCGGCGACGTGCGCGTCGAGGCCAACGCCTCCGTCTGGTACAACGCCGTGCTCCGGGCCGACTTCGGGGCGATCATCATCCGCGCAGGCGCGAACGTCCAGGACGGGTGCGTGCTGCACGGCGGCGACGACCCGGTCACCGAGGTCGGCGCGGGCGCCACGGTCGGGCACCTGTGCGTCGTGCACGGGTGCGTGATCGGGGAGGAGGCGTTGATCGGCAACGGGTCGATCGTCCAGGACGGCGCCCGCATCGGGGCGCGCTGCCTGGTCGGGGCGGGCGCGATGGTGCCGCCCAACACCGTGGTGCCCGACGACACGCTCGTGCTGGGCGGCGTCGCGCGGCCGAAAGGCCCGTTGAGCGACTCGGCGCGTTGGTGGGTCGAGGGCAACCCGCAGACCTACCGGGACCTCGCTCAGCGGCACAAGAAGGGCGTCGCCCCGGTGGACTGAACCCCCCCACGGTGAGTCGCGCATTTCACCACGCCGAGTTGGCGATTCGGACGGGCGAGACCGACGTTTGCGGGGTTTGATCACCGCAAACGTCGGTCTCGGCGTGGTCAGGCGTCCGGGTCGGGGCTGCTCGCCTTGGCCCACCAGCGACGCGGGATGCGACCGGCCCCGTGCGCGGCGCGCCCCGCCTCCACCGCCAGCCGCATGGCACGGGCCATCCGCTCCGGGTCGCCCGCCCGCGTGACGGCGGTGGCGAGCAGCACCGCGTCGCAGCCCAGCTCCATCGCCTGCGCCGCCTCGGAGGCCGTGCCGATGCCCGCGTCGAGCACGACCGGAACCCCCGCCTGCTCGACGATCATGGCGATGTTGTGCGGGTTCCGGATGCCGAGCCCGGTGCCGATGGGCGACCCGAGCGGCATCACGGCCGCGCACCCGACCGACTCCAGCCGCCGCGCGAGCACCGGGTCGTCGTTGGTGTAGGGCAGCACGGTGAAGCCGTCGTCGACGAGCTGCTCGGCCGCGTCCACCAGCTCGATCGGGTCGGGGAGCAAGGTGCGCTCGTCGGCGACGACCTCCAGCTTCACCAGATCGGTCTCCAGCGCCTCCCGCGCCAGCCGCGCGGTGAGCAGCGCCTCGGCCGCCGTCCGACAGCCCGCGGTGTTGGGCAGGATCGCGATGCCGAGCCTGCGCAGGAGGTCGAGCACGCCGGTGCCGGTGGCGGCGTCGACCCGGCGCATCGCGACCGTCGTCAACGCGGTGCCCGAGGCCACGAGCGCCCGTTCCAGCACCTCGAGGTTGCTCGCCCCGCCGGTGCCCATGATCAGCCGGGAGGCGATGGTGCGGCCGCCGACGACGAGCGCGTCGGTCTCCGGCCGGGTCAGAACGGCGCCCACGTCACCCTCCCTGCACGGCGGTCAGCACCTCGATGCGGGCGCCGTCGGCGAGCACGGTGGCGGCCCAGGCGGCGCGCGGCACGACCGCACCGTCGACGGCGACCGCGACCCCACTCTCCGGCACCCCGAGCAGCGCCACCGCGTCGGGCACGCGGGCGCCGTCGGTCAGCTCCCGCGGCTTCCCGTTGATCGATACCTGCACGTGCTACCTCCCTGCCGGTTGCGCGGCGAAGCGGCGCGGGTCGGCGGCCGACGGCCCGGGTTCGCCGCCCAGCATCGCGACGACCGCGTCGGCGGTGACCGGGGCCAACAGCATCCCGTTGCGCCCGTGCCCGGTGGCGACGAACAGGCCGTCCGGCCCGAGCGCGCCGATCAGCGGACGGTTGTCCGGGCTGCCCGGCCGCAACCCGGCCGCGGTCTCGACCAGGGTGTACTCGGCGACCGCAGGCAGCACCCGCTCGACGTCGCGCAGCAGGTCGCGGACGCCCGCGACCGTGACGTCGGTGTCGAAGCCCGCCTCGTACTGCGTGGCGCCGACGACGAGGCCGCCGTCGTCGCGCGGCACGGCGTACAGCGGGCGGCCGTCGACGAGCGCGCGCACGGTGCGCGTCGGCGGCGGCAGCGCGGAGCCGCGGTGGGCCAGCCGGACGATCTCGCCTTTGACCGGCCGCACCAACGCGGCCAGTGCCGGGTGCAGGAGCCCGGAGTGCGCCCCCGCGCAGATCACGACGGCGTCGGCGCTGAGGGCGCCGTCGTCCTGGTCGAGCCCGGCGGATCTGCCCACGGCGGCGTCGACCCCGTCGAGTCCTGCTCCCGGTTCGTGGGCGAGCGCGGCGGGCGATGAGCCGAGCCGCGGTGCATCGGAGGGCGCGAGCCGGACCCCGGCGAGACGGTCGCCGTCCGCACAGATGGCCGCCGCCGCGCGTGGGACGGTCCGCACGCCCACCCGTTCGCAGGCCGCCTGCAGGGCCGCGAGGAAGTGCTCGGTTGTCGACGGCCAGGTCCCCCGGCACCGACAGGCCGCCCCGCACGTCGGGGCCGAGCGCCGGTTCGAGCCTGCGCAGCTCGCGTCCGGTGAGCTGGTCGACATCACGGCCGAGGCGGGCGAGGAAGGCCGCGAGCGAGCCGAGCTCGGCGCGGTCGCCCGCCCCGGTGGCGGCGACGATCGTGCCCTCCTCGCGCAGACCGGGCGGACGCCCCGCGGCCGCGGCGAGCTCGGCCGCGAAACGCGGCCACCGCCGCAGCGACTCCAGGCCGAGGTCGAGCAGCTCCTCCTCGCCCGGCCAGGCCTCCGTGACCGGCGCGAGCATGCCCCCCGCGACCCACGACGCGCCGCGCGCGGGCGCCGGGTCGACGACCGTGACCGTCCAACCGGCCGCGGCCGCCCGCCACGCGCAGGACAGGCCGATCACGCCTGCCCCCACCACCACGAGTTGATGCATCGCCACTCCGCTCCCTGCGCCGGCATGACCCGGATCAGGTTCGACGGTCGGGATCTGGCTTGATCCCCTCTCAGCCCGCCCCGCGGGCTCCCGTGCGTCACCTGCCGCTGAGCCTACGCCTCGGGCCCGGACGCCGCGACGACGCCGGAGGTCCCCCGTAGGGTCGCCGCCATGCCCGGACACGACGCCGACGCCCGACGCGCCCGCCTCGACCGGGCCCGCCTCTACCTCTGCACGGGCATGCGCCCCGACCTGGCCGAGTTCGCCGACGCCGCGCTGGCGGGCGGCGTCGACGTCCTGCAGCTCCGCGAGAAGGGGCTCGAAGCCCGCGACGAGCTCGCCGCGCTGGAGGTGCTCGCCGAGGCCTGCGCCCGCCGCGACGCGCTGCTCGCCGTGAACGACCGCGCCGACATCGCGCTCGCCGCGGGAGCCGACGTCCTGCACCTCGGGCAGGACGACCTGCCCGTGCCGTGGGCGCGGCGCGTGGTGGGCGACGACGTGCTCGTCGGCCGCTCCTCGCACAGCGCGGACGAGACGGAGGCCGCGGCCGACGAGCCCGGCGTCGACTACTTCTGCGTCGGGCCGTGCTGGCCGACCCCGACGAAGCCCGGGCGCCCGGCACCCGGGCTCGATCTCGTCCGCACCGTGGCCGGGCGGGCGCCGAGCCCGGCCGTGGTTCGCGATCGGCGGCATCGACGAGGCCCGCCTCGACGACGTGCTGGCGGCGGGGGCGCGGCGCATCGTCGTCGTGCGGGCGATCACCGAGGCCGCCGACCCCGCGGCCGCCGCCGCGCGCCTGCGCTCCCGCCTCCCCGACTGACCCCGCACGCGGCGGATCTTGTTGCGTTCTCGGAGCCATGGCACCGGAATCGCAACAAGATCGTCTATGTCATTCCGCTACCCGGCCGAGCCGTTCGCCGCCGCACCGGGCGCACCGGCGGGCGGCACGGCGGGCACGACGACGGTCGTGGTGGGGAGGGCCGTGCGGGTGGCGGTCGCGCTCGCCGACGGCTTCGGCGTGGCCGACGTCGTGCTGCGCTCCTTGGTCGAACGGGTCGCGGCCCGGGTGGACTCGGGCTGCGACGTGTCGGACGGCGCCGGGGTGTCGGCGCCCGCCGTCGAGGGCGCGAACACGCGGCCCACCGACGTGCCCGGCTCCCCGTCGACGGCCGAGCCCTTCACGAACTCGATCCCCGTCACGACGAGCATGCCCAGCAGGAAGATCAGCGCCGTGGCCCCGATCCACCGCATCCAGTGCGGCTGCGGCCGCGGTCGCGGTATCGGCACCGTGTCCTCGGACGACGGCGGATCGGCGCCGTGGGATCCCGCGTTCAGCCGGGCTCTGATCCGGTCGCGCGTGGTGTTGAGGGAGCGCTCGTACAGCGTCGTCGCGACCGTGCTGGCCACCGATCCGATGGCGGCCCCGACGACGGTGCCCGCGACGCCGAAGAACGAGCCGATCACCGCGCTCGTGACGGCGGCACCCGCGCCGGCGAGCACCTTGTTGACGGACAGGTCAGTGGCTGGGGGCTGGGACATGGCTCCGGGACGAGGTTGACGGCATGGCGTTCACCTTGTCTAGCGACTCGATCTACTGCACCGTTCCAGTTGATCTGCCGCGAGTGAGCGCACTCACGAACCTGGTCAGGGGCGCAGCGTGGATCCGTAGAGCCCCGCCAGCGCCGCCCAGTGCCGTTCGGCGAGCGCCTCGTCGAACGGACCGACGTTGTCGGGCACCGCGAAGCCGTGCGTGCCCGGGTAGGTCTCGATCGTGTACGCGACGCCCGCCTCGGCGTAGGCCTTGCCGAGCCGGTCGAGCTGCTCCGGCGGGCACGTCTGGTCGTCCTCGGCCGCGGCGACGTAGACGGTGGCCTGCACCCGGTCGGCGACCAGCGCGGGGCTGTCGGGGTCGGCCTCGGCGGCCAGCCGCCCACCGTGGAACGACGCCGCAGCACCGATCCGGTCCGGGTGGTGGCCCGCCACGAGCAGCGAGATCCGCCCGCCCATGCAGTAGCCGGTGGTGCCGACCCGCGCGCCCGCCACCTCGGGGCGCCCCGCGAGGAACCCCAGGAAAGCCCCCGCGTCGGCGACCACCTCGGCGGCGGTCAGGCTCCGGCCGAAGGACATCAGCCGGGCGCGCTCGTCCGGGTCGGCGAAGACGGTGCGCGCGTCGAACGGCTTCCAGTCGCCTCGGCGGTAGTAGACGTCGGGCAACAGCGTGGCGTAGCCGAGGCTCGCCAGGCGGTCGGCCATGGCGCGGAACGTGGGGCGCGTCCCCGCCGCGTCCGGGTACATGATCACGCCGGGCCACGGCCCGGCGCCGTCGGGCAGGTGCAGGGAGACGGGGCACGTGCCGTCCGGAGCCGCCACGGTGAGATCGAGAACGGTCATGGCACCGGTTCTACTCCCATCGCGGCGAGGCGCGCGGGGTCGGCGATGAGCGCGATGTCGGTGACGCGCCCGTCGAGAACGGTGAACGCGAACGCCATCCGCACCTCGCCGCGGTACGACCAGATCAGGCCGGGCTCGCCGTCGAGGAGGGCGAGGCGCGCGGCCTTGGCGCGGCCCGCGAACGTGCCTGCCACCGCGGCGGCCCCGCGCACCTCGGCCTCCGCCCCCGCGACGACGGCCGCGGCGTCGGCCCGGGCGACCGCGTCGGGGTCGAGCAGCGCCAGGAGCGCGCCGAAGTCGCCGCCACGCGAGGCGGCCAGGAACGCGGCGACGACCGCCCGCCGCCGCGCGGGCCCGTCCGCCACGTCCGCACCGGCGCCGTCGCCCTGCACCCGCCGCCGCGCGCGGCTGGCCAGTTGCCGGGCCGCGGCGGGCGAACGGCCGACGATGGCGCCGACCTCGTCGAACGGCACGGCGAACAGGTCGTGCAACACGAAGGCCAGCCGCTCGGCGGGCGCGAGCGTGTCCAGCACGACCAGCAGGGCGGCGCCGACCGAGTCGGCCAGCTCCGCCTCGCCCTCCGGCCCGGCCTCCGGCTCGACGCGCTCGTCGACCGCGAGCGGCTCCTCCCGGCGCGAGGTCCGCGAGCGCAGCATGTCCAGGCACACCCGCCCGACGACCGTCGTCAGCCATCCCCGCAGGTTGTCCACGCCCGCGACGTCGGAGCGCGCCAGCCGCAGCCACGCCTCCTGCACGGCGTCGTCGGCCTCGGCGCGCGAGCCGAGCATGCGGTAGGCCACCGCCGTCAGGTGCGGCCTGCTGTCCTCGAACCGCTGCGCCAGCACGTCCATCGGTCACATCTCCCGTCCGGGTTCCGTCACCTCGATGACGGAAGCCAGTCCGTCGACGTGACCGAAGGAGCCCTCTCGCGACGATCGTCCACCCGCGCGGCGGTCAGCTGATCACGCCCGC
Organism: uncultured Actinomycetota bacterium; assembly: GCA_963837575.1. Classification (GTDB taxonomy): domain Bacteria; phylum Actinomycetota; class Actinomycetes; order Mycobacteriales; family Pseudonocardiaceae; genus Pseudonocardia. Next base: position 89,168 of record CAWIOI010000005.1, read on the forward strand.
GCGGAGGGCGAGCAGCACCGCGTGCGCGCGATCGCCGGTGCCGAGCTTGCGTCCGATGCGGGCGAGGTGGCTCTTGACCGTGAGCGGGGAGAGCTGCAGCCCGGCGGCGATGTCACCGTTGGAACGACCGTCGGCGACGCCCTGCAGCACCTCGACCTCCCGCGCGGACAGCTCGGTGACCGAGCCGGACGCGGTGCGCACCCGCGTCCAATCCTCGGTCGGCGGCCGGTCCCCGGCGGGCCTGCCGAACAGGTAGCCGCGCGCGCCCGCGTCCAGCACCGTGCGCACCACCGCCGGGTCCGGCGGTCCGACGACGACCAGACGGGCGTCGAGCCCGCGAACCAGCTCCGGACCAGCGCGCTCGCCCGCGTCGAGCAGGACCACGGTGGGTGACCGGTCGCCCGCCTCGACGACGTCGCCGCCCTCCGGAAGGCTCCGTATCCACGCCGCCCGCAGAACCGGGTCGTCGGACACCAGCAGCACGGCGATCGGATCGGCCACCGGCGCCTCCCGCGCGGGGGCTCGGTGCACGCCCCCTCCGGCGCGCACCGAGCCACCCCGATAACTATTGGGTCGCGCCGGGCGTGTCAAGGTGAGGCCGTGGACTGGACCCTCGAAGTCGTGATCCTCCCGGTCAGCGACATCGATCGGGCGGTCGCGTTCTACCGCGACCAAATCGGCTTTGACCTCGACCACGACACCCGCAACGAGCAGATGCACGTCGTGCAGCTGACGCCGCGGGGCTCCGGGTGCTCGATCGTCTTCGGCGACCTTCCCGCCCAGCGGGAGATGGCGCCGGGCTCCCTGCGGGGCCTCCAGCTGTGCGTGGCCGACGCCGCCGCCGCCCGGGCCGAGCTCGTCGAGCGCGGGGTCGAGGCGAGCGAGCTCATGTCGTTCGGTGATCAGGACGGCAGCACGTTCTTCGGGTTCGCCGACCCGGACGGCAACACCTGGGCGGTGCAGGAGCTGAAGGTGCGGGGCCTGCAGCCGCTCATCCCGGTCGAGGCGCGCGGCCGGTTCGGCGGTTAGCCTTCGCCGGACTTCACGATCACGACGCCCGCCAGCACCAGGGCGCCGCCGAGCAGCTGCACCGATCGCGGCTCCTGGCCCAGCAGCAGCCAGGCGAACCCGAGGGCGGCGAGCACCTCGGTCAGCGCGACGAAGGAGGCCAGCCGGGAGCCGAGCCGTCGCGTGGCGGCGATGCCCGTGACGTACGCGAGCGCGGCCGTCACCACGCCCAGGCCCACCATCGGCGCCCACCAGGCCAGCGTGACGCTCCCGAACCGCACCGCGGCGGTGGTCGCCGCGAAGGGGAGCACGCCCGCCGCGCCCAGGAGCAGCAGCGCCGTGCCGCCGACGGTGAGACCCGCCGCCGCGAGCACCGTGGGCGGCAGCCCGTCGACCTCGCGGGCGGAGATCAGGAAGTAGGCGGTGACCCCGACCATCGCGCCGAACGCCCAGACGATGCCGAGGCCGTCGACGTGCGCGCCCGACACGAGGTCGAGCACCAGCACCAGGCCGATCACCGCGAGCAGCGCGCCCGCCACCGTCCGCGGACCGGGCCGCTGGCCGCGGGTGAGCCACAACCAGCCGATGACGGCCACCGGCGACATGTACTCCACCAGCAGCGCGACCCCGACCGGCATCCGCTCGACCGCGTTGAAGAACGCCAGCTGACAGCCTGCGACGGCGAGCAGCCCGTAGACGGTGACGAGGGGGAGGTTGCGACGCAGGAGGTCCCACCGCCCGCGCAGCTGGATCAGCGCGGGCGGGGCCAGCACGGCCGCGGCGAGCAGGATCCGGGCCGACACCGCGGCCGCCGACGACCAGCCCGCGTCCATCAGCCCGCGCGCGAGCGAGCCGGAGAGGCCGAACGACGCCGCTGACGCCAGCGCGAACCCGAGACCCGCAGTCCGGGCCGTCGTGTCATGAGTCATCGTCGTCATGACTCATGACGCTAGGCGGCCGGGTGTAATGTGTCAACGTGCTTTTCGGTCATGACACGGTCGCGTCGCTGCAGGCGGCCGTCGCACTGGTGAACTCGGCGACGCCGCCGGACACGCTGACGACGGACGTCCAGCTCGCTGGGTTCTTCGCCGAGCACCGGTACACGGGTGCGCCGCCGATGGACCTGGCGGACGTCCGCGCGCTGCGGGCTCCGCTGCGGGAGCTGCTCACGGCCGACCGCGACACCGCCGTCGTGATCGTCAACCGGATGCTGCGCGAGCACACGGCCGTGCCGCAGCTCGTCCGGCACGGCGACGAGGACTACCACATGCACGCCGTCGGCCCGGACACGCCGTTCGCGGTGCGGATCGCGGTCGAGACGGCCATGGCGATGATCGACCTCATCCGCGCCGACGAGCTGTCGCGGCTGTCGATCTGCGCGGACGAGACGTGCGGCGGGATCGTGCTCGACCTCTCGCGCAACCGCTCCCGCCGGTTCTGCAGCACGGCGTGCGGCAACCGGGTGGCGGTGGCGGCGTATCGGGCCCGGCGGGCCTGACGCTCAGCCCGGCGCGGCCCGCTCGATCTCCCGGGCGGCGGCGAGCAGCACGTGCTCCGCCCACGCCCGCCCGACGAGCTGGACGCCGATCGGCAGCCCGGTGTCGTCGTCACCCGTCGGGAGGGCCACCGAGGGCACCCCCACCAGGCTGGCGGGCAGCAGGTAGACGAACGCGGAGCCGCCGATCTCGCCGTGCGGCGGTGCGGTCCCCGCCGTGGCGGGCGCGACGATCACGTCGACGTCGGTCGTCGCGGCGAGGTAGCGGCAGGCGAAGCGGTCCCAGTCCTCCAGCTCCTGCATGACGTCAGCGCCGGTGAGGCCCGGCCGCCAGCCTGCGCGCGCCCAGTAGCGCTGGGTGACGTCCCAGGCGGGTGCCAGCCAGGCGAACTCCCACGGCACCTGCCGGGCGCCGGCCGTGACCAGCACGTCCGTCGCCCACTCGACGGCCGTCGCCACCTCCGACGACGGCTGCCACGGCCCCTCACCGAAGGCCGAGGCGACGCTCAGGCCGCGCAGCTCGACCCCGTGCGACGGCGGCAACGGCACCGGCGGGGCGCCCGCGTCCCGGCCGTCCGGCCCGGCCATCACCGACAACGCCAGCTCCAGGCCGTCGATCGACGCGGCGAGCGGACCGATCTGGGTGCGTCCGTCGCTGCGGGGTCCGACGCGGGGGTAGTGCCCGGTCGTCGGCACGCGACCCGCGGTCGGCCGCAGCCCGCACACGCCCGCCCAAGCGGCGGGCAGCCGGATGCTGCCGCCGGAGTCGCTGCCGATGCCGAGCACCGACGCGCCCGCCGCGACCAGCGCCGCCTCCCCGCTGCTCGAGCCGCCGACCGTGCGCGTCGGATCCCGCGGATGCGCCACCCGACCCCACGGCCGCGTCTTCGCCACGACGACCGCCCCGGCCGCACGCAATCGGCGCACGGCGCTCGCGTCGACCCCGGGCCGCCGGTCCCGGTCGGCGGTCTCGCCCGCGCAGGGGAAGCCCTCGACGTCGATCCAGTCCTTCACCGTGACCGGCAGACCGTGCAGCGGCCCGACGGGCCCACGCTCGGCGAAGGCCCGGTCGAGCGCCGCGGCGTCGGCCAGGGCCCGAGCGTCCTCGAAGGCGGCCACCGCATCGGTGACGGCGTGTGCGCGGCGCAGCAGCTCCAGCTGTCGCTCCACCGTCGCGGCGGCGGTGACCTCACCCCGGCGCAGCAGCGCCACCAGGTTCGTGACCACGCACGCATGGTGCCCGATCCCGGCGCCTTCGGCTGGGCTCGCCAGGCGGCGTCAGCCGGCCGTGACGCGGCCGCCTGTCCTTGCGCGCACTTCGCACCCCGACGCGCCACTTCGCACCCCGCCGACGGGGTGCGACGTCGTGCTTAGGGGTGCGCAGTCGCGCCGAGGCGCGGCCGGCGCCCTCACGGACCCGGGCGCTCGAATCGGTGCCGGCGCCAACACCGCCCTGCGCGACGCCGACCTGTTGCGCCGCAACCTGATCACGGCGGGGCCGCACGTCACGGTGGCGGTCGCCGACTACGAGCGTCAGATGCTCGGCGACGGCTTCGCGGCCGTCGCCCAGAGCCTGCGCAACGCGCGGTTCGCGGCGTCCGGGAACCCCATCGTGCGCCGTGTGATGCGCGGGGCGCTGCGCGCGGTGAACCTCGTGCCGCCGGTGAAGCGGCGGATGCTGGGAGACTGACCGCCGTGCAACTGCGGAGGGCGCGGATCGGCGAAGAGCCCGCGGTCGCCGACGTCCACGTGCGGTCGTGGCAGGTCGGCTACCGCGGCCTCATCGCCGACGACTTCCTCGACGCCCTCCGCCCCGAGGACCGCGCCGCCGCCTACACGTTCGGCGCCGATGACCCGCTCACGGTCGTCGCGGTCACCGACCGCATCCGGGGTTTCGCCACGGTCTCGCCGGGTGCGGGCGAGCTGCGAGCCCTCTACGTCGACCCGGAGGCGTGGGGGACGGGCCTGGGCCGGGCGCTGATCGTCGAGGCGGAACGGCGGCTCGCGCGACACCACATCGCGGCCACCCTCTGGGTGCTCACCGGCAACGTCCGCGCGCGCCGCTTCTACGAGGTGGCAGGCTGGCGACCCGACGGCGCCGAGCGGCGCGACCGGGTCTGGGGCGCCGTGTTGGACGAGGTCGGTTACCGCAAGACGCTGGAGGTCTGACGTGGGCGCCGACGCGTTCGTGCCGCTGCCGCGGCAGGGGGTCGCGGCGCTGCACCGGGGCGACCTCGGGCTCTGATCCACCGGCACGCCGGGCTCGCTCCACAGGGCTTGATCACCGTTCGGTGCCCGGAGCGGTGATCACGGGGGTGGCCAGGGGAGGTCGAGCACGATCTCGGCCGCGTCCCGGTCGGGCCGCAGGCCCCGCCAGGCCGTGTGCCGCAGCCGCAGGTCCGGGGTGAGCACGCGGTAGACCACCTCCCCCACGAGCTCCGGCCGCACCCACCGCGCGGCGCGGGCGTCCAGCGCGGGCACGTCGTCGTCGAACGGTGAGGCCGTCAGCGCCAGTGGCGCGAGCCGCTCGGCGAGCAGCCGGAGCGCGGCGTCGGTGAACCCCGTGCCGACCATCCCGAGGTAGCGCAGCCGCCCGCCCCGGTCGTAGGCGCCCATGTGCAGCGACCCGACCATCCCGGCCCGCCGCCCCTGCCCCGGCGACCAGCCGCCGACCACCACCTCCTGCGCGGTGGTGAGCGCCGTCTTCACCCACGCCGCCGACCGCCGCCCCGGCTCGTAGCGCGACCGGCGCCGCTTGGCCACCACGCCCTCCAGCCCGTGTGCCCGAGCGACGTCCAGCAGCTGCGCGGCAGGCATGTCGGTGTAGGCGGGCGGCACCGCGACGTGCGGCACCGCGCCGAGCTCCAGCGCCTCCAAGGCGGCGCGGCGTTCGTCGTACGGCGGTCCCGACCGCGGCACGTCGAACGCGTACAGCTGCACCGGCACCCGCGCCACCAGCTCCGCGCCGGGCGCCCGCACGTGCATCCGCTGGGTGAGCCGGGCGAACGACGGGCGGCCGCGCTCGTCGAGGGCGACGATCTCCCCGTCGAGCAGCACCGGCCCGCGCTCGCCCAGCGCCGCGGCGGTCGGGCCGGTCGCGAACTCGGGGTAGGAGGCGGTGACGTCGTTGCCGTTGCGACTCCACACCCGCACCCGGGCGCCGGGCGCGGCGGCGACGATGGCGCGGATCCCGTCCCACTTGAACTCGACCGACCACCCCGGCCCGGCGGGCGGCGAACCCGGCGTGGCCAGCATCGGCCGCACCATGGCGGGCAGGTCAGCCATGTCAGTTCCCCCGCCCGGTTGGTGTACCCCGCGTGATCATCGCCGAGGGACCGGGCCCGGGTCCAGGACCGGACGCGGCGATGCGGTATGCGTGGTACGTGCGACTCACGGGGAAGGTCGCCGTCGTCACGGGCGGTGGGAACGGGCTCGGCGCGGCGATCGCCACGCGGATGGCCGAGGAGGGTGCGGCGATCGCGGTCGTCGACGTCGACACGGCGGCCGGTGAGCGGGTGGCCGCCGCGCTCCCGGACGCGGGCTTCCACCGGTGCGACGTCACCGACGAGGACGCGGTCGCGGCGACGTTCGCGGCGGTCGTCGCGCGGCACGGACGGGTGGACGTGCTGGTCAACAACGCCGGCGTCGCGGGCCTGGACGTGCCGACCGACGAGTTCCCGCGCGCCGAGTGGGATCGCGTCATGGCCGTCAACGTGACCGGGGTGTTCCTGTGCACCAAGCACGCCGTGCCGCACCTGCGGTCGGCGGGCGGCGGCAGCGTCGTCAACATCTCGTCGATCTACGGCATCGTCGGCGGCCGCGGCGTTCCGCCCTACCACGCCGCGAAAGGCGCGGTGCGGTCGATGAGCAAGAACGACGCGCTGCTCTACGCCCCCGACCGGATCCGGGTGAACTCGATTCACCCCGGGTTCATCTTCACGTCGATGCTGCGCGGCTCCCTGGCCGCGACGGGCACCTCGGAGGCCGACGCCCGCGCCGCCATCGGCAAGCGGCACCCGCTGGGGGTCGGCGAGCCCGACGACATCGCCTGGGGCGCGGTCTACCTCGCGTCCGACGAGGCGCGCTGGGTCACCGGCACCGAGCTCGTCATCGACGGCGGCTACTCGGCCCGCTGACCCGGCCGCCCGGCACCTCGCACCCCGTCAGCCCACTTCGCACCCCACCGGCGGGGTGCGAAGTGACCACGCGGGGTGCGAAGTCGCGTGGGTCCGCCGGGGCCGCCCTGGCGCACTTCGGCTCGTCAGCGGGGGCGACGGCGCAGGCGCAGGGTCACCACGTGCCAGTGGCAGGCGGCGGCCACCGGGTCGGCCGCGATCCGCCCGCGCAGCCGCTCGTAGAACGCCTCGGTCACCCGGAGGCGGTCGTCGATGGTGCGGTCGCCGTCGAGCCAGCGGAAGAACGGCCGCTGCGTGATGGCCCGCACGAAGGGCAGGTAGTCGTCGGCGAACGTGCCGCGCCCGAGCGACTCCCGGTAGGTCTCGGCGTCGTCGGTGCCGGTGAGCTCCTCGGCGAGCAGGTCGAAGCCGAGTTCCGCCACCGGGGCGGTCCACTCCTCGGGCGTGCGGTTCCAGGTCGGGTAGAAGATGCGGTCGGACTCGCCGGGCCGCAGGACGGCGTCGTCGACCATCCCGGCCAGCACGTCCTGGACCATGACGAACAGGCCCTCCGCGCCAGACCGCCCGTCCGGGAGGGAGGACCCGCCGGTCAGCACGAGTTCGCCGCCGTCCACCAGCTCGCGGGCCCGCTCGGTGAGGAACGTGCGCCAGTCGGCCGCCGCTCGCTCGGCGATACGCCGCCGGGCCGGGCCGTCCTCCACGAGGTTGGCGTACACGCGCCCGGGCACCGTCACCGGCATGCTGCTGAGCCAATGCAGGGTGATCGCGCTCCAGCCGACGTGCAGGCGTCGGTCCGGGAAGAGCGGGCCGTAGAGCGTCCTGCCGACGACGTAGGGGTAGATCGCGGTGGCCAGGTAGCTCTCGGGGCCCTGCAGCAGCGCGAACAGCGGTCCGAAGTCGTTCTCCGGGAGGTCGGTGTGCGCGACCTCGATCGGCAGCGCCGCCGCGCGCGTCCGCAGCGCGTCGACGGCGGCCGCCAACGGCGCCATCTCGTTCGCGCCGCCCGCGCAGCCGAAGTCGCCGATGAGCACGGGGGTCGGGGGGTCGGGCAGCGGCACCGCGGACGCGGCGGCGACGAGATGCGCGTCGGCCGCGTTGGCCGCCGCGCGTTGCGGCCGGGAGTTGTGGCTGTAGAAGCCCCCGCCCAGCATCACGCTCTGCCCCGCAGGGGCCATCTCGGACACAGTGGACGACGGTAGCGCCCGATCAGCGGACCGCGCCCGCGGGCCAGATCACCGTGACGGGCAGGCGGCGCTCCTCCGCGGCGTCGACCACGTGGGCCGTGCCGCCGAGGCCGCGGGCGGGCTGCCCGTCCCAGACCGCGACGAGGACGTCGATCTCGTCGAGCATCCGCAGGGCGGCGTCCATGTAGGCCGCGCTCGTGGGATCCACCCGATCGAGCGCGATCACCCGCTCCGCGCGGCCGAGGAGCGCGTCGTAGATCACCCGCTGGTCGGCGGGCAACCCGTCGCGGTACCGCCGCGCGGGAACGATCACGACCAGAGCGCCGCCCGCGTCGAGCACGGCGGCGGCGAACAGGCTGTCGGCGCCGTCGGCGATCGCGCTCACGCCGACGAGCTCACCGTCGGCGTACCGCGCGACCTCGGCGCGCAGCGCCGCCGCGACGAGCTGCTCGGTGCGTCCCGACAGCCCGCGGTGTCCCGTGATCCCGATGACGGTCATCGGTGTCGGTGTACCACGCCGATCGGCGCGAACACGCGACCGCCGTCAGGTGCCGTCGGCGAAGATCCCGGAGTACGCGTTCAAGGCGGGCTGGCCGCCCAGGTGGGCGTAGAGCACCGTGGAGTCCGGGCCGATCTCGCCCGCGCGCACGAGGTCGATCAGTCCCGCCATCGACTTGCCCTCGTACACCGGGTCGATGATCACACCTTCGAGCCTGCCCGTGAGCCGGATCGCGTCCACCGTGGACGCGACCGGAATCCCGTACGCGTCGCCCGCCCAGCCCTCCAGCACGGTGATCTCGTCCGGCCGTAGCTCCCGGCCCAGCTCGATGAGCGCCGCGGTGTGGCGGGCGATGCGCTCCACCTGCGCGCGCGTCTTGTCCACTGTGGCCGAGGCGTCGATGCCGAGCACCCGGCGACGACGACTGTCCGGCAACGCCGCGAACCCGGCGATCATCCCGGCGTGCGTGGAGCCCGTCACCGTGCACACGACGACGGTGTCGAAGAAGACGCCCAGCTCCCGCTCCTGCGCGGCCACCTCGAACGCCCAGTTGGCGAACCCGAGCCCGCCCAGCGGGTGCTCCGACGCTCCGGCCGGGATCGGGTACGGCTTGCCGCCCGCCGCTTCGACCTCGGCGATCGCGTCCTCCCACGACCGCCGGATGCCGATGTCGAAGCCCGCCGGGTCCAGCCGCACGTCGGCGCCCATGATCCGGCTGAGCAGGATGTTGCCGACCTGGTCGTTGACCGGGTCGGGCCAGTCCACCCACCGCTCCTGCACGAGCCTGCACGCCAGGCCGAGGTGCGCCGCCACGGCCGCCACCTGGCGGGTGTGGTTGCTCTGCACCCCACCGATCGAGACGAGCGTGTCGGCACCCGCGGCCAGCACGTCCGGCACGATGTACTCCAGCTTGCGAACCTTGTTGCCGCCGAACGCGAGCCCGCAGTTGACGTCCTCCCGTTTGGCCCAGATCCGCGGGCCGCCGAGGTGGTCGGACAGCCGGTCGAGCGGGTGCACCGGGCTCGGACCGAACGTCAACCGGTGTCGCGGGAACGCGGACAGCTTCATGGGGCCTCCGTCGCGGTGCGGGGTCAGCTCCTGCCCGTGCCACCACAGGCGAGGCAGAGCTTCTTGCCGCCGCACGCCGGGCAGACCTTGCGGATCATGTGTTCGGTCTTGCCGGAGCCCTTGCACCTCGGGCAGCGCCCCGACCCCTTGCAATACCTGCAGCTCGCCATGGCGATCCCCTCCGATCGACATGGACGAGGTCGCGGCGCATGTGACCTACGTTACGGCCTCTGAGCTGCGCCGAGCCCGGTCCGCCGACCCTGACCGCTCGTCGCCGCGGAACGACCGGTTGCGGCAAATCGTCCACAGTGAAGCAACCTCCATCGCTCTTGACCGTCCACTGAGGTACGGGAGGGGTACCGCTCGGCGCAGACCGCTCCTGCGCATGATCGTTGTGCGGATACGTTCCCGACACGATCGAGATGCCGGAGCTCGCCGACCACTCCTGCGCCGCGTTCCACCTGAACGGCGCGAAGGACGGCGTCGTCTTCACCGCGAACGCGGGCGGCGTGACGACCTCGGGCAGCAGCTACCCGCGCTCCGAGCTGCGCGAGATGACCGGCAGCAAGCTCGCGAGCTGGACCAACACGCACGGCACCCACACCCTGACCGTGCGCCAGGCCGTGACCACCCTCCCCAAGGCCAAGCCGGACGTCGTGACCGCGCAGATCCACGACGCCGACGACGACGTCCTCGAGGTCCGGCTCGAAGGCAGCAAGCTGATCGCGCAGTACAACGACGGGAAGACCGACGTCACGCTCGACCCGCACTACGCTCTCCCGGATCCTGCCCGACCTCGACGCCGCCGCGACGATCGCCGCCCGCAACGCCACCCTGGAGCTCGTCCTCGGCGCGCTGCGGCCCGGGACCACCCGCGGCGCCCGGGACCTGTCGCTGCGGGCCGCGATGGAACGGTTCATCGACCAACACCTCACCAGCATGGAGATCACCCCGGAACGCATCGCCTGCGAGCACGGCGTCTCGGTCCGCACGGTGAACCGGATCTTCAGCACCACCGGCGACACGGTCGGCGGGGTCATCCGCACCCGCAGGCTGGCCCGCGCCCGCAGCGAGCTGACCACGGGCGCCGAGCCGATCGGCGTGATCGCGCATCGCTGGGGGTTCTTCGACAGCAGCCACTTCCACCGCGCCTTCAAGGCGAGCTACGGGATCAGCCCACGCGAGTACCGCAGGTCGCTGCGCTGATCACCACACGTGGTGACGACGGCTCATCACATCGCTTCCCAACGTCCTTGGAATCCGGCGCGCGACGTCACCGAGGAGGCCGCCATGTCCACGGCACTGACCCCCACCCCCACCACCGACCGAGCCGTTGCGGGCCGTCGGATGGACCCGATGCGCAAGGTCGCCCTCGCGGGCGGCGTCGCCTACCTCGTCACCCCGCGGGCTTCATCAACACTCCCGGCGCAGGCACGACGGCCGTCGTGTGGGGCATCTGGCTCGAGATCGTCACCGCGGTCGCCTGCGTGGGCACCGCCGTTGCGCTCTACCCGGTCACCCGGCGGGTCAGCGCGACCGCGGCCATCGGCTTCGTCGCGTCCCGCCTCGTCGAGGCGATGCTCATCCTCGTCGGGGTGGTGAGCCCGCTGGCGGTCGTGACGCTCAAGGCGGACCTCGCGGGAGCCACGGGCGTCCAGGCCGAGGCGCTGCGCGTCACCGGGGAAGCGCTGGTGTCGGTGCGGCAGTGGACCTTCCTGGTCGGGCCCGGCCTCATCCCGGGCATCAACGCCCTGTTCCTCGGCTACGTCATGTACCGGTCGCGGCTCGTCCCCCGCCTCATCCCGGCCATCGGCCTGGTCGGCGCCCCGCTCATCCTGGCCTCGGCCACCGGCACCCTCCTCGGGGTCTGGGACCAGGTCTCGGCCCTGGGCGCCGCGGGCGCGCTGCCCGTCGCCGTGTGGGAGTTCAGCCTCGGCGTCTACCTGACCGTCAAGGGCTTCACCGCCCACGGCGTCGACGGCCTCAACCGCCCCGCGGACGGGTGAGCAGGTTGAGCGCGGCGGCCTGGCGCACGGCCGCCCGCCGGTTGGTCACCTGGAGCTTGCGGAAGATGTTGCGGGTGTGGGTGCGCATCGTGTTCAGCGACACGTGCAGCCGCCGGGCGATGTCCGGCCCGTCCAGGTCGGTCGCGAGCAGCCGCAACACCTCCAGTTCACGGGCCGACAACGGCTCGACGAGCTCGGCAGGCGCCTCGGGCACGGGCCCGGTGGTGGCGGCGACGAGCCTGCGGACGTACGCCGCGTCCGGCGCCGTGGGCCCCTGCTTGGCGAGACCTTTCAGGAGGGTGGCCATCGGTGCCCCCTCGTCGGTGAAGACCCGGACGTAGCCCTCCGACCGGGCGAGCGCGACGGCGCGGCGCAGCGCGGCCGCCGCGGCCACGTCGTCCCCGCGGGCCTGGCGGGCCAGCGCGAGCAGCACGAGGACCTCGATCGTCGTGCCGTCGCGACCGCCGTCCTCGGCGGCGCTCAGCAGGCGCCCGAGCAGGCCGATCGCCCGCTCGAGCGCAACGTCGTCCCGTTCGGCGTGGTGGCGGCCCAGCAGGAGCCGGGCGAGGGTGACGTGCTCGTACTCGCGCAGGTAGGACAGCTCGTCGTCGGCGGCCAGTCCGCTCTCGCGGGCCCACCCGTCGGCGCGCTCCAGCTCGCCCCGCCGCACGCGGAGGCGAGCCCGCACGGCCGCGACGGGTCGCACGTTCGGGGAGTAGTCGCCGTTGTAGCGGCGGTCGGCGTCGTGGAGCAGGTCGAGCGCCGTGTCGAGGTCGCCTTCCGCCTCGGCCAGGCGGGCCGACTCCACCCGCGACCGGTACGGATTCTGCGGCAGGCCGTTGGGCTCGCCGAGGCGCTCCGCGGCCGTCAGATGCGCCCGCGCACCGGGGAGATCGCCGCGTTCGAGGGCCACCCGGGCGAGGCCGACGTGCATGTCGGCCGTCCCCCGCAGCGGCACCCGCTCGCCCGCGGAGAGGTCGAGCCCCGCCCGGAAGGTGCGCTCCGCCTCGCCGAGCCGACCCTGCACGAGGCAGAGGTCGCCGAGCGTGATCGAGCAGCCGAGGACGTCGGCGAGGAACCCCACCCTCTGCAGACCCGCGACGGACTCGGTGTACGCCGAGTACGCGCCGCCGACGTCACCCATCGCCCACGACGCGAGCCCGCCGAGGGCCCCGGCCGCCGCGCGCACCAGGCCGTCCTGGGGCGGCGCCAGGCACAACGCCATGCGCGCGTGCATCACGGTGGCGTCCAGGTCACCATGGGCCAACGCCAGCGCGGCCCGATACATCTCGACGGTCGCGGGCACCAACTGGAAGCCCTCCTGGTCGACCACGACGACACCCGGCGGCGGCCGATCCGGCCATCCGCCGTCGGGGGAGCGCACCGACGCCTCGATCACGGCCAGCCGCTGATCGACGCTCGCGAAGTCGGACACCTGCGTGAGCGCGCCGACGAGCGCCAGCCCGAGCACCGGCCGCACCCGCACGACGTCCTCGGGCAGCGCCCGCACCCAGCGGGCCAGCTCGGCCTCCCGCCGCTCGCGGCGCATCACCGGCACCGCGAGCTCCATCAGGTCCGCGGCCCGGTCGAGGTCCCCGGCCGCAAGGGCGTGGCGGATGGCGTCGCTCGGCTCGCCGTGCACGTGGAGCCAGGCGCTCGCCCGCCGATGCAGCTCGGCGATCTGTTCCGGCTGTTGCTCGCGGAGGTGCGCGCGCAGGACGTCGGCGAACAGGTGGTGGTAGCGGTACCACCGGCGCCGGTCGTCGAGCGCGACGAGGAAGAGGTTGGCGCGGTCGAGCTCGACGAGCCGGGCGGCGCCGCCGGTCTGCCCGGTGACGGCATCGCACAGTGGGCCGGTGAGCCGGTCGAGCACGGACGTGCGGAGGAGGAAGTCGCGGGTGTCGGCGGGCAGCCGGGCCAGCACCTCGTCGGCGAGGTAGTCGACGATGAACCGGTCGTCGCCCGCGAACCCGGCGACGACGTCGTCGGGGTTGGCGCGGCCTTGCAGCGACAGGGCCGCCAGCTGGAGAGCGGCCGCCCAACCCTCCGTGCGCTCGGCCAGGATCGCCACGTCGGAGTCGGTGAGCGTGAGGCCCATCGGGCCCGCGAGGTAGTCGGCGGCCTCGCCGTCGGTGAAGCGGAGGTCGGCGGCGCGGACCTCCACCAGCTCACCGCGCGCCCGCAGCCGCGACAGCGGGAGCGGCGGGTCCGCGCGGGTGGCGATGACCAGACGGACGTTCGGCGGCAGGTGGTCGACCAGGAACGCCATCCCGTCGTTGATCTCGGGCGACGCGATGAGGTGGTAGTCGTCGATCACCAGTGTGAGTGCGCCCGCCCGCGCGCGGAGGTCGTTCAAAACGGCCGTGAGCGCGGTGTCGGCCGCAGGCGCCGACGCCTGCAGGAGCCCGAGGGCGGCCGCACCGATGTCCGGGTCGACGGTCTGCAGGGCGGTGATGACGTAGGTCCAGAAGCGCGCGGGCTCGTCGTCGCGGTCGTCGACCGACAGCCAGGCGACCGACGGCACCGCCGCCAAGGCGTGGGTGAGCAGGGTGGTCTTGCCGAAGCCCGCGGGCGCCGACACCAGGATGAGCCGCGCGGTCCGCGCACCCGCGACGCGGTCGCCGAGCCGCGGGCGGGGCACGAAGCCCGGGCGCCGGTCCGGCATCCGGGTCTTGATGTCCAGCAACGCGCCGAGCGTCACGGGACGTCTCGCGCGCGGACGTCGGACACATCGGCGTCGTGGGCGTGAATCCACGCGATGCGTTCCGGCAGGCCCGGCAACGCGGCGTCGCGGCGCCGGGCCGCGGCGCCGTCGAGCTTGTAGAAGCGTCCGGCCTGGCGCGAGAAGTGCTGCACCCTCCGGGCCCGCGCGCGGCGCAGGCGCTCGTAGGCCGCGAACGCGTCCGGGAAGCCGGTCGGGCCGGCCCGGCCCAGCAGCCCGGCCAGGACGTAGGCGTCCTCGATGGCCTGGCCCGCCCCCTGGCCCTGGTGGGGCAGCGGGGCGTGCACGGCGTCACCGGCGAGGACGACCCGGTCGCGGCTCCACCGGGGCACCGGGGGGAGGTCCTGGAGCGCCCAGAAGTTCATGTCGCCGCCGATGTGGTCGATGAGCCCGAGGATGCGCTGGTCCCAGCCGAGCTCGCGGAAGAGCGTGTGGGCTTCGGCGCTCGTGCCCGGCACGCGGCTGGTCGTCTGCGTCCACGCGGGCGGCCGGTCGGGCACGTACACGGCGAGCAGGTTGATCAGCGCGCCGTCGTCGATCCCGTAGGCGACGACGTGGGTGCGGGGTCCGCACCAGAACTGGATCGACGTCGGGGCAGGCATGCCGGGTGAGCGTCCCACCGGGATCAGCCCGCGGAACCCGATCTCGCCGGAGAGGACCGGCACCGCGTGGCCGACGACGTGTTCGCGGACCGCGGAGTGGATGCCGTCCACCCCGACCGCGATCCGGGCCAGCACGTCGGCCCGTCCGGCGAACCGCAGCCGCACTCCGCCGGGCTCCTGCTCGATCCCGACGAGGCGGTGGTCGGTGTGCACCTGCTCCGGCGGGATCGCCTCGGCCAGCACGCGCCGGAGCGTGCCGCGGTGCAGCAGCACGTAGGGCGCGCCCATGCGTTCGCGGTACCAGTCGCCGACCGGGTGCGACCAGATCAGCTCGCCGTCGTCCCAGCGGCGGAACTGCATGTCCGGCGGCACGTTGCCCACCGCGGCGGCGTGGACGCCCAGGCGGTCCAGCAGCCGTGTGGAGTTCGCGCCGATCGCCACACCCGCGCCCACCTCCCGCAGCTCGGCCGCCTGCTCGAACACCTCGGCCGGGACGCCCGCCTCCCGCAGCCCGATCGCCAGCGTCAGACCGCCGAGCCCGCCGCCGATCACGGCCACGTCGACATCGTGATCCACCGACCGCGCCTCCCTCGGACCGCGGCCGACGGCGTGCCGGGCGCGGGACGCCAGACTCGCCCGGATCCAGCGCCGACTCAAGTCCGGCGGTGTGCGCGCACCGGGTCGGATCGCCACAACGGGTGGCGACGGTTGCCCGGTGGCGGCGAGCTTGCGCAGGATCGGGATCACCGACTCGAGCGCGGCCGTTCGTCGGGTTCGAGCGCGGCGAGCTGGCTGTCGAACCAGCCTTCCATGCGCGCCCGGACCTTCACGGCGATGGCCAGGCCCGGGCCCGTCGCCGTGAAGAGCACCCGCCTGCCGTCCTCCGGGTCCCGCGAGCGGTCCACGTAGCCGCTCTCGGGCTGTGGGAACGCCGGACGCGCGACCCGCTCATCGACGTGCGCACGCTCGTCGCCGAGCCCGCGCTCGCCCGCACCTACCTGCGGCAGTTCCTCACGGGACTCGCCGTCTACACGGCGCTCTACGGCGACGGCGTCCCCGGTGCGGGAGCGGGGCGCCCGGCGCAAGGGCGCCAGAGCCTCCTGCTGTTCGACGCGTGAAGCGGCAGGATCTGCTCGCGTGATCGGCTGCGTGGCGGCCCGGTTCGCGCTGGGTCGCCCGGTACGGGCCCCGGTGCGAGTGCCGGGCGGCCTCTCCAACGAGCTGTGGCGGTTGGACACCGAGCACGGCGGGTTCGCCGTCAAGCGGACTCACGGCCATCGTCGCGACCACGCACGGACCCGGTGCGCGCGACGAGCCTGCGAACGGAGCTGGGTAGTCCCCCGCTGGTCGATCATCCGTTGGGCGATTGTCCGGGCACGCCCGCGCCGCGCCTTGCCAGACTGGCGCCGGGGTAGCGACGCCTCGGCGCAAAGGAGCGGACAGATGGCCATCGACTTCACGCTCAGCGACAGCCAGCAGGAGCTGCAGAAGAACGCGCAGGCGTTCGCGGAGGCGGTGCTGCGCCCGACGGTCGAGCGGATCGATCGGGCAGACGACCCCTGGGAGGCGTTCCTCGCCGGGCGCGAGGGCTACCGCGAGATGGCCAAGGCCGGATTCACCAAGTCGTTCATCCCGACCGAGTACGGGGGCGCGGGCTTCTCCGCGGTCGACCTCGCGATCGCGGCCGAGGAGCTCACCCGGGTGGACATCAACGTGCCGACCACCCTGCTCGCCACGGGCCTCGGCCTGCAACCGGTCATCCAGCACGGCACCCCGGAACAGAAGCAGCGTCTGCTGCGGCCGTTCGCCGAGGACCAGGACGGTGACCTGCTCGCCTCGTACGCCTTCACCGACGTCGACGGCGGGGCCAACTTCGACTCCCCCGATCCGGCGGCCGGAATCCAAACCCTCGCCCGCCGCGACGGCGACGAATGGATCATCACCGGGGAGAAGCACTACACCACCAACGGCACCGGCTGGGGCCGCACGGGCTGCCACCTCTACACCGTCGTCTGCCGCACAGATCCGCACGCACCGGCCGACCAGTCGCTGGCCGTGATCGCCGTGCTCGGGGACGCCCCCGGCATCACGGTGACCGACGTCTACGACAAGATCGGCAATCGCGGTGTCGTGACCCCGCGGGTCCACTTCGACGAGGTCCGCGTGCCCGCCGACAACCTCATCGGTCAGCCCGGGCGCCACGGCCTGCAGATCGTGTCCGGCGCGTTCAGCTGGACCGCCGCGCTGATCGGCGCGGCGTGCGTCGGCACCATGCGCGCCGGATTCGAGTACGCCCTGGACTTCGCCCGGACCGAGAAGCGGCTCGGCAACGTCCCTGTGATCGAACACCAGAACGTGGGCTTCGCGCTGGCCGACATCAAGATGCGGATCGAAGCCTGCCGCTACCTCACCTGGAAGGCCTGCCACGACTTCGACCTCACCCAGGGGCTGGCCGAGGAACTGCCCATCATGACCAAGGTCTTCTGCTCGGAGACCGCGGTCAGCACCGTCTACGACTGCATGCGCGTCGTCGGCATCGCCAGCTACACCCGCGATCTCGCGCCGCTGGAGCGGCTGATGCGCGACGCCATGGTCTTCCCCCTCTACGACGGCGGGAACCAGGGCGTGCGCAGGCGCCAGTTGCACGACATCCTCCGCCAACCCGGCTACGACTCGATGCTGGCCGCCCGCGGCGCCATCCCCCCGTGGCGGCAATGACACGGATCCCGAAGCGCGCGGGCCACTTGCCGAGTGGGAAGGGTTTTGTGCGCTTCCGCGAACACGTTGCTGATCTCCGCGACGAGTCCGTTCGGCGGTCCGGGATCACAGACTGAACGGGTCAGCCCTCCCCGTGCAGTTTCGGAGACCGCCATGATCACCACGAGCACGCTCAGCGGACACGACGGAGCGATTCCGTGCGCCGTGGCGACCGACGGGGCCGAGCCGCACTCGGCCACCGAGCTCGACCTGTTCCTCGACGACCTGTACCGCTACGACGCAGCACTCGATGGCGCACCGTTCGTGTACACCGAGCGTGTCGCCTTGTCGGATGACAGCAAGACGACCGTCCACGTGTTCCGTCAGAAGCTGCGCAACGCCGTCGTCAAGGTGGTCAACCTGGGGACGGCGACACGGGTGACCGAGGTTTGCGACGAGTTCGACGGCCACGTCGTCGCGGCGATGTCCGGCGGCTTCTTCGCCCGCGAAGCGGGACGACCCTTGGGTGAGGTCTGGATCGGCGGAGAGCCTCAGTCACATGTCCCGTTCCCGGCACCGTGGCGCGACGTCCGCGGATCGCTGCACGTCGACGCGGACGGAATCACCATCGACCGGCGCGAGATGCTGCCCGCCCAGCCTGACGGCGACCTGCTGCAGGCCGGACCCGTTCTGGCCATGGACGGACGCCCGGTCGTCGATCTCGCGGCCGATGGCGAAGGCTTCCGCGCAGGCTCCGGGCAGTTCGACAGCGACATCACCGACGGCCGCCACCCCCGCGCCGCGATCGGTTACGACGACACGTACGTCTACAGCGTCGTCGTCGATGGCCGAACCGACGGCGACGTCGGCATGTCCCTGACCGAGCTCGCCGAATTCATGACCGGGCGTCTCGGGGTGGCGGCGGCCCTCAACCTGGACGGCGGCGGTTCCGCCACGCTGGCCGCAAGGGACTCGGAGGGCGCGTTCCACGTCGTCAACAACCCGATGGACGGCCACATGCGGCCCACTCCGGGTGGCAGCCGGGAGCTGTACTCGGCGATCGTCTTCGTTCAGGTCTAACGACTGCCGTAAGTTGATCTCACCACGGCGAGAGCGCTCCCCGTCGGATGAGCCGGAGGGCTCGGCGCAATGGGACCTTGGGCCATCAGTCCTGGGACCTGCGCCTGGTGCCTGCGGATAACGGGATACGTAGCGTCTGAATTCGTGCCTCACTGCCGCCGAGCAGCCCGCCCCGTGGCGTGCGCCGTCGGCGTCGTCCCCTGCGGCGAGCCGGGCAGGGCAGCACCAAGAGCATGAACAGACAGGAGCGAAGTGATGACGACCGCGACCGAACAGCAGGCGCTCCGCAGCAAGCTGCCGCTGAAAGACAAGGTAGCCCTGGTCACCGGGGGCACCCGCGGCATCGGAGCCGGCATCAGCCACCGCCTCGCCGAGGAAGGGGCGCACGTCGCCGCCGGGTATTGGCGGCACCACGAGCCTGCCGAGAAGTTCATGGCCGAGATGGGCGCCCAGTACCCGGGCACGGTCACCGTCCACAACGGGAACATCGGCGAGGCGGACGACTGCAGGCGCGTGGTGCGCGAGGTCATCGAGCAGCACGGCCGCCTGGACATCGTCGTGAACAACGCCGGGATCACCCACGACAAGACCGTGCACAAGATGACCGACGAGGACTGGCTGCAGGTCATCGCCGTGAACCTGTCCGGGGCGTTCTTCGTGGCCCAGGCCGCACTCGAGCACATGATGGAGCGCGGCACCGGCCGGATCATCAACATCTCCTCCGCCTACGGGGAGATGGGCAGCATCGGGCAGGCGAACTACACGGCGTCCAAGTCCGGCATGTTCGGGTTGACCAAGTCGCTGGCCAGGGAGGTCGCCTTCATGCTGGCCCGGGCCGGGCACCCGACCGGTGAGGGCATCGGGCTGACCGTCAACTGCGTGACCCCGGGAGCCATGGACACCGACATGCTGGCCAGAGTCCCGGAAAAGGCGATGGAGCGGCTGGTCGCGCAGATTCCGTGCGGCCGGATCGGGAAGCCGGAGGAGGCCGCCCGCGTGGTCGCGTTCCTGGCGCACGACGCGTCGTCGTACATCACCGGGCAGATTTGGGCCGTCAACGGCGGCCTTGACATGTGAGGAAGGAATACCCAATGGAAGACGTATTCGTCATGTCCGCTGTGCGGACCCCGATCGGCAAGTACGGCGGCGGCCTCGCCTCCGTACCGCCCTCCGATCTCGCCGCCACGGTGCTCCGTGAGGCGGTCACGAGGGCGGGCGTGGAGCCGGCGCAGGTCGGCCATGTCGTGTTCGGCAACATCCTCCACACGGAGACGCGGGACATGTACCTCGCCCGGGTGGCGGCCGTCAACGGCGGCCTGCCGGTCGGGACACCGGCGCTGACCCTCAACCGGCTGTGCGGCAGCGGGCTGCAGGCCATCGTCTCCGCTTCGCAGTCGATCATGCTCGGCGACTGCGAGGTCGCGGTGGCAGGCGGCGCCGAGTCGATGAGCCGCGTCCCGTACTGGCTGCCCGGCATGCGCTGGGGCCAGCGGATGAGCGACGGCGTCGCCATTGACGCCATGGTCGGGACGCTGACCGACCCGTTCGATGGTTGCCACATGGGCGTCACCGCGGAGAACGTCGCCACCGACTTCCACGTGTCCCGGGCCGACCAGGACGCGCTGGCCGCGGAGAGCCACCGCCGGGCCGCGGCCGCGCAGGCGGCAGGCTACTTCAAGGAACAGATCCTCCCGATCGAGATTCCCGGCAAGAGGGGCAAGATCACCGTCGTCGACACCGACGAGCACGTGCGGCCCGAGGTCAGCCTCGGCGACATGGCCAAGCTGCGGCCTGCGTTCGCCAAGGAGGGCACGGTTACCGCGGGCAACGCGTCCGGCATCAACGACGCCGCCGCGGCCGTGGTCCTCGCCTCTGGATCGTTCGTGAACAACAACAGCGGCTTCAGCCCGCTGGGCCGGCTGGTGGGATACGCCCACGCCGGGGTCGAGCCGCGGATCATGGGCATGGGTCCGGTGCCTGCGACGCGCATGGTGCTCGAGCGTACGGGCATCAAGATCGACGAGATCGACGTCTTCGAGGTGAACGAGGCCTTCGCCTCGCAGGCGCTGGCGGTGGCCAGGGAGCTGGGACTGCCGCCGGAGCGCACCAACCCGAACGGCAGCGGCATCGGCCTCGGCCACCCCGTGGGTGCGACCGGGACCATCCTGGCCGTCAAGGCGCTGTACGAGCTCAAGCGCACCGGCGGCAGGTACGCGCTGACCACGCTGTGCATCGGCGGCGGGCAGGGCATCGCCGCGATCTTCGAGCGCGTCTGATCCGCACGTCACGGCCGGCGCACCAGTCCGCAGCCGGCCGTGATCGCGGTTCGCCTCCGCACAGCCGAGTGCTGTGACGACTAGAGATCGTGTACTGCCCCGCCTCGAACCCCGACGACGCACGCGCGATGCGCTTCGCGGATGTTCGAGGCGGGGCTAGTGTCCTGCGCCGGAAGTTCGCCACATATCTCGACGGCCCAGGCGCACGTCAGCGGCGTTGCTGGTCCGGCCGAGTACGCCCGGGACGAGGCGCGGACCAGCGCCTTGCCGACGCACACCTGGATCCGCCGATATACGCAACGAACTTCCGGCGCAGGACACTAGTGCGGTGTCCACAAACATCCACCGGGCCGCTCACGCGCCCAGACGACGACTCGCGGCGTTGCCGCCCTCGCGAATACGCCCGGTATGAGCTTCGGGCGGCGCCTTGCGAGTCGCCGCCTGGATCACGCGATCGACCCGGCAACGTTCGTGGACACCGCACTAGCGATTCTTGTCCTCTACCTAGGGGCTAGGTAGACTTCGAGAATGGCAGGCGCGCCGCCCCGTATGACGACGACCACGCAGCTCGTGCTGCGCGCACTCGTCGAGGAGCCCGAACGGGAGCTGTATGGCCTTGAGGTGTGCCGACTGGCCGGGCTGCCGACCGGCACCGTCCATCCCATCCTGGCGCGCCTCGAGCGTGCTGGTTGGCTCGTCAGCAGGTGGGAAGACATTGATTCCCGCGAGTACGGCAGGCCGCGCAGGCGTTACTACCGCCTGAGCGAAGACGGCCTGCAGCACGCGCTGAATGCCCTCGCCCGGGTGCACAGACCGAAGCCGCTCATGGACGGGCTCCGGATCCGCCGAGTCGGTGAGGCGTGGCAATGAACCTCGTCTCGTATCTCAAGTCGACCACGGCGGGCGGCTACGACCATTTCGGGCTGCGACGGTTTGCGGCCAACCTCGTCGTAGCGCGCCAGCACGCGCGGCGGCTCGTCGAGCTTCTCGAGGAGATCGAGCGCAGCGACAAGAAGCACAAGGCCCCACAGCGCCTCTCCAAAGCGAACGCGCTGGCTTTGAAGGTCGTCGAGTTCTTCCCTTCCGAGTACCACGTCGGACAAAAGGCCACGTCGTTGGCGGGCGACCTCCGGCACGCGGGCGTGCACCTCGCCGCGTATCCAGAGAGCTGGAGCCTCGGAACGTCCGCCCCCGATGCCGTCATCCGCGCCAGGTTCATCGAACGGTTCCTGGTGGAACGGGGTGCTCCGGAGATCGCCCTCGCGTTCGGGCGCGCGCGCACCCTGCACGACAACGGCCCGTACATCGTCATCTTCGCGGGCATGACGTCCGGGGTCGCGGCCTTCGCAGCCTTCGCCTTCCTGTTCAAGGCCTGGTCGCCGCTGGCGAGTGCAATCGGCACCTACGCTCCGTGGCTCACCGTCGGCCTCGCCGTCATCTCCGGCCTCTTCGTGGCCACTGAGGTCGGCGTCACCATCAACGAGGTGTTGAAGGGCGAGCACGTCGTGCCGTCGTGGCCGCTTGTTGCCCTCGCACTGCGGTGGATACCGGCGTCGGACCGGCTGCGTTATGAGGAGGAGTTCCGCGCCGAGATCTACCAGCTCGGCCTGTTCCAGCAGCTGACATATTCGGTGAACCTCGCCCTGCGCGCGTTCGAGCTCCGCAGGAGCCTCGCGTCCACAGCGGAAGACGCCGACTACGAGGCCGACGGAACGACCTGACCCCGACCCGACGAGGTCACAAGATTGAGGAGCGCAGGTGTCGCCAATACCCGACCGCTCGTCGACGGGTCACTACGCGTCGTCGGCCATGCCCACCGTTGGACGCATCAACGGCGTGTACGTGGTCTGTGATCCGGCCAGCGCTTATACCGTCGATATCGCCACCGGAAAGGTCTCCGTCAGCCGCCACCCGCTCGTCAAGAGGTTGTTCGGGATCGCAGGCGCGCTGACCGGCGGGGTGTCACTGGCGTTGACCGCATCGCCGTGGGAATGGGCACTACCCTTTTTCGTCGTCGGCGCCGTCTGCGGCCTCATGGTCGGCACACTTGTCTCGCTCCCGGTGGTCGGTGTCTCCTGGGCGATTCAGTTACTGGCCGATCTCCGCAACGGACGACCGCGATTCATCGGGGGAATCGGTAACAAGTCGTCGCAGGCGTGGCGGCTCTGCGATCTGGCTTGGCACCTCGGCCGGGTCGGGTCGTGGCGCGACAAGACGGTGGATCCCGAGCGCAGGGTTGCGCCGATCGTGTGGTCGGCGGTCGAGCGGAGCTTGGCCGCCGAGAGCCACAACGCGGACGCGGTCCGGGCGCTCGGCCATCCGAACTTGAAGACGTTGGCGGAGAGCACGCTCGCGCGCATCGGGCAGGAGCGTCGATCGCTTGCCGCGGTCGAAAGCAACCTCCAGAAGGTGCTCGAGACCGCCCGCGGCATCGACGCGGCGCGAGTGCGGGCGGCCGATGACCGCAAAGTCGCGCAACGGCGGCGCGCCGAAGAGCAGGAACTCTTGGTCCGACTGACGGGAGACCACGGCCGTCGGGGCGCAGATGGCGCTGTCTCCGAACTGCAGGCCGAGCGGTCCGCGGGCCTGGCCGCGGAAGCGCAGGCGATCGCCGACTGGCTCGCCGAAAGCGACAAGATGCTCCGCGACCTGTGAACGAACCACTCGACTACCTCGGAAGACGCGCTGGATGGCGAGCCGCACCTCGATCAGCCGGCACTACGTCGGCTACAACGTCAACGACGTCGAGGTCAGCCTCGCTCCGGGCCTCCCCACGAGACCGGCCGACGAAATTGGGCAAATAGACCTTTACGGGCACTTGACGACGATGCGGACCAGAAATCCGCCGGGTTGACGTATCAACGACCGATAACGGAGCTCCTGTCCACGGCGAGTGCACAGTCACGTCCTCGTGAAGGAGCCCTCCATGACCCAGACGATCGCCAACGTCGACGAACTACGCGCCGCCATGGACGGGGACGTCACCGTGCCGAGCGACCCGGGGTACGACGAGGCCCGTCGGGTGTGGAACGCCGCCATCGACCGCCATCCCGCCGTGATCGCCCGGTGCGCGTCGAGCGCCGACGTCGTCGCGGCCGTGGGTTTGGCTCGCGACAACGGGCTCGACGTCGCGATCCGCAGTGGCGCGCACAGCACGTCGGGCCTTTCGACCACCGACGGTGGCGTCGTGGTCGAACTCAGCGCCATGAAGGACGTCGCGGTCGATCCGCAGGCTCGGCGGGTGCGGGTCGGCGGCGGCGCGCTCCTGGGCGATGTCGACGCGGCGACGCTCGCCCACGGGCTCGCGACACCGTTCGGGCTGATCAGTCACACCGGGGTGGGCGGCCTGACCCTTGGCGGGGGCATGGGTTGGCTCACCCGCAAGTTCGGGCTGAGCGTCGACAACCTGGTCTCGGCAGAGGTCGTCACCGCCGACGGTCGGCTGCTGCGTGCCTCGCCGGATTCACATCCCGACCTGTTCTGGGCGCTGCGCGGCGGTGGTGGCAACTTCGGTGTCGTCACGGAGTTCGAGTTCCGGCTGCACGAGGTCGATCCCATGGTGGAACTCGGCCTCTTCTTCTGGCCCCTGGACCAGGGCGCCGAGGCGATGCGGCTGGCGCGCGACGTCGTCGCGACCTTGGCGCCGGATCTCAACGTCGTCGTCGGCTCCCTCAACGCCCCGCCTGCGCCGTTCGTGCCACCCGAGCACCACCTGGCACCGGGCTACGTGCTGCTGCTGACCGGGTTCGACGGCACTCCGGCGCACGCGGAGGCCGTCGCCCGCATCCGCGAGACCCTCCCGCCGCTGTTCGACATGGTCACGCCCATGCCCTACGTCGCGCTGCAGCAGATGCTCGACGAAGGAAACGCCTGGGGCTTCCACGCCTACGTCACGGCAACGTACGTCGAGGACCTCTCCGACCAGGTGATCGACGTGCTCACCGAGCACGCCGCGCGGAAGAGCTCACCGATGTCGGCCGTGCTGATGTACCGACTCGACAGCGCGTTCTCGGAAATGGCGGAGGACGACACCGCCTTCGGCGGCGGCCGGTCGCCACGATTCTGCGTCTTCCTCATCGGCTTCGCACCGGATCCCAACCTGCTGGCAGCAGACCGCAAGTGGGTCCGGGATCTCCGCGACGCCCTCCGCCCGCTCGCAATCGGCGACGGGTCCGGCTACGTCAACGACCTCGTCGAGTTCGAGGACGACCGCGTCCGGGCCGCCTACGGCTCGGCCAAGTACAACCGGCTCGCCCGCGTCAAGGCCGAATACGACCCCGGGAACCTGTTCCACCTCAACGCGAACATCAAGCCCACCTGACGCGCGACCGACCCCGACACCGGTCGAACCGGCAGCACACCCCACCGCTGTCACAGTCTGCTCGGTTGATCCGTTATCCCCACGACGAGCATCGCCGACGTGGCCGCTCGTCCGAGAGGAGACGAACATGAGCCCCACCATCCGCAGCCTCGTGGTCCCGGTGTCCGACCTCGGCGCCGCCAAAGCCGTCTACACCGCGCTGTACGGCGACCCGCACACCGATCAGCCGTACTACGTCGGCTACAACGTCGACGGATTCGAGGTCAGCCTCGCTCCGGGCGAGGCAACCGACGGACCGGTGGCCTACGCCGACGTCGAGGACCTCGACGCGGCCCGCGCGACCCTCCTCGCGGCGGGCGCGACCGAACGCGTCGCGCCGCGGCAGATCGCGCCGCAGGCCCGGGTGTGCGTGCTCGCCGACGCCGACGGCAACCCGATCGGCCTTCGCGGCCGGTAGCCGTCGGCGGGAAACCGCAGCACCGCAGCTCGCTGGTCGCACCCGGGAACACCGGCAGGCTCCGCACGTTGAATCAGGTGGTCGGTCGTTTTGCGCGCCGCGGGGGTAGGTGACCGATGGACGACCAGCACGTTGGCAATGTGCAGGGCAGTGAGATCGAGCCTCAGCCGGGCTCGCCAGTTCTCGACTCCGTAGAACTGGTCACGGCGGCGATGCAGGGTGATGCGTCGGCGATAGCCCGGCTGTTCTTCGCGCTCCGGCCGACGGTCCACCGCGTCTGTCGGGCGCGACTCGGGCATGGCCGGATCTCGGCAGCGGTCGATGACGTGGCTCAAGAAGCGCTGCTGGCCATCTTCACGGCACTGCCCCGCTACAAGATCAGGCACGGAGTTCCGTTCCGGGCGTTCGCCCTCACGATCACCATGCGCAAGATCGCCGACGCGCAGCGGGCCGCGGCGCGTGACCGAACCGACCTGGTCGCGCAGCCCCCCGATCGGCCCCTACCCGCCGAGAACGCACCGGAGCAGCATGCTCTCGCCGTCGAGCAGGCGGTGCAGCTACGCCGATTGATGCAGATCCTTTCGCCGCAGCAGCGCGCGGTCCTCAGCCTGCGGATCGTCGTCGGGCTCAACGCCAACGACACCGCCCATGCGCTGGGGATGAGCGCGGCCGCCGTGCGTGTCGCCCAGCACCGAGCGCTCAAGGTCCTCCGCAGTCGACTCACCGACCACGATGGTTGAACCGACAGGCGCTCGTGCGGCGGGCCTTGGACAGGCGGTGTCCACGGCGTTGGCGTGGAGACCGAGGCGCAGGCTCATCCGTAGCCGTTTCCCGAGCGAAAGCAGTAGCGTTGGTGGTCCAATCACGAAATTCGCCGTGGGGCTGGCTCGACGGGTGCGGGACGCCTCTGCCGCGAAGGGACGCGCCATGGATCACGTTCAGCAGAACGGACCATTCCGGCCCGTGGTTGCTCGTGCCGGGGTGGTCTAGTGGCGGAGCCGTTCGACCCGGACCGGGAAGCCGGGCCCGTCCCTTTGCCCGATTCGAACGGTTCGGACGAGGATCTCAGCGAGGACGACCTCGATATCGACGCCCTGGTGTTGGTGTGGAAGGACGATCTGCTGCTGGACGCGATCGGCGCCGCAGAGGAATCCGACCGACTTGACGTGCCCTTTGACGTCTCAGCTGATCGGCAGCTCGTCGAGGCGTTGCGGTCCTGGCGGCGCGACGTCGAGTCGGATCCGCTCGCCCCCGTCGTCGGCCCCGACCGAGCACGGGACGCCCGCGGCCCCCGTCGCCCCAGGTTCCGGGTGCCGCTGGTCTCAGCCCTCGCCGCCGCCGTGGTGCTCGCCTTCACAGCGCTGGCCGCCTACGGCGCAGGCCCCGGCGAGGCCCTGTGGCCGGTCACCGAGGTCCTCTACAGCCAACACGCTGCGTCCATCCGCGCCGCCGACGATGCGGGCGCTGCCCAGGCGCAAGCCGAAGCGGCAATGGCGGCAGGACGAACGCGCGAGGCTGAAGCCGCGCTGCACGCCGCGGCCAGCCGCTTACCACAAGTGCGCAGCGAGGACGGCCAGACCAAACTGCAGAACCGACAGCGCGACCTGGAAAGCCAGCTCGACGCTCCTGCTGCTCCCAAGAGGTCGATATCTGAGCCCGGCGCGCCGACGCACAGCCCGAAAACCTCTGCTGCGCCCAAGCCGACATCGCGGCAGGCAACGCACTCCGCACGACCGGAAAGCCGCTCAGCACGGGCGAATGGGCCCCACGACTCCACTGCGCCCGCGACGACTACACCGCGGCCGCACCCGACCTCTCAGCCCGCTTCGGCGAGCTCGACGCCGCCACCGCACCACCAGCAACCCGACAAGTCGCCACCTGACAAGTCGCCACGGCCAACCCGGTCCGCTACCACGACGACGCCGCAACCGGCTCCGAGTGCCGCGCGGACCGACAGCCCACGAAAGGCTCAACCGGTCAAGCCGAGCAGCGTGAGGTCCTTGCCCACCACGCCCCAGCCACAGGCGCGGGCGACGGCGGGACAACCGGCCAAGCCATCCTCCGCAGCGCGTACGCCCGCCAATCGACCGTCGCAGGCGGCCGCAAAACCATCGAACTCGCCGGTCCCGACACCTCGACCACGCGCGACTCCCGCACCAGTTAGCGAGCCGTCATGACCTCGGCACGGGCATCGTCACGACGCTCGCGGCGTACCGGAGTGATCTGCGCAGCGAGCGTTTCCGAGCACCTGTCAGCGCGCGATGATCGGGTCGATCCCCTCGTTCGCGGACTCCCTCGCCCGCGAGCGAAGCCTGTCAAGTGAGATGCCGGCCTGGGCCTCGGCGAAGCTGCTGTAGAAACGCTGATCGAGGCTGGCCGCGATGAACTTCGCGCCGAGCCTGCGGCGGAAGAAGGCGTTCGTCGAATACCGGGTGCGAGACAGGGCGTAGCGCTCGTTGTGGTCGATCATCGCGAAGAACCGGGCGGATGCGGGTGGGAGCACGTCGAAGTTGTCGTAGTTGACGATGACGTGCACACGTCGCCCGATGCTGCGGAACCGCGCCTCGAGGTGCGCCGCGAGCTCAGCGGCATCCTCGGCGGTCGACAGCGTCAATCCCTCGAAGTTGCAGTAGAGGATGTTCTGCTCGACGTCGTAGGGAAAGCGGTCGTCCAACGGCAGGGTCGATCGGTCCGCGAGGCCCATCACTGCGGGACGGAAGAGGGCGGGGTCCATGGTGGTGAGGTCGGCGGCGATGCGCGGACGGAACGCCATCACGTCGAGCACGTGCTTCTCGAGGTCGAGCCCTGGCGCGATCTCGACGAGTTCGAGGCCCGCGTCGGTGAGCCGGAACACGCACCGTTCGGTGATGAAGCGGACGATCTGCCCGCGATCACGCGCGTGTTCGCCGCTGAAGGTGACCTGCTCGACCCGGTCGAGGAACTTGCACCCCGGCCCCTCCGCGATCACCCGGATACCGCCGTCGGCCACCTCCAGGGTCGCGCCCGCGCGGAAGAGCCCGAGGAAGTTGACCTCGCGTGCGGACTGGCTGATGTTGATGAAGCCGCCCGGGCCGGGGATCCGGCTGCCGAACCTGCTGACGTTGACGTTCCCGGCGGCGTCGGCCTGGGCCATGCCGAGGAACGCCTGGTGCAGCCCGCCGCCGTCATAGAAGTCGAATTGGTAGGGCTGGTCGATGATCGCCTGGGCGTTCACCGTGGCGCCGAAGCTCAATCCACCGGCCGGGATGCCGCCGATCCCCCCGGCCTCCACGGTCAGTGTGATCAGATCGAGTACGCCCTCCTCGCCCGCCACCGCCGCGATCCCCTCGGGGACACCGATGCCCAGGTTCACGACGGCGTTGGGCCGGAGGAACATCGCGGCCCGGCGGGCGATCACCTTGCGCGCGTTCAGCGGCAGCGGTGCGAGCGACGTTGCGGGTGCCCGTACCGCCCCGGTGTAGGCGGGGTTGTAGGCCTCCGCGAAGGTCTGGTGGTGCTCCTGCGGTGGGCTGACGACGACCGCATCGACGAGCAGACCGGGGATCTGGACCTCACGAGGGGACAGGACGTGGTGGGTGGTGGTCCGCTCGACCTGGACGATGACCAGACCGCCGGAGTTCTTGGCCGCCTGGGCCATCGACAGCGCCTCAAGCGTCACCGGCTCGTGCTCCATGGTCACGTTGCCCTCGGCGTCCGCGGTGGTGCCGCGCAGCAGCGCCACGTGGATCGGCATCGCCGGGAGGAAGAGGTGATCGACACCGCGCAACGTGATGACCTCGAGGATCTGCTCGGTGGTCCGCGA
Source organism: uncultured Actinomycetota bacterium (assembly GCA_963837575.1). GTDB lineage: Bacteria > Actinomycetota > Actinomycetes > Mycobacteriales > Pseudonocardiaceae > Pseudonocardia. The sequence continues at coordinate 118,521 of CAWIOI010000005.1, forward strand.
ATTGAGCCGTCCGCCTTCCAGGCGCGGGTCGACGAAGGTGCCGATTCCCACCCGGCTGACGACCCCCGGCCTGCCGCCTGCGATGTCCCGGAACAGATGGCTGATCATGCCCTGGGGCAGGCCGTACGCCTCGATCTCGTTCGCCGCGGCCAGACGGCCCAGCGCCGGAACCAGACCCAGGTGGCCGCCGATCACCCGGCGCACCATGCCCGGGTGGCCGAAGTGGTTGAGCCCGCGCCCCTTCCCATCGCCTTGTCCGGCTGCGAAGACCAGGGTCAGGTCCGCAGGCGTGCCGGAGGCCAGGAAACGCCGCTCCAGGGCCACGGCGAGATGCTCGGGAAAACCGAGCCCGACGAAGCCGCCGGTGGCGATGGTGTCGCCGGACAGGACGGTCTCCACGGCCTCATCGACGCCGATCACCTTGTTGCGCGCCATCGCGACCCTTCCTCGTGCTCGCTCAGCAGGCGTCCGCCGCCGTCGACGGTAGCGAGGTCCCGTTGATGGAGGAGGTGCCCGGCGAGCACCCATCCTCACGCTCACCTCGGGGTCACGGGCCTGCCGATGAGGTGCTGTGCGTCACGGCGGGCCGCCGTTCCTGCCGCTGGGCGCACGTCAGTCGTCCGGGGCGACGAAGGCTGTCGCGGAGGGACGCTCACCATCGGGGCTGCCCACCGACAGGTGTTCTCGCGTCTCCAAGTCGGCCGGGCCATCGTCGTACTTGCCCACACCGGGGTATTCAGGCGGCGATGAGGACTTCCACGTCGGCCGCGGCGAGGGCGGTTCGAAGGGGCTCGGGTGGTGCCTCGTCGGTGACGAGCACGTCGATGAGGTCGAGCGGGCCCAGGACCATGGCCTTCTTGCGGTCGAACTTGGTGTGGTCGGCGGCGACGATTACGCGGTCGGCCAGGACGGCGAGGAGGCGGCGGACCTCGACCTCGGTGGGGTCGAAGTAGGTGATGCCGCGGTCGACGGACAGCCCGCCGCAGCCGAGGATCAGCAGGTCGAGGTGGACCTGTGGCGGTTCTTGCGCGATGCCGGGGTTGACCAGGCTCAGTTCGGGGGTGAGGAGGCCGCCGAGCACGATCACCCGGCTTCCGCCCTCGCGCACGGTGATCGCAGCGTGCAGGGCGTTGGTGACCACGGTGAGGTCGCTCCGGTGGGCCAGTTCCGCGGCGACGGCGTGGCAGGTCGTTCCGCTGTCGATCCCGACGGCGGCGCCGGGTTCGACGAGTTGGGCGGCGACGCGGGCGATCGCGGCCTTCTCGGTTGCCCGGGTGGAGGCTCGGGAGCCGTAGGCGGGGGCGCGGCGGATGGTCGCCCCACCGTGGACCCGGTGTAGCTGTCCGGCCTCGTCGAGCTCGGCCAGGTCGCGGCGGATGGTCATGCCGGACACGCCGAACCGCTGCGCGAGCTCGGTGACGTCGACCTGCCGGTTTTGCTGCAGCGCCTTGAGGATGCCGCGTTGACGAGCACTTCGGGCGTCCCCCACCGCGTTGTCCTGCGACACCCGGGCAACGCTACCGGGCCCTGCGATCGCCCTCAGGCTCATGACCGGCACCTAGCCAGATGCCGCAGCGATCGCGTCTCCGACTCGCCGGTCTTGACGCCCACGCTTGCTCGGGCTCCACGAACGGGTCTCATCCCGGCCTCCTGTCTCTGGCACCTCCAGTCGGAGGTTATGTGCGAGTGAACATAGCAGCAACGAGGCGGGCTGTGAACAGATCGGCAAAGCTTGCACGGCCTTCACCTGCAGTGATCGAGAGGAACAGGCGGAGGCGCCCCTTGACTCTCCTTGGCGGCGGCCCTACTCTCCCCACATTCAATGTTCATTCGAACATCAAGGTTCGGAGGTAGAGATGGCGGTACGGATCAAGGCGGGCATGGAGAAGGTGCCTGGCGGGTTGATGTTGGTTCCCCTGCTCGTCGGGGCGGTGATCCACACGGCGGCCCCGGACGCGGGGAAGTTCTTCGGGTCGTTCACCGGGGCGATGTTCACCGGCTTGGCACCGATCCTGGGCGTGTTCTACGTGTGCCTGGGCGCGACGCTGGACCTGAAGGCCACGCCCTACATCGCGAAGAAGGGCGGCGCGCTGCTCGGCAGCAAGATCGCCTTCGCCGTGCTCGTGGGCATCGTGGCAGGCCGGTTCCTGGGTGAGGCCCCGATCTCCGGCGGCCTGTTCGCCGGTCTGTCGGTGCTGGCGGTGGTGGCGGCGCTCAACGACACCAACGGCGGGCTGTACATGTCGCTGATGGGGCAGTTCGGGCGCAACCGCGACGTCGGTGCCTACAGCGTGATGAGCCTGGAGTCCGGCCCGTTCCTCACGATGGTCACGCTCGGCGTCGCCGGGCTGTCGGCGTTCCCGTGGCAGGCGCTGGTCGGGGCGATCCTGCCGCTGGCTCTGGGGATGGCGCTGGGCAACCTCGACCCGGCGATGCGCCGGTTCCTGGCGCCCGCGGTCCCGGCGCTCGTGCCGTTCCTCGGGCTCACCCTCGGGTTGACCATCAACCTGACCGCGGTGTGGCAGGCGGGGCTGCTCGGCATCGGGCTCGGGCTGTTCGTCGTGCTCATCGGTGGCTCGGTGTTGCTGCTGGCCGACAAGCTGAGCGGGGGTGACGGCATCGCCGGGCTCGCCGCGGCCACCACGGCGGGCAACGCCGCGGTGGTCCCGACGATCGTCGCGCAGGCCAACCCGGTCTACGCCCCGGCCGCGCAGAGCGCCACCGTGCTGGTCGCCGCGTCGGTCGTGGTCACCGCGATCCTGTGCCCGGTCATCACGGTGCTGTGGGCCCGGGGTGTCCTCAAGCAGCCCGCCGGTGGAGCCCGCGAAGCAGAAGCCGTCCTCGCGGCTGATCTGCACCCGCACCTGGACCACGTGCCCGCCGACACCGGCGAGTCCGCACCTGAGGCTGCGCACGTCGCGGTGGTCGATGACACCGATGCGGACCGATCGCACGACGACCGGACCAGGACGACCGGCCGCGGCGACGGCACCGCACTCGACCAGTGATCCCGCGAGCCGACAGCCCGACCTCACTGTCCGCCGCGACCGTTAGGAGAGAGAAGCAGATGCGTGACCAGCGAGTGGTGCGCTGCACCTACTACCTCGAGTCGGAGATGGAGCCGGCCCGGGCCGCGGCGATCCTGGCCGGCGAGCAGTCCAGCGGGACGTTCGTGTCGGTGCCCGGCGAGTCCGCAGAGCTGCACGAACGCCACGGCGCCCAGATCGTGGACGTGCAGCACCTGGCCCGCCGCAGCCCGTCACTGCCGTCGCGGACCCACCCGGAGAAGGTCCACGCCGCCCGGGTGGTGGTCGAGTGGCCGATGGAGAACATCGGCACCGACCTGGCGACCCTGCAGACCACGATCGCCGGGAACCTGTTCGAACTGCAGGAGCTGTTCGCCTGCCGGGTGCTGGACCTGCAGCTGCCTGCGGAGTTCGTCGCCGCGCACCGCGGCCCGGCCTTCGGTGTCCCGGGGACGCGGGAGCTGATCGGCGGCGTCGCGGGCGCGATGATCGGCACGATCGTCAAACCGAACGTAGGACTGTCGGAAGAGCAGTTCCGGTCGGTGGTGCGCGAGCTCGCCCACGCCTCGATCGACCTGATCAAAGACGACGAGCTGATGACCGACCCCGGCTACCTTCCCCTTGAGCGGCGCGTCGCCGTGGCCACCGAGGAGATCCGCGCGGCCGAGCAGATCGCCGGGCATCCGACCATGTACGCGTTCAACATCACCGGAGACCTCGCGGGGCTGCGCAGGCGGCACGACCTGGTCATCGAGGCCGGCGGGCGGTGCGTGATGCTCAACGTCCCGGTGATGGGCCTGCCCGCGCTGGCGTGGCTGCGCGAGTTCGCCGAGGTCCCGATCCACGGCCACCGGGCCGGCCTGGCCGGATCGATGCGCTCGCCCGCGCTCGGGATGTCCTACCGGGTCTGGCAGCAGCTGGCCCGCCTCGCAGGCGCCGACCACCTGCACGCCAGCGGGCTGGGCAGCAAGTTCTACGAGACCGACGACGAGGTCGCGGCGAACGTCGCGAGCCTGCTCGAACCGCTCGGCAACACCCTCGGCCCGGTACCCACCCTGTCCTCCGGGCAGAACGTCACCACCGCCGCACCCACCTACGCCGGGGTCCGCTCCACCGACCTGCTCATGCTCGCAGGCGGCGGTGTCGCCGCACACCCCGACGGACCCGCCGCCGGAGTACGCAGCCTGCGCGACGCCTGGACCGCCGCCATCGAAGGAGTTCCGCTACAGCGGGCCGCCCAACTCGCGGCCGACACCGGCGACCCAGCGTTGCTGCACGCGGTGCAGAAGTTCGGCTACCACACGCCGCAGGAGGAAGGCTGACATGGCCCCCGTCAGCTTCGTCGCCGATGACCTCACCGGCGCAGCGGACGTCCTCGCCCAAGCCCACCGCTACGGCCTCGACGCCGTCCTCGTCATCGGAGGCAGCGAAACCGCGCTGCCCACCGATGTCGACGTCGTCGGGATCGCAGGCCCCGCCCGCTCCCTGGGCGGGGAGGCCTTCGACGAACTGGTCCGCGCCCAGCTCGCCCAGATCGCGCGGACCGGCGCCGAGGTGCTGCTCTACAAGGTCTGCTCGACCTTCGACAGCCTGCCCACCCTGGGCAGCATCGGGCGCGGCATCGAGCTGCTGCGCGAGCAGTTCCCCGGGCTCGGACCGGTTGCCGTCGCCCCCGCCCAACCGCAGTTCGGGCGCTACACCGCCTTCAGCAACCACTTCGGGGTGTTCGCCGACCAGGTGCACCGCCTCGACCGGCACCCGGTGATGTCCCGACACCCCTCGACCCCCATGCACGAGGCCGACCTGCGCCAGGTGCTCGCCGAGCAGTTCACCGACCGCCAGGTCCCGGCCGCGCTGCACCTCCCGGCCTACGCCGACGGCTCGTTCACCCAGCGCTGGACGGCCTGCCGATCGGAGTCCGTGCCGGCGTTCGTGGTCGACGCCGTGACCGACGACCATCTCGACGAGGTCGCCCGCGCCCTGCGCGGCGCCGCCCAGACCGCGGGGGCCCATCCCAGCGTCGTGGTGGGCTCCGGCGGGATCATGGCCGCGTTGGCCCGCACCGCCACCGGCCGCGAAGCGCGCCAACCGGGTCGTCAGCACGCCTCCGGACCGGTGCTGGCCGTCAGCGCCTCGGCCTCCAGCACCACCGCCGCACAGATCGGTGACGCCGTCACGCACGGCTGGGCCGACGTCGCGGTACCGGTCGAACTGCTCAAGAGCAACAACCCGGACCTGGCCGCCACACTCGAGAAGCACACCGCCACCGCACTGTCCGCAGGCCGCGACGTGGTCGTGCACACTACGCGGGGCAGCGACGACCCGAGATATGCCGCGGCAGGTCCGGTCGACCCGCGCCACGTCGGCGGACTGCTCGGCACCCTCGCCGGGCGCATGGCCGCCGCCGGGCTCACCCGCGACCTCGCCGTGCTGGGCGGTGACACCTCCAGCCACGCCCTGATGGCCATGGGCGTACAGCAACTGCGCGTGTCCGACCAGTTCGTCACCGCCGGACCGATCTGCCGCACCGACGACCACGCCACCGTCGCCGGATGCCGGCTGCTGCTCAAAGGCGGCCAAGTCGGCCCACCCGACATCCTGCGCCGCTTCGCAGGCCAGACCACACACCACTGACAACCTTTCAACGACGACGGAGACGACCATGAAAGCTGTAGTCAAGACTTCCGCCGAGCGCGGCTTCGAGTACGTGACCGACCACCCGGACCCCAAGCCCGCCGACGGCCAAGTCGTCATCCAGGTGGGCGCGGCGTCGCTCTGCGGCACCGACCGCGAGGTCTACGAATGGACGCCCTCGGCGCAGGCGTTCAACCTCGACCTACCCGTCGCCGTCGGGCACGAGGGCGCAGGCACCGTCGTGGAGGTCGGGTCCGGCGTGACCGGGCTCCGGGTCGGTGACCGCGTCGCGCTGGAAAGCCACCTGATCTGCGGACAGTGCTTCCCCTGCCGGACCGGCGACGCGCACACTTGCGAACGCACCCGCATCATCGGCATGCACATCGACGGCGTGTTCGCCGAGTACATGGCCGCCCCGCACGACATCTGCGTCAAGCTGCCCGACCACGCCTCCCTGGAGGTCGGCGCCCTCCTCGAAGCCGCAGGCGTCGCCGTCCACGCGATCCAGCGGTCCGACTATGCCGTCGCCGGGCGGGCCGTGCTGGTCAGCGGCGGTGGGCCGGTCGGTCTCGTCGTCGCCCACCTCGCCCGACTGATGGGCGCCGCCCACGTCATCGTCGTCGAACCCAACCCCTACCGCCGCGCGCAGGCCGAGAAGATCGGCGCACTGGCGATGCCCCCCGGCGACGAGGTCGTCGAGCGCTGCCGCGAGCTCACCGGCCGCCGCGGCGGCTTCGACGTCGCCTTCGAATGCTCGGGCGCCCAAAGCGCACTGCCATCGGTGTTCGAGGCCCTGCGCCGCGAATCAACACTCGTGACCGTCGGCCACCCCAGCCGGCCCGCCGAGATCAACATCGCCGCCCACATCAACAAGAAGGGCATCACCCTGCGCGGCATCTTCGGACGGCGGCTCTGGGACACCTGGGAACAGACCATGCTGCTGCTCGACTCCGGCCGGCTCGACCTCGAGTGGCTGATCACCCACCGCATGCCGCTCCGCCAGGTCGACGAAGCCGTCGACCTCCTCACCGGGGAGGCCTGCAAGGTGCTCCTGGTGCCCGACCTGCACTGACCCACAACGGCAGACGTGGGGTCGCCCCTCAGAGACGGCCTCACGTCCGCACCTCTCTTTACTTCTCGGAACATCACTCAACGTGGGGATATGACGTGAATCGACGCATCAAGATCGTCTGTACCCTCGGTTCGGCTACGGCGACCGCGAGGCCGCGGATGGCGAGGGCCACGCCGTCGGGATCCTCGCCGACCTGCGAGGGCCCAAGATCCGACTAGGCCGGTTCGCTACCGGGCCGGGGCGATCGACTGGCGCACCGGCGAGCAGGTGCGGATCACCGTCGACGACGTGCCGGGCACCACCTACAAGGGCCTCGCGGCCGACGCCCGGCCGGACGACCGGGTGGTATGCCAGGTCGCCGAGGGTGGCCCACTCAGCGACAACAAGGGTCTATCACTGCCCGGCATGAACGTCTCGCTGCCGGCGATGTCGGACAAGGACTGCGCCGGCCTGGCGTTCGCGCTCGGCCTGCGCGTCGACATCATCGCGCTCTCGTTCGTGCGCAGTCCCGCCGACATCGACCAGGTTCACCAGATCATGGACGAGCACGGGGCCCGGCTGCCCGTCATCGCCAAGCTGGAAAAGCCTGAGGTGCTCGACTCGATGATCACCAACTCGCGGCCGACCCGCGCCGAGGCGTCCGATGTGGCGAACGCGGTGCTGGACGGGGCGGGCACGGTGATGCTCTCTGGCGAGACCAGCGTGGGCCGGTACCCGATCAAGTCGGTGCAGACGATGGCGCAGATCATCGAGGCCGTCGAGGCCAGCCCCATCTCGGTGCCGCGGCTCAACCACGTCCCGCGCACCTAGCGCGGTGTGCTGTCGTTCGCCGCGCGCGACATCGGCGAGCGGCTCTCGGCTCACGCGCTCGTCGCGTTCTCGGTCTCCGGCGACACAGTGCGGCGGCTGGCGCGCCTGCACACCCTGCTGCCACTTCTGGCGTTCACCCTCAAGCCCGAGGTGCGCAGCCAGCTCGCGATGAGCTGGGGTGTCGAGACCTTCCTGGTCGACTACGTGACCTCCACCGACGCCATGGTCTGCCGGGTCGACAACGCCATCCTGTCGATCGGCCGGTACAAGCCCGGCGACACCGCCGCGGGCACGCCGGGCGCGGGGCTTCGAGGGCGCCATGGAACCACGGTAGCGACGCTTCGTTCCACGGATAGTTCCACGATCGGCCTTAGAGGGCTCATCAAGAGGGGCGGAAAGTGGCTCTGACCTGCGGAGCCGCCTTGGGGAGTCGAACCCCAGACCTACGCATTACGAGTACGCCGAACCCCGCATTCACCACCTCTCGGAGTCCATCCGTGCACGTCGAACTGTTCACCATGCTCAGAATTGGACCCCGCAGAACTCCATTGGAGGCCACGAAGGAGGCCACGCCGGAGATCAACAGCTCGTGCGGATCGTCAAGCCCCGCGACGCTCTTGATCAGCCGAGGGAGGACGGCACTTCACCTTCGCCGCGTCGATGCTTGCCTGTAGCGCCTCCAGAAGCTCGGTCATACTGTCGGCGTCGGTCTCCTGCTCGACCCCGACGACACTGAGGGCCACCGCCTCCAGCCGCGAAACCCGCGCGGCCAGCTGCGCCACCGCCTCGTCGCCGCCCCCGGCTTGCTGATCAGTCGACGCCCGACGCCTGGCCTCGACCCACCTACGAATGAGCGCGGTGGGTTTAATCTGCTCGGCAGCAGCCTGTTCCCGCACCCAATCCAGCAGCGACTTCGGCAACCGAACCGACGTCACAATCATCGGATCCGATTCTATCTCGGTTTCCCATTCCGCCGACTCGATCGTCTTCGACAGATCGGTATTGTCGAAATGGTCCCGCAAGGCATCTCGTGCCCGATCATCCACCGCTTCCACCTCCGCCCCGCCGCATCAACGTGCACGACGGACGAACGTCCGCCGTTCCGAGTCGGTCATGTCCCGCGCCGTGACGACGAACAGGCGCCCGTCCTCCGCGTCGGCCAACACGACCACCAAGTGCCGCCCGGCATTGGTCGTGCCAAACACGAACGTCACCTCCTCGCGCCCCGCCGCAACCAAACGCGGCCGGGAGTACAGGACCTGCTCGACCTCGACCGGCACCACGCCATGGCGAGCGATGTGATCCTCGCTCGCCTCGGTCCACCGGATCTCCCGCACAGTAGGTCAATGTAGTTCATCGTACTACGAGCCCTAGCCAAGGGCACCACGATCCGCTGACCGATCACGGCACGTCAAGGCAGCACGCACCCCACCAACTGGCCGCGGGAACCGCCAACCGCCAGGCCTGACAGCTCGGGAGCCGGAGACCCCATCAGACGGGATCACCGACACACCGCGGCGGATACCGCGTCCGCGGCGCGTATCACAAGGGACGCTCAAGCACGTGAGCGACGCATACCGATAGAGGCCACGAGATACCCACTCCGACCTGCGCGGATAGGACCGAGGGAGGCCACGGCGGAGGCCGCAGCCTCGCGAAGATCCTCGATCAGGCCGTTGACCTGCACAAATGAGCCGCCTTGGGGAGTCGAACCCCAGACCTACGCATTACGAGTACGCCCGACCCCGATATCACCGTGCTCCATCAGTCCATCGGTGCACGTCGAGGCGTTCACCGTGCTCAGAGTCGAATATGATTGGACTCCATTGGAGGCCACGAAGGAGGCCACGCCGGAGATCGACATCGCGGGCGGCGCCGACGATCAGGCCCCCCGACGCTCCTCCTTTGAGGGTGGCGGAGCGGCTCGCCGCCTCGCGTCATCGACGCTGCGCTGGAGCGCCGCGAGAAGATCCGTCATGCCGTCTGCGCCGGCGTTGTCGTCGATCGCGACGACCCGCAGCGCGACCGCTTCCAGTCGCGAGACGCGCTCGGCCAACCGCGTCACGGCCTCGTCCTCGGCGGCTACCGGTCGCTCGGCCGAGTTCCGACGCCGATCCTCGATCCACCGACGGATGAGCGCGGTCGGCTTGACCTGCTCGACTGCCGCCTGTTCGCGCACCCAGTCCAGCAGTGACTTCGGCAACCGGACCGACGTCACGATCATCGGATCCGACTCGACATCCGACTCCCAGACGGCCGCATCGATGGCATCCGACAGGTCGGCGCCGTCGAAATGCTCCCGCAGCGCATCCCGATCGCGGTCACGCACGGATCCCACCTCCACGTTGTCCGCTCATCGAGCGCGCCGAGCGAATGCTCGCCGTTCCGAGTCGGTCATCCCTCGTGCGGTGACCACGAACAGACGTCCATCCTCGGCGTCGGCCAACACGACCACGAGATGCCGCCCGGCATCGGTCGTGCCAAAGACCAGCGTCACGTCCTCGCGACCCGCCGCGACCAGTCGTGGCCGCGTGTAGAGAACTTGCTCGACCTCTACCGGCTGCACACCATGACGAGCGATGTGGTCCTCGCTGTCCTCGGTCCACCGGATCTCCCGCACGGTCGCTCATCGTATTTCATCGTACTACGAGCCCGTCATCGGCGGCAGCACCTTGGCCGAGCTCGACGCCGATGGGCCAGGTGACCCGGCTCGATCCGCGGACACACGTCACCGGCGCGCAGCAGTGAGGTGGTTTCGCCCGGGGCTCGTCGACGTGCGTCGCTCACCGGCGACACCGTTAGCCTTCGACGCGCACTAGCCAACAGTGGCCGCCAGGCGTTCCAGGGAGGCCACGATAAACCCCGCCTGGCCTGCGGGAACACTCCACGCGGAGGCCACGGCCAGTTTCACGCGCAGGCCAGATAGATCAACATCGCTGTGACCTGCGGAAACGGAGCCGCCTTGGGGAGTCGAACCCCAGACCTACGCATTACGAGGATGTAGTTCCGAGTCCCTCAGCGCTCTAACCAGCACCGATCGCACATCCCGCGGCACTCACGGCACCTCGCGATCAGGGAGAACGCGGTCCGTCATGCCAGAACTCATGCCGGCGACCGAGCTGTGAAGATCGGCTGCTGGCAACTGGTGAGCGGCGCATCCTGGATGCGTGGCTCGTCGGTAGCGGAGGCCGGAGTAGATCGTTCGGCCCAGGTTTGCGTGCGCTCCGCATCTGTCGCCTCCAACAGACCCTAGATGAAGATCGCTGGTGCTGGCGAAGGCCACCGCGACCGCGGTCTCCCGAGTACGGTCGAGTCCGTGACCACAGTGTTGGTGACCGCGATGGTGCTGGTCGCGGTGATGTTCGTCGTTGTCGTCGCCACCCTCGCGCTCGCGGCTCGCGCGCACCACCGCCGCCAACTCGACGATGCCCGTGCGGAAGCCCGGCATTGGGTCGAACGGCTCGGCGGCGAGCTCCTCCTTCTCGACGGCGTCGCTGCCCGGCTTGGGGCGGGGAACGCTGCGGGACTGGCCGAAGCCGCCGAGCGGTTCACCGCTGCCGCTGCCGAGCTCGGGGCCGCGCGGACCCCGAGACAGTGCCGCATCGCGCAGGACACGGCCGTCGAAGGCCTCCACCACATTCGGACCACGCGCAGGTCACTTCGCCTCGATCCCGGCCCTACGATCCCCGGTCAAGGTGTGGGCGGTGTCCTGCGCGAAGCCCTTCAAGACGGAGTCTGGTCCATCCCGAGGCTGGTCGACGACGTCCTCGCCGAGGTCCGCGGGCATGCCCGCCAATTGCCCCCCGCCACGACGGAACCGGCCGAGTGGATTCGACGAGGACAGCAGCGCTGGATGCGCCCGGAGGCAGTTCGCCGCGGATAGAAGACGAAGGCGCGCCCGCACCCACCGCGGCGCGGCGTGAGGCGCGAGATCGAGGAACCTCCAGAGCCGTACTTGCTGGTAATGGGGCCGCGTAGCTCTCCTACTCGCGGTTTGTACTCCGTTTTCCGCTCTCACGCTTTCGAGGTCTGCCTTTCCGTGTCCGTCGTTGACCGCCTGCAGCTCGTCGGGCGGCTTTGCTTCTCCGTGACGCGCTCTGGACATGCGCGAACGGCAGCGAATGAGACTAGAAATGAGACTAGTGAAGATCACGTACTAGCTAGGTGGCATCGTACCGCGGTGTCCATGTCAGCAGCGCCAGTGCAGAGACCCGCTGGTCGTCTCGCAGCGCCGCGTCGGCGTAACGCGCGTGTACCCCGAAACGGCCCTGAACGGACTACACCGTCTAGATCCCGCAGGCGTCGTTCGGCCCGAGACGTAACGAAACGGACGGATGGAGCGACCGGCCGGTCATGTACCCGCCCCCCGCCCCGCCCCACTACCAGGAGGTGACGCACCTCCTGCACCTGTTTCTGTGCTTCGTGACGCTCGGGTTCTGGCTGCCGGTGTGGATCATCATGGCGATAGTAGTGTCGAACCAGAACGCGAACGCCCGCCATCAGTACGAACGGCAGTTGGCAGCCTGGACTTGATGAGCAACGGCGCTGGGAGATCGCCCGAGCACACTGGCAGGCGCAGCAGATCGGCTACGCCGTACGGCAGCAGTTTAATCATCCGAGAAATCCACGAGAGCTGTACTAACACACTTTCCAAGTCGTCCGGCCGCTGTTCATCGAAGGTGGCGACCGTCCCGACGTGGGGCCGATGACAGCACGCGAACGCCGGTGGCTGCCTTCGTACGTCGATGGATGAGACTGCGACTGAATGTCATGAAGCCGGGGGCCTCCCCCCGGGGCACGCTTGCTGGTGCTGGGCCGGCAGAACGTGTCGGAAGGAGGCCGGTTGTCATGGTGCACGTCGGGTTGGACTTGAGCCGAACACGGCTGGATGTTCATGTGATGGACGAGGCGGGGGCGGCGTTGGCGGTGACCACCGCGATACCCGACCGCGGCGGGTTGACCGCGCTGGCTGACTGGATCGGCGGGTTCGGCGAGCCGGTGTACGCCGCGATCGAATCGATGAACGGCGCTCGGTTCGTGCACGACCAGCTGGAGCTGGCGGGCTGGCAGGTCGCGATCGCCGACGCCCAGAAGAGGCTGGCCCCGCTGGCCTGCAAGACCGACCTGTTGACCGAACTACCGGGCCGGTGCGCTGGTCGGGATGTGCGCGCTTTGGTCGTGCTGGCTAGGTTCCCGCGCCGTGATCAACGACGGGGACCTCCCGCGGGAGCTGTCCGGGCTGGTGGTGCCGTTGTCTGGGTCGCTTGAGGCGACCGGCGACCTGTTTCTGCCCTACCGGGTCGTGGACAGCGAGGGTGTGGTGGTCGAGTCGGTGGCGGCGTTCTTCGCCGAGTTGGCCGGGTGCGGCCGACCGGGCACCACCCAGCGCTCGTATGGGATGGATCTGCTGCGCTGGTTTCGGTTCCTGTGGGCGATCGGGGTGCGGTGGGACCAGGCGACCCGGGTCGAGGCGCGCGATTTCTGCCGCTGGCTGCAGGCCGCGCGGAAGCCGACCCGCCCGCACTGGCGATACCCGGCTGGCGGGGCACCCGGATCGGGCACGGCGCCGCCGGTGGCGAGGGTGAACGCGGTGACCGGCAAGTCCTCCCGCGGTGACCGCTACGAGGCGACGACGGTGGCGCACTGCGAGAGCGTGTTGCGCGGCTTCTACGAATTCCACCTGGAGGCCGGAACCGGGCCGATGGTCAACCCGTTCCCGCAGGCTCGGCGCCGCGGGGCCGGACACGGTCGCCGGCATCACAACCCAATGGACCCGTTGGTCGGGCAGCGCAGCGGCCGGTACCGGCCCAAGGTCGTGGCGCGAGCGCCGCGGTGCATCCCCGATGAGCAGTTCGATGCGTTGTTCGCGCGGCTGGGTTCGCATCGCGACCGGGCCCTGGTCGCGTTGTGGGTGTCGACCGGGGCGCGGGCGTCGGAGCTGTTGGGCGCCACGGTCGGCGACGTCGACCCGGGCCGACAGCTGATCACGGTGATCCGCAAGGGGACCCGGGTGCTGCAGCCGTTGCCGGGCTCTCCGGATGCGTTCGTGTGGCTGCGGCTGTATCAGGCGCAGCTGGCCGGCCTGGTCCCCGCCGGCAGAGACGAGCCGTTGTGGTGGACGTTGCGGCGCCCGTTGCGGCGGCTGGGCTACGACGCGGCGAGGGCGATGTTCAATCGGGCCAACGCCGCGCTGGGGTCGAACTGGTCGCTGCACGATCTTCGTCACTCGGCGGCGTATCGGATGGCCCGGGACCCGCAGATGCCGCTGACCGATGTGCAGTGGGTGCTCGGGCATGCGCATCTGTCGACCACCCAGCGCTACCTCAACCCGATCACCGAGGACGTCATCGCCGCGGTACTGGCTTTCCACGCCCGGCAACGCGAGCGGGACCCGGTCGCGGCCCCGGCGGCCGGATACCGGCCGGAGAGCTTGCGGATCCTGTTCGGGGAGGGCGCATCATGACCGCCGCCGATCTGTTGGCCGGGTCCAGGACGCCGCCGGGCGACTCCGCGAGCCCGGCGATCGCGGTGGCGGGCACCGTGCCGGTCAAGCAGACCGGTGTGGCGCTGTTGGCGGCGTTTCCGCCCCGCCCGGTTGCGCCGTCCTGGCCGCAGACCGAGGCGAGCCGCGCGGCGGTGCTGGCCCGGGTGCTGAGCGCGCCGTTCGCGTTGGACAACCCGTTGAGCCAGCAGACCCGACGGCTGGGGGTGCTGGCCGTGCTGAGCTGGCTGCAGACCTTCCCCGGCATCAACTGGCAGCAGCGCTGGCAGGCCGGCGGCGCCGAAGACCAGCCCGACTGGCGCGACCTGGTCACCGCCGCGTCCGCCGGCCGTGCCCGATCCACCGTGCCCGCCGGAGGGCGGCTGCCGCATCTGGGCCCCGGCCTGATGATGCTGATCTGCGCCGATGTGATCCGGCCCAGCCTGGGCTGGCTGCTGCGGTTCGCCCCGGCCCGTCGGGGCCTGGCCACCGAGATGGCCCGCACCCGCGACCCCGCGGCGTTCGCCGCGCTCGCCCAGGCGTGCACCCACGGGCGGGTCGGGCTGCAGACCGGGCAGCAGGCCCTGACCCGGATCGCGGTCATCCTCGCCGCCAAGGGCGGGCAGGTGGCCGAGGTCGCGGTCGGCGACTGCGTCCAGTTACTGCAGGTCAGCGACGCCCTGCGGGTGACTTCGGAGGCGCACGCCCACAGCCCGCTGTTCTATCAACTGCTGCGCACCCACGGCATTCTCGGCCAGCACGCCCCGGCCGCGATCGAAATGTTCTCCGGCCGCGGCCAGCCCAGCTGCGAGCAGCTGATCGACCGCTACCAGATCGCCTGCCGCCCGGTGCGCGACCTGCTGGTCGACTACCTGCGCGAACGCCAACCCTCGGTGGACTTCTCCTCGCTGCAGCGCTTCGCCTACCTGCTCGGCAAGCTGTTCTGGGCCGATCTGGAGGCCCACCACCCCGGCATCGACTCCCTTCAGCTGCCCCGCGAGGTCGCCACGGCGTGGAAGCAGCGGGTGCTCACCCGCACCACCACCGGCCCCGGCGGTGACGTCCGGCTGACCTCGCCGCGACTGGACGGGCGCAGCGTGCTCACCGCCGTGCGGGCCTTCTATCTCGACCTCGCCGAGTGGGCCGAGGACAACCCGGCCCGCTGGGGGCCGTGGGCGGTGCGCTGCCCGGTCAGCGCCGGCGACGTCTCGCACAAGAAGGACCGCGCGCACCGCAAGGCCCGAATGGACCACCGCACCCGCGAACGGCTGCCGGTACTACCCGCCCTCGTCTCCTGGGTGGCCGACGAACGCGACCGCACCGCCGAACTGCTCGCCGCGGCCAGCCGGACCGAGCCTGGCGCGCTGTTCACCGCGGCCAGCACGACACTGCGCCGCACGGTGATGCGGACCGACACCACCGGTCGGGTCTGGGCCGAAGATCCCAACACCGGCACGCGCCGCGACCTGAGCTTCGAAGAACACCGCGGGTTCTGGACCTGGGCGATGGTCGAGGTGCTGCGCCACACCGGCATCCGCATCGAGGAACTGACCGAGCTGTGTCACCACAGCCTGATCCAATACCGGCTGCCGGGCACCGGCGAGCTGATCCCGCTGCTGCAGATCAGCCCGTCCAAGACCGACACCGAACGACTGCTGGTGATCTCACCCGAGCTCGCCGACGCGCTGTCGGCGATCATCGCCCGGATCCGCGGCGGGCAGCCGCACGTCCCGCTCGTGGTCTCCTACGACAAGAACGAACGCGTCTACAACCCGCCCATGCCACTGCTGTTCCAATGGCGGCGCCGACTGGAAAACCGGGCGGTCTCCGAGAGATCGCTGCGCACCTACCTCGACCACGCACTCGCCGCGCTCGGGATCAAAGACACCACCGGAGCCGCGCTGCGCTACACCTTCCACGACTTCCGCCGGCTGTTCCTCACCGACGCGATCATGCACGGGATGCCCCCACACATCGCCCAACTCGTCGCCGGCCACCGCGACATCAACACCACCATGGGCTACAAGGCCGTCTACCCCGAAGAAGTGATCAACAGCCACCGGGCGTTCATCGCCCGCCGCCGCGCGCTACGCCCCAGCGAGGAATACCGCACCCCCACCGATGAGGAATGGGCCCAGTTCATCGGCCACTTCCAGCACCGCAAACTCGCTCTCGGCGACTGCGGCCGCTCCTACGACACCCCCTGCATCCACGAACACAGCTGCCTGCGCTGCCCACTGCTGCGCCCCGACCCCGCCGCCCGGCCCCGGCTGGCCCAGATCCGGGACAACCTCCTCGCCCGCATCGCCGAAGCCGAATCCCACCACTGGCTGGGGGAAGCCGAAGGCCTGAAAGTCAGCCTCGCCGGCGCCGACGCCAAGCTCGCCCAGATGGACCAGATCGCCGCCCAGCGCAACCACGCCGTCGGACTCGGCATACCCACCTTCGCCGACGCCGCCGGTCGCGCCGTCACCACCCCGCCCGCACCACCACCGCCCTGATCATTCTCCGGAGGCTCCTCACCCGAGATTCAAGATCATTTGTAGTTCGGAGAAGATCGTGCGGGATGCCCGGCACTTGGCCCGGTTGTTGCACTTGGGCGAGATCGTCGCGGTCGAGGTGCCCAGCGTGGAGCGGGAAGCGGCTCGGGATCTGGTGCGGGCCCGGGAGGACGTGCGCGGGGATCTGATGCGGGCCCGGCATCGGTTGTCGAAGCTGTTGCTGCGTCACGGGATCGTCTACTACGGCGGCAAGCCCTGGACCGGATCGCATGATCTGTGGTTGCGCGCCCGGCGCCGCACTGCCGCGTTCGCCGCACCGGGGCTGGGTTGGCCTTCGACACCGCCTACGACACCGTGTTGGCCACCCTGGCGCGGCGGGACCGGTTGGACACCGCGATCACCGCGATGGCCGCGGGGAGCGAGTTCACCCCGGTCGTGACCCGGTTGGGGTGTCTGCGCGGGGTGGCGACCCTGACCGCGTTCGGGTTGGCCGTCGAGATCGGCGACTGGCAGCGGCTGACCGGCCGCTCGATCGGCGCCTATCTGGGGCTGGTGCCCACCGAGTCCTCCTCCGGGGCCTCCCGCTCACAGGGCTCGATCACCAAGACCGGCAACGGGCACGCCCGCCGGCTGCTGATCGAGGCGGCCTGGCACCACCGACTCCCTTACCGGGTCGGGGCGGACCTGCGGCGGCGGCTGAACCGGGCCGATCCGGCCGCGCGGGACCGGGGGCAGCGCGCGAACCGGCGCCTGCACGCCCGCTGGGCCGGGTTCGACGCCCGGCACAAGCTGCCCGTGATCGCCAACACCGCGATCGCCCGCGAGTTGGCCGGCTGGTGCTGGTCGCTGGCCGTGCTGGACTGACGGCCGGATCGGGCCTTGCCCCTGTCATCAATCGTCTCTCGCCGCTTGTCGGTGTCAACATCGTTCGTCCTCGCTGCGCTGCGGGCGCTGCATGTTGACACCTCCCACACGCCGAGAAGTGCTCGCCAGGACGGAGGAAGGGCCCACCATGACGCCCGGATGAGCACCGGTGGTGACGACAGCGCCTGCGAGCAACCCGCGAACGCCCTATGAGCAACCTCCCACGGGGGGCACGCTCGACACTAGACCGCGGAACCGCTCACCAGCCGAACAGTCCGTCATGCGTGTAACCAATCCGCGAATATCAGACTGACAACGCGTCGAAGCCGACACGCTCGTCACCACCAACACCGCATCCGGCGACCGAAGCGGTGCCCACGGCGACGGCCATGGGCACCGCTTCACCCTGCCCTCTTGACAGGATGGCCTCCATATCAGGGCGTCGGTGAACCGATCGCGGAAGTCGGTGCCGGGCTGTCGGTTCCGGCGGTCGAGGTAGACGCGGTCCGTGCCGAACTCGCGGCACAGTTCACTGTGCACATGGTCGGCGAGCTCCCACGTGTCGTCTTGGCGGTAGCTGATGAAGACCTTCCCGGGTCCGGCATCCGGACTGTACGGATCCGCTCCACGATCATGGGATGCCGCGGTCCGGTGGCCAGGGGCTGCGGCGCGGATTCCGCGACGGCGGTGAGGGCCCATCCGCTGAGCCGGACGGGTCGCGAGCGGCCCATGGCGTCCTGGTAGGAAAAGTTGGGAGCTGTGACGTGGTAGTCGCCCGGCCTGCCTGCGATCACACGAAAGGGATGAGCCTTCGACGATCCCGGGCTCAACCGGGCTATCCGCACTCGACCCGATCCGCCAACCATCCGAAGCCCCAGTGGCAGTGCGATGCGCACGACGACCTCGATGCACTCGCCATCGCCGACATTGTGTGCCGTAAGCCGCAGGTCAGTCGGGCGGCCGACGGTGATCGTCGTCGGCGTGATGCCCAGCTCGATCATTGATCGGGCTCGCTATTGAGGCTGGCGGAGGAGCCGTGGTGTTCCTTCGAGCATGGTCGAGAGTGCAGTGCCTCGACGAGCAGACCGTGGAAAGCATGATCGCGATGGGCTCGCTGGCGAGATCGACGGTCTCGGTGGCCTCCGAGAAGGTCGCGATCCTGAAGTCGCTCAGGGCCGTGCAGGTCGTTCCGCGGACCGATCTTGTTGCGATCTCGGCGTTATGGCCCTCGAAACGCCACAAGATCTGCACCCGGACGACCATGGGAGCCTGCGCTCTGCGGGTGCTGCTCGGCGAACGCGGCGTCCCGGTCCCGGTCGTGGCGGTGTGAGCACGGACTATCGGGCTGTCCGTGCTTGAGCACGTCGGTCGGGAGGGTTTGCGCTGGTCAAGCCGCTTGCACGGTGTGCGAGTAAGCGACAAGCACCTCCACCAACCCTGTGACGTGCAGGAACGCGCAGTCGCGTTACCGATGAGAACCGGCATCCGGTGTGCGTGAACGTCCCGATCACGGCGGTGGTTAGGGGCGTGACGCTGTCCTGATCCCTTTGCGACGCGTCCTGCGCAAGCTGGTGGCGATCGCCGGATCCGACGGGTGCCTTCCGGGATCCGACCGGGGCTGTGATGCTTGCCCAGGTGGGGCAGGACAGGATCGTCGGGCGGCAACGGGAGCTCGACGCCCTGCGGCGGTGGCTCGACGCCGCCCGCGACGGTGCGGGACGCGTCGTGCTCTGCTCGGGCGAGGCCGGGATCGGCAAGACCAAGCTGGGCCAGGAGCTTGCGAGGATGGCCCTCGCGGTCAATTGCGCGGTCGCCTGGGGCCGCTGTCCCGAGGTCGAAGGCGCGCCCGCCTTCTGGCCATGGCGTCAGGTTCTCCGCTCCCTCGATGTGGATCCCGATGCGGTGTTCGCGGGTCCGGTGGCGTCGCCTGCGGACCGTTTTCGGCTCTTCGAGGACGTGAGCGACGCGATCGGAAGGGTGGCCGAACGCAGCGCCTTGCTCGTCGTCCTGGACGACATCCATCGCGGCGACGAGCCCTCGCTGGTGGTGTTGCGCCGCCTCGTCGACCGGATCGCGGACATGCGCCTGCTCGTGTTCGCCGCGTTCCGCGACGGCGAGCCGTCGGGCCCGCTGTTGCGGATGCTGCCCGGGTTGCTGGGCGCGGCTGCGGTGGAGCGCGTCGAGCTGCTGTGCTTCGGGGCCGAGGAGGTGCGCGCGCAGCTGGCCCTGCTCGCGCCGGGCGTCAGCGACGGGTCAGCGGCCGCGGTCGTCGAGGTGACCGGGGGCAACCCGCTGTTCGTCCGGGAGGTCGCGCGGGTGGTGGCCGACGGGACGTGGCGAGCGGACCGCCCGCCGCGCAGCGTGCTGGACGTCGTGCGGGCCCGGCTGGATCGGGTTTCCGCCGAGTGCCGGGGGGTGCTGCAGGCGGCGGCGGTGGTGGGCCGCGAGTTCTCCCTCGCCCTGGTCGCGGCGGCCCGCGGTGAACCGGTGGCACGTCTGCTCCCGGCGCTCGACGAGGCGGTCGGGCATGGCCTGGTGGAATGCATCGGCGGGGACTACCGGTTCGTGCATGTGCTCACTCGAGACGCGGTCGAGGCGACGCTGTCCACGGCGGAGCAGCTCGCGCTGCACCGGGCTGTCGCCGTGGCGATCGAGGAGCGGTTCGCCGAGGACCTGTCCGAGCACCTGGCCGACATTGCGCGCCACTGGGCGCGGCTGGCCCCGTACGGAGAGGCCGCCACGGCGCGGGGGTGGGCCGTGCGTGCGGCCGACGAGGCGGTCCGCCGTCTGGCCTACGAGGAGGGAGTGCGGCTGTACCGCACGGCTCTGGGGTTCGACGAGCGGCTCTCCACGATCGAGCGGTATCGGGTGCTGGTCGCGCTGGGCCGGGCGGCGTACGTCGCGGGCGATCCCGACGGGTGTGGCGAGGCGGCGGTGGCGGCGATGGAGCTGGCACGGCGGGCGGCGAGTCCCGAGCTCATGGGGCAGGCCGCGCTCGTCGTCGAGGCGACTGTTGATCTGCGCGGG
This sequence comes from uncultured Actinomycetota bacterium, assembly GCA_963837575.1. Lineage (GTDB taxonomy): Bacteria > Actinomycetota > Actinomycetes > Mycobacteriales > Pseudonocardiaceae > Pseudonocardia. Next base: position 138,936 of record CAWIOI010000005.1, read on the forward strand.
CTGGCCAAGCAACTGTGCGACAACGCGTTGGCGGCCCTCGGCGACAATGGCGAGGACGGCGGCGACGGCGATGCGGCGCTTCGGGCCCGGCTGCTGGCTCAGCGTTGCCATCTTGCGCTCTACGACGGCGATCTGGAGCGCACCGCGGCGTTGAGCATGGCCGCGCTCGAGCTTGCCCGCGGCTGCGGCGACGACGGGGCGCTCGGGGAGGCGCTGCACGCCCGGCAGGAGGCCTGCCCGGGCCCGGCGGGAGTGGCGGAGCGGCTGGACCTGGCCGCCGAGATGCGCGCCCTCGCGCGGCGCACCGACGACGCGCGGATGGCAATGTGGGCGGAGATCTGGCGCATCGGCGCGCTGGTGCAGGGCGGGCGGCTGATGGACGCCGCGCTGGAGCTGGCGCCGTTGCGGGTCGCCGCCGGACGGGTCGGGGGGCCGGTCGGCGCGTGGCATCTCGACCGGGTCATCGCCTGCGTGGCCCAGGCCAGGGGCCGGTTCGGCGATGCCGCCCAGGCCGGTCGACGCGCGTTCGACCGGATGCGCGGTATCGAGCCCACCCCCGCTACGGGCCGGTACTTCGCGTTGCAGTGCGCGCTGGCCCGGCACGTCGGTCTCACAGACGAGGGGGCGGCGTTCGCGCAGCAGCCGCCGGACGCGCCGCCGCCGTTCGTCACGATGACGCGGCTGCATCAGGCGTTCCTGCTGCTGTGCGCCGGGCGGGCGGACGCGGCTGGCGTGGCCTATCAGCAGGCGGGGCCGCCCACGACCTGGGTTCTGCCGCCGTTTTTCATGCTCCCTGGCTACGGCTACGGGTCGCTCGTTGCCGCAGGCCTGGACCGGACCGATGATCTCGCCTACCTGTTCGGGCTGTTGGAACGGTATCGGGGCGCGCACGTGGCGGGCGGCAACGGCGTGGTCTACCTCGGGCCGGTCGACCTGGCGCTCGGGCGCGGCGCCGCCGCGCTGGGCGAGCAGGACCGGGCGGTCGTGCTGCTCGGGTCGGCCGTGGAGCAGGCCGACCGGGCGGGTGCTTCCGGCTTCGCCGGCGAGGCCCGCTACCACCTGGCGGTAGCGCTGCTCGCCCGCGACGCCCGCGGGGACCGCGAGCGGGCCGAAGTCGCCGGGCGCGACGCCGACCGCCTGGTGCGCGCGCTGGGCATGGCCGCCTACGCGGACCGGACTACGGCGCTCGTCGCCCGCCTCGACCGGGCCCGCTCGCCCGGGCTCAGCGAACGGGAAACAGAGGTCGCCCGCCTCGTGGCGCAGGGTCTGACCAACCGCCAGATCGCCGGGCGGCTGTTCATCTCCGAACGCACCGCCGAGAACCACGTCCAGCACATCCTCGCCAAGCTCGGGTTCGCCTCCCGCAGCCAGATCGCCGCGTGGAGCGCCCGCACCGAGGCCTGAGTACCCGGTTGAGTACCCGGTTGCGTACTTCGCCGGATGCCGCGGACCGGCGGGGTGCCTACCGTTCCCGACCATCGCCTGATCCGAGGAGGAAACGCCATGAACCGAGCAACAACGGCCACGATCGAGGTCGACGAGTTCCTCGCCGACGTACTACCGCGCCAAGAGCAGGAGGAACGCGCGCTGCGCAACGGCGACCCGGGGCCACGGCTTCGGATGTGGTCGAGCCACGACCCACTGTCCCTCTTCGGCGCCGAGGGCCCGCCATGCAGCGGCTGGGATCGGATCAGCGACCGGTTCCGGTCGATCGCGTCGCGGTTCTCCGACTGCCGGGAGTACGAGTTCGAGCTGCTCGCCGCGGGGGTCAGCGGGGATCTCGGCTACACGGTCGGGTTTGAGCGGGCCACGATGTCCCTCGACGGCGGCCCCGTCGCCCCGGTCGTCCTGCGCGTCACGCACATCTATCGGCGCGAGAACGGGCAGTGGAAGATCGTCCACCGGCACGGTGACCTGTCGCAGTCCGAAGCCTCTGGGTGACGGGGAGCGGATGCCGCACATGGTCGCCGTTCGCCGTGCTGCCCATCGTGGAAAAGCCGCTGGTCCGTCGGCTCGCGCCCGCGGAACGGAAGCACGCCCGCTGACATGCCGAACGGTCAGGTTCGGTACATCCACCACACAACGTCCATGAGGAGCACGAGATGCCGCAGACGATGATCGGTTCCGAGCAGGACGAAATTCCGGACGAGGTCCTGACGGCGGTCCGGCCCCGCCTCATCAAAACCGAAACACGGCTGCCGCAGGCGGTCCACCGGCCCGACGTCGCTCCGGCCGCCGACCTGAGCACGCCTATCTCCGCGGGTCAGCCCACACGTTGGCGGCAGCGGTGACCGACCTCGCCGACTTCGTCGCCACGGCGCTGCCGCGTCAAGTCGAAACCGAGTCGGCATGGCACCAGCGTGACCTCGACGCCCGGCTGGCGTTGTGGTCCACCCGGGATCCGGTGACTTTGTTTGGCGCGAGCGGCGCCTGCAGGTCCGGCATCGACGAGGTGCGGCGGATATTCCAGACGGCGGTGACGCAGATCGTCGCGTGCCGGTCTTTCGACTATGACCTTGTCGCGGCTGGCGTCGGCGGCGAGCTGGCCTACACGGTGGGATACGAGCACACCTCGTTCGACCCGGGCCCGGTCCAGGACTACACACTGCGCGTCACCTACCTCTACCGGCGAGAGGACGGCGAGTGGAGGATCATCCACCGGCACGGCAACTACCTGCGTCCACGATCTGCGGAAACGGGCGATGGATGAGATGTTGAGCTGCCCCGCCTGGCATCGGGATTGAGCGTGTTCCCTGCGGGCGGGATGCGGTCGGAGATGTGCACGGACTCGGCGCCTGTCGTTACCTTGCTGCTTACCGCCGGGGGCTTGCTCCTTTGGTGAGAGTGATCAGTCGTGGAGAGTGCCGACCACGCGGCCGAGTTTCGGCGCGATCCCAAGATCACGTGCGTCGTGTCCCTACCGATCGAACGATGATCAGGGCGACCATCCGTGGGTCGCCCGGCGGCGTCGGGGCGCCGTCTCGTGCGGCCGCCATCTCCGCGATGCGGAACCGATCCGCCGCGACCTGGTTGCGGAAGAAGGGCCCGACCACCTGGTCGGTGCGCTCGTGGAAGGCGTCGGTGAACGCGGCGGGCCGGTCCAGTGACTGCCGCACGAGCCGCCGCAGGAGCTGGACGTGCACGGCACCGACCGAGAGCCCCCGCCCGGCCGACGGGTTGGTGCACGCCCAGGCGTCGCCAACGGCGGCCAGCCCGGTGACGACCGGGCGACCGTCGATCACGAACCGGCGATGGCGATCCAGTACCCCGGCCATCGGCAGCACGTATACGGCATCACCCAGCGTGGCGAGCAGTACGCAGGCTTTCGAGCGTTGGGCTCGGGCATCGCAATGCCCGCGGCGCAGATGACGGCCGAGGACGCTGCTGCGTTTCTGATTGCCCAGGGTGGAATAACGGGCGAAGGCGGCGAGGGGTCGTATGTACCAGTCGACTTGTTGAACGGCCCGTTAGCTGCCGAGAGACGGGCACAGTGCTATCGAAGAGCTGCGCAACGACTCCACCCCGATGCCGGTGACTCTACGGCCGACTTCCAACGGCTGCAGGAAGCCAAGCGGGTCGTTGATGGAGCTCCGTCATGAGCTTCTACGACATCGCCATGCGAGTCCTCCTCGTCCTCGTGGCGGTGGCTCTCATTGCTGTTCTGGGCCTGTCGGCAGTGCTGACAATCGTGTGGTTGATCAAGTCGATCGCATGGGTCTGGAGTTGGTGACCCCCGACCCCACCCGGCTCATGACCAACTTGCTCGACAGAGCCAGCCTCATCGGCTCGTACACGACAGGAATGGCCGCTCCCGGATGGTCCAGGAGCGGCCATTCTGCAGGTCGATGCGCCCAATCAGGGCTTGCCGGTCGCCTTCCAGAAGTAGTAGTCGGCGGTGTAGGGGACGGGGAGGTCCTCTGTGCAGGCACCGCCGGGAGAGACTCCGCCGGTCGTGTTCACCCGCTGGATGAAGGTCGTGCCCGCCAGCCTGTCGCCGTTACGACCGGCCGCGCCCTTGGTCGTGAGCAGCAGCCACAGAATCGAGCCGGTAGGGGAAGGCGCCGACACGATATTCACCGCCGGGTCCTTTATTGCCGTGCTGCCGTCAGTAGCCGTCCACGTCGGCCCGGCGGAGTGCTTGATGATGACGTTCTTGTCATTGTTGCCAACCAGGTCAGCCGTGGGGACGGACCCCGTTGTTGCCAATTGCCCGGCGTTGCACTTGTAGGTCTGCACGCCTGTGGCATGGCCGACCAGGAACACCTTGTTCCCGGCAGGAACGGCGATGCCCTCGGTGCCCGGCGGGAGGGTCGGTCCGTCGGGTCCGGCGTACGCCGCCTGCGTTGTCGACAGGGTCGCGGCGGCCACGACGGCGGCCACGCCCACGGCACGGCAGAGACGGGTGAGTCGGGTCATTCGAGCATCAACTCCGAGATTCAGGTCTGTACGGGGAGCGTTCACGCAACGGACACCGCTCAGCTGCGCGGTTGGGAAGTATTGGCCATGGCTGCCCTCGTGTGCGCCGACTGCGTCAGGTGGGCATCCTTGCGCGGTGAACGGCGTTTGGCTGGTACGAATGCTGGATACAGCTGGATACCTGTCTGGGCGGATTGTGCGGCGAGTCCACGTGTGCCGACGACAAGCGGTCCGACCTCAGCGGACCATGTAGATGCTCAGATTGATCGGGCTGTTCGGGCACGCATAGACAGCATTGCGTCGTGAGCGAGGACACCGGGTGCGTCCATGGCATGGAATACGGCTGCACCATTTGCAACGGGAAGGACGTGCGGCGCCCTGAGTCCGAAGCCGTGGCGTTCAGCTACCGGGCGAAGTACGACGGCCAGTGCCCCGAATGCGATCTGCCGATCGTCGTCGGCCAGCAGAGCGTCAAGACGACCAAGGGTCGGAACATTCACGCGGAGTGCTTGCCATGAGCGGCGTCAGGATCGAGTCGACCATCCCTGCGTCCATGGCTGCGCGCGTGCTTCGCGACGGTGCGACCGACGAACTGACGATCTGGCCGGCATCGGGACGCAAGGGCAAGGACTACCGAACAGACATCCTCATGCTCCATCCGCGCGCGGATCACATCTGACGCGTACCCACCGGTCGAACAACGATCTCTGGGCCATCGACGGTGATCTCTGCGCGGTTCTTATGCTGCAACGTCGGGTCCACCCAACGCTCTGACGTGCAGAGACAGGAGAGCCGTGTTGCCCCATGAGAACCGCTGGTTGCAGCCGATCTCCTGACCGGCCCGTAGGCAACCCGGGTACGTGATAGCCCGTCTTCTCACCCCACCCGGCCTGGCAATCCATCCGAGTCGCGCCTCGTTCTGCCGGTCCCAGGTGCGCCGCTGTGGGTGCTGGGTAGGCGGCCAAGCATGGTGGTGGATGAGCAGCGCTGCTACCCGCCAGCGTTCTGTTCTCCTGATCTGGGCCGCGTGGACCGAGAACAGCCTTGACAATCGCGAGGTCCGGTGAACGGTGCTCCCCACCGATGTAGGAGAGGGATCTCATGTCGGTCCGCGTCGTCGTCACGTCTACCGGGCCGGACGGGGTATCGCGGGTGGACCGCGACGGACCGGCGGCCGCCCGACGCGCTCGACGCTGGCGGTGACCCGCCGGACGGCGTCGGGCCGATGGTTCCCTCGCGGGGTGCGCTCACCTTCTTCCAGCTGTACTTCCCACCTGGCTATCCGGGCCGCCGCGGCACGGATGAGCTGGCGGCCATAGTTGCGGAGATGCGGGAGAAGCTGCCGGGGATGCTCGCGGCGATGGACCCGAGCAAGGGCCCCGGCATGCACCGGACACCGACCCTTGACCTGCTGACCGTCAGCTCCGGTCGGACCGTGCTGCGCCTCGATGACGGCTCGGCTACCGAGCTGGGACCAGGGGACTGCGTCGTGCAGCGCGGGAGGATGCATGCCTGGGCGAACCCGTTCGACGAGCCGTGCACCATCACCGGCGTGATGCTCGCCGTCGCCGAGGACTGAGCGGACGGCGCGGCGATGTGGGACCGCCGTCGATCTCGACGGTTGGCGGTGCTCACCCGCTCGGTGGGTGTCGCCATGTGTTACTGGCGTAGTGCACTACCTCCCTACGCCATGGGCGGGAGGGGGCCGACTTCATGACCACCACGATCGACCTTCCGAGCATGTGCGCCGCGTTTCAACGGACCGTGGCCGCCCGCCCGGACGCTGTTGCGCTGCGTGTCCCCGGTGGGGCGATCGAGGTCACGTGGGCGGAGTACGCCACGCGGGTGCGGCGCCTCGCCGCGGGGTTGGCGGCGTTGGGCGTGAGCCGGGGCGAGACGGTCGGGTTGATGATGGTCAATCGGCCGGAGTTCCATCTCTGCGATGCCGCGGCGATGCACCTGGGTGCGGCTCCGTTCTCGGTGTACAACACCTCGCCGGCGGGGCAGATGGCACACGTGTTCGGCAACGCGGGCAACCGGGTGGTGTGCTGCGAGGCACAGTTCGTCGACCGGATTCGGGAGGCTGGCGGCGTCGTGGAGCACGTCGTCTGCGTCGACGCCGCGGTCGATGGCACGATCGGCCTGGCCGAGCTGGAGCGTCTCGGCGACCCGGCGTTCGCGTTCGACGCGGCCTGGCGGGCGGTCGGTCCGGACGACCTGTTGACGCTGATCTACACCTCCGGCACCACCGGCCCACCGAAGGGCGTCGAGCTGACGCATGCCAACATGCTCGCCCAGATGGCTGCCCTCGACGGCGTCATGGAGATCCTGCCCGGGGACCGGGTGTTGTCCTACCTGCCCTCGGCGCACATCGCCGACCGGTGGTTCAACCACTACATCGGGATGACCGTTGGTACTCAGGTGACCTGTGTGCCCGACCCGAAGCTGCTCTTCGGCGTGTTGCCGGAGGTGCGCCCGACGTGCTGGGGCGGGGTGCCGCGGATCTTCGAGAAGCTCAAGGCCGCCCTGGATGCACGGTTCGCGAGCGAGCCGGACGCCCCGCGCCGCGCGCGCGTGGCGCGGGCGCTCGACGTCGGTTTGCAGAAGGTGCGCGCCGAGCAGGCGGCGGTGGCGGGCACGGGGTCCGGTCCCGACGATGCGTTGCTGGCCGAGTACGCGAAGGCCGACACCGCGGTCTGGGCGCCGCTGCGCCGCCGGCTCGGGCTCGACCGAGTGCGCTCGTCCGGGAGCGGGGCGGCGCCGCTCTCGCTCGACATCCTGGAGTTCTTCGCGGCGGTGGGCCTGCCGATCAACGAGCTGTGGGGGATGTCCGAGCTCGCGTGTCTGGGCACCTACAACCGCGACGGTCGGGTCAAGCACGGCACCGTCGGCCCGGCGATCCCGGGCATCGAGCTGCGCCTGGCCGAGGACGGCGAGCTGCTCTGCCGCGGCCCGATGGTGATGCGCGGCTACCGCGGCGAGCCGGACAAGACCGCCGAGACGATCGACGCCGCGGGCTGGCTGCATACCGGCGACATCGCCTCGATCGACGACGACGGATACGTCACGATCATCGACCGCAAGAAGGAGATGATCATCAATGCGGCGGGCAAGAACATGTCGCCCGCCAACATCGAGGGTGCGCTCAAGGGTGCGAGCATGCTCGTCGGGCAGGCGTTCGTCGTCGGCGACCGGCGGCCGTACAACGTCGCGCTGCTCGTGCTGGACCCCGACGCGTCCGCGGCCTACGCGACCGCGCACGGACTGCCCGACGCCTCGCCCGCAGCGCTGTGCGGCGATGCAGGCGTGCAGGCGGCGGTGGCCGCGGCCGTGGAGCTGGCCAACGGCAGGCTCTCGCGGCCCGAGCAGGTCAAGCGGTTCACGATCCTGCCCGTCGACTGGCTACCCGCGGGCGACGAGCTGACCCCGACGATGAAGCTCAAGCGGCGCCCGATCGCCCGCAAGTACGCCGCGGAGATCGAGGCGCTCTACGCGCAGGCGCCGGCGGCCATAAGCTGATCGCCCGCCCGAACACCGCCACCGCAGGCCCAACCAGCAGGCCGCACAGCCCGCGACGGCGAGGCATCCTTCGATGCCTGCGTCGTCCCCGAAGAGCCGTGACGCTGCGGCGTCCGCCGGGACGCCCCCGACTCGGCCAGTGCATACAGTCTGCCGAGGTCCCTCCTTGACGACCAACTTGATGATCGGCGGCAGCACAAACGATATTCGGAGCTCGGCCGCGTCTCTACACCACTGTCAGTCGAGGCGTTATCGGGATCCTGCCCCTTGAGGTGGCCCCATCAACCGGCGCGGTGAACGGAGCGCCGCAAGTGAGCATCTGCAGGACGCCGAGCGGCTGGTTCTTCGGGGCAGGCAGCCCTGTAGCTGCCGGAACCTCAAGTGCAAAGCGCGGCGGATCATGCTTCCCGCGTTCTCACCGACCGCACAACGATCTCCGGGCCGTCGACCAGGATCTCGGCGCGGTTCTTAGAGGCCGCGCGAATTGATCACGTCGTGGTCGCGGGCGGCGTGGCGAACCAGAAGCGGGCACGGACCCTGCCGATCATGAAGTTGCTGACGCTTCGTGATCGCGTGGAGGCTCCGTGCCCGCTCTCCCATCCTGGCTGATCGACCCTCTCTGGGACCAGTTCGCCGCGCTGATCCCGGCCCGGGAGGAGTTCGTGGCCACCCATCCGTGGGGCTGTCACCGCCGCCGCATCCCAGATCGGATCGTGTTCGACAAGCTGATTCAGGTGCTGCGGTTCGGCTGCTCCTACGAAGCCATCGCCGACACCACCTGCTCGGCGGCGACATTGCGGGCGCGTCGCGACGAGTGGATCCGCCTCGGGCTGTTCGCGCAGCTGGCCGCCATCGCCCGTGACTGCTACGACCGCATCGTCGGACTGGCCCTGGCCGACATCGCCGTGGACGGGTGCATCACCAAGGCTCCCGGCGGCGGGGAGTGCGCCGGACCCTCTCCCGTTGACCGGCGCAAACAGGGTCTGAAACGGTCGGTGCTGGTCGAGGGTGAAGGCGTCCCGTTGGGTCGAGTGCTGGCCGGGGCGCAGCGCCACGACTCGCCGCTGCTGGCGCCCACCCTGGACCGGCTCGATCAGATCGGCCCGCTACCCGCCGAGGTCACGGTGCACCTGGACGCTGGCTACGACTCGGGCAAGACCCGCGATCTGCTGGCCGAACGCGGCCTGCGCGGCGAGATCGCGCACAAGGGTGAGAAGGCGCCGATCCAGGCCACCCGACGCTGGCACGTGGAGCGAACGAATGCCTGGCACAACGCGTTCAACCGGCTGCAGCGCTGCTACGAACGTCGCGAGAAGGTGATAAACGCCTACTTCGACCTGGCCGATGCGATCATCACCGTGCGTCGCCTCATCCGCCGGGCCTGGATCACTCATCGATGGGACACCCGACCGGAACGCCGCCCATGATCAACACATCAATCTGCGCGACCTCTTATGCTGCAACGTCGGGTCCACCATGGCGGCCTTACTCGCACACCCTCCTTGGAGAGCGGTGGCGAGGAGGCGGCCGAGGTGTGTCTGGGGTTCTTGCGCGCGGGTGGCGTCGACGGGGCTGGCGTAGGGCTCGACGAGGGTGTGCTCGCCGGTGGTCGGGGTGTGGTCGGCGGCGTCGAGGTAGAGCCGGTTGAAGATCGCTTGGTTGAGCTTCTTGCGGGCGTCGTCGGGCGCGGCCCGATACAGCTCGCGCGGCCGATCCAGCAGCTCCAAAGCGGCCTGGAGGACGTCTTGGCCCGGGGTGAGGTCGTCGAGGACGTTGTCGAGCTGGTGGGCGGTCTTCTGCTTGTCCTCGCGGATCCCCTGCAGCCGGGCTTTGATCTTGTCTTGGGGCCGGTCGGGGTCGCCGATGAGGTCGAGGTAGCGGTCTTCGGCCCGGTCGAGGTCGGCGAGCTGGGCGCGCAGGCTGCGACGGAGTTGGGTGGTGACGCTGTTAGCGTCGGCGACCGCCTCCGCAGCGAGTGCCTCGATCCGTGTCGCCTGCCCGGACCACCACCGCCGGGTACCGGTCGTGCTGGGCGTTGTACACCGCGCGCGCGGTGTCGTAGTCCGGGTCGCCGGGGAGCACGATCTCGCCGCGCAGCCCGGCCGGGCCCGCGTCACGCGCGGTCGCGGTCACCGGAACCACCGACCGGGCTCGTCCATCGCGATCCCCGCCTCGACGAGGTACGGGAAGAAGGTGGAGGCCATGTCCCAGGCCCGCCAGTGCGCCGGGGTGACCACGATCGTGACGTCCTCGACCTCGGCCAGCGCCCGACCGACGACGGCGACCCCTTCCTCGGTCATCCAGGTGCGGTAGATCCGCTCGTTGAGCGCGCGGGCCTGCGGGCCGCGGACGAGCCGGGCGGGCCCGGTGCCCGAGACCCAGGCGATCGCCTCGCGGTCGTCGACGGTGACGGTCACGTCCGGGCGGGCGGCGATGTTGCGCCCGGTGCGGCCCGCGGAGGTGGTGGCGATCAGGAAGCCGTCGCCGTCGAAGGTGTAGAGGAAGGGGACGGCGTGCACGCTGCCGTCCGGGTTCGTCGTGGCCAGGACCAGGTGCTGGTGGGTGGCGAGGAACCCGCGCATCTGGTCGGTCAGCTCGCGGGCCGTGGCCCGGTGCACCGGCGTCGGCGCGCTGGTCGCCGTGGTATCGGTCATGTCCGCTGTTGTAGGTCGTGGCGGGGCGCCTGCGCATCGCCTGGATCGCCCACAGGCGCGGCGGTCGCGGTATGGGCGAGACAGCCCATACCGCTGCGGGAGTCAGAGCAGCTCGTGGGTGACGGCGTAGGCGGTCGCCGCCGCGCGGGTGGAGACTCCGAGCTTGGCGAAGATGTTGTTGAGGTGCCGGGCCACGGTGTGGTCGCTGACCAGCAGGTCGGCCGCGATCTCCCGGTTGGTCCGGCCTGCGGCGACGCGTCGCAGAACCTCGATCTCGCGGCCGGTGAGACCCCCCGGCCGGGCGGTACCCGTGGCGAGCAGGGCGGTGGCCCGCCGGGCGTCGGGCTCGGCGCCCAGCCGGACGAACGTCGCGCGCGCGACCTCGATCTCCAGCCGGGCGCCGTCGCTGTCACCGGCCCCGCGGCAGGCTGCGGCGATCAGCATGCGGACCTGGGCCAGGTGGTAGGGCAGCCCGAGGTCGAGCCAGCGGTCGCGGGCGGCGTGCAGCAGCGGCAGCGCGTCGAGATGCTCGCCCTCGGCCAGTCGCACGCCACCGCAGGCGGTCGCGGCCAGCGCGTGCAGCAGCGTCGCGCCCGCGTCGGCCTCCCGCGCGATGGCGCGAAGCTCGTCGGCCGCCGCCCGGGCCGTCCCCGCCTCGCCGGCCGCGAGCGCGACGTCGACCTGGGCGGCGAGCAGCCGGGCCCGCCCGACCGTGCGGTCCGGGGCGCCGCGCAAGGCCGTGTGCAGAGCGGCGGACGCCGCCGGGATCCGCCCCTGGGCCAGGCGCAGCAATGCCAGCCCCGGCTGCGGGTCGCGGCCGAGCTCGTGTGCCCGCCGGAACGCGGCCTCGGCGGCCTCCGTGGACCCTCGACGGTGGGCGATCTCGCCGGCCAGGTAGAAGGCCTCCGCGGCGATCCGCGGGTCGTAGGCCAGCAGCTCCTCGCAGGCACGGTCCACCTCCTCGGCCGCCGCCGACCACGCCCCGCGCAGCTGCAGCACTTCGACGCGATGGACGCGGCACAGCCCGTGGAACGGCGTTCCCGACGGCAGCGCGGCACACCACGCCATCGCCCCGTCGGTCCACTCCACGGCCCGGCGCAGGTCGGCCGCCGCCATGGCGGCGGGCAGGGCGAGGCAGTAGATCCACCCGGTGAACAGCGACGAGAGCTCCCCGGCCAGCACCGCGCACATCGCCTCGTCGATCAGCGCGAACCCGGCCTCCCGCTCGCCGCGCGCGAGCAACGCGGCGCCGCGGATCTCCAGCGCCATCGCGGCGAGCTCGACACTGCCCTGGCGGCGGGCGATCTCGGCCATCGTCCCGGCGTGCCGCAATGCGGCGTCGGGGTCACCGCGCTCCTGCGCCAAGAACGCCTCGCCAAGCTCGAGATAGGCATGCTCGATCGACTCGGGTTGCCCGGCCAGGTGCCGTCGGGCGCGGGCCAGCCAGCCCGCGGCCACCGAGCTGCGCGCGGCCAGATGGTGCTCGTAGAACACCATCCAGGCCGAGTACGCAGCCCGGCAGTGCGCGCTGGCGGCCGCGTGCCCGGCGTAGGCCCGCTGCCGGTGCTCGATCGACTCCTCGACCCGGCACAGCCACCAGGCGGCATCGGCGAGGGCGTCGAGGTCGTCCGGGTCGGCGGCGGGCCCGTCGACGAGCCCGCGCAGCAGCTCGTAGGCCAGTGGCCAGTCACCCCGCGCGGCCGCCGCGCGCGCCCGGTCCGGTGCCGTCACCCGTCCCCACACTCCCGCGCCCGGTCGGTCACGGTACCGCCTCAAAGGTAGTACGCCGGGTGTGCAGTTCAGGTCGCCGGGCCGTACCGTCAGACGTTGCCGTCACCCTTCCGCGCCGCAGGGCGCGACTTTCGCTGTGTTGTGGGCGCGGCATTGCGGGCGTCGCGGGCGCGACCGACACCGGCGGCCTGGCCGTCGATGCTCGTCCCGTCACGCCTGGGAACCCGGGCAGAGGAGCCGCTCACGGAATGGCTGCCGGGCTGTCCGGCGCCGCCGGAGGGGTCGAGGTCGATCGCAGTTGTCATGTCCTCCGACAGTCGAGTGGATCTCCTCGGCGGGCCGGGCGGCGCGATGTCCGCACCCGGCCGACGCGCTGCGTCGGCTACCCGCACCCGCCCCACCAGCGCGGCGCGTTGGGGTGTTCGCGGCGGACCCAGGGGTCGAACGACGCGCCGGCCCGCAGGTGCTGCCCGCCGTCCACGGCGAGGCAGACCCCGGTGATCCAGCCCGCCTCGGGGGAGGAGAGCAACGCCACCGCGGCCGCGACCTCCTCGACGGTGCCGAGCCGCCGCAGCGGCGTCTGGTCCAGGAACGATCCGCGCAGGTCGTCCTCGTCCGCCAGCGGCTGCGACAGCGGGGTGGGCACCAGGCCGGGCCGGACCGCGTTCACCCGGATCCCGGCCGTGGCGAGCTCGTCGGCGGCGCAGCGCACCAGCATGTCGACGCCGGCCTTGGTGGCGCAGTACGGCGCGTGGAAGCGGCTGGTGCGTACCGCGTTGACGCTGCTGATCGCGGTGAACGCACCGCCACCCGCGGCCGCGAGCCGCGGGGCCGCGGCCCTCAGGTGGCCATCGCGACCTTCGCCCAACCCGACTCGTACGGCGTGAGGAACTGCCAGCGCAGCACGTGCTCGCTAATCAGCCAGCGCCCCGACGTGCGGCGGTAGCCGATGTCCCAGGTATTGGCCAGGAACATGGCGTTGCCGCCCATCGTGTGCGTTCCCCACATGTACCACTGGCCTGCGGCAGTGTCTTCGGCGTCGTTCACGGTGATCGTGCGGGTGGTGAGGTGATGCTTGGAGAAGGTGATCTGCTCACTGACGGAGGTGAAGAAGCCGCGGATCGCGTCCAGCCCCTCGTGCCTGCCGAACGGGCCTCCGTCGAACACGCCGTCGTCGGTGAACAGAGCGGCGATGCCGTCGGGGTGGTAGCCGTTGTCGAACTGCCGCGCCAGTTCCATTGTCAGGTCGGTGATCAGCTGCAGGTCCTCCAGCCGGCCGAGTCGCTGCTCCAGGGTCGTGGCGGTCGAGGTCGTCATGACGTCCGTTCCTCCTCGGGTGGGGTGACATGCTGTGGCCCGAAGACTAGAAACGGGGTGTTGCGAAAAGTCTGGTGAAGGCTTGGCCGAGGCGATGCTGCGGATCGAGTTGACCGGCCGCCTGCGCGTCCGGGGCCCGCACGATGAGGAAATGGGCGCGGCCGCGCTCCCGGGCCGCCAGGGGCGCCTGATCCTGGTTCGCCTGGCCACCGCCGGTGGACCGGTCCCCGCCGAGGCGCTGGCCGAGCTCGTGTGGCCCGGGTGTCTCCCCATGGCGTGGCGGCGGGACCTGGCGGCGGTGGTGTCCAAGGTGCGGGCGGCGCTGGGCAGGCTGGGGGTGGACGGTCGGGCCGTGCTGCGGCACGAGGCGGGCTGCTACGAGTTGGCGCTGGATCCGCCACCTCGGCTGGACGTGGCGGAGGCTGCCGAGTGGCTGACGTCCGCCGAGCAGGCCCTGGACGATGGCGACCACCCGGCGGCATGCGCCGCGGCTCGTGCCGCCGCCCGCATCGCCCGCAGGCCCTACCTGCCCGGCGACATCGGTGACTGGGTCGACCGGCAGCGAGCGGGGTTGGAGGATGTGCGGCTGCGAGCTCTGGACGTGCTGTCCCGAGCCGCCGAGCCTGCCGAGGCCGTCGAGTCTGCGCAGGAGGCGGTGGCCGTCCGTCCGCTGCGGGAGGCCGGTCATCTGTACCTCATCCGTGCCCACCTGAGGAACGGCTCGCGCTCGGAGGCCCTGCGGGCCCATGCGCGGTGCAGGCGGTTGCTCAGGGAGGAGTTAGGTGTCGAACCGATGCCTGCCGTCGTGCAGGCGTTCCAGGAGGCCCTGCTCGCCGGGGATCGGGGACGCACGCCGACGGCCCCGGGCACCGCGCAGGCGTTGGTCCCGTTGCCTGCCGCGCTGCTGCAGACGGAGACGGGTCGCTTCGTGGGTCGTCACCGCGAGTTGGAGGAGCTGCGGCGGCTGAGCCGAGCGGGCGGCCCGGCACGGCTGGTCTACCTCACGGGCGTACCCGGCGCGGGGAAGACCGCCCTGGCCCGCGCGTTCGCCGCAGACGCCCACCATGGCGGATTCGTTGTCCTGGCGGGCCGATGCGACCCCGGCCCCAGCCGTCCGTTCCAGCCCTTCGTCGAGGCCCTGCACCATCTCCTGCAGTCCGTGCCCCGTCGGGATGCGGCGGCGCTCGTGGCGGGATGGGAGCACGATCTCGCCAGGCTGCTGCCCGACGTCCGCACGCTTACTTTCCCGGACGCCGATGGTCACGACCAGTGGGACGGGCCGTGGACGGGGGTGGAGCCCGAGGCGGCGCGGTATCGGCTCTTCGACGGGGTGGCGACGGTCCTCGCCCGCATCACCGCTCGGGCCCCGGCGATCCTGCTGATCGACGACCTGCATGACGCCGACGCCTCGACGGAGGACCTGCTCCGGCATGTGATCACCCGAGGGCGGGCCCGGCTGCTCGTGGTCGGGACCGGACGGTGCGGGGAGATCGCCCGGGCCGGAGGTCTCCCCGATCGGTTCTCCCACGTGCAGCGCCGCGACCTGCTCGTCGTCCTGCCCGTGGGCCCGCTCGATGTCACGGACGTGGCGGAACTCCTCGGGCCGCGCGGTGACCTGGCAGCGGAGGTGCACCGCTCGACCAGCGGCAATGCGTTCTTCACCGCGCAACTCGTCCGGCACCTCGCGGACACCGGAGCCACCGGCGTGCGCCGGGCCGGTCTCCCGGCAGGCGTGGCCGACCTGATGCGGGCCCGCTTCGGGCTGCTCGACGACCTGACCTGGCGGGCGCTGCAGGCCGCAGCGGTGGTCGGGGTCGAGTTCTCCGCAGGCCTGATCGCCGCGGTCATCGGGGCACCGCAGCCGCGGGCCCGGCTGCTGCTGGAGCACGCCGTCAGCAGCGGGCTGCTCGAGGAGGCCGCGGACGGCACCGGCTTCGCCTTCGTGCACGACATCGTCCGGGATACCTTGATCGATCAGCTCGGCGGGGTACGGCGGGCTGCCCTGCACCGTGCCGTCGGTGAGCAGCTGGAGTCCTCGACGCCCTGGGCGGCGGACGCCCTGGCGGCGCACTTCCGGGCGGCCGGGCCGCGGTCGTGGGAGAAGGCCGTGCGCTACTCGATCCGGGCTGCCGAGACGGCCTCGGCCGCCCTCGCCCACGACGAGGCCGCCCGCCGCTACCTGGACGCGCTGCGGGCGCTTCCGCAGCTGCCGCTCCCCCCGCGCGGGCCGTTGCTGCTGGCCAGGGCCGCCGAGCAGGTGCGTGCAGGCGACGCCGCAGCTGCGGACACCTTCCGCGAAGCCGCACGACTCGCGCGTCAGGGCGACGACCCGGTCCTGCTGGCGCGATGCGCGATCGGCATGACCGACCGATGGGCGCCCACCGGCTCCCCGGCCCAGGACACGGTGCACCTGCTCGGCCAGGCGCTTCGCGACCTGCCGTCCGAGGAGGACGAGCTGCGGGCCGCTCTGCTGGCCCGGTCGGCCAGCGCACGCCGATGGGAGGTCGACCCCGGCCCGCGGAGGGAGCTCGGCAGGCAGGCGGTGGCCGTTGCGCGCCGGGTCGGCGACCCCGCGCTCCTCGCCGACTGCCTCGACGCCCACCTCGCCGCCTGCTGGGTGCCCGGCAACGTCGACAGACGCAGACGCGCGGGCGCGGAGGTCGTCCGGCTGGCCCGCAGCGCCGGGCGCCCGGAGCTGGCGTTGCGCGGGCACGCCTGGGGGATCATCGCCGCGCTCGAGGCCTGCGACCGGGCAGGCCTGGACGCCGAGTTGGCCGCCTACCGCGACATCGCGGAGTTCCTGCGCCAGCCCCGCCACCTCTGGTATATCGCCAACCGCGAGGCGATGCGCGCCCTGTTGATCGGCGACTTCGGACGCGGTGAGGCTCTCGCCCAGGAGGCTCGGCAGCTCGGACACCGGGCGAACGAGGCCGACGCCGAGAACCTGTACCTGGCCGTGATGTTCCCGCTGTGGTTCGCGCGGGGCGCTCCGGCCGACGCCCGGGCGACGCTCGGCGCCGCGGCGCGCCGTGCTACGGCACCGGCCGTCCGGAACACCCTCGCCTGCGCTGCCCACTTGCTGGAGTCGCTCGCCGGACAGGCACCCGAGGCCTACTTGAGCTCCGCCGCGCGTTGGCTGCACGCCGTCGACGGCCCACGGACCATGCACTGGCTCTTCGACGTGGTCGCCCTCGCCGTCGCGGCCGCCCGCAGGCGCGATCTCCCGACCGTCGCGCGCCTGCGCACCCTTCTGATGCCCTACGCCGACAGCGCGGTCGTCTGGGCAGGTGCGGCCGCGTTCTTCGGCACGGTCGCCCATTGGCTTGGTGTCCTCGACAAGACCTTGGGTGCCACCGACGCCGCTGCGGACCAGCTGACCCGCGCCCTGTCACTGCACACCGCGCTCGGAGCCGTCCCGTGGGTGGAGCGCACCCGACACGAGCGGGTGTTCCTAGCCGAAGGCACCGAGCCGGACGCAGCACGCGCGACCGGACGATGACGACACTGGGTGGGCGCAGACGGCGTAGCGTCCGCCTGCCCTGCCTGCGCCCGAGGGAGGTGCGATGTCCACCGTCGTCCTGGTCCACCCCGCTTGGTTCGGTGGCTGGTGCTGGCGCAAGCTGACGCCGCTGCTGGGGCTGGCGGCCATCGGGTGCTTACCCCGACGCTCACCGGTCTGGGTGAACGGGCGCACCTCGCGCACCGCGGTGTCGACCTCGACACGCACGTGACGGACGTCGCCAATGTCCTGCACTGCGAGGACCTGACCGACGTCGTGCTGGTCGGGACCAGCTCGGCCGGGATGGTGATCAGCGGCGTCGCCGAGCAGATGCCCGAGCGCATCGCGGAACTCGTCTATCTCGACGCGTTCGTCCCCGACAGCGGGCAGAGCCTGCGGCACATGATCCCGCCGGACCGCCGCGCGGGCATGGACGCCCTGGTCGAGTCCGAGGGCGAGGGCTGGTTGCTTCCCCGTTTCGCGCCTCCGCCGTGGGAGCAGTTCCTGCCGCAGGCGTGGGCGATCACCGATCCCGACGACCTGTCCTGGACGCTGCCGCGGCTGCGACCGACGCCGTTCGGCCATTTCACGACTCCGGTCGTGCTCGACAACCCGGCGGCGCGGAACCTGCCGCGCACCTATGTTCGGTTCACCCGCTGGCCGCACCCGGGATTCGACCGCTGGGCCCGGGCCGCCGAGAACTCGCCCGGGTGGCGGCTGTGCACCCTGGACGCCAACCACATCGCATATGTCACGAGTCCGGCCGAACTCGCGGCGCTGCTCGTGGACCTGCTCGACACCGGTGCAGCGGTGTCCGGGCGAGCCTGACCCGGCGTTCAGTCGGCGAGGCCGAGTTGGCGCAGCCAGGTGCCGGAGTCCCAGTAGTCGGAGCAGCTGGTGAGCTTTCCGTTGTCGGCCCGGAAGGTGCTGGCGCCGCGGACGGCGAAGCGCTTTCCGGTGCTGGGTAGGTTCGGAAGGTCGCCGGTGTGGGTGCCGTGCATCGTCCATTCCGCCGCGGCCCGCTCGCCGTCGGTGAACACGGAGCCGAGCTCGATGGCGAAGTCGGGGACGCCTGCGAGGAAGCCCCGCCCGAAGGCGCGCAGCTCGTCGCGGCCGCGCTGGACGGCGGCGAAGGTGACGTCCTCGTAGAGACAGTCGTCGGTGAACAGGTCGGCGACCCGCTCGGGGTCCTGCGCGGACCAGGCGGCGGCCCACTCCTCGACGAGTTTGGTGAGGTCCATGTCGCTTACCTTCTGTCGGGGGTATCCGGGTGGTTCGTCCCGTGTTGGGATGGCGGTGACGGTAGGCAGAGGTGTTAGGGAAATCCTTGGCCTGTCCAGTCGACCCCGACGGGTCGGATTCGGGCGATCCCGAGGCGGCGAGGTGCGGACCGAAGCAGACGCGGATGCCGGGTCGCCGGGCGCCGTGGGTGGCGGCCCGGTCCCCGACCTGACGGTACGGCTGGCTGGCGGGTGGTCGGTCGCCACCGGCGGCGGTCGTCGGCTGGACGAGCGGGTGTTCGCGGGGCGCCAAGGCCTGCTCGTGCTGGCTTATCTGGCATGCCACCAGACCCGGCCGGTGGCTCGCGCCGAGCTGGTGGAGCTGCTGTGGCCCGACGGTGTGCCGCGATCGTGGACGACGGCTCTGGCGGCGGTGGTCAGCAAGGTGCGGTCGGCACTCGTGGCCGCCGGGGTGACGGATCCGGTCGGCTGCCGGGCGGGTTGTTACCGGCTCCGCCCGGCCGTGTGGGTGGACGTGGAGGTGGCCGAGCAGGCCGCGGGCGCGGCGGTGGCGGCGCTGGCGTCAGGAGCGACCGGGCGGGCGCGCGAGCTGGCGGACGCGGCGATCGCCACGGCCGAACAGCCGGTGTTACCGGGGATCGAGCGGGAGTGGATCGACGCGGTGCGCCGCTCCATGCGGGTGGTCCTGGTGTCGGCGCTGCGGACCCGCGTCGAGGCGTGCGTGGTCGAAGGGGATCCGCGCGCCGCGGTCGACTCCGCGGAGGCCTTGCTGGCGTTCGACCCGCTGGACGAGGCCGGTCATCGCGGCGTGATCGTGGCGCGGTCGGCGCTGGGCGAGCGTGCTGCGGCGCTACGCGCCTACGAACGATGCCGGGCGGTGCTGGCGGAGGAGCTGGGCGCCGATCCGTCGCCACCCACGGAAGCCGCGTTCCTCGCCGCGCTGCGCACCGCGCCGACCGGACCGCACGACCGGTTGCCGCTACCGCCGATGCTGACCGAGGTCGAGCCGACCCCGCTGGTCGGCCGGGAGTCCGCGCTGGCGCTGTTGAACGGCTTGCTGGACGACGAGCTGCTCGACGGCCGCCGGGGTGTGCGGGTCGGGCTGGTCACCGGCGATCCCGGCATCGGCAAGACGCGGATGGTCCAGGAGTTCGCCCGAGCGGCCCACCTGCTCGGCGCCGCGGTCCTCTTCGGCCGTTGCGACGAGGAGCCGATCAGCCCCTACCAGCCCTTCGTGGAGGCTCTGACGCATCTGGTTCGGGCCTGGCCCACTCCGCGGAACCGCGACCACCGCGACGACGAGCTGGCCGGCATCTGGCCAGCCGAACTGAGCCGTCTGGTGCCCGCCGCAGCGACGGCGCGCGGGCTGCCGGCTCCGGCGGCACCGACCGGGCCAATCGGCGCGCCAAGCGCCGGATCCGGGCTGGACACCGAGCATCGGTTCGCGTTGTTCGAGGCGGTCCGGGTACTGCTGAGCGGGCTGTCGCGGCGATCGCCGGTCGTGTTGGCGATCGATGACGTGCACTGGGCGGACCGGTCGACGCTGCGGCTACTGCGGCACCTGACCCGTGCCGAGGAGCCTGCGGCGGTGGCGGTGGTCCTGTGCTGCCGGGACAACGAGGTGACCGAGCAGCACGCGGTGACCGCCGTCGTAGCGGAGCTCGACCGGCTCCACCGGGTCGTCCGGGTGCCGTTGGCGGTACTGACCAGGCAGCAGGTCGCGACCCTGCTGGGGCCCCAGCGCGGTCGAACCGACGAGGTGCACCGGCTCACCGCGGGCAACCCCTTCTTCGTCCGAGAGGTGATGCGCTCGCTCGCCGAGCACGAGTCGGCCGATCTTACGCAGGGTCGGCTGCCGGTCGAGCTGGCGGCGCTGGTCACCGCCCGGCTGGCCCGGCTGCGCCGGGGCACGACGGCCAGCCTGCGGGTCGCGGCCGTGGCCGGTCAGCGGTTTGAGGTCCCAGTCGTCGCGGCCGCCGCGGGGTACCCGCAGCAGCGGGTGCTGGCCGATGTCGAGGACGCCGTCACCCACCGGCTCGTCACCGAGGACGCCGAGCGCCCTGATGCGTTCTGGTTCACCCACGACATCGTCCGCCGGGCCCTGGCCGAGCGGCTCAGCGCCGGGCGTCGCGCCAGGCTGCACCGCGATCTCGGCGTGGCGTTGGAGTCCCGGGCCGGTGTCCACGTCGGCGAGCTCGCCAGGCATTTCGTCGCCGCCGCTGCCGCCGATCCCGAGTTGGGTGACCGGGCGGCGCGTTACGCGGAGCTGGCCGGGCAGGCCGCCGAGGCGCAGTCGGCCCACGAGGTCGCCGCCGACCACTACGCCACGGCGCTGGGCATCAGCGAACCCACCCCTGCTCGGCGCGCGGCGTTGACCCTGGCGCTGGCCCGGGTCCTTGGCCTGCTCGGCGAGCCGGTCGCGGTCGACACCTACCTGGCCGCAGCGGACCTGGCCCGTGCGGCGGGCGAGCCCAGTCTGCTCGCCGAGGCCGCGCTGGGCCTGTCCGGGATCTGGACGCGTTCGGGCGAGACCGACCCGCGGCGGACCACCCTGCTGCACGAGGCTCTGACCGCCGTCGGACCGGAGCCCAGCCCACTGCGAGCGCGGATGCTGGCCCGCCTCGCCAGCCAGGGTTACTGGGACACCGACCGCGCCGAAGCCGTCGCGCTGGCCAGGCAGGCGGTCGCGGTCGCCCGGTCCGCTGGCGACCCGGCGACAATCGCCGAGTGCCTGGACATCAGCACGTACCTGTCCTGGGGGCCGAGCGGAGCGGGCGACCGGCTCAGCGCGGCTCGCGAGATCGTGGACTGGGCGCGGCGGGCCTGCGACCTCGAGGCCGAGCTACGGGGGCACGGCTGGGGCATCACCGCCGCCGCCCAGCTCTGCTCCGGCCCCGAGCTGGACAAGGAGATCGCCGCCTACACCGCGCTGGCGCGGCAGCTGCGCCAGCCGCGTTACCTGTGGTACGCGCTGACCCGTCGGGCCATGCGCGCGATCATGACCGGAGACGGTGCCACCGGTGAGCGGCTCATGTGCCGCGCCCGGAGTATCACCGAGCGCGCGCCGCAGCCTGACGCCGAGTTCGTGCGGCACAGCGTGCTCGCTCCGCTGTGGCTGGAGCGCCGCGACGCGGACGCCGCGCGTACCGCCGAGGCGTTCTCGGCCGCCACCGACGCCGACTTCGGCGCGGACAGCTCACCCGGGCGCGTCATGCGCTGCGCGGCGATCACCCTCGACCTGGCCTGCGGGCGGGCCACCGAGGCCGAGAACCTCCTCGCGCCGTTCACTCCCCAGGTGATCGACGGGCTTCCCTCGGACTACACCACCGGCTTCGTGCTGGCGGCCCTGGCCGGGGCGGCCTGCGTGCGCGGCGATCCCGCGTGCGCCGCCGCGGTCTCGGCCCGGCTGCTGCCGCTGGCGCAGTACGGCCTGGTCTGGGCCGGCGGGGTGAGCTTCTGGGGCGCCGCCGCGCACTGGCTCGGCGCACTGGCCCGAACCCAGGGCCACCTCGAACACGCCCAACACTGGCTCACCCGCGCTGCCTCGGCACACCAGCGGGCCGGGGCGCGCACCTGGCTGGCCCGCACGTGGCTGGAACAGGCACGTCTGGCCCGAGCCCGCCGCGAGCACGCCCGGGCCGAAGCCATGCTGCGGCGCGCCGCAGCGGTCGCCGAGCAACTGGGCGCTGATGCCCTCTCCGCCGAGATCGCCCAGGCCCAAGCCCGCCGCGAACCCGGGTGATGCCCAGCTCACTTCATCGCCGCCAGGACGAGGTTGGTGCCGGTGTCAACGGCCAGGGTCGGTGCGCGGAACCCGGCCTCGGCGAGCAACCGCAGCCGCACCGCAGGTCCGCCCTGGGTGCCGAGACCGTAGGCGCCGGGCTGGGCGAGCGAGCCCGGGATGCACGCCGAGGTGGAGATCGCGTAGTCCAGGCGCACCGAGGGGTTGCCGATACCGTCCTCGAGGCGGTCCAGTGACCACGGCTCCACGGCGACGACGATGCCGCCGTCGACGAGTACGTCGCGGGCGCGTCGCAGCGCCGCGGGCGGGTCGCCCATGTCGTGCAGGGCATCGGAGAACAGCACCACGTCGAACGGTCCGGGCCCGATCTCGGCGGCATCGGCGACGTGGAAGCTCACCCGGCCGTCCAGGCCCGCTTCGACCGCTCCGGCGCGGGCCGTGATGATCGACGGCTCGTGCCGGTCGAACCCCGTGACCGTGCACGACGGCCACTGCCTGGCCAGCTGCAGTCCCGCGTGGCCGTGCCCGCAGCCGACGTCGACGACGCGGGCTCCGGCCTCGAGTCGGGCGACGAGCCCGTCGACGGCCGCGAACCAGGTGCCTGCCATCTCGTGGGCGTAGACGGTGCGGAAGAACCGCGCGATACCGTCGAGCATGCTGTCCGGAAAGTCGTCGTAGGCGATGCCGCCGTCACCGCGGAAGGCGGTCTCGAGCGCGGTGAGGGTCGCGTACTGGCCGGCGACGATCTCCGCGGCGCCGATGACGTACGCGGGCGACTCGGTGTCGACGAGCACCATCGCGTGCTCGGCGGGCAGCGCGTAGGTTCCCGCCGTCGGGTCGTAGCTCACATAGCCCGAGACGGTCTGGCCTGCCAGCCACTCGGTGACCAGCCGGGGGTGCAGCCCGGTGGTGGCGGCGAGGCCGGTCGCGGTCACCGGACCGGCGTCCGCCATCGCCCGGTACAGGCCGAGCCGGTCGCCGATCACGGTCATGGCCGTGGTCGCGGCGCCGGCGAGGTCGGTGAGGAACTGTTCGGCGAAGGCCTCGGTCGCGGCCTCGTCGATTGCTGGTGTGGTGGTCATGGCGGGCATGGTGGCGGGTGCGCCCTGCCCGATGCCTGCTGCCCGCCTGCCGGGAACCGACCGGCGAGGGGACCGGCCGGTCAGCGATGTCGGTCGAGGGCGGCCAGCGCCAGCTCGACCGCCGCGGGCCTGCCGGGTGGTGGTGCGGTGGCGACAGATTGGGCGGTCTCGGGGCCGATCCGTTGCCACAGCCGGTCGAGGCGTGCCCTGTGGGGGCCCACGACCGCCGGGGCGAGCGGGTCGGAGTCGGCCGCCGCCAGCAGCGTCGCGGCCGGCTCGGGATCGTCGAGTTCCAGCAGCAGCTCGGCGCTCAGCCGCAGGGTGATCCACAGCTGCGGCCACATCCCGACGCGGCGCAAGGCGTCGATCAGGCTGCGCAGGGTGGCGCGTGCCTGCTCGTGACGGCCCATCCGGAGCAGCACGGCCGCCCGCCCCACGCCCGCGACCTCGCGGTTGAACGGGATTCCGTGTTCGTCGTTGCGGCGATGGGCAAGGTCGAACCAGGACAGGGCGCGCTCGGGTTCGGCCTCGGCGGCGAGCTCGCCGCGGGTGTAGGCGATGAAGCCGTCGACCGCGCCGATCTCGGCGAGCAGCTCCTCGTGATCGCGCAGCCACGCGTCCGCCGCGCACCGGTCGCCGGTGAACAGGCTGATCAAGGCCGCGTTGCAGACCGCGGTGGCGAGCACCCAACGCGGCGCCTGGCCCGCCGCGAGCAGCTCGGCGGTGTCGGCTGTCACCGCGCCAGCATCGCCCGCGTACAGGTGGCTCATCGCGCGGAACCAGTGTCCGGCCCAGCGCTGCGGATGCCCGACGGGCAACCTGCGCAGCGCCGCCGAGAGCAGCCTCATCGCCGCGTCGGTCTCGCCCTGCAGCCAGGCGGCCGCGCCGGCGGCGACGAGGCAGAGCGCGGCGTCCGCGCCGGCGTCGTGGGGCACCGCGGCGAGCTCCGCGAGCCGGGCGAGCAGCGTCAGGTCCGGATCGTCGGACAGCGCGACGGCCAGCGGGGCGGCCAGGCGGCCCGCCCGCTCCCAGGACCCGCGCTCGACGAGCCGGCTTAGGGCTTCGGCCAGATTCACGCGCTCACGGCGGAGCAGCGGTGTCGTCCGCGGCGAGCGCATGTCCTGCAGCCCGCGGACCGCGTCGATGTGGGCCTGCATCCAGCGGGCGTGCGCGTCGCGGGCCCGGTCCCGCTGCTCGGGGTTGAGGTGATCGAGGCCGGTTCGGCGCATCGTCTCGAGCACCCGGTAGCGGGGCGGGTCCGCATCGACGTCGGCGACGACCATCGACGCCTCGACGAGTTCCGCGAGCAGCGCCCCGGCGCTCGCGCCGGGGGCGACAAACTCCAGCACGTTTGCGCCGAATCCTCCCCGGCAGATAACCAACCGGTCGAACAGCGCGCGGGCGGCGGGGGCGAGCAGGCGGTAGGACCACTCGACGGTCGCGGCGAGGGCGGTCGTCCGGTCGCCGCCTGCGGCGGGATCGAGGACGCCGAGCCCGCCCGCCAGGCGCTCGCGCAGCTGCCGCAGCCCGAACACGGCCTCGCGACCGGCAGCCAGCTCCACACCCAGCGGGAGCCCGTCGACGAGCGCGCACACCTCGGCCACCGCGCGCGGCGACGGCGCGCTGAAGTCGGCCCGCAGCAGCGCAGCCCGGTCGCAGAACAGGGTGACCTGCTCGGCCGAGTCGAGCGAACCGAGGCGCAGCACCTGCTCGCCCGCGACGCCGAGCCGCTGCCGGGAGGTGGCCACGAGCCGCAGATGCGGGCACCGGGCCACCAGACCGGCGGCGAGACGGCGTGCCTCGTCCAGGACGTGCTCGCAGTTGTCGAGCACCAGCCACACCGGCTGAGCCCCGATCCGGTCGGCGATCGCCGACGCGGCGCCGTCGGGTGCCGCCCGCAGGCCGAGCGTGGCGGCCACGGCGGTGGCCACGCCGGTCGAGATGCCGTCCAGCGCCACCAGGTGCGCATCGTCCGGGTCCGCCAACCCGTCCAGCAGCTCCTGCGCCAGCCGGGTCTTGCCCGCCCCGCCGGGACCGGTGATGGTGACCAGGCCCGGTGCACCGGCCCACAGCCGGTCGAGCTCGCGGGACCGGCCGACGAAACGGTCGCGTGGGGCGTGCCGCCGTCGCGGCCTCGGCCACGTCGGCCGTGCGTCCTCGGCGAGAATCCGCTGGGCGAGCCCGGTCAGCGCGGGCCCGGGGTCCAGACCGGACTCGTCGGCGAGCAGGCGGCGGTAGGCGTCGGCGACCGCCAGCGCCTCCGCGGGGCGGCCGTCGGCGTGTAGCCCCTGCATCAGCAGCAGCTGCAGGCGCTCCCGCATCGGGTGAGCCCGCGCCGCCCGTTCCAGATCGGGAAGCACATCGTTCACCGGTTCGAGCGCCAGGCGCGCCTGGAGCCACTCCGCGAGCAGCTGGGCACGCCACTCGACCAGCCGGATCACGTCCGCGGCGAACGCCACGTTCCCGGCGACGTCGGCCAGCGGCTCCCCACGCCACACGTTCAGCGCCGCGGCCAGTCGGGACACCGCAACGGCCTGCGAGGTGCCGCGGGCACGGGCGACCAGCGCCGTCACGCGGCCGACGTCCACCTCGTCCGGCGCCACCCGCAGCCGGTACCCGGCACCCGCCCGGACCACCCGCTCCCGCCCGATCACCCGGCGCAGCCGGGACAGGTAGCTCTGCAGGTTGGCCGCCGCGTCGACCGGAGGATTCTCCGCCCAGAGCGCCGCGACCAGCTCCGATGTCGAGACCACCCGACCAGGCGACAGCGCCAACCGGGCCAGCAGGGTACGCAGGGTCGTCCCCGGCAGGCCTACCGCCTGGCCGTCGACGCTGACCTCGACCGGGCCCAGCAGGCCGACCTCCACTCGCCCGCCCACAGACGTCATTGTGCTCGAAGGAAGCGAGCGGCGGTCCGCGCATTGCCGGGTCGGTCGCCGAGATCCGCCGGGTTCGTAATCCTTGTGATCGTCATCGAGTCGTCGGCCATGGTCGAGGCACTCGTCGGTGACCCGCTCAACCCCGAGCTGCTGGATCTACCAACTCGGGTCCGTGGTCGCCCTGCGCAACAACTTCACGGTCGATGAGCCGCGTACGTCGTGTTCGCACCGGCGTGATCGAACTGCGGCTGGTCGGCCTGATTCGAGGAACTTCGGGTGACCCGTGACGGCCGGGACGCGGGCGCGATCGTCGGCCACCGTCGCCGACCAGGCGCCCCGTACGGGCAAAGGGCCAAGATCCGCGACCTGGCCTGCGTTTGGTCTCGGTCCGCATCGTCGAGCCCGGATGACCGTTGCTCGGACGCGATCACGTCGGCGGTTGTGCGTCCACCGCATGGGGCTCCACCAGCAGGCCTTGCCGTTCGTAGCGCTTGCGGGTCTTGCTGAAGCGGACCACGACCGCGGTCAGGGTGCTGGCCCGATGCGCCCGACCCATCGGTCTACCTCGTCGAACAGTGTGTGGGACCCGCCGCATGTGGCACCGACGGCGGGAGCAGCATAGGCGGGCGTGGCGACCGGACCGATGGACGCGCGTGCGACGAGCAGGACGAGCAGGCCGTCGGCCGCTGCCCGACGACGCGCTGCTTCGCTTCCTGTCCGGCCAGCACAGCGCTACTCGGACGACACCGACGCTGCGTCAGACCAGACCCGCCATCCTCGGCGCGAGCGCCTCTGCCAGAGGCGGGCCCCAGCCCGGCGGCGCGTCTGGCGCCACCGCGCGTGGGAGCCTGGGCGACATGGACGGGTCCGCGGACCGAGACGTGCGGCTGACCGAACTGGTCGCCGCGATCTCGCTGGCCACCGACCTCGGTACGGGGCAGCCGATGGAGCACGCCCTGCGGACCTGCCGGCTCTCGACGAGCCTGGCCCGCGAGCTGGGCATGGCTGCGGGCACGGTCGCCGACGTCTTCCACGTCGCGCTGCTGCGGTTCCTCGGGTGCACCGCCGACGCGCCGGAGACGGCGCACATCGCCGGTGGCGACAACGTCGCGTTCGTCGCGGCCATGGCCCCCGCATACATGGGCTCCACCGGCGAGACCGTCGCGGCGCTGGCCCGCACGGTCGGCCGGGGTCAGTCGCTGCCGCGCCGGGCCCGGCGGCTGGCCGAGGCGCTCGGTGACCCCCGTTCGCTGGTGTCGCATTGCGAGGTCGGGTCGCGGCTGGCCACCCGGCTCGGGCTGGGCAAGGGCGTTGTCGAGGCGCTGGCGCACGCCTACGAGCGCTGGGACGGTCGGGGGCTGCCCGACGGCCTGGCCGGGGAGGCCGTCCCCGCGGCCGTCCGGGTGGTGGTCGTGGCGCGCGACGCGGTGCTCTGGCAGCGGCTCGCGGGCACCGAGGCGGCCCTCGAGGTGCTGAGCCGTCGCCGGGGCCATGCCTACGACCCGGCGGTCGTGGACGCCGTGCGGACCCTGGGGTTGCCCGCCGATGACGGCCTGCAGGTGTGGGACGAGGTGCTCGCGGCCGAGCCGCGGCCGGTCCGCCGGGTCGGCGCGGTGGGCCTGGACCGGGCGCTGGGCGCGGTCGGGGACTTCGCCGACCTGCGCTCGACCTGGACCAGGGGCCGATCGGCACGGCTGGCGGACACCGCGCGGGCCGCCGGGACGGCCTGCGGGTTGCCCGCGGACGAGCTGGCCGTACTGGGCCGGGCGGCGCTGGTGGCCGATCTCGGCGCGGTGGGGGTGCCGAGCGGGGTGTGGGAGCGACCCGGTCCGCTGGGTATCGACGAGGCCGAGCGGGTCCGGCTGCACCCTTATCTCTCCGAGCGGGTGCTGGGCCGCTGCACCGGGCTCGCGCCGGTGGCCGCGCTGGCCGGGTTGCACCACGAGCGGCTCGACGGGTCCGGTTACCACCGGGGCTGCACCGGCACGCAGCTGTCGAGCGCGGCGCGGCTGCTCGCCGCCGCCGACGTGTGGACCGCGCTGCGTGAGGACCGGCCGCACCGGCCCGCGCTCGCACCCGGGCAGGCTCGCGACGTGGTGTGGGCCGAGGTCGCTTCGGGACGGCTCGACGGCACCGCTGCCGAGGCGGTGCTGTCCGTCGACGGCCTGGGCGGTCGCAGGCGGACGCCGCACCCGGGCGGGCTCTCCGACCGCGAGGTGCAGGTGCTGGCGCTGATCGCCCGTGGCCGGTCGAACCGGGAGGTCGCCGCCCGGCTGTCGATCTCGGCGAAGACGGTGGGCCACCACGTCGGGCACATCTACGCCAAGATCGGCGTCGGCACGCGCCCGGCCGCGGCGCTGTTCGCGATGGAGCACGGTCTACTACGCGAATAGGGCGCTCGCCCGATGCGGCAGCACCGCGGCTGCGGCCATCCTCGGTGGGTCCGATCCTCGCTGGAAGGAGACCCGTGATGCCCCCATTCGAACCTGTACTGGAGAAGACCGTCTCGCGCGACGGCACCCCGATCGGCTTCTGGCGCAGCGGCCACGGACCCGCGCTGGTGCTGGTCCACGGCACCACCGCGGACGCCACCCGGTGGGCGCCGGTGCTGCCGCTGCTGGAGCCGCACGTCACCGTGCACGCCATGGACCGGCGCGGGCGCGGTGCCAGCGGTGACGGCAGCGGCGCCTACGCGCTGGCGGACGAGGCCGCCGACGTCGCCGCGGTCGTGGACGCGGTCGCCGCGGCCACCGGTGGCCCGGTCGACGTGTTCGGCCACTCCTACGGCGGCCATTGCGCCCTGGAGGCGACCCTGCTCACGGGCGGGATCCGCCGGCTGGTGATCTACGAGGCCCCGGTCGTGGCCGCGATCCCGCCCGGCGTCACCGATCGGCTCGCCGCGCTGCTCGACGCGGGCGGCCGGGAGGAGGTCGTGACCACCATGCTGCGCGAGCTGGCAGGCCTGACCGCCGAGGAGCTGCGGATCACGATGGCCGCGCCGTCGTGGGCCGGTCGGGTCGCCGCCGCGCACACGGTGGTGCGGGAGTGCCGCGCCGAGGAGGGCTACCGGTTCGAGCCTGCCCGGTTCGCCGGGCTGCGCGTGCCGACCCTGCTGCTGGCCGGATCGCAGAGCCCGCCGGACATGGCGGCCGCCACCCAGACGCTCGCCGCGGCCCTGGCGGGCGCGCGGGTCGTCTCGCTGGCCGGACAGGGACACGTCGCGATGCTCACGGCCCCGACGCTGTTCGTCGGCGCGGTACTGGAGTTCCTCCGCGGTTGACAGACGTTGCGCCGCGGTCGGTCGCTCCGCTACGGCGCGACCAGCGGGACCCTCGACAACGGTCGAACGGGTGGCGTTCGCACTGGTCGTCGGGGATGCTGGCGTCGGCGCTCGGTCCGCGGTGGGGATGGCGGAGCTCCCTTTCGACATCGCCGTGGAGATCGAGGCCGTCGTGCAGAGGGCCAGGATCGCGAGATGCGAACATTCCTGCGGCACAATTCCGGCACGGACCACGTCGACGTCGACGGAATGTGTATTGCGTACCAGCGTGCAGGTACGCCGGGTTTCGGGGGGTCGTCGGACATCGACGACGGTTGGCGAGCGCCGCAGTTCGCCGACGCCTTGGCGGCCTTCGTCGCAGCGCTTGGCCTCGAGCGGCCCCACATCGTCGGTCACTCGTTCGGGACGATGGTCGCGTTGTCGCTGTTCCGGCATCATCCCGATGTGCCTGCGAGCCTGGTGCCGCCCACACCAGGGGTTGAGGCGCCGACACGGTGGCCGAGTTTGAGCGGCTCGCCCGGGATTCGCTGGTACATGGGGTTTCCTGCTTGGCCTGCTCGCGCCGGTGCCCGCGCTTGCCCACCGACGTCGAGCTCGCCGCGCTTGCCCCACGGCCCGGACACGTTCACGGTGCGTGTATGCGGGGTGGGAGCATCGGGCGGGTGAACGCACGGAATAACGGGAAACAGTTGATCATCACCGCCCAGACCCCCGAAACGGTGGCCGTCGAGCTCCCCGCCGAGCCCCCGATCGGGTCCGTCGTCATCGACCGCGACGGCATGGCATGGCAGGCGCGCACGGCATGGCAGGCGCGCGTACTGCGCGGGGACGGCAAGGTCACGTGGGTATCGACCGGTCCCCGGCACCTGTTCGCATTCGGCCTGCGCCCCGAGGATGGGCTGACGGACTGGGCCCTGCTCGTGACCGAGCGGGCGCCGCTCACGATCGTGCACGTGGCCGAGCCGACGGCCGGGGCTGTCGACGACTGGGATCAGACGTGTCCCGCGGATCATGAGGATGGGATGCGGTAGCCCGCACCTGCCCGGTGCCTTCTCCCAGCGCGTCCTCTTCGTGGCAAAGCAGCGTGAACATGTCCCTGAGCCGCAGGTCCTGCAAGGTCACAGCGTGTCTGGCGTCCGTGAACGTCCCTCCTGATCGGCTGCTACGCATGAGCTGGGCGTTCGGCGTTGCCAGGGGAGTCACCGCTGGAGCATCACCACGGGGGCAGCTTGGGCAGCGCGCCCGCGTACTGCAGGCCTTCCTCCACCTGCTCGCGCGCCAGGAACGGCAGCAGGTCCTCGTAGTAGCCCTCGATGCGGTACGCGCCGTCGCCGACGGTCCACTCTTCGCCCTCGCCTGCGACGATGTGCAGGCCGGGGGAGTCGGGATGGGCCTGCAGCCTGCCAACGCAGACCTCGATCGCCTCCAGGATCGCGTCGGGGTCGGCCTCGTGCCATTCCCAGGTGGTGTCGAGGTCGTTGTGGTGGACGATCAGCTCCGTGGTGCGTCGGGCGGGCAGCGAGAGCGCGTCGACGTCGCCGGAGGACAACGTCGGCAGTGTCTCGACCCGCAGACCGCCGCCGAGCGACCGGAGTGCCGCAAGGAGGCGCGCGTTGGCCTGCTCCAGGGCGGTCGCCAGCTCGGTGGCGGGGCGCTGGGCCGTCGCGGCGATGTCGGCGTCCCGCTGCGCCCGCGAGGTGTAGGCCGGGGTCTCCTGACCGGTGACGGCCCAGGTGGCCAGGTTCATGAAGGCGTCCGCCCCGTGGACAAGGTGGGCGATCACGTGCGCCCGCGTCCACCCCTCGCACTTGGTCGGCTTGCCGAGTTCGTCATCGGCGAGGCTGGTGACGGTGGCCATCACCATGTCCGACTCGCGCTGCATCCGGCCGATGTCACTGGCAAGGCTCTGGGGAGTCTTGATCCCGGTGTTCATGTTCCCAGTCTGCTCCGCCGGTGCCAGCGGTTCAGGCATTCTCACTGAACGGCAGGCTGCGCTGACCGGAGCCGGACTCCGGGCGAGGACACGGCCTGTAGACGTGCGAACACATCGTGCGGCTGCTGCCGGTCTCGAGCATCAAGGCCCGGCCAGGGTCGAGCGCGCGGGTCAGCTCGCTTATGCCCGCCGGGCGCGGGTAGGTGTCGCCCGCGTACTCGGGCGGGACGGAGGGCAGGTTCAGCGAGAATGCCGATCACGATCACCAACGTCACCGCGTCGTCGACGTGTCGATCGGTCATGCATCGACGGTCGCTCGTCGGGAGGGCGGTAGCGAGGCCGGGTCGAGACAGGGCCATGATCGGCGACGGACAGCGCCGCGACGAGGATCGCAGAGAACCCGGGCGTCGTCCTCCCCAGCGACCAGCGGGCTGTACCTCTTGTGGCCGCCGACCGTCCGCGGAGAAGCGCTGCCGCAGGGACACGCGCCCAGTTCCGCTACCGCTACAGCGGGCTACGGCTGTTCTCGGAGTCCAAGGACCGGCTCTTCCTCGTGGCCGCCGCCTGGCAGCCGGGCGGCCGACGTTCGTGGTCGCCACGGGGCCCGGGCTCAGGGTCGACTTCCTGCCCGCTCCCGGCGGGGGTCCGGCCCTGGTCGATCTTGCGCCGTCGACATCAACACCGAGCCCGCGAAAGCCACTACCGTCGACGTCAGAGAATCATCAAACGAAGCGCGGCTGGAGTAGCTCGGGCAGCGTGGCCGGGTCGGTGGGTGGCCTCAACGACGGTGTGTGCCGCGCCGGACCGGACGACGGTGGGTAACGGTCTTCTTCGTGGGGGTGGGTGTGCTCGGTGCCGGGATCCGGTCCGGGCGGGGGGTGCGTGAGCTGTTGACCGTGCGCCCGCGGACGATCCCGATGAACTCTTCCATCAGCTCGGTGTTCTCCGCGTCCGGCCAGGTGAGACCGACGCCCGACCGCGGCGCGTCGGCCAGCGGTCGGTAGGCGAGGTCCCGTCGGTGGTAGAGGCGGGCCAGTGACTGGGGGACTACCAGCAGGCCGACACCAGCGGCGACGAGCTCGATCGCCTCGGCCGTGGTCGCGGGGGCGAACGCCGCCGGTCGGCCCGGCCGGTCACCGGGCCAGGCCAGTGTGTCGTCCTGCGGGCGCAGGACGATCTCGTCGGCCAGGTCCGCGACCGTGGCCTCCCCGGTTGCGGTGAGAATGTGTTGCTTCGGGACGAGGGCCACGGTGGTCTCGGTGTAGAGCGGGATCGTGTGGAGCCCGGTCCGGTCGATCGGCAGCCGGAGGACGGCGGCGTCCGCGGCGCCGGTTCGGATCAACTCGACCGCCTCGTCGGTGGTCGCCATGACCAACTCCAGGGGAACGTCGGGACGGCGCTCGGCCCAGATCCGCACCCACTTGCCCGGCGTGACGCCGAGGACGTAGCCGAGCCGGAAGACGGCGGTGGCGCTCGGCTCGGTCACCAGCCAAGGCTATCGGCTGGTCAGGCCCCGATATCCTGGGCATATGACGCGGCAGAGGTCGACCCAGACGATGAAGCCCGCGACGGCGGCGAAGAAGCTCGGTGTGCACCTCGACGCGACGCCTGAGGAGTTCCGGGCCGGCGTCGTCTCGCGCCAGGAGCTTGATGCGATCCAGGCCGATCCGCCCGAGTGGTTGCGCGAGCTGCGGCGCAACGGCCCGCATCCGCGCCAAGTGGTCGCGGACCGGCTGGGAGTGTCGATCTCGGGGCTGGCTCGTGCCGAGATCACCGAGCCGCTGACCACCGCCCAGATCGTGGCGTTGAAACAGGAGCAGCCGGAGTGGCTGCGCCGCGAGCGCAGTACCCGGGCCGAGGCTCAGCGCGCGGAGGCCCGACTGCGGACCGAGCGGGCGGGAAGACGTCGCGACGATCCGGTCGGGGGATGAGCGGGTCCTGTCGGCGTCGATCACGCGCTACGCGGTGTGGCCACGAAGTAGGTGATGGCGGCCTGGTGGACCCTTGACGACGAGTCGAATGCTCACCTGAGTGCAGGCTCAACCTGGATCCGAAGGGCATCGTCAAGGCTTCCGGGGGCAGCTGCGGCGAACATGGCTACAACGTGTGGCGGCAACTGGCGCCAGCGGTTCCGGACTCGGAACCGCCGGACTCGTCGCGACAGGCACCTCGGGAACGTGGGATGTGGCCGCAGTTCCGACATGTATGGCCGCGGCTGGCCGCTCAGGGTTCACCCAGGTACCACAGCGCGATCCCCGCAGTGATGGGGAGAAATCCCAGCAACACGGTCGTAGCTCCGCTGAGGGTCAGTGTGCCGACGATACCGCCGCCGATACCGCCTGCGATCAGCAGTATCGCCAGCCATCTCCAGTCACGGGGCACAGACCAGGTGTCGAAGCGATGGGCTAGCCGCGGGTCGTCGTCGTAGAGACCTTGCTCGATCTCCGCGAGCCCACCGCGATCATTGTGACTGGGCACGATCACTCCCGCTCTCGATCGATTCGTGGGGCGACCTCGGCGTCATCCTAGCGGGCGGGTACTCAGACGTGGTCGCAGTGCGAGCAGGTCGATGTTCTGCACCATGATCTTTGCGGGCGTGACGAAGCGGCTGGGTTACCAGTCAGTTGAGGTGAACTCACCGCGAACGTCCTCAGCGCCGCAATTGGAGGTCCGAGGCGCCCTGGTGCGTACGGGGCAACTGCTGTTACGACCCCCCTCACCACCGAATTGCATTGGTGGATCCAGGCTCAGTCGGCTGCGGTGACGATCTTCCAGTACGAGTCCTTGCGGATCACCTGGCCGTCGCGGAACTCCCAGTGGTCGCAGCCGCGGACACGCACCTGCTCGCCGTCGGCCCTCGTTCCGGTGAGAAGCCACTCGGAGATACCGAGGTCGCCGCTGACCCAATGCCGGTCATCGCCGTAGTGGACGTCGGGAAGTCCCGCGAAGCGGGTGGCCAGGCCATCTCGGACGGCCGCCTTGCCTGCGTAGCGTTGACCCCAGGGCTCAGGCCCTCTCGGCATGTCCAGTGAACAGTCTTCGGAGAAGAACTCCATGATCGCGTCGAGGTCGTGCGCGTTGAACGCGGCCGTGATCGCCTTCAACGTCTCGACGGACGCGCCTCTCTGATCCGATGTCACGTCTGCTCCCGCCGCGCTCGGTGTCCGCTTGCGTAGGGTATGCCCGTTCCCTGGGCGCCGTCGATGAAGATCGCCACGCCGATTCCCCGACGGCACGGCTCGCCCACCGACCCACTGACTGATCCGAGATTTGCAACCGGCGCACAGCTGCCCAGTCGCGTCGAACGCGCTGGGGCCACGAGGCGAGGGCCGGGTGCGGGCCAGCAGCGCCAGCGCGATCGCCGCGACCGGGAGGTTGTGAAGAAGATCAGTCGCCAGTCCACGACGTCGAGCAGCCCACCGAGCGCCGGACCGGCCGACGAGGCGATTGCTCTGCCCATCGCCCACACCGCGAGCGCCCGCGCGCGGTGCCGGGGGTCAGCTCAAGGCAAGTATCGGAGCAGCGCAGTCGATCTTACTGTGATCGAATATTCACGGGTGTGCACTGAAACTTCAGCACAGCGTCCGCGGGCGCGAATAACTGTCACCGGTCGGGTTCGGGGTCGAGCCGATCTGCCGCGTGCTGTCCGGGTTGGGGGTCCTGATCGCCCCGTCGGGGCACCGCGGGTGCGGGAGGCGACTCGGGGACCCAACGTGGAAACACCGAGGGCGTCCCGGGGTGACCTCACGGGTCGGCGGAGCGGGGCGGCGGCCGCTCACCGTGTGCTCTGGCCGGTTCCTTGGTGGCCGAGCGCGTCATCAGCGTGTGCCGGGCGAACAGCACGGCCAGCCCGATCAGTGCCGAGACCAGTGACGCCGCGAGCACGGCCAGTGTGGCTGTGTTCTCCAGCGCGCGGTCGTCGAAGGCGAGCGTGGTGATGAAGATGGCGATGGTGAAGCCGATGCCCTTCAGCGGCGCCACGCCGGCGATCGCGGCCCAGTCGAGGCCCTCGGGCATGCGGCCCGGACCCAGCCGCACGATCCCGTAGGCCAGCAGCAACCCGCCTGCGGGCGCCCCGACCACAAGACCGAGGAAGATTCCCAGACCGACCTGGCCGGACAGGGCATCGACCAGCCCGCTCAGCGACACCGGGACACCGGCGTTGGCAAGGGCGAACACCGGCAGGATCAGATACGCGGAGTACGGATGCAGCGCCTCTTCCAGCCGGGCCAGCGGCGAGACGGCCGACGTGGCCTCCTGCGCGGCGCGGAGCAGGGCGGCATCGCCGACCTCGCGATCGTCTTCGAGAATCTCGGTCAGGTCGTCGGCGATCTCCGCCGCCGCGTCGTCGCGGCTGCGCCCCGCCACCGCCGGGGTCAGGAACCCCAACGCGACGCCGGCTACCGTCGCATGCACGCCGGATTCGAAGACCGCCAGCCAGACCGCTGTTGCGAGCACGATGTAGACCGGCAGACCGCGCACGCCTGCCCGCCGTGCCACCACGACCAGTACGAGCAATGCGAGCGCCGCAGCGAGCCAACCCCACGACAGGTCGGCGGTGAAGAAGACCGCGATGACCACGATGGTGCCCAAATCGTCGACCACGGCAAGGGTCAGCATGAACGCGCGGAGCGCCTGCGGTGCGCGCCGCCCGACCACGCCGAGGACGCCCAGGGCGAAGGCGATGTCGGTCGCGATCGGGATGGCCCAGCCGCGTAGGTCGCCGCCCGAGGCGTTGATGGTCACGTACACGGCCGCGGCGCCGATCATGGTGCCGAAGGCGGCCGCTGCCGGGACGAGCGCGGAGCGGCGTTCGCGCAGCGAGCCGAACAACATCTCGCGTTTGACCTCGAGGGCCACCACGAAGAAGAAGATCGCCATGAGGACGTCGTTGACCCAGTGCCGCAGCGACTCGTCCAGGTGCAGCGGTCCGACGGTCAGCGACAGGTGTGAGCCCCAGAAGCTGTCGTAGCTACCCGACAGGTTGGCCCAGACCAGCGCCGCGATCGCTGCCCCGATCAGGAGGAATGCACTGCTGGACTCCCACCTGATGAACCGTTCGAGTGGCCGGACCAGCGTTCTCCGAGCGATCGCGTGCCCACTGACCCCGCTCACCTGTACACCCTTCGCCGACCTCGGTCGCCCGGCCCCACGGTGTCACAGGTGCCGGCTCCTCGCGCCGATGGATGCCGTGTCGTCGCGCGACCGCGGCGCGAACACCTGCTCGCCCCGTCCGCGCGCCACCAGCTCGCGCTGCGCACCGCGGCGGGCGTGACGGCTGGGCCGCCGCCGGACCTGTTCCTCGTCCCGACCAACCCGCTGTCGGGCATCGCCCCACCGTATTCCGCACGGCGGCTGCCGCCGCGGAGGTCGCGCCCGTCTGCTCCTACAGGTCGCCGCCCTCGTCGAGCAGTCGTTCGACCTCGCGCCGAATGAGCCCGAGGCGGGCCTCCTTGACCAGCGGGATCTCGCGGCGGCGCCGCCGCACGTCGTCGAGGTCGATGTCGACGTCGAGCAGTTGCTCGTCGGATTCCGAGGCGGAGGCCACGACGTTGCCCCACGGGTCGACGACGTGGGAGCCGCCCCAGAACCGCAGGTCGCCCTCGCTGCCGACACGGTTCACGAACACCACGAACACCTGCAGCATGCGGCCGAAGAAGCGGGTGATCCCCCGCCAGTAGGTGCGCGAGTCGTACCGATCGGGTCGGGTGCTTTGCGCGCTGGTGGCCGGGATCACCAGCACGCGCGCGCCGTCCTGCACCGCGAGGAAGGCCAGCTGCGGCTGCCAAGCGTCGTTGCACAGCAGGATCGCCATCCGGGTGTCGCCGACTGCGAACGCGCGCAGGCTCGGCCCCGGCGTGAAGTGCTTGCGCTCCTCGAAGGTCTTGTAGGTCGGCAGGTAGAGCTTGCGGTGGACGTGGGCCAGCGCGCCGTCGGCGTAGTAGGCCGCGGTGTTGTAGGTGTGCACCCCCGGGCCTTCCTCGACGAAGCCGACGACGAGCCCCGCCGGGCGCGCGTGCTGGGCCAACTCCAGCAGCCGCACATCGTCGGCGCGCAGCGAGAGATCGTCGTCGACGGCCCCGATCGAGTAGCCCGTCAGGCTGAGCTCCGGGAACACGACCAGCTCCGACGACCTGCTGCGGGCGTTGTCCACCATCCGGCGGGTGTGGTCGAGGTTCGCCGCGACGTCCCCGAGCCGGGCGTCGACCTGGGCGAGCGTGATCCGCATGACGCCGCCCCCCGACGCTCAGCCGCCGATGAAGCCGTTCTGCGTCAGGAAGTCCTTCGCGACGTCCGCAGGCAGCTCACCGTTGACGTCGACCCGCTCGTTGAGCCCGCGCATTGTCTCGGTCGTCAGCTTGGCCGCGATCGGGTTGAACACCTCGGCGAGCTTCGGGTTCTTGTCGAAGACGTCCTGCCGCATGGTCATCGCGACGTTGTAGTTGACGAAGAAGTTCTTGTCGTCGGGGACGATCTCGAGCTTGTTCGCCGAGATGCGGCCATCGGTGGCGAAGACCTCGCCGAAGTTGCACGGGTCGCCCTTCGGGACGCGCGTGTAGATCACGCCGAGGTCGACCTCCGCGATCGAGCTCTGCGGCAGGGTGAAGCCGTAGGCCTTCTGCAGACCCGGCAGCCCGTCGTCGCGGGTGAGGAACTCGGCTGCGCCGCACAGGGAGGCCTTGGCCGGGTCACGGTTGGCGAGGGCGGCGTAGGAGGACATGTCGGTGACGCCCAACTGCTGTTCCCTGCCCTGGGCCGTCGCGATCGCGTAGGTGTTGTTCATCGGGGCCGGGTCCAGCCACTTGATCTTGTTCTTGGCGAGGTCCTCGGCGGCGACGGCCTGGAAGAGCTTCTTGGAGTCCTTGGGGGCGTCGGCGGTGGTGTGGCCAAGCTCCACGGTCCAGCCGGTGCCGGTGTACTCCCAATACATGTCGATCTGGTTGGAGACCAGGGCCTGGCGCACGTTGGTGGTCCCCTGGATCCCGGTCTTGTCGTTGACCGTGGCCCCGGTCGCCTGCAGGGCCTGGATCGCGATCTGGCCCAGGATGAGCTGCTCGGTGAACTCCTTGGAGCCCACCGTGAACGTCTGACCGGAGAGGTCGACGGCGCCGAGGGACCCTCCTCCGCCGCCAGCGCCCCCGCCGCCTGCGGTCCCGCCGCCGCTCCCGCCGCACGCCGTCACGGCGAGCGCGACGACCGCGAGCGCGGCCAGAAGACGCGGGCGGATCGATCCCCGGAGTGCCATGGCCTGTCCTCCCGTCGTGGTGAGCGCCGGGTGACCGCGTCGTCGCCCGGCGCCTGCTTCACAGTCCCCGCGGACGCAGGACGTCCTCGGCGACGCCCGCCAGGTAGTCGATCAGCAGCGCCAGCACCGCGGTCAGGACGCTGCCGACGATCGTGACCAGCGGGCGGTTCTGCACGATGCCTGCGTTGATGATGTCGCCGTAGCCGCCGCCGTTGATGAACGTCGCGAGCGTCGCCGTGCCCACGTTGATCACCAGCGCGGTGCGCACCCCGGCCAGGATGACCGGCACGGCCAACGGCAGCTCGATGCGCCGCAGCACGCCGAACTTGGTCATCCCCATGCCGCGGCCGGATTCGATGACGGACTCGTCGACCTGGCGCAGGCCCACCATCGTGTTGCGCAGCACGGGCAGCGCGGAGTAGGCCACCAGCGCCACGATCGCGGGCCAGAAGCCGATGTCCCAGATCACCGCGAGCAGCACGACCACACCGATCGAGGGCAACGCCTGGCCGATGTTGAACACGGCGAGCGTGGCGGGCGTGATCCGGCGGGCGCCGGGGCGGGTCAGCACGACGCCCAGCGGCACGGCGATCACCAGCACGAGCAGCGTCGACACCAGGGTCAGCCGGATCTGAGCGACCGTGGCCTCGCCGATGAACGCCATGTTGATGCGGCGTTGTTCGATGGAGTCCAGGGTGTGGCCGCTGACGTAGAGGTACAGGCCCACGAGCACCGCGGCCAGCACCACGGGCATGAGCAGGTAGCTCCCCACCGACCGGTGGCGGGTCGGGGCCGCGGCGCCCCGGCCCCGGGCCGCCCTCGGCGGGCGCCTCGGGCGGCCGGTCGGTGACGGCGGTGGTCATCGCGCCTGCCCGGTCGGCACGGGCGGCAACCCCATTCGCCTCGACCCCGCCGCGCAGCCGGTCGCGCTCGGTGGAGCGCATGGTGCGGATCGCCGTCGTTGATCGTGTCGATGTCGACGATGCCCTGGTAGACGCCGTCCGCGTCGACGACGACGGCCAGGCTGTAGTGCGCGGTGAGCATTTCGTTGAGCGTGTCCGACAGCGTCGCCCGCGGTTCGACGACGGCTTCGAGCGGTAGGCCGATCTCGCCCAGCCGCCGTCCGTCGCCTCACGGAGATGGTCGGGCGTGATCCAGCGCAGCGGCCGGTCCGTGTCGTCGAGCACCAGCACGCAGGCCTTGTCGCTGTTCTGCAGGGCACGCCGGGCTTCGCTCGCGGTCGGTGCCGTCGTGCACCGTCGGCCAGTGGTGCAGGTCGATGTCGCGTACCCGGCTGAGGTTCAGCCGTTTCAGCGAGGCTCCGCGGCCGATGAAGTCGGCGACGAACTCGTCCGCGGGGTTGACCAGGATCCGTTCCGGGGTGTCGTACTGCGCGATCACGGAACCTTCCCGCAGGATCGCGATCCGGTCGCCCATCTTGATCGCCTCGTCGATGTCGTGCGTGACGAACACGATCGTCTTCTTGATCTCGGCCTGGATCCGGAGGAACTCGTTCTGGAGCCGCTCCCGGGTGATGGGGTCGATGGCGCCGAACGGCTCGTCCATGAGCATGACGTCCGGGTCGGCGCTCATCGCCCTGGCGACGCCTACCCGCTGGCGCTGTCCGCCGGAGAGCTGCTTCGGGTAGCGGCTGCGGTAGACGTCAGGATCCAGGCCGACCGTGTGCAGCAGCTCGTCGACCCGTTGGTCGATGCGCTTGCGGTCCCAGCCGAGCAGCCGGGGCACGGTGGCGATGTTGTCGTGGATCGTCCAGTGCGGGAACAGCCCGATCTGCTGGATCACGTAGCCGATGCGCCTGCGCAGCCGGTCGGGGTCGACCCGGGTGACGTCCTCGCCGTCGAGGACGATCCGCCCGCCGCTCGGCTCGATCAACCGGTTGATCAGCTTCATCGTCGTGGTCTTGCCGCACCCCGACGGGCCCGACGAAGATCACGATCTCGCCCTCGGGGATGTCCATCGTCAGCTCCTCGACGGCGGGATGGGACTGCCCCGGGAACCGCTTGGTCAGCTTGTCCAGCCGGATCTTGACCGGCCCTCGACGCTCGGTCATCGCGATCCCTTGTGCCGTCGTCAACCGGTTGAGCAGCACGTAGAAGGCGTCCAGCAGGATCGCGAGCACCACGATGCCGACGATCCCGCCGAGCACGAGGTTGACCGCGACCGCGCTGCCGATGCGGGCCAGGCCGGTGAAGATGTCGTTGCCGAGACCCGGGCCGCGCACGTAGGCGCCGATCGCCGCGATGCCGACGCACAGCAGGGTGGAGACCCGCATGCCGGTGAGGATGACCGGCCAGGCCAGCGGCAGCTCGATCCGCAGCAGCCTGCTGACGCGGCCCATCCCCATGCCCTGGGCGGACTCGACGACGGCCGGGTCCACCCCGCGCAGCCCGACGACGGTGTTGCGCACGATCGGCAGCAGCGAGTACATGACGAGCGCGACGATCACCGGCAGCGTGCCGAGGCCGAGCCAGCCGATGAACAGCCCGAACAGGGCCAGCGACGGGATCGTCAGGAAGACCCCCGCGACGGCGAGCACTGCGTCGCGGGCCCGCTCCCGCCGGTAGGTGGCGAGGCCGAGCGCGACGCCGATCACGGTGGCGATCGCGACCGACACCAGCACGACGTAGAGGTGCTGCAGGCTGAGTTCGAGCAGGTGCGCCCATCGCGACTGGAGATAGGCGACAAAGTTCATGAGCCGCTCCTTCGGGGCCAGCCCGGACCGTCGCACGGGGGTGGGAAGGCCACAAGCGGGGACGCCCCTGCGTGCCGGAATTGCAAGGCGACGGTCAGGTGGGGCCCATGAATCCCGCCGTCACGAGTCCGAACTCGCCGCCTGCGTCCTGGAGCGCGGCGCACAGCGCCCGTCCGAGCGAGCGGTCCACGGTGAGGAGATACGAGCGGTCAGTGGCCCGGTCATCGCGCACGATGCCGGTCGTCATGCCCGCCACGAGGGTGGTGAGCACGGCTCCGTCCGGGGCCACGGCCGGGTGCAGGTCCACCGAGCACAGCCGGGCGAGCAGGTCGGGGGCCGTGGCGCCGGTGAGCCGCAGGAGCGCGAGCGCGTGGGTGCGGTCCACGACGGTCACCAGGCCGGGATCGTCGACGTCGGGGATCGTCGCGGCCAGCGCTGTGGCGCTGCCGGGCGGCCCGAGCAGCAGCCACCCACCCGGCTCGGTGCCCGCGACGAGCCCGTCGGGCGATCGGCGGGCGGCCCACCCGAAGGGCACCCCCAGCGCCGCGGCGAGCGGTCCGTCCGGCTCGGCCCGTACCTGCACCTTCGCCAGCGGCGTCGCGTCCCCGAGGCGCAGCGGCGCCGATCCCGGCGCGGCGGCGCGACCGCCGACCCGCCACCCCTGCTCGACCCGCCACGGGTCGGGCGGGTCGATCGGGCTCTCGGCGAGCGGGGCCACGGGGCGGGGATCAGGCACGCAGCCGCACCCCCTCCGGGTCGACCTGCGCGAGCTGCGGCAGGACCCGCACGGGGGCGTCGCGGCGGTCCGGGAGCCGGGCGGTGACCACGGTGTCGGGGACGGCGAACGGACGGGCCAGCAGCCCGAGGCACACCGACCGGCCCAGCGTGGGCGAGTGGCGGCTGGAGGTGATGCGCCCGACGATCCGGCTGCCGTCGAGCAGCAACGCCGACTCGGCGGGCACGAGGTGCGGGTCCAGCGTCTGCAGCGCCACCAGGCGCAGCTCGTCGTCGGGGCGCGGTGGGCTCAGCTCGGGTTTGCCCGCGAAGTCCGGCTTGTCCGGCTTGACGAGGCCGGTGAGACCGGCGGCGTGCGCGGAGGTCAGCCC
This sequence comes from uncultured Actinomycetota bacterium, assembly GCA_963837575.1. Taxonomy (GTDB): domain Bacteria; phylum Actinomycetota; class Actinomycetes; order Mycobacteriales; family Pseudonocardiaceae; genus Pseudonocardia. The sequence continues at coordinate 181,294 of CAWIOI010000005.1, forward strand.
GTCGGTGTCCTGTCCGACGATGAGGTGGCCCTTCTCCAGCCGCAGGATCCGCTGGGCCTCGACGCCGAACGGCGCCACGCCGAGGTCGCGGCCCGCCGCGAGCAGGGCCTGCCAGACGTGTGGCCCGTAGCAGGCGGGCACGTGCAGCTCGTAGCTCAGCTCGCCGGTGAACCCGATGCGCCAGAGCACGCAGTCGGCGACTCCGGCGACCCGGCCGGTGCGCACGTGCAGGTAAGGGAACGCGGTGGGGGAGACGTCCACGTCGGTCAGACGCGCCACCAGCGCACGGGACCGGGGCCCGGCGACGTTGATGCTGGCGTAGGCGTCGGTCACGCCGAGGGCGTGCACCTTCAGGTGCGGGCGTTCGACCTGCAGCCAGTATTCGACCCGTTCGCAGGCGGCGGCCGCGCCGGAGGACGTCGTCGTCATCAGGTAGTGCTCGGTGGCGAGCCTGCCGGTGACGCCGTCGTCGACCACGACGCCGTCCTCGCCGCACATCACCCCGTAGCGGACCGAGCCGACGGCGAGCCCCCGCCACCGGTTGACGTACAGCAGCTCCAGCAGTTCGGCCACGTCCGGGCCGCGCAGGTCGATCTTGCCGAGCGGGGTGACGTCGATGATCCCGACACGGCTCCGGACGGTGCGGACCTCGGCGGCCGGATCGCCGTAGTGGTCGGGGCGCACCCAGGCGCCCGCGAGCAGCGGCGTGGCCCCGTGCGCCTCGTGCCAGTCCTGCATCGGCGAGCGCCGCACGGGAGTCCGCGTCCGGCCCGCGAGGGCGCCGAGGCTGACCGGGTGGTACGGCGGGCGCCCGGTGGTCGTGCCGGTCTCGGCGATGCCGCGCCCTGCCGCCCCGGCCACCGCCGCGATCGTGTTGACCGCCTCCAGCCTGCCCTGGGTCGGGCCCATCGTGGCGGTCGTGTAGCGCTTGGCGAGCTCGAGTCGGTCGTAACCTTCGGCGACCGCCGAGGCCAGGTCGGTCGACGACACGTCCTCGGCGAAGTCCACGATGCCCGGCGTCGGTCCCAGGAACAGCCCGGGGTGCGGCGCGGGGGACAGCGCCGGGACCGGCTCGGGCCGGGACGCAGGCGGCCGGGGGACCACGGCGTGCGGGCTGCCCGCGACCAGCTCGACGGCCCGGTGCGCGGCCCGGCGGGCCGCTTCGCGCCCGATCGCCCGACCATGGGCCACCAGCGCGGCAGGCGAGCCGTCGCCGACGAGCCCGCCCGTGGCCGAGACGTGATCGGGCAGGGTCAGCGGCACGAAGCGGGCGCAGCGGTCGTCGAAGCCGGCCCGGCCGCCTGCCATGGTCAGCAGCGCGGTGGGCGCGGTCCAGCCGGTTGCGGTGACGAGCAGGTCCACCTCGACCCGGCCGCCGTCGGCGCACTCCACACACTGCACCCGGCCGCGCCCGGTGGCTCGCACCAGCTGCTCTCCCGCGCGCACGTCGAGCACGCGGACCACCGCCACGCCCACCCGGGCCAGGTCCTCGGCGGCGGCGTGGCCCTCGTCGTTCGCGCTGAGCACCACCGCGCGGTGGCCGGGGCGCACCGCGTAGCGCCCGATCAGCCTGCGCACAGCGGTGGACAGCAGCACGCCCGGCAGGTCGTTGCCTGCGAACACGAGGGGCCGCTCGATCAGGCCGGGTGCCAGCACGAGGTGCTTCGCGCGGGCCTTGACCAGCCGCTCGGTAACGCCGTCTGGCGCCGCGCGGTGCAGCACCGCGACCCAGCCGTCGTCATACACGCCCGTGACCGCGGCGTCGGTCAGCACCTCGATGCGCGCGCTCGCCGCAACGGCCCGTTCGAGGTCGGCGAGCGCCGCCCGCTCGGCCGGGCCGCCGCCGCGCAGGTGCCCGCCGAGCGCGTGCTGCTGGTCGACCAGCATGACCGACGCCCCGGCCTCGGCGGCGGTGACCGCTGCGGCCATCCCGGCGGGCCCGCCACCGGCGACCAGGACGTCGGGATGGGCGAACCGGTGGTCGTAACGCGCAGCCGGGACGGCCGTCGGCACCCGGCCGCCGGGGGCGAACTGCCGCAGTACCCGTTCGTAGAGCGGCCAGAGCCTGCGTGGGGCCATGAACGTCTTGTAGTAGAAGCCCGCCGAGAGCACCGGCCCGAGCAGCTGGTTGGCCGCCTTGACGTCCACGCCCAACGAGGGCCAGACGTTCTGCGCCCGCACGACCATCCCCGGCTCCACGAGCCGGTGCGCCCCGCGCACGTTGGGTTCGCCGTCGACCTCGACCAGGCAGCCGGGGTCGTCGAAGTCCGCGGTCAGGAGCCCGCGCGGCCGGTGGTACTTCAGGCTGCGGGAGAACACCCGCACCCCGGCGGCCGTGAGCGCGGAGGCGATGGTGTCGCCCGCGAAGGCGGCGTGCCGCCGTCCGTTCCAGGTGAAGGTGAACCGGCGGCCGCGGTCGAGCACCTCACCGGGCTGCGGCGGCAGCCGCAGCGGCATCCCCGCGCCTGCCGTCTCGGCGCGCCTCACCCCGGGTCCCGGGATTGCGGTGGCCGCACCGCGCCGGTCACGGTGTGACGTTCCAGCGTCAGGTACCGGCCGCACCCCGCGCGGTGCAGCCATCGCTCGCGGGTCCATCCGGCGGGGTTGCGCCGCAGGTAGAGGTAGGCGCGCCAGTGCTCGCGATCGACCAGGGCGGGATCCGGGCGGACGGCCCGCTCGCCGACGTAGGCGAACTCGTCGACGGCGCGGGGTCCGCAGTGCGGGCAGGGCAGCAACGGCATCGGCTCGCCTCCTCAGTGCCTGCTCAATGGCCCACGGCGGCCGCGCCGCGCTCGCCGACGAGCCTGCCCTCGGCGAAGCGGGCCAGGTCGAAGTCGGCGATCAGGTCGGGGGTCTTGCCGGTGGCGACGAGCGCGGCCATCGCCTCGCCCGCCGCCGGTCCGGCCTTGAAGCCGTAGGTGCCCCAGCCGACATCGACGTAGAAGCCTTCGACCGGGGTCGGGCCCATGATCGGGGAGAAGTCCGGGGTCATGTCGCACAGCCCCGCCCACTGGCGCAGCACCCGCACGCCCGCGAGGGAGGGCATCAGCTCGAGCACGTGCGCCGCGACGCCCTCGGTGAACTCCAGCGACCCCCGCATCGAGTATGACGGGAACGGGTCGACCGCCGCGCCGAGCACGAGCTCGCCGCGGTCGGTCTGGCTGATGTAGACGTGCAGCGACCCGGACACGACCACGGTGGAGAGCAACGGGCGCACCGGCTCGGTGACGGCCGCCTGCAGCGGGTGGGTGGTGATCGGCAGCCGCACTCCAGCGAGGTCGCTGACCAGCGTCGACCATCCCGCCGTGCAGTTGACGACGATGGGCGCCGCGACCGGGCCACGGGTGGTGCGGACCCCTCGCACCCGACCGCCGACCACATCGACGCCCGTGACCTCGGTGCCCTGGTGCAGGTGCACCCCGTGCGCGTCCGCCGCGCGGGCGTAGGCCCAGACGACGGCGTCGTGGCGGATGATGCCGCCGGGCGGGTGGTAGAGACCGCCCAGGACGGGATGGCGGGCGGCGGGGGAGAGGTCGAGGCGCGGCACGAGCTCCGCGATCCGGTCCAGGCCGATGACCTCGGAGTCGACTCCCTCCAGCTTGTTGACCTCGGCCCGCCACCGCATGGTGCGCACCGCCGCGTCGGTGTGGGCCAGGCTGAGGTGGCCCCGCTGGGAGAACATGACGTTGAAGTTGAGATCGGCCGCCAGCGTTGTGTAGAGCCGCAGCGAACGGTTGTAGAACCGCACGCCCTCGGGGGTGAGGTAGTTGGCGCGGACGATCGCGGTGTTGCGGCCGGAGCCGCCGCTGCCCAGGTAGCTGCGCTCCAGCACGGCGACGTCGGTGACGCCGTGCCGCGCGGCGAGGTAGTAGGCGGTGGCCAGGCCGTGGACCCCGCCGCCGACCACGACCACGTCATAGCGCTGCTTCAGGTCGGGGGTGTGCCAGACCCGCGGCCAGGGGGTGCCGCGCGCACCGTGCCCGAGCAGGGCGAGCGCTGAGTAGCGAACCGGGCTCCGCCGGCGCGGGCGTTGCCCGTTGCGGGACATCGTCCCCATAGGGGCAAGACTAGCAGGTCGCTGCGATCAGCGGCCCAGCTGGGCGCCCATCTCGTCGGCATGCCGTTGCAGCAGCTTGACCGCCGCGTCCATCGCGCGGGGGCCGAACCGTGGCGCGGGACCCTGCACGCCCAGCACCGCGACCAGGTCGCTGCGGCCGTCGACCACCGGGACCGCGACCGCGTTGAGATCGCGCTCGCGCTCGCCGACCGCCTCGGCCCAGCCCCGTGCGCGGGCGCGGGCCACCTCGTCCGCGAGCGCATCGCAGTCGGTGATCGTGCGGTCGGTGAAGCCCACCAGCGGGCCGTCGGGGAACGGTCCGCCGTGAGCGAGGTAGACCTTGCCGGTAGCGGTCGCGTGGATCACGCCCGGCCTTCCGAGCACCGCGACGCTGCGCACCTGCGAAGGGCTCTGCACGAAGTCGACGGTCATGGTGGCCTGTTCGCCGGGGACGGACAGCGTGGCGGTCTCCCCGGTGCCCGCCACCAGCTCGGTGAGGTGTGGGCGGGCGATCTCCCTGAGGTCGACCCTGGCCAGCGCCGCGTTGCCGAGCTCGACCAGCCGCAGGCCGAGCCGGTAGCGGCCGCTCTGCGGGACGCGGTGCACCAGCTCGCTGCGGGTCAGCGTGGCGAGGAGCCGCGAGACGGAGCTGGCGTTGATGCCCGCCCGCCGGGCGATCTCGTTGGTGCCGATGTCGCCCGGCGCTTCGGCGAGGACGTCGAGGACCGCGATGGCGCGTTCGACCGCGGCCACGAGCCGCTCGCCTGTTCCCGCGGGCTCGGTCATGTTACGGTCCTCCGACTCAAGTGAAACACTGTTGCCTCCAGGGCAACACCGCTAGTGTCTTGCCCCGGCGTACGCCTCATCTTCGTGGGCCCGCTCGAGGGAACGGACGCGAGAGGGCGGGGCGGGACATGGCATCGGGCGGCGCGCGGTTCGTGATCATCGGCGCGGGGATCCACGGGCTCTCCACCGCCGTGCACCTGGCGCGCGAGCTGCGCGAGACGGGCCGCGGCGACGGCGCGGACGTCCTGGTCCTGGACAAGGGGGACGTCGGCGCGGGCGCGTCCGGCATCGCCTGCGGGATCGTCCGCAACAACTACTTCCAGCCCGCGATGCGACGGCTGATGGCCCATTCGGTGGACGTCTGGGAGTCCGACCCGGACCGCTTGGCCTACCACTCCGTCGGCTACCTGCAGCTCGGACCGGAGGCCATGCGGGAGGGGGTGCGCCGGATCGCCGAGGAGCAGTGTGCGATCGGCTACCCGTCCACGCTCGTCGAGGGCGCGGCCCGCTGCCGGGCCTACATGCGCGGTCTGTTCCCGGACTGGCGGGCCGAGGGGGTCACCTGCCTGCTGCACGAGCACCGCGGCGGCTACGCGAACAACCGGGCGTCGCTGCGGGGGCTGGCCGAGCGGGCGCGCGCAGCGGGGGTGCGGATCCGCACCGGGATCCGGGTGACCGGGCTGGACCTCGACGCGGACGGGGTGCGCGCCGTGCGCGTGGGCGACCGACGGGTGGCGTGCGAGCAGCTCGTCATCGCCGTCGGCCCGTGGATCCGCGATCTGTGGCGGATGCTGGAGCTGCCGCCGACCACACCGCTGCGCACGCCCGACGGCCCGGCGCACCTCGAGCGTCCGGTGTGGAGCTACTGGCTCGTGCAGGAGGGCACGCTGGCGGTCGATCCGGCGGCGTTCACCGACCGCAGGGGCGCCGCGCCGCCGGTGGTGCACCTGGACACCGACACGCCGCTGTACGACGAGGCGGGCAGGCTCGTCACCGACCAGCCCTGGGGCATCTACTACAAGCCGGACCGCTGCTTCGGCGGCATCCAGGGCGGCAGCATGCCCCGCCACATCGACGAGCCGGTCGACGCCGTCGCCGTGGACCCGTACGGGCCGCAGCGCTCGGCCTACCGGTCCGGCAGCGCGTTCGCCCGGCTGTGGACCGCCGGGCTGGCGCACTGCCACGGGCGGTTCGCGGGCGCCGCACACCGGTACTCGACGGCGCCGTCCGGCGGCCTCGGCTGCTTCACCCCCGACAACTTCCCGATCTTCGACCGGTTCCGGGGCAACGCCTTCGTGATCGCCGACTCGAACCATGGCTACAAGATGATCGGGGTCGGGGCGCTGGTGGCCAAGGAGCTGCTCGGCGCGCCCCAGGATCTGCTCGAACCGTTCCGTTTCCACCGTTTCGCCCGCGGCGAGCTGCACCCCGTCAGCAGCTCGCCGTTCCCGTGGAGCTGACCAGCGAGGTGCCCATGACCGCGTCCCGATCGACCGCAGCCGCCCGTCCGAGCCTGACGTCCGCGTTGGCCGCGGGCCCGCTGCTCTGCGCCGAGGGCTACCTCTTCGAGCTGGAGCGGCGGGGCTACCTGCAGGCGGGCGGGTTCGTGCCGGAGGTGGTGCTGGAGCATCCCGACCGGGTCACGGCGCTGCACGAGGAGTTCGTGCACGCGGGCTCCGACGTCGTCGAGGCCTTCACCTACTACGCGCACCGCGAGAAGCTGCGCATCATCGGCAAGGACCACCTGCTCGAACCGCTCAACCGCCAGGCGCTGGAGCTGGCCCGGCAGGTGGCCGACGCGAGCGGGCGGCTGCTCGCGGGCAACATCTGCAACACCAACGTCTTCGACCCTGCCGACCCGCGCGTCGTCTCTTCGCGTGCGCGCCATGTTCGCCGAGCAGGTCGGGTGGGCGGCCGAGGCGGGCGTGGACTTCGTCATCGGCGAGACCTTCCGTTACCTGGACGAGGCGCTCCTCGCCCTCGACGTGATCTTGCGCGTCGGGCTGCCCGCGGTGATCACCCTTGCGCCCCAGCGCGGGGCCGACACCCGCGACGGCGTGCCGCTGCCCGAAGCCTGCCGGAGGCTGGCCGACGCGGGCGCCGACGTGGTCGGGTTCAACTGCTCACACGGGCCCGCGACGATGCTGCCGCTGATCGCCGGGGCCCGTCCCGCGGTGGACGTGCCGTTCGCGGCGCTGCCCGTGCCCTACCGCACCACCGCGAGGCAGCCCACGTTCCAGGCGCTGCGTGACCCCGACTGCGCCCTGCTGCCGGGTGGTCGACCGTTCCCGACCGCGTTGGACCCGTTCACCTGCAACCGCTACGAGATCGCCGAGTTCACCCGGCAGGCCCGTGCCGCGGGTGCCACCTACCTCGGGCTGTGCTGCGGGGCAGCCCCGCACCACGTCCGCGCCATGGCCGAGGCGCTGGACCGGACCCCACCCGCCAGCCGGTACTCCGCGGACATGTCCAAGCACGTCTACTTCGGAACGGAATCGACCCTCGCGAGGCACAACCTGGAGTACGGCGGCTCGCTCTGATGCTCTTGACGACTGTCCACTTGGCGTCGGCGGTGTCGGTGTAGATCAGCATCGCCTCCGCGGTTTCCTCCGTTGAACCACCCCAACCCGACGATGTGAGCCGTCCGAGGTGACTCGTCGACGACGCAGCGTGGGTAGAACCACCCATCGCCGCACCGCCAAATGGGTATCCGGCCCGACGCGGGTGGGGCGCCGAATTCCTACGGTCGAAGCCGTGCTCACCGGCACCGGCGGCCCCGCCGCTCGACGCAGCGGCCACCGCGGTCACAGCGGACCCCGGCGCAACGGGCCTTCGCCGCACTGATCGGAGGAGAGAAACCATGACCACCCAACACGTCGAGACCCTGATCGTCGGCGCGGGCCAGGCGGGTCTGGCCACCGGCTATCACCTCGCGCAGCTCGGCCCGGAGTTCCTGATCGTCGACGGCAATGCGCGCGTCGGTGACAACTGGCGTTGCCACTACGACACGCTCAAGCTCTACTCACCGGCGAAGTTCGACGGACTGCCGGGCATGGATTTCCCCGCTGATCCGTGGCACTTCCCGGGCAAGGACGAGGTCGCGGATTTCCTCGAGCAGTACGCCGTCGAGATGGAGCTGCCGGTGCGGATGCAGACCCGGGTGGATCGGCTCGTGCCCCGAGACGGTGGCGGATTCACCGCTCACCTTGGGGCCGAGCGGGTCGAGTGCGACAACGTCGTCGTGGCCACCGGAACCTTCGGCCGCACCCCGCGCGTGCCCGATGTGGCGACGGCGCTCGCCCCGCAGATCCGTCAGTTCCACTCCACGGAGTACAAGAACCCGACCCAGCTCCAGGCCGGGACGACCCTGGTGGTCGGTGCCTCGCATTCCGGGTACGACATCGCCTATGAGGTGGCCGCGGACCGACCCACGATCCTGGTGGGTCCCGACCGCGGGAACATCCCGCTCGACTGGGACTCGCCCCGGGTCAAGGTGGCGTTGCCGGTCATCGTCTTCCTGTGGAAACACGCGCTGACCCGGCGTACGCCGATGGGCCGCAAGATGATGCAGAAGGTGCGCCACCACGGCGGGCCGACCGCCCGGGTCAAGCGACACCACCTCACCGCGCGGGGCGGGGAACGCATCGAGTGCAAGGTCACCGACGTCGCCGCCGACGGGATGCCGATGCTGGAGGACGGGCGGGTCCTCGACGTGGCCAACGTCGTCTGGGCGACCGGCTTCCGGCCGGACTTCAGCTGGATCGAGGCACCGATCACCGGCGAGGACGGGTGGCCGCGCGAGTACCGTGGCGTGGTCGACGGGATGCCTGGGCTGTTCTTCTGCGGGCTGTCGTTCCAGTTCGCTTTCGGCTCGATGGTGTTCCCCGGCGTCGGGCGAGACGCGGCGTACGTCGCCTCCAGGATCCGCCAGCGCGCCACCACCCGGGCCGAAGTCGCCGCCTGAGAGGGTTTTGCTCAGGACCCCCCGGGCGGGTGACCACCCCTCGAACAGGCCGGGAGAGGTGGTCGAAACGGGCGTTGTTCGCGGGCGTCACCCACCTCGGGCTGTGCGGCGGCTCGCTCCGAGTGGTGGTTCGGGGCGGGAGTCAGACCAGGTTGTGCTGGTAGGCGAAGGCGGCGGCTGCGGTGCGCGAGTCGACGTCGAGTTTGACGAAGATGTTCGAGAGGTGCCGGGCCACGGTCTTCTCCGACAGGGTCAACTGTGCCGCTATGGCCGGGTTGCTCTGGCCGATGGCGACCAGCCGCAGCACCTCCACCTCGCGCGGGCTGAGCCCGCCCGGCGGTGTCACGTCCCCGAGCAGCGCAGCGGCGTCCTGTTCGGCCGGACCCGCGCCGAGGTCGGCGAACATCTTCCGGGCCGCGGTCAGGTCGGCGACCGCCGACTCCTCATCACCCAACAGGCGCAGCGCCCGACCGACCTGAATCCGGCTGCGCGCGACCTCGTAAGGAGCGGCGAGGCGCGCCCAGGCTTCGACCGCTCGGCGGGCGGCGTGGAGTGCGGGCGCTGCCGCGCCCTTGGCCAGCTCGGCGGCCGCGACGGCGTAATGCCCGGCGGCCTGGAGGGCGGTGCATCCGAAGGTCACCCCGATCCTGCAGAGTTCCGCGCCGAGCGGGGCCGCTGCCTCGGTGTCGCCCGCGGCCACGAGCACCTCGACTGCCGCGGCGAGTACTTGCGAGCGGTGCACCGGGTCTTGGCGTTCGGCGAGCAGCCGACGGACTGCAGCGGCCGCCGCGGCGCGGCGGTCCTGGGCCAGCCAGAGCAGGGCGCAACCCGGCTGGGCGGGGTGGCCGTGCTCGGCGGCCCTGGTGTAGGCGGCCTCGGCGGCGTGGTACTCGCCGCGCAGCCGGTGCGTCTCACCGCGCTCGTAGTGGGCCAGGCCGACGGCCGGGTCGCCGCCTGCCGCCGCGTAGCGTTCGACCGCACGTTCCAACTCCTCCACGGCGTCGGTGTAGGCGCCGTGCAGCCGCAGCAGTTGGCCGCGGTGGGTCGCACACTGGCCGGTGTAAGCGACGAGCCCCGGCTGGGCGTCGCACCAGGTGGTCAGCGCGTGGGTCCACGCGCCGGCCCGACCGAAATCGGAGACCTCCTGGCAGGCCTCGATCGTCGAGCAGTAGATCCGCCCGGCCGTCACCGGTGTGACCTCGCCTGCCATGACGCCGACCAGCGCTTCGTCCATCCGCCTGAGGCCGTCGGCGACCTGGCCGGAATAGAGCATCAGGCGGCCCTCGGCGTGCAGTCCGAGGGCGAGCAGGTCGGGCTCGGCGAAGCGGCGGCCGTAGTCGGTGATCAGGGGGGCCAGCGGGAACGCCTCGGCGAAATCGCCGTCGAGGATGTGGCCCATCATCTGCGAGTCGCACAGGTAGCCGCGCTCGGCGACGTCGTCGGCCAGCTCGTCCAGCAGCCGCGCGGCTCGGGCGTGCCAGCCGTTGCCGACAGCCAGCTCACCGGCCTGCCGAAGGATGATGGTCATCAGGTAGGCCGCGCGCACCGCCGCCCGCCGATCACCGGCCTTGAGGCTTATCTGGTAGGCCCGCTGGAGTGCTTGGACGCAGTCGTTGCGGCGGCCGAGCAGGTAAGCGGTGGTGGCCAGGGCGGCGAAGTCCGTGGCCTCCAGCTCGGTTTCGTCCAGGTCGCAGAGCGCGCGGTAGGCCGTCACCCACTCGCGTCGCTCGTAGCTTTGTCGGGCCCGGTGGAGATCCTCGATGACATCCATCCGACCACCTCTCCCTGCCCGTTCGACAGTAGTCCGCGGGCGCAGTCCGAGTGGTCACGGCGACCTGCGGACCTCTTGCGATCCGGCGAAGCGAGCCGAATGCGCGGGGTGAGCAGCCTGCAGACGCCCGCCAAGGCGACGTACGCGGTACCCGCGTGGCCACCGTCCTCGCCGGTGATCGGTGCCTCGATCCGCACGGCGAGGTGCGGCTCGATCCGGGCGGTTCGCCGATGCGGCGGGCGAGGCCCGGCGGACGATCTTGCGCTCGGTCTCGACGATCCGCAGCAGGGGATCGTCAGGCGATCGGCAGGCGAGGGGTGCCCCCGCGCCGTGGGGCGCCCGGCATGCTGGGCACAGATCGCGGGCGAAGGGGGATCAGTGAGTGGCGTGGAGGTCGACGACAGGCCGGATTCGACGGTCGTCGCCGAACTGGCCCTCGCCTTCGCTGGACGACTGCCTCGGAGGGTGATCGCCGACGAGGTGGGGCGGGCGGCACAGGAGCTGCAGGGACAGGTGCCTGCGGGAGCGCGGCCGGAGCTCCTGCACCGGTTGGCTGCGCATCGGCTCGGTCGATGGATGTCATCGGGATGACTGCGGTGACCGCGCCCGAAGCGGGTAGACAGGCTGGTGTGCGCCGCATGGACGAGCGGGCCGCCGGGCAGATCCGGCTGCTGATGGTGGAGACGACGAGCGCATCCGGCTGGCGTTGAGGCCGGCGTTGGCGGACGAGGGCTGCGTCGTGGTGGAGGCGCCGTCGGGGGAGGCGGCGCTGTCGATCGTGGACCACGCCGCGATCGACGTGGTGCTGCTCGATCTGATGCTGCCCGGCATCGACGGTCTGGAGGTCTGCGTCGAGGATGAGATCAACAACTTCCGAACCGTTGGATCCCACACGGCGTGTCACCAAACCCGGTGAACGTTCGTGGTCACCGCACCAGCCGTTGAGATGCGAGCATGCGGGTATCGCCGTCACCCGGCCTCCTGTCGGGAAACGCCGGTGGTTGAGGATCGCACGCCGTCGCTGCTCGCAGTTGGCGGATCACCGGCTGCCCTGGCTTGGCGTCCCGGCGCGGGGGTCAGCTGCGGGAGCGTTCCCAGCCGTCCTGGCCAGCCGCTGACGTCGCCGACGAGCGTGATCATTGCCGGCACGAGCAGTGAGCGGACCAGGAACGCGTCGATCAACACGCCGACGGCCAGCGCGAACGCCAGCTCCTGGAACATCGACAGCGGCACGAGAACCAGGACGGCGAAGCTCAGGGCGAGCGTCAGCCCGGCCGCGCTGATCGCCCGGGTCGAGCGGGGGACGGCGATCGTCACCGCCTCGCGCAGCGGGCGGTGTCGGGCGATCTCCCACACGTAGCCGACGCTGAACAGGTTGTAGTCGCTGCCGAGCGCCACCAGCAGCACGGCGGCCGCGAACGGCACGAGGAACACCAGCCCGTCATGCCCGAGGACGTTCTGGAAGACGAAGGTCGTGAGGCCCAGGGCGGCCCCGACCGCGAGCACGCTGCTTGCGAGCAGGTACAGCGGCGCGACCAACGCGCGCAGGAACAGTACGAGCAGCAACAGGCTGACCAGCCCGACAGTGATCACGACCCGACCGAGGTCGGCGTCGGCCTGGTCGACCAGCGCCATCCCGACGGCCGTGTCGCCGGTGTACTTGGCCTCGGCGCCCGCGAGGCCCGCACCCGCGAGCAGCGCGGGCATGTCGGCGCGCAGCGACCGCAGCTGCTCGATCCCGGTGGCGCCCAACGGGTCGCTGTTGAACACGACGAGGTAGCGGGCCGCGTTGCCGTCGGGGGCCAGGAACAACCCGGCCTTGACGGGCAGGGGCTGGTTCGGAGGGCCGAGCACGATGTCGACGCCGTTCCGGGCACGCAGCGCGTCGGCCAGCCGGGACAGGGACTGGCGCTGCCCGGCGATGTCCGGCGCCGACACGATCAGCTCGGTCGGGGAGAGGATCCCGGGTGTGAACCCCGCGGCGGCGGCCTCGGTCGCGACGCGGATCGGGTTGTCGTGGGGCAGTGCGTCCACCGGCGCGACTGCGGCGCGCAGGCCCCCGAGCGGGATCGTCGCAACGACCAGCACGGCGGCGGCGACCACGACGGTGACCACGGCAGTACGGCGATCGTGGGCGATCCGGCCGACCGTGCGGGCGCGCAGAGAAGACCAGCCCGCCTCAACGGCCGCGTCGGACCGGGACGGCGTGGTCGAGTCCGGCCGCCCCGGGCCGCCGTCCTCGGCAGTGGCAATGTCAGGTGGGGCACCCGCACCGTGGTCAGTCTCGCCCGCGGCGATCGATCGCCCGTCAGGCGTCCCGGGCGGGATAGGGGCCGCGCGGAACCGGTCGGGCCAGAACGCCCACCGGCCCAGGATCGACAGCAGCGCGGGCACGGCGGTGATCGCCACCAGCAACCCGACGAGCACGGTCACGGCCAGCGCAGGCCCGAGCTCGCGGAACAGACCCGAGCGAGCCGCGACCAGGCCCGCCACACCGCACGCCACCGTGAGCCCCGCGGTGACCACGATGGGCAGGTACTCGCGCACCGCCGCCACGGTCGCGGCGGGATTACGCCCACCCGCGCGAAGCCTGCCCTGCAGCCCCGCGAAGAAGAAGATGCAGTAGTCCGTGGTGATCCCCAGGATCAACGCGACGACGATCGGCTCCAGCTCCACGGCCGCCGGGGTGTCCAGCAGGCCCGACAGCCCGGCGATCGCGCGGTCGGCCAGCAAGTAGCCGGTAGCCGCGGTCGCCAGCGTGATCAACGGGGCCGCCACCGAGCGGAAGTTGACCCCGACGACCAACGCAATGATCAGCAGCGTGACGACCTCGACCGTGGGCAGCGCCCTGCCCACCACGGCGCCCTGCTCGATCTGCGCCGGTAACGCGCCCGCGACGCCGACGAGCCCGTCGCCGGGCTGGTCGATCTGCCCGGCGTAACGGTAGGCCGCGTCCCGCTGGGCGAAGATGTGCGCCGACGGGTCGGTGAACAGGTACGTGACGATCGTGGTGTTGCGCTCGGCCGCACCGGGCACCAGCAACGGCGTGTTGACCAGCGGGTAAGCCGCGAACAAGTCCCGGTCTTCGCCGAGGCCCTCGACGAGGGTCTTGCGGTCCACCGCGGCAGCGCGCGCCAGCGCGCGGGCGACCGCCTGCGAGCTCAAGCCCTTCGGATCCCGCTGCACCACCGCGATCCTCGTGAGCAGCGGCAGCCCGAAACGGCGCACCGCGTCGATCTGGATCTGGATCGCGGGGCCGCTGGTGGACAGGATGCCGGACATGTTGCCGCCCTGAGCTGCGATGCCGGGCACCAGCCCCACGGCGATGCCGGCGATCATTGCCAGACCGATGAGCAGCGACCACCGGAAACGAAGCACGAAACCCGTATACCGCTCGGTCAGCTTCGACTCCGCCCAACCACGTGCAGGGGCACGACGCGGCTCAGCGTCCACCGCGGCACCATCGGATGCCCTGCCCGAGCAGGCCCGCGGCGAACAGCGGCGGCAGACCCGCGATCACGACGGGAGTGAACGACGTCGACCGACCCCACTGAGCAGGGTGACCATCCCCGGACCCGAGACACCGCCAGACACCCCGGTACACGGCGACATCGGACTTTCTGGCCACCGGTGAAGTCTGAGGTGTGACAGACGACACAGGCAAGCTTCGGCCGGAGCGGGAGGGCGTGGGTGGTGTTGAGCGTCCGGGCGGAACCTCGTCGCCCGGGTGGACGGTCGAGCGGCGCACGGGCCGGCCGAGGGTGCGGACACCTCGCGGCGGAGCCGGACGTCCTCGGCGGCGAACAGGGGGGTGGGCGGCGCCGCGCCACAGGTCGACGCAGGCTCAACACCCGCGTCTCGTGGCCGCCCTGCCGGAGTTGGCCGCGGAGTGTGCCGGTGTGTCGGGAGGGGTCAGGACGGCTTGCTGCAGAGCACTTGGATGGGGTGGGTGCGGCCCTCGTCGATGTTGGTTGCCGTGTTGCGCGTCTTCTGTAGCGCGTTCTCGCCCAGGAGTAGGTGAATGCCCAGGGGTGGCAGGGCGTTCTGCTCGGCGAGGGCGATGGCGTGGCGGTAGGCGGCGAGGTATTTCGGGCCGGTGTCCTCGATCTGGATGTCCGCGAAGCCTGCGGCGGTGAGCAGGTCGTGGGTCTGCGCGGGGCCGACCAACCACTCGCCGGTGCCGTCCTCCGACCACGGGACGGGGTGGTACGGGTTGCCGGTCGGGCCGAGGCCGTGCTCGGTGAGCGCGAAGAACGCGCCTGGCTTCAGGACGCGCCAGGCTTCGGCGAAGAACCGCGCACGGTCCGGAACGTTCATCGTGACGTGTTGGGTGTAGGCGCCGTCGAACTCGGCGTCGTCGAACGGTAGCTGCTGTCCGTCGCCTTGTTGGACGGAGACCTTGTCGGCCAGTCCGAGCAGCGTGGTGAGTTTGGTGGCGGCGTCGGTGAACGGTGCGGTGAGGTCGATGCCGGTGACCGAGCAGTTGAAGCGCTGGGCGAAGTAGCGGGCGGGGCCGCCGATGCCGCAGCCGATGTCGAGGATGTGGTTGCCGGGCCGGATGGGCATCCGGTCGCCGAGGTCGACCGAGGCGGGGAAGCCGCGGGCGTGGAAGTGGTCGACGGGGGCCAGATCGTCGACCGTCAGCGAATCGAGGGACTTGCCCGCCTTCTCGAGTGCGGTCACGACCAGGGTGTAGACGTCACCTCGGGCCCAGTGCGCGGCGACGGATCGGGTGTGGGACACGGCGGACCTCCAGATCATCTGAGTGCTCCTTGCAGGCGAGTGCGGGCGGGAGCCGGTGGCCGAGCGCGACAGGAACCGGCGGACGGCGATTACTGCCCAGACGGCCTCGACGACCCCGAAGGGCCAGGCGCCGGACAGGAAGCCGTACGCGCTGGACAGGGCACATCCGAGCGCGAAGGCCAGGATGTAGCGACGGCCGCGGGGCTCGAGCGCGTACATGAGCATCATGAACGTCACGGCCGCGACGCCGAAGATCGTGACGGCCATACCGGTCACTGGCGCCGCGCGCCGGTGGTCGTCGCGAACAGGGCAGCGGCTATCGGTCGCGCATCGGGCGGTGCGGTCACCGCCAGTTCGAGAACGTCCTGGCGCACGTCGATCCGGAAGCCGAAGAACGGGCAGCATCGCTGCTCGGCGACGGCGAGTGCGGCGAGGCGCTCGGCCAGCTCTGGGTCGGGGTGGAAGTGCAGCCGCCAGCCCTCGGCGGTGGGCACGCTCGAGGTGGCCGCGGCGACGACGGCGCGCCAAGCGCCGCCGCGGTCCTCGGCTTCGCCCGCGGGCAGCGAGCAGGCGACCGGGCCGGTGGGGTCGATCTGCAGGGGGTGGTCGGGGCAGCCGCACCCCTCGCCGCAGGTCGGCGGCGGACAGGTCGCCTCGAGCCGCGTGACCAGAGCGTCGAGCTCGCGCACGAACGTGCGGAGTTCGGCGACGGAGTGCCGCATCTGGCCGAGTCGGTCAGCAAGCAGCGTGGCGATCCGCTCGCGCACCGGCGGGCATCGACCGTCGTCGCGCAGCTTGACGAGCTCGGCGATCTCGTCCAGGCGCAGACCGAGTTGCTTGGCGCAGGTGACGAAGCGCAGCTGGTCGAGATCCTCAGGGCGGTAGCGGCGGTAGCCGTTGCGGATCGCGCTCGGGTGCCAGCAGTCCGATCGTCTCGTAGTAGCGCAGGGTCGCCGCCGGGACGCCGCTGTCCTCGGCGAGTTCGGAGATCCGCATCGCGGTCACGCCGCCACGCTAAGCCTTCGAGTCGTCTCGAAGGTCAACCCCGGTTCGACGCGAGTGCCGTGGCCTGCCTCGCGGGCTGTTCACGCCTGGCGGCCCGCTGACGGCCGTCGGCCGCAGCGTGAGGGCGTGGAGAGCCCGGCCTCGGCCGGTCCTCGGGCTCGCTTGCCAGGACGCCCGATGTCGACGGAAGGTTCGGCTCGGCGGTGATCGCGTTCGGCGACTGCTTCGTGGTCATCGCGGTGTCCGGCGGCCCCGCCCGGGGGAGATCCTGCTCGCTCACCTCGATCTGGTGCCGGACCAGAGAGGACGACACGCCCGCACCCGTGGGCCGGGTCAGATGATCGGCCGCCATGGGCTGGCTCGCCCCAACCGGCCACCAGAAGCTCCCGAGGGCCGCACAGCGCGGCGAGGACCAGACCGGCCACCAGAGCGCCCGCCGCATCGACCAGCAGATGAATCGCTACGCCTGCTCCGACGTGCGTGCCGATAACCGGCAGCGCGATCGACTCAAACCAACGGTAGGCCTCCCACGCACCGCCGACGACCAGCCCGATCACCGTCGTCGTTCGCACGACCCGGATCCGCCGCGACCGCCCGCTCGGCGCGCCCAACACGCCGACCGCGACGAGGACCGGGTACAGGACGACCGCCGTGACGCCCGTCGCCGCGGCGTGCACGAGCCACAGGATCGGGGTGATGGTGTACCAGCCCGTCATCGACGTCCACAGGGCCACCAGCAGCGTGGCGCCGAAGGCGAAGTCGAGCGGGGCGGCCACGTGGCCCGTCGCGCGTGGCACCATCAGCACGAAGCCCACCAGCAGGCACCGGACACCTATCCCGAACGAGGGGATCCCGACGAGCGCGGCGACCGCACCGACCGCCACCCCTGCCCGCACCAGGTCGGCGAGGAGGCGGAACGCGAGGCGGTGCTCGCCCATCTCTCTTGAGTACCCCGCCTCATGCCCGGCGGCTCCCATGAAGACCGTATTGTCAGTACTCCGTCAGGCACGCAACCCGGCCTGGGCGGCATGGCCCCGCGGCCGATCCGTCGGTGAGCGCGTGGACGCCCGTCGTGACGTCTCACGTGGTCACCGAAGTCGGTGAAGACGTCGAGGCGACGCTCATTCGATGACCTGTGGCTGCGCGGCCGCACAGCGCCGACGGCGTGTTGACCGGGATGGGTGACACCGCAGCGAAGCGATCGCGCCAGGCTCGATGACGACACGCTGCGGCTTTCGAAACGAAGCCACATTGCGTTGCGACGTGACTACCGGCTGCACATGGAAGGTAGGAGCGTGGCGTGGAGTTCAAGGTTGGCAAGATTCAGGCACATACGCAGCGGATCAAGCCTGTCGCGTGGCCACCGACCCGCGAGCGCCCCACCAGCGGCGGGCATGACCATCTTATGCCGTAACGCCGGGTCCACCACGGGGGCCTTGCTCGCACCCTCCTGAGAGAGCGGTGGCGAGGAGGCCGCCGAGGTGTCCCCACGCCGGTCCTGCCGATGATGCCTACGTCCTGCTGGCCGTCCTCGCCGCTGGGCATGCTGAACGACCCCGAGCCGTCGAAATGATCACATTGACCTGCAAAGAGGTCCGGCGATTGTTCACCGTCCTGATGCTGTCTGTGTCTGTGGCTACGGGCAGATCCGCGGCGTGGCTGGCACTTCGTCGTGCCGCGGCATCAGGAACCGGGTTACTGGTTCGGCGACCGTTTCGGGCGACTTCTGTTCCGGGGCGGTGTGTCGCAGCCTGTCCAGGAGTCGCAGCTGAGAGCCACGGATGGTCTCGTGCAGCGCCTGCAGGGCCGGCGTCGTGATGGCAACTGGGCTTTCGGTCCCGCCGAGCAGGAGTACCTGGGCGGCGATCGAGGCGAACCGGCTGACGTCCGGGGCGTCCAGCTTCGCGATCTGCTCGTTCTCCGCCAAAGCGGCAGGCAACAACGGTTCCAGTTGTCGCCACTGGCTTCCAGGCAGGCAGTACATGAGTGCTCGGACCAGGCCGAGCGGTGCGCGGGCCAGCACTGTGGGCGCGTGGCCTGCGCCATGGGCCATGACCGCGAACGCCCCGCGGGTGTCCCCGAGACCGAGGAGCCGCCGGAACTCGCCGAGCCAGTCGACAGGCATGGACCCGGCGACCGAGACTCCGGGTTCGTAGACGGCGATCCGTTCGAAAACCTGGGTGTGTCGAGCGGTTTCCAGCGCGACGAGGCCGCCGTAGCTGTGCCCGAAGATCATCTGTGCGCCGGTCTGGCGCTGCACAGCGAGCAGGTCTTGGCATTCGGTGTCGATGCTGTATGCGGCACCTTGGGCGCCGCTCGTGCCTCGGCCGCGGCGGTCCATGACGTGGACGGTGAGGGAGTGCGCGAGGAGACGCGCGAGGGGGAGGTAGTCATTCCCGACGCGGAGGACGCCGCCGATGAGGATCACTCCCGGGCCGCGGCCGAGGGTCTGGTAGCCGATAGGTGTGCCGTCCTGGGAAGCCACGGTCGCGTGACGGCTCGTCGGCAGCGGCCTGTCGTCGTGGTTGTGTCCGGATTGGTTGTGTCTGCGCACGCGAGATGCTCCTGTCTGTGGTGGCGGCGCTGTGAAGTGAGTGCGCCGATTGTCTTGTCGTCCGCCTATGGTCTTCGGTCACCAGGCATGGAGCTGCGCTGTCGTTGATCTCTTTAGCCAGCAGTCGGTGCAGGCGCAGCCCTCCGGCCGGGCCGGACAGCATGCACAGCAGGCCGATGACGCCCAAGGCGCCGACGTTGACGAGCCCGACCGCGGTGTGCACCGGATAGTGCAGCACGATCGAAACCCGCAGACCTGCCTCGGCCAGCAGGCCGAGTCCCCACAGGACGGTCAGTCGCCGCTGCGTGGAACGGAACCGGGATGAGTCGCGGGTGAGCCGGTCCCAGGCCGCCAATGCTTCCGGGCGTCCCTGGGTCAGGACCGGCCGTGCCGTCTGGTGGGTGATCGGGTGGATGGCCAGCAGGCTGGCCAGGAACCAGATCCCGACCAGGGCGGTGCCGAAGGACTCCCGCAGCAGCAGGTCCCGCGGGCTGCCCGTGATCGCGGTCAGCACCAGAGCGAGGACGAACAACGTGGTCATCAGTGCGGCCAGGTGATCCGGCTTGCCCACTCGGATGGTGCTGCGCACGGCCCGGGCGAACGGGACCACGCCGCCGACCACCAGTGCCGTGGTACTGCCGAAGCCGACCGCGGTCAGCCCGTAGTACAGGCCGGTCGGGACGGCGATATCGAACAGCAATGGGGCCAGGGCGCCACCGGGTCGGATGCGGCAGATGAGAGCGGACTGGATGGGCATGGCTTTCTCCGTGATCGACCCGGTGGGTGAGCGGGGTTTCCGCGACGCGTTCAGGGTGCGCGGACCGGGCCCGGTAGCAGCAGAGGCCGCGCTACCCCTCTTGCGCCGAAGACTCGCGGGGCAGAACTACCCCGGACGGTTGACCGGGCTCAGACGAGCCCGGCCTGCAGGGCCAGTCGAGTGAGGTCGGCACGCCGCCTGCTGCCGGTCTTGTCCCGGATGCGGTCCAGGTGGGAGCGCACGGTGCGGATACTGATGAACAGTTCAGCGGCGATCTGGGCGTCGGTGCGGCCGCTGGCGACCAGGGTGAGCAGTTCTCGCTCGCGCGGCGTCAACCCGGCGAAAGCAGCGGCGTCGATATGGGACGGACCGGTGGCTGCCATCAGGGAGGCCAACTCGGCGGCGGCCGTAAGGCTCATCCGGGCACCGCGCTGTTCGGCGGCTTCGGTGGCATCCGGTGCCAGCAGCGCCCGCGCCGCGCGCAGCTGCTTCTCGCGAAGGTGGACGGCCTGGCTCAGATCGGGCATGAGCGCCGCCATTCCCAGGGTGCGGCGGGCCGCCCACAGAGTGATTGCCTCGGCCGGGCGGCTGGTAGCGGCACACACGGACGCGCAGTCGTCCAGGCAGTCCAGCAGACGCAGGCGATCACCAGAACGCATGCTCAGCTGCAGCGCCTCGCGAATCGGCGGACCGGCCCGGTCGAAATCAGCAGCCTGCAAGGCGATGTGGGCGGTGAAGTACAAGAAGTCGGCTTCCATATCCACATCGCCGGCCTCGCGGGCCGACGCCAAGCCCTCGGCGCAGGTGCGCCCGGCCCGTTCCAGCTGCCCGGCGTCGGTTTGGGCGGCCGTCATCGCGAGCGCCACGCGGCGGCTCACCCGGTCCGGCAGCCTGGCGGAAGGAACAGCGGCCGCCTGGTCGGCCCACCGCGTCGCGGCTTCGTGGTCACCCGAGTAGCCAGCTGCCAGGCTGAGCTGGACCAACGCCTGCGCCTGGCCCTCCGGATAGTCCAGTCGGCGGGCGAACCCCAGGGCGGTTTCGGCGTCAGCAGTGGCTTGGCTGAGGCGGGACTGGTTGCGCAGCGTGCCCGACCGGCCGGTCAGGGCGTCGACCAGTCGCGACGTGGGTGGGGAGGAACCCAGTGCCGCGCACGCCGTGTCGAAGTGGCGCAGCGCTGCGGGCCAGTCGGCGAGGCTGTGCGCCAAGCGACCCAGCCAAACCTGGGCGGCGGACCACACCTCGCCGCGGTCCGTTCTGCTCAGTGCGTCCTGCAGCAGCCGATACCCGGTCGGGGCGCGGCCACGCAGCTGGAACCAGGGCGCCAGCGCCAGCGATAGGCGCAGTGCCACGGCTGGGTCGTGGTGGAGCGCCCACGACAGCGACTGATGAAGCAGCGGGGCCTCCAGGTCACACAAGGTCGCGGCGGCCGCTTCCCGGTCCGCGGCACCGACCCCGGACGAGGCGCGTTCGGCCACCGCCACCGCGTGCGCGGCCATCGTCGCCCGCACCTCCTGCTCGGCGTCCTCGGCGGCGAGTTGTTCCCGTGCGAAGTTCGCTACGGCCTCCAACATCAGGTAGCGCGGCCTGCCGTCCCGGGAGATCGTGGGCGGGGTCAGGAGGGAGCAGTCCACCAGCTCCGGCACCACCTGAAGTACCTCGCTTCCCGCGACGGCCTCGGCCGCCTCGAGGGTGAACGGCCCGGGAAACACTCCCAAGTGGCGCAGCACCCGCTGTTGCTGAGCGCTCAGCAGCTGGTAGCTCCAGTCGATCGTGGCCCGCAGCGAGCGGTGCCGTGCCGGTGCGCCGCGGGCCCCGGAGGTCAGGACCGCCAACGGCTGGTCCAACTGGTGCAGTAGTCCGATCAGCCCCAGCGACTCGCAACGGGCGGCGGCGAGCTCGATGGCCAGCGGCAGGCCATCCAGGCGGGACACGATCCGGGCCACCGTCGGCGCGGTGTCCGTGGTCAACCGGAAGTCGGCGTCGACGAGCTGGGCCCGGTCGGCGAACAGGCGCACCCCGTCGGCCACCTGCCCGGTCGCCCCAGATCCCTCGGCGGCCAGCGGACCCAGCCGCAACCGCGCCTCACCGGCCACACCGATCGGCTCCCGGCTGGTCGCCAGGATCCGCACCTCATCGCTGCCCGCCAGCAGCTGGGTGCACAGACCGGCGACCTCGTCAACGACATGCTCGCAGTTGTCCAGTACCAGTACCCCCGGCTCGTCGGCCAGCAGTGTGTTGATCGACTGCACCACCGACCAACCCCGCCGCTGCCGGCAGCCCAAGCAGGCCGCAACCGCCGACGGCACCTGCCCGGGATCCTCGACCGCGGCCAGCTCCACCACCCAGACCCGCGCACCCGCGGCCGTCGCAAGCCGGTCCCTGACCTCGGCCGCCACCCGAGTCTTGCCGACCCCTCCCGGACCGGTCACCGTCACCAGCCGGTGGCTCCCCAGCAATCGGGTCACACGAGCAATCTCGCCGTCGCGTCCGACCAAGCTGGTCAGCGCAGGCGGGAACCCGCTGAGACAGTCCCCGGGTCCCGCAATCATGTGCCGACCGTCCGCACCCTGCGCCGCTTGATGTCATCTCTCCGGCCAGCTTGCCCGTGCTCCATCCCCGTCGGCCACCTCGGCGACCTTCTCGGATGACCACGGCCGAGCCGGGTGGGGCCCTCAGCACCGGTGCGTAGGCGCCGGACCCGAGTACGGCGGTGGGGCCTGCGCACCGGTGGGTACAGCCGTCACGTACGGCACCCACCACCGCCCCGCGATACGGCTGGGCGTCCTACATGAGCGAGTCGTCGTACTCGGCGGTGAGGCGCCCGCCCGCGTCGCCGGTGTTGGCCACCCCGCGGGGCTCGATGAGCATGGCGTGTACCTCGCCGTCGGTCCACCACCTTCGGCGACCACTGATCGGAGAACGAAGACAACTTCTCGGCGAGGTCTACAGCTTGCTGTGGCATGGCATCGATCTTCGCTCCAACGGTCGGCCACGCCAAGACGTTGCGAGCGGGACACGAGGCCGTGTCCCGCGGATCAGCGGACGCGGTCTTCTGCCCAGATAGCCCGGGGTAGGTATACCCCCGCTCGCGGTGCGCCCCGAAGGGGCAATTCGCCCTCTGACCTCGGACGTTCCCAGCCGGAAGCCTGTATCGGGCACGGCCCCGCGCCGCCCGCGACAGGAGGAAGCATGAACATCCCAGCCCCGCTGGCCTACGACCTGGCCAAGCAACGGCAACGTGATCTGATCGCGGCCGCGGGCCGCTACCGCGCAGGCCGTCCCGGGCGAGACGGCCGTCGCGTCTTGGCGCCAGGCGTCGTCGTCGCCTGCCGGGCACTGGTGGCGGCGCTGATCGCCTGCTGGCGAGCCGCCCCACCCGTGGCGTCCCTGCCAGCCCGCTCGGGTTCGCGATGAACGCCCCGTCGCCCGCCATCGAGGCTCGACACCTGGACCGCCGCCTGGTCGTCCTGGCCTGGACGGTGGCGCTGGGCGCCTTCGCGTCGCTGCTGGACGGCACCGTCGTCACGGTGGCGATCAACCGCCTCGGCGGCGAGTTCCACGCGTCCATCTCCTCGGTGCAGTGGGTGGTGACCGGCTACTTGCTCGCGCTGACCATGTCCATTCCGCTGACCGGTTGGAGCGTGGAGCGCTTTGGTCAGCGACGCATGTGGTTGGTGTCGTTGGGCGCCTTCCTTGTCGGTTCGCTGTTGTGCGGCCTGGCCCCCTCGCTGGGCGTCCTGGTTGCCAGTCGAGCGCTGCAGGGCCTCGGCGGAGGGATGCTGATTCCGCTCGCGCGGATCATCGTGGTTCGCGCCGCCGGCCGTGACCGGATCGGTCGGCTCATGTCGGTGGTCATGATTCCCAGTCTGATGGCGCCGATCATCGGGCCCCTCGTGGGCGGCTTGGTCCTGGAGGTGGCCAGCTGGCGCTGGATCTTCTTCCTCAATGTCCCCATCGGCGTGGCCGGCTTGGAGATGGCCCGACGACACATCTCCGGCAACCACCCCGGACACGGGGCGACGCCGCTGGATCGGCTCGGCATGGTGTTGGTGTCTGCAGGCTTGGCCGCGACGATGTTCGGGGTCTCGGCAACCGGCACGGCCGACGGACTCGCGACACCCGCCGTCATGATCGGCCTGATCGCAGGCCCGGCGCTCCTCGTCGGCTACCTCGTCCATGCGTTGCGACGAACCTCGCAGCCGCTCATCGACCCGCGCCTGTTTCGCGACCGCTCCTTCGCGGCCTCCTCAGCCACGGTCGCGATGCTGGGGATGTCACTGTTCGGGGCGATGCTGCTGCTGCCGCTGTATTACCAGCAGGTCCAGGGCGCGGACGCGATCGGAGCGGGCCTGCTCCTGGCACCGCAAGGCTTGGGCATGCTGCCGGCAACCCAGGTCGCAGGCAGACTCATCGACCGGCTCGGCGGCGAACGCGGCATCGTGCTCGCCGGGATGATCCTCGCGGTCCTCGGCACCCTCCCGTACGGGTTCGCCGATGCCCACACCAACCGATTGCTGCTGGCCGTCGCATTGGTGATCCGGGGCGCGGGACTCGGGCTCGCCCTAACCGCCACGATGACGGCGGCCCACCGCACCCTGCCGGCGAATGCCATCCCCGCTGCCGCCACGGCCAGCCGCACCCTGCAACAGGTCGGTGCCGTGCTCGGCAGCACAGTCCTTGCGGTCATCCTCGACCGCGCCGGCGCTCACGCCGAGATCACCCAAGCCGCAGCCTTCCAGACCGCGTTCTGGTGGTCGATCGGCTTCAGCGCCCTGGGCTTCCTCACGGCATCGATGCTGCCGACCAGACCGACGATCCCGACCTGATGGAGTCGGCCGGACGGCCGCGGGTAGTGCCTGCGACATCAACGTGCCGGTCCTGCCTAGCGGTCAATCTGGCGAATCCGCACGTGGCCGAGATGGGACACGCAGTTATCCAGTGGTGATGCCGTCGAGCAGGATGTCGGCAACGGTGGCGGCGTACCGGTCGGCGTCGGCGTCGGGGTGGGCGTCGAGGTAGCTGAGCATGGCGTCGACGGCGCCTTGGTAGGTGACCGCGAGGTAACGGGTATCCAGCGGCCGTAGGCTGCCTTCGTCCTGGCCGCGCTGGAAGAGGGCGGCCTGCTGCTCGTAGGTCTGTTCGTACTCGGCCAGCCCGAGCCGGTGTGTGCCGTCCGGATGGCGCAGGTTATCCACGATCTCGCGCATCGCCCGTAGTTCGGCGCGGTGCGTCTGCAGCAGGGCGGCCGCGCGGTGGATGGCTGCGCGCACGACCTGTGGGACCGGGGCGGACAGGTCCAGGTCAGCGGCGACGGTTTCCCGCAGCTTGACCAGGGTGGCCCGGGCGGCGGCTTCCATCAGCTCGTCCCCGTCCGCGAAGTAGTGCCACAGCAGTCCCTTGGACAGCCCGGCCTCGGT
The DNA here is from genome assembly GCA_963837575.1 of uncultured Actinomycetota bacterium. Taxonomy (GTDB): domain Bacteria; phylum Actinomycetota; class Actinomycetes; order Mycobacteriales; family Pseudonocardiaceae; genus Pseudonocardia. Next base: position 206,348 of record CAWIOI010000005.1, read on the forward strand.
CGCGATCGCGGCAAGCGACGCGTGCTGGTAACCCAGACGGGAGACGACCGAGACGGTCGCCTGAACCAGCTGCTCGCGTCGCTGCTCGGCCGTCAGTCGTTGTCGACGCGCAGGACGAGCGGCCGACCCGTTGCCAGCTTCGGTCATGACGGCGACGATCTCAGCCGTGCGGCTCAGTGAGCGCTTCGCGGACCACCAGTCCGATCACGGCGGCCATCAGCACGGCGATGCCGACCATGACGGCTCGCAGCCACACCGGGAACAGCCCGGGGATCATCACCTCGATCACGTTTGCCAGGAACAACGCGGCTGAGATCAGCCCGACCGCACGCAGGCCGCCTCTGCTGCCCGATCTCGCCGAGCGCAGCCGCAGCGGCAGGAGCACCGCGAACACCGCGACGATCACTGCGTGCACCCACGCGTCTCTGGTGGCCTGCGCGGGTGCGGCCACCGACAGAATGCCCAGTGCTACGACCGTCCCCAGTACGACCGCCACGTAGACGCGCACCAGAACGCCCATCAGGTGCATCCGGCTGTGCCGGGACACCACCGATTCATTGACCATGCGGTCAACGATAAATGACCGATCGGTCAATAGTCAAACGGTGGGCGTTCCCGGGCCGAGGAGGGAGCGTCGTCGCCATGACCGCGCCACTCCGGGACAGCTGACCGAGGAAGGGGCAACTCACAGGTTGAGGACGCGGTGCAGGCGGACGGCTGCGGCCAGCTCGCTGCTGCGGGTGAGCACGCTGCGGCCGAGCAGGTCCTCGATGCCGTGGATCCGATACGCGATCGTGCGGTCGCTGACGTTGAGCACCGCGGCCGTGGCCGCTGCGTTGAGGCCGGACTGCAGGTAGCTGCCGAGCGTCGCGCGCAAGAGGCAGGTCCGCGGGTCGTTCGCGACCAACGGACCCAGCTCGTGCTCGACGTAGCGGCGGGCGGCACGTGGGTCGTGCAGCAGCGCGGCCTCCAGCGCGACGTCGTCGTAGCGGACCACCGGCTGGGGCAGGTGCGCGGCGACGCGGTGGGCGGCGAGCGCCTGCTCGTGGCTGTCGCGGAACCCGCCGATGCCCCACGCCGGCTCGCCGAGTGCGTAGCGGGTCTGGCTCGCGGCCTGGGTCCACACGCCGCCGTGCCACACATCGCGCCCGGAACGGCGTACCGAGCCCAGCCAGGCCCACACCGTGTGGTCGGTCATCGCGACCGTGAGCAGGCTGCGCTCCAGCCTCCGCGCCAGGTCGCGCAGGGACGAGTCGGCGGCCGGACCGGTGGCCACGACCGCGAGGTGCTCTTGTTCGAGGCGATAGCCGAGCTCCGTGCTGTCGATGTTCGCCCCGCTGAGCACGTCGCGTACGAGTTGAACGCGTCGCTGGATGCTGCTGCGTAGTACTCGCTGGCGCTCGGCGGTGTACTCCTCCGACACCTCGCCGACGACGCGGTCCACGTACGCGAACAGGTACTTCGATCCGATCAGCGTGGCGCTGCGCCGCCGCTCCTGTGACAGGTCCAGCTCCTCGATGAGCCCGAAGAACCGCTCGAGGACGACGGCATGACCGATGCGGTATGTGTGCAGCAGCGGTTCGAGGCCGATGTCGGCCCGGGCGGTGGCCCGCGCGACGTTCATCGCCTCGGCAGGCGGGTTGCGTGGCGGCTGCCGATCGCCGCCGAGCGCCTGCAACGCGGCGCGGATGTTGCCGTAGCACGATGCGCGCAGGCCGTCGGCGAGTTCGGGACGCGAGGCCGTGTCGAAGTCCGGCGCTTCGTCCCTCATGCGTGCCAGCATGGTCTCGACCAGATCGTCAATCTCGTGCTGCAGCCTCGCCGCAACGACGCGCAGCGTGTCGTCGATCCCGATCGTGGTCACGGACTTCGAGCGCACGACCCGCTCCTTTCGAGGCCCTGGCGAACCCGATGCTACGGCGTGCCGCTTCGGCATTACGCAAGTCCGGATCGCAGATCTGCGGTTTCCGCATAGCGGGCGGGCAGGCCACGAGGCGAGTCTCGATGGCAGGCCCTCGGGCGGTTGCCCGAGGCCGAGCAGCCCACGAGAGACCAGGGGGAAGACCGATGAGCCTGCTGACGACGGACTTGGGTGTCGAGGCCCTACGGCCGGGGGACGCCGGCTACGGCGCCGCGACGCGAGGGTTCTACAGCACCGGTCATCCGGCGTTGGTGGTCCGACCACGCCACCCGGACGAGGTTGCGGCCGCCCTCGACTACGCCGCCCGCCAGGGCATGCCCGTGGCGGTGCGCTCGGGCGGCCACAGCCCGCTCGACCGCCGCGCCGACACCGGAGAGATGGTGATCGATCTGGCGCGGCTCGACGGCGTCGAGGTCCTCGACGCCGGGCGACGGCTCGTGCGCGTCGGCGGCGGCGCAACCTGGGGTCGCGTCGCCGCGGCGCTCGATCCGCACGGTTGGGCCCTCACCGCGGGCGACACCAGCGGAGTCGGTGTCGGCGGCCTCACGCTGGGCGGCGGGGTCGGCTGGATGGTCCGTCGCTATGGGCTGGCGATCGACAACCTCGTCGGCGCGCGGATGGTGGCCGCCGACGGTCGGTCGCTCAGGACGTCGCACGACGACCACCCCGACCTGTTCTGGGGGCTGCGCGGCGGTGGCGGCAACTTCGGGGTCGTCGTCGACTTCGAGTTCATCGCCCAACCGGTCGCCACCGTGCACTTCGGGTCCGTGACCTATCAGGTCGACGACCTTGCCGACCTGCTCGGCCGGTGGCGAGCCGCGATGCAAGCGGCGCCGGACGAGCTGTCCAGCACCCTCGGACTGCCGCCGCGGAGAGCGGGTGTGCGGTCTTCCGCCACGCTGCTGCTGTGTCACACCGGAGCGCCCGGCCTCACGGCGTCCGAGATCCACGCTGCGATCAAGCCGCTGCTCGAGCTGAGCACGGTGACCGCCGCGAAGATCGCCGAACGCAGGTACGTCGACATCCTGGAGGACGCCGAGCCGCCACGGGGCCTCCGGCTCGCGGTCCGCAGCACGTTGGCGCCTGCCCTCGACGACGCCATGGTGGCGGCGATCGTCCGCCTGCACGCAGGCCCGGTCCCCATGGCCATCGCGGTACGAAGCCTGGGCGGTGCGTTCGGCCGGGTGCCCATCGACGCGACGGCCTTCGCCCACCGTGACGCAGAGGCGATGGTCGTCGGCCTGCTGATGCTCCCGGACACGGCGACCCCCGCCGAGGTCGAGCGCGCTCTCGTCCCTTGGCGTGCCGTGGCCGACCACGGCGCAGGCCCGTACCTCAATTTCCAGGGATCGGCTACGGCCGAGGATCTGGCGGCCGCGTACCCGCCCGCGACGGCGGCCCGCCTGGCGGCGATCAAGCGCACGTACGACCCCGACAACCGGTTCGGGATCGCCCCACCCCGTCGGCGAGGAAAGGACCTGTTGTGAGGAGCCCACTCGATCGCGCAGGGCTGGAAACCGCCATTGCGAACGTCCACCGCGCCGGGATACCGGGAGCGGTCGCCGAGGTGCGTGACGGCGGCAAGTCTGGCGCGATGCTGCCGGGGTCGCCGACATCAGCACCGGCCGCCCCGTCACGGCCGACATGCGCACCGCGTCGGCAGCATCACGAAGGCCTTCACCGCTTCCGCGGTGCTGCAGCAGGTCGAGCGCGGCCAGATCGGGTTGGACTCGCCGATCGGCCGCTACCTGCCCCGGCTGGTCGACGGCCGCCGCGGTGCCGCGATCACCGTCCGGATGCTGATGAACCACACCAGTGGCCTCGCCGGGTACCTGCCCTATGCCTATCCGTCGCTCAAGGCGTTCCCCGCCCTCGCCGAGACGAGCCCGGAGAGCCTCGACGACAACCGGCTCACGCGGTTCCACGCGATCGAACTGATCGAGATGGGGCTCGCCGCGGCTGCCGTCGGCCCGCCCGGGTGCCTCCGGGGGTGTATTCCAACACCAACCACCTGCTGCTCTGCCAACTCCTGGAGCACGTGACCGGTTCCACGGCGGAGGACTGCATCACCCGCACCGTCATTCGGCGCGCCGGACTCGTGGACACCGAGCTCCCGGCCGGACCGCACGTCAACGGGCCGCACCCGCAGATCTACGAGGCGTGGTTCGGCATGATCGACCCGGCGCGCGACTACAGCGTCTACGACATGTCCTTGGTCGGGCCCGCGGCGTCGCTCCGCTCGCGGTCGCGCACTCCCTGATGGACGGCGCCACAGTGCTGATCCCGTTGCTCGCCGCGGCGTAGGGCTGCTCAACGTGCTGTCGTGAACGATCTTGTTGCGCTGCTGGCGTCATAGCCCCCGAATCGCAACAAGATCCACGCGACCGTCGGGGGGAGTGCGAGGCAGGCGGGGCAACTTGGTCAGCATCTCCTGGCCAGCGAAGGCAGGTTCTCTCGGCACTGCGTGGCGGTGGTCGCGCGGGCGGCCAACTCCACGTCGTCTTCGTGGGATGCCGAGTTGCTGCAGCTGCCAACGGCCGAGGACTACCCGCGTTCGGCAGCGTCCGCGGAGGTCTCGCCACGTCGGCGCCCGACCGTGGACTCGCCGCGCGACCGCTCGGCCAGGTGTGGGTAGTGCAGGTCGAACGCGGGCCGCTCGGAGCGGATGCGGGGCAGCTCGGTGAAGTTGTGCCGCGGCGGCGGGCAGCTGGTGGCCCACTCCAGGGAGTTGCCGAAGCCCCACGGGTCGTCCACGGTGACGACGCGTCCGTAGCGGTAGGAGCGGAACACGTTCCACACGAACGGCAGCGTGGAGGCACCCAGGACGAAGGCGCCGATCGAGGAGATCACGTTCAGCGTGGTGAACCCGTCGGTGGGCAGGTAGTCGGCGTAGCGGCGGGGCATGCCCTCGTTGCCCCCAGTGCTGCACCAGGAACGTGGTGTGGAACCCGATGAACGTGAGCCAGAAGTGCACCTTGGCCAGGGTCTCGTCCATCATCCGGCCGGTCATCTTCGGGAACCAGAAGTAGATGCCGGCGTAGGTGGCGAACACGATCGTGCCGAAACAGCGTGTAGTGGAAGTGCGCCACGACGAAGTAGGGGTCGGAGAGGTGGAAGTCCAGCGGTGGTGAGGCCAGCAGCACGCCGGTGAGCCCGCCGAAGAGGAACGTCACCAGGAAGCCGCAGGCGAACAGCATCGGCGCCTCGAACGTGATCTGGCCCTTCCACATGGTGCCGATCCAGTTGACGAACTTGATGCCGGTGGGGATCGCGATGAGGAAGGTGGTGAGGGAGAAGAACGCCAGCAGCACGGCGCCGGTGGCGTACATGTGGTGGGCCCAGACGGCCATCGAGAGCGCGGCGATGGCGACCGTCGCGTAGAGCAGCAGCGCCATCGCGCCGCCGATGAGGAAGAACGCGAACGTCGCGATCATGTAGAGGATCCCGATGTCCTTGGGGTCGGTCGTACGCAGCATGTGCTGCATGACCGACCCCTCCGGGGCTGTGCGGGTCCGTGGCACAGTCACAGGCCGTGGTTGGACGGCGGTCATCTGTTCTCCCCAGTTCCGGTGATCGACCCTGCTTATGGGATGGCGACCGGAAGCGGGAGGGTGGACGGCTGGACCAGCCCGTCGGTCACCGTGGCACTCACCGGAGCCGGTGCGCTCTGCGTCGTGTTCCTGGCCTGGGAGCGGCGCGCCGCGCACCCGCTGCTGCCGCCGCACCTGCTGCGCAACCGCGGGTTCATCACCGGCATCGCCGCGGTCGCGGCGCTCTTCGTGCAGGTCTTCGGGGGGCTGATCTTCTTCGGACAGCTGTTTCAGGTCGTACTCGGACTCGACGCGCTGCACACCGGTCTTGCGCTGCTGCCCTGGACGTCGATGATGATCGTGCTCGGGCCGCTCGGTGGGCGGCTGGCCGACCGGTACGGCACCCGGCTGCCGATCGTGGCCGGGCTCGCGCTGGTGATCACCGGGTATGGCTGGATGGCGTTCGTGACGCGGGTGGAGGTCGGCTACGCCGATCTGGTCGGGCCGCTGGTGATGACCGGCGTCGGCGCGTCGCTGGCGATGGCTCCCGCATCGACGGCCGTGGTCGGCGCCGTCGCGGCGGACGAGGTGGGCGTCGCGTCCGGCGTGACGAGCATGGTGCGCGAGCTCGCCGGGACCCTCGGGCTGGCCGTCATGGTCGCGACATTCACCGCGGCCGGTGGCGGCTACTCATCTGCCGCCGGGTTCACGGTCGGTTTCGTCGCGGCGGCCTGGCTCGGCACCGCGCTCATCGCGGCAGGCACCCTGGTGGCCGCGCTGCCTACGACGCGCCGCCGTTCCGCGGGTTGCCCCGGGCGAACAGCGTCGACCGAGCACGACCGTCGGCACCTCGACCGAGCTCCTGTCGGATAGGCATCGGGCTCGCCCGCCGACGCGAGGCAAGCGCCGGCGGTGGCGTGTGGACGGAGAGGGAGCTGAGGGCTGCTACCGCGGCGGGGCGACGTCGGCATCAGCTGTCGATCTTCGGGCACCGGCACGGGTACCGCTCCGCCTTCGCCAACAGGTCCATGAGGTGCGCCCAGGGTTGGCGCAGGTCGTGGGCCTGCCGGTGCGCCATGAACGCGCGCACCGGGCCTGCGATGTTGGCGAGCGGGTGGTGCCAGGCGTCGAGCACCACCGCCGCGTCCACCTGCTCACGAGCCACGTATCCGGCGAGCGTGTCGTAGAGCGCGAGGGAGTAGTTGATCTGGTCCCAGCCGTCGTCGCCGAGTGCGGGGTAACGCCCCGACGGCGCGGCCTGGAACAAGAGCCTGCGACCGGCGGCGGCCTTCGGGTCGACGAGCAGCTCGTGGACGCGCTGGTAGGTCGCGTTCTGCGCCAGCTTGAGGTTGTGCTCCGCGGATTCCCGGGCGATCGTGCGAGTCGCGTTGACGTTCTGCCTGCTGGTGATGACGGAGATCGCGAGGGCGAGGAGCGACACGATCAGCGCAAGGAGATCCTTGTTGTCGGTCCAGAACTCCGCCACGCCTCTCCTTCACCAGGATTGATCAGTCTACGGCAGGCAAATGCTGCGCCGTTTATATCGAACATACGCACAAATGCGTACGAGCAGCGATCCGTCTGCGGTGGCCCGGTGGGCCCGCACTGGTATCAGAGACCAGGGTCGGGCTTCCTACCTACAGACGACACCCTTCCACCCGGCCGTCCCGAGACGGAGCAGGCCGGTGTGGCGATCAAGGAAGCCGCGGGACAGCAAATGAGCACCATTCTCGCTCGCTCACGTTGCCTACCACCCCTGGGTGCCATGGTGCTCCTGATGGCCCTCGCGCAACCGGCGGCCGCTGATCCACCGGACGTGGCCTGTGGCGCGACGGTCGAGACGAGTATCGAGCTCACGCACGATCTCACCGACTGCCAGCCCGGGCAGAACGGCCTCACGATCGGCGCCAACGGGGTGACCGTCGATCTCAAGGGATACAACATCACCGGCAAGTCCGGATCGGGCATCGGTATCGACGACACGGGCGGATTCCGCGACGTCGAGATCAAAGGCGACGGCACCATCAGCGGTTTCGACGTCGGCATATCGGCGCAAGGCGCGAGCGGTCTGCGGATCAGCGACGCCATGCTAAGGGAGAACGGTGGCTTCGGCCTCCGCCTGAGCGGCGTCACGGACAGTGAGTTCTCCGGGATGACGGTTGACAAGAACGCGGGCGGCGGAGCGTGGTTCGGCGACGGTTCCAGCCGCAACAAGGTCAGTAAGACCTCCTTCGAGGAGAACGGCAAAGCGGGCCTGGTGATGGTGGCGGGCAACGCCAACGTCCTGTCCGGTAACTGGGCCAACAGGAACGCGGGGGACGGCATCGTGGTCGAGGCCGACGCCTCGAACACGCGGCTCTCGGCGAACCACGCGACGGACAACAAGGGGCATGGATTCTCGGTCCGCTCCGCGAGCAGCACGATCACTTCGAATGCCGCCGAGAACAACCACAAGCTGGGAATCAGTGCGGCCAAAGGTGTCCACGACGGTGGTCACAACAGCGCACATGCGAACGGCGACTCCGCGCAGTGCGCAGGCGTGGCCTGTAGCGGATAGGCCCGCTTCGGCGGGTCAGGCCTGGTTGTCCGTGAACTGGGCGAGGCCGCCACCCGGGCCCAACTGGACGCACAGGTAGCCATCGCGGTTCACGTCGGCCGACTCGATCGTCAGCTCCGAGCCGGGCGCGGCGAGCGTGCTCAGCACCTCCCGCACCTGCATCAGGACGAAACCGGCTGTACACCCCGTCTGCGCCGAGGCGACGGACGGAGCGCCCAGTGCCGTAACGACCAGAGCGGCGAGCACAGCCGCGGGGACCTTCCACATCATCGTTGCTCCCTTGAGGTGTTCCCAGCATTCACCGGCCGTTGTCGGGGAGCGTATGTGGCACGTATGAGCGTGCGGACCAGCATCAGCGCGATCACGAGCGCGATCGCCAATTGCGAGGTCAGATTAACGTCGATTCCCGGGACGAACCGGATTTGCGTCAACACGCCGCCTGCCGCGAATCCGGTGCACCAGCCCAGGAACGCGAGCGACCGCCCGGGAAGCTGGGCCAGCGCCGTCGCGACCATCAGCACGGCCATCGGTGCCGCGCTCGGCGCAATCCCGCCACCGAGCATTCGCGACCCGTCGAGCAGACCGCTCAGCAACACCCCGGTGCTGGTGGCCAGGCCGAAGGCCAGCGCCGCCGAGGCCAACGGGTTTCCGAGGTAGAACTGCCACAGGTCGCTGCGGATTCCCGAGTTGACCGTCACCTGGCGGCCTCCCCAGCGGGTTGTGGCGCGCATCGGGGGCGGCTCTCGCAAATCGTCGATAACCGCGAGCAGCAAGAGGGAAACGGTGATCTGCAGCGCCAACGCGTAGGCGCCGCTGGTCGTGAAACCACCGACCATTCGCAGGTCCGTGTTGGTCCCGACGACGAGGAGCACTCCGCCGATCACGCTGAACGCAGCGGCCGGGGCGCCCAGCCGTAACCGATGACGCATGTCACCCTCCCGCCGTGTCGTTCAACTCGGCCACCCAGATCCGAGCGCGAAGTGGGTCCGTCGCGGCATCGGACCTGATCAGCCACAACTCACACGACGAGCCGGTGCGCACCACCGTCATGCGCCTGTGGAGGCTTTCGGTGGGCTCCTGGCTCGTCGATCCGCAGTTGACGGTGGACCGCAGCTGACCCGGGACGTCCAGGACCAGCGCGGCGTCGTCCTGCAGCGCGATCGGGAAGGCCGCGGCTTGCCGACCGGCCGGTACCTCGAGATCGCGGCGACCGAAGGACGCTATCTGCTCCGTGCGGTACGCCTGCACGCTCACGGCACACGTCGCCGGGGCCTTGCTGTACAGCACCAGCTCGGTGGGTCCGCTGGTGACGTTCAGCGGCAGCACGGTGCCTGCCTGTTCCACGATCTTCGGGGAGAACGGCACGTCGTTCGCGAAGCCCGCCCGCACCGCGCTGCCGCCCTCGCATTTCAGCTCGACGCCTGCCTGGCCCACGCCCCCGGCGTCGATCGAGACGAGGCGGAGCGGATCGACGTCGAGCCGCGCGGACCCACCCATGCCGATGGGGTCCGGCGCCCCCACCGCGACCTGGTGCACCGAGACCGGACGCTCCGGCGCGCCGGACAGCGGCGGGTCGAAGTCGAGCATGGCGATTCCGGATCCGGCGGCCTGCGGGACGACGACCCAGCTCTCCGCCTTGTTCAGCACGGGTTTCGGCACCCCTGCCACAGCCCGGAGACTCCGGCCCTCGACGGTGATCAGCAGCTGCCCGGCCCCGGTCGGCCCCGCGGCGGATGCCGGATCGAGCACGACCCCCACCCCGACGTCGTTCTGACCGAGCTGCAGGGTGGACACGTCCGCTGACATGATCGGTCTGCTCGAGACGTCCATGGTGAACGAAACGGCCGCGTCGCCCTCCCGCACCAGGCGCGCGACGTAGGAGCGTCCCGACACCGTCTGCACCGGTAGCGAGATGACCGAGAACGGCCCCGCACCGATCGTCTGTGTGGCGATCACCCGTCCGCCGGTCTGCGGTTGCCCCTCGGCGACCTCGACGGCGACCGTGTGCTGGTGGGCGGCGACGGAGCCACGCACGATCACGGCGTGTCCCGACTGGCCCGAAAAGGCCAGCTTCGGCGAATCACCGAGTACACCGACGATGGGTCCGGCCACGATGCCCGGCTGGTCGGCCCGCAGCGGCCAGAAGGCCGCGAGAAGGACGATCAGCACGCCGAGGAGCGCAACCCCCACGCGTCGACGCCGCCGGTACACCTTGTGCCGCCACGTCTCGTTCGAGGTGCGAACCCCGTCGATCATGCTGTCGTGGGTCAACTCCGCGAGCCGCAGGTCCTGTCGCCGCTGCTCGAGCTGAATGAGTCGGACCTCTTCGAGCGCCCCGACGACCGAGTTCGGCAACCCCGCCGTGGCGTCGGCATCGGAGGAGACGAATGCCCGCCTGCCTTGCGTCGTGATCAGCGCGTTTTCCAACCACCAGCGCACCGCGGGCTCGCCCGCGCCGCCGCGCTGCACGACCCGACGGATCGCCTCGTCGACGAACTGCGCCATCGAGCGGCGCAAGTTGAACGACTCCTCGGTGAGGGCCCCATCGGGCACCCGCCCGACGCCGTAGGTCGCGTGCAGCACCTCCCACAGTCCCCGGCAGACGATCTGCAGCTGGATCGTGTTGGCGTACTCCAGCGGAATGGCCGCGGGCTCCGCGGAATCCGAACCGCGTTGGAACAACGCGTCGACGACGACCTGCAGATTCGATTCGCCGAGGTCCATGCCGGACCGCGCGAAAGTGCCTGCGATCGCTTCGGCGACCTGTTCTTCGACCATGCCTTCGAGTTGGTAACGGACGATGAGATTGGCCGGCAGGTGGCGCTCGTACGGGACCAGCGCGGCCAGGTAGTCGCTGCGCAGGGCGATGATGGCGCGCAGCCAGGTGTTCGCCTCCAGCGCATCGGTCAACTGGCGGAAGAACTGCTGCCGATCCTCCCACGAGCCGTGGTTGAAGACCTCTTCGAACTGGTCGAGCACGAGCAGGGCGCGCTGTGACTCGTCCGTGCGCCGCGTCTTGGCGGCGGCGGCGATGTCGTGGATCGGCTTGCCGCTGCCGTTGATGGAGTCGCAGACAACCTGCACGAACGGGTTGGCGCGCTTGTTCGGCGTTCCTTGGTCGGTCGGGTCGGCCTCGTCGACCGGCGCTTGTTGGTCGGCGGCGCCGAGCCGCACCGTGGGCAGGATGACGAACTTGAACCGACCCTCCAGGTACGGCGCGACGCCGGCCTGCAGCAGCGACGACTTGCCCGCGCCGGACTGTGCGTAGAGCAGCGTGGCGCTGCTGGAGAGCACCAGCGACGTCAGCTCCTCGGTCTCCTCGGCGCGTCCGAGGAAGTAGTCGCGGTCGGTGCTGCGATACGCCTGCGGTCCGGGAAAGGGGTTGCCCGTCGCCGGGATGTCGGCCGGGCCCGGATCGGCGGTGTGCGCGGCCGCGGGGAGCTGCGCTGCGGGTGAAGGTTCTGCGCGTGTCATGCGGAACGGCCCACGTCCCGACGAGAGGCCTCGATCCGGTCCAGCAACTCGGCGAGGAACGTGTGGGCGTCACCCCAGTACACGTCGATCGAAGTGGAGGTCTTCAGGTACTTCTCAAGAAACCGCTCGGCCAGCTCGCGCTTTCGCGGATCCATTTTGTCGTCGGAGAGCTGAATGCTGAGGCAGCTGTACCGATCATACTCGACCAGCGCCTGCTGCTTGATCAGATGCCGCATCAGGACCCGGAAGTTCCAGTCTTCGAGGCTGTACCCCAGGAACAAGAGATTCGTATTCGCCAGTGCGCGCCGGATGAAGTGCGGAATGACCGGGTCGGAGTTGCTCAGGGCCCGCTGGCCCAGGCTGACCGTGAAGTCGATGTAGTCGTCCTCGGTGATCAGTATCGAGCTGGGCACGCTCATGTGGCCGTGCATGTGGAAGATCGTCGGGCGCTGGCGCGTGGGCTCGACCTTGCCGTACTTCGGGAGATCATGGCTCAGCCGGTCGTTCCACCGGCAGATCTCCACTGTGGGCGTTCGGGAAGGCCGCGAATTGATCGCCTGCTCCAGGTAGGAGTCGTAGTTCGTGGTGATGTACAGCGGCAGGTCGAGCCGAGCCAACATGACATGGTTTTCCGGCGGCTCGTCGTGCAACTTCTCCGAAGCCGCCTCCTGGGCGTCCGCCAACTTGCGATGCACCTGACGCTTCAGGTACTTCGGTTCGAACACGCTGGCGATGTACTGGCTGACCCGGGCGAGGTTGGTTTCGTCGGCCAACGGGTAGTCGTGCTCCTGCGCCAGGCTCGTCGCGAGCTCCGAGCCTCTGGGTAGGTACGGCACCGACACGCCTGCGCCGAGGAAGGGAGTGCACTCGCCGCTGGTGATCGAGTCGACCAGCAGTTTCCATGTCTCCTCGCGCATGGACCGCCGCTCACCGTCGGCCGCGCCGAACGGTCGCACCTGGTTCACCATCATCAATGCCCTCCCCCGGCATGTGCGGCTGAAATCAGGAGGACGCGTCGAGCCGTACTGATACGTGCCGTGGCACATGTCGAGCATCCGGTTCGCGGTGTCGGCGCAGCACGGGGTGTGACGGAAACCGGCATCCACTCGCCTTGACGTGAGCGAAGACCGCAGTCAAGACTGTCCTAGTGACGGATTTCGGAGCTCTCGGGCGGCTGGACCAGCGCATCCTCGCTGCGCTCCAGCTGAACGGGCGGGCCACGTGGAAGCAGGTGGCGGCCGCGGTCGGGGCGACGGAGTCGACGGTGGCCCGCCGCGGGCAGCAGTTGCTCGACACCGGGATCGTCGTGGTCACCGGCGTGCTCGACCACCTCCGGTGCGGGCTGGGCATCTCCCTGCAGGTGCGGCTGCGGTGCCGACCCGGCACCGCGAACGTCGTCGCCGAGGCGCTCGCCGCGCTGGACGTGACCCGGTTCGTCACCGTCGTCACCGGCAGCGCGGACGTCGCGGCGGAGTTCGTGGTGCCACACCACCGTGACGTCGCCACGGTGCTCGTCGACGGGCTGCCCCGGCCGGACGACATCGTCGAGACCGAGGCCATGGTCGTGGTGCGCAAGTTCTCGGCGGTGGAGGAGTGGGACACCGGACTGCTCGGGCCGGACGCGGTCGCGCTCCTGCGGCCCGACGGCACCCGGTCCGGCCATCGCGAATGGCACGAGCCCGAGCGGCTCAGCCCGCAGGAGTTCGCCATCGCGAAGGTGCTCGCCGCCGACGGTCGGGCCTCCTACGCGCAGATCGCCGCCGCCGTCGGCGTGAGCGACTCGACCGCAGCACGGCGGGTGGAGTCGCTGATCCGACGGGGCTGCCTGCGCTTCCGCACCGTCTTCGACACGGCGCGGATCGGGCTGGACGTCGAGTTCCTCCAGTGGTTCACGGTCGAGCCCGGCGAGCTGGAGAACGTCGGCGCCCAGCTGGCGAAGGAGAGCTCCACCCGTTACGTCAGCGCCACCACCGGGCGGTTCAACCTCTGCCTGCACGGCGTGCTGCCCGGCTACGGCGACCTCTACCACTACATGACGGCCGTGATCGGCGCCCTTCCCGGCGTGCACGCCGCGGACATGACGCTGCAGGCGCGCACGCTCAAGCGGGCCTGGATACCCACGTGAGGAGCGCTCCCGATGACCGACAAGATCGAGCCCTGGCAGTGGGACGAGCCCACGTGGCGCGGGCACGTCGCGCGCGTGCGGGCCGGTGCCCGGCTGGTGCCGGAGCGCTGGCCGGGCGGTGCCCGGGCCGCGGTGGCGATCTCGTTCGACCCGGACCACGAGACCATCCCGCTGCGCGACGGCGAGACCCGTCCGGGCAAGCTGTCCCAGGGTGAGTACGGCGCCCGGGTCGCGGTGCCGAAGATCCTCCGGATGCTCGCCGAGCACGAGGTGCCCGCCAGCTTCTTCATGCCCGCCGTGTCGGCGCTGCTGCACCCCGGCGAGGTCGAGGCCTACGCGGCGGCGGGCCACGAGATCGGCGTCCACGGCTGGATCCACGAGCGCAACATGCTGCTCGACCGCGCGGACGAGCTCGACCTGTGCGGCCGGGCCGTGGAGACGCTGGAGAAGCTCGGCGGGGTGCGCCCGGTCGGGATCCGCACGCCGAGCTGGGACTTCTCCGACCACACGCTGGCCATCATCGAGGAGCTCGGCCTCGCGTACGACTCGTCGTTGATGGCCGACGACGACCCGTACGAGCTGGTCGCCGACGGGCGACCGACCGGCATCGTGGAGATCCCGGTCGAGTGGATCCGCGACGACGCGCCCTATCTGATGATGGAGCGCTACGGCGGGCTGCGGCCCTACACGCCGCCACGCAGCCTGCTCGACATCTGGCGCGACGAGTTCGACGCCGCCTACGCCGAGGGCGGGCTGTTCCAGCTCACCCTGCACCCGCACATCATCGGGCACCGATCCCGCCTCGGCGTGCTGCGCGAGCTGCTCGCGCACATCACGAGCCACTCCGACGTCTGGCTCGCCACCCATGCGCAGATCGCCGACGTGGCGCGCGCACAGCTACCTCCGAGGAACCCGTCATGAGCGAGACCACCACGGCGCCCGGAGCGCCGTCCGAGACCCGGCTGACCGGGAAGCAGCGCAAGGCGATCGTCGCAGGCTCGATCGGCAACGCGGTCGAGTGGGTGGACTGGGCCGTGTACGGCACGCTCGCCCCCGTCTTCGCGTCGCAGTTCTTCGCGAAGGGCGACCCGACCGCGGCCCTGCTCTCGACGCTGGCGGTGTTCGCCGTCGGCTTCGTCATGCGCCCGATCGGCGGCGCGCTGCTCGGGATCTACGCCGACCGGCACGGCCGCAAGAAGGGGCTCACCCTGACCATCGGCCTGATGGCGGGTGCGGCGATCCTCATCGCGGTCTGCCCGACCTACCAGGCGATCGGCGTCTTCGCTCCGCTGATCCTGCTGCTGGCCCGGCTGGTGCAGGGCTTCTCCGCGGGCGGTGAGTTCGGCTCGTCCTCCTCGTACCTGGTCGAGTCGGCGGCGCCCCGACGGCGGGCGTTCGCGGGCTCCTGGCAGCAGGTGTCGGTCGGGGCGGGGGCGCTCATCGCGTCGCTGATGGGCTTCGTGCTGACCTCGACGCTCAGCGAGGCCGCGCTGCAGGGCTGGGGATGGCGCGTCGCGTTCGGCGTCGGCGGCCTGCTCGGCCTGGTCGGGCTGTGGCTGCGGGTGAGCGTCGAAGAGACCGAGAGCTTCCGCAACGCCCACTCGGAGGGCCGCACGAAGCGGCGCAACCCGCTGGTCGGCATGTTGGTGGAACACCCGTGGGCCGCCCTGCGCGTCGTCGGCATCACGGTCGCGGGCACCCTCATCTACTACGTGTGGATCAGCTACATGCCCGGTTACGCGCACACCGCGACCGGCATCCCGCTCCGCGACGCGTTCCTGGCCAACACGATCGCCGTCGCGTACTTCCTGTGCCTGCTGCCGTTCGTCGCGCTGCTGTCGGACCGCTACGGCCGCAAGCCGACCCTGATCGGCTTCGCCGCGGGTTTCGTCGTGATCGCCTACCCGGCCTTCCTGCTGATCGAGATGGGCGGGTTCTGGCCGCTGCTCGTCGTCGAGCTGGTCGGGGTGACGTTCCTGGCGGGCTACTCGGCCAACTGCGCGGTCGTGATGGCCGAGCAGTTCCCGGCCGAGGTGCGCAGCACCGGTATCGGGCTGCCGTACGCGCTGGCCGTCGCCGTGTTCGGCGGCACCGCCCCGTACATCACGACCTGGATGAGCACGAGCGGCCTCGGCGGGTACGTCTGGCTCTACGTCGCGGCGGCCGGGCTGATCGGGGTCGTCGTGTACGCCCTGATGCCGGAGACGGCGGGCCGGGAGCTGACGTGAGCCCGCGCCACGTCGTGGTGACCGGGGCCGCGGGCGGCATCGGGCGCGCGGTCGCCGAGGCGTTCGCCGCGCGCGGCGACGTCGTGACCGGCGTGGACGCCCGCGGCGCCGAGCTGAGCGGGATCACCCACGCGATCGTCGCGGATCTCGGTGACGAGCGCTGCGGCGCGGTCATCGAGCGGGCCGCCCGGCAGGCCGGTCCGGTCGACGTCCTGGTGAACGCGGCGGGCATCTATCCCGCGACGCCGCTCGACGCCATGACCGCGGGCCTCTGGGACCGGGTGCAGCACGTCAACGTGCGCGCACCGGTGCTGCTCACGGTGGCCCTCGCCCGCGCCGGTCGCCCGGCGGCGGTCGTCAACATCAGCTCCGGGGCCGCGACCAGGGCCCGACCCGGCGCCGCGCACTACTGCACGTCGAAGGCCGCGCTGGAGATGGCGACCAAGGCGTGTGCGGTGGAGCTCGCCGGGCGCGGCATCCGGGTCAACGCCGTCGCGCCCGGCTTCGTCACGGTCGACAGCCCGGTCAACCCGGTCACGGACGCCTACGCGGCCGCCGTGTCGGCCAACCCGATCGGACGCGCGGGCCTGCCCGGTGAAGTGGCGGCCGCGGTGGTCTGGCTGGCGGGCGACGACGCGGGCTTCGTCACCGGCGCCGTGTTGCGCGTCGACGGCGGGGCGACCGCAGGCACCGCGGAGCTACCCCTGCACCACACGAGCATCACCGCGCTGCAAAGCGCGGTCGACTGAAGGAGCACAACATGGCGTACGTGATCGTCGGGGCCGGGGCCATCGGCGGCACCCTCGGCTACCACCTGGCCCGCGCCGGGCACGCGGTCACCGTGGTGGACGCCGACCCGGAGCACGTGCGGCGCATCGGAGCGGACGGCATCGTCCTGGTGCGCGGCACGCAGCGCAGCGCGGCCCGGGTGGCGCAGGCCCACACCCCGGATCCAGGCGGCCCCCCGCATCGCCTCGACCGCGTGCTGCTCGCAGTGAAGGCGCAGGCCACCGGCCCGGCACTGGACTGGATCGCCCCGCGGCTGGCCGATGACGGGTTCGTGGTGTCGCTGCAGAACGGTCTGAACGAGGACGAGATCGCGGGCCGGATCGGTCGGGACCGCACGGTCGGCGGCGTTCGTGAACCTCTTCGCCGACGTCATCGGGCCGGGGGAGATCCGCGACGGTGGGCCGGGCGCCCTCGTCGTGGGCGAGCTCGACGGCCGGGACAGCGAACGCGTCCGCGAGGTGGTCGCCGACCTGCAGGCGTGGGGTCCGGCCCGGGCCACCGCCAACGTCTCCGGCTACCTGTGGTCCAAGCTGGGCTTCGGCGCCATGCTCGTCGCCACCGCGCTCGCCGACGCGCCGATGGCCGAGCTGATCGATCGGCACCGCCCGGTGATGCACGCGCTCGTCGCCGAGATCTACGCCGTCGCCGCCGCGGAGGGGATCACGCTGGAGCCGTTCGACGCGTTCGACCCCCTGCCCTACGCCACCGACGACGATGACGCGAAGGAACGGGCCACCGCCGCGCTGGTCGTCTGGCTGCGCACCCAGGCGAAGGACCGCAGCGGCATCTGGCGCGACATCGCGGTGCGGCGCAGGCCCACGGAAGTCCCGACGCACTACGGCCCGGTGCTCGCCGCCGCCGCGCGGCACGGCATCGCGGTGCCCGGCCTGGAACGGCTGGTCGGCCAGATCCGCGAGCTGGAGGCGGGCGCGGCGATGGACGAGGCCCGCCTCGCTTCCCTCACCGGGGCGCTGCGATGAGTGCCGTGCCGCCGCCGTCCGCGGTCGACCGCGTCGACGTCGCCGCGCTGCGCGACCGGCTCGACGACCGGCGCGAGCAGCTCGTGGCCGACCTCGTCGACTACGCCGAGCACGAGACGCCCAGCGACGACCTCGCGCTGCTGGACAAGGGTCTGGCGCACGTCGAGGAGTGGCTGGCGGAGCGGCTCGGCCCGCCCGCGGGCCGGGTCGCACCACGAGTCCCGCGACCACGGCGACGTCGTGGTGCACGAGTACGCGGGCGCGGGCGAGCGCCCGCTGACCCTGCTCGCGCACTACGACACCGTGTGGAGTGCGGGCACCCTCGACGGCTGGCCGGTCCGGGTGGAGGGCGACCGCATCAGCGGTCCCGGCGTGTTCGACATGAAGGCCGGGCTGGTGCAGGCCGTCTGGGCGGTACGGGTGTTGCGCGCCGCCGGGGTGTCGCATCCCCCGTTGCGGCTGCTGCTCAACGGTGACGAGGAGACCGGCAGCCCGTTCTCCCGTCCGCTGATCGAGCAGGCGTGCGCCGACGCCGCCGCGACGCTCGTGTTCGAGGCGAGCGCGGACGGCGCGGTGAAGACCGGGCGCAAGGGGGTCGGGATCTTCGCGGTGCACGCCCGTGGGGTCGAGTCGCACGCGGGCCTCGACCCGGAGTCGGGGGCCAGCGCCGTCGACGAGATCGCGCGGCTCGTGCTGCAGCTGCACGCGGCCGCCGACCCTGCGGCGGGCACCACCGTCAACGTCGGTGTGCTGCGCGGCGGCACCCGCTCGAACGTCGTAGCGGGCACGGCGCAGGCCGACGTCGACGTCCGCGTGCGTTCGGTCGCGGCGCAGCGGCACATCGACGAGCTGCTGCAGGGGCTGACACCGCGTGATCCCCGGGCCGAGGTCGTGGTGCGCGGTGGCTGGAACCGTCCGGTCATGGAGCCGAACGCCGCCATCGGGTCGGTCTACGCGCTGGCGCGCCGTGCCGCCGAACGGCTGGGGTTCGCGCTGCAGGAGACGTCGGTCGGCGGAGCGAGCGACGGCAACTTCGCCGCGGCCATGGGCCTGCCGGTGCTCGACGGGCTCGGCGCGGTCGGCGCGGGTGCCCACGCGCGGCACGAACACGTGACGGTGTCGGGCATGGTCGAGCGGGCGGCGGTCGCGGCCGCCGTGATCGCCGCCTTCGGCGCGTGACGCGGGCGAGGGCGACCCGGCGGATCTTGTTGCGTTCTCGGGGCCATAGCGCCGGAAACGCAACAAGATCGTCGGCTGGGCGCTCAGCCGAGGCGCTGCACGCGGGTGAGCAGCGCGCTGAGCCTGCGCGGCGGCACGGCCTCGCGCCACTCGTCCGCGCCGAGGTGCAGCACGATGGCGGGGTCCGCCTCGTCGGACACCGTGACGTCGCGGAGCCGGATGTCGCGGGGGAGCCGGGGCAGCCGTACCCGCACGGCGGGCAGCCACCCGGGTAGCGCAAGGCTCCGGCCGCGGAGGGTCACCGTCGTGGGCCGCAGCAACAGCGCAGCGGCGGTGATCTCCGGCCGCAGACCGACCCACCCCCAGCCCGGGTGGCGCGCCCAGTGCGCCCGGGCCTGCGGTGCGCCGTCCGTGCGCCGCACCTCCAGATGCAGGGCCGGTCGGGCGGCGGCGAGGTGGTCGCGCACCACGGCGGGGTCCAGCTCGACGTCGAGCGTCACCGGGGCGGCGACGGCGGTCGGCGTCGGCTGGGGCCGGACGTGCACGTTGCGGGCCACCAGCACCGCGCGCCGGAACGGGATGTCCCGCCACACGATCTCGGCGGCCTCCACCGTCACCTCGCCGAGCTGGCCGATGGCCATCCCGATCGGCTCCGGGTCGAGCCGCAGCGCGGTGAGACGCAGGAGGAGCGCGCTGTCCGTCCCGGGCACCGTCAGCTGCCGCCCGGCGAGGCGTCGGCCCGCGGCGCGCAGCAGCGACTCCAGCGCGGCGACCGGCAGGACGGGGACGCCCGACGTGAGCATCCCGGTGGGGTCGAACCACCCGGCGCCGAACGGCCCGCCCCACCCTGCGTCGGTCACGGGACCAGTATCGGCGGGTCCGGCCGGTTGTGACCCCCTCCGCGTTCCCGTTCGCCGGAAGTGGACGGCCCACCCATTGCCGGACACCGGGCTATCGGCGGAAGGTGCGGGCGTGCAGCCAACCCATCGCCGGGTGATCGCGTGACCCCGGGTGACGAGGTGCGCCTGCGCGGCGGCGACGTGCTCGTGATCCGCCCCATCCGGCCCGCGGACGGGCCTGCGCTGCTCGCCCTGCACGCCCGGTTGTCCGCCGACACGATCTACCGTCGCTACTTCGGCGCGCGCCCGCACCTGTCGCCCGCCGACGTCACCCGCTTCACGGTGGTGGCGGAACCGTGGCGCTTCGCGCTGGTGGCGACGCGCGGAGGCGATCTCGTGGGGGTCGCGCGCTACGAGGGGACGCCCGGCGCGACCGCCGCCGAGATCGCGATCGTCATCGACGACGCGCTGCAGCACCAGGGGCTCGGACGGCCCCTGCTGGAGCGGCTCGCCGATGTGGCGCGGGAACGCGGGATCACGTCCTTCATCGCGGACGTGCTCCCCAGCAACGTGCCGATGTTGAGCATGCTGCGGCGGCTCGACCTCCCGACGCAGCAGGCGCGGACGAGCGACGGCGTCACCTTCACGATCGAGCTCGCCGGTCTCGGCACCGACGACGACCGCGTCGCACGGGCGCGCACCCACATCGCCGCCGCCACGGTGGGCTGACGCGGCGACAATGCCCGCATGACGCACGTTGCCCGGCTGTCGCTCGCGACCGGGTCGGTCCTGATGGTCGCGACGGGCTTCGTCGACGCCTACACGTTCCTGCAGCACGGCCACGTCTTCGCCCAGGCGATGACGGGCAACCTGGTGCTGATCGCGATCGGCGCCTTCGACCCGACGATCGTCGCGTTCTGGCGCCCGCTCGTCTCCTACGTGGCGTTCGTGCTGGGGGTGGTGGTCCTGTGGGGGTGGTCGCGCAGGGAGGCCTCCCGGCGGTTCCCCGCCCCGCAGCTGGCCACGCTCGGCCTCCAGGCCGCCGTCCTCCTCGTCGTCGGCTTCGTCTCCGCAGGTGCGACGTCGGTCGTGGTCACGGCCGCGATCTCGTTCGCGGCGGGCATGCAGATCGCCGCGTTCCGCGACGTCGGCCGCGCGGCGTTCACCACGACGGTCATGACGACGAACTCGATGAAGACGGTGAACGCCGCACTGACTGCCCTGACCTCGGCCGACCCCGAGGACCGGGCCGTCGCGCGCGCGTTCGGCACCGCGCTGGCCGGGTTCGTGGCGGGCGCGTTCCTTGGCGCGTTCCTCAGCACGCAGCTGGGCAATCGGGCGGCGTGGGTCGACGCCGCGCTGTTCGCCGCCGCGGGCGTGCTGTACGCCGCCGAACGGAGGTAGGCGCGCCCCCATCGGCGGAACGCCTCGTACGCGGCGGCCGTGCCAGTACCCGTTGTGTGGAGGTCCATGCGGGCGGGTAGGCCCGGGCATGGCCGCACACGTCGACGACACCCTGTGGGACGAGTTCCACTCACTGGTCAACATGACCTCGCGCGAGCTGCGGGACTGGTTGGCCACCGACGACGCCAAGGAAGAGTCCGAGCCCGCGGTGGGCCCGGTCGGCACCCCGACCGGCCGGGCGGTGCTGCACGTGCTCGGCAAGCGCCGCACCGACCTGACCGAGAACGACGCCGCCACGATGCGCCGGGTCGTCGAGCGGGTACGGGCCGAGCGCGGCGAAGACCCGGAACCGACGGCGGGTCAATCCGGGTGGCGGCACCGGCTGATGCGGATCGGGCACGACCCGCTCAAGCCGGTGAACTGACCGCGTTCAGACCGGGCCGCGTTGGGTACTGAGCCCAGTAGCTGTGAAAGGAGCTGACATGCGAGTTCTTGACGGACGCCGGGTGGCCATCCTCGCCACCGACGGTGTGGAAGAGGTCGAGCTGACCCAGCCGCGTGACGCCGTCACCGAAGCGGGCGCCACGGCCGAGATCGTCTCGCTCGACGACGGCGAGATCCAGGCGATGAACGGCGACATCGAGCCCGCGGGCACGTACCGCGTCGACCGGAAGGCGGCCGACGTGCGCGCCGACGACTACGACGCCGTGATCATGCCGGGCGGCACCGTGAACGCCGACCGGCTCCGGATGGACGACGACGTGCTGCGGTTCGTGCGCGACGTGTTCGCGGCGGGCAAGCCGGTGGGCGCGATCTGCCACGCGCCGTGGACGTTGGTGGAGGCAGGCGTGGTCGAGGGGCGGACGCTGACCTCGTACCCGAGCCTGCGCACCGACATCCGCAACGCGGGCGGCAATCCCGTCGACGAAGAGGTCGCGACGGACGGAGCGCTGGTGACGAGCCGCAACCCGGGCGACCTGCCCGCGTTCTGCGCGGCGATCGTCAAGGCGTTCGCGTAGGAACGGCGGCCAGGTCGCGGGCGGCGACGTAGCCGAACGTCATCGCCGGGCCGATGTTGATCCCGCCCGCCGGGTAGTGCCCGCCCATCACGCTGGCCTGGTCGTTGCCGACGGCGTAGAGGCCGGGGATCGGCGCGTCGGCGGCATCCAGGACGCGGGCGCGGGCGTCGGTGGCGAGGCCCGCGAAGGTGCCGAAGCTGCCGGGCACGATCCGCACCGCGTAGAACGGGCCCTTCGACAGCGGCGCGAGCGACGGGTTGGGCCCGACGCTCGCGTCGCCGCCGTAGCGGTTGAACGGGGTGGAGCCGCGCCCGAACTCCGGGTCCTCGCCGCGGCGCGCGTCGGCGTTGAACGTCGCGACCGTGTCGGCCAGGCCACTGGGATCGATCCCGCACGCCCGAGCCAGGTCCTCCAGCGTGCGACCGCGCTTGAGGTAGCCGCTGCGCAGGTACGGCCACAACGGCACGGGCCGCGGCTTGACCATCCCGAGCGGGTAGCGGCGCACGAACCGGGCGTCGGCGATCTGCCAGGCCTGCACCGGCTCGCCCGCGGGCGCGGCGGTGATCATCGCGGCGACGTAGTCGTAGTAGCCGTTGGCCTCGTTGACGAACCGGCGCCCGGTGGACAGCACGCCGATGCTGCCCGGCTTGGCCCGGTCCATGATGTGCGGGAACACACCGGTCCGCCCGGAGCGGTACGGCACGAGCGACACCGGGCACCACGCCGCGGGTGACGCCACGTCGGTGGCGAGGTGGGCGCGGCGCCGCGACCCGCGCACGTCGATCTCGAGGGTGCGCGATGACGTACCCGGCGCTCCCGGGCGAGACCCTCGTCGTCGTCCCTATCCCGGCCCTGTGCGCGGAAACGAGTGCTATAGCCCTCGTTTCCGCGCACGGCCGCCGCTGATCCCGGCCGCCCGGGCGGCCCGGCTCGCGACGTCATAACGAGTTGGACCCTGCACATCCGTGCCGCGTGTTGCATCCTGTGAAGACGTGATGGCGCTTTTGCGTACACCGACAGGAGTCCGCCGATGCTGCGCACGCTGCAGAACGCCCGTTCGGGACCTGGCCCGGGTCGCCCTCGACGCAAGATAATCGCCGCCGCGGCGGCGCTCGCGCTCCTGGTGCCGGTCGGGATCGAGATCGGAGGCGTGGTCGGCGACTGGCTCGGCGGGCCGTCCACCCAGACGGTGGACCGCAGCCCGGACGCGCTCCTGCTCTCCGTGCGGGACATCTCCGACTACCACGCGGCGTCCGGCACGTACCAGGTGCTCGTCGACGTCGAGCACGACACGGCCCACGTCCCGGCGTTGCTCAGCAGCGAGCGGTCAACCCTCTTCGCCACCGGCACCGTGGATGCGCGCGTGGACTTCTCCAGGCTCGGCCCGAGCACGGTCACCGTGTCGCCGGACGGCAAGCAGGCCGCGATGCACCTGCCCGCGCCCACCTTGACGCCTGCCGTCCTGGACCCGGCGCAGACCCGGATCGTCGGCCGTCAGCGCGGCCTGATGCAGCGCGTCGAGGACGCCATCGGCGACCAGCCGCAGGACGACAGCGAGCTGTACGTGATCGCGTCCAAGAAGCTGAACGCCGCCGCGGCGAAGAGCGACCTCACCAACCGGGCGGCCACCAACACCCGCTCGATGCTGGGCGGGCTCGCCAAGTCGCTCGGCTACAACACCGTCACCATCACCTTCGACCCGCCCGCGCCGCCGCCCGCTCCGTAACGGACTGAGCGCGGCGGGCTCAGGAGGGCGGCGGCGGCAGCTCCACCCACCCGCGGGGGCCGGGCAGCGTGGCGGCCGCTTCGGGTCCCCACGATCCCGGGGCGTAGGGCGCGGGCGTGCTCGTCGCGTCGAGGATCGGGCCGACGATCCGCCAGGCCTCCTCCAGGTTGTCCATGCGCGCGAAGTGGGTCGGGTCGCCCGCCAGCGCGTCGGCGAAGATCCGCTCGTAGGCCGCGTGCATCGGGCCGAGAACCTTGCGGAAGTCGACGGCGATCGGGATCGGCTCGGCCACGTCGGCGTTGCCGGGCCGCTTGGCCAGCAGCGTGAAGATGACGCCCGCGTCCGGCTGCAACCGCAGCCGCACGAGGTTCGGCTGCGGGGCGCCGGGGGTGCCGGTGAAGAGCGGCTGCGGCGGAGTGCGCAGCACGGCGACGACGTCGAGCACGGTGACCGGCAGATCCTTGCCCGCGCGCAGGTAGACCGGCACGCCCGCCCAGCGCCAGTTGTCCACGTGCAGCGTGAGCGCGACGAAGGTCTCCGTCGTCGACCCCGCCTTCACCCCGGGCGTCTCGGTGTAGCCGTCGTAGCGACCGCGCACCGCCTCGTTCGGGTCGACCGCGCGCATCGCCCGCAGCAGGCCGTGCTTGGCGTCGCGCTGGTCGTCGGCCGCCTCCGACAGCGGTGGCTCCATGAGCAGGTAGGCGAGCACCTGGAGCAGGTGGTTCTGGACGACGTCGCGCACGGTGCCGACCGCGTCGTAGAACGATCCGCGGTCCGCGACGTCGAAGTCCTCGGCCATCGTGATCTCGAAGTGGTCGATCCACTCCCGGTTCCACACCGGCTCGAGCAGCGTGTTGGCGAACCGCAGCACGAGCAGGTCCTCGACGGGCTCCTTGCCGAGGAAGTGGTCGACCCGGAACAGCCGGTCCTCCGGGTAGTGCGCGGAGAGGCGCGCGTTCAGGGCGCGGGCGGAGGCGAGGTCGTGCCCGAACGGCTTCTCGACGATCAGCCGCGAGCGCGGGGCCAGCCCCGCCGCGGCGATCCCGTCGGCCACCGTGTCGAACAGCGACGGCGGCACGGCGAGGTAGTGCACCGCGAACGCCTCGGGCCCGATCGCCTCGGCGAGACGCGTGAACACCGACGGGTCCGCGTAGTCGCCCGCCACGAGCGACGTGCTCTCGACCATCTTGCTCAGGACTGCGTCGTCGACGTCATCGCAGGCCTTCCGAACGCACTCCGCGACGTGGTGGCGCAGGCCGTCGGTGTCCAGATCCGTGAGCGCCACGCCGATGACGGGCACGGTCAGCTCGCCCCGCTCGACGAGCCGGTAGAGGGCGGGTAGCACCAGCTTGCGGGCCAGGTCGCCGGTGATGCCGAAGAGCACAAGGACGTCGGCCTTCTGGTTCTGCATGCCCGCCACCCTCCCGATCAACCCCGGGTGGACGGTACCCGCTCTTGACAACCTGCCGCGATACGTTCACCCTTCCGAAAAGTGGATTCTATCTTCCACAAGACGGAAACGTGCGCATCCTCGTCGTGAACGTCAACACCACCGCCGCGATGACCGAGGCCATCGCCGCATCGGCCCGCTCCGCGGCGGACCCGAAGACCGAGATCCTGCCCCTCACGCCGGACATCGGGGCCGACTCCGTCGAAGGCAACTTCGAGAGCTACCTCGCCGCCGTCGCCGTGATGGACGCCGTCACGCGCTACCCGGACCCCTACGACGCGGTCATCCAGGCGGGCTTCGGCGAGCACGGGCGAGAGGGCCTCCAGGAGCTGCTCGACGTGCCGGTCGTCGACATCACCGAAGCCGCCGCGCACGTGGCGTGCCTGCTGGGCCACAGGTACTCGGTGGTCACCACGTTGGACCGGGCGGTGCCGCTGATCGAGGACCGGCTGAAGCTCGCGGGCCTCGACGGCCGCTGCGCGTCGGTGCGCGCGAGCGGGCTCCCCGTTCTCGCCCAGCCGCGAGGCCGTCGTCAAGGGCAACGCGTGGGGGCTGCCGTTCAACTGGACGGCGTTCGCGCTCACCTCGGTGATCGCCTCGGCGGCCACCGTGCAGCTCTACGGCCAGGCCGTGCTCGACCCGGCCGAGTTGCTCAAGAAGTTCGACAACTCGTTCCTGGTGATCGTCGGCTGCATCGTGTTCGTCACGGCCACGATCGGCGTCAACATCGTCGCGAACTTCGTGTCGGCCGCGTTCGACATGTCCAACCTGTCGCCGCGCCGGATCAGCTTCCGCACCGGCGGGATCGTCGCCGCCTGCCTGGCGCTGCTGTCGACGCCGTGGAACCTCTACAACTCGCCGCAGGTCATCGCGTACTTCCTCGGCGGGCTCGGCGCGCTGCCCGGCCCGTTCTTCGGGATCATGGCGGTGGACTTCTTCGCCATCCGCAAGGGTCGGTTCAGCCTGCCCGACCTCTACGACCCGTCGCCGCGCTCGCTCTACTTCTACACGCGCGGGATCAACCCGTTGGCGGTGGCGGCGTTCGTGCCGTCGGCCATCGTCGCGCTGACGCCGGCGCTGGTGCCCGCGTTCGGCCTGGTGGCGCCGTTCGGCTGGTTCATCGGGGCGGCGCTCTCGGCGGTGCTCTACTTCGCCATCGCGCGGGGGCGGGTGCGCGTGCTGCCCGAGGAGCACGCCTCGGTCTGACCGCATGACGAAGGCCGCGGCCGGGCGGGCCGCGGCCTTTGTCGTCGTCGGCGCTACGGGGCGTCGCCCCCGTCCCTGTGGTGTCCGCCGGGGACGTCGTCCTCGGGGATGACACCGGGGGTGGGTCCCTCGGCGACGATCGGCGCCTCGGCGTCGCGACGCGTGCCGTTGAACAGCAGGTTGAGCAGCACCGCGGTGAGCGCCGCCGCGCTGATGCCGGAGTCGAAGATCGTCTGGAACCACCCCGGGAACTGGCTGTAGAACGTCGGCGACGCGATCGGGATGACGCCCATGCCGACGGCGACCGCCACGATGATGATGTTGGAGGTGCCGTCGTAGTCGACCCGGCTGAGCGCGCGGATGCCGCTCGCCGCGACCGTGCCGAAGAGCGCGAGCCCGGCCCCGCCGAGCACCGGGAGCGGGATCGAGGCGACGATCGCCCCCAGCTTGGGCACGAGCCCCAGGGCCACGAGGATGCCCCCGCTCACCGCCACGACGAAGCGACTCTTGATGCCGGTGATGGCCACCAGTCCCACGTTCTGCGCGAACGCGCTCACCGGGAAGCCGTTGAGCAGGCCGCTGGACACCGCCGTGGACAGGGTGTCGGCCCGCAGGCCGCCGACCACCGTGCGCCCGTCGGCGGGCCTGCCGATGACCTCCCCGATGGCCAGGATGTCCGCCGTGGTCTCGGTCATGATCACGAGGACGACGATGACCATCGACACGACGGCGGCCAGGTCGAACGTCGGAGCGCCGAAGTGGAACGGCGTGGACACCGCGAACCACTGTGCCTGCCCGATCCTGCTGAAGTCGACCTTCCCGAAGGGAATCGCCACCAGCGTGCCCAGCACGAGGCCCGCGAGGATCGCGACCCGGCTGAGGAAGCCGGGGAGGAACCGGTAGATGGCGAGAATGATCAGCAGGGTGACCGCGGCCAACGTGACGTTGGACACCGCGCCGAAGTCCGGTGTGCCGGTCCCGCCGCCTGCCCAGCCGAACGACACCGGCAGCAGCGACACGCCGATCACGGTGATCACGACGCCGGTGACGACGGGCGGGAAGAGGTGCAGGAGCCGGTTGAACGCGGGCGCGAGCAGGAACCCGATCACGCCCGCGACGATGACGGCGCCGTAGATCGCCGCGAGCCCCGCCGCGCCGCCGCCTGCGCCCTTGCCGATCGCAAGCATCGACGCCACGGCGGCGAACGACGTGCCCTGCACGAGCGGCTGCCGGGCGCCGACGCGCCACACGCCGAGGGTCTGCAGGAGCGTGGCCAGCCCTGACACCAGCAGCGCCGCCGTGAGCAGGTAGGCCAGCTCGCCGAAGGGCAGCCCCATGGCCGTCCCGACGATCAACGGCACGGCGACCACGCCCGCGTACATGCTCATCACGTGCTGCAGGCCGTAGACGAACATCTGCCCCGCGGGCAGCACCTCGTCGACGGGATGCGTCTCGTCGGGCAGGTTCTCCTTGTTCTTCCGGGTGAAGCGGGCCATCACCAGCCCTGGCCGGGGTCGAAGGCGGCGGGGCCGGGGTCGGGGGCGTCGTCACGGCGGATCGTGCCCTCGATGTAGCCGTACGGACGGTCGTCGGCGTGGAACACCTCGTTCTTGTTCTCCAGGTCGAACGGGCTGAGGTCGACCACGAAGTGGTGCTTGTTGGGCATCGAGAACCGCACCTCGGCGATCTCGGGCTGCGCGGCGATGATCGCCTCGCCCATCGCGTACAGGGTCTGCTGCAGCGCGAGGCTGTAGTGGTCGGCGAAGGTGCTCGTCATGGCGGTGAGCACCGCGTCGTAGGACGTGCTCCAGTCCGTGTCGAGGTCGGTGTGCAGCCACTGCGCCGTGACCGAGCTGGCCATGATCCGGTCATGCGTGGGGGCCAGCGTGGTGTAGCGGTCGGTGTAGAAGGTGTGGAACTCCGAGTCGGTGGTCTTGAGCACGATGAGGTCGCGCACGCCGGAGACGACCCAGGGCGCGTCCTTGCTGTAGGTGCGGACGCGGTGCGGACGTAGGAGCCGCGGCGCGCGAACGCGTGCGGGTGCGGGGCGCCGTTGGCCCGGCCAGCCGGTCCCATGGGTAGGCCTCGACCTGGATGCGGGCCCGCTCGACCTGGGGCACGTCGTCGACGAAGTGCCGCGCGAGCGCCAGCGCGAACGACTCCGGCTCGCGCACCGCCTCGCCCGCCTCCTTGGCGAACGCGTTCACGGTGTTCTTCGTGGCGTCGGTGGTGAGGCACTTGGTGTTGTCGCCGAGCAGGTGCACGTCGGAGAAGTCGCCGCACAGCGCGACGCTGACGTTGTAGTCGACGATCTCGTGCGGCTCGGTGTCGCGGAAGACCCGCACGACGCGGGTCTCCGCCTTGCCGTACTGGTTGTGGCCCAGGACGACGGCCATGGCTCAGCTCCCTCGGTAGGTGGAGTAGGCGAAAGGGGACAGCAACAGCGGGATGTGGTGGTGGCCTGCGCCGGTCACCTCGAACACCACCGCGACCTCGGGGTAGAACCCCGGGTGCCGGTGGCCGCGAAGTAGGAGCCGGTGTCGAACGTGAGCCGCCAGACGCCCGGGTACAGACCCGTCGGACGCGAGGGTCCGGCAGCGGCCGTCGTCGTCGGTGACGCCGCGGCCGACCTCTTCCCAGGCGTCAACGTCCCGGCGGTGCAGCATCAGGCCCACCCCCGGCGCGGGACGACCGGTGCCCGCGTCGAGGACGTGCGTCGACAGGGTGGTCGGGTCCGTTGCCGCGGCGGCCTCGGCCGCGGACGTCGAGGACCGGGCCATCGATCGCACCACCTCTCCCGACAGAGCCCGCTCATCGGGCAGCCACCGCAGTTGCGCGGTACTTGCGAAAAAGTAATTCCGCGATGCGGTACGGTACGGGTCGTCCTGCAGGTCGTCAAGACCTGACGGCGCCAGGTGTGGCGGCCGGCTGTCACGGTGGCCGGGATCCCGGCGCCACCGCGGCACCGCGCACCCCACGGCGCCGCCGCGCACCCCACGGCGGCACCGCGCACCCCGTCGACGGGGTGCGCGGCCCGTCGACGGGGTGCGCGCTCGCGGCCCGTGGGTCGGGCATCGCAAGGCGGCACCGCGCACCCCGCCGCGCACCCCGCCGCGCAGCCCGCCGCGGCACCCCACGGCGCCACCGCGCACCTCACGGCGCCACCGCGCACCCCACGGTGGCACCGCGCACCCCGTCGACGGGGTGCGCGGCCCGTCGATGGGGTGCGCGCTCGCGGCCCGTGGGTCGGGCATCGCAAGGCGGCACCGCGCACCCCGCTGCGCACTCCGCCGCGGCACCCCACGCCACCGCCGCGCCCCACGCCGCCGCCGCGCACCCCACGGTGGCACCGCGCACCCCGCCGCGCAGCCCGCCGCGGCACCGCGCACCGCAAGGCGGCACCGCGCACCTCCGGTGGCACCGCACACCCCACGGTGGCACCGCGCACCCCGTGGACGGGGTGCGCGGCCCGTCGATGGGCTGCGCGCTCGCGGCCCGTGGGTCGGGCATCGCGAGGGATCGCCGGCGGCGGCCGGGGCGAGCGTGGGGGGCCGGCGCGAGATGGCGGTCAGGGCGCCTCTGGGAATCGCGTCGCTCGCCGCGGATTGCCCGGGTTGCGCTGTGTGGGCGCGTGGGCGGGTGCCGCGGAGGCGCGCGGTTGGCCGGGCGAAACGCCGGGTCGTCGAATGATCGCCGCGTTCGGTGCCAGGGGTGCGCCTGCGCATCTGATTCACCGAACGCGGCGATCACCGGGCCGCCGGCGTCGGGCTGGGGCGGGCTGGGCCGGGTGGCGGGGTCAGGCGGGGGTCAGCCGGTGGCGACGCGCTCCCGGCCGAACCGCTCGGTCATGGTCGCCGCGGCCTCCCGCAGGGCGGTGGCCGCCTCCCGGATGACGTCGGGCGTCATGCGCGGCGTGGGCGCGGAGATGGAGATGGCGGTGGGCGCGGGCGCGTTCGGTACGGGCACCGACACGCAGGACACGCCGACCTCCTGCTCGCCGTCGTCGGTGAGGTAGCCGCGAATCCGGCTCGCCCGCAGCTCCTGAAGCAGGACGTTGGGGTCGGTGACGGTGTGCGGCGTGATGCTCCGCATGCCCGCGAGGTCGAGGATCCGGAGGATCTCCTCGTCGGGCAGTTGGGCGAGCAGTGCCTTGCCGACGCCGGTGGCGTGCAGCGGGACCCGCCTGCCGACCTCGGTGAACATGCGCATCGAGTGCCGACCGGCCACCTGCGCGACGTAAATCGCGTTCGTGCCGTCGAGGATCGCCATGTTGGCCGACTCGCCGATCGCCTCCATCAGCCCGTTCAGCACCGGGTATCCCCAGGCCCCGAACTGCTTGGCCGCCGCGTCGCCGAGCCGGATGAGACGGGGGGCGAGTGCGTAGCGACGCGACGTCTCCTGGCGGAGGTAGCCGAGCGACACGAGTGTGCGCAGCAGGCGGTGCGCCGACGGCGCGGGGAGCCGGACCGACGCCGCGATCTCGGAGAGCGAGAGCTCACCGCCCTGTGCGGCGATCACTTCGAGTATCTCGAAGGCGCGGCCGACCGACTGGACGCCTCCAGCGCCCTCCACGCCACGGGCGCTGCTCATGGACGTTCACCATCCTCACGATCTTCGGGGGCGTGCGCCGGGCCGCGATTGCTTCCGGCATGCAGAATTCTACCTCCGGTACGCAAAACCCGGGCGACCGACTGGATGGGCGGTGAACCAACCCTGCCCGAGCGTACCGCCGCGTGGGCGCATCCGGGCTGTGACGGGAGCAGTCGGACGCCCTGCGCGGACGATCTTTGGTGGGCGGATCCGCCCTGTTGCGCGCGGCGCTTTCCGGGTGGGGACCGTCGGAGTGTGCGCGCGATTGGCCCGGCCGCGGCGCCACGACCTGCGGAACGCTCGCGCCGTGCCGCGTGCGCCGCCCGGGTCGGTCGGCTTGGCGCTCACGTCGATCTCGAGCGTCCCGGGCTCAAGGGTCTTGCGGCGGCTCGGCGGTGCCCGTGGGTCCCGCGCGTCCGGCTGTGATGCGGCGGGTCCAGTGCGGTCCGGCGGTGGTCCGGCGTGCCCCAACCCTGGTCCGGCGGGGTCCGGCGGGTCCGGCGGGTCCGGCGGTGGTCCGACCCTGCGCCGGCCGTGGGGCCTGGCTGTGGGTCCGGCGGTGGGTCCGGCGGTGGGTCCGGTGGTGGGCCCGGCCGTGGGGCCCGCCGGTGGGTTCGCCGGTGGGTCCGGCGGTGGGTCCGGTGGTGGGCCCGGCCGTGGGGGCCGCCGGTGGGTTCGCCGGTGGGTCCGGCGGTGGGTCCGGCGGTGGGTCCGGTGGTGGGTTCGGCGGTGGGTCCGGCCGTGGGGGCCGCCGGTGGGTTCGCCGGTGGGTTCGGTGGTGGGTTGCGGGTCCGGTGGGTTCGCCGGTGGGTTCGCCGGTGGGTTCGCCGGTGGGTCCGGTGGTGGGTCCGGCCGTGGGGCCCTGGCGGTGGGTCCGGCGGTGGGCCCGGCCGTGGGCCCGGCGGTGGGTCCGGCGTGCCCCAACCCGGGTCCGGCGGGTCCGGCTGGTCCGGCTGTGGTCCAACTCTGGCCGGGGCCGTGGGTCTGGCCGTGGGTCTGGCCGTGGTCCGTCCGCTGCTCCGGCCATGGTCCTATGCGGATCGGCGGGGCCGGGCCAGCCTGACCCGGGCGATGGTCGGCGCTGGTCGCGTGCGGTCCGGCCGGACGCGGCCGCGGCCCGGGCATTGACGTGGTAGGCGGCAGGCGGCGTCGTGTTGGGGCCGCGGATGAGCTGGCGGGGCGGCGTGGGCTTGCCGTCCGGAATCGGGCAGCGCGGACCTCTTGACCGGCCGCCCGCGGCAGCCTACTCTTCCGCCGATCGGAGAGAAGTTTCCGTATGGCGGATAAACGCCGCTGGAGTAGGGCCGTCCTCGGAGGCGCGCCGCGAAGGTCGCGCGGCGGGGTCTGAAGGACCTCGCCGACGGCCTGCGGCCCATCCGGGTTACGTCGAGGAGGCACCCACACATGTCGCGGACCATCGAGGCCCCGCCGCGCAAAGTCGTCCACCCCGTAGACGAAATTCTGCCGGTGCCGAAGCTGGCCATCTACGGGTTCCAGCACGTGCTGGCGTTCTACGCGGGAGCGGTCATCGTGCCGATCCTGCTGGCGAACTCCATCAACCTGACCACCGAGCAGCTCATCCACCTCATCAACGCCGACCTCTTCACGTGCGGCATCGCGTCGATCATCCAGTCGGTCGGCTTCTGGAAGATCGGCGTGCGGCTGCCGCTGCTGCAGGGCGTGACGTTCACGGCCGTGTCGCCGATGATCGCCATCGGCCTCGCGGCGGGCGGTGGCACCGACGGTCTGCTGGTGATCTACGGCTCGGTCATCGTCGCGGGCATCTTCACCTTCCTCATCGCCCCCTACTTCAGCAAGCTGATCCGCTTCTTCCCGCCGGTGGTGACCGGCTCGGTCATCACGATCATCGGCATCGCGCTGCTGCCGGTGGCGGCGGCGGACGCGGCAGGCGGCGCCGGACCGACCCTCGACCCGACCAACCCCAAGAACATGGCCTACGCGCTGGGCACCCTGGCGCTGATCGTCCTGATCCAGCGGGTGTTCCGCGGCTTCATGGCGACGGTCGCGGTGCTGGTCGGCCTGGTCGTCGGCACGTTGATCGCCTTCGCCTTCGGCGACGCGCACTTCGACGCGGTGGGCCAGTCGGCATGGGTCGGGATCACGACGCCCTTCTACTTCGGCGTGCCGAAGTTCGCGTTCGCCGCGATCGTCTCGATGATCGTCGTCATGCTGATCACCGCCGTCGAGACCACGGGCGACGTCTTCGCCACCGGTGAGATCGTCGAGAAGCGGATCGTGAGCGGCGACATCGCCCGCGCGCTGCGGGCCGACGGCCTCGCCACCTTCATCGGCGGCATCCTGAACTCGTTCCCGTACACCTGCTTCGCCGAGAACGTCGGTCTGGTGCGGCTGACCCGGATCAAGAGCCGCTACGTCGTGGCGACGGCGGGCGTGATCATGATCCTGCTCGGGCTGATCCCCAAGGCCGGTGCGATCGTGGCGGGCATCCCGCACCCCGTGCTCGGCGGTGCCGCCCTTGCGATGTTCGCGACCGTCGCGGTCGTCGGCATCCAGACCCTGACGCGGGTGGACTTCCACGACCACCGCAACGTCGTCATCGTCTCCACCAGCATCGGCCTGGCGCTGTACGTGACGGCGGTGCCCGACGTCGCCAAAGCGGTCCCCGAGTGGGCCCAGATCATCTTCGGTAGCGGCATCACATTGGGCAGCATCACCGCGATCCTGCTGAACCTGGTGTTCCACCACATCGGCAAGAGCAGGGGTCCGGCCGTGGCCGGGTCGCCCGGCGACCACCTGGTGCGCCTCGAGCAGGTCAACCACATGTCGTCGGAGGAGTTCGTGCGCACGTTCGCGGGCCTCTTCCAGGGTCCGGACTGGGTGGTCGAGCGCGCCTACGCGCAGCGCCCCTTCACCGACACCCACGACCTGCGCCGCGCGTTCCAGGAAGCGCTCTTCGCCGCGACCGTCGAGGAGCAGGAGCAGCTGATCAACTCCTACCCCGACCTGGGCGCGACGTCCGTCGCCGCCGGCGACGAGGGCGAGGGGTCGCTCGCCGACCAGGGCAGCCTCGGGCTGCACCGGCTGGCCGAGAAGGAGCACGAGGAGCTGGCGTCACTGACCCAGGCCTACCGCGACCAATTCGGCTTCCCGCTGGTGACCGCCGTACGCGACCAGACCTCGTTCGACCACGTCCTCAGCAACGGCTGGCAGCGGCTGAACAACTCGCCGACCCAGGAGCACGCCACCGCGCTGATCGAGATCGCCAAGATCGCCACGCACCGGTTCGACGAGCTGGTGGCCAACGCGAACCCGATCCACAGCGCACGAACTCGACACTTGGAAACATGAGCAACTCGACCAACGGCACCGCCGTCGGCGCCTTCAACGCCCTCTCGGCCGCCGAGGCGACGCGGCAGCTGTTGACCTGCCTCTCCGTGCCCCGGTGGGCGCAGGAAGTGGCCGACGGCCGCCCCTACGCCGACCTGGCCGCGCTCACCGCGCGGGCCGAGGCCGCGGCGGCTCGGCTCTCCGACGAAGAGCTGACGACCGCTCTTGCCCGTCATCCCCGCATCGGCGAACGCGCCGACGCGGGGCATGACGCGGCGTTCTCCGCACGCGAGCAGGCGGGCGTCGATCCGCACGACGAGATCGGCGCCCGCATCAGCGCGGGGAACGTGGACTACGAACGGCGGTTCGGCCGGGTGTTCCTCATCCGCGCCGCAGGCCGCAGCGCCCCCGAGATCCTCGCGGAGCTTTCGCGCAGGCTGGGCAACGACGAGACGACCGAGCGGGCGGAGACGGTGACCCAACTGCGGGAGATCGCCGTCCTGCGGTTGGGCGAGGTGGTGGAGCACACTCGACGCGACGGGTTCGACACCGGCGTCGGCCGAACCACCCGCGACGACGAGAAGGGATCGCGGCGATGACGCCGAACACAACGACGAACAAGCCCACGGTCACCGTCAACGGACGGGAGCGGGCGATCACGGGGATCGAGCCGCACGTCACGGCGCTCGACTGGCTCCGCGACCAAGGCCTGACCGGTGCCAAGGAAGGCTGCGCCGAAGGGGAGTGCGGCGCCTGCTCGGTGCTGGTCGCCCGGCCGGACGGGGAGTCCCGCAGCCGGTGGACGGCGCTCAACGCGTGCCTGCTGCCCATCCTCGCGCTGGACGGCCAGGAGATCGTCACAGCCGAGGGGCTGGGGCAGCCGGGCGACCTGCACCCGGTGCAGCAGGAGATGGCCTGCCGCGGCGGCTCGCAGTGCGGCTACTGCACGCCGGGCTTCATCTGCAGCATGGCGGCCGAGTACTACCGGCCGGGTCGCGGGCCCGCGCCGAGCGCCAACGGCAGCGGCCCCGGGGACCACGAGCACGGGCCGAACGGCTTCGACCTGCACGCGCTCTCGGGCAACCTCTGCCGCTGCACCGGCTACCGTCCGATCCGCGACGCGGCTTACGCCCTGGACCAGCCGCCCGCCGACGACCCGCTGGCCACGCGGTCGGGCACGCCCGCGCCTGCCGTGCCCCGAACCCGGGACGCGCAGTTCGCGCGACCCGCCGACCTCGCTGACGCGCTCGCCGTACTGGCCGAGCGCCCCGACGCGACCGTGATCGCGGGCTGCACCGATTGGGGCGTCGAGGTCAACATCCGGGGCGCGCGCGCCCCGTTCGCGATGGCGGTGGACCGGCTGCCCGAGCTGCGGACGTTCACGACGGAGACCGACCACATCGAGCTCGGCGCCGCGCTGACGCTCTCGGAGTGCGAGCGGCTGCTCGACGGCCGGGTGCCGCTGCTCGACGCGCTGTGGCCGCAGTTCGCCTCGCGACTCATCCGCAACGGCGCGACGCTCGGCGGGAACATCGGCACCGGCTCACCGATCGGCGACGCCCCTCCCGCGTTGCTGGCGTTGCGGGCGTCGGTCGTACTGGCCGGGCCGGACGGCGAACGCGAGGTGCCGCTGGACCGCTACTTCACCGGCTACCGCCGCTCGGTGAAGGAGCCCACCGAACTGATCAAGTCTGTGCGCGTGCCGCTGCCGCTCGCCCCGCTCACCGCGTTCCACAAGATCGCCAAGCGGCGGTTCGACGACATCTCCAGCGTGGCCGTGGCGTTCGCGCTCGACGTCGTCGACGGCACCGTCGTCGACGCCGCGATCGGGCTGGGCGGCGTGGCGGCCACGCCGGTGCGGGCCACCGCCACGGAGGCCGCGCTCGTCGGCAGGCCGTGGGACGCCGAGACCGTCCGGGCGGCCGCGACCGTGCTGCGCGGTGAGGGCACGCCGATCGACGACCACCGGGCCAGCGCCGCCTATCGGACGGCGATGCTCGAACAGTCGCTCCTGAAGTTCCACGCTGAGACGACGGCGGTGATGGCATGACCGAGCTGAGCACCCGTCCGGCCAACCCCGTTGTCGGGGTCTCGATGCAACACGAGAGCGCCGACCTGCACGTCACGGGCTTGGCGCTGTACACGGACGACCTGGTGAACCGGCACCCCGGCGTGCTGCACGCCTACCCGGTGCAGGCACCGCACACGCACGCGCACGTCACCGCGCTGCGCACCGAGCCCGCGCTGGAGGTGCCCGGCGTGGTGCGCGTGCTCACCGCGGCCGACGTGCCCGGCGTGAACGACGCGGGCGTCAAGCACGACGAGCCGCTCTTCCCGTCGGAGGTCTGCTTCCGGGGCCACGCGGTGTGCTGGGTGCTCGGGGAGTCCCTCGAAGCCGCCCGGATCGGGGCGACGAAGGTCGAGGTCGAGTACGCGCCGCTGCCGTCGCTGGTCACGGTGCCCGAGGCGATCGCCGCCGGGAGCTTCCAGGGCGCGCAGCCCACGGTGCGGCGCGGCGAACCGGAGGCGCGGTGGGACGCGTGTGCCCACGTGTTCGAGGGCGAGTTCGAGTTCGCCGGGCAGGAGCACTTCTACCTGGAGACGCACGCGGCGCTCGCGCTCGTCGACGAGAACGGGCAGATCTTCGTCCAGTCCAGCACGCAGCACCCGAGCGAGACGCAGGAGATCGTCGCGCACGTGCTGGGCCTGGCGAGCCACGACGTCACGGTGCAGTGCCTGCGGATGGGCGGTGGCTTCGGCGGCAAGGAGATGCAGCCGCACGGCTTCGCCGCGATCGCCGCGCTCGGCGCCACGCTGACCGGCCGCCCCGTCCGGCTGCGCCTCACGCGCACGATGGACATGACGATGTCGGGCAAGCGGCACGGCTTCCACGCGGTGTGGAAGGTCGGGTTCGACGCGGACGGCAGGCTCCAGGCGCTCGTCGCCACGCTCACCGCCGACGGCGGCTGGAGCCTGGACCTCTCCGAGCCGGTGCTGGCCCGGGCCCTGTGCCACATCGACAACGCCTACTGGGTGCCGCACATCGAGGTGCACGGGCGGATCGCGCGCACGAACAAGACGTCGCAGACGGCGTTCCGCGGCTTCGGCGGCCCGCAGGGCATGCTCGTGCTGGAGGACATCCTCGGCCGGTGCGCGCCCGCGCTCGGCATCCCGGCGCGCGAGCTGCGGCGGCGCAACTTCTACCAGGCGGGCCAGACCACGCCCTACGGCCAGCCGGTGCGCCACCCGGAGCGGATCGACCGCGTGTGGACGCAGGTGACCGAGAGCGGGGACGTCGACCGCAGGCTGGCCGGGATCGCGGCGTTCAACGCGGCCCACGAGCACACCAAGCGCGCGTTGGCGATCACGCCCGTCAAGTTCGGGATCTCGTTCAACCTCACGGCGTTCAACCAGGCGGGCGCGCTCGTGCACGTCTACAAGGACGGCTCGGTGCTGATCAACCACGGCGGCACCGAGATGGGCCAGGGCCTGCACACGAAGATGCTGCAG
Organism: uncultured Actinomycetota bacterium; assembly: GCA_963837575.1. Lineage (GTDB taxonomy): Bacteria > Actinomycetota > Actinomycetes > Mycobacteriales > Pseudonocardiaceae > Pseudonocardia. The sequence goes on from CAWIOI010000005.1 coordinate 244,184, forward strand.
GTGGCGGCCACCGCGCTCGGCGTGCCGCTGTCGGCGGTGCGGCTGGCCCCGACCCGCACGGACAAGGTGCCCAACACGTCGGCCACCGCCGCGAGCTCGGGCGCCGACCTCAACGGCGGCGCCGTGAAGAACGCCTGCGACCAGATCCGGGCGCGGCTCGCCGACGTGGCCGCGGGGCCGCTCGGCGTGCACCCCGACGACGTGCGGTTCGCGAACGGCCTGGTCAGCGGGCTCGCCGACAAGGACAAGACGCTCACGTTCGCCGAACTCGCGCACCTCGCCTACTACCGCAGGGTGCAGCTGTGGGCGGCCGGGTTCTACCGCACGGCGGGACTGCACTGGGACGGCAAGAACATGCACGGGGAGCCGTTCAAGTACTTCGCGTACGGGGCGGCGGCCAGCGAGGTGGAGGTCGACGGGTTCACCGGGGCCTACCGCTTGCGGCGCGTCGACATCGTGCACGACGTCGGCGACAGCCTCTCCCCGCTGGTCGACCTCGGCCAGGTCGAGGGCGGCTTCGTGCAGGGCGCGGGCTGGCTCACGTTGGAGGACCTGCGGTGGGACACGTCGGACGGCGCCGCCCGCGGGCGTCTGTCCACCCAGGCGGCCAGCACGTACAAGCTGCCCAGCTTCTCGGAGATGCCGCCGGAGTTCCGGGTCACGCTGCTGGAGCGGGCGGCCGAGGACGGCGCGGTGTACGGGTCGAAGGCGGTCGGCGAGCCGCCGTTGATGCTGGCGTTCAGCGTGCGGGAGGCGTTGCGGGAGGCCGTCGCGGCCTTCGGGCCGCGCGGTCACTGCGTCGACCTGGGTTGCCCGGCCACGCCCGAGGCCGTGTTCTGGGCGGTCGAGGCGGCCCGGACCGCCAACCGTGCGGCGTTGGCGGTGGCGGATTGATGCGCAAACGCCTGTGCGCGGAAACGAGTGCCAGAGCACTCGTTTCCGCGCACAGCCGGGAGGGGGCGCGATGCACTGGTTGACGGCGGTCGCGGAACTGCGTCGCGAGCGGCAGCCCGGCGTGCTCGTCACGGTGATCGCCGTGCGCGGGCACGCGCCGCGCGAGGCCGGGGCGAAGATGGTGGTCGGCGAGCGGCGGTGCTGGGGCACGATCGGCGGCGGCAACCTGGAGCAGTCGGCGGTCGACCACGCCCGTGCGCTGCTCACGTCCGGCGCGGACGAGCCGGAGACGACCGTGACGAGCCTGTCGGACCGGGCGCCCGCCCGGCACGGCGTGCAGTGCTGCGGCGGCGAGGTCACGCTGATGTTCGAGCCGATGCGCCCCGTGCCCGCGATCGCGATCTTCGGGATGGGCCACGTCGGCACCGAGCTCGCGCTGGTGCTGGCGCGCCACGACATCGAGCTGCACCTGGTCGACTCGCGGGCGGCGCACGTCGACCCCGAGCGGCTGGCGCCGGTCACCGCGCGTGCGGTGGCGCGGGTGCACCGCCACCACGCCGTCGTGCCCGAGCTGGTGCTCGGCGAGCTGCCGACCGGCAGCCACGTGCTGATCATGACGCACGACCACGCCGAGGACGCCGCGCTGTGCGACGCCGCGCTCCGCTGCGGGCACCTGGGGTCGATCGGGCTGATCGGCTCCGCGGCCAAGTGGAGCCGCTTCCGCAAGCGGCTGTCCGCCGAGGGGCACGACGCGACGGCGCTGGCGCGGATCACCACGCCGATCGGGATCGCAGGCATCGAGGGCAAGCAACCGGCGACGATCGCGGTGAGCGTCGCCGCCGACATGCTGCGGCGGCTGGAACGCGAGGCAGGCGCGGCCGACGTTCGCGGGGTACTGACCCCGGGAACGTCCGGTTCCCGGCGATCGACCCGGGAGGCGGCGTCGTGACCGTCTATCGCGGCACCGTCCTCGACACGCCGGAGTCCCCCTTCGCGGGCGGCGCCCTGCGCGCCGCGGCCGACGCCGGGATCGCGGTGGAGCACGGCGTCGTCGTGGACCGCGGGCCCTTCGCCGACGTCCGGGCGCGGCGGCCGAACGACGAGACGGTCGACCTGCGCGGCGGCGTGCTGCTGCCGGGCCTGGTGGACACGCACGTCCACTTCCCGCAGGTCCGGGTGATCGGCGGGCTGGGCAGGCCGCTGCTGGAGTGGCTGGACACCTGCGCGCTGCCGGAGGAGGCGCGCATGGCCGACGTCGGCTACGCCGCCGTGGTGGCCGACGACTTCGTCGACGGGCTGGCGGCCGCGGGCACCACCACGGCGCTCGTGTTCGGCGCCCACTTCGCGCCCGCGGTGGACGTCCTCTTCGACCGGGTGGCGGCGCGCGGGCTGCGGGTCGCCGCCGGGCTGGTCGTCAGCGACCGGATGCTGCGCGACGACCTCGCGACGACGCCGGAACGGGCGTACGCGGACGGGCTCGCCCTGGCCCAGCGCTGGCACGGCAAGGAGCGGCTGCGCTACGCGGTCACCCCGCGCTTCTCGCTCGCGACGACGCCCGCGCTTCTGGAGGCGTGCGCCGCGCTCCTCGACGACGTGGACGGGGCGCTGTTCACCTCGCACGTCAACGAGAACCGGGCCGAGATCGAGACCGTCGGGGACCTGTTCCCCGACCACGACCACTACGTGGACACCTACCACCGGTTCGGCCTGGTCCGGCGGCACAGCGTGCTCGCGCACAACGTGCACCCCTCCGACGCCGAGCTGGAGGTGTTCGCCGCGGCGGGCGCGAGCGTCGCGCACTGCCCGTCGAGCAACAGCGCACTCGGCAGCGGGCTGTTCCCGCTGCGCCGCCACGTCGAGCACGGCGTGCGGGTGGCGCTGGGCACCGACGTGGGCGCGGGCACGGGCTTCTCGCTGCTGCGGGAGGGGCTGCAGGCGTACTTCATGCAGGCCCTGCTCGGCGGGGACGGCCACCCGTTGACCCCGGCGCACATGCTCTACCTGGCCACGCGCGCGGGCGCGGACGCGCTCGGGCTGGCCGACGAGGTGGGTGACCTCTCGGTCGGCAGGCAGTTCGACGCCGTCTGGGTCGCGCCCGACGCCGACACCACCCTGGCCCGGGTGCTCCGCCACGCCGCCGACGCCGACGACGCGCTGGCCAAGGTGTTCGCGCTCGCGGGCTCGGGCGATGTGCGCCGGGTCTGGGTCGGCGGCGACCGGGTGCGCTGAGCACCACCCCTTCCGTCGTTGACGATCCCCGCATGGGACAGCTACGATTCACCTAGCGAAAGAGAAATTCCGATAGACGGAAAGGATGTCCCGGGTGTCAGCCCCTCGGTATGCGGTCAACTGCTCGATCCTGTTCACGGAGGTCCCCCTGCTGGAGCGGCCCGTCGCCGCCAAGCAGGCGGGCTTCGACGCCGTGGAGTTCTGGTGGCCGTGGCCGGTCGCGGTGCCCGGTGACGCCGAGGTCGACCGGTTCGTCGCGGCCGTCGCCGACGCGGGCGTCCAGCTCATCGGCCTCAACTTCGCCGCGGGCGACATGCCCGGCGGCGACCGCGGCCTCGTCTCGTGGCCCGCGCGGAGCGCTGAGTTCCGCGACAACGTCGACGTGACGGTCGGGATCGGCGAGCGCCTGGGCTGCCGGGCGTTCAACGCGCTGTACGGCAACCGCGTCGAGGACGCCACCGCCGAGGAACAGGACGCGCTGGCCGCCGAGAACCTCGCCATCGCCGCCCGCGCCGCCAAGCGCGTCGAGGGCACGGTGCTGGTGGAGCCGGTGAGCGGCGCGCCGCGCTACCCGCTGCGCACCGCGGCCGACGCGCTCGCCGCGATCGACCGGGTCGGCGAGGACAACGTCCGCCTGCTGTTCGACGTCTACCACCTCGCCGTCAACGGCGACGACGTGGACGCCGCGATCGACCGGGCGGCGGGGCGCATCGGGCACGTCCAGATCGCCGACGCCCCCGGCCGCCACCAGCCCGGCACCGGCGAGCTGCCGATCGGCCGCTGGGTCGAGCGGATCTTCGCCACCGGCTACGACGGCCGGGTGGCCTGCGAATACGTTCCGGACGGGCCGAGTGCCGCGTCCTTCACCTGGCTGGAGGGCCTGCGATGACGACCGTTGCGTTCATCGGACTCGGGATCATGGGCGGGCCGATGGCCGCGAACCTCGTCAAGGCGGGGTTCGACGTCGTCGGGTACAACCGCAGCCCCGAGAAGGTCAAGGACCTGGTCGAGAAGGGCGGGCGGGGCGCCGAGGACGTCGCGTCGGCCGTCCGCGACGCCGACGTCGTGATCACGATGGTGCCCGACTCGCCGGACGTAGAGGCCGTCACCGGCGGGTCCGACGGGGTGTTCGCCAACGCCCGCGAGGGCGCGCTCTACGTCGACATGAGCACGATCCGGCCGGACGTCGCCGTGCGGGTGGCGGAGGCCGGGCAGGCCGCGGGCGTGCGGGTGCTCGACGCGCCGGTCAGCGGCGGCGAGGCGGGCGCGGTCGAGGGCAGCCTGTCGATCATGGTGGGCGGCGCGGCCGAGGACTTCGCGGACGCCCGGCCGGTGCTGGACGCCGTCGGCAAGACGATCGTGCACGTGGGACCGGCGGGCTCCGGCCAGACGGTCAAGGCGGCCAACCAGCTCATCGTCGCGGGCAACATCCAGCTGCTCGCCGAGGCGATCGTGTTCCTGCGCGCGTACGGCGTGAACACCGAGGCGGCGCTGGAGGTGCTCGGGGGTGGCCTCGCGGGCAGCACGGTGCTCAACCGGAAGGGCGCGTCCATGCTCGCCGGTGAGTTCCAGCCCGGCTTCCGGCTCGCCCTGCACCACAAGGACATGGGCATCGTGACCTCGGCCGCCCGGGAGGCGGGCGTGACGATCCCGCTCGGCGCGGTCGTCGCCCAGCTCGTTGCGGCCATGGTGGCCCGCGGCGACGGCGGCCTGGACCACTCCGGCCTGCTGAAGCTCGCCGAGGAGCTGTCCGGCCGCAACGGCTGAGGACGCCCGGCCCCCACGAACGTGCAACGAGAAGGAAGCTCACCATGGCTCGGATGACAGCGGCAGATGCCGCCGTGGCGATCCTGCGCGCGGAGGGCGTGACCCACGCCTTCGGCGTGCCCGGCGCCGCGATCAACCCGTTCTACGCCGCGATGCGCCGCGACGGCGGCATCGACCACGTGCTCGCGCGCCACGTCGAGGGCGCCTCGCACATGGCCGACGGCTACACCCGCACCCGCGCGGGCAACATCGGCGTGTGCGTCGGCACGTCGGGCCCCGCGGGCACCGACATGATCACCGGCCTGTACGCGGCCGCCGCCGACTCCGTGCCGATCCTCGCGATCACCGGCCAGGCCCCCGTCGCGCGGCTGCACAAGGAGGACTTCCAGGCCGTCGACATCGCGACGATCGCCGCGCCGGTGACCAAGATGGCCGTCACCGTGCTGGAGGCCGCGCAGGTGCCCGGCGTGTTCCAGAAGGCGTTCCACCTCATGCGCTCGGGCAGGCCGGGGCCGGTGCTCATCGACCTCCCGTTCGACGTCCAGATGACCGAGATCGAGTTCGACGTCGACACGTACGCGCCGCTCGAGCCGCACCGACCGACCGCGACCCGCGCGCAGGTCGAGAAGGCCCTCGACATGCTGCAGGCCGCCGCCGCGCCGCTGATCGTCGCCGGTGGCGGGATCATCAACGCCGACGCGTCCGACCTGCTCGTCGAGCTGGCCGAGCTGTTGGGTGTTCCGGTCGTGCCGACGCTGATGGGCTGGGGCGCCATCCCCGACGACCACCGGCTCATGGCCGGGATGGCGGGGCTGCAGACGTCGCAGCAGTACGGCAACGCCACGCTGCTGGCGTCCGACTTCGTGCTCGGCATCGGCAACCGGTGGGCCAACCGGCACACCGGCGGCCTGGAGGTCTACCGGCGCGGGCGCACGTTCGTGCACGTCGACATCGAGCCCACGCAGATCGGCCGGGTGTTCCCGCCCGACTTCGGGATCGTCTCCGACGCGGGCGCGGCGCTCGCGCTGTTCGTCGAGGTGGCCCGGGAGCGCGAGGGGCGGCTGCGCGACTACGGCGCGTGGGTCGAGGAGTGCGCCAAGCGCAAGCACTCGATGCTGCGCCGCACGCACTTCGACGACGTCCCGGTGAAGCCGCAGCGGGTGTACGAGGAGATGAACCGGACGTTCGGCCGCGACACGCGCTACGTGAGCACGATCGGCCTCTCGCAGATCGCGGGCGGGCAGTTCCTGCACGTCTACGGGCCGCGGCACTGGATCAACGCGGGGCAGGCGGGCCCGCTGGGCTGGACGCTGCCCGCGGCGCTGGGGGTCGCGGTGGCCGACCCGGACACGCCGGTGGTGGCGCTGTCGGGCGACTACGACTTCCAGTTCCTCGTCGAGGAGATGGCGGTGGGGGCGCAGTTCCACCTGCCCTACATCCACGTCGTGGTCAACAACTCCTACCTCGGGCTGATCCGCCAGTCCCAGCGCGGGTTCACGATGGACTACTGCGTGCAGCTGGCCTTCGACAACGTCAACAGCCCGGAGCTGCAGGGCTACGGCGTCGACCACGTGAAGGTCGCCGAGGGCCTGGGCTGCAAGGCGGTGCGCGTCGAGCGCCCGGAGGACCTGGCGTCGGCGTTCGACGAGGCGCGCAAGTTGATGGTCGAGTTCCGCGTGCCGGTGCTGGTCGAGGTCATCCTGGAACGCGTCACGAACATCGCGATGGGCACGGAGCTGGACAACGTCGTGGAGTTCGAGGAGCTGGCCACGCTCGACGAGCACGCGCCGACCGCCATCGCCCTGCTTGACTGACGTGAACGCTCAAGGCGCGAGCCATTCGACAACGGAGCCAGCGGCTTGGCCAGGCGGGAGACACTGAGCCATGCACGTCCTCGTAGCTCCGGACAAGTTCAAGGGCTCGCTGTCCGCGCGGGAGGTCGCCGCGCGGGTGGCGGCGGGCATCGGCGCCGCGGTGCCCGGCGTCGATGTCGTGCAGGTGCCGGTGGCCGACGGCGGCGACGGGACGCTCGACGCCGCGCTCGCCGCCGGTTACGCGCGGGTCGAGGTGCGGGCGCACGGCCCCGTCGGCGAGCCCGTGACCACGGCTTTCGCGGCGCGCGACGAGATCGCCGTCGTCGAGATGGCCGACGTGTCCGGGCTGGCGATGCTGATGCCCGACCGGCTCGACGCGCTGCACGCGAGCTCGTACGGCACCGGCGAGGTGATCCGGGCGGCGCTCGACCACGGCTGTCGCGAGATCGTGCTGGGCATCGGCGGCAGCGCGAGCACCGACGGCGGGGCCGGGATGCTGCAGGCGCTCGGCGCGCGGCTCACCGACGCGGACGGCCGGGAGTTGGGGCCGGGCGGCGCCGCGCTCGCCGGATTGGAGAAGCTCGACCTCTCGGGCCTGCACCCGGCCCTGGCGGAGAGCCGGGTGGTCGTGGCGAGCGACGTCGACAACCCCTTGCTCGGCCCGAACGGCGCCGCCGCGGTGTACGGGCCGCAGAAGGGCGCTTCGCCGTCGGACGTGGCGAGGCTGGACGCGGCCCTGGGCCGTTGGGCGGACGTGGTGGAGGCGGTGGTGGTGGCCGCGGCGGCCGGGGGTGGGCCGCCGGGAAGCGCACCGGGATCGCAGGAAGGTGCCCCTGCTGCGGCGCGGGCGGCGTCACCGGCAGCGCCACCGACGGCGCCACCGACGGCGCCACCGACGGCGCCACCGACGGGGCCACCGACGGGGCCACCGGCGGGGCCACCGGCAGCGCGGGACCGGCCGGGCGCCGGGGCGGCGGGCGGCGTCGGGTTCGCCGCGCTGGCCGTGCTCGGCGCCGAGGTGCAGTCGGGCATCGGCCTCGTCCTGGACCTCGTCGGGTTCCCCCGCCACCTCCCCGACGCCTGCCTGGTCGTCACCGGCGAGGGCGCGCTCGACACCCAGACACTCAGCGGCAAAGCGCCCGCGGGGGTCGCGGCCGCCGCCGTCGCGGCGGGGATCCCGGTCGTCACCGTCTCCGGCCGGGTCGCGCTCACGGCCGACGAGCTCGCGGGCGCGGGCATCCGCCGGGCCTACGCGCTCACCGACATCGAGTCCGACCCCGAGCGCTGCTTCGCCGAGGCGGGCCCGCTGCTGGAGGAACTCGCCCGCACGCTGGCCACCGAATGGCTCAAGGAGGACAGATGACGATCACGGTGCCGCTCTTCGTCAACGGCGACGGCATGCGCGGCGGCCGGGTCCACCACACCATCGAGGCGCACCCGTTCCTCGGCGCCGCCCGCACCGCGCCGCGCTACCGCTTCTTCTCCGTGCGCGACGAGTTCCCGGCGCTCTGGCCCGTGGCCGAGGGCGGGGTCAGCGTCGAGGGTGAGCTGTACGACGTACCCCTGGACGTCATCCGCGACCGCTTCATCCCCGCCGAGCCGCCCGAGCTGGAGCTGTCCGTCGTCGAGATGGAGGACGGCGGCAGCGCGCTCGTCGTCATGCTCCGTGCGGACGTGCACGCCGCGGGCGATGGCCTCAAGGACGTCTCCGAGTACGGCAGCTGGCGGGCCTACCGGGAAGGCCGCTGATGGACCTCCTGATCCGGGCCCGGCGGGTCGTCCTGCCCGCGGGCGAGATGGCCGCGGCCGTGCGGGTGCGCGACGGCGTGATCGCCGCGATCGAGCCCTACGACGCCGTGGCCGATGCCATCGACCTCCCCGACGACGAGGTGCTGCTGCCCGGCCTCGTCGACACCCACGTCCACGTCAACGAGCCCGGCCGCACCGAATGGGAGGGGTTCGCGACGGCCACGCGCGCCGCCGCGGCGGGCGGCGTCACCACGCTGCTCGACATGCCGCTCAACAGCCTGCCGCCCACCTGCACGGTCGATGCCCTGCAGATCAAGCGGAAGGCCGCGGACGGGCGCTGCCACGTCGACGTCGGGTTCTGGGGCGGCGCCATCCCGGGCAATATCGACGACCTGCGCGGCCTGCACGACGAGGGCGTCTTCGGGTTCAAGTGCTTCCTGGCGCCGTCCGGGGTGGACGAGTTCCCGCCGCTGTCGGTCGCGGAGCTTGCGCGCTACCTCGCGGAGCTCGCCCGGTTCGGCGCCATGATGATCGTGCACGCCGAGGACGGCGACGCGCTGGAGCAGGCGCCGACCGCAAGCGGTCGGGAGTACGCCAACTTCCTCGCCTCGCGCCCGCGGGGCGTCGAGAACCTCGCCATCGCGGAGCTCATCGAGGCCGCCCGGCACACCGGCGCCGCGGTGCACCTGCTGCACCTGTCCAGCTCGGACGCGGTGCCGATGGTGCGTTCGGCGCGTCGCGACGGGATCGCGATCACGGTCGAGACGTGCCCGCACTACCTCGTCTTCGAAGCCCAGTCCATCGCCGCGGGAGCGACGCAGTTCAAGTGCTGCCCGCCCATCCGCGAGGCCGACAACCGCGAGGACCTGTGGGCGGCGCTGGCCCGTGGCGACGTCGACTGCGTCGTCTCCGACCATTCGCCCTGCGTCCCGGAGCTGAAGGGGCTCGAGCACGGCGACTTCGGCACGGCCTGGGGCGGCATCTCGTCGCTGCAGATCGGGCTGCCCGCCGTCTGGACCGAGGCGCGGCGGCGCGGGCACACCATCGGCGACGTCGTGCGCTGGATGGCGCAACGCCCCGCCGAGATCGCGGGCCTCACCCGGAAGGGCCGGATCGCGCCCGGCTGCGACGCCGACCTCGTCGCGTTCGCGCCGGACGCCGCGTTCGTCGTCAACCCGGGGCGGCTCTACCACCGCAACCCGGTCACGCCCTACGCCGACCGCGCCCTCGCGGGCATGGTGCGGCGCACGTGGCTGCGCGGCGCGCCGGTCTCCGACCGCGAGCCGCGGGGCCGCCTGATCCGTCGAGGAGAAGCATGACACCGGCTTCGCCGTGCACCACGCACGAACCAGGCAGGAGATGAATGATGGGTGAGGCGAGCTACTACACACCCGCAGGCGGACTGCCGCCGCAGACCCAGCTGCTCAGCGACCGGGCGATGTTCCGGGAGGCCTACGCGGTGATTCCGCGCGGCACCAATTCCGACATCGTCACCAGCTACCTGCCACATTGGCAGGGCACCCGGCTCTGGGTGCTGGCCAGACCCCTTTCCGGCTTCGCCGAAACCTTCTCCCAGTACATGATGGAGGTCTCCCCCGGGGGTGGCAGCGATCGGCCCGAGCCCGATCCGGAGGCCGAAGGGGTGCTGTTCGTCACCGCGGGCGCATTGCGGGTCGCCGTGGGCGGCGCCGACCACAAGCTCGATCCCGGTGGCTATGCCTACCTCCCGCCGGGCGCCGAGTGGTCGGTCCGCAACGACGGCGGTGACCTCGCGCATTTCCACTGGATCCGCAAGGCCTACCAACGGGTGGAAGGCCTCGACGCGCCCGAGGCGTTCATCACGAACGAACGCGACGTCGAGCCCGTCCCGATGCCCGACACCGACGGACGCTGGAAGACGAGCCGCTTCGTCGACCCGCAGGATCTGCGTCACGACATGCACGTGACCATCGTGACGTTCGAGCCCGGTGCGGTGATCCCGTTCGCCGAGACCCATGTCATGGAGCACGGCTTGTACGTGCTCGAAGGCAAGGCCGTGTACCGGCTCAACGAGGACTGGGTGGAGGTCCAGGAGGGCGACTTCATGTGGCTGCGGGCGTTCTGCCCGCAGGCCTGCTACGCAGGCGGCCCGGGTCGGTTCCGGTATCTGCTGTACAAGGACGTCAACCGGCACATGCCGCTGCGGCCCGGTGCGGGCGGGTGACCGCCGACCTGCAGGCCTGGCGCCTCCCCGCAAGATGATCGTCGCATTCGGTGCCTGAGGTGTGCCTGTGCACCTCGCGCACCGAACGCGGCGATCATCCCGAGGCCGGGGCGCGCCCGCGGAGGGTTCATGGGGTGGGCGGCTCGGCCTCGGCGATGGCGGTAGGGGGGACGAGGCCCGCGTCGCCGGGCTGCAGCACCACCATCACGAACCGCACCGGCTCGTCGCCCGCGCAGCCGTAGCGGTGCGGGGCGTGGGCCTGGAACAGCACGGTGTCGCCCATGTCGAGGGCGTGCTCGGCCGCCCCCACGCGCAGGGCGAGCCGCCCGGCCAGCACCGAGAGCACCTCCTGGGTGCCGATGGGGTGGGCCTCGCCGTCGAAGCAGTCGCCGGGCCGGAGCGTCCAGTCCCACAGCTCGACGACGTCGGGCGGGTCCGTGCCGATCCGGAACACCGCGCTGCTGCCCGCCGCGCTCGTCCACAGCTCCGCCGCCTCGGCCCCGCGCCGCACGACCACGCGCGGCGCCGCGTCGCCGTCCACCAGCGACGCCACCCCCACCCGCAGTGCCGCCGCCAGGCTGCAGAGGGTGCCGATCGACGGGTTGCCGCGCGCGGTCTCGATCTGGATGACCGTGCCCCGGCTGACCCCCGCGGCGGCGGCCAGCGCGTCGATCGTCATCCGATGCTGCTGACGCAAGGTGCGAACATTGCGTCCGACGGCGGTCGCGACGGCCTCGGGTGACTGCATACCGTCCAGTGTGCCGTACCTCGTCGACAACTCTACTGGACTGCCGTAGCGTCCATCTCGCTGTTCTGAAGAGTCTAGTTCGCTGAACGGAACCACCGATGTCGTTGTTCTTCGCCCTGCCCGGTGCGCTCGCGTACGGCTTCGCCGATTTCGCGGGCGGCCTGGCGACCCGCCGCGCCCCGGTCTTCCTCGTGACGGCCGTCGTGCAGCTGGCCGGGCTCGTGGCGCTCCTGCCCGCGGTGCCGCTCGCGGGCGGCACGCCGTCGTGGGCAGCGGTCGGGTGGGGTGTGTTCGCCGCGGCGGGCGGTACCGGCGGCCTGCTGCTCTACCTGCGCGCGCTCGCGGTGGGGCCGATGGGGGTGGTGGCGCCGCTGTCGGCCGTGGTCGGGGCGGGGCTGCCGTTGCTGGTCGGGCTACTGACCGGCGAGCGCCTGGGCCCCGTCACGCTCGTGGCGATCGGCATCGCGCTCGTCGCGATCGTCATGGCGACGGCGGGCGGCGAACCCGCTGCGGGCGGTCGCCTCGGGCCGGTGTTGGCGCTCGGCGCGGGCGCAGGCTTCGCGTTGTTCTTCGTCGGGCTGCACGCCGCCCCGTCGGACTCCGGGATGTGGCCGCTGCTGGTCGGGCGGCTGGCCTCGGTGCCTGTGCTGATCGCGGTGGCCGCGCTGACCTGCGGTGTCCGGCCGGGGGCCGGGTTCCCGTGGCGCCTGGCCGTCATCTCCGGCGTGTTCGACACCCTCGCCAACGTCTTCTTCCTGCTCGCCACCCGTGCAGGCGACCTGGGCGTGAGCGCGGTGGTCGTCTCGCTCTACCCGGTGGTGGTGGCACTGCTGGCCGCGTTGGTGCTGCGGGAGCGGCTCACCGGGCTGCAGCTGGGCGGCGCTGGGCTCGCGGTGGGCGCGAGCGTGTTGCTGGCGGTCGGCGGCTGAGGTCGTGAGCGGAAAACGTTGCTATAGCAGCAGTTTCCGCTCACGAGTCAGGCCCGCCAACTCGGCAGCCAGAGCTGCGCGTCCCACATCGCCTGTGTGATCGGCGCCGCGGTGAGGATCGGCCACAGCCACGCGAAGTTGGCCACCACCAGCCCCACCCACAACCCGACGACGAGCAGCCCGGTCTGACGGCGCTCCTTCCCGATGCCTGCCCGGCCGAGCACCTCGCCCATGAGCAGCACGGTGGCGAGCACGAGGAACGGCACCACCGGCGTCATGTAGAAGAAGAACATCTGCCGGTCGATGTCCATGAACCACGGGACGATCCCCGCGGCGTAGCCCACGAGCACCGCGCCGTAGCGCCAGTCGGCGCGGGTGACGAGGCGCCAGAGCGAGAACACCAGCACGAGGGGCGCGGGCCACCACAGCGCAGGCGTGCCGATCAGCATCACGGCGCTGACGCATTCGGTGTCGCCGCAGCCGGTGACGCCGTCGCCCGCGTAGTAGTAGAGCATCGGCCGCAGGCCCATCGGCCACGACCAGGGTTTCGACTCCCACGGGTGCGCGCCCGCCGACTGCGTGGTGAGCCCCTCGTGGAACGCCAGCACCTTGCCCTCGAAGTACAGCATGCTGGACACGGCGTTGGAGGAGGCGTAGCGGTCGGTGGCGGTCTCGCTGGCGAACCACAGCGACCAGTCCGCGAAGTACACGGCCACCGGCACCAGCACGAGCGCCCACACCGACGGCAGCACGTCGCGCAGCAGCGTGCCCTTCCACGGCCGGGCGACGCCTGCGGTGCGCCGGGCGGTGAGGTCCCAGATCACCGAGAGCACGGCGAAAGCCATCACCCAGTAGATGCCCGACCACTTCACCGCGCACCCGAGCCCGAGGAGCACCCCCGTGGCCAGCCGCCACCAGCGCATGCCCATCCGTGGCCCGAGCGGTGAATCCCCGACCCGGCCTTCCGCGACGACCCGTGCCATGCGGGCGCGGACGTCGTCGCGGTCGCAGACGAGGGTGGCGAACCCGGCCACGACGAACAGCGCCGAGAAGACGTCGAGCATGCCCATGCGGCCCTGGACGTGCGACAGCCCGTCGCAGATCAGCAGCACCCCGGCGATCGCGCCCAGCAGGGTGGAACGGGTGAGGCGGCGTCCCACCCGGACGATGAGCACGACGCACAGCACGCTCGCCAACGCCGCCGAGACCCGCCACCCGACGGCGTCGTAGCCGAACGCGGCCTCGCCGAGCGCGATGAGCTGCTTGCCCAGCGGCGGGTGGACGACCAGCTCGAAGCCGGGGTTGTCCTCGACGCCGCCGTTGCGCAGCATCTGCCACGCCTGCGGCACGTAGTGCTTCTCGTCGAAGACGGGGGTGCCGCCGTCGGTGGGGCTGCCCAGGCCCGCGAACCGCACCGACGCCGCGATGAGCCCCAGGAAGATCGTGACCGTCCAGGCGCGCAGGCGATCGGTCGGCGGCGGAGGGCCGAGCACGTCGGCAGGCTCGGGTGGACGGCCTGCGGGCGGTGCGCCGAGCGGCTCGACGCCGGTGGCCGCGTCGTCGTCGGTGGCCGGACGGCTGGGTCGGCCGTGCCGCGCATGGTCGACGGTCGAGGTGGCCACGGCGCCCGATCGTAGGCTGACGGTCGTGTCGTCACCGTCAGCCGGTCGCCTCGTGCTCGCCGCCACCCCGTTGGGCCAGGCCGCGGACGCGTCGTCGCGGCTGGTGACGGCGTTGGGGGAGGCCGACGTCGTCGCCGCGGAGGACACCCGGCGGCTGCGCGCGCTCGCCGCGGCGCTGGGCGTGTCGGTGCGCGGGCGGGTGCTGTCGCACTACGACGCCGTCGAGGTCGCGCGGCTGCCCGGCCTGCTCGACGAGGTGCGCGCGGGACGGACGGTGCTGGTCGTGAGCGACGCGGGGATGCCCATGGTGTCCGACCCCGGCTACCGCCTCGTCGCCGCGGCCGTCGCGGAGGGGTTGCCGGTGACGTGCCTGCCCGGCCCCTCCGCGGTGACGACGGCGCTGGTCCTGTCGGGGCTGCCCGCCGAGCGGTTCTGCTTCGAGGGGTTCGCCCCCCGGCGGGCGGGGGAGCGGCGGCGGTGGCTTGCGACCCTGCGGGCCGAGCCGCGGGCGGTGGTGTTCTTCGAGTCCCCGCACCGGCTGGCCGAGACGCTCGCCGCCGCCGTCGAGGAGCTGGGCGGCGACCGGGCCGCCGCCGTGTGCCGGGAGCTGACGAAGACCCACGAGGAGGTGCGGCGCGGGCCGCTGTCCGCGCTGGCCGCGTGGGCGGCCGAGGGCGTGCGGGGCGAGATCACCATGGTGCTGGCGGGGGCGTCGGCCGCGGTGCCGAGCGTGGGGTCGCTGGTAGGGCGCGGTGCGGGAGCGGGTCGCCGACGGCGAGCGGCTGAAGGACGCGGTGAGCGCGGTCGCGGCAGCGGCGGGGGTGCCGAAGCGGGAGCTGTACGCCGCCGCGCTGGCCGAGCAGCCGGGCTGAGCAGCGGCGCCGGTTCGGGCGGTGCTGGGCCGCGCGGTGGTCGGCCCGGACCGGTGGCGGGGTCGCCGGTCCGGGTCGTCGGTCGTCGGATGTCGGTCGTCGGATGTCGGTCGCCGGTAATCGGGATCGCTGGCCGGGTCGCCGGTCGCCGGTCGCCGGTCGTCGGGGTCGCTGGGCCCGGGTCGCTGGGCGGTCGCCGGTCCCCGGTCGCCGGGGTCGCCGGCCCGGGTTGGTCGCCGGTCGCCGGTCGTCGGGGTCGCTGGGCCCGGGTTGCTGGCCGGTCGCCGGTCCCGGTCGCCGGGGTCTCCCGGTCGCCCGGGCGTCGGCTGGTCCCGGGTCGCTGGGCCGACTTCGCACCCCTGGTCAGCACTTCGCACCCCACCGATGGGGTGCGAGGTGCCGCGTTGGGGTGCGAGGTGGCGGGGTTGGGGGTGCGAGGTGCCGCGTTGGGGTGCGAGGTGGCGGGGTTGGGGGTGCGAGGTGCCGCGTTGGGGTGCGAGGTGGCGGGGTTGGGGGGCGAGGTGCGGCGTTGGGGGGCGGCGCGTGCGCGTGCCGCGGGTGGAGCTACTGCTGCGGCGGGGGCGGGTTGTCGTCCGAGCTGTGGGCCGTGCCGTGGCCCGGGCCGAGGCGGCGGGGCGGCTTCGCAGGCGCTGCGGTGGCCGCCGTCGCCAACCGGTTGAGCCCGCAGGGCCACCGGACGAACAACGTGCCGCCGGGCGCCATGCAGCCATGGCAGTAGCCCTTGTCGTCGGCGTAATGGACTTCGACCAGGCGATGGGCCAGCTCGGGCATCCGTGCGAGCGCCTCGACCGCCATGTGCCACCGCGCGTCAGTAGACCGCATTGGCCCACTGTAGCCCTCTGTGGTCGGCAAGTGATGACTTTGCCTGAAATCTAGCGACAGAAGCGTCTAGGGGGGCTTGATACGCCGCCACGTAACTTAGAGTGACTGGCGTGCCGAAGCCGACCTTGGTCACCACCCCTGAAGCGGCCCGTCAGCTCGGTATTTCCGCGCGAACTTTGCAGCGCTACGTCCAAGCCGGTTACGTCAAGCCTGATCTGCGCCTCCCGTCGGGTCGGTATCGCTGGGACGTCGATCATCTCCGCGACCAGATCAACGCGCTTCCAGTCGATCGCGAAGAGTGACGACAGGGACCTTCCTACCCGCACGGAACAGTGTTCGTGCATCTAGGGGGGCTTGATGCTTTTCCGCAACCGCTACGGAGAGTTCGGGGCGCGCCGGAAACCCGCTTTCGCCCAGGTCCTACGCTGGTGACCATGAGTACGCGCGTGCTGACCGCCGTGGCATGGCCCTACGCCAACGGCCCGCGGCACATCGGCCACGTCTCCGGTTTCGGTGTGCCCTCCGACGTCTTCTCCCGCTACCGGCGGATGGCGGGCGACCAGGTGCTCATGGTCAGCGGCACGGACGAGCACGGCACCCCGATCCAGGTGCAGGCCGACGCCGAGGGCCTCACCCCGCGCCAGCTCGCCGACAAGTACAACGGCGTGATCACCAAGGACCTGCAGGGCCTCGGCCTGGCCTACGACCTCTTCACGCGCACCACCACGAGCACGCACTACGAGGTGGTGCAGAACCTCTTCCTCGCGCTGTACCGCAACGGCTACGTCGTGGCCAAGTCGGCGATGGGCGCGATCAGCCCGTCGACCGGGCGCACGCTGCCCGACCGTTACGTCGAGGGCACCTGCCCCATCTGCGGCTACGCGGCCGCGCGCGGCGACCAGTGCGACAACTGCGGCAACCAGCTCGACCCGGCCGACCTCATCAACCCGCGCTCGCGGATCAACGGCGAGGTCCCGGTGTTCGTCGAGACCGAGCACTTCTTCCTCGACCTGCCCGCGTTTGCGGAGTCGCTCGGGCAGTGGTTGGCCACGCGCACCGACTGGCGGCCCAACGTGCTCAAGTTCTCGGCCAACCTCGTCGAGGACCTCAAGCCGCGGGCGATCACCCGTGACCTGGACTGGGGTGTCCCCATCCCGCTCGACGGCTGGCGCGACCGGCCGATGAAGCGGCTCTACGTGTGGTTCGACGCGGTCATCGGCTACCTGTCGGCGTCGGTCGAGTGGGCGCGTCGCAGCCCGGACCCGGACGCCTGGAAGCAGTGGTGGTGCGATCCCGCCGCCCAGGGCTACTACTTCATGGGCAAGGACAACATCGTCTTCCACTCGGTGATCTGGCCCGCGCTGCTGCTCGGCCAGAACGGGCAGGGCGACCACGGCGGCACGCCCGGCGTGTTCGGCACCCTGAACCTGCCGAGCGAGATCGTGTCGTCGGAGTACCTCACGATGAGCGGCTCCAAGTTCTCGACGAGCCGCGGCACCGTCATCTACGTCGGCGACTTCCTCAAGGAGTTCGGTCCCGACGCGCTGCGCTACTTCATCGCCGTCGCCGGGCCGGAGAACCAGGACACCGACTTCACCTGGGACGAGTTCGTCCGCCGCACCAACTTCGAGCTGGCCAACGAGTGGGGCAACCTGGTCAACCGGTCGATCTCGATGGCGCACAAGAACGTCGGGGCGGTGCCGAAGCCGGTCGCGCCCGCCGACGCCGACGCCGAGCTGCTCGCCGTCTCCCGGGCCGGATTCGACACCGTCGGTGGCCTGCTCGCCCGCAACCGGTTCAAGCAGGCGGTCGGCGAGGCCATGCGGGTGGTGTCGGCGGCCAACCGGTACCTGTCCGATCAGGAGCCCTGGAAGCGCAAGGACGATCCCGACCGGCGCGACACGATCCTGCACACCGCGCTGCAGGTCGTGCAGGACGCGAACACGCTGCTCACGCCGTTCCTCCCGCATGCGGCCCAGCAGGTGCACGAGGCGTTGGGCGGCGGCGGGGTGTGGGCGGCGCAGCCGGAGATCCGGGAGGTCGACGACCTCGGCGACGGCCCCGCGTACCCCGTCCTCACCGGCGACTACACGGTCGAGCAGGCGCGGTGGGCGTCCACGCCGATCGAGGTCGGTCGCCCGCTGGCCAAGCCCACGCCGATCTTCACCAAGCTCGACCCTGCGTTGGGCGAGACCGGTCCGGAGTGGGCCCCCGTCGTGAGTGGATAACACTGTTCCCGGTGACGAGTCCATGAAGCCGCCGCCACCCCCGCCGGAGCCGCTGCCCGCGGCCACGGTGGACGCCCACACGCACCTCGACGCATGCGGCGCCACCACGCCGGAGCTGCTGACCGCGGCGATGGACCGGGCGGCGGCGGTCGGGGTGGCGCGGGCGGTCACGGTGGCCGACGACCTCCCGTCCGCGCGTTGGGTCGTCGACGCCGCCACCTGGGACGACCGGGTGACGGCCGCGGTCGCGCTGCACCCCACGCGCACGGCCGCGGTCACCGAGGACGAGCTCGCCGAGATCGAGCGGCTCGCCGCGCACCCGCGGGTCGTCGCGGTGGGGGAGACGGGCCTGGACTACTACTGGGACTACTCCCCGCCCGACGCCCAACAGCGCGCCTACCGCTGGCACATCGCGCTCGCCAAGCGGCTCGGCAAGCCGCTGATGATCCACGACCGCGAGGCGCACGCCGACGTCCTGCGGATCCTCGCCGAGGAGGGGCCGCCGTCAACGGTCGTGTTCCACTGCTTCTCCGGCGACGTCGCCATGGCACGCGAGTGCGTCGAGGCGGGCTACGTGCTCTCGTTCGCCGGACCCGTCACGTTCCGGAACGCGCCTGACCTGCGCGAGGCGGCCGCGCTCGTGCCCGACGACCAGCTCCTCGTCGAGACCGACGCGCCGTTCCTCACCCCGCATCCGCACCGCGGCCGGGCCAACGAACCCTTCTGTCTGCCGTGGACGGTGCGTGCGCTGGCGGCCGTCCGCGGCGTCACCGACGAACGGCTTGCGTCATGCGCTCGGCGTAACGCCGAGCGGGTGTTTCGGCTCGCCGAGCTGCCGTCCGGCCCGTCCGTTCGTACGTCGGGCGCAGCCGACCCACGTTCGGCGTAGCGAGGGGTCCGTTCGGCGCTGGCGGTGTGTCACATGTCGAGCCCGGCGCTCACCCCCCGTTACGGTTCCGTGATCGCAAAGCCGGGGTGGGGAACGCTCCCCAGCACCGCGGTCACGACGGTTCCGGGGCGCTCCCCCAGAACCACCCGCCCCCGGGCCGTCGTGACCGTGACTCGCTCCCCTGCCCGGTCCGACGAGGGTAAGGCTGACTGTGGTCGACGTCTCTGCGCGTGCGCGGCGCCGTGCCGCGCGTGCCCGTGTCGGTGTGATCGTGGGCGCGACGCCGGAGGTCGACCCGTACGCCGACTGGTACGGGCCGCAGGTCGAAGACCCGATCGCCTTCCCCGCGCCGTCGGCGCGACCCGCCGTCGAGTCGATGGTGTCCCGCTCGCAGGGCGTGGTCGCCTACCCGGGCCGTGGCGGCCTCTCCGAGGACGCGTCGGCCGACCCGGTCACGGGCGAGCTGCCGGTCGTCGCGCCGGAGCACATCACGGAGATGACCACCCGCATCCCGGTGATCAGCTCCGCGGACATGACGGGGCCGATCCCGCGGATCGCGGGCGAGCTGTTCACGCCCGCCACGCCCGAAGGGAACGGTTGGACCGACCCGCAGCCGGAGCAGGCCCCGCCCGCGCCGCTCACCCCGGCCGCAGGCTTCTGGTCGGCGACGGCACCGGCCCCGCACCGGTCGGCGGACGTGCCCGGCCGAGGCGGGCCCGGTGCGACCGCGGCGCCGAGCCCGACCGCCGCGCCGAGGCCGACCGTCGTACCAAGCCCGACGGTCGCGCCGTGGCTGACCGACGCGCCGAGCCCGACCGCGACGCCGAGCCCGACCGCCGCCGCTCCGGCCCCCGCGTCGACCGCGACCGCCCCCGCGCAGGCTCCGGTTGCGACGCCGGGCCCGGTCGCCCCTCCCGCGGCGTGGGCGGAGCCCCGGCGGGCCGAGCGCGGCCACGACGCAGCGGCCCACGGGGAGTCCACGGTCGTCGAGCCCGCCGCCGACGAGGCGCCGCACGTCATCGCCGGGCGGTCGGCCCGCGAGACCGGGCGCGTCGCCGTCCCCGACGCCGGGCCGATCACCGCGCCCATCCCCGCCATCGGCCCCGACCTCGACGACCGGCTCACCGGCCCGCAGGCGCCCGTCGCGGACGAGCCGCTCACCCACCCGTTCGCCGCCGTCGTCGAGCCGGTCGCGGCCCGCCCACGGCGCGCCGAACGCCGTCAAGCCACCCGGCCCGCAACAGGCCGTCTCGCCGTCCGCGCCACCGCGCTCGCCGTCCTCCTCGCCCTCGTCGGCGGCGGAGCGACCGCGCTGGCCATGGACAAGACGATCACCCTGACCGTCGACGGCCAGGACCGCACGGTGCACACGTTCGCGGGCGACGTCGCGTCGGCACTGCAGGCGGCGGGCGTCATCGCGGCCCCGCAGGACCGCGTCGAGCCCGCCCTGCCCACGACGATCGACAACGGCGACCACGTCATCTTCAGCCGGGCCCGCAAGCTGATCCTCGACGAGGGTCCCTCGCAGCGGGAGGTCTGGACCACGGCGTCCACGGTCGGCCAGGCGCTCGTCGGGCTCGGCGTCCAGGCGCAGCCGATCCAGATGTCCACCTCCCCGAACACCGCGATCCCGCTGGCCGGACTCGCGCTGGAGCTCCGGGTTCCGCACAAGGTCACCCTGACCGACGGCACCGGGGCCAAGACCCCGATGACCACCACGGCAGGCACGGTCGCCGGGCTCCTCGAGGAGCACCACATCGTGCTCGGCGTCGACGACGTCTCCCTCCCCAGCGGTGACACCCCGCTCACCGACGGCACGGACGTTCAGGTCGTCCGCAACGGCGTCGGCGAGGTCGTCGAGACGCGCGCCGCGCCGCCGCCCGTCCAGAAGATCGACGACCCGGCGCTGCCGCGTGGCAAGGAGGTCGTCGTCAACCCGGGCAAGCCGGGCGTGGCCAGCGCGATCATGAAGATCTACGTGCAGAACGGCCAGGAGGTGCGCCGCCAGCAGATCGGGGCGGGCGCCATGACGGCCGCGGTGCCGCGGGTCGTGCGCATCGGCACCAACGACGACACGCCCGCCGCGCCCGCCGTCGACGACGGCAGCATCTGGGACCGGATCGCACAGTGCGAGGCCACCGGCAACTGGGGCATCAGCACCGGCAACGGCTACTACGGCGGCCTGCAGTTCGACGCGGGCACGTGGCGGGCGTTCGGCGGCGGCACGTACGCGGCGCTGCCCAGCCAGGCCAGCCGGGAGGAGCAGATCTCGATCGCCGAGAAGGTGCGCGACTCCCACGGCGGCGGCTACGGCGCGTGGCCCGCCTGCTCGCGCAAGCTCGGCCTGCCCCAGTGACGGGTGCCCCGGCGACGGGGTGCACGCTTCCGGCGTGACGGTGGGCGAGGCGCGGCTGCTCGGCCCGGTCGAGGTGCGGGCGCTGGCCGACGAGCTGGGCCTGCGCCCCACCAAACGGCTGGGCCAGAACTTCGTGCACGACGCCAACACCGTGCGCCGCATCGTGCGCGCCGCCGCGCTGTCGCCCGACGACGTGGTGCTGGAGGTCGGGCCGGGCCTGGGCTCGTTGACCCTGGCGCTGCTGCCCGAGGTGGCCGCCGTCCACGCCGTCGAGATCGACGCGGTGCTCGCCGCCCGCCTGCCCGCGACGGTCGCCGACCGCGCGCCCGCGCTGGCCGACCGCCTCACCGTCCATGCCGCCGACGCCCTGCGCCTCCGCGCCGCCGACCTCATCGGCGACCCGGCCCGGGCGCGCGCGGCCGACCGGGCCGGCTCCGCCGATCGCGCTGATCGCGCCGGCTCCGCCGACCGGGCCGACTCCGAGCGCCTCACCGTCCACGCCGCCGACGCCCTGCGCCTCCGCGCCGCCGACCTCATCGGCGACCCGGCCAGGGCGCCCGCGGCCGACCGGGCCGGCTCCGCCGATCGGGCCGCCCAGGCTGGCCGCGACGGCTCCGCCGACCAGGCCGACCCGGATCGATCGCGTCGGCTCTGCCGACCAGGCCGACTGGGTCGATCGCGCCGACCGCACGTCTGGCCGGCTGCCGACGGCGCTGGTCGCGAACCTGCCCTACAACGTCGCCGTGCCCGTCGTGCTGCACCTGCTGGCCGAGCTGCCCGGGATCCGCCGCGGGCTGGTCATGGTGCAGGCCGAGGTCGCCGAGCGGTTGGCCGCTGCGCCGGGGAGTCGCGCGTACGGGGTGCCGAGCGCGAAGCTCGCGTGGTTCGCCGCGGCCCGCCGGGCGGGGCCGGTGCCGCGGTCGGTGTTCTGGCCGGTGCCCGGCGTCGACTCGGGCCTGCTCGCCTTCGACCGCCACCCGCCGCCCCCGGGGGACCGCGCCGCCGTGTTCGCCGTGGTCGACGCCGCGTTCGCGCAGCGGCGCAAGGTGCTGCGGTCGGCGCTGGCGGGCTGGGCGGGTTCCCCGACCGCGGCCGAGGCGGCCCTGCGTGCCGCGGACGTCGACCCCGGCGCACGCGCGGAGACCCTGACGATCGCCGACTTCGCCCGCATCGCGGCCCGCTGACCCCCTCGGCGCCGCGCCCGTGAACGCCTGCATCGCCCGGCGAGCCGCTGCTCCTGCAGTGGTGGCCCGGTGTGCGCGCCGCAAGCCGAGCGGACCGGTGGCCGGCCGTCGGCACCGGCGTTGCCGTGCCCGCACCGGCGTCCGGACACCGGTGCGGACACCGCGACGCTTGTGCGGACCGATTCTTGTCGGGCCCCCCACGTAGCCTCGGGGCATGGTCGAGAACACCGGGGACCGCAGCCCATGGCCCGCGCTGTGGGCGCTGTGCGTGGGCTTCTTCATGATCCTGGTCGACACGACCATCGTGTCGGTCGCGACGCCGACGATCCTGGCGGCGCTGCACACCGACGTCGACGCCGTCGTCTGGGTCACCAGCGCCTACCTGCTGGCCTACGCCGTGCCGCTGCTCATCACCGGCCGCCTCGGTGATCGGTTCGGGCCCCGTCGCGTGTATTTCGTCGGGCTGACGGTATTCACGCTCGCCTCGCTCTGGTGCGGCCTCACGAGCACGATCGGCGGACTCATCGCCGCGCGCGTGGTGCAGGGGCTCGGCGCGTCGGTGATGATGCCGCAGACCATGGCCGTGATCACCCGCACGTTCCCGGCCGAGTCGCGCGGTCGGGCGATGAGCCTGTGGGGCGCGGTCGCGGGCGTCGCCACGCTGGTCGGGCCGATCCTCGGCGGCGTGCTGGTCGACGGGCTCGGCTGGGAGTGGATCTTCTTCGTCAACGTGCCGGTGGGCGTCGTCGGCTTCGTGCTCGCCGTCCGCCTCGTCCCCGAGCTGCCCACCCATGTGCACCGGTTCGACCTGCCGGGCGTCGTGCTCTCCGCCGTCGGCATGTTCCTGCTGGTGTTCGGCATCCAGGAGGGCCAGACCTACGACTGGGGCACGATCGCCGGGCCGATCACGGTGTGGTCGCTGATCGTCGCGGGCGTCGTCGTCCTGGCGGTGTTCGTCGCCTGGCAGGCGCGCACCAAGGCGGAGCCGCTGCTGTCGTTGGCGCTGTTCCGCGACCGCAACTTCAGCCTCGCCTGCGTCGCGATCGCCGCCGTCGGGTTCGGCGTCACGGCGATGGCGTTCCCGACCATGCTCTACGCGCAGGGCGTGCTCGGGCTGTCGCCCACCCGGGCGGCGTTGCTGTTCGTCCCGATGGCGGTCATCTCGGGCGGCTTGTCGCCTTACGTCGGACGGCTCACCGACCGCGCCCACCCGCGCTGGGTCGCCGGGTTCGGGCTCGCGTGCTTCGTCGCGGGGCTGGTCTGGCTGGCCGCGGTCATGGGCGCCACCACGCCGATCTGGCTGCTGCTGGGGCCGATCGCGCTCATCGGCGTGGCGAACGGGTACATGTGGGCGCCGATCTCCACCTCGGCCACCCGCAACCTGCCGATGAGCCAGGCGGGCGCCGCCGCGGGGGTCTACAACACCACCCGCCAGGTCGGGGCCGTGCTGGGCAGCGCGGGCATCGCCGTGCTCATGCAGGCGCGGATCACCGCCGAGCTGCCCGGCGGGGCCGACGGCGCCACGGCGCGCCTGCCGCCTGCTCTGCACGCGGGCTTCAGCGCTGCGATGGGCCAGGCGCTGTTGCTGCCTGCTGCGGTGCTGGTGGTGGGCCTGGTCGCGGCGCTGTGCTTCGCCACGCCCCGGCATCTGGCGGCGCGCAGGCCCGACGTCGAGGCCGCCCGCAGCTGATCACGCCGTAGGGTTGGGCTGTGCTGTCCGCCGTCCCGCCGCCCGTCACGGTGCGGGTACCCGCCAAGATCAACCTCCATCTGGAGGTCGGCGGGCTGCGCGACGACGGCTTCCACGACCTCGTCACGGTGTTCCACGCGGTCAGCCTGTTCGACGAGGTCTCCGTAGCGGTGAACACCGAGCCCGCGATCGCGGTGCACGGCGAAGGGGTCACCGAGGTGCCCGCCGACGAGACCAACCTCGCCTGGCGTGCGGTCCAGCTGCTCGCCGAGCGCGCCGACCGGGATCCCGACGTCGCGCTCGTCCTGCGCAAGGGCATCCCGGTCGCCGGGGGCATGGCCGGGGGGAGCGCCGACGCGGCCGCCGCGCTCGTCGGCCTGTCGGCGCTGTGGAAGCTCGACCTGTCCCGCGACGAGCTGTCCGGGCTCGCCGCCGAGCTGGGCAGCGACGTCACGTTCGCCCTGCACGGCGGCACCGCGCTCGGCACGGGCCGCGGCGAGCAGATCGTGCCGGTGCTCTCGCGGCACACCCAGCACTGGGTGATCGCGCTGCACCGCGGCGGGCTGTCCACGCCCGCCGTCTTCGGCGAGCTGGACCGGCTCCGCGGCGGCGTCCTGCCCGCCCGCCCGGCCCGTCGAGCCGGTGCTGGAGGCCATCGCGGGCGGCGACCCGCGCCAGCTCGCCCTCTCGCTGGGCAACGACCTGCAGCCCGCCGCCATCAGCCTCGCCCCCGAGCTGCGCCGCACCCTGCGCGCCGGGGTCGACGCGGGCGCGCTCGCCGGGCTCGTCTCCGGATCCGGGCCGACGTGCGCGTTCCTGTGCGCGGGGGCCGAGGCGGCGCTGGACGTCGCGACCGAGCTGGCCGGGGTGGGCGTGTGTCGCACCGTCCGGGTGGCACACGGGCCGGTGCCGGGCGCGCGGATCGTCGAGGCTCCCGAAGCAGGCCCTTCGGGCCGCCTTCCCCACCCGGTTCCTGGCCGCCGGTGCACGCCTGATGCCCAACCTCGTCAACCTCGAGACGGTCACCGCGCACGTCCCCGGCGACGCGTCGCGGGTGCTGCTGGACCGCGTGTCGCTGGGCGTGGAGTCGGGCGACCGCATCGGCGTCGTCGGGCTCAACGGCGGCGGCAAGACCACGCTGCTCGACATCCTCACCGGCGCGCGGGCACCCGACGGTGGCCGGGTCAGCCGGGTGGGCGGCCTGCGACTCGCGCACCTGGCCCAGGGCGACGACCTGCCCGCCGGGGCGCGGGTGCGCGACGTCGTCCTCGCGGACTACGCGCGCCGAGCACGAATGGGCCGCCGACCCCCAGGTGCGCGACGTCCTCGACGGCCTGGGCGTGCACGACCTCGACCGCACCGTCGACGGGCTGTCCGGCGGGGAGAAGCGGCGGGTCGCGCTGGCCAGGGCGTTGCTCGGCGACCTCGACCTGGTCGTGCTCGACGAGCCGACCAACCACCTCGACGTCGAGGGCATCGGCTGGCTCGCCGAGCACCTGCGTGGCCCGGCGGTGCGCGGTCGTGGTGGTCACGCACGACCGGTGGTTCCTCGACGCCGTCTGCACGCGCACGTGGGAGGTGGCGGGCGGCCGGGTCGAGGGCTACCTGGGCGGCTACGCCGACTGGGTGTTCGCCCGGGCCGAGCGCGCCCGGCAGGCCGACGCCGCCGAGGCCCGCCGCCAGAACCTCGCCCGCAAGGAGCTGGCCTGGCTGCGGCGCGGGCCGCCCGCGCGCACGTCCAAGCCGCGGTTCCGCATCGAGGCGGCCGAGGCGCTGATCGCCGACGTGCCGCCGCCGCGCGACAAGGTCGAGCTGCTCGGGTTCGCCACCAACCGGCTCGGCCGCACCGTGCTGGAGCTGGAGGACGCCACCGTGACGGTCGGCGGGCGCGTGCTGCTCGACCACGTCACATGGCGGCTCGGGCCCGGCGACCGGATCGGGATCGTCGGGGTCAACGGCTCGGGCAAGACCACCCTGCTGCGCGCGCTCACGGGGGCGCGGCCGCTCGACGGCGGGCGGCTGGTGCGCGGCACGCACGGTGCAGCTCGCGGAGCTGTCGCAGGAGCTGGTCGACCTGCCGGACGAGATGCGCGTGCTGGAGGCCACCGAGGACGTCGCGAAGTACGTGCGGCTGGGGAAGCTGGAGCTCACGGCGTCTTCGGTGCTGGAGCGGCTGGGGTTCCCGGCGGCGCGGCAGTGGACGCCGGTCGGGCAGCTCTCCGGCGGCGAGCGGCGGCGGCTGCAGCTCACCCGGCTCCTGATGGCCGAGCCCAACGTGCTGCTGCTGGACGAGCCGACCAACGACCTGGACGTCGACACGCTCG
Organism: uncultured Actinomycetota bacterium; assembly: GCA_963837575.1. Classification (GTDB taxonomy): domain Bacteria; phylum Actinomycetota; class Actinomycetes; order Mycobacteriales; family Pseudonocardiaceae; genus Pseudonocardia. Next base: position 270,525 of record CAWIOI010000005.1, read on the forward strand.
CCCGGCTGGAAGACCTGCTCGACGGCTGGCCGGGCACGCTCGTCGTGGTCAGCCACGACCGTTACCTGGTGGAGCGGGTGTGCGACACGGTCGTCGCGCTGCTCGGGCGACGGGAAGATCACGCACCTGCCCGGCGGGATCGAGGAGTACCTGGCGCGCCGTGGCCGCGAAGCGGCGGTCGGGCTCGCAGCGCCGCAGCGGGTCGGCGCGTCCGCCCGGCGGGTCCGCGCGGCGGATCGGCGGCCGGGGCCGGCGACGTGGCGGCGGCAGCCGGTGGTCGAGGGCGGTCCGCGCTCGAGCGCCGAGCAGCGCGCCGCCCGCAAGGAGGCCGCGCGGCTGGAGCGGCGGCTGGAGGCGCTGGCCGCGCGGGAGAAGGGGCTGCACGAGCAGATGGTCGAAGCGGCCACCGACCCCGACCGGCTGCTGGCGCTCGACGCCGAGCTGCGCGCCGTCGTGGCCGAGCGGGAGGCCGTCGAGACGGAGTGGCTGGCGGCCGCCGAGGCGCCGAGTAGCGGAGCAGCCCCGCGTGCTCCCGACCGTCGCGCGCTGACCCGCGCGCAGCGCCGCGGCCAGGTCGCGGGTGCGGCCGAGCAGCGCGGCCATCGCGATCGGGTCCATGTAGTCGTCGTAGCTGACGATCTCGCCGTCGCGCACGCGGACCACGCCGAGCGCGCGGAAGCGGTACGGCCCGTCGAGCGCGCGCGAGTGGCCGTGGTGCTCGATCTCGGTGACGACCACCTCCGGGTCGTCGGTCTCGCGGACGACAGCTCGACGCCGTCCATGTCGAGCAGGGCCCGACTGCCCGTCCTCGGCCGTGCGCGGACGCGCGGATCGCGTCGCGGCCCGCGGATCTCCCGCGGCATGCCGGGCGGCGCGAACGGGAAGCGCAGCACGCCGTCCTCGGCGAAGAGGTCGGCGAACACCACGCCTTCGCCCGCCACCATCCGGCGCACCAGTTCGACGACCTCGCGTGGACTCCGGTCCATCGGTCCTCCTATAATCGGAACGGTCACCCCGCTTCGACGATACGGAACGAGCGCCCCGTTTGTCCACCGCCGACCGTCCCTGCGCGCCGACGCCCGCCGCAACCGCGAACGGGTGCTCGCCGCGGCCCGGGAGGCGTTCGCGGAGTCGGGGTTCGGCGTGCCGCTCGACGTGATCGCGGCGCGGGCGGGCGTCGGGCCGGGCACGGTCTACCGCCACTTCCCGACGAAGGAGGCGCTGTTCGAGGCGGTCACGGTGGCGCGGGTGCGGGAGCTCGTCGCGCTCGCCCGGGCCGGGGCCGAGGCGGCCGATCCCGGGGCGGCGTTCGACGCGTTGCTCGGGCGGATCGCCGACGAGGCGTCGTCAAGCGGGACCTGCCCGACGCGCTCGGCGGGGTCGGGGAGGCGGCCGTCGCGGTGGCCCGGACCGAGCTGCACGGCGCGCTGGACGTGCTGCTCGCCCGGGCCCGGGCCGCAGGCGCCGTGCGGGACGGGATCGGCGCGGCCGAGCTGCTCGCCCTGCTCAAGGGCTTGCTGCAGGCGGTGCACGAGAGCGCGGATCCGGACCTGGCTGCCCGCGATGCTCGCGGTGGTGCGCGACGGCCTGCGCCCGCCTCGCGGCGCGCCGCCTGACGCGGCTGCCGCTATCCCGGCTGTCGTCGCGCGGCCGTCCGGTGCAGCGCTGGCTGCGCACCCCGAGGAGCACCTCGTCCCAGGAGGGCATGACGGGCTTGCCCTTGCGGGTGCGCTTCGGCGCCTGCGGTGTGGACTCGCCCTGACGGGGTGCGGGCGGCTCGGTGCGACGGGTGGTCGGGCTTCGCGGTGTCGTCGGCGTCGGGGGCTGCGATGACGGCGTCGGGGGCTGCGGCGACGGCGTCGGGGGCTGCGGCGACGGCGCCGGCGGGCTCGGGCTCGGGCTCGGCCTGCTCGGCGCTCGCCCGGCCTGCGCTCGGCCTGCCCGGCCTGCCCGGCCTGCCCGGCCTGCGGCGACCGCGCGCTCGGCACGGCGGCCTCGGCCTCGGGGGCTTCGGGCTGCGTCGGGCCTGCGGAAATCCCGTCATCCACCCGGTTCGGCCGGGCTCCGTTGTCGGCTCGGACGGTGGCCTCGGCCGCGCTCGGGGGGGTTGTGCCGTTCGGGCAGGCTGTCGGGGTGCCCGCGGGACGGGGCGTGTCGTGAGCAGCCATGATCTCGGCAGCAGCGGTCGGGCCGCCGGCCGCAGGCACAGCGTCAGCTGCGTGATCGGTGCCTGCTGCCTGCGCCGCGCCGACCGCGTGGGCGTCATGTGCTCGGGTGGCGGCCGGTTCCGCCGGGTCGCCCGGGACATCGGCGACGGCTGTCGTAGCCGCGTCGCCCCGGCCCGGAGCCGGGTTGTCGGCCGGACGCCGTCGTGTCGACCCGGGGTCGGTGGTCCCCGCGGCCGTCGTCGGCGCGCCCCGGACGCTCGGCGGGCGCAGCGGCGTCGCCGTAGCGGGCCGACCCACGCTCCTCGGGTTGCCGCTGGGGAGCGGGCCATTCGGTGGCGGGCTCGTCGGCCCGGCCGGATCGGGGGTAGGGGTCGCGGTGCAGGCCGTCGGGGGACTCGGGGCGCGCGGCCGGTCGCCGCGGCTCCGGGCGGCGTGGCTCGGGGGCCACGCGCGACCAGTCGGAGACGTCCCGGCGCGCCGCGATGTCCGAGGCTGCGGCGCGCAGCTCGTGCCCCTCTTCGGGCGCAGGCGGGTGGCTGCTCGTCCGGCCGGGAGATGTCGATCACTGGCCCGACGGTGCGCAGCGGCCGCGCGGGCAGCCCTTCGACCAGGTCGTGCGCGTGCTCGTCGATCGCGGTGACGGTGCCGCCGTGGGCCCCCGGCTGGAACGTCCACAGCGCCCGGTTGTCCGAGCGCCCCGCCCGCCACGACAGCGCGACGACCCAGCGCCCGTCGTCACCCTTCCAGGAGTCCCACTCGGCCGAGGGGTACTCCTGACCGCGCAGGCCGAACGTGTGCGCGACGACGTCGGCCAACATGCGGCTGTCGGGCCCGTCGGCGCGGATCGGGTGGGCGCGCTGGGCGACCTCCGCCGTGCGCGACCGCTCCAGCAGCACCGGATACGCGAACCGCTCGATCTTCTGCGCGGGGACTCCGGCGGCCGCTGCGACCTGGTCCACGGACGCTCCGGCACGGATACGGGCCTGGATCTCACGTGGGCGCAACTGGCTCTCCAACTCGATCGCGATCTGCCCGAGCCGGGTGAGGTCTCCCCGGGCGGCGGCGCGCAATTGCTCGTCGGCGGGCACCGTGAACCGTTCTTGGCGGGCGGGATCCTCGAGCACGACGGAGAGTTCCCCGCCGCCCTCGGTGATCCCGACGACCCGCAGCGCCCGCATCCGCGGCCTCCCGCCCTCTCCACGCTCCCCGTCAGGGTGACGGTAGATGCACAACCGCAACCCGCCACGGAGGCGCGCCGGACCCGAAAATGCAGGTCCGGCGTGGAGAATCCGCGGCGTGCACGCAGAGTGCCAGGTTGATCGCTATTGGTAAAGTTGAGGCGGATGTTACGGATGTGGCTACCGCTCGTGATCGCCGCTCAGCCGAGTCGCTCGACCACCCAATCGATGCACGCCGTGAGCGCGGCGACGTCGTCGGGGTCGACGGCCGGGAACATGCCGATCCGCAGCTGGTTGCGGCCCAGCTTGCGGTAGGGCTCGGTGTCGACGATGCCGTTGGCGCGCAACGTCTTCGCGACGGCGGCGGCGTCGACCGCGTCGTCGAAGTCGATCGTGCCGACGACCTGCGAGCGGTGCGCGGGCTCGCGCACGAACGGCGTGGCGAACTCCGCCTTCTCCGCCCACGCGTACAGCCGCGACGACGAGTCCGCGGTGCGGGCCACGCAGGCGTCGAGGCCGCCGAGGCCGAGCATCCAGTCGATCTGCTCGGCCATGAGCACGAGCGTGGCGAGGCGCGGGGTGTTGTAGGTCTGGTCCTTGAGCGAGTTGTCGACGGCGGTCGCGAGCGAGAGGAACGGCGGGATCCACCGGTCGGACGCGGCGAGCTCGGCCACCCGCTCCAGCGCGGCCGGGCTCATCAGCGCGATGTAGAGGCCGCCGTCGGACGCGAAGCCCTTCTGCGGGGCGAAGTAGTAGGCGTCGGCCTGGCGGATGTCGACGGGCAGACCGCCCGCGCCGGAGGTGGCGTCGATGACGACGAGCTGGCCGTCGATCGGCTTCCGCGGGCCGCACGACCGGCACCGACACGCCCGTGGAGGTCTCGTTGTGCGCCCAGGCCAGGACGTCGCAGGAGGGGTCGGCCTGCGGCTCCGGCGCGGTGCCCGGCTCGGCCTTGACGACGACCGGGTCGGCGAGGAAGGGCGCGCCCGCGGTGGACTCGGCGAACTTGGCGGAGAACTCGCCGTAGGTCAGGTGCAGCGCGCGCTCGCGGACCAGGCCGAATGCCGCGGCGTCCCAGAACGCGGTGGAGCCGCCGTTGCCGAGGACGACCTCGTAGCCCGCGGGCAGCGAGAAGAGCTCCGCGAGGCCCGCCCGGACCCGGGCGACCAGCGACTTCACCGGCTTCTGCCGGTGCGAGGTGCCCATCAGGGCGCCGGATGCGGCCAGCGTGGCGAGCTGCTCGGGGCGCACCTTGGAGGGTCCGCAGCCGAAGCGCCCGTCGACGGGCTTGAGGTCGGCGGGGATCGTGAGGTCGACGGTCGAGGAAGCTGTCACGCGTTTCAGTGTCCCTGCTGTCGTTTGGGGTTCACTGGGCAGGGGCGCGGAGTTGGACGGAATCTCCACGCGCCGCGGGCGGGCCTGCCAGGATGTTCGCGATCGGTTCAACACGGGGGAGTGTGCGATGACGGATACGCCGGACCGGCCCGGCGAGCGCGGGCGCCACGAGGATGAGCCGACCCTGAAGCACGGGCCCTTCCCGGGTGCCGCGTCCCCGCCTGCGGGCGCCGCGGATGCCGACGCGTCGGCCGAGCGGCCGCCGCCCGAGGACCGCCAGCTGGATGATCCGCGGCGGGATCCGGACACGGTCACGATCGCCCGGCCGATGTCGGGTCACGGGTCGGCCGGGTCGAACGGGAGCCTCGCGTCTCCTGGGCCGGACGGTGGGGTCGCCGCGGCCGGGCCGGGTGGCGGCGCGGCCGGGCCGGGTGGCGGGCGCCGGTGGGTCGCGTCCGGCCGCCCGAGGCCGGCAGGACCGACCCGGGTAGGTCGGGCGGGTCGGACCCCGGTGCCGGGTCAGGCGCCGAGGCGGCGGGACCGGCGTCGTCGGAGACGGGACCGGCGCGGGAGTCGGCAGGCGCTTACGAGTCGACCGCGGGCGCAGAGCCCCGTGGGTCGTCGGACGTCACGCCGCCCTCGGGCTTCGGCGCCACGACGGCCTACGGCTCGCCGGGCGGCTCGGACGACACGGCGGTCTTCGGCCCGTCGGGCTCCGTCGGGTCCGGTGGACCTACGGAGGGAGTGCCCGAGCGGTCCGCGGACGGGCCCGGCGGCGGTGGGGCCTACCGCGCCGCGGACGGCCCGGGTGGCAGCGGCTCGTACGGGACGGCGGGCGAGCGGCCCGCGGACGGGCCCGGCGGCGGTGGGGCCTACCGCGCCGCGGACGGCCCGGGTGGCAGCGGCTCGTACGGGACGGCGGGCGAGCGGCCCGCGGACGGGCCCGGCGGCAGTGGTGCGTACCGCGTGGCCGATGGGCCGGGCGGCAGCGGCGCATACCGTGCGGCGGACGGGCCGGGGGGCAGCGGGGCCTACCGCCCGGCGGACGGCCCGGGGGGCAGCGGTGCCTACCGCCCGGCGGACGGGCCCGGCGGGAGCGGCGGCTACCGCCCGGCGGGGTACGGGCCTCCCGACCACGGCCCGGCAGGCGCGCCCGGCTACGCCGCGGCACCCGGGTACGGCCCGCAGGGGCCGGGCGCGCAGCCGCCCTACGGACCACCCGGCTACGGCCCGCAGGGCGCCGGACCCCAGGGCTACGGCCAGCCGCCCCCACCGGGGTACGGGCCCGCCTACGCCCAGCAGGGCCCGCCCGGCTACGGCCCGCAGGCCTACGGCCCCGGCTACGGGCCGCCCGGCTTCCACACCGCCCCCCGCCCCGGGATCATCCCGCTGCGGCCGCTCGGCTTCGGCGACTACTTCTCCGGCGCGGTCGGCTACATCCGCGCCAACCCCGTGTCCACGCTGGTGCCCGCGCTGGTCGTGGCCGTCGCCCTGCAGATCCTCCAGTTCGGGGCGCAGGCGGTGCTCGGCGTGACGGGCAACCCGCCGGGCTCGACCTCGGCCGCGCTCAGCTACGTCGGACGGTCGCTCGGCGCGTCCGGGATCGTGCTCATCCTCGGCCTGGTGCTCGGCGCCGTGCTCACGGCCATCCTGTTCACGGTGCTGCGCGGTGCGGTGATCGGCCGCCGCACCGACCTCGGCTCGGCGTGGCGGGCGGCGCTGCCGAAGGTCCCCGGCCTCATCGGGGTCACGGTGCTCATCGGCCTGCTCCTCACGCTCATCGCGATCGTCGGGTTCGGGCTGGCGATCGGGATCGGGGTGGGGATCGGCCGGGTCCCCGGCGCACTGGTGGGCATCGTGATCGGCCTGGCCGTGCTGGTCTTCCTGATCTACCTGTCGGTGCTGCTGTCCCTCGCGACACCCGCCTACGTCATGGAAGGCATCGGCGTGTTCGCGGCGCTCGGTCGCTCGCGCGATCTGGTGCGCGGCGCCTGGTTGCAGATCTTCGGCGTGCTCCTCGTCGCCACGCTCGCGCTCAGCGTCATCGGCGGCGTGCTCGGGGCCATCGCGGGCGTGGCCGGGGCGGCCACGTCGATCACGCCGGGCGGCGCGCCGGGACCGGGCTTCTACGTCGCGATCGGGGTGATCACGGTGATCGTCACGATGTTCGCCACCCCGTTCCTCGCGGGCGTCACGGGCTTGCTGTACGTCGACCAGCGCATCCGCCGGGAGCGCTTCGACCTCCAGCTCGCCACCTGGGCCGCCGAGGCGGAGCGCTACCCGCGGTAGGTGCGCCGGTAGGTCAACGGGGCCACCCCGATCGCGGCGTGCAGCTGCTGGCGCAACGCGGTCGGGGTGCCGAACCCCGCCCGGCTCGCCACCCGGTCCACCGGCAGCTCGGTGGTCTCCAGCAGCCGTCGGGCCAGCTCGACGCGCCGGTCGGTGAGCCACCGGACCGGGCTCACCCCCGTCTCCTCGCGGAAGCGACGGGTGAACGTGCGCACGCTCATGGCGGCGTGCGCGGCGAGGTCGGCCAGGGTCAGCGGTTCGTCGAGCCGGTCGAGCGCCCAGGCCCGGGTCGCGGCCGTGCCGTCCCCGGCGACGTCCGCCAGCGGCTCGACGAACTGCGACTGCCCGCCCTCCCGCCACGGCGACACCACGCTGCGCCGGGCCACCCGGTTGGCCACCGCCAGGCCGTGGTCGCGGCGTACGAGGTGCAGGCACAGGTCGATGCCCGCGGCGTTGCCCGCCGAGGTGAGCACGTCGCCGTCGTCGACGTAGAGCACGTCCGGATCCAGCAGCACCGCCGGGAAGAACCGCCGGAACGCCGCCGTGTGCATCCAGTGCGTGGTGGCCGGGCGCCCGGTCAACCGGCCCGCGGCGGCCAGCACGAACGCGCCGGTGCAGATCGACATCAGCCGCGCGTCGAGCCCGTCGAGGGCCGCGCCGACGGCGTCCTCCAGCCCCCCGCGCTCCACCGCCGCACCGCGTTGGATGCCCGGCACCACCACGGTGTCGGCCGTGCGCAGGATCGAGGCGTCGTGCTCGGGCAGCACCGCGTAGCCCGCCGACGTGCGCACCGGCCCGCCGTCGACCGTGGCGACCCGCACCTTGTAGAGCGGCGCGCCCGCCTCGTCGACCGCCCCGCCGATCAGCTTGTGCGGCAGCCCCAGCTCGAACGCGACCACCGACGGCAGGGCCAACACCGCGACCTCGTGCATGGCCGGATTCTTTCACATATTGGCTGTCCGGCCACTGGCCCGGCTGGGTTGCGATCAGCGATGCTGCAGGACGTGACGGATCTCGACGTGCGCCGCCGGATCCACCCCGCGTGGTGGGCCGCCGCCGTGACCTTCCTGGCGCTGGTCGGGGCCGCGGGCTTCCGCGCCGTTCCCGGCGTGCTCATGGACCCGCTGCACCAGGAGTTCGGCTGGTCCACCACGACGATCTCGGCCGCGATCGCGGTGAACATGGCCCTCTACGGCCTCACCTCGCCGTTCGCCGCCGCCCTCATGGAGCGGTTCGGGATCCGGGCCGTGGTGACGGCGGCGCTGCTGGTGGTCGCCTCCGGCAGCGGCCTCACCGTGTTCATGACGGCGAGCTGGCAGCTGGTGCTGTGCTGGGGCGTGCTCGTCGGGCTGGGCACGGGGTCGATGGCGTTGGCGCTGGTCGCGACGGTCACGGGCCGCTGGTTCGTCACCCACCGCGGCCTCGTGTCCGGCGTGCTGACGGCGGGCGGCGCCGCGGGCCAGCTCGTGTTCCTGCCCCTCGTCGCGGCGGTCACGGAGACGGCGGGCTGGCGGGTGGCGTCGCTGGGCGTGGCCGCGGCCGCCCTCGCGGTGGCGCCGTTCGTGGTGTGGCTGCTGCGCGACCGGCCGTCCGACGTCGGCGCCGCCCCCTACGGCGGCACCCCCGAAGACGAGCCGCCCGTCGTGCGCATCGGCGCCGCCCGGGTCGCGCTGCGGGCGCTGGTCGACGCCGCCCGCACCCGGCCGTTCTGGTACCTCGCGGGCGGCATGGCGATCTGCGGGGCGACGACCGTCGGGCTCATCCAGCCGCATTTCGTGCCCGCCGCGCACGACCACGGGCTGCCGGTCACCGTCGGCGCGGGACTGCTCGCCGCCGTCGGGATCTTCGACATCGTCGGGACCATCGCGTCCGGCTGGCTCACCGACCGGATCGACCCACGGCTGCTGCTCCTGACCTACTACGTGCTGCGCGGGCTGTCGCTGATGGCGCTGCCGCTGCTGTTCGCCCCGTACGTGCACCCGACGCTGCTGCTGTTCGTCGTCTTCTACGGCCTGGACTGGGTGGCGACGATCCCGCCGACGCTGGCGCTGGCCCGCGAGCACTTCGGCACCCGCGCGCCGGTCGTGTTCGGGTGGGTGTTCGCCTCGCACCAGGTCGGGGCGGCGGCGATGGCGCTCGTCGCCGGAATCATCCGCGACCGGCTGCACACCTACGACGCGGCCTGGTACGTCGGCGGCGCGCTGTGCATCGCCGCGGGTGTGCTCTCCCTGGCGGTGGGCCGGGCGCGGAAGCCGACGGTGGTCGCCCCGGGGACCGCGGCGGGGTGACCGCTGCTGCGACTCAAGCGGAGGAGGGGCCCCCTGCTCCGATCTCCGGCACACGCGCACGCCACGCCGGTAGCGTTCCGCGCGTGGATCTGCTGGAGCGGCGGTCGGCGATGGCGGGCCTGGACGCCGCGCTGACCGCCGCCGCCCGCGGCTCCGGCCGGATGGTGTTCGTCGCGGGCGAGGCCGGGATCGGCAAGACCGGCCTCGTGCGCGCATTCGTCGCGGGCCTGCCGCGCGGCACCCGCGTCGTGGAAGGCGCCTGCGACGACCTGCTCACCCCCGGACCGCTCGGCGCGGTCCGCGACGTCGCGCGCCGCACCCGCGGCCCGCTCGCCGCGGCGCTGGCCACCGGCGCGTTCCCCGACGTCGCCGGGGCGCTGCTCGCCGAGCTGTCGGCCGGTCCGCCGACCGTGCCGCTGATCGAGGACCTGCGCTGGGCCGACGAGGCCACCCTCGACCTGCTCGCCTTCGTGGCCAGGCGGGTCGGTGAGCTGCCCGCCGCGGTCGTCCTCACCTACCGCGACGACGAGGTGGGCCGGGCGTCGCCGCTGCGGCGGCTGCTGGGCGCGGCGTCGTCGGGCAGCACGACCCGCATCGCCCTGCAGCGGCTGTCGCTGACGGCGGTGATGGCGCTCGGGCCCGACCGGGCCCTCGCCGAGCGGCTCGTGCTGTCGGTGCGCACCGTCGACCACCACGTCTCGGCGATCCTCGCCAAGCTCGGCGTCACCACCCGGCGCGAGGCCGCCCGGTTCGCCCGATGACCCGCCCGTACGTGCTGCTGTCCGTCGCCACCTCGCTCGACGGCCACATCGACGACGCCCGCCCCGAGCGGCTGATCCTGTCCAACGCCGAGGACCTGGACCGGGTCGACGCCGAGCGCGCCGCGGCCGACGCGCTGCTCGTCGGCGCCGCGACCGTCGCCGCCGACGACCCGCGCCTGCTGGTCCGCTCGGCCGCCCGGCGCGCGGAGCGGGTGGCGCGCGGAGCGCCGCCGTCCCCGGTCAAGGTGACGATCACCCGTACCGGCCGCGGCCTCGACCCGGGCGCGCAGTTCTTCACCGCCGGGGACGGCGCCAAGCTGGTCTACGCCGCGCCGCCCGCGGTCGCCGAGCTGGAACGCCGCCTCGACGGGCTCGCCACCGTGGTCGCCGCGCCCGACCTGCCCTCCGTGCTCGCCGACCTCGCCGACCGGGGGATCGCCCGGCTCATGGTCGAGGGCGGCACGCGCACGAGCACGCTGTTCCTGACCGCCGGGGTCGTCGACGAGCTGCAGGTCGTGGTCGCGCCGCTGGTCGTGGGCGACCCGAGCGCCCCCCGCCTGGCCGCCGCCCCGGTCGGCCGGATGTCGTTGGCCGAGGTGCGCCGGGTCGGCGACTGCGCGCTGCTCGTCTACCGGCCATGATCGCCGGTTCGGTGCGAAACCCGGCCAGATCCGGCCGCTTTCGCGCCGAACCCGCGATCATGGGCCGAACGGATCAGTCGTGCTTGATCTCGTCCCAGCCCTCGACGTCCTCGGGCTGGCGGGGTGCGGGCCCGATGTACTGGGCCGACGGCCGGACGAGCTTGGCCTCGCGCTTCTGCTCCATGATGTGCGCGCTCCAGCCGGCCGTGCGGGCCGAGGTGAACATCGCGGGCATCATGTGCGGCGGCACCTCGGCGAAGTCGAGGATCACCGCGGCCCAGAACTCGACGTTCGTCTCGATCGGGTGGTCGGGCCGCCGCTCCCGCAGCTCCTTGAGCGCCGCCTGCTCCAGCGCCACCGCCACCTCGTACCGCGGCGCCTTCAGCTCCAGGCACGCGCGGCGCAGCACGCGGGCGCGCGGGTCTTCGGCCCGGTACACCCGGTGGCCGAAGCCCATCAGCTTCTCCCGGTGGTCGAGGATGCCCTTGACCAGCGTCCCGGGGTCCTCGGTGCGCTCGACCTCCTCCAGCATCGGCAGCACTCGCGCAGGCGCGCCGCCGTGCAGCGGGCCGGACATGGCGCCGATCGCGCCGGAGAGCGCCGCCGCCACGTCCGCGCCGGTGGAGGCGATCACGCGGGCGGTGAACGTCGAGGCGTTCATGCCGTGTTCGCACGCTGACACCCAGTACGCGTCCACGGCCTTGACGTGCGCCGGGTCCGGCTCGCCGCGCCAGCGCGTCATGAACCGCTCGGTGATCGTCGAACACCGGTCGATGCGGGCCTGCGGCACGGCGGGCACGCCGATCCCGCGCGCCGACTGCGCCACGTACGACAGCGCCATCACCGACGCGCGCGCGAGCTGCTCGCGGGCCTCCTCGGCGGTGATGTCCAGCAGCGGGCGGTAACCCCAGTAGGGAGCGAGCATGGCCAGCGCGGCCTGGACGTCGACGCGCACGTCGCCGGTGTGCACCGGGATCGGGAACGGGTCGGCGGGCGGCAGGCCGGGCCCGAACCGGCCGTCGACGAGCAGCGCCCACACGTTGCCGAAGGTCACCCGGCCGACGAGGTCCTCGATGTCCACGCCTCGGTAGCGCAGCGCACCGCCGTCCTTGTCCGGCTCGGCGATCTGGGTGCGGAACGCGACGTGGCCCTCCAGGCCGGACCTGAAGCCGGGCGGAGGCGGCGGTACGTCCTGCGCAGCGGTCACTGCGGTCTCCTCACCGGGCTACGCCGCCCGTCGGATGGTGCCCACGGCCGGGTCAGACGGCTACCGTGGTTGGCTCAATCTGCCCGCGCCGATGCCGGGAAGCAACGGGGCGTGCGGGTGGCATCGGTCACCGAACGGGTACCCCGCGCCTGTCGGCTGGGAGAAGGGATGTCGATGGCGCAGGAGTTGGCCGGAATGCGGGTGGACTACGCGGGCGAGGGGCTTGACGTCGACGCTTTGGCGGGCACCTGGCACGAGCAGCTCGCGAAGTGGTTCGCCGAGGCCCAGGAGGCGGGTGTTCCCGAGGTCAACGCCATGGTGCTGGCCACAGCGGGCGACGACGGGCGCCCCTCGTCGCGCACGGTGCTCTGCAAGGGGCTCGACGAGCGCGGCCTCGTCTTCTACACCAACTACACGTCGGCGAAGAGTCACGACCTGCGCGCCACCCGGTACGCGTCGGCCACCTTCCCCTGGTACCCCCAGCACCGGCAGGTGCACCTGCGGGGCCCGGTCGAGCTCGTGCCGCCCGAGGAGACCCAGGAGTACTGGGTGACCCGCCCACGGGGCGCGCAGCTGGGGGCGTGGGCGTCGCCACAGTCGACGATCGTGCGCAACCGCCGGGTGCTCGACGACGCGCTGGCCGCCGTCACCCAGCGGTTCGACGACGAGCCGGTGCCTGTGCCGGGGCACTGGGGCGGCTGGCGGATCATGCCCGAGGAGGTGGAGTTCTGGCAGGGCCGGTCCAATCGGATGCACGACCGCCTGCGCTTCGTGCTGAACACCCTCGATCGCAGCTGGACCGTGCGCCGCCTGGCCCCCTGAGCCGCTCCTCCCGGCCATGATCACCGCTTCGGTGCGAACTCGGCCGGATTCGGCACGGTTTCGCACCGAACCGGCGATCACGGGCCGGGGCACGCGTCACGATCCCCGGGGTGGTAAGCGTTGACAACGTGACCGATACCGATCCGACCGCGCGGTTCGCGAGCCTGCGCCGGTTCAGCAGGGTGGCGCGCGGGGCGCTGGCCGACACGCGCCCGCTGCGCACCCCGGCGTACCGGAGGCTGTGGACCGCCGGGATCGTGACGGTGATCGGGGCGCAGCTCACGGTCGTCGCCGTCCCCACGCAGATCTTCTGGATCACCGGCTCGTCGGCCTACGTCGGCCTGACCGGGCTGTTCGGGCTGGTTCCGCTGGTCGTGTTCGGGCTGTGGGGCGGGGCGATCGCCGACGCGATGGACCGGCGCACGCTGCTCCTGATCACCGGCGGCGGCATCGCGGCGATGTCGCTGGCGCTTTGGGTGATCGCGGCGAGCGGGGTCGGCGGTGTGTGGGTCGTGCTCGTGCTGTTCGCGGTGCAGTCGGCGCTCCTGGCGATCAACCAGCCCGCCCGCAGCGCGGTGATCCCGCGCCTGGTGACGCCCGCCCTGCTGCCCGCCGCGAACACGCTCAACTTCACCGTGATGACGTTCGGCGCGGTCGTCGGACCGCTGCTGGCGGGCGTGCTGATCCCGGTGGTCGGGCTGTCCACGCTCTACCTGCTCGACGCGATCGCGCTGCTGGCCACGCTGTGGGCCACGTGGCGGCTCCCGGCCATGCCGCCCGCGGGCGAGAAGCGGGGCCGGGCGGGCCTCGCCGAGGTCGTCGCCGGGTTCCGGTACGCCGCGCTGCACAAGGTGCTGCTCGTCTCGTTCCTCGCCGACGTCGTCGCGATGGCGTTCGGCATGCCGCGGATCCTGTTCCCGGAGATGGCCGAGCGGACGTTCGGCGACCCACCCGGCGGCGGCCTCGCGCTCGGCCTGCTGTTCGCCGCGATCCCGGCGGGCACGGTCGTCGGCGGCCTGTTCTCCGGATGGCTGTCGCAGGTGCGGCGCCAAGGGGTAGCGGTCACCGTCGTCGATCTGCGTCTGGGGGCTGGGCGTCGCCCTGTTCGGGCTCACCCACGCGCTCTGGCTCGCGGTGCTCCTGCTGGCGATCGCCGGGGCGGGCGACCTGGTCAGCGCGGTGTTCCGGTCCTCGATGCTGCAAACCGTCGCCACCGACGAGATGCGGGGCCGGATGCAGGGCGTGTTCACCGTCGTCGTCGCGGGTGGGCCGCGCGTGGCCGATCTCTGGCACGGCTCGGTGGGCGCCGTCGTCGGGCCGGGTGTCGCCACGACGGCGGGCGGAATCGCGGTGGTCATCGGCGTGCTGGTCGTCGTGGCCCGGTTCCGCGAGTTCTGGCGCTACCGCGCGCCGGTGACATGAGTCCTCACTGGGCACAAACGGCCACGCGCGCACTAGCGTTAGTGGTGAACCGGCCCATCCGAGTGCGAGGGACCCTCCACGATGACTGCTGACGACACCGCCGTGCTCCACCTGCCCGGCGGCGACCACGAGATGCCGATCAAGGCGGCGACCGAGGGGGCGTCGGCGTTCGATATCAGCAAGCTGCTGCCGAGCACCGGACTCGTGACGCTCGACTCCGGCTTCGGCAACACCGCGGCCTGCAGCTCCGCCGTCACCTACATCGACGGCGACGCAGGCATCCTCCGCTACCGCGGCTACCCGATCGACCAGCTCGCCGAGCACTCCACGTGGCTGGAGGTCAGCTACCTCCTGATCTACGGGGAGCTGCCCACCGACGCCGAGCTCGCCGACTTCACCAACAAGATCAGCCGCCACACGCTGCTGCACGAGGACCTGAAGGCGTTCTTCAACGGCTTCCCCCGCGACGCGCACCCGATGCCGGTGCTGTCGTCGGCGGTCTCGGCGCTGTCGACCTTCTACCAGGACAGCCTCGACCCGTTCAACGCCGACGACGTCGAGCTGTCCACGATCCGGCTCATGGCGAAGGTGCCGACGATCGCGGCCTACGCGTACAAGAAGTCGATCGGCCAGCCGTTCCTCTACCCGGACAACTCGCTGGGCATCGTGGAGAACTTCCTGCGCATGACGTTCGGCTTCCCGGCCGAGCCCTACGAGGTCGACCCCGAGATGGCCCGCGCGCTGGACATCCTGCTGATCCTGCACGCCGACCACGAGCAGAACTGTTCGACCTCCACCGTCCGGCTGGTCGGCTCGGCGCAGGCCAACCTGTTCGCCTCGGTCTCCGCGGGGATCAACGCGCTGTTCGGGCCGCTGCACGGCGGGGCCAACCAGGCCGTGCTGGAGATGCTGCAGAAGATCCAGAAAGAGGAGAACGGCGACGTCGAGTCCTACGTCAAGCGGGTCAAGAACAAGGAGGACAAGAGCGCCCGGCTGATGGGCTTCGGGCACCGCGTCTACAAGAACTACGACCCGCGCGCCAAGATCGTCAAGCAGCGTGCCGACGAGATCCTCAAGCGGATCGGGGTCAACGACCCGCTGCTGGACATCGCCAAGTCACTGGAGGAGAAGGCGCTCGCCGACGACTACTTCATCGAGCGCAAGCTCTACCCGAACGTCGACTTCTACACCGGCGTGATCTACCGGGCCATGGGCTTCCCGACCCGGATGTTCACCGTGCTGTTCGCGCTCGGACGGCTTCCCGGCTGGATCGCGCACTGGCGTGAGATGATCAACGACCCCACCACGAAGATCGGCCGTCCGCGGCAGCTCTACATCGGCGAGACCGAGCGCGAGTACCCCTCGTGAGCGGATAACGTTGTTCTAGTCTGCCATTCGTCTCACGACCGGTGCACCGGGCCGTGGGCCTCCTCGCAGTGTTCCGCGCCGACGTCCTCCTCGTGGTCGACCTGCAGCGTCGTATGCGTGATGCGATCGGCGCGGAGCACCTGCTCGATGGCGATGCGGGCGGCGTGGCAGTCGACCTCGGGGCGCACGATGACGTGCGCCGACAATGCGGGCTCGCCCGAGGTGATCTCCCAGATGTGCAGGTCGTGCACCTCGGCGACGCCCTCGACCGCGGCGAGATCGGCGCCCACCCGGTCGGGGTCGACGCCTCGCGGCGCGGCCTCCAGGAAGATCCGGCCGGAGTCGCGCAGCAGACCCCAGCCCGCCTTGACCATCAGGCAGGCGACGACGAGCGCGGCCAGGGCGTCCGCCCGGGCGAAGCCGGTGGTCAGCACGACCAGGCCCGCGATCGCCGTCGCGATGAACGCGTAGAGGTCGTTCAGGATGTGCTGGAACGCGCCCTCGACGTTGAGGCTGCTGCGGTCGGCCCGGCTCACGCACCAGGTGGCGCCGACGTTGACCACGATCCCGAGAAGGGCGGTGACCAGCACGAGCCCGCCCGCGACCGCGGGCGGTTCGATCAGCCGCCGGATGCCCTCGTAGACGAACCAGGCGGCCAGCAGCAGCAGCGTGATGCCGTTGCCCTGGGCGGAGAGGATCTCGGCGCGCTGCAGGCCGTAGGTGTAGCCGCCCCGCGCCGGGCGGGCGGCGAGGCGGATGGCCACGAGGGCGAGCGCGATCGCGGCCGCGTCGGTGAGCATGTGCGCCGCGTCGGAGATCAACGCCAACGATCCGGCCAACAGGCCGACGACGAACTCGACCGCCATGAACGTCACGATCAACGCGAGCGCCGCGGCGAGCCAGCGCCGGTCGGCGGTGCGGCCGACCCCGTGGCCATGTCCGTGCCCGTGCCCCATGGGCGCGAACGTATGCGAACATGCGCATTAGTGCAACGCTGGTTGGGGTGTGAGACCCATCTGGGTGGCGAGCGCACGGGTGGCGAGGTGGGTCGGGACGCGGCGCAGGACGGCGTCGCGCAGCCGGCCCGGCCGGGCCGCGCAGGGTCAGCATCCGGTGGGTCTGCCGACACCGCCGCTGCAGGGCGCCGGTGTGGGGGCGGCGTAGCGCGTCGTAGCGCTGCAGGGCGGCGGGGACGTCTCCTTCCAGCACGGCCGCCAGCGTCACCGCGTCCTCGAACGCCTGGCACGCGCCCTGGCCGAGGTCCGGCGTCATCGCGTGAGCCGCGTCGCCGAGCAGGGCGACCCGGCCGAACGCGAACGTCGGCAGCGGGCGCACCAGCTGGGCCGTCTCGACGACGTGGATGTCGGCCGCGGCCGTCGCCTCGACGAGCGCCGACACGCAGGGGTGCCAGTCGGCGCGGTCGTCGCGCAGCCACCGTCGGCGGGCCTCGGGGTCGTCGGGTGCGGGGCCGCGCCAGGTGGCGTACCAGTAGACGGCGTCGTCCGACATGGGCATGCAGCCGAACCGGGTCCCGGTGCGGTGGTCGAGCAGCTCGCCGGAGGCCAGGGGCGTGGCCGGGCGCGGCGCGATCGCCCGTGCCGCGATCTCGCCGGACCCGCGCAGGCCGGGGTGCCCGGGGAGCAGCGCGGCCCGCAGCCTGCTGTGCGCGCCGTCGGCGACGACCACCGCATCCGCGGGATGTCCGTCGAGACCGGTGACGGGATTTCCCCACCGGATCGTGCCCGCGGGGAGGGCGTCGGCGAGCAGCCCGCTGAGCCACCGCCGGGGGACGACGACGAACGGCGCGCCCACCGTCGCCGCCACTTGGGCCTGGTCGGCGATCAGCAGCGCTCGCCCGTGCCGGTCGCGGAAGCCGCTGGGCTCGGCCACCGCCGCGGCTCGTTCGCGGATCTCGGCGCCCAGGCCGAGCGCGTCGAGGGCGAGCACGCCGTTGGGCATGATCCCGATGCCCGCTCCCGTCTCACGGAACTCCGGGGCGCGCTCCAGCACCGTCACCGTGTGGCCTGCCCGCTGCAGCCCCACGGCCGCCGCCAGGCCGCCGAGTCCTGCGCCCACCACGATCACGTCCATCGTCGCTCCTCTACAGTTGTAGAGACTCTAGCCCGCACGACTCTACAGAAGTAGAGGATTATGGCCGATCGGCGCACCGAGATCCTCGACGCCGCCCTGCGCGTGCTCGCCGAGCAGGGCATGCGGGGGCTCACCCACCGTGCGGTCGACGCGGCCGCGGGCATCGCGCCCGGAAGCACGTCGTACTACTTCCGCAGCCGATCCGCGCTGGTCACCGGCTGTGTCGCCCGACTGGTGGAAATCGACAGCGCGGTGGAGGTGCCGGAGGTGGCGGCCGCGCCGCCCGCGGGCCTCGTCGACGCGCTCGTCGGGGTGGCGGTGGCGATGGCGACGACCGGGCGGCACCGCACGGTCGCCCGTTACGAGCTCAGCCTCGCGAGCGCGCGCGAGCCCCACCTGCGCGCGGCCCTCGTGGCGGGCGGCGACACCATCCGCGCGCTCGGTGCCCGCACGCTCGCCGCCGCGGGCGCGCCCGACCCGAACGCGGCCGCCGCGGAGCTCGCCGCCCTGCTGGATGGGCTGGTGATGACGGCGCTGGTGCGCGGCCCCGACGAGCCCGCCGCGCTCGCCGCTTGGGTGCGGCCGCCGATCGAGCGGGCCCTGCGTGCCTGGACCGGCGAGTGAGCCCGGGAGGGTGGGCCGGGAGGGTGCTCGCACCGGTGTTGCCGTCCCCGCACACGTGTCCGGACGCCTGCGCGGGCACCGGAACGCGGGTGTGAGCCGGGGTCGCAGCCGGTGGCTTGACGTGCCGGACCGCGTGCACACCGCTAGCGTCGATGGTCATGAGCGACACGTCCCTCGTCTGGTTCCGCCGCGACCTGCGGGTGCGCGACCAGCCGACGTTCCTCGCCGCGCGCGAGGCCGCGCCCACCTCGCTCGCCCTCTTCGTGCTCGATCCCGCGTTGCTCGGCCCGGCGGGTGCGGCCCGGCGCACGTACCTCTACCGGTCGCTGCGCGCACTGGATACGGCGCTCGGGGGGCGGCTGCTCGTCGTCCGCGGCGACCCGGCCGATGTGGTGCCGAAGGTCGCGAAGGCCGTCGACGCCGCGACCGTGCACGTCGCCGCCGATTTCGGTCCGTACGGGTCGGCGCGCGACGAGGCGCGTGGCGAAGGCGCTCGCCGAGGACGACCGGGAGCTCGTGCGCACCGGCTCGCCCTACGCGGTGGCGCCCGGCCGGGTGCGCAAGGACGATGGCGACCCCTTCAAGGTGTTCACGCCGTTCCGCCGGGGGTGGGCCGAGCACGGCTGGCGCCCACCCGCGGACACGGACGCGGACACCGTCGAATGGCAGCAGCCGTCGGTGCGGGACGCGGTGAAGATCCCCGACGACGAGTCGATCGACGCCGAGCTCCCCGACGCGGGCGAGGACGCCGCGCACGCCCGCTGGCAGGAGTTCCTGGCGGGGGCCGTCGCGGACTACGCCCCGGACCGGGACCGGCCCGACAAGCCGGGCACCTCCCGGATGTCGGTGCACCTCAAGTACGGCGAGATCCACCCGAGGACGATGCTCGCCGACCTCGCGCAGCGACGGTCGGAGTCGGCCGAGACCTACCGCACCGAGATCGCCTGGCGGGAGTTCTACGCCGACATCCTCCACCAGCGCCCCGACTCCGCCCGCCGCAACTACGACCGCTCCTTCGACGCGCTTCCCCTCGCGAGCGGTGCCGCGGCGCGGCGGGCGTTCGACACGTGGTGCGCGGGCCGCACCGGCTTCCCCATCGTCGACGCCGGCATGCGGCAGCTGCGGGCGGAGGCGTGGATGCACAACCGGGTGCGGATGATCGTGGCGAGCTTCCTCGTCAAGGACCTGCACCTGCCGTGGTGGTGGGGCGCGCGGCACTTCATGCAGCTGCTCGTGGACGGCGACCTGGCCTCCAACCAGCACGGCTGGCAGTGGACGGCGGGTAGCGGCACCGACGCGTCCCCGTACTTCCGGGTCTTCAACCCGATCACGCAAGGGGAGAAGTTCGATCCGGACGGCGACTACGTGCGCCGCTACGTGCCCGAGCTGCGCGGCGTACAGGGGAAGGCGGTGCACCAGCCGTGGAAGCTCCCCGACGGTGTGCCGGAGGGCTACCCGGAACCGATGGTCGACCACAAGGCCGAGCGCGCGGAGGCCCTCGCGCGCTACGAGCAGGTCAAGGCCGCGCGTCGACCCTGAGAGGATGATTGGCGGCGCGGGCGCCTACCCTCGCCCCATGGCGAAGGAGAGGCCGCCGCGACGTCGGCGTCGTTGGTTCCTGCTCGCGCTGCTGGTGGGGGCGGTGACCTGGTACGTCCGTTCGCGCTCGGCGGCGCGCCCGGCCGCGCTCGCCCCGGTGCCTTCGTGGCAGGCCGAGTCATCACCGTCGCCCGCGACACCCCGCCCGCCTGCGCCTCCTGTCGTGCCGACGCCGAGCGTCGAGCCCGCGCCGCCCGCTGACGCTGCGCCGCCCGCTGACGCTGCGCCGCCCGCTGACGCTGCGCCGCCCGCTGACGGTGCGCCGCCCGCTGACGCTGCGCCGCCCGCTGACGGTGCGCCGCCCGCTGACGGTGCGCCGCCCGCTGACGCTGCGCCGCCCGCTGACGCTGCGCCGCCCGCTGACGGTGCGCCGCCCGCTGACGCTGCGCCGCCCGCTGACGCTGCGCCGCCCGCTGACGCTGCGCCGATCGCCGACGCAGAGCCGGGCGCACCGACCGCCGATGCCACGCCGATCGCCGAGGCCGTCCCGATCGCCGAGGCCGGCCCGACCACCGAGGCTGCCCCCATCACCGAGGCCGCGCCGCCCGCGCCGATCGCCGATGCCGCACCGTCCGCCTACGCCGCACCGGGCGGCGCCGCGTCGGGCGCCCTGACCGCCGATGCCGCGCCGACCGCGCCTGCCGCCAGGGTCGCGCCGACCGCGCCTGCCGCAGTGGGCGACGCCGCGTCGGGCGCCCTGACCGCCGATGCCGCGCCGCCCGCCTCGATCGCTGAGGCCGCGCCGCCGACCGAGGCCGCGCCGCCCACCGAGGCCGCGCCGCCCGCGCCGCTCACCGAGGCCGGGCCGCCCGCCTCGATCGCTGAGGCCGCGCCGCTCGCCGAGGCCGCGCCGCAGGCCGAGGCCGCGCCGCCCGTTGATGCCGCGGCAACCACCGAGGCAGGCGAGTCGGCAGCGGTCGGGGAGTCGGCGCCCACCAACTGGGCGATGCCCGGTGGCGCAGCCTCGCCGACGGCCGAGGCTGCCGTGTCCGCGCCCGCCGTGTCCGAGCCTGTCGCGAGCGATCCGCAACCCACGAGCGAGCCCGAGCCGATCCCCTCGACGCAGAGCGCATTGCCCGCCCAGCCGGACGCGACGCCCCCGGAGGGGGTCGCCAACGGCTCGGCGCCCCGGCCCCGCCCGCGCCCGCGTCCCCGGCCGGTGGAGGCCGCAGCGGCCGACGAGCCCACCGCCCCGGCCACCCGGGCTGTCGCGCCCGACGACGCTCCGGCCGAGCACGCCGGGTTCGGGCCCACCTCGGCGACCGGCACCCCCGCCCCGCCGCACGCGCTCTTCACCCCGGCCCCGAAGAGCGGCGGGGGCGCGGCGCCCGGTCCCGGCGGCGTGGCGCCCGGGCCCGAGTTCACGATCAAGGGCAACGCCGACTCGATGCTCTTCCACACCCCCGACAGCCCCTACTTCGAGCGGACCCGGGCCGAGGTGTGGTTCCGCACCGCCGACGAGGCGGTCGCGGCGGGCTTCACCGAGTGGCGGGCCCACCGGCGCACCAGCTGACGGGCGGGTGATCGCGCCCACACTTCGTGGGCGACCCTTACGACATGCACGGACAGAAGGTCGGGCATGTCGTGGTGTGCGGTGCGGACGACACCGCGTTGCGCACGATCGAGCAGCTGCTGGTGGCGGGCGCCGAGGTCGTGGTGATCGACACCGTCGCCGAGGTGGGCCCGGTCGCGGAGCGGCTGCTCGAGCAATGGGACGTGCCTCTGGTGCGCGGCAGGCTCCGCGAGGCGCTGGCCGAGGCCCGGCTGCCGGACGCCACGGCCGTCGTGTGCCTCACCGCCGACGACCTCGCCGCCCTGGAGGCCGCCCTGCTCGTGCGCAGGCTCCGCCCCGATGTGCGGCTCGTCGTCCGCATGGCCAACCCCCAGGTGGGACACGCGCTGGCCGAGGTCGTCGGCGAGGGGAGCGTGCTGGACGTGGCCGCGCTCGCTGCCCCCGCCGTCGTCGAGATCTGCCTGGGCAGGCGCACCCATGAGCTGACGCTCGCGGGCCGGGAGTTCCTCGTCGCCGACATCGTCAGCGACGCCACGACCACCCTCCGGGAGCATTACGGCGAGCTGGCGCCGCTGGCCGTCGCGTCCGGCACCGCGCCACCGGTGGTGTGCCCCGACCGCGAGCTCACGGTGGGCCCCGGCGACCGGGTCACGGCCGTCGGCACCCCCGCCCAGTTCGCCCACCACGGCGCGGCCGACGTCGTGCAGCGGCTGACGCCGCAGGAGCCGTTGCGCCCGGTCGGCGCCCGCATGCCCACGCAAAGCACCGACCGGCGCAGGCCCGGGCTGTGGGCCCTCCTGCGCTCGCTCGCCGCGGAGGCCGACCGGCCACTGCGGGTGGTGGTCGCGCTGCTCGGCACGGTCGTCCTGGTGTCGGTGCTGGTGCTGCGGGTGGGCTACATCAAGCCGGACGGGTCGCACATGACCTTCGTCGACGCCGTGTACTTCACCGTCGAGACGATCGCGACCGTCGGCTACGGCGACTTCAACTTCGCCGCCCAACCCGCCTGGCTGCGCATCTACGCCATCGGCCTCATGGCGGGTGGCGCGATCCTCACCGCGATCGTGTTCGCGCTGGTCACCCAGCTGCTGGTGAGCAGGCGCATCGAGCGGTCGTTCGGGCAGCGCCGGGTCGGCGCGATGCGCGGGCACGTCGTGGTCGTGGGGCTGGGCACCGTGGGGCTGGAGGTCGTCGAGGAGCTCGTCGCGGCCGGACGGCGGGTTGTCGTGATCGACCGCGCCGAGGCCGGCCGCCACCACGCCAAGGTCAAGGCGCTGGGTGTGCCCGTCGTGGTCGGCGACGCCACCCAGACCGCCGTGCTCGACGCGGCCAACCTCGTCGCCGCCACCGCCGTGGCCGTGCTGACCAGCGACGACCTCGTCAACGTCGAGACCGGCCTCGTGCTGCGGGAGCGGCTGGGCGCCCGGTGGCCGTCGGTGCCGGTGGTGCTGCGCGTGTTCGACCGGGAGCTGGGGCGGGGCGTCGAATCCGGGTTCGGGTTCCACTACGTGCGATCGACGGCCGCGCTCGCCGCGCCGTGGTTCGTCGGCGCCGCGCTCGGGCTGGACGTGCTCGGCACGTTCTACGTCGACCAGGCCTCGTTCCTGGTCGGGCGCCTCGTCGTGACCGCGGGCGGCGGTCTGGACGGGTTGGCCATGCGCGAGCTGTCGGCGAGGGCGCTGGTGGTGGCGCTGCACCGCGTCGAGAGCGGCGAGCTCGAACACCCGCCGCGCAGCGACACCACGTTCGCGGCGGGCGACGAGGCCTACCTCGTGGGCCTGCCCGACGAGGTGATGCAGGTGCTGCGCCGCGACACGCCCGGTCAGCCGATGGTCGGCATCGAAATGCCGTAGCCGCGGATCTTGCGGTAGATCGTGGCCCGGGACATGCCCAGGTGCCGCGCCGCCTCGGCCTTGTTGCCGTTGTTGTCCAGCAACGCGTCGACGATCGCGTCGCACTCGATCGCCTCCAGCGGCGTGAGCACGCGGCGGGTGATGGCGCGCACCTCCGGTGGCAGGTCGTCGGGGGCCAGCACGCCCGCGCGGCGGCGGGCGACCGTCTTGCGCAGCACCTGGTAGAGCTGCTCGATGTTGCCCGGCCACCGGTTGCGCATGAGCAGCCGCATCGCCTCGGGCGAGCACGACAGCTCGGTGCCCCGGGTGAGTCGTGCGATGAAGTGCGGCACGAGCTCGGCCACGTCCTCCACGTGGTGGCGCAGCGGCGGCACGACGACCGTGCGCGGGAAGAACTCCAGCAGGTCGACGGGGTCGTCGGGGCGTCCGAGCCCGTCCGGGCCGACCGTGGCCACGAGCCAGGCCCGGTCGTGTTCGGTGGATTCGCGGTAGGGCTCCAGCGCGTCGGCGAGCTCTTGGCGGCCCTGGTCGGACAGCCGGTCGAGGTGGGTGAGCACCAGGGTGCCGCAGCCGGTGGCCAGCTCCTCGGCGACGTCGGCGACCCAGCCGGGCCCGTAGTCGTCGGCGTGCAGGATGCGCAGGTGGGCGGCGGGGGTGCGGAGCTGGTGGGTGGCGCGCGCGATCGTGGTCTTGCCGGTGCCGGGCTCGCCCTGCAGCACCAGCCACTCGCGGCTGTGGAAGTGCCGGTCGACGGCCTGACAGCACTTCGCCCACAGGAGGCCGCTGCCGACGGCGGCGGGCAGCGCGGTGGCGGGCGGCGGGCTCGTGATCCGGGCCGTGGGCGCCTCGGGCGCGGCCAGCTGCACCTGGAGCACCCCGCCCGCCGTGCCCCGGTCGACCCAGCTCGGCCGCACCTGCACCCGGGCGACGACGCCGGAGGGCAGGTCGAGCAGCAGCACCCGGCGCTCGGAGTGCATCGCCTCGATGGCCCCGGTGATGAGCGTGGCCTGGTCGGCGGGGTCGATCAGCTCCCGGGCCCGGTCGTTGCTCATCACGAGGTCGGGGCTGACCGCGAACACCGCACTGTTGGTGCGCCGACAGGCCGTCAGGTAGTCGTGCAGGAGGGCGAGCTCGCGGGGCCCCGACTGGTCCATCAGTGCGGTCTCGATCTGCCGCGCGATGCGGGCCACGGCGGTGGACATGAACCGCCCGGCGTCCTGCCGCCAGCACGTGAGGTCGATGACGCCGAGCAGCTT
Source organism: uncultured Actinomycetota bacterium (assembly GCA_963837575.1). GTDB lineage: Bacteria > Actinomycetota > Actinomycetes > Mycobacteriales > Pseudonocardiaceae > Pseudonocardia. The sequence continues at coordinate 294,940 of CAWIOI010000005.1, forward strand.
GCCATTCACCGGGTGCCACACGGGCGCGCCCGCGCAGGCGAACTGGGCGAGCGGCTCCACGTAGTGCTCGTGGCCGAACACCTCGGCCGGGCCGCGACCCTCCAGCGCGGTGCCGATGCCGTTGGTGCCGACGAACTTCTCCGAGTAGCTGAAGCCGGGGGCCAACCAGATCCGGTCGAGCGCCTGGGAAAGGGACGAATCGCCGGTGCGCCGCTCCAGGACCACGCCGTCGGCGTCGGTGAGGATGACGCTCACCGGCTCGCCCGCCAACTCGTCGTTGACCGAGTCCAGCACCGGCCGGGCCGCGCGTACGAGCTGGGAATCCGACTCCGTGTCGAACGCCGAGAGCTCGGCCCCGTCGATGTCGATGTTCCACTCGCGGGAGCGCGTCCACGAGGCGAGGATGATGTCGCGCACCGACCCGTCGTCCACCCGGTCGTCCACGAGGAACGAGCTGCGCGCCCGGATCAGAGCACCCTCAGGCGCGCTGTCGGACGAAGGTGACAGCGACCGCGAGTCGGACGTTCGGCCCAAGCTCTTTGCCCTCCTTGGCGCAGTCGCAGCTCCGCCCCGGTGCGGTGGCGCGTTGACACGACGGTACCGCCTGGAGGCGGCACAGGGCAGTGGTCAGCGCAAACGGAGGGAGTAGCCGCCACGAAGGGGCGGCAAACGCGGACTTTCTCATATTGAGACCTCGCCACCTCGCCCACGGCGGTGTGATTCCCAGCACGAGCCCATCGCCTCGGGGTCGACCCGCGCATCGATGTCGGGACGGCGGACTCGGGTCTCCTTCGCTGCCGGAGCCACCCGCGCATCAGCACCGGCGCCAGCGGACGGGGGCAGACCTCGGGAACGGCAGGCGCTCCGCGCGCGCCGATCGCTCCCGGTCCACCCATAAGTGAGGAGATGACGTGAGTCGGCAGAGTTTGGCCAAGGCTCATCAGAAGATCCAGGAGCTCTCCTGGGAGCCGCAGTACCACGAGCCGTACATGAAGTACGGAACCGACTACACCTTCCGCAAGGCCGCCAAGAAGGACCCCCTCAAGCAGGTCCTGCGGTCCTACTTCCCCATGCAGGAGGAGAAGGACCACCGCGTCTACGGCGCGTCCGACGGCGCGATCCGCGGCAACATGTTCCGCCAGGTCCAGGAGCGTTGGCTGGAGTGGCAGAAGCTGTTCCTGAGCATCATCCCGTTGCCCGAGATCTCGGCGGCGCGCTCGATGCCCATGCTGTTCCACGTGGTTCCCAACCCGGAGCTGCACAACGGCCAGGCCATTCAGATGATCGACGAGGTTCGCCACTCGACGATCCAGCAGAACCTGAAGCGCCTGTACATGAACAACTACATCGACCCGGCGGGCTTCAACAACAGCCTGCGCAACTTCCACAGCGACTACTGCGGCACCATCGGCCGTCAGTTCGCCGAGGGGTTCATCACCGGTGACGCGATCACCGCGGCCAGCATCTACCTGACGATCGTCGCCGAGACAGCGTTCACGAACACCCTGTTCGTGGCCATGCCCGCCGAGGCCGCGGCCAACGGCGACTACCTGCTGCCCACGGTGTTCCACTCGGTGCAGTCCGACGAGTCGCGGCACATCTCCAACGGCTACGCCACCCTGCTCATGGCGCTGTCGGACGAGGACAACCGCCAGCTGCTCGAGCGCGACCTGCGCTACGCGTGGTGGAACAACCACCGCGTGGTGGACGCCGCCATCGGCACGTTCATCGAGTACGGCACGAAGGACCGCCGCAAGGACCGCGAGTCCTACGCGGAGATGTGGCGTCGTTGGATCTACGACGACTACTACCGTGCCTACCTCATCCCGCTCGAGAAGTACGGCCTGGTCATCCCGCACGACCTGATCGAAGAGTCGTGGAAGCAGATCTGGGAGAAGGGCTACGTCCACGAGGTCGCGCAGTTCTTCGCCACCGGTTGGCTCGCCAACTACTGGCGCATCGACGGCATGACCGACGAGGACTTCGAGTGGTTCGAGTACAAGTACCCGGGCTGGTACGACAAGTACGGCAAGTGGTGGGAGAACTACAACCGCCTCGCCGTGCCCAACGGGCACAACCCGATCGTCTTCGAAGACGTCGACTACGTGTACCCGATCCGGTGCTGGACCTGCATGGTCCCGTGTCTGGTCCGTGAGGACATGGTCACGGCCGAGGTCGACGGCGTGCACCGTGCGTACTGCCACGAGGTGTGCCGCTGGACCGACGTCGAGGCCTTCCGGCCGAGCTACCAGGGTCGCGAGACCCCGAACATGGGCAAGCTGGTCGGCCACCGCGAGTGGGAGACGCTGTACCACGGCTGGAACTGGGCCGACGTGGTCTCCGACATGGGCTTCGTCCGCGACGACGGCAAGACCATGACGGCGCAGCCGCATCTGGATCTCGACCCCAAGAAGATGTGGACGCTCGACCACATGCGGCGCTGCCCGAACCTGGCCAGCCCGCTGGTCCTGTTCAACGAGATGGACGACGCAGGCCGTGCCGCGTTCGTCGAGGACTACCACAAGCAGGGCCCCGCCGGTCGGCCGGCGCCCGCGGACGCCTGAGCGCGGGTCAGGTGAGGGGGGAGGGCCGGCGGAGCCACCGCCGGCCCTCTCCCTGCCGGGCCCATCACTCCTCTTTCCGAAAGGTCCGCTCATGGGCGAGAAGCACGTTGTGCGGTTCGAGCCCGTTGGCATCGAGATCGAGGTCGACGAGGACCAGACGATCTTGCGGGCCGCGGCCGAGCACGGCGTGCAGCTCATGCACGGCTGCAAGGAAGGCCAGTGCGCGGCGTGCAAGTCGTTCGTCCTCGAGGGCGACATGGACGACATCGACCTCGAGCGCTACTCGACCTTCGCCCTGCCGGACTACGAGAAGGAGGAGGGCCAGACCCTCCTGTGCCGGGCGCACGCCTACGCCGACCTGGTGATCGAGCTCCTCCAGTACGACGAGGAGATCATCCGCAACGGTCTGCCGCTGAAGAAGGGGGTGGCCGAGGTCGTCGCCAACGACCCCGTCACCCACGACATGCGGCACTTGGTGCTCAAGCTCATCGAGCCGACGGACGGGATCAAGTTCTTTCCCGGCCAGTACCTCGACCTCGTGGTGCCGGGCACCGACGAGTCGCGGTCGTTCTCGATGGCGAACACACCGGGGCGCGAAGGCCGGTTCGAGTTCGTGATCAAGGTGTATCCGGACGGTCTGTTCTCCGAGCATCTGGCCACCAAGCTGGCCGTCGGTGACCGACTGGACGTGGAGGGCCCCTTCGGCACCTTCACGCTGCGGGAGAGCCACAACTCACCGATCGTCTTCCTCGGCGGCGGTGCGGGGATGGCCCCGGTTCTCGGTCTGCTCCGATCGATGGCGGAGCGCGGCGTGGACCGTGAGGCGGTCTTTTACTACGGGGCCCGAGGGCAGCGGGACCTCTGCTTCGAAGAAGAGCTCCGGGAGCTGGAGAGCAAGATCCCCGGCTTCCGGTACGTCCCGGCGCTCTCCGAGCCCGCCGCGGACGACGAATGGGCAGGCGAGGTCGGACTCATCACCGATGTGTTGAAGCGGAACGAGCCCGATCTGTCGGGGAGGGACGCGTACGTGTGCGGGCCGCCGCCGATGGTCGACGCGGCGATCCCGGTTCTCACGGCCCTCGGCGTGCCCGAGCAGAACATCTTCTACGACAAGTTCACCACCACTGGTGAACAGGGAGAGGACTGATGACCACCACCGAACGCCCAGAGCGCAGCGTCCCGAAGGTCCAGTTCACCGACGCGGAGGCGGGTGCGCGCGAGTTCCCCGACTCCAGCGCTTCCGCCCGTCGCTACAACTACTTCAAGCCCGCCAAGCGCAAGCAAACCCACTACGAGGACGTCACGGTCGACGTCCAGCCCGACCCGCGGCACTACCTGTCGCAGGGCTGGATCTACGGCTTCGCCGACGGCTCCCGCGGCTACCCGCTGGACTGGACGAAGCTCAAGGCGTGGGGCGTCGACAAGCCCGAGCCTCAGAACGGCGTCGGCACCGGCAGCCAGCACGTCGAGGACTGGCCCGCGCACGGTTGGCATGAGTTCCGTGACCCCAACGAGGAGTGGGAACTCACCATGTACCGGTACAACGCCAACGTTGTCCGGCAGGTGAACCAGAACATCGAGAACGCCCGCACGGCCAAGGCGTTCGACCAGTGGACCAGGAACTGGGTGCACTTCGTCGAGCGCAACGTCGGCGCGTGGATGCACATCGAGCACATCCTCGGGCTGTACGTGTTCGCCGCGTGCAACCGCTCCGGCCCGACGAACATGCACAACACCGCGATGGTCGTCAACAGCGAGCACAAGATCCGGTTCGCGCAGGACCTCGCGCTCTACAACCTCACCCTCTCCGAGGAGATCGAGGGCTTCGACGGCGCGGCGCACATCGACGCGTGGAACAACGCCGCCGAGTGGCAGGGCGCCCGCAAGGTCACCGAGGCGCTGACGGCGATCGACGACGACTGGGGCGAATCCATCTTCGCCACCAACATCGTGTTCGAGCCGCTGATCGGCGAGCTGTTCCGCAGCAACCTCGTGATGCAGGCCGCAGCGGCCAACGGCGACTACGTCACGCCCACCATCGTCGGTGCCGCCGAGTACGACTACTCGCAGCGCGACCTGCGGTGGAGCCAGGCGTGCTTCGGCCCGCTCGTGGCCGACAAGGAGTTCGCCGACCACAACAAGCAGCTGATGCAGGAATGGCTGTCGAAGTGGGTGCCGCAGTGCCTGGAGGCCGCTCGGGCCATGCAACCGATGTGGAGCCAGCCCGACAACAAGCCCCCGCGTTTCGAGGACTCCCTCGACCGGGCCAAGAGCCGCTTCGCAGGCATCGTGACCGATCTTGGTCTCCAGACCCCGAAGGAGCTGAACCAGTGACGAGGACCTTCAAGACCGCCGAGAGCCCCTACAAGGCCGACAACACCGCGTCGGGCAAGGCGGGCGTGACGTTGATGAACAACCAGATCGGGGTCGTCGTCGCGGAGGTCATGGACCGGCAGGACAACGTCACGGTCACCCATCTGCCGTCGATGATCCGGGTCGACTGCGTCGGCCGGATGGACTTCGTCTACGACGACATCTCCGAGGCGCTCGGCGAGGAGCCCGGCTTCTACGACGCCGCCGAGTTCGAGGAGAACATGTCCACGCACTACGGCAAGATGATCCACATGGACGACCGGACCGTCATGTTCGGGAACCTCGAGGAGGCCGCCGAGTTCATCGGCGACATGCTCCCGCCCGAGGTCGCCAAGTAGCAGTCCCCGGGCCGGGGGTCCGCGCAATCCGGCGTGGACTCCCGGCCCGGTCGCTTCACCCCCTCAATCGCACCCGCGCACGATCGAGACACCGCTGTCGTCAGGAGGGCCGTCGTGGCCAAGGAACTGAAGTTCGGGCAGGAAGCCCGCGACCTGCTCAAGTCCGGCGTCGACCAGCTCGCCGAAGCCGTCAAGTCCACCCTCGGGCCCAAGGGCCGCAACGTCATCCTGGAGAAGATCACCGGCTCGCCGGAGGTCACCAACGACGGCGTGACGATCGCGCGCGAGATCTACCTGCGCGACCCGTTCGAGAACATGGGCGCACAGATCCTCAAGGAAGCGGCGGTCAAGACCAACGACACCGTCGGCGACGGCACCACCACCGCCACGGTGATCGCGCAGGCCATCGTCCGCGAGGGCATGAAGGCGATCACGTCCGGCGGCAACCCGGTACTGGTCAAGCGCGGCATCGACATGGCCGTGGGTGCGCTCGTCGCGCGCCTGTCCACCGTCGCCCACCCGGTCGAGACCGAGGAGCACCTCGCGCGGGTCGCCGCGATCTCGGCCAACGACGACGAGACGATCGGCCGGATCGTCGCGCAGACCCTGCACACGGTCGGCGACGACGGCGTCATCTCGGTCGACGACGGGCCGGTGCTGGGCCTCACGGTCAACTTCGTCGAGGACTTCGAGTTCGACAACGGCTACGTGTCGCCCTACCTCGTCACCGACCCGGGCAGCATGCTCGCCGTCCTGGACGACCCTTACCTGCTGTTCACCGCCGAGAAGATCACCGACGTCCGCTCGCTGATGCCGGTGCTCGAGCGCATCATGCGCGACCCGCGGCCGCTGGTCATCGTGGCCGAGAAGGTCGAGGGCACCGCGCTGCAGATGCTGGTGCACAACCACGTCAACGGGCACCTCAAGGTCACCGCGATCCAGGCACCCGGGTTCGGCGAGAAGCGCGTGCACCTGCTGGAGGACATGGCCGCGCTCTGCGGCGGCAAGGTGCACTCGAAGGCGTCGTCGTTCGCGTTCGAGCAGATCGGGCCGGAGCACCTCGGGCGGGCAGGCCAGGTGCGGGCCACCAACGAGAACACCGTGATCATCGGTGGGGGCGGGGCGCGGGACGCCGTCGAGCAGCGGTTGTCACAGCTGCGCGCGGAGATGGCCAGGGCGACGATCGGCACCGACGAGGACTGGCTGGGCGAGCGCATCGCCCGGCTGTCGGGCAAGGCCGCGATCATCTCGGTGGGGGCGCCCACCAACGCCGAGCTGAAGGAGATCCGCCACCGCGTCGACGACTCGCTGCAGGCCACCCGGGCCGCCATGGCCGAGGGCATCGTCGCGGGCGGCGGGGCGGCGCTGCTGCACGCCGAGCCCGCGCTGGACGCGCTCGAGGTCTCCGGCGACTACCGCATCGGCGTCGAGATCGTGCGGGCCGCGCTCACCGAGCCGGTGCACCTCATCGCCTCCAACGCCGGGTACGACGGCGACGACGTCGTCAAGCAGGTCACCGCGCTCGCCGCCGACGAGGGCTTCGACGCGCTGGAGGGCCGCTTCGGGAACATGGTCGAGATGGGCATCATCGACCCGCTGCGGGTCGTGCGCTCTGCGTTGCAGAACGGCGCGTCCGTGGCCGGGCTGATCCTCACCACCAACTCGCTGGTGGCCGAGGAGCAGACGCCGTGGAACAAGGCACTGATGACCGAGTACGGGCCGCTTGACGAGGGCATCCCGCAGCCGTCGCCGGACTCCAGCACCCCGCAGTCGCTGGGTCTCGGCCCGTCGATGGGCTGAGCGGTGTTCTCCGTCGGGGGCGTGCCCTGCCCGGTGGTCGACGCCCAGGTGCACATCTGGGACGCCAGCCCCCACAACCAGGCCGCTCCCGACGGCGAGGTCTACGCGCTGGACCTGCTGCGCCGCCACCGTGAGCTGGACGGCGGCACCGTGCCGTCGGACGAGGTGGAGCGGGTCAGCGAGGCCGGGTTGAACCGCGACGTCTTCGACGACGGCTGCGTCGACCGCGCCGTCCTGCAGCCCGTGGTGCTCGGCGATCTGTTCGTGCTGGGCTTCTCCCCGCTGGAGTGGCACGCGGAGATGGCCGGGGTGATGCCCGACCGGTTCGTGCTCTCCGGCGAGCTCGACCCCGACGGCGGGCAGCCCGGCGCGCGCGGGCTCACCCCCCGGGTGCGGCGGTTCGACCTGCGCGGGATCACGCTGTGCGAACGCCGTCGGCCCGCGGGATCGCTGCGGCTGGCCGACCCGTGGTTGCGGCGCACGCTGGCCCGCTGCGGGGCGGCGGGCGCCGACGTCGTCCACATCGGCGTGGGCCCGTCCACCCGCGCCGCCCCGTGGGCGCGGGTGGGCGACGGCGCCCGCATCGGCGCGCGGCACGCCCCGCGGATGGGCGGCTGGGCGGGCACCGTCGACGGCCCGCTCGTCGGCGTGCCGCACGGGCGGTCGGCCAGGCGCGCCGCACGGGCGGTCGGCCGAGGCGCCGCACGGGCGGTCGGCCGAGCGCGCCGCACGGGCGGTCGGCAGGCGCGCCGCACGGGCGGTCGGCCGAGGCGTCCCACGGATGGTCGGCAGGCCCGCCGCACGGGCGGTCGGCCGAGGCGTCCCACGGATGGTCGGCAGGCGCGCCACATGGATGGTCGGCCGACGCCGCGGCGGGCTTCGCCGACGCGCCGCACGGCGCCGGGAGGTCGGGCGGCGCCCCGCGGGACACCCGGCCGTCCGCGGACGGCACGCTCGCCGGGGCCGGGCTGTTGTCGCCCGCGCTGTGGAGCCAGGTCGCCGCGCCCCCACCCCGGCGCGTGCCGCGGGTGCCCGCGTGGGCGGAGCCGGTGCGCGCGGGATCGGCCCAGCCGGTGCGGGCCGGGGCCGCGGCGCGGGTCGCCCCGCCGGGGTTCGACGCCCGCCAGTTCCGCGACCTCGCCCTCGCCCTTCCCGACATCCGGTTCGTGCTCGGCGCGGGCTGCCTGCCGACCGCCGAGCTCGCCCGGCTCGCCGCGCTGCCGAACGTGCACGTGATGCTCACCGAGATCCTGCCGTGGACGGGCTCGCTCGAGTTCGCCCACGCGTTCGGCACCCTGCTGCGGGCGTTCGGGGCGGAGCGGCTGTTGTTCGGCAGCGGCTACCCGATGATGCGGCCCGGCCCGCTCGTGCGGGAGCTGGCCGCCTACCGCTTCCCGGCCGAGGTCAGCCGCCGCTACCCGCGCTTCGACGCCGCCGCGGCCCGCGCCGTCCTGGGCGGGAACGCGGCCCGCCTCTACCGGATCCCGGTCGCACCCGCGGCCGTCGCCGCCGCGGCCGCTGGCGCCTGACCCTGGTCGGCCCCGCGCCGCGCCCCGCCCCGCCCCACCCCGACTTCGCACCCTGTGGGTCGACTTCGCACCCCATCGGCGGGGTGCGAAGTCGACCGTGGGGGTGCGAAGTGGGCCACCGGCACCGGCACCGGCACCCGCACCGCGCCTGTCCCTCGCGCCCGGGCGGGGGTCAGCGCGCCACGTGCTCGGCCCAGCCGTCGGGCAGGGCGACCAGCCCGGACCGGTCGCCGCGCCAGGCGTAGGCCCAGCACATCGTGCCGCCCGCCACCACCCGGACCCGCTCGTACTCGGGCCCCTCGTAGGCGTCGAGGGCGGGGAGCAGCGCGGCCGGGTCGCGGACCGGGACGACGACGCCCGGCGTCACCCCCGGCGCGTCGGGCAGCCACGCGGGATAGCCGCGGCCGGTGTCGTACACGCCGCCCGCGACCGTCGTCGGCCGGGCGGGACCGACCGCGTGCGCGTTGACCCGGCGCCAGGACACCTGACCCGGCTGCAGGAGGCCGTAGACGAACAGCGCGGCAGGCCACTCGTCGGGGTGCGGAACGCCCGTCACGGGATCGGCGTCGAGCCCGTCGGACGCCGCGACCTCACCGGACAGCGTCCGCGCGACGTCCTGCGACACGTCGGCGCACGGCACCGGCGCCCCGTCCACCAGCAGCGGGCGGCGGATCTCCGCGTGGCCGAGGTAGGCCCACGGCCGCTCGACTACGACGTCGACGACCGACGAGCCGAACGCCTCGCCGTCGACGACCACCGATCCGGTGCGCAGCCGAGCGAGCCGGAACCGCTCGTCGCGGCCCTCGCACCGGTCCAGCACGGCGATCTGCTCGGTGGTGGCGAGCCACACCGCGTGCTCCTCGACCACGCCGTGGGCGGCGGCGAGCACGGCGGGCCGGGCGCCGTCACGGGCCCGCAGCCCAACCGCCCAGACCGCCGCGACGCCCGTGGTGCGGGCCCGCAGCACCACCACCGGATCATCACCCAGGCGCAACGTCCGCCGCAGCCAGGTGATCTTCGAAGGGCAGCGGTTGGAGCCGTACGCGAGCACCGGGAGCCGCGCCGCGAGCGGGGCGGCGCCGTAGCCGCGCAGCCAGGCGTCGAGCGGCACCCCGTCGACGGCGCGCCCGCGGATCGCGCGCGCCACCCCGTCCACGTGCACGTACGACACCGGCGGCACCGCGCCGGGGTAGGGGTCGGCCGGGTGCTCGACGTCAGGCCACACGTCCTCCGACGCTACCGCCCGCCCCGCCGCGCCTGCCGCCGCAATACGCACCGCGCGGGTGAGGCGGAGCGCCCGCCCGCGCTATTTCTTGCCGCGAGCCACCTAGGCTGGGCCCGTGCTGCCGCGCACGATCGACTGGGTCGACGGCCGGATCGTGCTCGTCGACCAGACCGCGCTGCCCGCCATCCGCACGGTCGCCATCGACGACGTCGACGCGCTCGTCGACGCCATCCGCAGACTCGTCGTACGCGGCGCGCCCGCCTTGGGCGTGGCCGGGGCGCTGGGGGTGGCGCTGGCCGCGCGCACCCGCACCGGCCCCGACCTCGCCGCCGCCGCCACCCGCATCGCCACCGCCCGCCCGACCGCCGCCAACCTCGCCGTCGGCGTCCGGCGCGCGCTCGCCGCAGCCGCCGACGGACCCGCGGCCGTGCTGGCCGCGGCGCTGGCCGTCCGGGACGAGGACGTCGCGGCCTGCCACGCCATCGGCGACCGCGGCGCCGCCCTGCTCGCCGACCTGTGCGGCCCGGGCCCGCTGCGGCTGTCGACGCACTGCAACGCGGGCGCGCTCGCCTGCGTCGAGTGGGGTACCGCGTTGGGCGTGGTCCGGTCGCTGCACGCCGCGGGGCGGGTGGCGCTGGTCGTGGCCGACGAGACGCGCCCGCTCCTGCAGGGCGCGCGGATCACCACGGTCGAGCTGGCGGCGCTGGGCATCGCGCACCGCGTGGTCGTCGACGGGGCGGGCCCGTCGGTGATCGCGCGCGGCCTGGTGGATGCGGTCGTCGTCGGGGCCGACCGGGTGGCGGCCAACGGGGATGTGGCCAACAAGATCGGCACCTATCCGCTGGCTCTCGCCGCGGCCCGCGCGGACATCCCGTTCGTCGTGGCCTGCCCGGAGTCCACGGTCGACCCGGCGACCCCGGACGGAGCGGCGATCGCCATCGAGGACCGCGGCGAGGACGAGGTGCTCGCGGGCGGCCCGGCGTGGAACCCGGCGTTCGACGTCACGCCCGCCGACCTGGTGACCGCGATCGTCACCGAGACGCGCATCTGGCGGTGACGGTGCCACACTGCGCGACATGGACATCCGGGAGATCAACCGCGGAGTCGTCGCCCGGTTCCGCGCGGGCGGCCCGATCGAGGGCATGCAGCGCGACCGGTTGGTGCTGCTCACCACCACCGGCCGCCGCTCCGGGGAGCCCCGCACCACCCCGATGATGTTCCATCGCGACGGCGACCGCGTGCTCGTCATCGCCTCGAACGTCGGCGCCCCGCAGCACCCCGACTGGTACCTCAACCTGGTGGCGGACCCGCACGTCACCGTCGAGATCGGCGACGAGTCCTACCCCGCCGTGGCCACACCGACCGAGGGCGCCGACCGCGAACGGGTCTGGACCCTGCTCAAGCAGACCTACCCGTTCTTCGCCGAGCACGAGAAGGCCACACCACGCACCATCCCGGTGGTGGCGCTCACCCGCGCCTGAGCTCACACACGCACCGCGGTGCCCGCACGGGCGTCGAGACACCGGTGCGAGCACCGAAAGGCCGGTGCGAACCTGTCATTGGCCGCGCGCGATCCACTCCTCCAGGTGCGGGGCCTCCGCGCCGATGCTCGTGCCGTCGCCGTGGCCGGTGCGGACGGTCGTCTCCGGAGGCAGCGTGAGCAGGGTCGAGCGGATCGAGTCGATGATCGTGTCGAACGACGAGAACGAGCGCCCCGTCGCGCCGGGGCCGCCCTGGAACAGCGTGTCGCCGGTGAAGACCGTGCCGAGGTCGGGCGCGTAGAGGCAGGTCGAGCCGGGGGAGTGGCCGGGCGTCACCAGCGACCGCAGCGTGATCCCGCCCGCGGTGATCTCGGCCGGGATCTCGCCGTCGGGCTTGCGGTTCGGCCACTTCATGTCCCACAGCGGCGCCTCGGCCGGGTTGAGCAGGATCGGCGCGCCGAACTGGTCGGCGAGGGCAGGAGCGGCGTCGACGTGGTCGTCGTGCCCGTGCGTGCACACGATCGCCACGACGCGCCGGTCCCCGACGGCGGCGGCGATCGCGTCGGCGTCGTGCGCGGCGTCGACGACGATCACCTCGCGATCATCGCCGACGATCCACACGTTGTTGTCCACGTCCCAGGTGCCCCCGTCGAGGGAGAACGTGCCGGACGTGACGAGGTGGTCGACGGACATCAGAAGACCACGACCGAACGCAGCACCTCACCCTTGTGCATCTTCTCGAACGCGCCCTCGACGCCGTCGAGCGGAATGGTCTCGGTCACGAACTTCTCCAGCGGGAGGCGGCCCTGCAGGTGCAGGTCGACGAGCATGGGGAAGTCGCGGCTGGGCAGGCAGTCGCCGTACCAGGACGACTTGGTGGCGCCGCCGCGGCCGAAGATGTCGATCAGCGGCAGCTCCACCGTCATGTCCGGGGTGGGCACGCCGACCAGCACCACGGTGCCCGCCAGGTCGCGGGCGTAGAAGGCCTGCTTGAACGTCTCGGGGCGGCCGACCGCATCGACGACGACGTTCGCACCGTTGCCATCGGTGAGTTCCTGCACGGCCTCGACGATGTCGCGCTCGCGGGCGTTGACCGTGTGCGTGGCGCCGAACTCCTCGGCCCACCGGAGCTTCTTCTCGTCGGTGTCGATCGCGATGATCGTCGATGCGCCCGCGAGCCGGGCCCCGGCAATCGCGCCGTCGCCGACGCCGCCGCAGCCGATGACCGCGATCGAGTCGCCGCGCCCGACCCCGCCGGTGTTGATCGCGGCGCCGATGCCCGCCATCACCCCGCAGCCGAGCAGTCCCGCCACCTCCGGCTTCGCCTCCGGGTTGACCTTCGTGCACTGCCCGGCGTGCACGAGCGTCTTCTCGACGAACGCGCCGATGCCCAGCGCGGCGGACAGCTCCTGGCCGGACTCCAAGGTCATCTTCTGGGCGGCGTTGTGCGTGGAGAAGCAGTACCAGGGCTGGCCCCGGCGACAGGCCCGGCATGTGCCGTCGACCGCGCGCCAGTTGAGGATGACGTAGTCGCCGGGCGCGACGTCGGTGACGCCGTCGCCGACCGCCTCCACCACACCCGCGGCCTCGTGGCCGAGCAGGAACGGGAACTCGTCGTTGATGCCGCCCTCGCGGTAGTGCAGGTCGGTGTGACAGACCCCGCAGGCCTGCACCTTCACGACCGCCTCGCCGGGGCCGGGGTCGGGAATGGTGATCGTCTCGACGGTGACGGGCGCACCCTTGCTGTGCGCGACGACCCCGCGGACCTGCTGCGGCATGGTGACTCCTCCGGCTCGTCGATGAGGTAGCTCGCAGCCTGCCACGTGACGTGTTTCCCCGCCGCCCTGGCGGGTTCGCGCGACGATCTCACCACGACCCGTCATCCCGGCCCGTAGTCGCGGATGACGTGGGCGATCCGGACGCGGTAGTCGCGGTACCACGCCTCGCGTCCCCGTCTCTGGGCCACGAGATGCGCGCCCACCTGCTTCCAGGCCGCCGCCGACGCCTCGTCCCGCCAGTACGACACGGTGATGCCCACGTCGTCGCGCGCCGCCTCGATCCCGAGGTAGCCGGGCTGCTCGCGGGCCCTCGCCTCCATCGCCTCGGCCATCGCGGCGTAGCCGTTGTCTCCTGCGGTGCGCAGCGACGTGAAGATCACCGCGACGTACGGGGGCGGCGGGGTCTCGGCGATCGACGGGTCGGTCATCCGGCGAGGATGCCGGAATGCGCCGTGCGCGCACACCGGATTACGGTGGGGACATGACCCAGGTGGATCGGCCACCCGCCACCGGCCGGGCCGAGGCCGGGATCGCCGCTCGGAGCTCGCGGGCCGCGGCGAGCCGCTGAGCCGCCGTGCCCGCCCAGATCCTCGACCGCTCCGGCGCGACCCCGCTCTGGGAGCAGCTGCTCACCGACCTGCGCCGCAGGCTGGATCACGACGAGTTCGCCGTCGCGTTCCCCGGTGAGCTGGCGCTCGTCGCCCAGTACGGGGTCAGCAGGCACACCGTGCGGGAGGCCGTCCGGCGGCTGCGTGAGGAGGGCCTGGTCATCGCGGGGCGGGGGCGCACGCCGCGGCGGGCCGAGCCGTCGCCGATCGAGCAGCCGCTCGGTGAGATCTACAGCCTGTTCACCGCGGTCGAGGCGACGGGACGGGTGCAGCGCAGCGTCGTGCGCACGCTCGACGTCCGCGCCGACGGGGTCGTGGCCGCGCGTCTGGGGTTGGAGGAGTCGACGCCGCTCGTGCACCTGGAGCGGCTGCGGCTGGCCGACGCCGAGCCGCTGGCCGTCGACCGGGTGTGGCTGCCCGAGCGGTTGGCGGCGCCGCTGCTGGACGTCGACTTCGGACGCACCGCGCTCTACACCGAGTACGCCGCGCGGTGCGGGGTGCGGGTGACCGGGGGCAGCGAGGTGATCCGGGCGGTCGTGCCGGACGCCGCGCAGCGCGGGCTGCTCGGCATCGGGCCGGGGGTGGCGGCGTTGGCGATCGACCGGCTGGGCTGTGCGGGCGAGGAGCCCGTCGAGTGGCGGCAGACGCTGGTGCGGGCCGACCGGTTCAGCGTGACGGCCCGGTTCTCCGCGGCCGACGGCTACCGGGTCGGGGCGAGCCTGACCGGCGGACTGCCGGCAGGCCCGGGCCGGGTCGGCGGGGCAGCGCTCGGTGCCGAAGTACGCGGCCGTCGACTCACCGTGCCGGAAACGCACAACTCACCGTGCCGAGGTGCGCGACTCGCCGTGACGCCGGGCTCGCCGGGGCGCGGCGACTCGCCCCGCCGGCGCGGACTCACCGTGCCGCGCGGACTCACCGTGCCGAGGCGCGCGACTCGCCCCGGCGCGGGGGCGGGTCAGTCGAAGTTCACGTGGATCCGGACAGGGTGCCGTCGCGGCGGCGGTGCACCCGCACGAGGTCGCACACCTGGTGGACCGTGAACAGGCCGTGCCCGACCGCGGGCGGCGCGGGCGGGCGGCGGCCGACGAGCGGGTCGGTGATCCGGCCGCCGTCCTGGACCTGGCAGACGACCTGCCGCCCGGCCGTCCACACCATGAGCAGGCCGGAGCCGCCCGCGTGCACGACGGTGTTGACGACCAGCTCCTGCACCGCGGTGCGCAGGTCGTGCACCCGCTCCTCGCTCATGCCCGTCGGCCAGCGCGTAGTCGTGCACGAACCGCCGGGCGGTGCTGGGCCCGGTGGTGGGCCCGATGACGAGCACGTCGGCCTCGGGCGGAGCGGGCTCGGGCGGCTGGTCGAACCAGGCGGCGAGGGCGACCGGGATCGGTGTAGGCCGGGCTGTCCCAGCGCTCGCCGTCGGCGGCGAGGGTGGGGTGCGTGCGGGTGGCGTCGGTGAGCCACTCACGGCCCAGCCGCCGCACGTCGTACGGGCACAGGACGTAGGCGGGCGATTCGGCCAGCGCCACGTTGATCAGCGCCTCGTGCTCGGCGCAGGCCGGGTACTCGTCGTTGGAGCGGCCCGCCCAGATCGGCTCGCCGATGATCCGCACCCGGTGTCCGGCGTGCTCGCGGACGAACGCGGTGAGCACCGTGCCGATGATCCGGCCCGGGTTGCGGCCCGCCTGCGCCATGTCCGCCGTGCGCACCAGCTCGGCCTCGGCGTCGGTGAGCGCGGACCGCAGCAAGGCCGAGCCCGGGCTGGGGCACGGCGACGAGCACCGGCTCGTCCTGCTCCAGGCCTGCGCGCACGAACTCGAGGCATCCGGACCGGTAGCTCGCCGCGTCGGTGTAGAACAACGCGTCATGCTCGAGGGTCCCGGCGGCACTCGCCGTCATCGGCTTCCTCGCGGGGATCGGGGCCCGATCGCCCTGTTCGGGCTGGTCGGGGGGCTGTTCGTTGGCACGGAGCGTACCGCGCCGGATACGTCCGGCCAATTCTCCGCCGGGTAGTTCAGGCGGTCGGCACGGAGACCCCGACGCCGCCACGGGTTTCGGCGCCGTAGCGCTCGATCTCCCGCTCCAGGTGCAGCGGCAGGGTGGCGATCTTCTCGTCCGGGTCGAGCAGGGCCGCGGGCACGAGCCAGCTCACCTCGAACTCGATGCCGTCGGGGTCCTTGGCGTAGAGCGCCTTGGTGGAGCCGTGGTCGGAGGCGCCGACCAGCGCGCCGTGCTCGGTGAGCACGCCGCGGATCCGCTGCAGCTCGGCGAGGGTGTCGACCTCCCAGGCGAGGTGGTAGAGGCCGACGGTCGAGCGGCCCGCGGTGGAGTCGCCCGCGCGGTCGCCGATGGCGAACAGGCCGAGGTCGTGGTCGTTGGTGGAGCCTGCGGCCTGCAGGAACGCCGCCCGGCCCGGCATCGTCCATGACCACGCGGAAGCCGAGGGCCTCGGTGTAGAAGGCGACGCTGCGCGCGACGTCGCGGACGTAGAGCACGGCGTGGTTCAGACGCTGGACGGGCATGGTGACCTCCGAGGGAATATTGTGACGTCAACAGATGAAGGTTCAACTATCTTCCCTCGTATGATACGCCTGTGACGGAGTCGGATGTGCGCTGGCTCACGCCGGACGAGCTCCAGGCGTGGCTGGTCTACGTCGCCACCACCAGCCTGCTCGACGGCGCGCTCGACCGTCAGCTCCAACGCGACTCCGGCATGCCGATGGCCTACTACCTCATCCTCGCCATGCTCTCCGACGTCCCGGGCCGCACGTTGCGGATGAGCGATCTCGCCGCCGTCACCCAGAGCTCGCAGAGCCGCCTGTCGCACGCGGTGGGCAAGCTGGAGCGCAACGGCTGGGTGCGCCGCATCCCGTGCCCCGACGACCGGCGCAGCACCCTGGCCCAGCTCACCGACGCGGGCTTCGCGGCGCTGGCCGAGGCGGCGCCCGGGCACGTGCGCGCGGTGCGCAAGCGCGTGTTCGACCGGCTCACCCCCGAGCAGGTCGGCCAGCTGCGCGAGATCTTCGACGCCGTGCTGGCCGGGTTGACCGCCGCCGATGTGCCCGGTGCCTGTGCCGCTGCCGCGCTCACGCCGGCAGAGTGACGCCCATGGGAACCCTCGTGCTGCTGCGTCACGGCCAGAGCGCGTGGAACGCCGAGAACCTGTTCACCGGGTGGGTGGACGTGCCGCTCTCGGAGACCGGCGAGCAGGAGGCCCGCCGCGGCGGCGAGCTGCTGCGCGGCCGGGCCTGCTGCCCGACGTCGTGCACACCTCGCTGCTGCGCCGCGCCATCTCCACCGCCAACCTCGCCCTCGACGCTCTGCGACCGGCACTGGATCCCGGTCCGCCGCGACTGGCGGCTCAACGAGCGCCACTACGGCGCGCTGCAGGGCAAGAACAAGAAGCAGACCCTCGAGGAGTTCGGCGAGGAGCAGTTCATGCTCTGGCGCCGCTCCTACAGCGTGCCGCCGCCGCCGATCGAGCCCGGCTCGGAGTTCTCCCAGGACGGCGATCCGCGCTACGCCGATCTCGGCGCCGACATGCCCGCCACCGAGTGCCTCGCCGACGTCGTCGCGCGGTTCCTGCCGTACTGGGAGTCCGCGGTGGTGCCGGACCTGCGCGCCGGGAAGGTCGTGCTGCTCGCCGCGCACGGCAACTCGCTGCGCGCGCTCGTCAAGCACCTCGACGGCATCTCCGACGAGGACATCGCGGGCCTGAACATCCCCACCGGCATCCCCCTGCGCTACGACCTCGACGACGACCTGCGGCCCACCGTCCCCGGCGGCACCTACCTCGACCCGGAGGCGGCGAAGGAGGCCGCCGCCGCGGTGGCCGCCCAGGGGCGGTGACGCGATCGTGCGGGATAACAGCGTGGCTGCCGCTTTGTCCGCGCACGACCCCGTGAACGGCGCGTGAACGGGCGCGGAACACTGCCGATCGCGGCGTCGCCGTGTCACGGCAGGCGTGCGCGGCGCGCGCCGGGCTGCCTACGATGGCGCCATGACCGGTGTGGTCTGGTGTGCTGGTCGCGGCGCTCGCGCTCGCGGTGGGCATCGCGGTCGGCCGCCGGTGGGGCCGCGGTCGGGGGGCGGTCCCACCGGCGGGGTCGCCCCGACCCGGCCCGGCGCTGGGCGATCTGCTGCAGCGCGTGTTCTCCGCCACCGACGAGGGGCTCGTGGTGGTCGACCGCGCCGGCGACGTCGTCCTGCACAACGCCCGCGCCCGCGAGCTCGGCGTGGTCGCGGACGACAAGGCCGACGCCCGCGCGGTCGCGGCGTGCGCGGAGGTGCGCGAGCGCGGGGACCTCGGTCGCCGTCGACCTGTCGCCGCTGGACCAGCGCGGCCGCCGGCCCGCCGCGGTGCTCGCCCACGTGCGCCCGCTCGGCGAGGGCTTCACGATGGTCGAGGCGGCCGACACGTCCGACGCCGTCCGGCTGGAGGCCACGCGGCGCGACTTCGTGGCCAACGTCAGCCACGAGCTCAAGACGCCCGTCGGCGCGGTCGGGCTGCTGGCCGAGGCCGTGCTCGACGCCGCCGACGACCCCGCCGAGGTCCGCCGCTTCGGCACCAAGATCGTCAACGAGGCGACCCGGCTGGGCAACCTCGTCACCGAGCTGATCGCGCTGTCCCGGCTGACCGGCGCCGAGGGGCTGCCCGAGCTGTCGCGCGTCGACGTCGACGAGGTGGTGGACGAGGCGCTGGCCCGCGCCCGGCTGTCGGCGGAGGCGGCGCGGATCGAGATCGTCGTCGACCGGCCGATCGGGCTCGAGGTCGAGGGCGACCAGACGCTGCTGGTCACGGCGCTGTCCAACCTCATGGAGAACGCGATCGCCTACTCGCCCGCCGCGGCGCCGGTGTCGGTGTCGCGCGGCGCGCGGGCGGCAGCGTCGAGATCGCCGTGACCGACCGCGGCATCGGCATCGCCCCGGAGCACCAGCAGCGGGTGTTCGAGCGCTTCTTCCGCGTCGACCCGGCCCGCTCCCGGGCCACCGGCGGCACCGGGCTCGGCCTGGCGATCGTCAAGCACGTGCTGGCCAACCACGGCGGCGAGGTGCGGCTGTGGAGCAGGCCCGGCACCGGCTCGACGTTCACCATGCGCCTGCCCGCTGGCGGCGCCGCCCAGACCGCCGACCGCGCTCCCGTCCACCTCGGAGGAACCACATGACCAGGGTGCTGATCGTCGAGGACGAGGAGTCCTTCGCCGACCCGCTCGCCTTCCTGCTGCGCAAGGAGGGCTTCACCACCGCGGTCGCCGCCACCGGCCAGGACGCGCTGGAGGAGTTCGACCGCAACGGCGCCGACATCGTGCTGCTCGACCTCATGCTCCCCGGCATGAGCGGCACCGACGTCTGCAAGGCGCTGCGCACCCGCTCCGCCGTCCCGGTGATCATGGTGACGGCGCGGGACAGCGAGATCGACAAGGTGGTCGGGCTGGAGCTGGGCGCCGACGACTACGTCACCAAGCCCTACTCGGCCCGCGAGCTGATCGCCCGCGTGCGCGCCGTGCTGCGCCGCGGCGGCGAGCGCGCGACGACGACGGCGCCCCCGGCGTGCTGGAGGCCGGGCCGGTGCGGATGGACGTCGAGCGGCACGTCGTGCAGCGTCAACGGCACCGACGTCGCGCTGCCGCTGAAGGAGTTCGACCTGCTGGAGTACCTGCTGCGCAACGTCGGCCGGGTGCTGACCCGGGGCCAGCTGATCGACCGGGTGTGGGGCGCGGACTACGTCGGCGACACCAAGACCCTCGACGTGCACGTCAAGCGGCTGCGGGCCAAGGTCGAGGCCGACCCGGGCGCGCCCAAGCACCTCGTGACCGTGCGCGGGCTGGGCTACAAGTTCGAGTCCTGACCGCGCGCGGAAACGCGGGCCGGCATCGTTTCGGCACGGCGTGCTAGGCGTTGCCGTCGAAAAGGCTCGTCACCGAGCCGTCGTGGAACACCTGGTGGATGGCCTCGGCCAGGAGCGGGGCGATGGGCAGCACCGACATCCGGGGGAAGCGCTTCTCGTCCGGGATGGGCAGGGTGTCGGTGAAGATCACTTCACGGGCGCCGCAGTTCGAAAGGCGTTCAGGGGCGGGGCCGGAGAGCACGCCGTGGGTCGCGGCGACCACCACGTCCTTCGCGCCCTGGGCGAGCAGCGCCTGCACCGCCTTCGCCACCGTGCCACCGGTGTCGATCATGTCGTCGATGACGATGCACAGCCGGCCCTGGATCTCGC